>CAXXVT010000006.1:227500-544143 GCA_963676215.2 Opitutales bacterium | reverse complement strand
ATTCTTGATATTCCCAGGAGCTTTGTAACGCCTCCAAAACTGATACTTCGTAAGCGAACTATAGGCGATCACTCGATTCACGAATCGATTTTTCATCAAAAAATGGAGAATCCGATAGCTCACAAATAGCGTTAGAAGGAAAAAAAACGATTCGATTGCGAATGCAATCCATGCTCCCAGAGGCGAATGGTTGTCGAGCTCCAGAAAACCGTGTTCATGGAGTTTTACATAGAAAAATGGAACGAGGAACAGATAGAAAACAACCAAAACCCCACCTGCAAATCCATGGGCGGTTTCAATCGCTTGGTGCGGGCAAATATTCACACAACGCATGCAACTCTCACATTTATAAGTCCAAAAAGGTTGGCTATCGGTCGCCCTGATGGCCTCCACCGGGCATTGTTCGACACAGGCATTACAGTTATCGCAGGCATGGGTGGCGACTAAAGTCTTCGCCAGAAAAAAGCGCCCAATGAAATAGTATGCACAAGCGACAGGTACTACCAGAAGATCGAAAGGGAGAGAGAGAAAAACCCGATAGACTCTCTTTCCTTCGAGCAGTTTCGAAGCAAACCCATCCACAATTTTTTTGCATCTCCGATAGATCAGCCCAACCGCTTCCTCTCGCAATCCAGGATGCAGCAGAATCCAATTGGAAGGAAGATCCACAGGTTGCATTCCAACAATTCTAAAGCCCTTGCATTTGAGAATCAATGCAGGTAAATACTGGGCAACGCCGCTCAACCCGGGCAGATACAACTTTCCAAATTTGAATCCAGCTCGAGTATTCAGAATGAAGACATCAACATTTTTCATTCTCGGGAATCGCAATAGAAACTTCAGCATGATAGGCGGCACGTTAAACCCGTGGGTTGGGCTGCAAAACCCAATCAACGCCTTCCCTTTTATAGTTGGAACTTCGATATTCTCAAAACGATCAATGTTGAAGAGATGGGTCTGAATCCCCTCTTCCTTTGCCTTCTGAAGAATCCATTTCGCAGCATTCCGGGCATTCCCGGTTCCAGAGAAATAGTAGAGGATGACTTGATCGTAATTCATAACAACCTCGCTGCCTCGAAATACAACAACGAATGAAAAGAGATCAATATCATAGTCATGCGGTGAAACCAAAGCGATACTAGTCCAACAGATATCGCTATGGTATTTATGGAATTGATGACTAGCATTAGAATCCCCATGATCGGTTAGATAGAGCAAAAGCTTGAACGGGCGGGATTGTCAGAATCCTCAAACTGCTAAGCGACAGCCATGATAAATCTCAAACAGTGTATCGTCATCAACATTGAAGAAGGCTCGGAGCGGTTTTCCCGCATTCACCTGTTTTCAGAAGATGAAGGGATCATCATGGCCCTGAAACGCAAGTCCACCAAACGCAGTGGAATGCAACACCTTGACCTTTTTCAAACGGCCGAAATCGTCTTCGATCAAAAACCATCGCAGGACATTTCATTCGTAAAAGAAACCCACATTCTAACTGAAAGAGAAGCGATCGGGAAGTCCTATACCACGTTTGCCCAAGCATCACGCTTCTGTAGAGTGGTGCAACTCAACGCTCGGCATATGGAGAATCCACAAAGTGTATTTGAAACCTTGAAACAGGCGTTGGATGCCTGGAATCAAAAACCGTATCCATATACGACGTTCTTTAAAGCACTCTATCGTTTAGCTTCCGAAGAGGGTTTTCCTGTGCGGCAAATATGGCTTGAGAGAATGAACAAAAAGGAGCGAATTTCCGCATCTAGCATTCTGAAACAACCCCTGGAAACCATTCCATTTCCCGATGAGAATTCGAAAGTGCTCGCCGAGAATCTGACGAATTGGTTAACTCATCAACAGGATTTTTTGTTCTAAGAAAGTTCGTATCACTGATTCACCACAATAGACCATTTTAATATCTTAAGTATGCACGAACTCACTCCCATTCAACCCCTGCCTTCCCACGACGGTGAGAGAATCCGAAAGTCGCAACACGTGCTCGCGACTAAAAAAAAGCCAATTTTCCCAGTCAAAGAGGGACTTCGCGACTACCTCGTCGAATACAATAGGGAGATGGATCTTCCCATCACCTACAATCAAATGTTGCGCTTCTGCAACTCCGTTCCCTGCTACAACTCGGAAGGGGAAGATACACTTTGGGAGACCGTGGGCTACGAACACCACGAAATGGAGGAGATCAATGAGGGAATAAAGCAAATCTATGCCATCCTCAAAACAGATGGTCAGATGCACAATGTAAAACACTTATATGTCGACCGTATTGACTTCTGTACTTTCGGAAATTCCAATCCATTTCGGGTCCGAATCGTCAATTCCCAAAACGACAATGCCGACTATTTCTATGTCAAAAGTGCAGACGCATCCCGGGTGTATGGACTGGAGCTCGAACACCTACTCTCACCCAATCGCATGCACTATATCACATACGGCACCACATTGGTGGAGGAGCATGTCGTCGGAATTCCTGGAGATACGTTCATCGCCAATTGGCTGCAACGCTCTGAGATTAACCCTGTAAGAATGGCAAAAGAGCTTATCAAGTTCAATGAACGGTGCTTCATAAGACTTCTGGGGGATATGCGCTCCTATAATTTTGTCGTTGATATTACTCCCGACATCGAAGGTTTTCAATTGCGAATCAGATGCATGGATTTTGATCAACAATCCTACAGCGGCAGGAAAAACTTCTATTTTCCTCAGTATTTCAAAGAAAATCAGGCCCTCGCGCTCTACTGTCTCAAACATCTCACAACAGAATCAATTTACCAATACCAACTCGAAGAACACGCGCTCATGGTGCGTCGGATAAACCTCGCGAAATTAAGGCTGATAAGGATCATTGAAGCGATGGAGCACGATACCATTTCGTCCAGAGACAAGGTTTTACAACTAAGAACGGCCCTTGCCGAACACCATGGATACGATGATTTTCAACAATGTGAAAACATGGGTCAGATTCTACACACAAGTCTAAGGGTCATGACTGAGCGCACTCCCAAACCAGGAGATTGGGATAACGATCCAAACCATCTCCTATAATCCCAACTTCACTTAAAAACAGCAATCGCCACATGAGTTCCGTTACGAGCATTATTCTTATCACCACTATTGAAGACGGAGCACGCAAGGATGGAGAGCATCCAAATGTCTGTGGCCTCAACGACAAATTAAGAGAAATGGGCTTCGATTCAGGTCTTGCAAAGGTCGACTGCCATGCAGGAGGCAATAAAATCATGGGATCAGATATCTGGATGGGGGCCTTCAACCATCTCAATGAAGCCGAATTCAAAGAAACCTTCGAATCCATCGACTGGGAGTATCCCGATAACATTCAGCTTTTGGTGCAAAACGAGAGCGACTTAAAATATCAGATATTCACAATTGCAAATGCATAAAGAGCATCTGCGAAATCAGTTCATTTTGAGATCTCTGGAGGCACCCAATTCTCCCAGAAAAGAGGAGCACTGACTGCGATGCAGATAGACTTTGAAAACTCTCGGCTCAAAATTGGTATCAGAGATTTTGTATCTTTTGCTCAGAGCAGCTATCCGACTACTCCCGTTAACAACCTCGGAAATTGGAGAACGACGCTGGGACAACAATGGCACCAACAGCTTTGGCAAGAGTCTCTGGATCAGTTTGCTTCCAATGCCAAGGCAGAGGTTCCGGTGGTTGGTACATTGCAACACAGTGGATGGCATTTTGAACTTTCGGGGAGAATAGATCAGATTCTCTACGAAACTGATCAAACCATCATCCGGGAGGTCAAAACAACCCAACAAATCCTCCCTCAACCTCCGCCTGATCTACGGGCAATGTATCCCGACTATTTTGAACAACTTGCCTGTTACGAGCTGTTGATTCCCGAACAACTTCATGACCCAAGCAAAGGCCCCCTTGTTTCAGAGTTGCTGATGTTGCATGTTGATACCGGGATCAGGCAGGTGCTGCAATTGGATCAATCACCGGAGGATATCCTTAAACCACGCTTGCAAACCTGGGTGGATTTCCTCGAAGGTCAACGCAGCTCAGATCAACGAATTCGGCATCTTGTTGTACCCGAAGCCTTCGAGATTCTCCGCGACGATCAAATCCCGGTTCGCGAGCTTCTCTTCCGCACCCTCGGAGAAACCGAATCAACAGGTCCCAAAAAGACCATCGCCATGCAGGCAGCAACCGGATTTGGGAAAACCAGTATCGCGATCGAATGGGCCCTACAGGGCATCAAACAAAAACACTTTGATCGCATCATTTACCTCACCGGTAAAAACACAGGCCAACAACAGGTCGTCGAAGAACTCCAGCGGTTCCGAAAAGAGAGCGAAGGAATCCGCTACTTCCAGGTGAGAAATATGGAGAGCCACCTCAGAGTCTGTCCCCACATCGACTGTCCTTGTGAGCAACGAAAACGGGACTCCTCTCCCCAATTGGAATCCTACATGCCCTATCTTAAGGTGGAGGCCTTGATCAAGGGAGGGTCTCCGGATATGGAAACGATCGCGTTGAGCGCAAGTTCCTATCACATTTGCCCCCGACTCATCTCACAATCTGCACTCGCAGTCAGTGAATTCTGGATTGCAGACTACAACTACGTTTTTGCACCCGGAGCCCGCGGACTATTGGATTCCATTCCTCATTTCGAAGCGGAGCGAACGCTCTTGATTCTGGATGAAACCCACAATTTGCACGACCGCGTCTGTGGCAACTTTTCCTGCCGGTTTACCACCTATCAGGGGGAGCAGATTCTTTCTGCATTGAGAGATGTCCGCGCTTCGCGGGCGTTTCTTGGAAGCATCGAAGCGTTCATTCGATGGATTCGAAAACTACCCGAACGCAAGGTACTCGATATGTCCGACTCCTATCAGTTGAAAGACTTGCTCGACTCGATCCATCATCTCCTCTCTGACAATGGCAGAACCTTGGTTGAACTGCCAGAAATGATAATGGAGTCCCTCTGGGATTTGGAGACGGCATGGCAGTCCATGCAAAATCCAAATTTGGAATTAGTTCACTGGTGCCCAAAGGATGGAATCCTTCACATGACCTGCATTGATGCCTCGAAAGTCATTCGGGACACCATCCAAGAGTTTAGCCAAACGCTATTTATGTCGGCAACTTTCCCAACAGCAGAAGTATTTGAAGCACAAACCCGAATACCGGAAGCAGAGGTCTTCAGAATCGAAGCTCAGAGCGAGTGGCGAAACCGATGTTACCAAGTCGCAATCGATACTCGGGTCAACACAACTTACAAAAGACGCGAGCAGTATTTTCAGACAACCGCTCAGACGCTCATTGATCTCCGAGCGTCTTCACTTTCTCCCATTCTCAGCTTCTTCCCCTCCTATCACTACGCACAATGCATTGCAGAATACATCAAGGTTCTATCCCCGGGTTGCGAAGTCTTTACGATGCCACGTCCACTTTCCCCGGAAGATCAAATCGAAGCCATCGAAGAGGCGGTCAGTGGAAGTGATATCCTGTGTTTACCACTCGGCAGTGGATTGAGCGAGGGCATCGACATGCTTGGCGGGAGAATTGATACCGTAGTGGTCGTATCGCCCGCACTACCGGAAGTGAATCCGATCCAACAAGCGAGAACCGAGCAGTTTTCAAACAGCAAACTAGGATTTCAACAGGTCTACCAGATTCCCGGCATGACCAAGGTCAATCAAGCCTTAGGGCGCATTGTAAGAAACCCCGAGCACCGCGCACGGGTGCTGCTACACTGTGACCGATTCGCCCAATCAGAGTATAGAAACCTGTTGTCTGAGGAATATCGAGACGCCGAGATCATCCGCAGCGACGGCGATTTTGAACGTTGGTTGATGAAACATAACGACTAAACCGGAGGCGATGACTTCAGTCGTCGTCATATTCACAGTCTGCCACACAGCTAAACGCCCCATCACACCGCAAATTCGCACGAATGAATTCATGCGCTCCTTTCCACCTCAATTCTCTTCCCGAGGGCGATGACTTCAGCCGTCGTCACTGTCGGCAGGATAGACGCTTCATCACTCCGCTATTCGCACGAATGAATTCATGCGCTCCTTTCTCCTCCAACTCTCTTCCCGGAGGCGATGACTTTAGTCGTCGTCACTGTCGGCAGGATAGACGTTCCATCACTCAGCAAATTCGCACGAATCAATTCATGCGCTCCTTGCCCCTCAACTTCTCTTTCCGGAGGCGATGACTTTAGTCGTCGTCACTGTCGGTAGGCTAAACGTTCCATCACTCAGCAAATTCGCACGAATCAATTCATGCGCTCCTTTCTCCTCCAACTCTCTTCCCGGAGGCGATGACTTTAGTCGTCGTCACTGTCGGTAGGCTAAACGTTCCATCACTCAGCAAATTCGCACGAATCAATTCATGCGCTCCTTGCCCCTCAACTTCTCTTTCCGGAGGCGATGACTTTAGTCGTCGTCACTGTCGGCAGGATAGACGCTCCATCACTCAGCAAATTCGCACGAATGAATTCATGCGCTCCTTACCCCTCAACTTCTCTTTCCGGAGGCGATGACTTCAGTCGTCGGCAGAATAATAGCGTTCATTCAACCAAAGAGTATAGTATTCTTTGCTTAAACGAGCCTTTATCGGATTCATACGAATATACCTTAAACAACGTTGCCAATGGGAATAATCACGCACGATCCGATCCCAGTATCCTCGTTGCCAAACTCTTCCGCTCAAACCGTTTGAAGCATTCAATTTATTGGAACTTCTTCCCTTCCATCCTTTAATGCACGAAACCACCGATGCATTCTCATTTTTTAATCTCATCAACAAATGAACATGGTTAGGCATAATGACGTAACCGTGAAGCTGGTATGCTTTTCCATTTCCTGCGTCAAAAAGCTCCTTCAGTATCACTCGGTTCTCAAGTCGTTTTAGCAAACAACGTCCCTCTCCGCGATCCAGATACTTCTCAATTTGAAGAAATCGCTCTCTGCCTATCGCGTTATCATCTATACCATTTTCACTTTGTTTAACGATTCGTTCCAAAATGGCTTTTGGAATCGAATCAGCCAACCGCCAAGTCAGAAAATAGATCACATCCTCCTGCTGCCAATGCGGAAGGCTAACTCCATGCATCTCAATTGCTTGATTTGGCTGGAAGTATTCCAAAGGAGAAGGAGTATTGTTTTGAGATTTCATCAAAAACTCTCGAGGAGGCACAACGAACGGATTTCAACTGAAAATTTCCGCAGATTCAACTCCGCAATTCGCACGAATGAATTCATGCGCTCCTTTTTCCTCCAACTCTCTTTCGGAGGCGATGACTTTAGTCGTCGTCATATCCTGCCGCACAGCAAACCGCTCCACCAGCCCGCTGTTCGCACGAATAAATTCATGCGCTCCTTTTTCCTCCAACTCTCTTTCGGAGGCGATGACTTCAGTCGTCGTCATATCCTGCCTCTCCGCAAACAACTAACCACTCCACCACTCCAAGCACAAAAAACCCCCTGCTCCTAGAAGCAGAGGGCTCTTTTTGATAAGATTAACTTAAAGCAATTCAATGAATTGCAAATCTATAACTTAGCTTAGAAATCAAGATCCAAGGTCAGGATGAACTGACGTGGGTCTACAATGCGGAAGGCACTTGGAGATCCGTCGTAATTCACTCTTACCGTTTGAAGGCGTCCATCTTCAAATGCATTTACAACATTCAGGCGAACTCTTGCATCTACATCTTCAACAAATGGAAGTTTGAATTTGTATCCAACCCAAAGGTCAACACGCATGTTAGAATCATCATAGATTGGACGATTCACATCCGCTAACGTGAGATCTGTAGAATCCGTAGCAGGATTGGTGCGACCATAATAACCGATAATGGCCTCATCTTCCCAACGTAAACTACCGCCCACGTTCATACCTTCAAGAGAACCTTCTTCGAAGTTATAATTGGTGAGATAAGACCAACGATACTTGCGTTGTCCAGGAGCTGCTTGACCTTCAAGGTCAGTCGCAACCGCAACTTGAGGATCTACGATTTGTTCGTAGTAATCCTTCGCGCTTGGGGTATTTGCGTCATCCTTACGGATATTAGAGTTGTAACCGTAACTGCCCCAGAAGTCTGCCAGATTTACTTCCGTGCCATTCCACTGAGTGTAGGAAACGAAGCTGTCGTCATTCAGGTAATCTGCACCACGGGCACCATTCCAAACAGGAGAACGATGATCGAACCACTCAAAGTATTCCTTCATCACCTCAGAGTACTTCGTTTCCTGGCTACCTGCAGTGAACTTCATGGTCCAATTTGGGAGCGGATTGTAAACGATCTGAACTTCCATACCTTCAGCTTCAGCCGAACGAGTCGCTGAAACAGAACCTGGGAGATTATCGTAATAGTGGAAATCCTGTCCCCAGATCGCAGCAATATCACCTTCGAGCGCTGTTTCCTGAGCGTTTGTAAACTCATCAATAAGTTTCCAGCTTTCTTCATTGGTTGGATCATACCCTTGATTAATCAAAACGATCGTGCGGGCCCAATTACGGAAGAGTGTAGTATCCACATTACCAGTCATACGAGAAATACTCGTTCCAGGGCTTGTGCGCTCCTTCTCATTCGTTGCTTTGAACCAGTTAACCCGGGCAAACAACTTATTGTCCATGAGAGAGAATTGGATACCGTAGTCCTCACCAACACCCGTTGGTTTACCAAGGTCTCTGCCAAATACGTCAACTTGAGCTCCAGGAGGAGGGTTGAAGTTGTCTGAACGATTGTAGCTGAAACCTAAGCTTTTCAGGAATTCGTTATCGATGCTGCCCCAGTTGTCGAAAGGACGTAAAACCGCACCCACAGTGCTCGTTTCACCTGAGACTTCATCCCAACGCTGCCAGCGTTGGAAAACGGCATCAGTTTGGTAATAACCATTCACCCATTTTTCCTGATTGGTCATGCTACCTTCTTTTTGAACGAGATCTCCATTAGCATCAAGATCCTGTTCGTAGATAACAGCAGCGGTCGTATCTCGGGCTTTGTAATCGTCCTTGCGCCATCCCAATGTAGTAACCAAACGATCATTCCAGAGGAAACTGGTAACACCGATGCTCATGGACTCTACATCACGCTCGTTCCGTCCCGTGTGGGCTGAGTGGTCAAGATATGACAGCTTGTAACGTTGAGAATCCCAGGAATTGGATTCCCAATTGAAGAAACTCATGTTTCCAGTGTAGCTGGCATTGTTCCAAGGAGTCGCGCCCTTAGTAACCGTCCCGTCAGGTGTATCACCTACTTGTCCAAGATACCACAAGCGAGCAGTACTACGGTTTTCAAGTTTCCAACCTGTCGGACTTCCGTCCGCATTGTTATTAGGGTTACGAGTAAGGAATACACGATTGTTCACCCCTTCATCACTGTCTTCGATATACCAACGTTTGCGCCAGAAACTGGACAAGGTGTTATATTTGGAAACAAGACCAATTGCCTGGTGACGACCAAGCCATTTAGTCCATCCACTATTGTCAGTGAAATCAGGTGTCCATGCGAGCATCGCACGATAAGTGCGGTTTCTGACTTTGTTTTTAAAGCGGTCAGGATCATTCGGTCCTTTAATGACAGGGAGACCAAAATAAGGGTTCACGGATCCATCAGGATTATGCGTATTGGTATCTACAGCCAAGGTAGTAGCATTAAGCTGGGAAACCGTGTAGCTGGTCATTTCCTCGTAGTCCTGCTGGAAAACTCCTGCGCTAAAAGTGAGATCATCCGTCAATATCTGTTCGAATTCGACGTTGTAAGTCACATTTTCTTTCTCACCGAAGTTCATCGCCAAGGTGTTATACTTATCCCAGTTATAGATGGATTTGTCAGTCACGCCTGGATATTGGTAGCTACCAATACCATTGTTCACTTGAGACCAGAATCCTGCATAGGAGAAAGCAGTTTCGTAAGCAGCATTTGCAACTGGATTCGCACGGATGTCAGAAATCTCGTTCGTGAAAGGAGCGTTGCCTGCAGGATTGTCGGCTGTTCCATAACCAGCGCGGTAACGGTCAGCGCGGAAATAGTTGTAAGCAGCGACCTCACCATTGTAAAGATGAAGCTTTGGACGACTGTTGTTATCAAGCACCAAACCTGGAGTATGCATGACAGAACCTACATTGCCGAAGACTCCCCAGCTATAGATGTTTACACCGTTATATTGGGTCTTCGCATCGTTCCAAAGAGCGGCATTAAAACCAGATTGAGATTCGATCCATGCACGAGTATCATCGATACGTGGACTAGCAGTGCTCCAAACGAAAGGTCCCGTTGACTGCCCAGCAGCATTAGTTGCGATTCCGGTAGCAGGATTGAATCCCCACTTTCCACCATTGCGCCATTCACTAACCAAATCGCGAGGGGTCAATGTATTTGGACGACGATGGTCATTGTCGTAAAGCTCAACATTTGCTTTGATCGTAGTCTTCTCTGTTGGCTTGAAAGTAGCCGCCAGATAGAAACGTTTTGTGTCGTCATAGGAAGGTTTCCTGCGGAATTCCCGATTATCCAAAAGAAATGCCCCATAAACGGCGAGTTTATCTTCGGCGATTTCTCGGTTAAAGCTGATGCTTGAACGGAAAGAACCTTGGTCATCAGTGCGCAATTTAACTTTAGTAAAATCCTTACCGAAAGTTGCAGAAGCAGTAGACTGATTGACGATACCAGCAGGGTTACCCATACCGAAAAGCAATGAGTTTGGTCCACGGGCAATTTCAACAGATCCAGTATTGTAGCTGTCAAAAGGAACATTCCCAAGCGAAGGATAATAATTCTGCGTTGAACCAGGACGTCCGATACCACGAATACGATTTGCGGTATTGTGACTCTGAGTCAGGTGATCTCCACCATGTGTGAAACCCGCATTGGTATCGACAACACCATCATTCCGAAGCGATTGAACACTTTCAGTATAGGTTCCTGCACCTTCAGTGTTAGCCTCATAACGCATGATATCATTGATATCAGTTGAAGCAGTGTCTTCCATCTGCTCGAGGTTGATCACGGTAATGGAAGAAGCCAAATCTGACATTTTTGTATTCAGACGACTTCCCGCAAGCGTGTTGGCTGTGTAATAACCAACATCACCAGATGAATCGATTTCAAATGGCGATAATGTGTAGACGTTTTCGTCATCTTCAAATCCGTCTTCAGTAGTAGTCTGGGCGGTCATAAACGACGCCGCAGCAACAGTAGCGAATGCTAGCAATGGGCTTCGCCAATGCACCCGTCTGTTAAGGAGTAAGCTATGTTTGTTTGTCATATTGAATCGTAGTTAAACTGAATATGCTATTCAGCATTCCAAAGAAGGACACGCCCGGGCACGTAAATGCAGTTGCAATGAATGGGGGTATGTCAGTCCTGGGTATATGATTTAGGGTCTTATAGGTTAACAAATTCATCGAGCACGCCCAAAAATGAACGAACCTTTCGAATTGTCACATAACTAGAACGCCGAAAGATAAAAACTCTCAACATCACGATTTTCAGACAGTAAGAAGAAAGCTGACTGAAACCTGAAAAAAAACGCTAAATAGAGCCGTTTCCGGGGATTAGCTCGTCAGGTTTCTCGTCTGTTTTGACATCATGAATTTTGCGCTTTTTTTTTCTCAAAAAGCTCGAAAACGGCTTCTCTACTCACTTCGACAGTTGGTTCGAATTCCTCCCCTTTCATGTAGGACAAGATGCTTCGAAACAGATTTTTCGAAACGACATCAGAACAGGCTGAGTGCAGGTCTGCGGTGCAACAAACGACTCGACTCTCCACGATTCGAAACTCAAAAAGCATTCCCAATCTGCGATTGATAAACCATGTATCAATCGGTCTCACGATCGGCGTGAGTGATTCAGGGAAATTCTCCAAATTCGCTACAGGTTGATTCTGCACCAACTCCCACCATTGATAATCACTGTGGAAATCAGTGGGGAAATCACAAAAAACAGGGTGCTCGTCATCAATACACAGTCCTAGCGTATGGGGAGGAGCCATTTGAAACCAGGAAGTGTTCCAAAACGCCGGTCGAAAATATTGCACGATATCACGCCCGTTTTGGAGCTCCGGACCCGCGAGAATCAAGATATCTTTTTCATTCTCAATGGCGTCCATCACTTCGTTTGAGGACTCAGCAATGACGACAGTATTCGATTCCATTTTCACCTCAGGAGCATCGGGGAATACCCAGAAATTCCATTCATTCGAAAAGTCCCCCACCGACACGTTCAAGACACATTTACTTGCAGTCTTCACCAAATCCAACTGCACATTGATCATTGTTAGTAGCGAGACTTGGCCCGTTCGGATTTTCGAAATCTTCAGACTGCCTTCTTCGATCAATTGCCCACTCTCGCATGCGTTGAGCCTCCAATCCAACGGTTGATCTAAAAGGTCAGTCGCCCCAAAGTGGGCAATTTCTAATATCCATTCTGCAGTTTCGGTGGATTGATAGACGAACTTGGACGTCCGAGCCAACACAACCGTCGGAGCAAGAAAACGCTTCAAGACCTGAAAGTTGACATACCGTTTGGGTTCGTAAAAGGCGTTGAGCCACCCTATCAGCGCAGTCCCCTGCCCTGGGAAATCATTGGCACCTAGTAATTGGATACCCGCCAGGTCGGACGTGCGCAACGCAGCTTCAATTTCTGCTTTGTAACACAACACTTGCAGTTTGCCTGAAGCGACCAGGAATTTTTCGGCCACTTCAATTGGGAAATTCTTCAAAAACCGATCCCGAAACATTTCCAGATTTTTCGGCTGATAAACACCGGTATAGTGCTCGATTTCATCAAAATCCGGAAACACACAAAATTGCCCCATTTCGTGGGAAATGAATGGAGCAGAAAATCCCTCTATCTCCTCCGAAAAATCAAAACAAGCGTGTGGAGCTTGATCTTCAAAAGGCAACCCGCGCGGTTGACTGTGCACGATAAATTCGCTCTCAGGAACAATCGGCCACTTGGTCCCTACTGAGGCGCCGGTGTAGAGTTGCCTGCGATCCAAAGCCTTGAAATGCAATACGTATTTTCCCAGAAAATCGACTTGGTTATCACCAAACGGTTCATTCCCAGAAGCAACCATACACAAGGAAGCATGGTTTCCGTAGTGCTCCAGAATACGCTCTGTCTCCTCGTAAACATAATGATCAACGGTTGCACCATCGCCCAGCGACACTCTTTTATTTGGCCACGTTGGTGCCTCTACCTGAAGATAGACTCCGAGTTGATCTGCAGCATAAAACGCCGCCTTGGGAGGACACCATGAATGAAACCTCACGTGGTTGAATCCATTACGCTGCAGATTCTGGAAGTAGTGTTTCCATGCTTGGATGCCCATCGGAGGGTAGCCCGTAAGGGGAAAGATGCAGCAGTCGACATTGCCAAGGAGGAAAAGGGGACGCCCATTGACAGATAATCTTCTACCATCCGCCTTAAAATCGCGAAATCCATGAGGTTCAGACCAATGAATTTCCGACCCGTCGCTGGCCCGAAAGGAAATGGAAACCTGATAGAGAGCCGGGTCGAATTCATCCCATAAATGAAGCCCTTCCATGTTCAACTGAAGCTCAAATTCGTGATAAATCGATTGAGTGGCAACACAAGTTTGAACAGTGATTGGCTCTGCATTTTCGTTTCCTTTTTCATTTATCAAAGGTGCGATCTCTACAGAGAGATTCCCGCGAACCGCAGCCATACCCGCCAAAAGGCCACGCACATGAAGGAAGTTTGATTCAAAATCAGGATCCAACTGCACATTCCTTATTTCGACGGAAGAAAGGAACTCAAGTTTCATCTCCCCAATCACACCATTCCAGTTTCCCTGGGTATGATCACTGATACTGTGCGCATCTGGCCCGGGATCCAAATCCCGAATCGCATTGTCCACCCGAAGCATAATGCGATGATTCCCCGCAGCATTCACACCCGAATGCTCATAGAGATGCGCCACACAAAGACTTCGACATGCCCCCAGGTATTCCCCATCCACCCACAGCTGAGTTTGCCAATGAGGTCGTTCGAATGTAATGCGAAAGGGCACCCCTACGAAAGCTTCGGGGATTTCAAATTCCCTCTCATACCAAGCTGTTCCTACGTAGTGTTTTTTAGGTGTTAGCCAAAAGGGAAAATGAGGAGGGCTCGAATCCCGATAAGATTTTAGCTCAGGATCATGGAACCAAGAGCGATCAAAGATGCTCCCTGTCCATTCAGTCTGCAATGTTGGGATATCGCCAATACCAGCTTCATTAAGCGAAGTTGGCAACCAAACTGAAAGACCTCCCTTTCCAAGTCCCAATTCCCAGTGATCCGACTCACCGAGCAAGTTAGGGTCCAACCGGACGTTCCATTCTCCTTCGAGTTTAATTACCATAAAAACAAAAATCGTTTAGGTTATGAAAAACGCTCAACAAGGAATTGAAAAACATTTCGGAACCCTTCTCACAAATAAATTACTGTGATTCAGTATTGAAGTTCTACAACCCCTTGAACGATTGACAGTCTGAGGAATCCGCAATCGGTTCACACTCTCAAGAATCAGGGTTTCGAAATTGGATTCAACGGAAGTCGTATCCTCCCTACCAGCTAATCTATTTCTTTCTCCAGATGGTCACCCGACTCAGATGCCCATAAGGAGGATAAGCATGCAATCCGCCCGTCACTATTTCTGGGACACCATCACCATCAAGATCCGCACTATCGGCAACAATCAGATGAGTTGGAGAATGAGCTAGCGGCACTTGAGTGAAACGTTGATTACCGTCATTGATCCAGGCCATCATTGAAACGGCACTGAGGTTCTCCCACTTGTTGACGCTCGCAACCGCAACAAGGTCGAGGTAACTATCCCCATTGAGATCTACGCTCACTGGGCTGTACGCCCCCGGGTAGTCAGAAATCCGGTGAAACTTAAAAAATCCGTTACCCCGGTTTTCAAGCCATTGGATACCGTGCCAGGGTCTGGGCCCCGGCTTTGCATAGTCAAACCCATCCCCGTTTGTGTAGAGGATATCAAGATCACCATCCCGATCAAAGTCTTCAAACTTCAGCCCGCTACTGCCATAATCTTCATTGGTCGAGCCCCACAAAATGCGATCATGAAAACGACCATCGCCATCATTCTCAAAAAGATGGATTTCCTCCCATTCCTGGGACACAAGGGCCACAAAATCCATGTCACCATCGTTGTCAATGTCGGCAACCGGAGTATGAACCGTACCCGAAAGTCCTAATAGAATGTGACTCTCAAAATTCCAATTTCCCAGGTTTTCCATCCATCGAATTTCCCCCTGAGAATAACCAAATTGACCGACCACAAGATCCATATCCTTGTCTCCATCAAAATCTGCCGCCCGCACATCCGTAACCCGCGCAATGTTTTCCACCAACACATGCCGCTCAAATTGCTGATTCCCGTCATTTTCCAATATCACGACGGAGCCAATCTTGTCGTTGTTGGGTCGAATCATTCCCATACTTGCGATCAAAAGATCCAGGTCACCATCACCATCCATGTCGGTTGCATCCACATGTGCAGGCCCCTTCACATTCTCAGCGAGCACATATTCTTTAAAGATATTCTTAGGGAATTGCTGAATCCAACTGATGGAGTCGGTCACTCCGTCGCACACTAATATGTCGAGCAGTCCATCCTGATCCAGATCTTCGATGGCCAAGTGAGGCACCCACGGACGCCCTTCGATCGGTAAGCCAACCGGCTCGGGCTCGAATGCGATTTGAATATTCACCGCATCTTTTTGTTCCTCCTGGACCGGAACCTGTTGGATGGGACTTTTATTTCCCCCCGACATAATCCAGATCACAATCCCAGCTGGAGCCGCTATCAATATTCCTAGGATGGCAAAAACAAAAATCTTCGTTTTGAAAGGGGACATGAGATAAAGTAAGTGATTTCACACTTCGGTGTGTTGGATGCTTCTACCTGTTCCCCTTCCATCCTTCAATTTCAAATTACGATCATCCTGCAAACATCACTCATTTTAGTCCTCCTTTTTCAGGAGGCGATGACTTTAGACGTCGTCACGACCTGCCAACCAAACCCTCCATTACTCCGCAATTCGCACGAATGAATTCATGCGCTCCTTTTCACACTGACGATCCTCCTTTTTCAGGAGGCGAGGACCTCAGTCGTTGTCACGACCATTCAGCCCCACTTCAACGTCAAACTGTGTTTATAATCTTACTGGAAAGAACTTTTTTTTATTTCATTTCAGAACAGAATGATTAATGCAGATAAGTTGCTGATAATCCCTACCCCTTATTTTCACATTCAAATGTTACGAAGTGTGCGCACATGCAGAGGTGTATCCTCTGTTGCCATTCCCTATCTTTGTTTCTTTTGCACATTGCTATCAATAGCAACCGCAGAGGATTTCAAAGATTGGAATATTCCGGAAGGAAACGCGATCGACACGCTCAAATTGTTTTCCAACCAGGGAGGAACGCAGATCATGTTCTCGGATGAAGCAGTGAGTGGAGTAACTACGAATTCGGTGGATGGCAATTTTTCGTCCACAGAAGCACTATCGACAATGCTGAATGGAACAAAACTGGAAATGGTTAGATCCGGTGAGAAACCCATCTATGCGATCAAATTGAAGAATGCCTGGAGCGAAAAGAAAAAGGAATCAACAGCCCAATTTGCATCCTCAAAAAAAGAGAATCCATTTTTCATTTTTCTGACTCAGTTCATCCAAACCTTGGACCCAAGGAAACAACAACCTCAAACCAAGATAGACGCGGGTGGCAATGCCTATGAGTTATCTCCTTTTCTCATTGAATCGTCGACAAATCACATCGGCTACTATGCAGAAAACACACTTGCTGGCAGCAGACTCAATTCAAAAGTCTCGGATCTCGCGGCTTCCATATCAATCGTAAGTCAGCAACAAATGGAGGATACTGCATCCGTTGACATCAACGAGATCCTACTCTACGAGGCAAACGTAGAAGGAACAAAAAACTTCACCCGATACACCATCGACAAAGACGGGGCAGTAACGGAC
This sequence comes from Opitutales bacterium, assembly GCA_963676215.2. GTDB lineage: Bacteria > Verrucomicrobiota > Verrucomicrobiia > Opitutales > JAFGAQ01 > JAKSBQ01. Next base: position 527,124 of record CAXXVT010000006.1, on the reverse strand, counting down.
TACATAGCCGGTTTCAGCAACGGTAGTGAGGCCAGCGGGCCATTCGACTCTAATCGAATGCGGGGCATCGGACAGGCAAAGATTGCTCGCAATTATTTCCCGAGCATTTCCCGCATTCCCTTCGATTCCTACAATACTTCAACGGTTGAGATCAACCGTGGCCCCAACTCCATCCTATTTGGTCTTGGCAACGCAGCTGGTATTATTAATCAGTCCCTCAAAACAGCCCTCATCGGCGACAATTCGGCTCAACTCAAGTTGAGAATCGGAAGCTGGGATGCTCGGCGAGCTATGCTCTCCTTCAATCAAACGATCATCCCGGACAAATTGGCGGTACTGATCGCCTCAGTGCACGACGAAAAGGGATTTCAACGCCAACCCGCACATGACATCTCGGACCGAATCTACTTCAATCTGAACTATCGCCCAACCTCCACAACAACCCTTCAGTTTTATTTCGAAGCCTATCACAACGACAACCGCCGACCCAACACCATCACTCCCAGAGACCTAGTAACACCCTGGAGGGAGGCGGGATCACCGTCGTGGAACCCTGTCGATCGCACTGTAACTTTAGATGGAGTGAGTTCGGGGCCCTTCGATACAGACGCAGCCCTACCCGCCCAACTATGGCCAGAATCCAATCGACCTCTTTACTATTTCGAAAACGGACAGGCTCAATTATTTACCCAAAGGAATTTAAGTTCGGATCCGACTCTAGTCAGCGGCAATTCAATCTACCGCACAATGGTCAGTGGATATGATCAAAAAGGCCCTTTATGGATCGCAAAAGGGATCACGGACAATACCATCTACGACTGGGAGAAAATCAACATTGTTGCCACCAACAATGGCGAAGACCGAGCTGACACAATCGGATTTGAACTCAATCAAAAACTGTTTCCAAAACTGTTTCTAAATATCGGGTGGCACAAGGAGCAGTTCAAGTCCTCCAACTCCTACTATATTTCCCAACAGACGGGTGCAACGATTCAGGTCGATCCCAATACCCATTTGCTCGACGGAAGCAAAAATCCATTTTATGGCAAACCATTCATCGAAATCAGAGAACCGGATGACTTTGATCAATGGGAAAACAATGGAACCCTGCGCACTGCGCTCGCGTACGAACTCGATTTCACCCAAAGTGGAAATGCAACTCAGTATCTGGGAAAACACCGTATCATGGGGCTATGGTCACGGCAAACCCAGAACGGAGGCTTCCATCGATGGCGTCAGGTTGTGACGTCTGAACACGATTGGATCATTCCCTCCAACCTCACAAAAGGGTCCGGAGGAGCCATTTACCGTCGCATCTATTTGGGAGACAATAATGGAAACGTCAATGTTGCCCCAGAAATCCCAACCAACCGTGATTTTTCGTTTCCACTGTATCGGGCCTATCCAATACCTGGAACAACAGATTTAAGTCCCATCTCTCATTGGCAATGGGACCAAGAAGCAGTCGATTCTGCACGAGTGCTCCATATGGCATCTTCCAACGATCAACAAATTACAGACACGCGATCCCTTGTCATTCAAAACTACCTGCTCAACAACCGCATAATCTCCACTTTGGGATGGCGAAACGACAGGAACAAAGCTCGGACCACGGAACTCTTCGCCATTGACCCCGATACTGGGTTAGTGGATCCAAATAGTTCCGATATTTCGTGGCTCCACTGGAGAAAAGCGTCCGGGAGCACTTCTTCTATGGGCATTGTTGCAAAGCCGACAGATTGGTTATTTTTCCACTACAACAAGTCTGATAATTTTCAACTTTCAGCAGTCTCTTTCGATATTCGTGACGGAAAATACCTACGTAATCCAAAGGGAAAGGGCATCGACTATGGCCTTATGGTAGAGTCGAAAAATGGAAGATTTTATGCCCGCGCCAACTGGTTTACTACCCGCCAAACAGATTCACGCGTTGATTCTCAATTTTGGAGAATGGGGTATTTCGATGCAGAGGCCTTTTATGACTGGGCCAATCTTGCGGCTCGCTACGAGGGTCTTTCCGGAAAGGAGGCCGATGACTATGTGGACCGAATGCTTCAACTACCGGAAAACTTCATGAACTATCGTCACTTCGTCGGAGGGACTTCGGACCTCATTTCCAAGGGATTTGAGCTCAACCTCATCTACAACCCAAAACGCAATTGGAACCTTAAATTAAATCTTTCTCGTCAGCACACTTTGTATGAAAACCTATTGCCAGAGTATGCCCCATGGAGGGAAGCACGGTTGCAGGTATGGAAAAACGCCCATTCCGATGCCATGCCTATTGGATACCAGGATTTTTGGACCTATAACAACCTCACGGCAACAGACACCATTCGACACATCGGCCTCCTTGGCGGATCCTCTTCCGCAACACCGCAGGATTGGTTTACCGTCAATGTAGAAAACCAAATGACACTAGTGCAAAACCTCAATGGCAAGGCCGTACCAACCCAACGAGAATGGAGATGGAATCTCATCAGTAACTATGTCTTCACGGATGGAGTTCTAAAAAACGTTGGAATCGGAGGCAGTATTCGTGGCGAAGATGAGGCCTTAATTGGCTATCTAGGGGGAGCTCCGGATCCCGATGGAATCCTCCGTTCACTCGATGAAAACAAACCCGTCTATAGCGAAGCCCTCTATCATGTTGATCTCTGGTTGTCCTATAAAACCACGATATTTCGGGACAAGGTAGGGCTAAAATTACAACTCAATATCAGAGATGCATTTGAAAATGGTGGTCTACAACCCATTCGGGTAAATCCCGATGGTTCTCCGAGCGTCTTTCGCATTATCGATGCACGACAATTTTTCCTATCCGCCGCCTTTGAGTTCTAAAAACCTGTGGTGAAACATGATCTTTAGTGAAAAAAAACTAAGTATAAACCCTAGCTTGTTCGTCCCAGCAGTAACAACCCAAATTTTCAACCGTTTTCCTGATTCAAAGATATCTTTCAACATGACCAAATTGCCCCAGCTACAGGAGGATGAAAATGAGTGGTTCGAAAGGGAGATTCACGCCCATGAACCGATGCTAAGGTCCTGGCTACAAAGCAGATTCCCTTCTTTATCCAACGTCGATGATATCATTCAGGAAGCCTTTTTAAGGGTACTAAAAATCAATCGTAAAAGTCGATTATCCGCACCCAAAGCTTACTTATTCTCAACTTCGAGAAACCTGGCAATCGATACCCTTCGAAGAGATAAAGTCGTCAAATTCAAACCTCTAACGGGCGGCGAGAACACTGAAATGTTGAAAAACAGAACAGGAATTTATGACGAAATTGTACAGAAAGAGGAGATGGAGATCATAACGGATGCCATCAAACAACTTCCTCAAAAATGCCGCCGCGTTGTCACCCTCAGAAAAGTTTATGGAATGTCCGCAAAACAAATCGCCAAAAGCCTCAATTTATCCCATCGTACCGTCGAAAACCAACTTTTGATAGGGATGAAAAAATGTCGGGAGTATTACACCCATTTGGAAGGATCCCTGGATCGGAAGTAGGAGTTTTTAAGATGGAGAGTCACTATAGCGAAAAACAAATCGATGAAGCCACGAGATGGGTTCTACGCCACGAAGAGGGGCTCGACGATTTACAAAAAAAGGAATTTGAAGCTTGGAAAATGGAAAATCCAGACAATGAAAATTGTTTTTTCGAATACCAAATGGACTGGACCGGACTCGATACAGTCCACTTTTGGAAACCACAACTCAGTGAGACACCAAACCCGGACTTATTTGTCGAGCATCCCAATAAAAAACGACGATACTGGATCTCAGCTTTAGCCATTGCTGCCTGCCTTTTGATCGGTTTTGCGGTTCTTCAAATCACGAGTCTACCATCGTCCTATTCAACACCAGCAACGACCGTTCAAATGGAGTCCTATGAAGGGGGAAAGAAACATTTTTTGAAAGATGGTTCATCTTTTTACCTTCGTAAGGGCAGTCAAATCTCAGTCTCTTTTACAAATCAATCACGAAATCTTTTTCTTACAAAAGGGGAAGCAATATTCGAAGTCGCAAAGGACAAAGATCGCCCCTTTATTGTCAAAACCAAAACCGCCGAAGTTGTAGCGGTCGGCACGATTTTCTCGGTAAACTCCTCACAGGAATTCTGCGAAGTGTATGTGACAGAAGGACGCGTAAAATTTAACGAAAAAGTTCAGGGTCGAATCGAAAAGAACCAATACTCAAACTTGGTCGCTGAAATCGATGCGGGTCAGATGCTCAATTTTCCTGCCCACAAAGGGGCATTCTCTCCACAAATACAGGCATTCGAATACGAAGAATTTGCGCAGAAAACAAATTGGACCCATCAAATCATCGAAATGGTCTCCGCACCACTCTTTGAAATTATTGAGGAATTCAATAAATACAACGACCTCCATATCTACATCCCTGACGAAGGACTAAAGGCCATTCGAATGTCAGTGTCGGTAACTCCCGACAATGAAACGGAATTTCTTAACCTGCTCGAAATGACCTTAAACGTTCGTTTGGAAAGAAAAACATCTGGCATCTATATTTTGCCTCAGGATTAGGGGATACCTGGGATTGAATTAGCAAAAATCACTCGTAACACACTTACACTTGTCGAGGCATTTTCATCTGGGCGAAGCTCTATTGCGGAGCCTGAAGCCTTTTGGCGACGGCTGATGCGTCGATAGTGATGCGTTAAGACAGGTTCATCATAACAAGACACACACTTTTTGATGATGTTTTTGAGTAGTTTCATTGCTCTATTCGTTACAAGTGCGAACAACTCCAATTCATTCAGATTTTCCGACTGCCGGGAGAAAAATTGTCTCTATGGGTCAAATTACGGCAATTCAAACAGCTATGTTTACCTCCACTGATCCTCTCAGTGGAGGTCTTTTTATATCCCATACAAAAGAGTTCCCGTTTGTTGTCAGGGTTATCGTAGTTTTGATTCCTTAAAGGACCTGATAACCCGGCAAACTCGCAACCAATCTCACTTGTCGGGGCACAACGCGCGATGTGCGCCAATCCCCGTTAACTTCTCTTCCGGAGGCGATGACTTTAGTCGTCGTCACAACCCACCAGCATAGTGTTCCAGCACTCCGCAATTCGCACGAATGAATTCATACGCTCCCTCTATACTGACGTTTATCTTTTTCCGGAAGCGATGGTCCCTTTAGTAGTCGTCAAATTCCCCTTTCGTCGATCCATCGAGAACCCACCCGAGCTATTCAGCCCTGGTTTCCTTGGGGCCCAGATAAGAACTCGGCAGTTCATCAAAATGCAGTGCAAGTTTGTCGACAACAACCCCTGGATCCACTTGGTAAAGTCGAAGGGTGTGAGAACCCGGCTCAACATGGCCCAACGATTGTGACGCACTGATGGTTGCGTTCAAAACCGCCTGACTCCAGTCCTTGTCCTTAACTTTACGGTTGATTTCGATCAAAACAGGCGCTCGATCATCGAGTCCGATTGCAATCCTAATGCCGTGGCTGTCATCAATTGGAAAAGTCGGTAGAAGCCATGCTGTTATTTGCAGTTCACCTTCAGATTTTAGGACAAAATCATACTCCAGAAATGCTGCATCAGCATTTCCAATCTCAAGACTTGCCGTGGTTTCCGGATATATGGCAACCGCATCACCAGAACGCCCAGCACCAGCAATTCGTCTCCAAGTGGCCGTCTTAGGAGTACGTTGTGAAGTGAAATTTTCTGCCTCCATTGCCACAACTCCCTCGTGTTCTGTAAATCCAGCACCCTCATCATCTTGGGTTCGGAGCAATTCACCATGGTCATCTTCTCGGAATAAGCTCTCATCAAGGGTGCTGGCCACCAAATTTTCAGCCGGTAAGATGACATCTGCTGTCCGGTAAGATCTCCAATTGTTATCGGCTGGTTCCACCGCTATCATGTTCCGCCATTTCCCATCAGCGATGTCATGGTTGTAGCGATGTGTCAAAGCACGCAATTCCTGATCTGCGAGTCTTACTTTTAACCCATATTGCTGACGCAACGGCGTATTCTCGTGAAAGAAATCACGGTAAAGTTCCGAATAAAACACACGTTGGTTCGCCGCATCACTGGCAGCTACCGGATAATGCACCAATTGGAAAAAGGCATCCTGAAAAACTGAAGGCAACTGAGATCCAATGGATTCAGCACGCAGAGTGAGACTGGCGAACGCTGAAAGACGTTCCTCACGTTCCTGTTGAGTCAAGGCACTCGACCGTTCTTTACGGTGTGGCAACCACCATTGCAAATGCTCAGGGCGTCGTTGGAAGTTCAATTCGAAATAATCTTCCATGATCGAAGCAATGGTGTCGGCATGGGTGACGCCAAACTCCCGTGCCGCCCAATCCACCAGAAAATGGTTCACTGTTTCAGGTTGCCACTGGTCGATATCCCACGCGAGTGAGAGAAAAAATTCCATACCAATCTCCGCCGGCTTGATATCTCCGACATTAACGATCCATAGATCGCGTGCTCCATAGGCCCAAGCCTGATGCATCTGCTGCCAAATCACTCCTGGTGGGGTCGATTGCAACCATATATAGGAGAGCGGCGCACCGAGGTAAGAAAGGTGATAGTAGATTCCGGACCCACCAGACCGCTTCTGCTCTTCTGCAGTCGCAAAATGTCGAATATAGCCATGGTTATCATCCGGCCATGCCAACGTTACTTCGTCTGGCACCTCGAGTCCATTTTGATACAGTTCCAAGACCTCTTTATACGGCGTAAATACCTGAGGAATCTCTTTAAGATCTCGCTCAATATGGCTTCCCAGTATTTCGCGCTGCTTGCGGATGATATTGTCCAAAAAGGCCACCTTTTCCTCCACACTTTCCCCAGCTGTCATTCCGGAGTCGTGGATGCCGCGCATTCCAAGCGTGTAAAGATTTTCGTATTCTTTGTTGGCCGCGACTCGCTGGTCCCAATATTCAAGAACTTCATCGGGGTGAGTCGAAAAGTTGAAATAATTTTTAGGAAGAACCCATTCCCGCACATTGTTGCGCAACATCGGCTCCGCATGAGAAGACCCCATAACAATTCCATATGCTGCCGCCAGTTTGGCATTTTGCCCATCTGCATTAAAAGCCCGCGTCACCTTGTGCATTGCCGGCCAAAGCGCATTCGCTTTGAGACGCAAAAGAAGTTCAAACACTCGTTCATAGGTCTTGGGTCCCAAATCACCCAATTCGGGGTCGTAAGTAAGGGCCGCCCAAGGCTGTAAGCCCCAGTCTTCATCATTGATAAAAATACCTCGGTATTTAACGGAAGGAGCTCCCGTAATGGGCTCTTCAGCAGAAATTGACACTGCAGGGTTGTGTTGAACGGGAACATCTGCCCACCAATACCATGGCGAGACTCCGATCAAGCGGGAAAGCTCATAAATACCATAAATGGTTCCCCGCATATCGCTGCCAACAACCACTAACGCTTGTTTCAATGCACCGAGTACGCTGACGTTCGTCACTTCCTGAATATGGTATCCCTCCCACTTGCCACGAAGAGAGCTCACATCAATCACTCCGGCATCCACAAGTTGATCCACGACTCCCCCGCAGCCAATTTGGCCCACGATAATGACAGGCTCCGTTGCTGTTGCTAGTTGATTCAGCAATTCAGGCTCAAATCCAGTGACTCGTTGGATATCATGACACAAGTCACTGGCGGCCCGTTGAACCGGCGGAGCGTCGGTTTCACCCATCACGATTGAAACCGCCTGGTCCTCAACAACCATCGAAAATCCACCCCAAACGATGGGAGTCCAAAAGAACGAAATACAGATACAGTGGGGAATCAGTCGAAGAGCTCGCATCTCCATTGATATCGAAAAAGTCACCGTTTAAATCAATTGATCAATTAGGTTGACCGTCAGAATGAGGAAAAAACATCATTTACAATGAATTCAGCCAATCGGTTCCTCCACCCCCACTTTGTCGGGGCATTTTCATCTGGGCGAAGCTCTATTGCGGAGCCTGAAGCCATTTGACAACGACTGATGCGCTCGCTTTCTCACATCTCCCCGGAGGCGATGACTTCAGTCGTCGTCACATCCTGCCAACCAATTGCTCCAGCACTCCGCTATTCGCACGAATGAATTCATGCACTCCCTTTAATGCTGATGATCTTACTCTCCCCGGAGGCGATGACTTCAGTCGTCGTCACATCCTGCCAACCAAATGCTCCAGCACTCCGTTATTCGCACGAATGAATTCATGCACTCCCTTTAATACTGCATCTTACTCTCCCCGGAGGCGATGACTTCAGTCGTCGTCACATCCTGCCAACCAATTGCTCCAGCACTCCGCTATTCGCACGAATGAATTCATGCGCTCCCTTTAATACTGCATCTTACTCTCCCCGGAGGCGATGACTTCAGTCGTCGTCACATCCTGCCAACCAATTGCTCCAGCACTCCGCTATTCGCACGAATGAATTCATGCGCTCCCTTTAATACTGCATCTTACTCTCCCCGGAGGCGATGACTTCAGTCGTCGTCACATCCTGCCAACCAAATGCTCCAGCACTCCGTTATTCGCACGAATGAATTCATGCACTCCCTTTAACTCTCTCCGGAGGACAGGCCGATCTTCGACCTTATTCTTTATTCCTTATTTATAAATTTCACTTCACCCCAACATCTTCAACCACTCCCACAGTGCTTAAATCGTAGTCAGTATAGGTATCGAATCGGCCACGATTCCAAAGAATGACCCTACGGTTTCCGTCACGTAGAATGATAGGTCGAATATTGCGTTCGCTAGAGTCAGATGTCAGAGGCTTCCATTCAATGATACTTGCATCATCACATTCACCCAATCGGGCTTTATATATTTCATGGTGCCCACTAACAAATTCTCCTGTGCGCGGATCCACCTCTGTTGAGATGACCGCAACACTCGGATCAATCGGGTCGAGCGATATCAGACCTGTATAACTCGTTTCATTGCCATATAGACAAGCACCCGCATAGGCCACTTCTCGGTCGTTCCACCTTTCTCCGTCCCAGCTCACAACACGGTATCGTAAATCCTCATTGCTGAGATAGAGGCTGTAGGCGATGTGGGGGTATCCACTTTCATCATACTGAACATCGCTCACCCATGCACTCTCAGGGGCGCTGGAACCCCACTGCCCTTTCCCAAGCTTACCACTGCCTTTGAATACCAACTCCGCTTCGCTCGGTTTCAGCGGTCCATCAGCCGCAAGGTTCTTAATCAAGGTTCCATCCGCTCTGTAGAATTGTCCGTTCCTAAAGGCTGCATAATACAAACTATTTCCAAACTGCCTGGGATGGGCATCGGTGAATGAGACATGAATGGTGTCAACCCCGTTGCCTTTGTAGCGCGCATAGGGACGATGCCGCCCTTTAATCTCACTCTGGATAAAATGAGTGCCTTCGCCCCAACTCAAACCGTCGTCAACAGAGGTCACAAAACAGGGATTGAATTCCACCCCTCGAAAGAAGTTGTAGACCTTCTCTTCGTTGGAAAGCGGGAACAAATTCATGTAAGTCACCTTGTCTTCTTCCTTTTCAAGGAAAGTGGAATGATCCACCCGAACACTCTCTGACCACTGCATATAATCATCGGATTCACTAACCCGAAAGTAGTGAAATTTCTCGGTAGAGTGCCGAGCAACCATCGCCAACACCGATCCATCGGATCGGATGTGAAAAGCGGGAGAATTATGATCATCGTGATCAAACTTTTCGTGTGCAACCACTTGGGTCACTAACTTCATACTCTCCAGATCATAAACAGCAATAAGGGCCTCCCCTTCACCATTTCCTTTGACCGATCCGATAAACAAATGATCGTCGTGAATGATTGCCCGAGGATCCTGGAACCAGCACCACCCTCCGTCGTCAGTAAAGTGAATCACAGTTTGCTCATCGGACGGATTCGCACCGAGGCAAAGGTGAACCACACCATAAAAACAGATGGCCAAAGAATAAAAAGGGGCTTTTTCATGGCATCGATCCTATCAACTCCATTACTGATGCAGAAGCCAAAAAATATTTCGTATCCCAAGCGTTCTTACTGACAGTTCGATTTCAACACTCTTGATGATCCGCTCGCTCCAAACGCTCCACCCTTCGCTATTCACACGAATAAATTCATGTGCTCCTCAAAAACACAGACGTTCTCCTCTTTCCGGAGACGATGACTTCAGTCGTCGTCACATCCTGGCTCTCCAAAAACCCTACCACCCAAAAGCTTCCCTCAAGGTAGGGCGAATCGACTCGATGAGCCGGTTTTGGGGTTTCGGATTCTTAAAGATTTCTCCCCTCAATACCACTTGCACCAGTGGTCGAGAAAGTCGTTCGACCCTAGCTGAATCTATCTCAAACCAGTGTCACTACTTTTCGCTAGCCAAACGCCCTAGCGCACCTTCTTGTCGGGCAACGCGACTGATGCAAGTTGGCCTTTTGTCACCGGGATTTGTGTCGGTTTTCATGAGCCGACTCGATTTATCATACCGATTAGCGTTTAAAAGACTTCAAACTGAAACAGTTCTCATGCCATTCGACAGGCTCAAGGTATTGAACAAGCATGAAATACGGCAGAGGAGGTGTAGTATTCGATGCTCGCATCGGATTATCCACGTATTGAATGAAACGCTAATTAGCATCACACAAAAAAAGCCCCCTCGCATTCAGCGAAGGGGCTCTTGTATTAGTATCAAAAGATTACTTTATCCGGTTAATGGATTAAAATGAAGCTTTGATACCAACTTTCCAAATCGTGCCTGTCTTTAGGATGCGCACGAAGTTATCGTCATACCCACGATAGGTATATTGAGAAGGAGTGTTCGTTAGATTGCGGGCATCGAGGAAAATCCTCACACCCGGGCGGATCATGTAATCCAAGTTCATATCGAGGAACAGACGCTCCTTCTGATACTCATAAGGCTGAGTCGAATCAGACCAGACACCGCTATCTTCATTAAAAGAAGAACCCGCAGCCCAGGTAAGAATTCGGCCAATATAGTTCATATTAACGCGGGCACTGAAGTGACCGATGCTTGTATTGAAACCACCGTTTGCTGTGTTTTTGGGAGCTCCTGCGAAGAATCGATCATCCTCGTAGTCGAGATAAGTGAAATTCGCAAACACACCCAAACTGCTCAAAGGCTTCGGCACGTTCTGGAACTGCTTTGAAAAATCAATTTCAAACCCATTCAACGACACCGACCGCGTTGCGTTGGTCTGTGAAAACAAGGTGTATCCCGCAAAAGCTGAATCACCGCCGTAACCGTCGGATCCAAGAGTTTCAGATCCACCGCTGATCTGACGATCATTCCACACACGATGGAAAGCAGAGACCGAAATTAAACCAACCGGTTCGAAATACTTGTCCAGAGTGAAGAAGTAAGTCTGAGCACGTTCTTCTTTAAGGTTCGGATTGTTTGCGGACATCTCCCGATCATTTTCGTTAATGTTCGAGATACCCGGAACCAGGTTTGCGATGTCTGCACGAGTGATGGAATCGTGATACGAGAAACGCATCACTAAATCATCCTGTATTTCGTAGTTCGCATGCAAATAGGCAAGCAGGACGTTTGTGGTATCCCCTTCAGCAGTTACCGGACGGCCATTGACAGAATCCCAACCCGTTCCTTTTGGAGTAGAACTCTCATAACGCAATCCGGGTGCAATCTGAAAGTCTCCCAGATGGAATACATCAGTCACATAGGCACTGAGGATTTGTTCCTCAAAATACCAGTTATTCCGTTGGCGTTGATCTCCGTTGCGAGCAGTGTTTTCCACAAAATCGCCAGGGTGTTTCAGGTAGTTGTCATACAGTTTCCATGGACTCAATGGTGCAATACCTTCCAGGTTGCTACCCGTATCAAAGTCCATCCTGAAGGTATCATCTACGAAATCTCCAGGGTTTGGATCATCGGCAGTGCCCATAACGCCATCCGCTCCGGTGAAACTCATTTGCATCGATCCGTAGCGATGGACTTCAAGGTCCCTTACGTTATACATCAGACCATATTTCAGCTCCTGAGAAACCTCCCAATCCTTCCAGTCATGGGCAAAATCAACACGCATGGTGGACTGGTTATCGCGAGAATTGCGTTCGTACCACTTCATGCTGTTTTCAGTGAAGGAGTAATTGCTCGCATCGTTCCAATTTCCACCAGAAAGCTGTGTGAACTGAACATCAGTATCTCCATCGGAGCTGCGGTCCCATTTCCAGGAAACACCGCTCATCGTAGCGCCATAGTCTGCAAAATGGTTATTATCGAGATTTTCATACCAGTTGCGGGCAATCCCTCTATTGGCACGGAATTTGATGGTTAAATCATCCTTTTGATAATCTGCGCCCACCGTGAGAATCATCGTGTCACCAAGTTTTTCCATGAATTGATTCGATTCATTGGAAACAGAACCATTGAGAACGGTGTGAGTCGTTTTAGAGAACGGCGCCGATGTATCATATTCGGAAGGACGTAAACTCATGGTGCGATTATAAAAACGGGCTTCATAAGTACTGTAATCCCAACGGGCAAAAAAGCTCAAGTTGTCACTATGGCGGAAATCCACACGGGTGAAATAATTCTCACGAACCGTAGGCTTTGGACCATCCTGGAACCACATCCACCAATAAGTGGGCGCTTCCGTATCATTATTAGCAACATTGTCATCATAATCATTGTGCCAGAACCAAATGTGTTTTTGGGCCGCAATCGTGGCGTGATGACTGGTGCCAACAGTCACACCCAATTTGCCGTCCATGAATGTGTTAAAATACTTCAAGGTGTAATTGGAATACCACTTCCGACTGTCGGAATCTTGCCACCCCGGTGTTTCATCCAAATCGGTATAGTAGGAGTTAGTGGCAAATCCGAAAGATAGATCGATGACTTCTCCATCATAATCAAAAGCACTTTGAGTGACGAGATCCACCGTACCCGCCAAGGCAGAAGGTTGGTCAGGAGTCGGAGTTTTGGTTAACTGAACCAATTCCACACTGTCCATGGAAAGCTGTTCGAACTCAAAAATACGCCCCGTTCCGATGTTGGAAGACCCCGCACTGGGAACCCAGAGTCCTTCGAGTAATACGTTTCCATATTTCGGATTCATACCGCTAACGCGCACGGCACGGGCATCAGCTTCAACATAGTCAAGAGAGACACCAGGCATCAATTTAAGAAACTCTCCTGCATTTCCTTCGGAGATGTTTCCCAAAGAATCCGCAGAAACTACTTTCACTGGATTGAGCGCTACTTTCTGTTCCATCACCGCTCGAGCGGTACCCCCTCGGGCTTCAGTTACGACTTCAAAGGCTGCCAACTCATAGATGTTATCATCTTGAACAAATGAATTCTTTAGAACGAAATTCGCTTGAACTTCGCCTTCTGCAGGGACCGAAATGGTCATTTCCGCGGTATCCAACCCCGTATACTCCGCACGAACGGTGACTTCACCTTGCGAAAGGCCCGATAAAACAAACCTTCCTCCAGATCCAGTCAGAACCCGTCGATTTGTCCCAACTACCGTCACTTCGGCATTGCGAATGTTATTACCAGTGCCCGCTTCCGCAACGACACCACGAATATCGCCCGCCCACATATTGATTGGGGCAGCGAGTAATAGGAATGCAAGCAACAGCCTGCTTGATGACAGGATGTTTTTCGTGCCACCTATAAGTTTTACATTATTAACAGTCATATGATTGATGTTAGTTATAGTTCAGGATATTTAGGGGATCTGCCCTTAACGCCAAAGCCGTATAGATTTTCCAAGACCCAAATAATGAGTTTCAGTTTTCACGACTTTGGTGATGAGGTTGCTCTCTTGAAAAGAACATCCGCCCGCACAAACTTGAAAAGCCTGCAAATACGGCAAAATGCCAACGGCTTACAGATACCGAAGCTGTCCTTTTTGTCCGGGGGGGGTAGAATATCATGAGTGCAACAGATCGCACTCAAAACGGATCAACGTCCTAAACTACTCAAAATTTTCTCAAAAAGAAGATATCATACCAATTAGCTTTTTTGTTAACAGAATAACAAAATCCTTTTTTGTAGCGGCTCCTGCTTGCAGGATGCCCTCGTAAATCCCGCTAATATCGTTGAGAAACACGATGCAAGCATCGGTTGCTACACCTAAATTTATTCAGTTTTTAATACGCAGTTTGGAATCAGAAGTCATCGACACAGTACCAGCCAACTGCTCCACCCTTTACTGTTCACGCGAATGAATTCATGCGCTCCTTCTCCTCATAAATGATGCCCTCATCTGGAGGCGATGACTTCAGTCGTCGTTACATCAATTCCTTCGAATTCATCAATCCCAACATTTCATCTCCGGTTTTTCCCAATAGCCAGCGGGATCTTTCATCCCTGCGAGGTTCACAAGGAAATCCGCAAGTTGACAATTTCAGTTCCATCCCAAACGGACGAATACAAAAGCATCAGTCATCTAAATACAAATGAGTAAAGCCAAAATACTAGTTGTCGATGATGAAAAAAAAGTGCTGGATGCATTGAGGAGACAGCTGTTTCGAGTTTTTGATGTTACCACTGCAAACGACGGCAAAGAAGCCCTCGAAAAAATGATCACTCACGGACCCTTTGCCGTCGTTGTGTCTGATATGAAGATGCCCGGGTTAAATGGCGCCGAACTACTCGGTCGAATTGAAAAAATCGCCCCAAATACGGTTAGGATTATGCTAACTGGAAATGTCGATCAAGCGACCGCTGTAAAAGCCATCAATCAGGCCCACACATTCCGATTCCTAACCAAACCGTGTGCTGCGTCGGAGCTGATCAAAACTATCAACGAGGGTGTCGAACACTACAATACCACCACCAGCAATGAACCTGCTCAAAAAGCACGAGCAGTCTTTCTTTCAGTAGTCAACCATGAGCTTAGGACGCCGCTCAATCCAATCATAGGACATGCGAACATGCTTCTTGAGAGCGATTTGGATCAGGAAAAAAAGGAGTGCGTGCTTGAAATAATGGATGCTGGCAACCATATGGTGGACCTCATCAACGATCTTTGTGCTTATGTAGAAATTAAGGTGGGTGGCACTAGCATCCACAATTCACCTTTTCCTCTGGATGATCTCTGTCGTACCGTATTCAACCGAAATCGCAAAGCGGCTGAAGCAAAATCACTAGCGCTTAACCTCAAATTCGATGATGGACTCCCCGAACTGGTCTCGGGAGACTTCAAACTACTGGCAAAAGTGCTCAATCACTTACTCAACAACGCGATCAAATACACTGACACCGGGGAAATATGTCTGGAGCTGCTCGTTAACAATTGCTCGGATACCTCGGTTAATTGTCGGTTCGAAATTCAAGACACAGGAGTTGGGATCGATGCTGAAATTGGAGAAAAGATTTTCGAACCTTGTTTTCAAGTAGATTCGAGTATGACTCGCAAAGGCAGTGGTCTGGGAATAGGTCTGGCAGTTTGCCAAGGTTGGGTAAAAGCACTGGGTGGAACAATTGGCTATACGAGTGAATTGAGAGAGGGATCAACCTTCAGTATTGAAATACCATTTGCACTGCCCAAAGAATGCTCACAGAACAACGATTTCACCCACGCACAATGACCTTCAAAGTAAAGCATGCCGCTCAATTCCCACCTGCCTACCTATCAGAATCGCGATAATCGAAGTGTTGAATGTCATCCGCCCCTCCGAGGAACGATCGACTACTTCTCATTTGATCCAAACTTGTTTCAATTCCTCTAAGATAGGCATCAAAAAATAACAGCTCCCATTGTTGAGCGTCTTGCCAACCTCCCGCATCGTATACATGAGGTTGTCCAATCAATTCCACCAAAAATGCAGGGCCCTGAACTTCAGACACCGCAGGTAAGATGTAACTGGCCCTGGTTACACTATCAGCGCTTCCATAAATTGTAAGTAGTGGTTTTCGGATGCGTTTCATTTCCTCATGTTCTATACCAAAAGGATAATAAGACCCACTTCTGTAATATCCCCCCGTCCAAGGGGACAATGCAACGGCTGCCGTTATACGACAATCATGTACAGCTTCAGGTTCACTGTCCTGTCTTGCGCCCAAGGAGGACAAAACGGTGTATCCACCCAGACTATGTCCACTGATTCCGATATGACGCTCGTCAATTCTAGTTGAGAACACCGGATTTTTAAGAATGGAATCCAGCACCTTTTGGATTCCCAGTGGTCGGACAAAAGCGCGGCCTCGATTCGACGAGGATGTATACGCTCTACCATCTCCGAAAGAAACAGCTGCAACAATGTATCCATGACTCGCGAGAAATTGCGCATGCGCGATATCGTAGATCGAGTGAGCGTTTAGTCCATGGGCCAATACGACTAAAGGAAATCGTTTCGTGTCTTCAACGAACAACGGGTTCTCCCCGGGAGGTAGCATATGCTGAAAGACTTCAGTAGCGGTGGAAGATGGAAATGCATAGGATTGCCGCGGATTGTCATTGGTCGTGGGGTAGCACACATATACCACCAAAGGATGCATCCTGGCAGCTAAACTTTCGTACAAATTAGAATCGTCAGGGACTTCAACAGGAATGACCCACGCCGATTCAGGATACTTCAATAGACTATCCCAGAATTTCTCACCTGCGGAAAGACTTCGACTCCCACTCAAATACTCACTCATCTGAGCGTCACTTAAATTGCTATATTCATCCAGGATTTCCACATTCGTCGTTTCAACCGCGTAAGGTCCAACAGGCAAAGCTTCAAGGACGCCGGAATTCATTTCAACTTCAGTGGTTTGAGCATCACTCAAACTTAGAAAAAACACCACAAGAGAAACGATCGAAACGGTTTGGGATAAAGACTTCATCTACTATAAACAACAGGTTACGACATGTAATAACCCATTTTCAGGGTAAATCCTTCAACAATTTCAAAAATGGCAATCTCTGCACACGCGTGGATTTAGCTTCAATTCCGATAAATACAATCACTTTTAGTTCGTTCGCCTTGGATTAGGAAAGAACCACCCCATTCAACTGTGAGTTATTGATAATCAATTGTCACTGAACGTTCGAAGGCCTCAACTGATTCGCTTCGTGGATTCTCTGGGTCGAGTATCTTTACGGTGTAAACACCTGATTCCACTTCAATTTGAGGATCGCCGACCTTGCCACTGCCCACGAGGGCTCCAGCGCTGTCGTAGACTTCAAATTGCGGTAGTTCTACTGGCGTCATGGCTTCCTGCAACGCGACTCCGAGGGCTTCAAGATCCTGTGCGTCAAAGTATTTTCCGCCAGTCGACTTCACCCAATTGCTGTAGTCGGCCTTTACTTGTTCATCACCGAGGGTAAATCCAACAATGTTAACCGTTACATCCAATCCCGCTCCTGCGAGCTTGGCAATCTCTGCAGCGGGGTCACCATGACAGGTTTCTTCCCCATCAGTTAACACAACTACCCGCTTCAGACCGTTCAACTCTTTCAAGTCTTCATCTGCAAAACTAAGCGACTCAGCGAGAGCCGTATTCCCAAGCGAACTCGAACGCACAAACATTAACTTCTGTTTCACGGCTGCCACATCCAACGGAGCAACTGGGATCATGAGCTCACTCACGCAATTTCCTCCACCACGATGTCCGAAAACTCTCAGTCCAAAGTTCACGCCTGCTGGCAAATAATTCGCAACCAAGTCATTCAACACAGCCTTCGCAGCAGTCACCTTCATCTGGCCATCTGGCAATGACTCTCTCATACTGGCCGAAGCATCAATAATGAGCAGCACACCATCTTGTTCCGGATTTCGAATCGTGCTCTTATCCCGACTATCCTTCACTTTGATATACGAAGGTTTTAACTCCGGAGCCGTCAAATGGATGCGATAGGGAGCTGGCCGACGCAGATAGGCTTGCACTTTCTCAAACGCTGTATCGAGTTCATAAGTCGCCCGGGTATTGTGGTAGAATCCACCAGCAACTGCTGCCCAGTCCTGCATGTCATCCTGTTCGATTCTGTATCCCGAGGTCTGGTCGGAAGTTTGAAAAGTGAAGACCGCCGGTTTTACCTCTTCTAACATCTTCCAGAGCTTCTCATTGACTCCTCTTCCGCTCTCACAATCAGTGATAACAATCGCAGCTTTTGTTCCGATTTCATCCTTCAGCATTTCAGTCGCTGCCAATAGATTAAGATGCGCATAGCTGGAACTCGGAGCGTCATAATTCCTCACAGTGGTCTGTAGTGTGTAGGAATCACTCGCCCAGTCTTCGAGCAAGAACAAAGGGGGCTCATCGAAGGGAAGAAGATGAACTTTTTCCGAATCTGGGTCAATTTCCTCACCAAACTTTAATACCGCATTTTCGATACTCTCGACAAATCTTCCCATACTCCCACTCACATCCCATAGGTAGATAATGGAACGTTTTGGCTCATAAACGTGAACTTTATAGCGCACACCGGCATCCGCGAGGAAGGTGAATTCTTTCCGTTGAGCCCCTTGTGTGCTCTCAGTTACAGCCACTGGATTCCCCTTTTCATCCATTAGATCCACTGCCACTTTCACAAAGGGCTTACCCTCGACAGCAAACTGCAATTGCTTCTTCACCGTCACGGGATCGATGACATACCAATCTTCCCATCCCTCATTGATCCAAGCCACGCTGCTTACCCATTTTTCAGGAGCCAACGCATAGGGTTGGGATTCACTGCTTTCGATCCGCTTCAAATCCACAGCACTGCTCTTTCCATTCTCTTTTTCGAGATATTCTGCATAGGCAAACTCAGTGGGGCCCTGCCATTCTCCGAGGGAAGATCGGTAATCATCACTGGCTGCTTTTTCAAACAATGCGATACGAACAGGATCATTCGTGCCCCGTTCGGGTTGAACTTCAGAGTCTTCCCATGAGATCCTCACGAATCGTGCCCATGGCTCATTTTCCAATGGAATTTCCACTGACAAAGCTTCAGCAGTGTCCGCTCCAGACACATCAAATACTTTACTAAGTTTCCATGGTCCAACCGGCGAGTCCTCACTGATTTCAAGCTTCACCTGGTGTGAATTTCCACGGTATGCTTCGAACTCCTTATTTTCCCAGTAGAAAGAATGCAGCCGCGCAGCGCGGTTGTGCTGAAACCCATACACCCGCATCTGCTCTTTGCCGTGAATCCAATGCCCGCCAAGATTCTTATCCAGTAAATCCATCTGAGCGTTCCCGGAAACGCTGGATTTGGGGTCCGAGATCATCCGCCATTCACCCACATGCGGAAGCTGACCTTCTTTCCCATTGTGCGTATTGTGCAATCGCAGTCGCGAAAACTGGGCTTTGACTGGTTTTTCGAAAACAAAAGCCTGCTCTCCTGTTCTCGCCTCCAAGGTTCCGCTATAAATTTCAGTAAAGGTTGTTCCATCAGAGGAAATATCGATTGAAAAATCTTTTGCAGATTCCCACAAATTCCCTCGACCATGCAGATCGATCGAAGTTCCAACGATCTCTGTTTTCCCTTCACCCGCCATTCTCACAACAGCTGCGTAGCCGTAAAAACTACGATTCGCCAGAACCCCGTCGATCAAGTAATCAACATAGCTTGACGAAGGTGGCTTTTGGTCACCATAAAGACTCTCTGGCTCCATTACAGGAGTGGCACCCAAGGTGGAAGCATTGAGGTTAAACCCTCCAGCAAGGCGTTTATCCAACAACTGCTTCTCAGGCAAAATACGGCTCGCCATTGCCTCCGGCGAGAGATCAATGCTCGACTCTGCAAACATGATCGATTCTCCCGTTTCGAGGCCGACAAAGACACGCACATCCTCAGTCCCCGACAATTGCGGCTGTATAATCCAGGGGATTTCGAGAGTCTGATCCTGCCCTGGGTTCAGTTCAATTGATCCGGGGGCACTGTCCCCCACTTTCACTTTGAAGTTCGAGCTTGTGGTCAGAACCTTAAGTTTCAGTATCACTGAGCCTGTATTCATAATACGGACCGTTTGAATCACTTCCTGGAATTCACCATTGAAGGCTGAAGCCAACAAAGGGGATTCATCTGTCTGTACAACCAATCCTGCAATGGCTTCTCGCACCCTACCCTCTGGAGTGGGATCGGGGTCGATCCGAAATTGATAGAAGTCAAAACTCGGTGTCGGAGCCTCAATTTTCATCAAATAACTTCCCGGTAACAAATAAGCGGAATAATCAACAATGGGTTCCTCCGGCGTCGCAAACTGTCGTTTCGCAGAAAACCCAGGGCTCACGAAATCAAGCTGTAATTTACTGTCTTTCGGAGATTTCAAATGAAAATGATATCGCATGGGGGAAGGCACAACAAAACGGAACCAATCGTCATCATAGCTGCTCAACAAGCGCCCCTGATAAGTGGTTCCGGGTAGCATCAATTGCGCCTGTCCTTGCGAATTGTTAGGCTCCCATTCAAAGGTTTCTCCGGGGATAGGTACCTGCTGCACATTCACAGCATAGTCACCAGCATCGCCCGAAATCTGAAAATAGTTGAGACCTAAAGGAAGACGCATATCCGCAAAAACGGCTGGCTGGTCTTGAGAACTCCAAGCACTTGCCACTTTTCCTCTGCGGAAATCATGATACGCTAACTCTACCTTGCCTGGACCGCCCACAGTGATGTGGTAAAGACTATTGTGGTCCTTCACTTTAATCGCGAAAAAATCACCGTAGCGCCCTTCGAGCCTGCCGAGGTGTTCCGGCCGGCCATCATCAAAATTCTCGATGGCAACGATATTTTTCGAATGAATCACGTCATTGGGTTCCCGTTCCCAACCTCCAAGTCGGAAGTCCCGTTCGACGATCTGCATCCGATATTGAGTCGGAGCATCTTCTTTACAACTAACCTTTATCAAATAGGTCCCTGGAGCCGGACTGAAATCGCCTAGCACAATGTTGTGTTTTCCATCCTGCCAATATAGTTCTTCCCCGGCCTCATCATAGACAATAACTCGGAATGAATGATCCTCACTATCGGTGGAAAGCAGTATGTCACTGCGCTTTTCCGACACAGACTCATCCACGATCCATTTATAAAAATCCTCAACATCTCGATTACCCAGTACGCCTTGAACAACCTTGCCCGCTGAAATCGTAGGGAATTCCTGTCTCCAGTTATTCGGCTCAGACTCCACCATCACCGAATACTGAGTAGATCGCAGTTGCAGCAGGTATTTTGAATCGGGCTGACTACTGTAGTTTTGCACCAAAATCGTGTAATCCCCGGGCACAAGTTTCAGGTTTCGAAACGGATACGATCCCTGAATTTCCATCCAGGAACTTTTGATCTGCTTCTTATCACTGTCGTATAGGCTGCAATAGAGGCCCTTGAATGTCTCAAAATCAGTGGGGAAATTGATGAACAAATCGAAACGAACATCCTGGCCGGTCGCACTGGGAGGAATATTGATTTTCCAGTAGTCCTCACCCTTCGATTCGATTGTTCCAGAAAAGGTTTGATTGATGATGGCCCTCGAAGCGGTATCCCAATCATCGTTGGCTTCAGTTTCAGTGCCGGAAATCCCACCGAGCTCAGCTTCAAAACTTTCAAATGTGGGTTTCAAAACTTCAATAAAAGGAGTTGAAGCAGCCATCTGATCGATTGATTTCTGGGCGGCAAGGCTCGCAAGTTCATCGTAGGGTTTCGGAGGCAGCTCGACGATATAAGGGATCAATTTGATCTCTGGTTCCTCAGGCTTAACCTCGGCCAAAATCTCGACGGGTGCAGTAGGCTTTTTGGAGGAATTTAGCTGCGTTTTCAATGGATCTAAAAGAAGCGATCCCGACTGCGTTTTCTTTTCATTGGAAACCGTGCCAAGCGTAGAGGGAGCTCCCGTTGTCTCGTTAAAACTTGGTGAGGAACCATTCGTTAACAACGTTTTTGCTGCTTCCTGCTCCAACAAGGACAAACGGTTACGATCAAAATCCACTTCAAGATCTTGATACATTCCGATTCCAGAATAAAACAGAACGAGTGGATCGAGATCGATTACCTCTTCTCGAGCATACAGCAATAACATGGATCTCGGGTGCCCCATGTCCAAATACAACATTTCGGAAGGAGCATAGGCATTTTCAGGTTGTCCAGCCTTGGGAAGAAATTTCTTCCCGCTTGTCTCGAACCAGATTCGTTTTATGGGTTCAAGGGCTCCTGCCGCTGTTCCGGTATTGTCTAATCGGGCCCAAACACCTACATATTCGTCGCTACCAATGCCCCATGGTTTCAAATCTGGAACGAGAGCGAGGGAGACAGTGAGTTCATTGGGAAGTTTTGCATCTTTAAAGGTCACAGCTTCTGCAATTGGAAAATCCTTCGCTTCACCTTCTTTCACTGTAAACGAAAGCCCTCGGAGGAAAGATTGGGCACCTTGGCTCAGACCCATTTTTCCAAAGAGTGCATCCAACTGCAAATGGGAGACATCTTTAGGGATTTCGAATACCAGCCGATTACGGGTCCATTTTTCTGAAACGAAGACTGGATTGACCTCTTCCCCTAAACTCAATTCCGGGATATAAGCATAGGCGTATTCTCCCTCTGCCACCAAACTCAGACACATTTCGGATTTCAAATATTCAAAGCAAAAATCCGCCTCTGCCGTCGCACCCTCATCTGCCCTTTCTTCGATGAAATAGGCCTTTACCTCTCGCTTGTATTTACTCTTCCCCCATAAATCGACGAAGTAAAACTGCATGCCAGACTTCGGCTTTGAGTTCGCGATCTCCATCGGACCATGCTCACCAACTGCAAGTGCAACAGACTTATTTTCCTGGGTCACTACCCCTTCAGGTAGCAATGTGTCCGGGACCGCACCAACAACGGGTACGATGATGGAAGCAAAGGATTCATCGATCCAGTGAAGCTCACAATCACCAGGATCAGACGCGACTTTAAAGGCGAGTTTTCCTGTCACCCTGCTGCCCGAGTTCTTCAATTGAACACTCGTTGATAGGTGTCCATCTTTTCCAAACAACTCCGGCACAAGACGATAAATACTGCCATCGCCAGCAACCAGAAATCCGCGATCCTTGAGCGCGAGAATGTTGATCGTCTCTTCCACTCCATAATCGAAGACCAGAAAAGGATCGATGCGATTCCGAATCGACACCGATACTACATACCATTCTTTCCCCTCCTCCGGAATGATCCCGGCAAACTCGGGGACGATCTCATGGTCGAGAACCTCTATCTCATATCCGAGATTTTGATTCGAATTGCTTGCAGAAACAAAGGCGCAAACCATGGCGCCCAAACAAAGAAAAGATAGGATTCGAGACTTCATTACAAAAGAGATCTAAGGGGAATTAGCATAGGAGTAAGAGACTGGATCTCAGCGAGAATCCGCGAAGCCGATGCATAACACCGGCTCCAATTTTGGATCAACCAAACACATTACAGAAGGTCCCGGCGACACCATCAACACCACTTACAATCGCTCCGATTCCTGCACTCGCGACAGCTCCAATCATTCCAGCTGCCGCTCCGATCCAATGACAAAGATAACATCCAAACCCTTTTTTATCCCTGGCACAGGCATAATAGCCTCCAAGACATTTGATGGTATTAATAGCGATAAGTGTTAATTGGATTTGGTACTCTGTCATCGCAGCTCCAGCCACTCGGTCACCAGCATACGCAAAGCCGAGCGTTTCCCCTGTCGAAGAATCGATACGCCACCACTGTAGTCCCTGAGTCGATTCGGAAACAAATACATCATAGCCCGCATCCAGATCAGCCCGTATCGCTCGCTCAACCTCGGGATTCGCATAGTTTGCCAACTCGGAAGCTTCAATCCAGTCATCCGAGTCTAGAATCCCGTCGTGGACAGTCACGGCATTTGTGAGCATGTTTTGTCCAATTCGTTCTTGCAGTTCCGATTCGAGCACCGTATCTCTAACGCCATTCAAAAGGGCGATTTCGAGAGCTTTTTGGGGATCTTTATGCTGAACACCAATTTTATTTTTGATCCAATCAAATCCTTTGATAATAGAGATCTGGTTGCTTCCATCAGCCGAAAACTTGTTGTGATGGGACAAACAGAGTAAATTCGTCATTCCAAGAAAGCTTTCGGACTCCGCCATCCGAGCGACTGCCAACGCATGCAGCGCAGTCTCTTTCTGGCTAATCTTTTTGTTAATTTTCGCGAGAGATTCTCCAAGCTTTTTAGGATCTTCATCACCGATACGGAAAAGGTAATTCGCTAGCATGCGAGTCTGCAAAAAGGTATCAAGCTGTACAAAGTCATTCCATGCCTTGTTCACTTTTCCGACGAGAAGGAGACCATTAAACTGTCTTCCCAAAGCCTCACCGCGTCGATTACTGGCAGCTTCTGTCAGGACCTCACCCTCATAATCCGCAAGATTTGCGTTAAAGATCTCCCGAACTTCCTTTTCTACAGCGGATCCTGGCGCATGGAACTCAAATTCGATGCGAACTGAACTTAGAACCCCATCAGGCTCAGCAGGTCCGGAAAGTCCCATACTACCAAACATCGACACCGCTTTCCCCAATGCTTTCACGTTACCCTGCCCCATGGACTCAGAGGCATCGGAAAGCACTCCGTGAAGATCAAACTGCTGATCCACGGTCGATGCACCATCTTCAACCTGCACATAAGGAACCCAATCAGTTTCGTTCAGCACACTCTCACGAAGGCCTACTGCAAATCCTTCAGGATCGACGGTCACTTGTTCAATGACACTTTCTTCTTCGAGTGCATGTTTTCCACTAAAGCCAAAATCGACCTGTTTATTCGCAATTTTCCAACTCTCAGATTTCCATGTGAGCGGCACTTCTTCGACGACCTTTTCGCCTTCCTTTTTTTCAATCACGAACCGAATTAAAACATGGTGCTTCAACTCCTCCGGCATATCCGCAATTCGATCGTAAGTCTCAGTTTTTGCGTCCAAAAGCGAAGAAGGAATTTCTGTGAGGTAGACCGGACTGATAGAAGCCCAATTGTCCTTTTCGGTTTCGTATTCAACCCAGTAGTGATGGCTTTCTCCTTCCACCCGAGGAGTCCCGGAAAGCTTCAGCTTACCCAAGAAACTATCAGAGAAAGTTTGGGTCGTATCTGCAACATCGGATTCAAAGCTTTCCCGAATTTCGTCTGCTTTTTCAAAATCTTGCTTCACTTGCTCCTCGCTCTTACGAGTCACTTCCGCCCACTTCGAAAAATCGACGTCAGCCGTTTTAACTCCCTCTTTGACCCAAGATTTCCCTCCGACATCAGCCAATGTTTTTTTTAGCTCGGATTTAATGTTCTTCTCGACAGACGCTCCCACGACGCGGGTCTTATAGCCTTCATTGATTAACAATCTTGCCAACAACACTGCCCGGTCCAAGCTATTGCCCTGTCCCGCTATCAACGTACCTTCACTCCCTTTTAGAAGACCTTGGTAAGGCACCCACGCGATGTGATCTCGCACCCATGTTGCAACAACAGTTGGATCCTTTTCGAGCGTTTCCGATAAAGCGCTCAAGTCAAATTGAGTGCGGTCCAACTGATCGATCGCAAATTCAATTCCATCATAAAGTTCATTAAACTGGGCAAGATTTTGCTGATTTTCAGTTTGATTGACTTCAGCAGAGACCCAAATTCCCAAAGGTAATCCACTAAGGGGAAAACAGATCAATGTCTGAATGATGAGAATCTTGGAGATCAAAGAGTTACGAATTCGGTCAAAAACCGTTATGTTGTGCTGGTTAGATGGTTGATTCATAGGGAGTTCAAATTGGTTTGCGAAGGAGTGACGTCTCGTACCAATGAGTTATTCGAAAATAATTCAAAATCCATGGGAGTCAAATGACGCAGTGGATCCCCGGATCAAGATTGTTAAAATATCTCTAAAATCACCCTTCACCTCCGTTTTGGTTAAAAACCATAGGATTCAGTCGTTAATAGAAGGAAAGGAAATTGCACAAAATTTAGCTGAAGCCCCCATGAAAACTGAAGAAACACCACCCACCTGGTCAAGTCTCACAACTTGCGGCAGAGCAAAGGGAAATTTGAAACCAAGTTCGAATCCTTCGTTTCAGGCACACACGGACTATGGCTATCAGTGGAAACCCCTAAAAAAGGCAAAACAACAGGGGAAGAAGCTTTATAAGAAAGTATTGGAAGCGACAGCCGAGCGTTACTGCTGGTAATACGACTCGTTATTCGAACCAATTGACGACTGCGGTCTGCGGTGTCTTGATTTTTGTGTAAATGCTCGAAAGGCGTTAATTATTGGTTAGGCATTTTCATCTGGGCGAAGCTCTATTGCAGAGCCTGAAGCCTTTAAGCGACGCCTGCTCCACTCCATCCTTCATTCTTCACAGATAGGGCGAATCGACCACGATGAGCCGTTCATCTGCTTCAAAGCTGCCACCCCCAACCTTCATCCGTCATATCAAAAAGGAAGGTGGACATTCCTGTCCGCATCCCATTCGACCACTCGCACGAATGAATTCATGCGCTCCTCAAAAACACAGACGTTCCTCTCTTTCGGAGGCGATGACTTCAGTCGTCGTCACATCCAGCCACCCAACTGCTCCAATCTTTCGCAGTTCACACGAATGAATTCATGCGCTCCTTCTGCTCACCGATAGATGACCTCGTTCGGAGGCGATGACTTCAGTCGTCGTCACATAACACCAACCCGTCGATTTCCCTTACTCAACTCCCGTAGGCCGTATAGATACTGAAAAAATGGGTGATGCTTCCACCTAAGACAAAAAGATGCCATATCGCATGAGTATAAGGGATGCGTTTCATCGCATACAAAATCGCTCCAACGCTATAAATAACTCCACCCGCCACCAATAAATAAAAGGACTCTATCGGTAGGTGTTTCCAAAGAGGGTAAACTCCAAAAAGGCAGAGCCATCCCATGATTAAATAGGTCGCAAGAGATAGTTTGGGGTATTTTCCCATGTAAAAAGTTTTGAGCAAAACACCCAAAAAGGCGATGCCCCAAGCGATTCCAAAGAAGCTCCAGCCCCATGCTCCCCGAATATGTCCTGGCATAAGGCCTGTATAGCTACCCGCAATCAGCACATAAATGGCACTGTGATCGAGTTTGCGAAATAATAGCCTCACCCGATCGACCCGAAGGCTGTGGTAAAGAGTAGACGACAAGTAGGCAAATATGAGGGAGGCCCCAAAAATACTCCCAGACACGATCTGAAACGCGTCTTGGTTATGAATTCCCCGGATGACAAGCATGACCAGGCCAATAATGGCCAATGTTGCTCCAATACCATGAGTGACGGCGCTGAGCACATCCTCGAGCAGTCCATACCCCATTCGTTGCGATTTTGCCTCCTTCATAACCAATAAAATGAAGACTCCGCTTTAAAACACAACCTCAGAAGCATCTTGAAAATTTGTAAAGATCTCTCAAGCCCCACCTATTCTCAATGATCAGGAGAAGGGTGAGGTTCAAATCGACCGTCAGAATGCGTCTTTTCCTTATGGGACTCGTGATAATCTCTACCTTTTCCATCCCGTCTATGCTCATGGAACCGTCGACGATTTACAAACTCGCGCTCGAAGATTTCGACTTGTTCTGGGGTTAAATGACTTTTGATCACTTCGTCCGCTTCATCCACCATTTTCCCGAGATCTTCTCTTACAGAGACATGAAATTCTCCTAAATCTTTTGCCATCGATTCCAAGTCCGCCTTGATCAGTTTGGTTTGGGCTTCATCCAGATCCAATTTCTTTTGCATCCGTCGGAGCATGAAGTCTTTAACCGGATCCTTGCGCATCTCCACATTCCCCATCTCAGGGGGACGATGGTGTTGGAAGGTGGTCTTCAGAATAAGCAAAGTTCCGACGCTCCCGATCACGATTCCGGTCAGCATAGCCCCGCACAATATGACCGCCGCGACCCATGTTTTTTTATTACTCATAACAAATCACTCCAATCTCCGTTGTCGATAAAAGAGGCCACTTGGTCCCCGCCATCAGAAACCGAACTACTTTCCAATGTATGCAATTGAGAATAGGCCACCAATCCCAGAGCCACGACCGATGCCAGTGCCAACCCTGTAGCAATCAGTCCTCGGACACCTGAAAACCAAAGAACAATGATATCCAACGCATCTTCGGATTCAAAAGCAGCGTAATCGTTCTGCAATTCTTGACGAACACCCGCTCGAATATTAACGACCGGGACATCCCGCAATCGTTCTTTAGAAACGAGGGCTTCAAATTGATGCTGAGTATTGTAGTTTGAGTTCTTCATTACTTTCTAAAAGTCCTTTAAGCTTCTTGCGGGTGCGGTGAATTTTTACTTTTACTTTCGACTCTCCCCACCCTAACCGGTCAGCAATTTCGACAACCGCCATGTGTTCCACATACATCATGGTGACAAGCATGGCTTCATCGGCTTTCAACTGTTCGAGCAACCATTCGATCAAATCATTTCTGGAATTTTTCTCCGAAGCGGAAGGGGTTTCGTCTGCTATTTGCATTTCTGGCCCCAAGACATCACTCTCCCCTTCTCGTTTATCCCGACGATTGGCCAGAGGATTGCGCTTTTGTTTCCGCAAATAATCATAACTGAGGTTATACCCAATCCGTCGAATCCAACTTAAAAACGATGCTTTGGGTGTCCATTTTTCCAATTTACGAAAGGCTCGTATGAACGTTTCCTGTACCAAATCTTCAAGATCTGCCTGGTTCTTACACAAATGGTAAAGACTCGCGGCAATCGTCTGCTGATGTCTTCTTACAATTTCGTCATACGCTGACATATTGCCTGCCATCGTCGCTTTCACAAGCTGCTCGTCAGTTGCATCTGCAAGATCTGAAAATTGTTCTACCATTGCCCTTTCAACATGAGAAAGGGGCGCGGACCTATCGGTCGATAAGCCGCTCGCCCATGAAGTATATGGAATCAGTAACTAATAATTCTTCAATAAAACTCGACAAGAACCCATTTTATTTGAATCCGCCCTTCAACGATCCCAACTCGGACGATGTCCATCGTGGTGTTCATGACGATTTTCGCGTCCGTGTCTGCCTTTACCCTTTTCGTTAAAGTTTTTGGCTCTTTTCTTGAGATGCTTTTTGAGCCTATCAAGTTTCGACTTCTGCTCATCTGTTAAAATTTCGGCGAGTGCGTCCTTGTATTTGGCATGCAATACCATACCATCAATCAGGGTAGGCTGAAGCGCTTCCATCGACTTTCGAAAAGCATCCTCATCGAAGCTTTTGCTCTGACGCATTTCGCGGAGTGATTCTCTCACTTCTTTAGAAGACTCACGATTGGCTTGCATCTGTTTTTTGAAATGCTGTGAAGTTTTTAGAATTTCGATTTCCTGATCATCCGAAAGTTCAAGACGATCAGCGATTCTAAGCAAATGACGGCCGGGATCCATTTTTTGATGCATCTTGCCATCTTGTTTTTCGTGCATCATTCCTTCGTGGTCTCCGTGCATTCCATGCTGTCTCATTTCAGGTGCTTTCGGAGCGTCGAGTGTTGCCTCTTCAACAGTGTTTGCCTGTAAACTGACCATATTTGCCAATGCAACGACGAGTCCGATGGGTAAAACTTTGATGATGTTGTTCTTCATGACGTTTCTTCAGTATTATTTAATGGTCATCTATAACCACGATCGTCGTGGTTCAATAGATGGGTGATATGCACAAGAAACGTCACCTAGTGCCGTCAGGTTACAAAAAATATATTTAATCCTTCAATACCACCGTCTCTCTCCTCCCGGAGGCGATGACTTCAGTCGTCGTCACAGCCCGCCAACCTTACGCTCAACCACGCCGCAGTTCACACGAATGAATTCATGTGCTCCCTCAACACCACCGTCTCTCTCCTCCCGGAGGCGATGACTTCAGTCGTCGTCATTGCCCGCCAACCTTACGCTCCACCACGCCGCAGTTCACACGAATAAATTCATGTGCTCCTTCAATACCACTGTCTCTCTCCTCCCGGAGGCGATGACTTCAGTCGTCGTCATTGCCCGCGAACCTTACGCTCCACCACGCCGCAGTTCACACGAATGAATTCATGTGCTCCTTCAATACCACTGTCTCTCTCCTCCCGGAGGCGATGACTTCAGTCGTCGTCATAGCCCGCCAACCTTACGCTCCACCACGCCGCAGTTCACACGAATGAATTCATGTGCTCTCTCAATACCACCGTCTCACTCCTCCCGGAGGCGATGACTTCAGTCGTCGTCATAGCCCGCCAACCTTACGCTCAACCACGCCGCAGTTCACACGAATGAATTCATGTGCTCCCTCAACACCACCGTCTCTCTCCTCCCGGAGGCGATGACTTCTAGTCGTCGTCACATCCTGCCTCGCCAAAAGCTCCAAACTTTTAGGAAATGTCCTTTTAACCTACTATCAACAGCCTTTTCCCTCACCCACCCGGGCGCTTTCTACGAGTCTTTACCGTCGTATTTGCTATCGACCATGGTGAGATTATGGGCAGATCCTTCCTGGAAACTCTGCTCAGAAACTCGGGTCAAGACCGCATTTTCACAGAATTCCTCTATACTCAAGGAACCACAGTTACACATCGTTGAACACAACTTTGCGAGGGTCACCTCGAGCACTTCATGAACGGAACCCACAATCGGCACATAGGCATCCACCCCTTCTTCAAATTTCATTCTTTTGCCATCTTCTTCGCTGTAGCGCTGCCAATTAGTAGCACGGGCCGAACCTTCGCCCCAATAAGGCTTATACATGCGACCCTTCATCGATACGCGAGGAGTTGGGCTCTCGTTGGTTCGGGCAAAATAGCGCCCCATCATCACAAAATCAGCGCCCATTGCCAGCGCCACAATGATTTGAGTATCATGAGCAAGTCCACCATCGGAACAAACCGGAATATAAACTCCAGTTTCTTTGTAATAAGCATCTCGTCGAGCGACAACATCCATCAACGCCGAGGCCTGCCCCCGTCCGATTCCCTTTTGCTCGCGGGTTATGCAAATCGAACCTCCTCCGATGCCGACCTTCACAAAATCAAGCTGGGCTTCCTTAACCAAATAATCAAAAGCATCTGCCGAGACAATATTGCCACCTCCGATGACAATGGAATCACCATACTGATCCCTAACCCATTTAGCGGCCTTGCACTGGTATTCGGTATAGCCATCCGATGAATCAAAACAAATTACGTCCACCCCTGCTTCGATTAGCGCAGGCACCCGCTCTTTGTAATCGTGAGTATTGACGGCTGCCCCGACCACGAGGCGCTTATCCTCGTCGAGTAACTCATCGGGGTAATTCTTATGAGCAATATAGTCCTGTTTAAAAACCAAAGAGATCAGCTTCTGATCCTTGTTTACGATCGGTAAGCATTCCTTCTTATTTTTGCGCAACAGACGATTGGCTTCATGAAGGGTGATTCCCACTTCTCCATACACCAAATTCTCAAACTTAGTCATATAGTTCTCAATGGGTGCAGACAAATCATCTTCGAACTCCCAGAAATCATTTTCAGTGAGGATTCCCAACAGTTTACCAGAAGAACTCCCATCCTCAGTGATTGGCATCGTTGAATGCCCGGTTTTCTTCCGAAGCGCCAAGGCATCATTCAATGAATCTGTTGGTTTCAAATTGGAGTCGCTATCTACAAATCCCGCCTTGTGTAGTTTGGTTTTACGAACCATCTCTACCTGCGATTCAATAGGCTGAGAGCAGTAAATGAAAGAAAGTCCACCTCTACGTGCCAGTGCGATCGCCATCTCAGGTCCACTGACCGACTGCATTGCAGCAGACACAAAAGGAATGTTCAGTGTTAATCCGTTTTTTTGGCGACTGACCGGAGCTTTGAGAGAGACCGCGGAAGGAACGTGTTTCTTTTCCGTCAAACGCGGGATCAAAAGAAATTCAGAAAACGTGCGTGATTCGTCGTTAAGGATGGTTGCCATAGAAAACAATTCGCACTTCCATCCCCCATTGCAAATCAAAAATCATTCAATTTCTTCAATCGATATATTCCGATAATAAAGCTCAGAACCCTCAGCTTGGAGAAGGATGCGACCTTTTGTGAGGGACTCCCAAGCCCAATCATTACTCGGATCTTCCCGAAAACGCATTTTATACACTTCATTCACCGTATGTCCATTGACCTTGTAGATGGCAGAGTCGGCACGAACGATCACCTCGACCTTATTCCAACCAGAAACTTCCCAACAATCACCTCTCGCAAACCGTCCTCCACCGATACCCGCACCCCGTGTTTGCAAATCCCCATTCACGTCATAGGCCTGCTTCACCTGATGCACCGGTGACGACGCCCGAGTCTGGTCGATAATCCAGATATCACCAGTGTCGCCTTCCTGTATCTGACATTCAATCCCTGTGGACCAGATCTTAGGCTCACCAACAATGTGGAAAATGATACCTGCATCTCGAACCGCATTATCCCGGGGCGCAAATTTCTTTTTCCCCCACTGGTATTCCACTGTCAGATGATAGCTCCCAAACGAATTCTCTGTCACGATACCGCCAAAGGGTTGTTTTGAACCCTCATCCTGGCTTGGATAGACATGAATCACGCCATCTTCCACTGCAAACAAAGTGCTCGGATCTACATCCGAACCGGATTCCACGATCGCTTCCCATCCATTCAAGTCTTTCCCATTGAATAGATCTTCAGCTGAGACACTGGAGATAGATAGAATTGAAGTTAAGAAAACTAGTAAGAGTCGTTTTTTCACGGGGTATTATTCCTATTATGGGGGTTATTGTGAACGTAGAACCAAGTCTAACACATTTACAAATCCATGAAACTCTCAAGGCTTCAAACGCCAAATAAAGCAACAGAACGTCACTGTTTGACATTTCCATCCCAGGCACAATCTTATCCCAACCATCATCCAACATTAGCTATCTTCAAGGCACCATGGTTTGTGTGTTCTCGGTGCATAAAGCACTACCCTTCAGTCTAAGCGGTTTCATTGATTATCCCAACCTTTGATTGCTAGGCCCGAATGACATCGCTAGCCGAGGCGCAGTTTGGAGATTTAAAGGTGAGGGTAATCGATCCGGCTTGTTCAATCACTGAGAGCTTCCATCGAAAAATGGAACTCATCCAACGCAGAGCCTATGGGTTCAGTTCGCCTGAGGCGGATCAACAACTACAGACTTCGTGTCATCGCACAATGCGGATGAATTCGTTACTTTTTACAAATCCCCCAATCTTTGTGGTAGACCCAGGCTTCGCCTCTAAAAAGCGATTTCCTATCATTTCATTTAAGATGGTGGAGCTAGACGGGATCGAACCGACGACCTCCTCGCTGCCAGCGAGGCGCTCTTCCAACTGAGCTATAGCCCCATTTTGGGTTCTGCATACAACCTTCAATATGAACGCTATAAAATGCAGAAGAGGAAAAGCTAGAAGAACTTTCGTAGCTTGTAAAGCTCTCGTTTTAAACAAACCCTTGTCAAAATTTTGAATTCACGATTCACGCAAGGATAGAATAAATTCTGACCCCTTTCCAAGCTCACTTTCACAACGCACCTCACCATGCATGAGTTCAATTAACGATTTCACAATCGACAAACCGAGCCCCACCGATTCCTCCCCGGCTGTCGCTTTAGAAGCGGCGGTAGAATAGGGTTCAAAAATGCTTTGAAGTTCTTCTTTGGCAATTCCCTGGCCCTGATCTTTAACTCTCACTTGGAGGATCTGCTGTTCCTTGGCAATCGCTATTTCGATCATTTTTCCAACCTCAGAGTATTTGACGGCGTTGCTAATCAGGTTTGAGACTGCATGCAAGAGTGCGTCTTTGTTTCCAATTACTTCAGAGTTTTCCAAGGTAGATTCACAATGCAAACGCAATTCTTGTTGTTTCAGTCTGGCCTGTGTTCCGTTCTCACGACACGCTTGCTGCACGATGGAGAATAGCTTACATGGTTCCATTTCCATCTCGTAGTTCCCCGATTGAATACGATCAGAGTTCAAAAGATTTTTAACGATTTCCATGGCACGATTTGCACTTGCGTCGATCATGTCCACGATTTCGAGATTCTCTTCTGATTGTTGAATGGCCTTCACTTCCCTGATGGCTTCGGCCAACCCAAGGATTCCATGAAGCGGGTTGCGTAGATCATGAGAGACGATCGCGAGCAACTGTTTCTTCTCTTCGTGCAATGTTTGGAGTTCACCATGACTCACTTTCAAATCATGATTCAACTCCCGCAATTCTTGGTTGGATTTCGCTTTTATGGAATAGCGGTTGATCAACAATACCAATAGCAGGATGCACGCTAATATTCCGGCAATCAGTGAATTCCTGACAAAACGCACATTCTTTAGTTCTGCATGTTCAACCAGACTTTCTAACTCTTGTTCCCGCTTTTCGGCTTCGAGAGTCTCAATTTTTAACTGTTGTTGCTCAGAATCAAGCTGAGCTCTCAATTCCTGCAATTTTTTGACATTCGCTTCAGTTGCCATTTTTGCAACCCGTTCATTGCGTAAAACTTCCGATTCGTATGCATCTTTGAAACGGCCAGCCTTCGCATAGTATTCGGAGTAATATCCCAACACCTCCACCTCCTGCAGTCCCATTTTTGCGTCCTTAAACAACTGCATCGCTTCGTCAAAGTATTCAAATGTCTTATCGAAATTTCCGATTCCCGCATTCGCCTTTCCAATATTGATCAGCGAAACTGCAAGAGCAGAAGGATCTCCAATCTTTTTGGCCATCTCCATGCCCTGAATGGCATTCTCGAGTGCCGAATCCCAATTCCCTTTGCGAATGTCCAAATCACTCAGATTGAGATAGACACCCACCAACAACGAATCCATGCCCGATGTCTTACCCACCTCGAGGGCTTGGAGATACATGCGGTGCTCTCGTTCCATATCCCCTAACTCACCGTAGACGGCTGCAAGATTCAGTCCGATAATCAATAGCATCTGAGCGTCATTCGAGTCTTTGATCTGTTCAAAACACGGTTCCAGATACGCCCGGGCATTTTCGTACTGACCAATCTGAAGATAGATATTCCCAAGATTTGCACGGAGTTTGATTAGACTTCCGTCTTCATTCAACCCTTCAAAAAGGGAAATAGCATCTACGTAGTGAGCGATTGCTCCCTCCAGGTTTCCTTCAACAAAATCCAAATTTCCCAACAAATTCACTGCGGATGCAATTTGTTTATGGTTTTGAATCTTCTCAGCTAATTCGGCTCCCAGCAAAGCAAGCTCTCTAGATTCGTCGAAACGTCCCAATCTAAAACAGATCAAACCTTTCACGATCAGTGCTTTTGTGCGATGCAAGTCATCCAACTCGAAGGACAAGCACTGATCTATATAGGTGAGACCTTTCTCAAACTCTCCGGTAAACAAAAAAGTCTTTGCCGCAGCGATCAGAACTTTGATGTGTAAATCTTTCGATTCAAAAACATAATCTTCCTCAAGGAAAGGATTCACAATTTCCAGAGCAGCCGCTGGATCCTTTTCGGCGAGAAAATCCACTTTCTCAATTTCGGAAACAGATGCGGTACAGATGACAGCCGTTGAAAATAGGCTAATAATGACCGAAAGGGACAAATTTTTGATTCTATTCATCCACATTCCCACAAGTATCAATTTGGTCATAAACCACCCTCATTAAGTTTCATAAAAGAATCAATAATGGATCTTAAAGTGGTGATAAAAAGGTTACATAAACACCGTTCATTCTCACTCTTCGAGATCACCTCCCATTCCTGGAATTCGACCTGAATGAATCAATGCAATTGCAATTTATCGTGGTTTCCTTCAACTAGTCGATATGAGTAAGTTGAACGTAACATTACATACGACCCAAGGGGATATTGAGCTTAAGCTTTTTCCCGAAGTAGCCCCTAAGGCCTGCGAAAACTTCGCAACCCACGCTGAGAACGGGTATTACGATGGAGTCATCTTTCACCGCGTGATTCCTGAATTCATGGTTCAAGGTGGAGATCCGGACGGAACTGGCATGGGAGGAAAATCCATCTGGGGAAAGAATTTTGAAGATGAATGCACCACCTCCCTAACCTTTGACAAAGAGGGCATACTCGCCATGGCAAATGCTGGGCCAGGAACCAATGGAAGTCAGTTTTTCATCACTTGTGCGCCAACCCCATGGCTCAACATGAATCACACCATCTTCGGCGAAGTCGTAAATGGATTGGATGTGCTTAAGAAAATCGAAACGACCCCTGTTGGACGTGGGGACAGGCCAGTCGACACTCAAGAGATTAAAAGCGCTACCGTCTCTAAAGGAGAATAGAGTTTAGATCCTTAAATCGTTTTGTGGCGTCCGTTGCAAGTGCCTCGTTTGACACTTGCCTCAGACGCCTTTTATTTGGGAGCTATGAAATGCCCCACTCCATTCAAAAAACATCCTATCTTATCCTCCATTGTTCTGTGCTTCGCAGTAATCCTCATCAGTTCAGCACTATGGGGTAGATTCAAACCTCTCCCAAATGGAACCTCGATAGAGAGCGAGTGGTTTCCAGTCGGAGAAATTACATTCCTTCACGATTTGACTTACCGAAAAGAGGGAGAACGTCAGGTCGAACAAGAGATTTTCAATCACATTTTTAGTCTAATCGAAGAAGCAGAAGAGTTCGTCATACTAGACATGTTTCTTTTCAATGATGAATACAATCGGGAGTATACTTACCCAGCACTCGCGCAATCATTGACGGACAAGCTGATCGAAAAGAAAACGAGTGACCCCTCAGTGAAGATCTCAGTGTTGACTGATCCCATCAATACATTCTACGGCTCATACCCGAGCTCAATGATAGAACAGTTGGAGGAAGAAGGGATAAGTGTCACGCTCACAAGACTCGAAGCACTCCGGCATTCAAACCCCATTTTTTCGACGTTTTACGCACCTTTCATCAGTCATTTCGGAGTTGAGGGAAATGGGTGGATCTCCAATCCATTTAGCCCTGACTCCCCAAAAGTGACATTGAGAGCCATCCTTAAAACGCTCAATTTTAGAGCGAATCATCGCAAGGTCATTGTCTCTGAAAAA
Organism: Opitutales bacterium; assembly: GCA_963676215.2. Classification (GTDB taxonomy): domain Bacteria; phylum Verrucomicrobiota; class Verrucomicrobiia; order Opitutales; family JAFGAQ01; genus JAKSBQ01. Next base: position 490,189 of record CAXXVT010000006.1, on the reverse strand, counting down.
CAAGCGATTGTGAGTTCAGCAAATCCCCACGATGGCAGTTTCTATCATTGTAATATCGCATTCAGTATAAAGGGGCCCATCATCGGACAAATCGCTCACTCCGAATCAAAAGTAAGCGAATTCTCCGCAGGAAAGATCCTACACGAAGCAGTCAAACCTGATTCAACTGAAACCGAACTCACTGCTGTTCGTTGGGTAACCGAAGAGAAGGTTCGTAAACAATGGGTTGAGATCATCGATGAGGCTAAAGAAGGTGACAAAATCGATATCGCGATGTTTTACATTTCTGAACGCAAGGTCATCAGAGCCATCAAAAAAGCCATCAAAAGAGGGGTCGGCATCCGCATGGTTCTCGATGCCAACAAGGACGCCTTTGGTCGGGAGAAAAACGGAATACCCAACCGTCAAGTCGCTTCAGAACTCATGCATATTGCAGATGGAAATCTACAAATTCATTGGTATCACACAGAAGGAGAACAGTTTCACTCAAAACTGATGGCAGCCACCCTGTCCTCGCAGGATAGATTTTTTACGATTGGTGGATCCGCAAATCTGACCCGTAGAAACATTTGTGATTATAACCTCGAAGCTGATGTCTGCGTTAGGACTCCATTGCAGAGTCATCTTCATCAAGAAATTGTGGACTATTTCGACCGTATCTGCACAAACCGCGATGGAACATTTACTGACTCCTACGAAACTGTAGCGGATAATTCACGGGTTAAAAAGTGGATCTACCGATTTCAGGAATTTACAGGAGCCTGCACTTTTTAGAGAAAGCTTCGCTCAATTTCACCCCTGAAGTCGAAACTTCCAATAGGGGAAACTTGGGTCTTTTTCGTCTCTTAAATTGTGCTTTTGAGAATGATATTCTAAAACATTTTTATGGCGTTTCTGATGAAAGATCATTTTCACAAACTTAGATGGCTTCCCTTCATGGCCATCAGCGGGTTTAGTATCAGTGCCTTTGCCGAACTGCCAACCGCTTCCGAAGTGGCAAAGGATATGGGACTCGGATGGAACTTGGGAAATTCACTGGAAGCCCCTGGAGGAGAAACTCAGTGGGGGAATCCCCCCGTCACCCCTGAACTGATCGCGGCAGTTAAAACAGCAGGGTTTGATACAATCCGAATTCCATGCGCATGGAACAGCTATGCTGACTCCGAGACACATGTGATCGATCCGAAGTGGTTAACCCGAGTAAGAGAAATTGTCGATTTTGCGTTGGATCGTGACATGTTCGTCATTTTAAACAGCCATTGGGACGAGGGTTGGCTCGAAAATCATCCATTTTACAAAGACCAGGTTCAGGTGAATCTAAAACAAAAGGCCTATTGGACTCAGATAGCAGACTACTTTTCTGATTGCGGAGAACGTCTCCTATTCGCAGGAACCAACGAGGTTCATGAACACAATAACTACGGAGCTCCTTCAGAAGAAAATGTAAGGGTCCATGAGTCCTATCTCCAAACCTTCGTAGATGCGGTTCGAAAAACCGGGGGCAATAATGCGACTCGCACGCTCATTGTGCAAAGCTACAACACTAATATCATCTTTGCACTAGAGTTTCTGACTCTGCCAAAAGATCCAGCTCCCAACCGACTGATGGTGGAAATCCATCACTATGATCCCTATCAGTTCACGCTTTCCACTCCCACCCAATTTCCTTACTGGGGACAACCTTACACTGATGAAAACACCCCAAATTGGGCTACCGAGGAATCGATTCGCGAGAAGTTTCTTAAACTGAAAGCAAAATGGATGGATCAGGGAATCCCAGTTATCATGGGTGAATATGGTGTCGTCTCTCGTTCAGAACTAAATGATCAACGTCAAATCGATTCCAGAAACTACTGGTTGAAATTTAACACAGCCCTGGCACTGGAATGTGGCGTTATTCCAGTAATTTGGGACAACGGTGCAGTTTACAACGGCTTTGCTTTATTTGACCGAGAGACAGCGGATGTGGCTGATCCATCAGCACTGCAAGCCGTGATAGAAGCTAATTGAACCAGAAAAGAATCGAACAAAGGGCAGAGGGAAAGGCCCTCTAGGAGTTCTACTCCGCGACAGGCACCAGTCTGATGATCCGACTCCCATTGCTGCCGCCCCCATTAAGGATGACGTAGACAAAGCCATCTGGACCTGAGGCAACATCCCTCACCCGTCCTTCATTTTTTAGAACGATTTCATCATGAATCACCGCATTTCCTTCGATGACTAGTCGATGGACTTCCTCAGATGCGAGACCTCCAACAAAAAGATTATTTTTCCACATTGGAAAGACATCACCCTCATAGAAATCGATTCCGCAGACTGCAATCGAAGGAGTCCAGTAGAGTTTGGGTTGTTCTAACCCCTCCTGCTGAGTCAAATCAGTAATGGGAGTCCCATCGTAATTCATTCCGTAAGTAATAATAGGCCATCCATAGTTTAATCCTGGCTCGATCTTATTGGTCTCATCTCCCCCTCGAGGGCCATGTTCTGTCTCCCACAAGTTCCCGTTTCGAGGATCCAAATCCAATCCCTGTGGGTTGCGATGCCCGATGCTCCAAATAGACGGGTAACTGCCCTCTACTTCCGAATAGGGATTATCCTGAGGAATCCTTCCATCATCATAGATACGATGGATTTTTCCGTTCGGTTTACTCAGGTCTTGGGCAAAACTTCTTGCGCCACGATCGCCAATTCCGAAAAACAAATACCCTTCCTTGAACACCAACCGAACACCAAAGTGGTGCCCAGCTTTGCTGTGAAATTCAACTGCCGGGTCAAAAATCATCTCTCCTTCGACCCATTTCCCGTCCCGTATTTTTCCCCGTTGAATGGCTGTCAGTCCTCCTGCTTCCTCAGAAACAGTCTTCGAATAAGCAAGGTAGATCCACCCATTCCGGTTGTAGTCGGGATGAAGCTGAACTTCCATTAATCCGCCTTGTCCCCTGGCCCATATCTCGGGAATGCCCGAAACCTCCGAAATGCTTCCATCAATCTCGATCAAGAGTAGTCTCCCCGCCTTGTCAGCTGCGATGATCGATCCATCGGGCATCCAGTCCGCGGACCATAAAGTGCCCTTCGTTTCAACAACCGTTTCGATCACAAATTGGGTCAGCTCACTGCTGACAACCCCGTCTATTGGTGTGATTTTTTCGAGTAAGTCTCCTTGTTCGTGTTGGAGCTTTTTCTCTCTCATGTAAATCACAAGAGAGCGAATCTCTTCCTCTGACAAAACAGCCTTATAGCCAATCATGCCCATTCCTTCAACTCCCTCGCGAATCACTCGCGCTTTTGCTTCATCAGAATCGCCATGGATCCATTCATCATCGAGCAGAGAGGGAGCAGATCCGTTATCCAAATGTCGACCATGACATGCCGCACACATGCTCTGATAGATTTCATCGACCTTCCCGCTTCCAATTCTGTTTTGGGAAAATACAGCTGAATGCAGAAACAATAGGGTAACAATACCTGCATTGCATACTGCCAATCGTTTTGAGGAGAAAATATTCCTAGTTATCTGCATAAGACTGCGATAACCAAAAATCTGAATTCATCAACTACAGGAATGATAATCGGTCGGAGTGACCATTTATCTGCAAACAAGCTTATGACTCTTCTTTGTAGATTAGAGCGACCGTCACACCCATGATCATATACTCAAGTAAAATCCCCATAAACCACCCCAATGCGAGTTGAACAGGAATATCGAGCAAAACAAACTTTTCAATCGAGCTACTCGTAGCCATCACAGCACCAAATACCAGTCCGTAGCGTACTCCTTCTGCCCATCCTTTGTTCCGATATCCCCGAACAAAGAGGGCAACAAAAACAAAACTGACCACGAAGTATTCCATAAACACCAGTGGATAAAGCGAAACACGAGATTCCTGCGAACGCCAAACACCTTTGGTGATGTCATACAACTCAGACAAAACGACGCCGTTAAGCAGCCAGCCAAAGACTGCCATGAGGGCGAAAACTGCCAAAGCAGCGACAATATACAATTTGCGATTCATTTCTCGATCTAGGAATAGAGTCGTATTTATTTAATTAGTTAAAAGGTCCACAAACCTCAAGCGGATACTTTTACAATTTCGCATTTAAAAATAATTTCGATTCAAATTTAGAGTGAATGTCACCCCGCCGCCACAACGACGTCATGATTCAACGGTTCATTCAGATTTTGTGTCGCATGGGTTGACTCCTTGCAACAGTCGCCATCTCATTTCATCTTTAACCGTTATTATCGGTAATGCCCATCAGTAGACTCAGACACGAGTCGCAGGGTTTCATCAATAAAGCATGGATTTTAACTCAATAGATTTATCCATCACATTGCCCGATTTATGGCAACAAGATGCAGTTCGACACATTCAAAACGGAGAGGATGTCGTCGTTGATGCCCCAACAGGTGCAGGAAAAACTTACATCTTTGAACTTCTTGTTGAATCCCGGAAATTGAATGGACAGTTGATCTACACCGTGCCCACTCGAGCACTTGCGAACGATAAATTACTCGAATGGAGGGAAAAGGGCTGGAACGTAGGCATCGCAACCGGAGATATCGCGGAAAATCTGGATGCACCCATTCTGGTGGCAACATTAGAAACACAAAAAGCCCGGCTACTGAACCGGGAGAAACCCCGCCTGATCGTCATTGATGAGTATCAGATGATTTCAGATCCCTCCCGCGGAGTGAATTATGAAATGGTCGTCGCAATTGCTTCGGAGAAAACGCAACTCTTGCTCCTCAGCGGTAGCGTTCAAAACCCCCAGGATATCGTTAAATGGTTGAAACGTATCGGCAGAAAGGCTGCCCTTGTATCCCACAAGGATCGTCCCGTCCCGCAAGAACAGCTCCACCTCGATGGACTACCCGATAGAGCTCCCAAAAGCATTTTTGGTTACTGGCCTCGCTACATATATCGGGCATTAATGGCAGACCTCGACCCGATTCTCATTTTTGCTCCTCACCGAAAAGACAGCGAACGCATCGCTCGGCAGATAGCAGCAAGCCTTCCCGAGGATGATCCCCTGGAACTCAGCCCCGAACAACGAAGATTGACTGGCGACAGTCTCGCAAAACTATTAAAAGTTCGGGTAGCTTACCACCACAGTGGTTTGAGTTACAAACAACGGGCAGGTGTCATCGAGCCACTCGCAAAGGCCGGTCAATTGAGAGTCGTAGTCGCAACCACTGGCCTCGGAGCCGGCATCAATTTTTCGATGCGCTCCGTCATCGTTGCAGAGCGAGATTACCGCCAACAGGATCAAGTATCCCAAGTTCGGGCCGATGAACTACTGCAAATGTTTGGACGTGCGGGCCGAAGAGGGCTCGATGATCGCGGTTATGTGTTGGTACTTCCCAACAAACCAAAATTAGAAGATGCAGCACCCATTCAACTAAGAAGATCTCCGCAAATCGATTGGCCGTCCTTTCTGTCTCACATGTATCAGGCGCAGCAGCGCAAATCGGACCCCAAAAAAACGGCCCTCAAACTCGCGGCATCTTTGTTCGCAAAGACCCCACTTTCCCTCGGCTTCGAATCTGAAACCGCATCACTCCACCTCGAAGTGGAGTCAGGCTCAACACAAACTCAGCCGCAAAAAAGCGTTCCAACTGCCAACGCTTCTTCCAGGGAAAAAAATACAGTTATCGAAATTCTCAATTCGAAGGACGACTGGGAGCGGCGCAAAGGCCCCTATTCTGTTCCCCTCGAGCGAACCCTAAGTCGATACCGCGAAAAATGGAAGCCGTCCTACCAGGTTGCCGCTTCCTTTGCAGATTTCAGTTTCGGAACCACCTGCAAAATAACTGAAGGAAAACTCAGATTTTATGGAAAAGAGTGGATCGTTGCCCACTTTCCAAAGGAATCTGATCGGCATCGACTCTTTCTGGCGAAAAGATATCGAAAAGACTTAAGGGCAAAGCTTCACAAAATAGAGGGCAAACCAATCTCAGTTCCAAAAATGATCAACCTTGAGGATTTGGATTCCCACCTTCGCCACACTATTCCCATTGTCACCAATGGAGGAGCACTGCACGAAATCGTCGAACGCAATGGCGGCATCGTTGCCCGAATCGACATGCGGTCAGTCGAGATCATGAGCCGCAAGGATAGCCACGGATTATACCTGCTCAATGCCCCCGAACGAGAAGTGACAAGCGCATATGAAAACTTTTCTCTGAAGGATCATTCTCTTGCCTCAAAATCGAGTCAATTCGCCGCACCATCCAAGATCTGGCAACAACTGGGACTAGTCGACACCGATGGTTATCCTACTCGCCGGGGAGTGATCTTTAGTTTTTTCAATCACGGCGAGGGACTAGCGGTTGCTGCTGCTTTGGAAGACAAAGACTACCCCATCGAACAATTGATCTGGGACTTAGCCAATCTTCGAACAGGGCATCGTTTCGACGAACTCGGAGATCTTGGAAGTCGCCTCAGTTACGTTTGCCGGGAAACCTTCGGAAGCGTCACTCACTCAGGCTACCTACGCCGTGGCCTCCCTGAAGAATACGGAGAAGGAGGTTCTGAACTCGTGTATAATACCGCTAAAGAATCCAAATGGAAACACAAGGTGATTGGCGGAGAGATTAGTGCTGGCGACGTCGAAAGAGTGATCCTCGAGTGGAAAAGTGTGCTGCGTCAAATTGCAAACGCCCCGGAATTCCCGTGGGATCGCTGGATGGAGCTTCAATTTCAAATACGGGAAAAAATCCACCTTGCCCAGCGAGGGCAGAACCTCTTGGACCTTCCCACCCTGACTTCTCGCCAACGCTCCCGAAAACCTATTCCCTTCAGGGTCAAAAGGCAAAATTATCAATAAGGTTGAATAAATTCTCAGCCAGGCGGTTAATTGCAAAACGGAATTAGTCCCATTCTCATGAACTGCATCGAAATCAACAACATCACTAAAACCTTCACCAATAAAACTGCCGTTGATCAACTGAGTCTTTCCATCCCCGAGGGAAGCATCTATGGATTCATCGGACCCAATGGCTCAGGAAAAACGACAACCCTTCGGATGATTCTCAATATCATTTACCCGGACAGTGGCTCGATTTCCATTTTGGGTGGACCCTACAGCAAGGAACACCGCCACCGCATCGGATATCTGCCCGAAGAAAGAGGTCTCTATAAAAAAATGAAAGTCGGGGATATGATCCAGTTCTTCGCCGACATCAAAGGAGCAACCATATCCAAGGATCAAATCAAAAACTGGTTGGACCAATTTCATCTGGGTGATACCATCAATAAAAAGGTCGATTCATTGAGCAAGGGGATGAGTCAGAAGGTGCAATTTATCAGCACTGTCATCAGCGAACCCGAACTCCTTATCCTAGATGAACCTTTCTCTGGTCTGGACCCGGTCAATACCGAAGCGATGCGTGATGCCATTATCGATCTCCAGAAAAAGGGAACGACCATCGTGTTCAGTACCCACGACATGGGCACTGCTGAACGTATGTGCGACCGCATATTCATGATATATGAGGGGAAAAAAGTGTTGGATGGGTCCCTCGAAGAAATCCAGAACCAATACGGTGCAGACACCTTACGCCTCCGCATATCCGGGGATAGAAAGCTACTCGACTCGCTAAAGGAAGTGCAAAAAATCACTGATTTTGGACAGGAACAGGAGCTTAGGCTCGAGCCAGGGTCCGATCCTCAAGCCGTTCTCAGTCAGCTCGTAGGGAAGGTCACTGTGCAACGGTTCGAAGTGATTAAACCATCTCTTCACGATATCTTCGTCCGCATCGCGGGACCCAAAGCAGAAGCCTCACTTGAGGCCTCGTCAGACACTCCATCCGTTCCTCAATCGTAATCCCAAATTTCAGACAACATGCGTAATTTACTTATTATCGCCAAGCGGGAGTATCTCGCTACCGTTCGCACCAAAGCCTTTATTATCGGATTGATCATCGCTCCCGTTTTCATGGGTGGAAGCATCATTGGAATGGCGCTGCTTCAAGACAAAGTAGATACCACTGATCGACAAATCGCCATCATTGACGCAACCGGCAAAATTGCAGAAGGCATCATCAGTGATGCTGAGAGTCGTAACGAGAAAGAGGTCTACGACGAAGAAGGAAACAAAAAACGACCAGCCTACCTCTTCAATGCGATTGAATCGATCCCGGAAGACACCTCCGAACTTCGGCTCGAACTCTCGGACAAAGTGAGGGATGGAGAATTATTTGGATTTCTGGAAATTGGCCCTTCGATTTTGGATGCGATGCCAGAAGATACCGAAATGGAGCCCTCAGAGGAACTCCAATTCAAAGCATCTTTCTATTCAAAAAATCCTGCGCTCGACGACTTGAGAGGGTGGATCCGCGGGCGCCTCAACGACCAAATTCGCGAGATTCACTTACTAGACCTCGGAATCGACCCTGCAAATGCAGAGAGCATTTTCAAATGGCATGGAGTCGATGGAATGGAATTGCTCGAAGAAAATGAAGACGGCGAAATCCAAGACGCTAAAAAGGCCAATGAAATTGCGTCTTTGGCAACTCCAGGACTGATGATGCTCTTCATGTTCATGCTGGTCATGATGGGTTCCATGCCCCTGCTCAACTCGGTCATGGAAGAGAAGAATCAATTTATAGCGGAAACCCTTCTCAGTTCGATCACCCCGTTTGAATTCATGTTTGGAAAAGTATTGGGAGGGGTTGCCATTTCTCTCACGGGTTCTGCATTTTACATCGCAGGTACAATGATTATGTTGGGAAATATGGGAATGATGGGCTACGTCCCGATTCATCTCATTCCGTGGTTTCTCCTCTATCTGGTAATGGCAATTATGATGCTGGGTTCAATCATGGCTGCGATAGGCTCTGCCTGCACTGACATGAAAGAAGGACAAAATCTCACCATGCCAGCAATGTTACCCATTATGGTGCCGATGTTCGTCATGATGCCCGTCATCAAAGAACCTCTCAGTGGGTTTGCGACCACGATGTCGTTGATCCCACCTTTCACACCTTTGCTGATGATGTTGCGTCAATCCGTGCCAGGAGGAATTCCCGCTTGGCAACCCCTGGTGGGTATGGTGGGGCTGACCCTCTTCACCATCGCGAGCATTTGGGTAGGAAGTCGGATTTTCAGGGTTGCCATTCTTCTCAAAGGAAAAACCCCAAGCTTCCCGACCCTCATCAAATGGGCAATCAAAGGGTAAGCTCCAAACACAGTAATCGTTTACGTAATCGTTGTCCTCATCGTCATCGAATAGCCACACGTAGCTGGATCGGTAACGATTCAGCCTTATCATCATCGATGACGATATCCCACCAACCTCCACATCAGTTGTCAAAACGCTAAACCGTATGAAAACAGATCTCATGCGAGCATGAGATGCTACGGGTTATGCAGTGGTGCATCAGATGCTTGTCTGAAAGAACCTGAGCCTGTCGAAGGGCTTCGGATAGTGTGCGGTATAGTTTAACCCCTAATCGGTATTAGTCACGACTGAAGTCATGACCTCCTTAACCCATTGATTGTATGGCCGCACGAAGTGTCAATTCTTGGTCGGCCTCACTCCAATACGAGTGCCTCTAACTTTCAAACCGTCGGCAAACACACCGTAAATTCCGCACCACCTGATGCTCGATTTTTGAATCGAATTTCTCCTCCCATTGCCACAGTAAGCGTCCTTGCGATACTCAAACCCAGACCATTACTGGATTCCCCTCCGGTTGGAACAGGCGACAAGTTGGTAAAGGCATCAAAGAGTCGACTTATCTCCTCTTCGGGAACCCCTGGTCCCGTATCTGCAACAACGATATTCACTGCCTCAGGGCCACAATGGGTATTCCCTACAGACACAAAGACCTTCCCTCCTTCGGGCGTGTATTTGACTGCATTACTGAGAAGATTATCAATCACCTCTTTCAATACCTGTAAATCTGCTGATACGCTGAGAGAATCATCACATTCGGTTTCAATCGTAATCGACTTCTTTTTTGCAGCGGTTTGATTCAAAGCCACCATTTGTCGCACACTCTCGGCGGGTCGAACCGTTTCTTTGTGTAATTCTCCACTCTTCGCTTCTGCAAGGGCAGCATTGAGCATTTTATCAATCAAATCCCTCATATAATCCACACTCTGCTTTGATAGCTCCAGAATCTCAATTGATTCTGCGTAGGCTTCATCTTTTGCCAACGGCTGTAGATCAATATCCAACATCTCCAAGGAAGAACTCACCGAAGCCAAAGGATTCTTAAGATCGTGAGCAGCCATTCCAAGAATCCTCTTTCGCTGTTCACTCAGGGCCTTGAGGCGATAATTGGCTTCTGATAATTCCTGATTTTGAGACTCCAAAAGTTTTGAGGTCCGAAGCGTTTCACTCATGTTTCTTCGAATCGTTTGCATCAATGCGAACAGAATAATGATCATGAGCACCATCGCTGAGATAAGAAGACTCCCAAAGAGCTTCAACTGTAGCGATTGCCGCTGCTTGGACTGCAAAAGGTCTATTTGCTGATTTTTTAAAAGATTCTCCTTTTCCAATAAATCGATCTCACTCTTTTTTTGAGCAGTTTCGTAGTCTTTCTGAAGAATCTCATACTTTTCAGCCATTCCGCTTTCCCACTCCTCTTCAATCACTTGCCAATATTCTTCCGTTACTCTGAGAGCAGATTGAAAGTCGCGCATCTTTTCATAAATCCGCTTTTGCAGGGAAAGTCCCCCCGGGAGTAACTCCTCTTGGTTTGTACGATACCATTCAGTCACTTCGATCGCGAGAGGCAACGCTGACTCAAAACTCCCACGCTCCAATTCCAGTTCAGCTTGACCCTCCTTCACAGCTTGCACTACTTCCACACTTCCCTGCTCCTCATAGAGCTCCAAAGATTGCTCAAAATACGCTTCGGCTTTCTTAAAAGAAGCATCAGTTCCTTCAGCTGTATATACGACTCCTGCGACCCTGTAGAGATGAGCGGCAAGATCAGGAGCATCAAATTCTTCCACCAGATGCAACCCTTCCTCGATGACCGACTTTGCTTCGATCCCACGCTCAGCTGATACCAGACTTTCAGCCAATCCAGCGATTGCAGCCAATTGCATGGAAATGTCTCCCACTTGTTTACTCAACTCAATCGATTTTTCAAAGAATCCGATGGATTGATTAATATCTGGGTTAAAATCATACCCCATATTCTGGTAAACCCCAGCAAGACCAACAAGGTCACCTTCTTCTTCAAATATCTTAAGAACACTGAGCGTATTCTGCATCGCATCATTTAGATCCTCCGCAACCCCAGAAGTTCCAGCTGACAGCAACATTTCAGCGACCCTATTTCGTTTTCCCAATTGGTCGTAAAGCTTGCCGGCTTCTCGATAGGCTTGATAACCCTCAGTGTAATAGCCCGAACCGTATTTTAAGTCTCCGATCCATGACAATATATAGGCTAGCATCTCAAAATCATTAATCTCTCGAAAATAGGACCCAACTTTTTCAAAGTTCTCGAGGGAACCGACAAAATTTCTGTTAAGATACTGCAAATGCGCCAAACAAACCAACTTCAGCGCTTCTCCAAATAATCGATCAGACTCAGAGAGTCCTTCAAACGATACTTCTAATGAATTTTGAAGAACACGCTTTGCTTCCGCAATATGAAGCAAATAGGCGTAACTATCAGCCAAAAAAACGTAGAATCTCAACTGATCGTTAATGGCTAACGTTTTGACGGATTTTTCCTGGGATACCAAATAGTCATTTGCTTCAACCAACGAGGTTTTGTTGATTTCGTCAAATTGATCCAAAATCGCATCCACTGAATCCACAGGCTCAGCCTGAATCGTTCCAGTGATACTAACAAACAAACACAGTGCAACACCACAGAGCCAACGAAATCGCGCCAAACAAATGCAGCGATTCAGACCGTTTTTGTTAAACCTTGAGCAGTAATCCACGATCATGAACAAGGAGTTTGAGTATATTTTTCCAATATCAAAACTTGAAAATCATATTCGTCCAAATTTCAATCGTATAAAGAAAAAAGCCATCAAAATGGAATCTTTTGGAGAGAATTGTTTTTAATGGACCCGTCAAATGTCCTGAGACGTCACTAACAATCAAGCATTTCGCTTCAAAGATAAGGTCCACTCTTCAGATAACGAATGATCATCAGTCTCAAAACTCTTCGTTTTTCTTTCATATCGAGACTTGACGGAAATATCAAAACTCCATTTTATCTGTCCTTTCGTCTTAGACGAATAAGGGCGATTAGCTCAGTTGGTTAGAGCGCCTGCTCGACACGCAGGAGGTCGGCGGTTCGAATCCGCCATCGCCCACCAGTCTTCGTTTGGAGCGAAGCGCAAAACGAAGACTGTCGCGGCAACTCGTCGAGGCATAGCCATATGAAATATGGCGACGACTGAAGTTCGAAAGAACGAAGCCGGACCGAATACCCTCACCTCAAAATCTCCAAACTACGCCTCGGCAAGCAAGTCATGTCATTTCATTACGTCTACGTCCTCCGTTCTACATCCTATCCTTCACGTCATTACATCGGAATTACAGAAGACCTCAAAGCCAGACTCATTAAACACAACAAGGGAGATGTTCCACACACACGTAAATCCACCCCTTGGGAGATTAAAAACGCCATCGCTTTCACCGATTCGACAAAAGCTCGTGAGTTTGAAAAATACCTTAAATCTCATTCTGGAAGGGCCTGGGCGAAGAAACACTTCTAACAATCGTTTGGAGCGAAGCGCAAAACGAAGACTGTCGCGGCAACTCGTCGAGGCATAGCCATATGAAATATGGCGACGACTGAAGTTCGAAAGAACGAAGCCGGACCGAATACCCTCACCTCAAAATCTCCAAACCTCATAGCCAGACTTTATCCTCCCATACAAAAAAAGCACTTCCACCTAAGTGAAAGTGCCTTCCTTTAAACGTTGACTTAAAGATCGCTTACAACTTCGGCATTTTCATTGGTCCACCGCCACCGACATAGATGTGCACTTCTCCGCTTTCTTCCAATTCAGAGAAATCTGCAACCATATCGGTCGTTTTTGAAAAGAATTCAGTCTCAGAAGCTGCATACATAACTTCAGTCGAACCCGCGAGTTTCAGAGTCAATAGGTTGTTGTCGATACGGCGAATCTCCACGTTTTCGCCCCAACCCTTTTTGTAGTCACCCACATAAGAATCGAGCAGTGATCCCGGTAAGTAGAACTCAGCGGCATCTTTAGGGCCAAGTTCACGAACCCATATATTCCGATACCGCACTGGATTCCCATGATCTTGGAGCGCAATCGGCATTTTTTCCGGATGGGCTTTGTATGGTGGCCGTCCGATCCAAACAGCAGGGCCAGTAAGAGTGACATTATTTTGAGTCAACACACCATTGTGAATCACGGTAAAACGGGCAGGAGATTTCATCTCACCACAATCCTCAAAACGGGGTGCAGTATAGATGATATCATAAGTTTGCCATTCACCCGGCCCCTTACAAGCGTTCACCAATGGTGGATACTGACCATAAATAGAACTCGCTGAACCGTCAGCATAAGTCTTGTTTTCATAAGAGTCCAACACCTGAATCTCATACAAATTCAATCCAAAAAAGACACCACTGTTTCCGCGTCCCTGGCTGTTGCCTTTTGGATCTACTGGAGTTGCCCATTCAATGTGAAGTTGGCAATCGCCAAAACTTTGAAGGGTGCGAATATAACCACTATCCGGGACACATTCCAGCGCACCATCACGGACAGTCCATTTGGAGGGATTACCTTCCATATCCACCCACCCATCAAAATCACTCCCATCAAACAACACGACAGCATCTGATGGGGCACTTCCTACGTCATTCCCAGAAGAAACAGCACCAGGAGTCACGACATCTGGCGCTGGACGGGTCTGATCATGAGACTTCCATTTTAATTCGGGAATCTTACCAGCGCTGAGGCTGGTAGCTGCTGCGACCGCAACAATGATGCAAAATAGAGGTTTGAGATTAAGAATTCGATGGGGGTATAGATTTGTCATTATACCCATAGTTTGAACTCGCTCTGCAAAAGGTCAAGAGACTGAAGCAAGCCATCTTCCCCAAAGCTTGTGCAGAATTCTGCGTCTGTGTAACAGGGAAACAAGGAAATATTACACCCTTTCCTACCTTCAATTTCATGCGAAGCGGGACTATTTTGGCGCCAAAGGAGCAGAGTTTCCCACTTCAAGAATATGCTTCAACCGCTCTGGCTCGTGATCCCAATTCTGGGGAACACGGAACAGGTCGTCCGGGTTAAAACCCTCCTTTACCAATTGTGCCAGCAACTCCTGGTAAATCTCTTCGGGTATTCCAGGGTCCCGGTTCATGATCCAAGCATACTTCCGATTTGGGTGCGCAATGATCGTCTGTTGATAATCATCCGAAAGATAAAAAATGATGTATTTCGATTGAAAGGGCCAAATGAACTGCATACGCCATTCCGCATTACTTTCAGAATCATAAACCGTTCCCACTGGCGTGTAGGTTTTCAGCTCCCCATCAAAAGCCCCTTTTCGAAATTGATAGGTGGTGCGGATCTTGGATTCATCATCCAAATAGTAGTGTTCCACCGCATTGAAGGCCTCTTTATCAACAAGAATGGGGGTATAGCCCTGAACAAACCAAGGTCCCATAAAACGTTCCAAATCGACATGTTCTGCAGTCTGCATAGCTTGGTGGTTGGTTCGACATCCAACGGTGGCGAGTCCACACATCAGTAATAAACTGTAAATGACGATCGTGCTGAGCTTAGGCATCTACCACCAATAGCCAATGGAGAGAAGTTTTCAAGCGAGACCATGAAGCTATGATCCGTTCGAGCCCTCCACTAGGCTCATGGTCTTCCATTTTCCAGAATGCCAACGTTGAAGGTTGATGATCGCCCGAACGAACTCATCTGCGGCGAAACAGGCCCACATCCCAACCAGGCTTAAGGTCCAATTATGGTCAATGAAGAAAATGATCGGCAGTATCCCCCAAATGAAAATTAATCCAACAACCATTGGGTATCGTGTATCCCCCACTGATCGCAGCGAGTTGCCCGAAAGAATGTTTACCATGCGAGCGGGTTCAGTGATGAGGGAGATAAGGAACAAACGTTTACACAGCGTCCGAATATCATGGTCATCTGTGAAAATGCGCATGATGTCATACGCGTTACTCCAAATCACAATCATATACACCCATGCTGCAACGACTGATAGCAGCAATACTCGCCAGAACAATCGGTTGATTTTGTCCGTTTTACCGGCACCCATCCAATGAGCCATCAAGATCTGCCCTGCAGATGCCATCGAGTAACAAAAAACAATGTGAGGCATATGCAGACGACTCGCAAAGGCATTGGAAGCCATCGACTGCACTCCCATACTGATTACAAAGGTCGATAGCACAATCTGCTGAGATGCATAACTCATGGGTTCCACAACGTTGGGGATACCGACTCGCATCATTGGACGAATCACACTCCACATGTCTGTGAAAGCTCCTTGGAGATAAAACCGAATCTTCAATCGCCCATGAACCAGAAACATTCCAGCA
The DNA here is from genome assembly GCA_963676215.2 of Opitutales bacterium. Classification (GTDB taxonomy): domain Bacteria; phylum Verrucomicrobiota; class Verrucomicrobiia; order Opitutales; family JAFGAQ01; genus JAKSBQ01. The sequence continues at coordinate 474,648 of CAXXVT010000006.1, read as the reverse complement.
AACATGGAGCAAGTAGTCGCAATAATGGTACTCCCCACGATCCCGACAATTCCCCAGCCCAATCCAAAAACAAACCAAGCATTAAGAACGATATTACTCACTCCCGAAATGAGGGATACGACCATGATCCAATTGGTCAGTCCTCGAGAGGACAACACCGCATTATAAGAGACCATCACGGACATCACGATAAAGTAAAAGCTCATGCATCCAAGGTACAGACGACTCACTTCATTCTGTGCATCGTTGAGCCCCATCCAAAATCCGATTTTGCTACGCTGCGAATACATGAGAATCGTGACAGCAAAGCCCAAAACGACACTAAACAGGAGGTTCATCATATAGGTTGGAATCACCTTTTCCATGCGCTTTGCCCCCATAAACTGAGACGCCACCGCAACCCCGGTTCCAGCAAAAACGGGGATAATAAAGGACCCCAACCACGTAACAGGGAAAACTTGGCCCACAATCCCAGCGGTCTCATCGCCCAAATAACTGAAAAACACAAAATCAACAAAGAGTACAACACTGCCTGTGGCATGTTGTAAAAAGATCGGCCAGGTTAGCCGAACCATACTCTCGGTTCGAAGTGTGTGAGGTTGGTCCATGATGAATACTTAAACAAACTGCTAGGAAACCTAAACCTGTTTTTCAGTAGAACTATAGAACGCAAAAGGAATCCTCCAAAGGGTCTGAAACGCTCTTCAAAGGTCCTATCCGATAAAAGTGGAACGACAGCTATCGTTTCCGCAAAATCGTCGTCAAAGTTCCACTTTGACTTCGTTCTGCATGACCTGCTCCAGCGTTTGTCGTTTACGGATGCACACAAAATCACCATCCGATTTCACGATCACTTCCGCAGCTTCAGGGAACGAATTGTAGTTTTTGGCCGGCATTGCGGCACAATAAGCTCCCGCATCTTCGATCATCAATAAATCTCCAATGCTACTAACGGGAAGCTCCCTGGGTGCGAGCGTTTCCGCATCTGCAGGCGCCACAGTTAACACATCTCCCGATTCACAACAATGACCAACGATCGCATACGACTTCAATCCTTGCCGTTCCTTTTGCTGAATTACTCGGAAACTATGTTGAGCTCCATACAGTGACGGCCGAAGGATCTCTGTCATCCCCGTATCTAGCTTGAGAAAGGTGTAACCCTCAGGGCCAGTATCCACGATATCTTGGATCCCGCTAAGAATTCCCCCAATGTTGGCCGCCATGAAGTTCCCAGGCTCTATCTCGAGCTTAAGCTGGCGACCCGTGTTTTCAAAAACTTGCTCCAACGCTTTCTGAACAGCTGCTCCCACGATCTGGAGATCAGATTCTTTTTCACCGGGGACTCGAGCAATCTTAAACCCTCCTCCGAGGTCAACGGTATCGACGTCTGGGAACTTCGTCAAAGATTTCAGGCTTTCGGTGGCAGTATTGAACCACAGATCCGGATCGCCTCCAGTGCCAACATGCGTATGAATGCGAACAATTTTCAGGCCGTATTTCTCTGCGATCTTGAGGATCTCAGAAGAGTGTTCATGCCAAATCCCGAAACTCGCTGCCAACCCACCGGTACTGAGTCGATTATTAAGACCCGAACCTTTTCCAGGGTTTAATCGAATCCCAATTTCTGTATTTGGAAAAGCCTTCCCATACCGTTCCAGCTGGTTCAAAGAACAGCAGTTGATCTCCACTCCTTGATTGACCAAAACATCAAAATCTACCGGCAACTCCTGAGTGCTGAGCGACATACGATTGGGGTCAATACCAATAGCGATAGCACGCTTAACTTCCCACGTACTGGATGCATCAAAGTGAATTCCCAATTTTTGTAACAAAAGCAGGATTGAGGCCGATGGATTCGCTTTCATCGCATAACGAACCGTCAGGCCATAAGCATTCGGAAATGCTAGGCAACGTTCCGCGTTTTCGCGGATTTTTTGCTCCGAATAAACGTAACATGGGGTACCATGTTCGGCGGCAATCGCCTTTGCTTGCTCGGATGTCAACCAACTGCAGGAACTCGTGTTCATAAGCGTTCCAAGCTGCTCAGCATTCCCACCAAGTCAAGCATTCTACGGTTCTAAATATTGAGCCCGTTGGCCAATTCAAAGCGATTTAAGCATCCTCCTTCTTCAAGCGATCACTTCTCCTAACTGTGTACGATATCACAAATCTGTAATTGCGTCTTCATTTTCCAAACCTTAAACTTTCCCTTCAAAATCACATAAGGAGGAATTCATGAAAAAAGTTGCGGTCATACTAGCAGGTTGTGGAGTCTACGATGGTTCAGAGATTCAAGAAGCCGTTCTCACATTACTCTATCTCGATCGAGCGGAAGTCGAAGTTAGCTGCTTCGCCCCAGATATCGCCCAAACGCATGTCATTAACCATAAAACCGGAGAAATTGCGGAGACCGAAACCCGCAATGTATTGGTGGAAGCAGCACGAATCGCGAGAGGTCAGGTAGAAGATACCGCCGCTCTAAATTCAGAAGATTTTGATGCACTCATCATCCCCGGTGGTTTCGGAGCCGCCAAAAACCTCTGCAACTTCGCATTCGAAGGGGCAAATGTCTCCGTTCATTCGGAAATCGAAAAAGCACTCAAATCATTTCACACTCAAAAGAAGCCGATCGGGATCATCTGTATCGCCCCTGTCATGGCAGCCAAAGTCCTCGGCGCGACTGTTACGATCGGAAACAATTCGGAAGTCGCATCAGCCATTAAAAAAATCGGAGGAAATCATATCGAAAAACCAGTATCCGAGATCCATATCGACGAATCCAACAACGTGATTACCGCTCCGGCCTACATGTATGATGCCCGCATCTCAGAGGTTGCAGAAGGAATCAAATTGTTGGTGTGCGAAGTAGTCAGCAGAGCCTGATTCCAATTTCCAGATTATACTCTCTAAACAGCATGTGCAAAAGTGAATCAGACTCCAAATGGGTGGATCTCGAGATCAAGCTCACCTATCTCGATGATTTGGTGCAGGAACTCAACAAAATCATCTACAACCAACAAAAGTCGATCGATGGGCTCGAACAAAAAAACAAACAACTCATTCTTCGCATGGAGGAACTCGAACAGTCACCTAAGGGCGCAGATTTACCACACGAAAAACCGCCCCATTACTAGGAAGCACCATTTTTATAATCTGATGCAGACGTTACAGTGTTCCTTATTTTAATCATGGTCTTAAAAGGAATCTTTAGGATCAGGAACTTTGGTCGATATTAACACTCAAAACATAAGTCGAGTGACAAGAAACCGGATGATGAAATTGAAATCCATTCATTTCCGAGTTCGTTGTTCAACAACCCGGCAATCCTGAATGCAAATTGTTTCCGGCAGACAGAAAATTAATACCCGCGGCTCCTCAAGTCCCAAACTAATTTACGGGCTAATAGGCATCGTCTTGCTTGCTGCAGTGGGGGGTTTTTATGCCTCCAGCAGATCGAGCTGGCCATCTGATGCCCTGCCATTGAGAATTGGATTCCAACAATCTCCTCCATACCAAATTATCGCCCCCGACAATGAACCTTCGGGAATCGCGATTGATATCATCAGATTGGCCGCTGCAAATGTAGGAATTGAATTGCAGTGGGTCTATTCACCAAATTCTCCGGATTATCACTTTCAAAATGGAGACGTTGATCTTTGGCCCATCGTAACCGACTTTCCTTACCGTCGAAAAAATTTCTACATCACAAAACCGATTTACCACAATTCGATCGGAATGCTGACCCGTGAGTCATCCGAAATTCAGATTCCCTCTGATACTACCGGGAAACGTGTCGCGTTTTACGACCGTGAACCCGGCATAAGTCTGGTAAAAAAACTTTTTCCCAATGCTCTTCATGTGCCAATGCCAGGAAATGAGGAAACGATCCATACGATCTTCGAGAATGAAGCAGACGCAGCATTCCTCTGGAGCACAAAGGAAAACTCACTCATCTTTAAGCGCGTAGTAAACGAACATCCCAATATTCCATTCAAATTCCATTTCTTCGAAAATGAACAAATTACATGTGGAATTGCTGCCAATTATAAAACACCCAAGGCCTCGCTCGCTGCAGATCTTCTTCGGGAAGAAGTTCGGGAATTGGCCACCAATGGCCAGGTTCAGGCAATCTATTTTAAGTATTACCTCGACCCAGAAAACGAGATTTCAAGTTTTTTTCAACTCCATAATCTTCAACGAAGAAATTTCCTACTGACTGTTTCTTTCGTCATCGTTGCGATTGCATTGGCTCTCCTCTTTTTGATGGCGATGCAGCTTCGAAAATCTCGGAAGATGGCTATAGATGCCAATGAGTCCAAAAGCGCATTTCTTGCGAATATGAGTCACGAAATCCGGACTCCATTGAATGGAATGATTTCGATGACAGAGATAGCGCTCTCGACAGAGTTAACTGATAATCAGCGATTCCTGATAAAGACTGCCCACGAATCCGCGGACACTCTCCTGACGATCGTAAATGACATCCTCGATTTTTCGCGTATCGAAGCACGCCAATTGGTGATAGAATCTCAGCCCATTGCAATTCGGGAATTACTCGATTCTTGCATCTCCTTTTTTGATATCAAAGCACAGCAAAAGGAAATTGATATTTCATCTACTGTATCCGAGACATGTCCCGAATATGTGCTTGGAGATTCGATTCGCCTCCGTCAAATCCTCTTCAATCTCATTGGAAATGCTATCAAATATACTCAAGAAGGGTGCATTACAGTCATTGCTCGAACTGAATTAGTAGAGTCCAATGAAGAACTCATTTTGGAGGTCATTGATACCGGAATTGGCATACCCGAAAAGAAACAAGATAGGATTTTCGAAGCCTTCGAACAAGCAGATATTTCAAGCACACGAAAGTTTGGAGGTTCAGGTTTAGGTTTGTCAATCTGCCGCAGTCTAGTAGACCTCATGCAGGGCTCTATTGACCTTGAAAGCGAAGAGGGAAAAGGATCCACTTTTCGAATTCACTTACCCCTCATACCCTCAGCTCTGCCAGAGTCTTCAGAAACAAATCGGAACGGTGTAATTGAAGAGGATCATCGGCAAAACAAACACGCGACCTGGAACATTTTGTTAGTGGATGACAACCCCATCAATCTGAAGATCGCAACAACAGTATTGCAGCGTTACCAGCACACTGTTGACACAGCCCAGGATGGAATCGAAGCGGTTGAGAAAGTGAAACAAGGGAAATATGATTTGGTTTTGATGGATATCCAAATGCCTACTATGGATGGTTATGAAGCGACTCGCATTATCCGAAAATGGGAGGCTGAAACCCAAAACTTCACTCCCATCATTGCGCTCACTGCGTGTGTGCTAAATAATGAACAGAGCCGCTGTATCGAAGCGGGCATGGATGGCTACCTCAGCAAACCTTTAAAAGTAAAAAGTTTGATTCAGCGAATCGATCAAATTGTCAGCGAAACCGCTCCATTCTCAACAACAAGGAAGTGATATTCTGAGATTGCTTAAGGAGCGAACTCCACCTTGTTTTAAAAGGTGAATCAGAAAATCAAAATCATCGCATTTGATGCAGACGATACCCTGTGGGTCAACGAACCCTATTTCCAGGATGCACAGATCCAGTTTGGAGAAATTTGTAAGCAGTGGATTGCCCCTGATGCTGTCGTCAATGAGCATTACAAAACCGAAGTCCAAAATATTCCCATTTTTGGATATGGTATCAAAGGATTCATTCTTTCCCTTGTGGAAACCGCCATTCGGATTAGTAATCATCAGGTATCGGCAGAGCAAATTGAGCAGATCATACAAATCGGAAAAACCATGCTCAGCTATCCAATTGAACTCCTTCCCGGAGTCGAAGAAACTCTAAAACGCCTCGCTCCTCACTACAGAATGATTGTAGCCACCAAAGGAGATCTCATGGATCAAGAGCGCAAATTGGAACGTTCGGGAATTGCGCACTACTTTCACCACATTGAGGTGATGAGCGAAAAGAACAATGATGCCTATTTAAAACTGATTCGACATCTTGATGTGGCACCTGAAGCATTTCTCATGATCGGAAACTCTTTGCGTTCGGATATCCTTCCGGCGATCGAAATTGGGAGCACTGCCATTCACATCCCCTACCATATCGATTGGGTCCACGAAAAAGTGGAAGAGTTCTCTCCTCCCAAAGGAAGATTTTTCAAATGCGAATCGATCCTTGATGTGTGCCAGTTTTTACAGGTTTAGTCAGCACTTGGAAAATCATACCAGCGTCAACCTTTGGAAACACCAATGAACCGCATCGTCATCCTGTGCTACAACAAAGTCAAACTGAGCTGTCGGTGTATCCAAGCAACTTTGGATGCGGGTTACCCACTCTCTCAGCTATCAGTCATTGATAATGGCTCGGACGAAATTCTCAATGAGACATTGCGAAAAACTTTCCCAGACATAGAGATTCTATGCATAGACAAAAACAAAGGCTTTGCAGGCGGATTTACCCAAGGACTGAAACAACACTTCGAAAAACACACCTGCGATTCCGCCCTCTTTCTCACCAATGACACGCAAATCCATCCTGGATGTCTCGAAGCATGCGAAGAAACGGCCCGCATAACTGGAGCTGGTATCGTAGCGCCCTGTTTGATGTTCCGAAAAGAGAAAGATCGAATCGATTCCATCGGAGCCCGTTTTGATCGCCTCACCGGAAACCTTCATCATTTAACAGAACCATCCCTGGCACCGATACTAAGTGAAGATGAATACATTCCCGGCACAGCCCTATGGCTCACACGCAGATCATTCGATGCACTCGGTGGCACAGATGAAAGCTATGTGATGTATTGGGAAGATGTGGATTTCTCTTTCCGAGCCCATCACCTCGGAATAATCCAAGCGCGATGCTACGGTGCTAAGATCCAACACGGGATCGGACAAACCTGCCATAAAAAGCCCATTTACACCACATTCTATTTCCAGCGTAACCGCATCCGCTTTTGCAAAAAATGGCTCACAGAAGCACAATGGGAGAATGTAAGGCCGAGGATCGAATCCGATCTCAATTCCCTTGAACACCGTGCAAAGAAAAAAAATGATACTAACCGACTACAGTATCTTCACGATATCCGTTCGGAACTCTAACACTGATTAGCGTATGATTCACAACGTGCATAATGCAATGAGAGCATCGGATAGTAAACTTCATCAACCTACAAGTATCTCATGCTTGTTCATGACCGTGAACTTGTCGAACGGCAGGAGATTTGTTGAAGTTTGAAGTCATTTTTAGCGCTAATGGGTATAAATCTCCGCATCCTTGTGTCATCGCCATTGGATTAACACCTGTGATCGAAGGCTCCTCTCAACGAAAACAGTCCAGATTCCCTTCATATCCCCGATAATTTATCCTCAATCTCCCTGAATGGAATTGACCCTTTTCCACTCCCGAAAGGTCTCGATTCTCTCCCAAGTGCCCAGATCAAAATAGTTTTCAATCGCAAGGGATCCGGCAGGAAAAAAACTGCGATCCCGGTATTGGTTGTTTTGATGCTCAACGGAAGCCATGAGGAAATCATGCAATTCGTCCGCAATTTTTTGATGAAAACCAAAGCATCCCCAAATTGCATTATGGTCTGCAGCGGTATCCGGTTTGTCTTCAAAGCACACCACATCAGATAGTTTTCCATTCAATTGAAGAGCTCCCAACCGGCAGATCTCAGATGTATCATCTGTCGGTTTTGCACCAAAAACCAACAGCTTTAGATCCAAGCGATCTACCATCTGACTGAGTAAATCTGAAGCAGAGTAGTGAACAAAACTATCCGGTAGCAGTAGGATATTTTTCTCCGAAAACACATGTTTTGCAGAATAAATGGATCCCGGCCATTCCCGCAAATGGGGGTCAAAATGGACCGACACAACCTTGAATCGATCCTCAGATAGATATTTCCTGACGTAATCAACGACTGATTCCTTACCCTTCCGAATCACCACCGCAACTGTGATCTGAGATTCAGTTTTTCGCTGTGTTTTTAAAAGAAGATCCAGCGAATACCGAATCAATGGTCTCCCCACTTCCACCTCATAAAGTTCCTTCGGGCCAGACAGTCCCAGCCTGGAGCCTTCTCCCGCACAGGGAAGTATCACTGTTAGCTCAGATTGCTCCATCAAATCATCAGCGAAATCAACAATTTCGCAAATACTGTCATCACAATCAAAGCCACCGGGTAAGCGGTCGCATAACTCACCACTGGCAATTGTGAATCGGTACGAGCTGTAATGGCACCAAGCGCGGGGGTTGATGTCATTCCTCCACAAATCCCACCCAGCGCTTGTAGGTTGTTGAGCTTAAACAATTTCCCAGCGAACAAATAGGTCACAATCATCGGAATCAAGGTGATCAACATCCCTGCTAAGAATAAAATGGGTCCGTATTCCATCAGAGTCTCCACCATGGCTGCCCCTCCTTTTACACCAGCATTGGCCAGGAAAAAGACCAGGCCGAGTTCCTGAAGCAACTGCCGAGTCGGTCGAGGGATGTGCCCCACTAATCGCCCCACTTTCCCAAAGTGCCCAAGCAGAAGAGCGACAAACAACGGTCCACCCGCCATTCCCAAGGTGATGCCATCACTTCCTGGAAGCGCGAGGGGAATCATACCGGCAACAACCCCGAGAGAAATACCGATCGAAAGTGAGAGTAAATCCGTCTCATCAAAAGCCTGGGAACGATGCCCGATCGCTTTTGCAAAAACATCCAAATCTTCAGGATTGCCAACAACAGTGAAAATATCGCGCCGATCGATCCTAGTATCGGGCGTGGGAACAAAAGTCACATCCAATCGAGTCACACGGCTGATCATCACGCCATATTTGCGCAGCGGTTGCAGCTGTTGCATCGTCAATCCCACCATGCTTGCATCGGTCACAACTAATCGACGCTGCTGATTTTCAACATCTTTGATAAAAGGCCGGTCACTTTTTTCACCAATAAAGCCAATGGCCAACTCCATATCTTTCTGGCGACCGATCACAAAAAGATGCTGTTCCCCTTCGAACACATCATCATACCTAAGCGGGACCAATTGATCTCCCTTCAATTTCCGCGAAATCTGCACCGCTCCAAGAGACCCGCTCACAATTTCTGAAATCTTTTTCCCATACAAATTCGGATTTTTAACTTCAACAAGTCCAGTCTGAACGGAGTTATATTCTTCATTTTCCTCTTTGTAGGCTTCTGCCTCTTTGTCCAGATCCTGTCGCAGAAGTTTTGGCATTAGCTGCACAAATAAAACGACTCCAATGACCCCAAAAGGATAGGCGATGCCATAGCCAATGATCACGTTTGATCCCGAACCTGCCATACCCTCGGTGGCGGCTGCAAGTGCAGGTGTGCTCGTAAGGGCTCCCGCAAATATTCCGACCGCAAGGTCCGCAGGGATCTTCAGCCATGCATGGCATCCCCAGGCAATAGCTGCACCAATTCCAACAATTAAAATTCCCAGTTTGGCTAGGGTTGCACCCTCTCTGGCGAGTGCCCCGAAAAAACGACCCCCTGCCGAAATCCCAACACAATAGACAAAAAGCACCAGCCCAATCGTGCCGACACTTTCGGGAAGAGTGAAGCCAAAGTGGCCACACAATAATCCTGTAAACAGAACCCCAGAGCTCCCCAGGCTCAATCCTTTGAATTTAACTGAACCGAGCAATAATCCACTTCCGATCACAATAAACAATGCAAACAGCGGATTTCCGAGTAAGACCTGGATAGAATTCATAAGCGTGTGATGATAGCCTTCGTCCTATTCCCAATTTTTCTCGTTGTCGAGTCCTCAATCCACTTAATGACATCCGAATGTCATTTGCATTGCAATTCCTTTTCGATCAAACCATCACTCCGCAATTCGCACGAATGAATTCATGCGCTCCATCAAGAGACCATTCCCTCTTTCGGAGGCAATGACTTCAGTCGTCGTCCAATCCTGCCCCTCAGCTTCGCCATCCGCCATCCGCCATATTTCCACTCCTGCTTCCCCCACTCAACGCTCCCATTCTCCAAGCACCACCAGCTCGTTCTGGCTACGGCGATAGATCCGAATCCAGTAATCCCGGGTTTTGAAGCTTAGATAATACATTCTGGCATCTCGTTTTACGACGGAATCGGTCTTGTCTGGGGAGTGTTCCTCGTGCACGGATAGGGCATCCAAGGGTAAATCATCCCTCCAGAGTTGGGTTTCGCACAATCCCTTTGATGGGCTATGCCCCTTTCGAATCCATTCGATCGCCAGCTCGTCGGCCAATTGCGCATCCTTATCCAACAAAAACTCGAACAGTAACTGATATCGAGTCGTTAAATTCAGTGGGTTTTCAAAGTCCGCCTTACCCTTCAAATAAGCCTCGAGCTCCACCCAAAAGCCCGGATTTGCCTCCCAGTATTTGCCTACAATAGTATGCAATTCACAATGATTGTAAAAGTGATCTAATAACCGTGATAAACGCATACATTGCCGAATCTCAGCAAAAGAAAGGGTCGCGGTTTCCAAAACTTCGTAAGGCGGGCTCGGGGAATGCACGATTCCGTGAGTCTGCAATTCTTGTGTCAAAGGAGTCCCATTCAAAACCTTCAGGACTTCCACCTGGATTTCCTCCGGTAAATACTCACTCAGCAATTCCAGGTCTGATTTGAAGGTCTCAAAAGTTTGATTTGGCAGTCCCACAATGAGATCAGCGTGGATTGGCACATTTTTAATGTTGCTCAATCGCTTTACAACGTCGTGGGAACGGGACTTAAAAAGCGAACGTTTTATCGAAGAAAGCACCTGCGAATGGGTGGACTGGATGCCAATTTCCACATGCAATTGATTGGGTTTTGCATCTTCGATCAACTCCAACAAAGGATCTGTCACGAGATTTGGATAAATCTCTAAATGAAAATGTAGGTCGTCGAAATCCTTCAGAAACATTCTTACAAGTTCGACCGCCCGTTCCTTAGGATGATTAAAAGTACGATCCAATACACGAACATTTTTGATCCCGGCTTGCCTGATCCGCAGCAAATGCGCACGAACTTCTTCAACCGACAACATACGCCCACCTGTCGAAATCGCACTCGTGCAAAAGTTACAAATGGATCGACAGCCTCTGGAAGTCTCGATTTGCACAAATTTTTTGCTCCAATCGAAAAGTGGACTGAGCATCGGGTTCTGCAATGCCTCCATCTTCAGTTCCATAGCATGCTTGCCATCATCGTGAATATCGCCAGAAGGCAACCGACAACTCACTCCAGGTAGTTTCATCCAGTTTTCAGTGCATTCATCTCCGCTTTCGAGGATTCGCAACAAATCAAGAATCACCGCTTCTCCTTCCCCTCGCACGACTGCATGCACAAACGGGTGTCTCTGCAAAAACTCCCGATTTGGCCCGAGGAACTCCGGACCTCCCAACACCATTTTCAACTCTGGCCGTAATCGACTCACCCGCGACAACACTGACAAAATCGGGTCAATAGTGAACAAATACCCCGTCGCAAGAATCACATCGGGATCCTGTCCTAAGATTCGCTCCACGACCCGTTCCGGCGCTTCGTTAATGGTAGATTCCACCATCAGCCATTGCCACTCCTGCTCCTCGCTGCAACAGCGTTCCAGCATCGGCAACGCCAACGAACTGTGCGACCACGATGCATTTAATGATAACCAGGAGATCTTCATAAGTTGATGAAGCTATTGCAGATCATGTCATTCAAAAATACAAGCTATCGCGTTCTCGATCCTCTACTCCACCTTTCTACACACGGAATCTTGAGTAATTCGCGAAAAATGCTAAATTCCTGAATCATGAATCGCAGATCATTTATCAAACACTCCGCTGCGGCTGCGGCCCTCGGGACTCTCGCACCTTCAATCCTTCGCGCTGCCGAATCCCCCAGTTTTGAATGGGGATCGTTGGCTACAGACACTGGCTTCTTCAAAATGTCAGGTGGAACCATTGGTTGGATGATCACCAATGATTCATTTGTGGTAATGGATGCCCAGTTCCCTCAAAATGCGACCCAGTTCCTTTCCAAAGCCAGGGAGCAGGCTTCCCGCAAAATAGACCTGCTTTTCAATACTCACCACCATGCGGATCACACCAAAGGAAATCAAATCCTCATCCCGGAATGCAAATCATCCGTTGCCCATGAGAACTGCGTAAAATGGCAGCGACTTGCTTCGAAAAGCCCCGAAACCGAAATCGTAGCGCAAACAACTTTCACTGATGAGTGGAACCAATCCATTGCGGGAGAAACCATCACTGCCAAGTATTACGGAAATGCCCACACTTCCGGAGACATCGTGATCCATCTCAAAAACCGGAACATTGCCCACGTTGGCGATCTTGTCTTCAATCACCATCCTCCGTTCATCGATCAAAAAGCAGGGGCTAATATCGAAAAATGGGCATTAGTATTGGAGAAAATCCATCACGAATACGATGATGAAACCCAATTTATCTTTGGACATGGACTGCCGCATGCAGGCGTTACCGGAAACAGGAAAGCGTTACTGCAAATGCGTGATTTCCTCACGGCGATGCTTGAGTTTACCCGAGGAAAGATAACAGAAGGTGCGAGTATCGATGACATGACAAAAATAGCCAAACTACCAGGATTTGAGGACTATTACATGGACTCGTGGGCCTCAGGTATACCGGATGCACTCGCAGTTGCCTACGCGGAACTTGCAGAAGGGTAAAGAGCCCCAACCGGATCATTGACGGCGACTGAAGTCCCTGAGTCCAGAAAAGAAGCTAGGGCGAAGGAGCGCATGAATTCATTCGTGCGAATCGCAGGCTGATAGAGCGTTTGCTAGTGGGCTGTGACGACGACTAAAGTCATCGCCTCCAGAAAAAAGCTAGGGCGAAGGAGCGTTTATAATACTCCACTGGAAAAGGACGACCTAGCAGTCCGTCCCTACCCAAAAGTGACTCAATGGGTAGGGATCGAAGGCCTCCCTGCCTACAAGGTGGGCAGGCAATGCGATCCGTTGAATGGTGCTAAACACAGGGTGTTATTAGTCATTTAATCGTTATTCTGTGTAAGGTGAAGGAGCGCATGAATTCATTCGTGCGAATTGCAGGCTGATAGAGCGTTTGCTTGTGGGCTGTGACGACGACTAAAGTCATCGCCTCCAGAAAAAAGCTAGGGCGAAGGAGCGTTTATAATACTCCACTGGAAAAGGACGACCTAGCAGTCCGTCCCTACCCAAAAGTGACTCAATGGGCAGGGATCGAAGGCCTCCCTGCCTACAAGGTGGGCAGGCAATGCGATCCGTTGAATGGTGCTAAACACAGGGTGTTATTAGTCATTTAATCGTTATTCTGTGTAAGGTGAAGGAGCGCATGAATTCATTCGTGCGAATTGCTGAGTGACGAAACGTTTGGCTGGTAGACAGTGACGACAACTGAAGTCATCCGACTCCATCTCTTACAGACAGCCTCCTCCCCGTCTTCATAACAGAGGGATAAAACGAAGTTGGATCCTTACCTTTTTATCCTTGCCCCCTCGCTCCCAACTTAGATTTTATTTCTATTTTTCCGATATCCAGTTCATCTAAATGAATCCAGATGTATTCCAGCTCCCAATTGCTTTTGATATCTTTGCGTCCTTTTTTTTGGGGCTGACTGGCTGTCTGGCGGGAATCCGACGCGGCTACGATATCGTCGGAGTGATATCACTTGCTTTCATCTGTGCCGTGGGAGGTGCAGTTGTCAGGGATGGTGTGTTCCTTCAGACTGATTTACCGGCGGTGGTCAAAAATCCCGCCTATCTCTATTCCATTCTCGCCGCTGTCGTGGTTGGACGTATTGTCGGTGATCGCATGGAGCGCTTTGGACGCTTCATGGCTGTAATGGATGCAATTGGTCTCGCCGCCTACGCCGTTTTTGGAACTCAGAAATCAATTTTGTATGGAGTTGCTCCTGAAGTAGCCGTTTTCATTGGAGTAATCAATGCCTGCGGCGGTGGTCTGATGCGCGATATCATCACCCGAGAGGAACCCCTCGTATTTAAGCCAGGCCAATTCTACGTGCTGGCATCCTTCGTCGGAGCCGTACTTTTCGTTTTACTAACAGCGTTCACTCCACTCAGCAGTTTGACCTCCGGCGTTATTGCTTCCGTTCTCTGCGTGCTGTTTCGCCTTATTTCGATCAAATTCAATTGGAAAACACGCTCTTTCTATGCTTCAGGCAAAAAAAATGCAGGTCGTTAATAACAACCTGCATTTTTATCCTCTAAGTTGTGCAAACAAATCCCCTCGTTCGCAACAAACTACCCCCCTTATTACTAGAAGTAACAGGACTCTACGTCGCCGATTATACAGATAAGCAATTTCAATACTTTGAAACTTATTGTTTTTGAATTGAGAAATCTTCTCAATGGTTTGAGTAAAGCGTTGGGGACCGACCTACCCTTCACTGCTAGGAGGATGATAAATCAAAAAGCTTCCTGATATTTGAGCCTCATATCCAATTTATCCGAAGCTTCAATTCGAGGATGAGCTTCGATCGTGTCCATCCATTTATTTGCGTTCGCTTGATCCCCAGAACTGATGTAAAAATAACACAATGTGAGCATCGCGAGCGCATTGCCAGGCTCGACATCAAGTGCTTTCACCAGACTGTCCCTCGCCTTTGTTAACTGATTGAGTGCGAAATAATTACTCGCCAGCTGGATGTAGGCAGCCGCTTCATTCGGGTTAAGTTCAATAGATCTCTCAAGATATCCCATCGCTTGCCTTCGCGCCCCTTCCTTCATCAACCGCATCGCATACTGCAAGTTGTAGGCAGGGGAATTGGGACATTTCATAAAACCCGTATAAAACACTTCATCCGCGCCCGCTTCATTTCCGCGACTTTTTTCGATCTCCATCATTTTCAACCAAGCATCTGAAAAATCCGGTTTGTATTGAGTCGCGAGTTTATAGTGTTCAAATGCCTTCGCCAATTTTCCGGTTTGATAGTACATCTCAGCAATCTGAAAATGAGCGAGTGGGTTTTCAGGGTCTATTTCCAACGCCCGCTTGGACCATTCGATCCCTTTGATGTGATCTCCTCCGAAAGCTGCGAGCCCTCCCATATTCATTAATTGGGCGGGATCAAAACAATCAATCATCACTTCAGCCAACCACGGGTCTGGTATATCAACGAAACTGCCCGAAGCCTTTGCCTCCCCTCTCAGTATCTGCGCTCGTCTGAGATCACCAAGATTTTCGTAAACGGTCACCAACAAATCTTTTCCAATTTTTCCAGCCGAATACCTGGAAGCAGCCTCCAGATGCGATTTCGCCGATTGCCAGTCTTCTTTCGCAATTGCGACACGAGCCAACCCGAGCAGCGCGTAGGGATTCTTCGATTCCTGGCTGAGAACGAGGCTATACAACTCATTTGCCTCCTCCAGACGGTTTGATTTGAGGAACACATCAGCCAATCGGATTTTTGAAGGGATATAGTCCGCCTCTAATTCGATCGTTTCAGTCCACAAAATTTCCGCATCGTCTGCATACCCGTAGGTGGACAGAATAAACGCAAACAGATGTTTCCAACGTGGATTTTCGGGTTCCAAAGTCAACAAAGCCTCATAACAAGCCATCGCTTCCTGGAGATACCCATTCGCATGGTACAATCGAGCGAGGGCCTTAACCGAATCCAGAGTTGGAGAATCCGATTGTGCAATGGCCGCGGCAGCTTGTACTCGCTCTTCAAACACTGCTGGCACTGCCGAAAGATCCGGAACAGCAGGAAGCAATGCAACCGTTTCAGCCGAAATGGCCATTTTGTCCTGATCCTTACATCCACCAAAAAACATCAAGGAAGACAGCAGAATCCCTGCAACTAACCCCAACTGGGAAAGCGGATTTTGAATCAATGGTAGGCTACCATTTCTAAACGCACATTTCATCACTTATGACTAATCCTTTTTAGTAAACTCCCACAACAGGATTCTACTTTGTGGGTCGTATGGAGGATAAGCGTGAAATCCGCCTGTCACAAATGACATCGGTTTTTCGGGACCCTGCATCCTGGCCGCCGACACGGTGAGAAGCTGAATCGGTTCGTAAGCTAAAACCCGTCGGCGAAACCTCTCACCTCCCTGATTCTCATACCACGCCATAGAAACTGCCTTTGGTTTTTTCCAGTCATTGAAACTGCTGAGAGCAACCACGTCCATGTCTCCGTCTTCATCAAAATCAACTCCAATCGGACAATAAGCCCCTCCCAGATCACCGATACGGTGAAATTGAAAAAAGCCATTCCCGCGGTTTTCAAGCCACTGAACACCATGCCACGGCTTGGGGCCAGGTTCGGGATTGGGTCCAAAGCCATCCCCATTGGAAAAAAGCAGATCCGGTCGTCCATCACGGTTCAAATCGGCCAGCGTCATCCCGCTACAAGAGTAATCCTCGTTGGTGGACCCCCACACCACTTTGGACTTAAAATCCCCCTTCCCATCATTCAAAAATACATGCATTTCTTCCCATTGTTGGGAGATGAGAGCCGCAATATCGAGCGTGCCATTCCCGTCAAGATCGGCAACACAAACATTAATGGCACCCGAAAGGTTGAGGAGAATTTCACTCTCAAATTCCCAAGGTCCCGTTCGCCGCATCCACCGGATTTCGCCTTGGTCATACCCAAACTGGCCCACTGCCAAATCCAATTGACCGTCACCATCAAAATCAGCGGCTCTGGCATCAACCACCCGAGCAATATTATCAATGATTAAATGGGGGATAAAGACCTCTTCTCCGTCGTTTTCGAGGATAAAAATGGCACCGATTTTATCGTTATTCGGAAATATCACACTCATGCTTGAGACAATGATATCAATATCCCCATCTTTATCCATATCCGCAGTCTCAACCCGGACCGGAGCTCTCATATTCTCTGCGATCAAGATCTCGTCGAACTCACCATCTTCGCGTTGCTGCAACCAAAAAACCGTGTTGTGTTTAGATTCACAGGCCAGCACATCCATACGCCCATCTTGGTTAAGATCCACAGCATTCACTTGGGCAATCCATGGTCGATCCCCCACTTCTGCGCCAATCGCCCTTTTCTTGAGCAGATCAAGATCTTCAATGTCGTTCGATGTTTGCCGCTGATAACTCAACTTCCGTTGACCTTGTGTCCCGGAAGTCACGGAATTCGTTTTTTTTCCAGAATCGCAGGAGATCAACATCGTCGCAAATAGGATCATAGCGATAGTTGAAAATTTGCGGATCATATTTCGCATCATAACGGCATCCTAAAAAGGCATTTCATTTCTTCAATTCGCAAATGCTCGGAATCGTCATTCTCAATCACAAAAACAGAGTATTTTCCCATCTGGGAAACAAAGAAGGCCAAAATTTCCATCACTTCTGCTTGTGTTTCCCATCCCTCTTTCGAAAATGGGAGCCGGCATCATGAACTCATGATTCTTAAAGAGCCATACCCACCTTAGTCTAAACACTTCCACCAAGCAAGGATGAGCACGACCCGACTACCCCGCATTGCGCTGATTTTTAAAACCCGCCTGGAGGAAAACGTCAGCATTCTCAATTCGATTTCTAAATACAATCGATTTCACGAAAAATGGAACGCCTTTATCGACGATCAAGCACTGGCACAGAAAGACCCCAGTTGGTTACTTAGTAAATCAAAGTGGGACGGAGTCATCTGTAGGCATTCTGCCCCAGAGCTTCTTCAGGCCTGCCTCAAGAGAAATATCCCTATTGTCGATTTAAGCGATGACCCAGACTGTTTTCCAGGGGTACCAAAAATCCGACCCGACAACGCCGCGATTGGACACACAGGTGCAGAGCATCTTCTCGAAAGAGGATACCGTTATTTTGCATTTTGTGGGTTCAAAAACGAAATCTGGTCCTCCGATCGACGCAATGGATTCGTTGAAGCGCTCAAACTTGTAAATGGGCAGTGCAGTATCTTCGAAAACGAATACCCAAAAATCACCTCGCCCGGCTGGGAAGAGACCGAAGAAAAAAGCCTTGGCGAATGGATTCAAAATCTTCCCAAACCCGTGGCGATAATGGCGTGCAATGATTTGCGTGCGCTGCAAGTCATCAATGCCTGTCGCAGCCAAAATATCCAAATCCCCGAAGAAGTCGCCGTGCTCGGAGCAAACAATGAAACCTTGCGTTGTGAACTCTGCCTTCCTCAGCTCTCAAGTGTGCAGCTCAACACGGAGTATTACGGCCAAATAGCCGCCCAAACCATTACAAATCTCATTCATGGAATTCCGATCACAGAAAAAGAGTTGTTCATCGAACCACTCGATGTCGTCACCCGTCGTTCCACCGATTTTCTTTCAATCGAAGACCCCCATGTATGTGCCGCACTCACCATCATTAAAGAGCGTGCGTGCAAAGGGTTGACGGTCGATCAACTCACCCACGAAATCCACGTTTCCCGCAGTATGCTGGAACGACGATTCCGTAAATTTTTGGGCAAATCCCCCCAAGCTGAAATCCGCAATCTGCAAATTCATCGCATCAAGGATTTATTAAGAGAAACCGATTATACTCTCGCCCACATTGCCGAGTTGGTGGGCTTTGAACATCCCGAATACATGTGCGTAGTCTTCAAAAAATCCACGAAAATGACTCCCAATCAATATCGGCAACGCGTGAGGGGAAAAGCGGATTGAGCAGTCTGGATTTGGGCTGGCGCTTTTGGCTCAAAAATCCCGTAAAAAAATCAGACCGAAATAAATCCATTTCGATAAGGCTGAATAAATCTCACACAATTTCGAATAGATTTCTCATTCACACCTTGAGCAATACATGGTAAAACCTCAGCTCACAGCCTACCCTAACGAACAAACACATGAGTCAGAGTAATACAATAATCGCACCCGATCTTCCCAATGTCCCTTGGAAACCCCGCCCGGCAGATTGCCAAGATCCGGTATGGAGGTATGACGCCAACCCAATCATTTCCTGGAACCCAATCCCATGTGGTGCCCGCGTATTTAACAGTGCAGCCATTGCCTATCAGGGCGAATTTATCGGGGTACTGCGCGTTGATTACAAAAACGGGCGGCCGCAACTTCATATTGCCCGAAGTAAGGATGCCTTGGATTGGAATATCGAGCATGACATGATTCAATGGCAGGATGAAGCCGGAAACCCGGTCCAGAACTCCTATGCCTACGATCCGCGCCTGCTCAAGCTTGAAGATACCTACTACATCACATGGTGTGACGATTTTCCAGGAGCAGCGATAGGAATGGGGTATACAAAAGATTTCAAAACTTTCGTAAAAATGGAGCACCCGACAATGCCCTTTAATCGCAATGGGGTCCTATTTCCACGTAAAGTAAATGGCGAGTATATGATGCTCAGTCGCCCGAGCGACAGTGGGCATACTCCTTTTGGTGAGATTATTCTTAGCCACTCCAAAGACCTAACTTACTGGGGCAAACATCGACATGTCATGAAAAACGGTGGCTCTGGCTGGTGGCAGGGAATGAAAATCGGTGCAGGGCCAGTTCCCATCGAAACGTCCGAAGGTTGGCTTCTCTTTTATCATGGTGTCTCCAATACCTGTAATGGTTATGTTTATAGCATGGGAGCCGCATTATTGGACATCGACCAACCATGGAAAGTGCTCTACCGCACTCGTGACTACTTACTGACACCAGAAAAGGATTACGAAGTGACTGGATTTGTCCCAAACGTCATTTTCCCTTGCGCCACACTGCATGATGCAGCTTCAGGCAAGATCACAATTTACTACGGGGCCGCTGACACCTACACCGCCATCGCATTCACTCAAGTGGATGAACTTTTGCAATACATGAAAGCAAACTCAGAGGTGTAACAATTCCAGCAACCTCTTGATCAGAAGGTAGGGACGGACTGCCAGGTCGTCTTATTTACCGATTGGCGTTTAAAAACTTCGAACTGGAACAAATCTCATCCAAGCATCAGTTGCTACAGGTGTTGAACTGTAGCATGCGATGCTCGCATCGCATATTACATGTAGCAATCCAAACGCTAATTGCTATTCATTAAATCTGCTTCTCTAACCGCTCAAATATTTGATCTTGGGCTGCATTCCTGCCGCCACGAACTGCTAATGCGAAACACGGCAGCGGAACCTCAGCAGGATCTCCGTTTTTTAAGAGGACACTGGAAGTACTCCACACCGTGCCGAAAATCGCAATCTTGGATCCGAGCGAGAATGCGGTCCACAACATCGCCCATCGGTTGAGAAAATGTTGTCAGCGAAGGAAAAAACTGGCTGGAAATGTGAATATCGTCAAACCCGGTTATCCTAACATCATCAGGGATCGATATTCCTCGTTGCAGAAACCCTTTCATCACGCCCAGCGCAATTTGATCGACTGTCGCTACCACAATGTCCGGAAGATCTCCTCTGTTACAAATTTCCGAAGCATAGAGTCTTCCCGCATCAAAAAGGGGTTTACCTTCCAACACTGCCATCCGCACATCTAAGCCCTTTTCTATAAAAGCAGTTTTCATGGCTTCAGCTCGAATGGTATGATTAGGCAGATCCGCACCGAGTATCAGAACCCGACGACAATCCAGAGAATGCACATACTCTCCCAATTCATCTGCCGCATGTTTTTCATCGGGGCAATAAGACATCGTTTCTTCTCCGCTGACGGTGTGACCAATCCTGAATATCGGGGCAACTTGAATGTCTTGATGCACGGAGCCGCTAAAATCGCTCCCCAAAATGATCACCGCATCAAGAATATGTTGGCGCAAAGGCGTCAGATCACGTTCGTCAATTTGACGATCAGAAAAACCAACTAAAATAGTAGAGTACCCCCTTACGTGCAGCTTGTCTTGAAGCGTCCCCACAAAATCACTGAAAAACGGATCTTTAAAATCATAAACAACCACCCCAATCGTTTGAGTCGACTTTCCTTTTAACGCCTGAGCAGCTCGGTTTGGAACATATCCCATTTTCTTGGAGATCCGCTCAACTTCTGCTATCGTGTCCATCGGTACCCCGATTTCCCGAGCCGAACCGGATAAAACCCGGGAAACCAAAGAAATGGAAACACCCATTTTAGCTGCAATTTCTTTTTGAGTTACGCGCATTTTGAGATATATTGCAAATTCCTACAAATAGGATGTTCTAACACATTGAATAGGATTTGGTTATTTGAGACTACTGATCTTGATGAAAAACACTAGCATAAATAATTCTCTACAGAAATCAACTCAAACGTTTGAGAATTGACTTGATTTAATTAAATTCTTTCGTTGATCTGACAAAAATATGAAAAAGGTTCTCGTTACTACCACTTCGTTTCAAGATACACCCGGCTCCCATCAGGATCTACTAAAATCCTGCGGATGGGATGTTTCATACGCCAGAGGCCCCTTAAGTGAAGAGGATATCTTCGACCTCGTTGGCGATTTTGATGGGATCATTTGTGGCGATGATGTGTTTTCTCGCAGGGTATTGGAAAAGTGCTTACCCAAACTACAGTTTTTAAGCAAATACGGTATTGGAGTAGACAAGATTGACGTCGATGCCGCCACAGAACTTGGGATTCCCCTCTTTTTCACCCCGGGTGTGAACCACACCACAGTTTCCGAGCACTGCTTCATGTTGCTGCTTATGATGGTAAAGAAAGCACCTTTCCATGTGACTGCTGTTCGTGCCGGACAATGGAAACGCCAAACAGGGAATGAAATTGGAGGTAAAACAATCGGAATCATTGGGCTGGGACGAATCGGCAAAGAAGTAGCCATTCGCGCAAAGGCGTTTGGGATCGATGTCATCGGCTACGATGTTTACTGGGACGAAGCCTTTGCAGCTGACCATGGGATCACCCGAGCGGAAACATTTGAGGATGTCTTTAAATCTGCAGACTTCATTTCCCTGCACACTAATTTAAACGCTGATACACTTAACCTTATCAGCAAGCACAGTATCGCCCAAATGAAGGACGGTGTATACATCATCAATTGTGCCCGCGGCGAAATAGTTCATACCAACGACATGGTGGAAGCGCTTAAATCAGGAAAAGTCGCTGGTTATGGCACCGATGTGCTCGACGAAGAACCTCCACGGGCAGATCATCCTTTATTGGGCATTGAAACCTGTATCGTCACACCGCACATCGGATCCCGCACTTACGAGAGCGTGGTGCGACAGGCCACAAAATCCATTCAGAATCTGAAGAACGCATTTGAAGGCAAGGAGCCACTCGCACAAGTGAACAAGGTGCCGGTCGTTAAATAAATAAGTTTAATTACCCACAACAACAAGAACCCCCTAAAATATAATTTCATGAGCGAAGTCTTTTACATCGTTCCCGAAGAGCAACACAACGCTCTCGTCAAAGCAGCCTATATCCATCGTGGATTCACAGAATCCGAGGGAAACTACGCTGCAAAATTCAGCACCTACGCCACTCGTCATGGCATCCGGACTCACAATGCGTTAAAGGCACTGCATCTTGACCATCTTTTTGGCAGTTGCGCTGGTGGCTGCACGCCCGGCGCGGAAATTGAAAAGAAAGAAACCCGTTTCGCCGCATCAGAGGTATGGAATGCCAATCGCAAGCTCGGACAAGCGACAGCCTATGAAGCAATCGAAACTGCGATGCAACTTGCCGACAAATATGGAATCGGAATGGTGAGCGTGGATAATGCATTCCACTATCTCTGGGGAGGTGGTTATGTACTCGAGGCAGCAAGCCGGGGATATATCGCTTACACCAACTGCACTGCAGCCCTTGCAGAGGTTGTTCCTTTTTATGGAAAATATCCAACACTGGGAACGAACCCCCACAGTTGGGCATTCCCCACAAAGTCCGCCATCGGATTTGATCTGGTTGTGGATTGGGCGACCAGCGTCGTTGCAATGGGTCGGGTCCAACAATTCCTTCGCGAAGGAAAATCGCTTCCTCCCAATGCCGCAGTGGATAAAGATGGAAACATCACCACCGACCCCAAGGAAGTAGCAGCCCTCGTCCCATTTGGTGCACACAAGGGATACGGACTGAGTTTAATCAATGAGCTCACAGGGGCCTTTATCGGCGGTTCTCTGCCGACACTGCGGAGTCGCTGGGATAAAAATCCCGAAGAAAAACACACTCCAAATTTCTTCTTCCAAGTCATTCACCCTGACGCTATGAACGGCGGTGACTTCGCACTTGGTCGCACCCAGGATGAAAACGTGAAGGCTGTCATTGAGGACATCCTTGGTTATGGAAACGAAAAATGTCTGCTCCCAGGTCAAATGGAAGCAGAATTCCTCAAACGGTCCGAAAAGAACAAGGGTTTACTTTTCTCTGAAAAGGAAGTTGAAGCCTTCAACGAACTAGCTGAAGAGTGCGGAGAAACCACATGGAGTATCAGCGACTTAAACGAAGCGATCTAATCTGACTTTAATACAAAACATTCAATATCATGCCATTAAACATCAAACCCAAAGAATCTTGCCAATACGATGAAATCTCCATGGGAGAGGTCATGTTGCGCCTGGACCCAGGTGAAGGACGGGTCCGCGTCGCACGTGAATTCCGCGCTTGGGAAGGCGGCGGAGAATACAATGTCGCCAGAGGACTCAGAAAGTGCTTCGGCCTAAAGACGGCGGTTGTCACAGCTTTTGCGGATAATGAAGTGGGTCGTCTTGTCGAAGACTTCATTTTACAGGGCGGTGTCGATACTTCTTTCATTCAGTGGAAAAAATACGATGGTATCGGACGTGAAGTTCGCAATGGTCTCAACTTTACAGAACGCGGATTTGGCATTCGTGGAGCCGTTGGAGTACCCGACCGCGCAAACACTGCTGCCAGTCAAATCAAACCTGGTGATATTGATTGGGAATATATTTTCGGCACACTCGGCGTCCGGTGGTTTCACACAGGTGGCATCTATGCGGCCCTGAGTGAAACAGCAGCGGAAACGACCATTGAAGCCGTAAAGGCAGCCAACAAACACGGGACCATCGTCAGTTATGACCTCAATTACCGCCCGTCACTCTGGAATGCAATTGGTGGTTTGGCGAAAGCGCAGGAAGTGAACCGTGAAATCGCAAAGTATGTCGATGTCATGATCGGCAACGAAGAAGACTTCACAGCGTGTCTTGGGTTTGAAGTCGAAGGTGTGGATGAAAACATCTCCAACATCGAAATCGATGCATTTAAAAACATGATCAAAACGGCCACTTCGGAATTCCCAAATTTCAAAGTAACAGCGACAACTCTTCGCGGAGTTCACACTGCGACCGTTAATGACTGGGGTGCCATCGTCTCACAAGACGGTGAATTCTATGAGTCTACCTCATACCCGAAGCTTGAAATCATGGACCGCGTCGGCGGTGGCGATTCTTTTGCAAGCGGTCTCATCTACGGTTTCCTCACCACTGGGGATCCACAGAAGGCGGTTAACTACGGTGCAGCTCATGGTGCACTTGCGATGACCACACCAGGGGATACCACGATGGCAACCGTTAAAGAAGTGGAAAAAATCATGGGCGGCGGAGGTGCTCGTGTTGTCCGCTAGGCATTAAACTCAACTTTACACCCTGCTCGTCCGGTTGGCTGCCCCACCGGATGAGTATCCGTTTTCGTCAACCGCCCTTTATTTTAAACTCCCAAATTCTAAAACCACTCTACTAATACTAATGTCTAGCCAAAACCTTTTTGATCTTACTGGGAAAACTGCCGTCGTCATCGGAGGCACTGGAGAACTCTGTGGAGCGATGGCCCAGGGCCTTGCCGAAGCAGGAGCTAATGTTGTGCTCGTCGGCCGCAATGAAGAAAAGGCCAAAGCTCGCATGGATGCGATCACAGCAGCAGGCGGAACATCTTCCTTTGAACCAGCCGATGTATCGACAAAAGCAACCCTGCAAAGTCTACTTGAAACGGTAGTCGAGAAACACAAGAAGATCGACATTCTGGTCAATGGTGCGGGAGTCAACTCTGCCACTCCATTCTTTGAAGTCGAAGAAGATGAGCTCGACTGGATCATGAACGTCAACTTCAAGGCAACTTACCTTGCGTGTCAGATATTTGGTGCTCACATGCTCGAAAACGGATCCGGTAGTATCATCAATCTTGGCTCAGCAAGTGGTGTCATGCCACTATCCCGCGTATTCACCTACTCGGCTTCAAAGGCAGCCGTTCACAATCTCAGTAAAAACCTC
The DNA here is from genome assembly GCA_963676215.2 of Opitutales bacterium. Lineage (GTDB taxonomy): Bacteria > Verrucomicrobiota > Verrucomicrobiia > Opitutales > JAFGAQ01 > JAKSBQ01. The sequence continues at coordinate 449,505 of CAXXVT010000006.1, read as the reverse complement.
GCTCGCGAATGGGCGGCAAAGGGTGTAAGGGTCAACATTTTGGTTCCAGGATTCTTCCCTGCCGAGCAGAACCGCAAGGTTCTGACCCCAGAACGTGTGGAACAAATCATGGGACACACTCCTATGAAACGTTTTGGAAACTCAAACGAATTGGTTGGCGCTACTCTCTTGCTGGCAAGTGACAAAGCAGGTTCATTCGTCACCGGCCATGAGCTCGTCGTCGATGGTGGCTTTAACGCCATGACCATCTAAATATCATTGGATTCATTATTATTATCAAATAACTTCATCCATTTGACACAGATCAACTTGCTTCATCCTATGGCATGCAGCATTCAATTGAATTTGGCATCAACGCCTCAATTAAGAAAAACACATTGACCACATGACTGACCTAAAATCAGAGATCGGTCTCATCGGTTTGGCCGTAATGGGACAAAATTTGGCTCTTAACATTGCCGACCATGGCTTCAAGATTTCGGTTTACAACCGCACCGCATCAAAAACCCATGCGTTTCTTGCCGAAAACACCTATTTGGGCGATGGATTGGTTGGATTCGAAGACTTGAAAGAATTTGTCGATTCCCTGAAAGCTCCGCGCAAGGTTGTTATCATGGTTCAAGCAGGTGCCGGCACCGATGCAGTCATCAATAACCTCACAGAGGTCATGGATAAGGGCGACATCATCATCGATGGTGGCAATGCGAAGTGGACAGATACCATTCGTCGCGAAAAAGAACTCAGTGAAAAAGGATTTCATTTCGTAGGGAGCGGTGTTTCCGGCGGTGAAGAAGGGGCTCGTTTCGGCCCTGCTCTTATGCCTGGCGGCACCAAGGAAGCCTGGAGCTCACTCGAGCCTGTATGGACAGCGATTGCAGCAAAGGTGGATGATAACGGAATCGAACTTCGCGGCGCAACTCCCGGGAATCCAGTTGAAGGTGGAACAGCTTGCTCCGCTTACATCGGAGAAAATGGGGCAGGTCACTACGTGAAAATGGTTCACAATGGCATTGAATACGGTGACATGCAGATGATCTGCGAAGCCTATGACATGATGCGCAACCTCTTGGGCATGAAACCTTCCGAAATGGCTGAGGTTTTCACCAAGTGGAATGAAGGTGTACTCAATAGTTATTTAATCGAAATCACGGCCGATGTTCTCGCCCAGTCGGATCCAGAAACCGGAGCTCCACTTGTCGACATCATTCTCGATGCTGCGGGTCAAAAAGGAACTGGCAAATGGACCAGTACTAGCGCCCTCGATATGGGAGTTCCTGCTGCCACTATTGCTGAGGCCGTTTTTGCACGTTGTATCAGCGCAATCAAGGAGGAGCGGGTAGAAGCATCCACTCAGTTAAGCGGACCTGCGCTACCAACTGGATTGAATCGCGAAGAATGGCTCACTTATATCCACGATGCGCTCTACTGCGCAAAAATTTGTTCTTACGCACAAGGGTTTCAATTGATGAAAGCCGCAGAGGATGAATATGGGTGGAAACTCAATTTCGGGGAAATCGCAATGATTTGGCGCGGTGGATGTATCATCCGGGCAGGATTCCTTCAGAAAATTAAAGAAGCTTACGATCAAAACCCAGATCTTAAGAACTTGCTACTCGATCCATACTTCAACACTGAAGTAACAAAGAGCCAGGAAAGCTGGCGCAAAACAGTGGTTGCAAGCGCACAATATGGCGTGCCTACACCTTGTTTCTCAAGTGCTTTAGCCTATTTCGATAGTTATCGTACTGCAAACTTGCCACAAAACTTGTTGCAGGGACAACGCGACTTCTTCGGAGCTCATACCTACGAGCGCACCGACAAAGAAAGAGGGCTTAAATTTCACATCGATTGGCCAAAGCCAGATCGTCCGCAATTGCAGGCGTAACTGAAAATTATTTAAAATGGGAACGCGGGTTTCATTGAATCCGCGTTCCCATAACCCATTGTCCTTCTTCCATTTTCCTTCTCATTTCAATTTTCTAATTTAACCATTTTAATTCGAAACAATCACCTTTCATGAGCTTATTTGATCAACCCGACAACCCTCTCATCATGCCAGTCATTGTTATCAATGATGAAGAATGTGCCGTTCCCCTGGCAGAAGCCCTTCTCGAAGGAGGTCTTAATTGGATCGAAATTACCCTACGGACCGAAGCGGCTCTGGGCTCGATCGAACGCATCGCAAAAGCCGTGCCCGAAATGCGGGTTGGTGCAGGAACAGTTGTCACAGAAGAGCTTGCTCAGAAAGCCATCGATGCCGGCTCAACATTTGGCCTAGCACCAGGATTTAGTCGTAAGATCCTCAGAGTTTTCAAGACCAACGACGTTCCTTTCATCCCAGGAATCTGCACCCCTACAGAGATCACAATAGCAATGGAACATGGCTATACAAAATTGAAATTTTTCCCGGCAGAACCCGCCGGCGGTGCAAATTACCTTAAAGCAGCCAATGCCCCTTACAAATCCTACGGCATGCAATACTGCCCAACCGGTGGTTTGAATATCAACAATATGGCAGACTATCTGGCATTACCTGAGGTGTTCACTATTGGTGGATCCTGGTTGGCAACTGCGGGGCAAATTGCCAACAAGCAATGGCAAACCATAACCGATCAAACCAAAGCAGCTCTCGCTAAAGCCCAAGAAGTAAGGGGTTAGTAGAAAAACTGCTGCCATTTAGCAACAACCCGACCAGTTCTAATTGCAAATAGACTCCAAATATTGAATAGTGACGGCTTACTCAATCGATAGAGTAGGCCGTCTTCTCTAATTTCACGCATTGTTTACCCCCATAAAATCGAAAAAATCCTACGCTGAGGCCCATGAGTTCATTCATTCACGATCAATTTCTACTGCAATCTGAAACGGCGCAAAAATTGTTCCACAACTACGCCGCCGAAGAACCCATTTTCGATTACCACTGTCACCTTTCTCCCAAGGATCTGGCGGAAAACCGCCAATATAAGAATCTTTACGAAATCTGGCTCGAAGGGGATCATTACAAATGGCGTGCCATGCGTCTTAATGGGGTCGAAGAACGTTACTGCACCGGAGATGCTGATCCTTTCGAAAAATTCAAGGCATTCGCTAAAACGGTACCAAATGCACTACGAAATCCTCTTTACCATTGGACTCACCTCGAGTTGGCCCGTTACTTTGGCATTCATGAGCTGCTAAATGAAGACACCGCTGAATCCATCTGGGAAACAGCAAATGCAAAATTACAGGGTGAGGATATGACAGCATGGGGCATCCTGAAGAAGATGAATGTTAAATTCATCGGAACGACTGATGATCCAGTCGACAACCTGGAATACCACGCAAAACTTCAGAAATCTGATTGCCCGGCAACCGTTGCTCCTACTTTCCGTCCCGATAAGGCGATCTTAATTGAACAGACAGAAGCTTGGAATGCATGGATCGACCAGTTGCAAGCGGTCATTGGTGAAGACATTGAATGCCTGACTGACCTCAAGTCCGCCTTGCTTTCGCGAATCAACTTCTTCGATACGATGGGGTGCCGTGCTTCTGATCATGGCCTCAATCATTGTCCTCTTTCCATCGCCAGCGATGAAGACGCAGAAGCCGCGTTCATGGATGCTCGAGCAGGAGACACTCCTTCCCCTGACAGCTGCGAAGGCTTTGGTGGAAATCTGCTCGCATTTTTAGGAGAATGCTACGCAGATCGAAATTGGGTGATGCAACTCCATCTGGGTGCAGTGCGTAACAACAACGCTCATCTTTTCAACACACTCGGACCCGATATCGGCTGTGATTCCATCAATGATGACCTGCAAATACCCGCACTTTCTAAGCTGCTGGGAGAACTCTCCCTACGCCAAAAACTGCCCAACACCATTCTCTACAACCTCAACCCGTCTCAAAACTATGCTTTTGCGACGATGTGCGGAAACTTCTTTGAAGCAGGAGTTAAACATAAGGTTCAATTCGGCAGTGGCTGGTGGTTCCTCGATCAATGGGAAGGCATGACCATGCAACTCAACGCATTGTCCAGCCTAGGATTGTTATCCCATTTTGTAGGAATGCTTACCGACTCACGAAGTATGATGAGCTATCCCCGTCACGAGTATTTCCGTCGCCTTCTCTGTGATCTTTTGGCTACAGACATGGAAAAAGGAGTCATCCCCAATGATATTGCCCGTGTTGGTGAGATGGTCAAAAACATCTCCTTTTCCAACGCTAAGACTTTTTTCAAATAAGCATCCTATCACGAAACCCTATTCGACGAATGATTTGTCCTAGTATTCTAACCTTTGAAATTGTTAGGATGAACCTTATTGATAATACAATTCCAGATGAAATCCCGCTTCAGGTAAACCCCGTATGAATAAATCAACTTCATTTTTCATTGTTGGCCTAATTGCCGGCTGTATCGCAAGCTGCACGTTTTTTGCAGTGCTGTCGCGAAAACAACATACTCAAGGTGGGAACGATACCCACACTCAAGTACTCAAGCTCGCCCATGCATTACCGACCAGTCATCCGGTCCATGAAGGACTGGAATTCATGGCAAAACGCTTGAATGAACTTTCCGGTGGCAGTATGGAAATCGTCATTTTCCCTTCCAGTCAAATGGGTGACGAAACCAAATGCATCGAACAAGTGCAAATGGGTACACTGGCAATGACCAAAACCAGTTCGGCACCGATGGGAAACTTCGTGGAAGTCCTGAAAGTGTTTAGTTTACCCTATCTTTTTCGGGATTCAGAACACTACTGGAACATACTTGAAGGTGATATTGGTAAGGAAATGCTGAAACGCCTGTCTGTTCGCGACGATGGTAAGCCCAGTGGATTCATCGGCCTCGGTTATTTTGACTCTGGAAGCCGCAATTTTTATGCCACCACCCCAATCAATTCGCCCAAAGATATGGAAGGGAAAAAGTATCGCGTCATGCGCGATCCGGTTGCCATGGATTTGGTTCAAGCATTGGGCGGTTCACCCACTCCCATTCCATGGGGAGAGCTTTACACCGCTCTAAAACAAGGTGTCGTTGATGGGGCGGAAAACAATCCACCCAGCATCACCTCGTCAAGACACAGTGAAATATGTAAATACCTCACACTTGATGCCCACTCCCGCATTCCAGACATGGTGATCATCAGCGAGAAGATTTGGGACCGGTTGAAACCACAGGAACAAATTTGGCTGGAAGAGGCGATGACTGAAGCGACTGAGTTCCAGCGCGATCTATGGGCGAAAGCCACAAAGCAAGCACTTGATGAAATGCAAGAGGTGGAAAAAGTAACGATATTAAAGGTGGATACTGCTCCATTCCGTGCAGCAGTTCAACCGGTGATCGACAAATACGCGGTTGGCGGAATCAAGGATATTTACGATCGTATACAAGCAGCTCAGTAACCCGGAAAGTCACAATCCACAGACTTGCGAAATCAATATTATGCATGCGTTAAACCGAATACTGCACAAGATCTTATCGATTCTTTCCATCGGGATATTTACATTACTTATTTTCGATGTCGTCCTGGGAGTGAGCTCCCGTTACCTTTTTGGCGGACAAGTCCGTTGGACCGAGGAACTCGCGACTTTCCTACTCGTTTGGCAGGTGTTCTGCGGCGCAGCGATTGCCTATCATGACAACGCCCATCTGGGAATTGATTTGTTGATCAACAGCCTGGATCCCCAAGCAAAACGCCTCGCAGTATTATTAACCCATCTCATCGTATTTGCATTCACTGCCAGTGTGATGGTCTGGGGTGGAACAACCCTCACACTTGAGCGTCTGGACTCTGGACAAATGATGTCGACGATCGGAGTTTATAAAGCCTGGCTTTATCTTTCCATTCCGTTAAACGGATGTTTCATTTTGTTGTTCAACATCGGAATGATCATCGATACGATCAAGGGTGTTGAGATTCCAGTCAAAAAGGAGGCGGATGTATGAGCACTGCCATCGCTATTCTCATTGTATTGTTCGCAGTCCTGCTCTGTATCAATGTCCCTATCGCTATTGTTTTGGCTGCAGTCACAGCCGTATCAGCATGGGCTTTGGGCTATGAACAAGTCTTAGTCACTGTTGCTTCCGATATGGCTTCGGGGCCAGAGAGCTTCACGCTGCTGGCCATCCCGTTCTTCATATTAGCCGGAGAGTTTTTAGGGGCTGGCGGACAAGCCAGACGGCTGATCGATTTCGCGAGTGCGCTTGTTGGACGCTTTACCGGTGGTTTAGCTTGGGTGAACACACTCACTTGTATGCTATTCGGGGCGATCTCAGGTTCTGCCGCCGCGGCAGTTTCATCCATCGGAGGCACGTTGATCCCCGAGATGAATCGCAAGGGCTATGATCGGGATTTCAATATCGCGCTCACGACCACTTCCGCCACGACCGGACTTCTCATTCCCCCGAGCAACGTAATGATCGTGTATGCGGTTTCAATGGGCAACGTGTCGATCGCAAAACTCTTTTTGGCAGGAGTGATGCCTGGGGTCTTAGTCGGTGTGATGATCATGACCCTTTGTTATTTCATCAGTCGCAAGAAGGGTATCAAAGGCATGGCGAAAAGCGAAAAAGGCATCGTCCGGTCTGGACTTGAGGCACTGCCAAGTTTGCTCCTTGTTGTCGTGGTTCTGGGAGGTATTTTGGGAGGTATTTTCACACCTACCGAAGCCTCTGCCATTGCGGTTGTATGGGCGTTTTTATTGGCGGTTGTGTTTTACAGGGAAGTCAAATGGACCGACCTCCGACACATTCTTTACCGCGCAGCCAAGACAACTTCAGTGGTATTGCTTCTAGTCGCTTCCAGTCGTGCGATGAGTCAATTTCTGACCGCCGAACAAATCCCTCAGCAATTCAGCGCTGGGTTAATGGCAATTAGCGATAATCCAGTCATCATCCTGCTTACTATCAATCTGCTGCTGTTGGGAGTTGGTATCTTTATGGACATGACTCCGGCAGTCCTGATTTTCACCCCCATTCTTGCACCAGTCAGCGCTTCGCTTGGCATCGACCCGATTCACTTCGGAATCATCATGATCGCCAATCTCTGTATCGGACTATGCACACCACCTGTGGGCACTTGTTTGTTCGTTGGTTGTAGCGTAGGCAAGGGTGATATTGCCAGGGTTTCGAGAGCTATGCTGCCATTCTATATCGCAATGATCGTGGCCTTACTTCTCATCAGTTACATCCCTGCAATCTCAATGTGGCTACCATCCCTTATTGACTAATCCAAAGACCCTTCCCCATCCAATCAATGAAACCCATCAATAAATTCCTTCTGGATAATAATATCCGAATTGCTGAAAATCCATGTATCAGTCCCGACTTTTGTCTCGACTGGGCGGAACTCTCAGAAGAGATCAAAAACAAAGGGGTATGCGAATACCCCAAGAGTGTAGTAGAAACAAGCTCTGGCGCATTTACCCTGGTTCAAGGTGCCAAAGGAGACTATGCTTGGAAACTGGTTCCTTCCGCAGGAGTAAACGGCTCAGAATTGATGGATGATGCCTTGGAGGTTGATGGAATTTGGTATTACCCAGCATCCTACGAAAACCTGATCAAGATTAAGAACGTTTTTCAGGAGTCCGACTCAGGTTGCACGGTGTTCCCCTGCACCGATGGAAATCTTTCTTCAAGCACATTGGGCCTCGGCGCTCGTTTCACTTCTCTGCATTGGCCAGGAGTTTTCTGGGCAATGAAGGCGCTGGGAATGGGTTTTACTGCGAATCAAAACAGTATCCCGCGTGAGCTTGTTTATGACGTCGACAAGATGCTCGCCGATGAGCTCGATTCCGTCCCCTTCCCTTTCATCGGGACCAACGTTCCAGAAGGTCACCAGGGCCAAAGCGTTCAGGGCATGAGTCAAGGAAGTGTTGTTGAAGGGCTAAAAGCAGGATTTCACCATTCCCGTCTGCCATGGAGTTTCAATGCTGACCACCAACCTATCGGTGGTAAGTTTGATATCCGCGAAGACGATCTGGTTTCTGGATGCCTCTTTGCAACTTACATCACCTTTGACCTCTCTCCTGAACTGAGCCAAACAACGGTTCCAGAATCAGCAGAAGAGCAAAAAGCGTGGGTTGAGGCCAATATCGATGCCTCTCTCGTTGAAAAAGTTAAAAAACAAGTGTCCGACGCTGGTTATGACTTAGAAGAAGCAGAACTGATGTCGCTGCTTTGCTACGTGTGGCCCTCCATGCTTAAGATGAAGGTGCGCGAAGAGAAATACCGCAAAGCACGAGAAGCAGCTTTCACCACTGAGCAAGGTCGCAAATACCTACGCGAACTCTCCATTGATGAGCTTCCAGGGCTCACCACGCCACAGACAACAGTGATCATGCTGGCTCTTTGCCAATTGATGGATATGCCGGTCGATTTCATCGCTCCTGCATTCGGGTTCCAGAAGAACATGCCCTATCCAGACAATGCTGCTCTTGAAAAACTCATTCAAAAACAGTGGGACGTCTGTAAATTTTTCAACGTAAGCATCGGCTTCCATTCAGGTTCAGGCAAATCTGCTGAGAACTATCAGGTGATGGGTCGGGTGACAGAACAGAACCTGGAGATCAAAACCAGCGGTCGCTACACCTACGAAATGGGTATCGCCCTGCATGCTTCAGATGATGCCAACGATCAGGCGCTATGGAAGGATTGGTTTAATTTCACCGTCGAACTCGCCGCAAGCGGTGCTTTCAGCGACCAGGAAACGGAGAAGGACATGGCGCGCTCCTTCATTGAAGACGCCTATCAAACACTCAAAATGGAGGTTCCCGCTGATCTCTACAAAGACACAGCAACCTGCCGGGCCTATCTCGAACAACTTCCCGCGGATCCAAACCTCATGTTTTGGTTCGAATACAACTTTTTGTATGTGCTTGCAGCAGACGGAAAAGCAGATAAAGCAGCTCTTGGAGATCACAGCCCAGCGGGTTACGAGCAACGCAAACGCTTCTATACCATTTCTGAAAAGGGTCGCTTGAATTACTGTCGCAATGTAGCTAGCTACATCATTTTTCTAGCCGAAAATACTGGTTTGGTGAAAAAAGAAATCTGCGAAGCCGTTAAGGAGAAATTAGCCGCCTACACCAACTACAGCGAATTCATAGCAGCAATCTCGGAATAGCACTTCAGCGAGCGTTCTGCGTTTATTCTGCCAAAGGGTGTTGTGAAATGAGTAAATTCGCCGCGTCGCATGAGTTTGGGAGCATTTCAATGCTCGAAAAACGCATGCAGCCTTCCGCTGCTTGCACATTTGACAACACCAAATCCTGTCAGAGTAAACGAAAAATGCTCTAGGAATCTGTAGAATCTCATGCTCGCATGAGATTTGTTTCAGGTTAAAGTCGATTAATCAATGATCGGTATTCGACGAGGTGCGTTTATGCATACACAGTTTTGAGATCGTGAAGCAGCCTGAGGCTGTGTGGAACAAAAACACCTATCAGCGAGCTGATCCTCAGCGTTCTTCTCGTAGTTCTTTCTTTCGAGTTCTCGCCACTTTGTGGGGTTCAAGATGTAGTTCTTCCTGCCGTTTCATAGCAAGCTGACCACACGCTGCACTGACATCCTGTCCACGGCTATAACGAACTGGCGCCGGTATCGAACGATCGCTGAGATACTTCTGAAAATTGCGCAGGCTTTCCTCTTCGCTCGCTTTCATCGGATTCCCAGGGTGAGCGTTCATAGGAATCAGATTCACCTTGGCTTTGAGCCCATGCACAAACTTCACTAGTTTTTTCGCATGCTGTATCGAATCATTCTCCCCCTGGATCATAACATACTCAAAGGTGATGCCATGCCGGGTTTGTATAGGATACTCTAGAAGGGCTTGTTTGAGCACATCCAACGGGTATTGTTTTGCGACGGGCATCATGGAAGCACGATGATCATTATCGGCTGTGTGTAGTGAAATCGCCAGACTCACCGCCACTTCTTTGCCGAGTCGCTCGATTTCCGGAACCAACCCAACCGTAGACACCGTAACCCGATTTTTGGACATGGCAAAAAGCTTAGGGTCCGTCAGTGCGCGACACACCTCTACGACTGCCTCAAAATTGTCCAACGGTTCCCCCATGCCCATGAAGACGACATTGGACACCTTACGCTCCCCTTTGAGTCGCTGATTGGCGAGGATGACTTGCGACAGGATTTCGCCACTGCTTAGGCTGCGGGTAAGGCCCATTCGGCCAGTCTGGCAAAAGGTGCAACCCCACCGACAACCCACTTGGCTACTGATGCACAAGGTAACCCTTTTATCCGACGGCATGAGCACACACTCTGCAAATAGACCATCCCTGACCCGGAATAGAATCTTCTCACTGCCATCAACCGAATTCAGAACGGTATCGACGAGGGGCAAACCCCAATCAAACTCTGCTGCGAGTTGTTCCCTTACGGTTTTGGATACATTGGTAAAGGCTTCCGGATCGACGACCCCTTTACTGAAAATCCACTCCCGAATTTGCTTCGAAATAAACGCCGCATGGCGATGATCTATTGCCCACTGTTTCCAATCGGACAGTGAAAGGTCCAGCGCATAGGGTTTTGAATTGAGTTCTGATTTTTCGGAAGCCATGAGATTACACTACGACTCTATAGTGGATATCGGAATGCCTCATGCAGCAAGCCTACTTAGAAAAAATCATTCAATGATTTGCACCTTTGATCACTGGGAGTTTTTCGGTAATACCGATGGGCGTTTAAAAGACTTCAAACTGGAACAGATCTCATGCCGTTCGAGGGCTCACGGTCATGAACAAGCATGAGATACTAGAGGTGAAGAGGGGTAGCATCCGATGCGAGCATCGGACTATGCAGCACGAATTGAATTAAACGCTAATTGGAATAAGGTTCACAAAAATGCAAAATGATCTGCCGCCATTTGAAGCAATTTTGCGGAAGTTCCCAGGAAAAGGGGGATGGACCTATATCATTGTGCCGGAATCTCACGCCCCAAAAGAACGGATGGCATTTGGCCGTTGCCCGGTAAAAGTGACGATTAAAGAACAAACCTGGGAAAGCTCGGTCTGGCAGGAAAAATCGGGTCGCTGCATTTTGTCTCTCCCCAAAAAAAATAGAGGATCGAAGGAAAAAGGAGAAAGCATCGAGATCAAACTGGAGTATCCATTCCAAAAAACAGACCCCGACAACTACCGCAAATTCATCTGATCCGCCTGAGCGGACAGGCCTTCAATTTTGTTTCATATTTCATGTTTCTTATTTTCGCCATCCGCCAATCCTGCTCCTCTAAAACCAACGGTTCTCCCCAACGGAGGCGATGACTTCAGTCGTCGTCATATCCCGCCAACCAAACGCTCCATCACTCCGCAAGTCACACGAATGAATTCATGTGCTCCCTAAACATCAACCTCCCTTCTCTTTTCCGGAGGCGATGACTTCAGTCGTCGTCATATCCTACCACCAGCCACACCCGAGCTCATCCGACTAATGACTTTGCGTTCATCTGCCTGATCCGCCACCTGCGGGGCAATTTTCATCTGGGCGAAACTCTATTGCGGAGCCTGAAGCCTTCAGACGACACCTGATCCTCGCCCCTCGTTTCTAGCCCCTCGCTCCTATAAACCCATTCGCCACTCCACCCCTTTGCCTGGATTCTTTCCCTTTTCGACAAAATTGTAACGCAAGGATGATAGATTCGCTGGAAAACTTTTGATTTTCTGTGTAGGATAGATGTTTACAAAATGAAACCAACTAAGACAGAACACCAATACGGGATTCCAACCGTCTCCTACACCGGCGTGCACAAACCTGCGAGCAAAGTGCCATTTTTCAACCGGGAACTCAGTTGGTTGTCGTTCAATCGAAGAGTTTTAGAGCAGGCGCTCAACCCCAGCTATCCCCTACTCGAACGAGTGCGCTACATTGGATTTGTCAGCTCCAATCTCGATGAATTTTTTGAAATTCGAGTCGCCGGACTCATGCAGCAGGTAGAATCCGGCTCCAACATTGAACCCGGCCCAGATGGACTCAGCCCTGCTGAGCAGCTTAAACGAATCCGTGAAGTCGCTCAACAACTGGTGAAGGACCAGTATAAGTGCTGGCATGATGTACTGACTCCAGAACTTGCTAAAGAACATATCTACATCAAAAATTTCAATCAACTCAGCGATAAAGAAGAAGCCTGGGCCAGTGAATATTTTGAAACTGAAATCTACCCGGTCCTCACCCCTCTGGGAATCGATCCCGCTCATCCATTTCCTCAACTCCTGAACAAGTCCCTCAATGTCTTGGTAGAATTAGAAAACCCGGAGGAAGACAATAATCCATTTGTAGCTATTGTACCAGTGCCCCGCATCCTTCCCCGCATCGTGCAGATTTCTGAGCCTTCGGATCCTGGGATTTCCTGCATTTTGATTAGCTACTTTGTAAAAAACTATGCGAACAAACTTTTTCCGGGGCTCAAAGTCTTATCCACTCAAGCGTTCCGCATAACCCGCAACTCGGATCTCTACATTGACGAAGAAGAAGTCGACAATTTGCTCAACACAATTGAAGAGGAATTGCACAAGCTCAAACGCGGAGAAGCCGTGCGGCTTGAGATCGAACGAAGCGTTCCAAAGCACCTCCTCAAAAAACTCCTTAGGGCCCACAATCTTAAGGCCGAAAGTGTTTATCTTGTCGATGGCCCCATCAATCTCATGCGCACGACAGCGATCTGTGACATGGTGAAGACCAAGAATTTAAAGTTTAAACCCTACCTCCCCTACACGACCGCGTCACTTACCCCAGCTGCCATTTCCTTTGATACCCTCCGGAAAGAGGATTACCTACTGCATCACCCCTTTGAAAGTTTCCAGCCATTTGTCGATTTCCTCAAATTGGCTTCAACTGACCCCAAGGTGTTTGCGATCAAGCAAACCCTTTACCGAACCAGTGGAGATTCTCCCATCATCGAGGCGCTCATGAAAGCGTCGATGAATGGAAAACAAGTCACTGCGCTCATTGAAATCAAGGCTCGTTTTGACGAACAAAACAACATCCATTGGGCGAAGCGGCTCGAAGAAGCTGGCGTTCATGTGGTTTATGGATTGGTCGGGCTAAAAACCCACTGTAAATGTTGCCTTGTGGTCCGACGCGACCAGGACGGGATGCGACGATACGTGCATTTGGGCACTGGAAATTACAACCCAAAAACGGCCCGTCTTTATACCGATCTTTCGTATATGACCACGAATCCCGCCATCACAACTGATGTTGCTACATTGTTCAATACGCTCACCGGATTCTCCCGAGAGCCGAAGTTCAATAAACTGCTCGTGGCACCCTTCAATATGCATCAAACATTCTGCAAATACATCAAGCAGGAAGCAGAGAACGCAAAAAAAGGTCTACCAGCGCGCATCATTGTAAAAGCGAACAGCCTTATCGATCGCGAAATTATAGGCTCTTTATATGCAGCTTCGCAGGCAGGAGTGAAAATCGAACTCGTGATCCGTGGAATCTGTGGCATCGTACCAGGTCTCAAAGGGCTTAGTGATAACATTCGGGTACGCAGTATTTTAGGTCGTTACCTCGAACACCATCGCATCTTTTATTTTGAAAACGGAAACAACGACGCCCATATCCTGATGGGAAGTGCAGATTGGATGCCTCGCAATTTTTACCGCCGTATCGAAACCGTCGTTCCAATCGAAAATCCAAAATTTCGGAAACGCATTCTGCATATTCTCGAAACCTATATCAGCGACAATGCAAACTCCAAGTTGCTACGATCCAACGGTGCTTACACAACCTACCCGATTCCAGAAGAAAACCGTACCATCAGCGCTCAGGACATCTTTGCCGAGGAAGCCAGCGAAAAACGCCGTGTTTTCGAGACCACCGAGCTCCCTCCCGTCAAATAGTTAACTCGAAATCGATACCCAATAAAGGGAGTCGCACTAATGAATTCGTCCGCTCCACAAAAACTTTGATTTCCTCTCTTCCGGAGGCGATGACTTTAGTCGTCGTCAAAGATGCAGCTAGAATCAAGGAGTTAGAAGTTTTCTGTCGTCCTCCATTTGCACCCCAACTCGTCGGTGGATGAGCCGTTCACCTGCCTCACCGCCACCTGTCGGGGCATTTTCATCTGGGCGAAGCTCTATTGCGTAGCCTGAAGCCTTTTGGCGACGCCTGATCCTAGCCCCTCGTTTCTCGCCCCTCGCCACTATAAACCCTTACCCATTCACCATCGAAGTCACCCCGCAAAGGATTTCAATAACGGGGCAATAAATCAGTGTTCCCTTTTCCTGAGTTTTTACTATAGACTCTGTCCACGCAACGGCTCTCAACTCCCCAATGCCCTGCGCAACTATTCTACTTTATTTCTACTATGGGAAAAAAGCATTCTGTCGCCCCCGAAGATCGTGTTCCAGTTCGTCAAAAAATTGCCTATGGATTAGGTACAGCAAACGATATGTGGGGAAATTGGCTCTACCCCACAATGGTATGGCCCGTGTTTAACATGTTTTTGCATGTCAGTCCGGTGCTGGTCAGTACCGCCCTGATGATCAACCGTCTGATCGATGCAGCATCCGATCCCTTTTTTGGCTGGTTGTCCGACAATACTCGCACCCGTTGGGGTCGGAGACGTCCCTTTATTCTGATCGGCTCCATACTTGCAGGTATCTTCCTGCCCGTGCTTTTCATGGTTTCACCGCTATGGAGTGAAGGAGCTTTGTTCTGGTTCATGCTGGTTTCTTCAGCCTTTTACATCACCATTGTCAGCAGCTTCAACATGCCCTACCAAAGCTTGGGCAATGAGCTAACGCCCGACTACAGCGAACGCACGAGTGTTTTTGCCTACAAGGGGAGTCTGCAAAAAATATCGGAAGTAGCTGGATTTTCGTTTGCCATGTTCGCAACATCCACGGTCTGGATTGGGGCCACCTTTTCCGATATCCCGACCCGTCTCAAGGAATTGAGCGGCTTGTTTTGGGGATGGTGGGCAGACGCATTCCGCGCAGTCATATCGGGAAACATGGAGGCTCTTGTCAGTGCTGCAAAAAACCCGTTTTACTGGAATACCGGCGTCGAAGGACAACCCAACGTACTCCTCGGAGCGCAGGTCTTCACGATCGGTATTGGTACCACCATGATCCTCTTGGGCGTCCTAATATTCTTCAATGTCAAGGAGCGCTATTACAAGAAGGTAGTTGAAACGAATCAGGAAAAGATCGGAATCACCGAAACCATTTACAAAACGCTGAAATGCCGCCCCTTTCGCAGTCAGTTGGCAATGTCCCTTTCCTATGGACTTTCAACCAGCATGCTCGGATCTCTGGGCTACTACATGACCGTCTACTACGTCTGCCATGGGAACATTACCACTGGATCCGCATGGAACTTCGGGATGGGCCTCATGTCGATGCTCTGTGGACTCATTGGCGTACCCACCTATGCGCTCATCGCTAATATGGTGGGGAAACGACCTGCAATGTTTGCGGTTCAGGTGTCTGCCATTTGTGTATTCATTGCTTCATGGTGGCTCTATAATCCTGCCATTCCATGGCTACAACTCTTTGCTTCTGGAAGCATCGCCTTTACTCAAGGCGGTTTCTGGTCGATCTATGGTGCGATTGGTGCAGACGTCATCGACTATGATGAACTCGAAACTGGCAAACGCCGGGAAGGGGCATTCTCAGCAACCGGTACCTACATCATGAAAGTTGGGCTCGCACTGGGGATCTTCATGTCGGGCGTCATCCTAACCTGGACTGGATTTGATGCGGAACTCGGAGCCGATCAGCTCCCACAAGCACTGATCAATATCCGCATCGCATTTGCAGCGATTCCCATTGCAGGGCTAATTCTTGCATTTATCGCACTGCTAAAGTTTCCACTCGATCAAAATAGGATGGCGGAAATCCGCTCCCAACTCGAAGCCAAGCGCGGAACAGTTTAAAAAAGAGAGGGCAGTTGTCTGAATTGATTGTTTAAGAGATTCAAAAAGAATCCGATTAAAATAATCAACGAAACCGACTGTTGTACCAGATAAATCAATCGGTTCGGCAACGAAATCAGATTGCATCAGTATCTCTTTCTCTAAATGAGTTTTCCAATTCCACGGGCATTCATATGGTTGACAATGATTTGTCTTCCAATGGCTATTTTTGCTGAAGAAGTGGGTCAACCCTTTTACCGGACATATTCATTCGAGGAGATTGGGAATCTTTCACCCGGAGCCAGGTTGAGCAGTGATCAATCCGGGATGATATGGGTGAACCAGCAAGGATCTCATTTTTCCTTCGACAATCAAAACTGGATCGACCTGGTGGACTCATCCGACGCTAATCGAAATGTAAACTACACCAAAACCTCTCCAAGCGGTGAGATTTACTATGGAGCATCGGGAGACTGGGGACGACTTCAATTCCAGAACACGGGGCAATACAAAACGGTATCATTAAAGGACCCCAATGCGCCAGACTGGACACATAACACCCGTTTCGACTACGTGTTATTTACAGACCAAGGCATCGTATTTTCAGGGCAAAATGGCATCGTATTCAACAATACAGATACCGGAGAGAACCACTACTTCTATTCATGGCGTACGGTACTAGCATTTCAAATTGGAAATGAAGTTTTCGTATCTTCCTATGCGAATGGAGTGCAACGAATGGATCTCAAAACCAATCGACTTCTTTCGACAGGAAATCCGATGCTGGACTCAACCGCGTTTAATTCTGTCACCCCTTGGGATACCAACGCGGTAATAGGAATAACGGGACACAACCAAATTCTCATTTTTGACGGTAAGAACACCCATGTTTGGGAAACCAAAGAACCCTTAAATATTGCCGCTGAAGGAGCTAGAATACTGAATATTAATAACCATTATTTGGCCTATAGCGAAACAAACGAAGGACTTTTTATCCTAAGAAAAGATGGCAGCATCTTTCGCAAATACTCAAATCCCATTTTTAAAAACATCACGGACTTTCATACAACCGAACAAGGGGTCCTGTGGTTTTCATCCGGACAGGGTATTACTAAATTAATCTATGATAGTCCGATCTCAGTCTTTGATCATCGATCTGGGCTGGCCTTGGAATGGCCGAAAATCTTTTCTCACAACGGTGAAACCCTCCTGATCAACAGAGGAAACGTTTTTCAGTTTACGCAACCTCATCCGGGTGCTCAGACGGAATTCAAAAAGTGGAACGAGAAAATATCAGACTCAGCATTTACTGCTGAATCGACACCTGATGGGTTGCTGTATGGAAACTTCGACGGGTTGTTTTCGATTACTGAGCATGGGGTGATTGAAGCGATAGAAGAAGGAATAAGTATCGATCGAATTATCAATGTGGACCCGGAAAGGAATCGATATCTTGTGTTTGCCGGGCAAGAGTTGATCGCAATCCAATGGGAGCAAGGGAAATGGATAGAATTTGCGCCAAGAATCGAAAGCATAGGATACCCCTCCATATCCCATATGACAGTGCCAAATTCACTATGGGTCGAACTTGGACTCAACCGGGTTGCTCGAATTCAAGTCGACGAAAACAAAATTATACCGGAAATCTATGAAGACTGGAACAGGGATTCACCCTCTTGGGTCAATGTAGGAAATATCGGAAAGACTACCATACTCATTCAAGGCTCTGATATTCGTTTTTTTGATGAAACAAAGAAGACATTTGTCGAACGCCCTGATCTGCTGGCAATTATCAATGATGCACCACTACCCTTACTACGTCTAAAACAAGTGGAAGATGGAACCATTTGGGTCAGTCACACCAACGGAATCTATCTGCTTCATATCGATGAAACCGGCTATTTTTACGATACTAAAACCCTCCGAATGCTTCGTTTTAACTACCCTATTTTCAAAATCCTTAATGGTGCGGTTTGGATCCTTGGAGAACAGGTCATTCACCGGATTGAAGACTCCGTAAAAGCAGGTCAACTGAAAGATCCAGAGCCCATACTCATCAGTATCATGGATTCTAGGGAAAAGACATTTTTCTACCATATCCACAGAGAGGAAGCTATCGATCTCCCTCCTCTGTCCTACGAATCAAACAGCCTGTCCTTCCATTTTTTTACTGGAAGTTATGCATTGCTCAGAAACCCCAAATTTCAATACAAACTAACAGGTTATAGCGATGATTGGTCGGTCCCATCGCAGAATCCAGTGATCGAACTCACGAGCCTCCATGAAGGGGACTACACCCTCAATGTGCGAATGCTCCAGGATCAGCTGATTGTAGGGAATGAATTTGAACTTCCCTTTACCATTCTGCCCCCCATCTACAGAAGTTGGTATGGCTATCTTAGCTATATTCTACTTGGAGTTGCTTCAGTCGCTTTTATCTCCCGCTGGAACGCTGGTAGGATCAAAAGGCAAGCTCTGTACCTGAGAGAGCTCGTCGAACGAAGAACAAGCGAACTCGCCATTGCAAATAAAGAGCTCAAAGGCGCAATTAAGAAGGCCGAATCTGCTTCAGAGGCCAAAAGTCAGTTTTTGGCAAATATGTCCCACGAAATCCGGACCCCTCTCAATGGATCTCTTGGCATGTGCAAACTAATGGAATACACCGGGCTTTCAAAGGAACAGGAAGACCTGTTGAAGACCATGAAAACTTCCAATGAATCATTGTTGATGATCATCAACGATATTCTCGATTTCTCGAAAATTGAATCGGGTGAGATAACTCTGGAGATGATCCCATTTGACCTCCATTCCCTTTTTGACGAAACGATTGATCTGACAGTATCTACACTGAGAAGAAAACACATTGAATTGACTTATTCCATTCCCGACAATTTGCCAAAAAAATGGATTGGAGATCCTTACCGTATCCGTCAGGTGTTACTCAATCTGGTGAGCAATGCCATCAAATTCACGAAAGATGGATTCATTCATCTGGAAGTTGATCTCGTCCCAGATGGGAATGGATTAAAATTCGCGGTCAGCGATTCTGGAATTGGAATTAAACAGGGAATTCTGGAACAACTTTTTAAACCCTTTTCCCAGGGGGATCAATCCACCTCCCGTCGTTACGGTGGCACTGGCCTGGGGTTGAGCATCTCGAAGATGCTCACCACTCACATGGGAGGTGAAATCTGGGCAGAAAGTATACCTGAAAAAGGAAGTTGCTTTTACTTCACGATCGCCCTCAAAAGGGCTTGTCAAATCGAATCCCAAGGTGCTGAAGCGGATACGGTATCGGATCTATCTTACGACCACGCTTATGTGTTTACGAATTCTGATCGACTCAGAAAACAAATAGGAGAATTCCTCGAGATTCATGAAATTCCGAACACGTTCCTGAAAGACTGGAATGCATACAAGGATCAATTCCCACTAGCTTCAAAGAATGAAGTCGCACGTCCTCTTCTTATCATTGATGAAGATCTATTGATGAGTGATAGAAAGAACTTGGATTCTTTGAAAGCTTTTTTGGGGAGTAACAGTACTGTTAAAACGTTGCTACTGCATTCGATTGATGAATCCAATCCAAGAGACATCATCGAATGCTCATCAATTACATTTATCCGGAAGCCTCTACGGTATTATCAATTCCTTCATCAGGCGAGTATCACTGATGGTTCTGTCGTTCAACAGGAAATTCCGAAATCAGAATCCAGAACAGAGTGGGAAGGAAATTATTCGAAAAACACAAAGATTCTTCTCGTGGAAGACAATCTGGTGAATCAGAAAGTCGCCAGATTGATGCTCAAACGACTTAAGCTCGAATGCGATATTGCGAGCAACGGACATCAAGCAGTTCAAAAATTCAATGAGGGTAAGTATCATCTCATTCTGATGGATATTCAGATGCCAGGAATGGATGGAATCGAAGCCACTGAGCGTATTCTGGAATCCTGTGATCTCAATCAAAAACCCACGATTCTGGCCATGAGTGCGGGAGTATCAGAAGACGAGCGCTCCACTTGTGAACAAGTCGGAATGGCAGGGTTTATTCCCAAGCCCGTAAATCTGGAAACGCTCAAAAACAAACTTCAGAAACACCTTCAAATACCCAATTGACAGGGTAGATGAGAAAATCTCAGTGTCTTTTTGGTCAAAAAAATCAGTTTCTAGATTCAGACGTAGGTAAGCCCTCCACGTTCTTGCAATAGACCCACTTCTCTTGCGTTCAATTCCCCTACCCTACAGTTGACGGACAGTAGGTTCTGATCAAACTAGGAACAGCTTACTTATGCGAGGTCTTAGCGACGAGAACACCTGGAGATGTGAAGGGTGTGATGTTTCCCACATTCCCGTGGAACTCCAACGGGGGGAGGAAGCAAAGTGCAGTCGCTGCGGCACCCGCTTGAAGGTGCAACCTCGCACGGGACCAGCACTCGGCTTAGCATGGTCACTGACTGCACTCGGCATGTTCATGGCTGCCGCGATGCTGCCAATCATGGAAGTCCGCAAACTGGGAATAGGGAATAACGCCACAATCCTGGTGGCGACAAAAGGCTTCTCAGACAAAGGCATGGCCGTGATGGGCTCCATTTCTGGCCTTTTGGTATTCTGGCTCCCCTTGATCGCAATTCTCGCATTGATCACTCTGAACCTCGCAGTCTTGCGTCGAAGTCAATTCCTAGGATGGCACCATTTGTTGAAACTACTGCTCATCACCAAACGCTGGGCCATGCCCGAGGTGTTTCTGCTGGCAGTCATGATAGCCTTTATCAAAATTGGTGACCTTGCGGAAATCCAGGCCCGATCGGGCTTGTGGTTTTTACTCACTGGCACTGCTTTTCTCCTGGCCGCCATGCAGCGGATTGATCGTGACAGTCTCTCCACTCGCCTTGGATTGCAGACCGCCGCCCTTTCCGGAAAATCTCATCACTTGTGTATCGCATTGATGCTGGCAGCACTGGCCTTGCTGGTTCCAGCAAATCTACTCCCCATATTGGAATTGAAAATGCCTGGCAATCACACCGAACAAACGATTATCGGCGGAATCAACCTACTGATGGAGCACCACATGTGGGGAATCGCCTTCATTGTTTTTGTTGCGAGTATCTTGGTTCCATTCGCCAAAATCGGAGGACTGGCTTGGTTATTGTGGGTCGCGAGAGATGCCAGTGGAACTCGCCGAAACATGAAGCTCTATTCCATCCTGGAATTCATTGGCCGCTGGTCTATGCTCGACGTATTTCTCGTCGCACTCCTTGCAGGGTTGATCCATTTCGGACAACTTGCCGAGGTCCAACCAGGTACTGCTACGCCCGTTTTCGCAGCTGCCGTCATCCTCACTGCATTGGCTGTGGAACAATTTGATACCAAACGACTCTGGAATCCCCATCAAAAATGAATGCAACAGAATCCCATCATAAACCCGAAATTGTGCCCGCCAGAAGCTCCTGGCTTGTGTGGATCATTCCATTAATCGCTCTCTTCATCGGTGCGTATCTCATCACCAAAGAGTTTTCCAACCGCGGCCCGGTCATCACCATTACCTTCCAAGAAGGTAGCGGGCTCGAGGCAGACAAAACCAAACTTATCAGCAAGGGAGTCGTTGTCGGAGTCGTCGAAAGCATCCAACTCTCAGAAAATTTAAAAAATGTGGTAGTGAAAGCCCGACTCCAAAAGTCCATGGGCTCATTGGCCAAAACCGAAACCCGCATGTGGATCGTGCGCCCTGTGTTCGACGCCAGTGGATTCCATGGCATGGATACGATCATGAATGGACCCTATATCGAGGTAGAACCAGGTCAGGGGAAATCCCAAAGAATTTTTGAAGGACTCAACCAACGGCCCCGCAATTCTCAAGAATCCCATGCATACATCCTTCACACCGATCGCAGAATCACCGCTCAACCCGGAGTTCCTGTGATATTCAGAGGGATTGAGGTCGGGAATGTGGATACGGTGCAACTGAGCGAGGATTCGACTGAAGTGCTGGTTGGTATCACGATTGAAGAGCCCTATTTTCGCCTGATACGGAAGGGAACCAAGTTTTGGGATTCCGGAGGAGTGGACATGAAGGTCAACCTGATGGGAGCCAGGATTAAAACTGGGTCGCTAGAGTCCATCCTCACCGGGGCCGTCGAGTTTGCAACACCACCCAGTGCTGCCAGCACTCCTGTTGCCCATTCGGGAAGCCACTTCAGATTGCATCAAAAAGTAGACGAAAAATGGCTGGAATGGGAGGCCTCCATCGAACTTCCGCTCGACCCGATTCAAACGGATAACCGAACTCTCGAAGAAACCCTGTCATCGAACGCTTCATTGCTTGAATCCGACTCTTGAATGCCTTAGGTTGAATTCCACTCCCAACGAGAAAAACTGAATGTCTGGTTCCGAACAACCTTCCCACTCTAATCCTGATACCACTGACGATCAAGGATCTCCTCACTCTCAAATCGAACGGCCAGCATTTCTATTCTGTAAAAAGTGCGGAACCCGACATCCGGAAAACACCTATCGTTGTGTGAACTGCGAAGATTTGCTTCATCCCGTTCCCTCCCAAAAACCAACCGTTATCGTCAGAGAAGGAGGGCTGAGCATGATCCTCCCAAAAAACAACCCTTACTCGCTTTGGGCCTACTACTGCGGCGTGTTCGCATTTACCCCCATTCTCGGAGTCCCCCTTGCGATCATAGCGATCGCAACTGGAGTCATGGGCATTCATCGATTTAAAACCGACGATGAAGCCAAAGGGATGCTGCATGCTTCAGCAGGGCTACTCTTAGGGCTATTGGCTATCATACTTCACATCATTCTTTTCAAATTCATCGATCATCTCGACTGGGACTTCTACCGCTCTCTCGTTCAAGGAGAAATCGGAAGTATTTCCTAATTAGTAAATAAGCCACTGGAACCCTTTCCATTAACCTAGAAAAACCGACCTATGTTCTGTCAAAAATGTGGAACCAACAACGAAGATAACGCAACCAACTGCTCCAATTGTGATGCCCCATTAGAGGCGGCGCCGGAATCCACTCCCGCTCCAACGTCCAGGGCATCCATCCCTGAAGGTGCAAAGGATATCCCCAACTATCTGGTTCAATCGATCCTGGTAACCCTGCTTTGCTGCTTACCTTTTGGAATCGCATCGATCGTCTTTGCGGCACAGGTGAACGGAAAAGCCGAAGCAGGAGATATACAAGGGGCCTTGGAAGCCTCCAAAAAAGCCAAAAAATTCGTATGGCTATCCTTCTGGCTCGGAATCTTGGTTTACGTGTTCACGATCATTATTGAAGCTGCCATCATCATCCCCGCCATCGCGTCTGAAATTTCGGGTTCGTAACTCATTCCCGCGTTTTGTCGAAGCTTAGCAAACACCATAAACGACTGCTGGTTCTGGGTATTGTTGTTTTGATGGGTGGCTTTTTCTGGGTGGTTAACCCGTCAGAAGCCAGCTATCTTCCATCCTGCCTTTTTAAGTCTGCCACCGGGCTCAACTGCCCCGGTTGTGGCTCCACTCGTGCCCTCTACCATTTGTTTCATGGCGAACTTTTTTCGGCCTTTGCCATGAACCCATTGCTGATCATCGCCCTTCCATTTATAGGTTGGATGCTGTTCAATCCTCCATGGACTCGAAAAAGCTGGGTTCCTTGGACGATAATGACCCTTTTTCTCAGCTACGGCATTCTGCGCAACATCCCTTTTCAACCTTTCCATCAATTAGCCCCAGGAGTGATGCTTGAGCATCATTCTCATCCATGAAAGCAACTCTTTTGATATACCCCATCCTATAAATCCATGCACTCGTCTCACAACACTCTCCATTCTTTTTCAACTCGTCCTCACTCGCGTCGATTGATTCTCCCCTTTCTGCTGTTCCTTTTTTCACTCGCGCCCATTTCAATCGTAGCAAAATCAGCGCAAACAGAGGAAACCGCAGTCCGCATGTGGAAGCTCCAGGATGGCTCGGAGTTTAAAGCCCAATTCTCAATTGAACTAGCGGGCACAGCTTACTTTCACTATGAAGACAATCGATCTTGGATGATCCCCATCCCCTACCTCATTCCAGAACAACAGGAATGGGTTAAACTCCACTCCAACTACGGAAAAGAACCGATTAAATGGCGCGAATCCAAAAGCCGCATGGCAAAGGCTGTAAAAGGTCGATCAAAGATCCTCGATAAGAATGGGGAATTGGTGGATTTCGAATTCGGAGATCGCATGGAACCGGAGTTTTACGTCTTCTATACTGGAGCATCCTGGTGTGGCCCCTGTCGACGATTCGTAAGATATCT
Source organism: Opitutales bacterium (assembly GCA_963676215.2). Taxonomy (GTDB): domain Bacteria; phylum Verrucomicrobiota; class Verrucomicrobiia; order Opitutales; family JAFGAQ01; genus JAKSBQ01. The sequence goes on along the minus strand of CAXXVT010000006.1, from coordinate 425,351 downwards.
CAAAGTTTGGTATGACGAGTTCGTGCGGCACGAAATCCCGAATGTAGAATTGTTTTTTGTGAGCAGCGACAACAGCGCCAGCGCCTACAAAGAATACATCAATTCCCACGATATGCGGTGGCCGGCAATCAAATGGAGCCGTAACTATCCGCGAACGATTCAACAACTGCGGAGAAACAGCATTCCCGGCATGGTAATCACGGATCGCCAAGGCAACATTCTCAGAGATGCCCACAATGGCAAAGAATACCGAGGAGCCCAAACCGTGTTGGATGAACTGAAAGAAATAGTATTTCGCACCAATCCAACAAACCCGCTTACTCTCCAGTCCTACTTCGACAAAATTCTCAAAAATTATATTGAAAAGAATCGAGGCAAAGATACTTCGCCTACGCCCGTCTATACTTTTGTTGATCAGGAAACCCAAAAACAATGGGGAAAAGTGGAGGCGGTCCTCATACTACAAATCCACCCCAACGGTCGTGTAATCGTTGCTGAGGTTCTCGACAATACCCGACCCGAGCTTGAAGACAGTATCCGACAAACCGCTGGAAACTGGCGCCTGCTCCCAGCACTGGAGAAAGGTCGCCCCGTGCAATCCACCGTCAGGTTGCCGTTGAAAGTCAATACCGAGTAGGGAATTTACAAACAACGCTCTTCCGGAGGCGATGACTTCAGTCGTCGTCACATCATGCCAACCAAACGCTCCATCACTCCGCAATTCACACGAATGAATTCATGTGCTCCCTCTACATCAACCTCCCCTCTCTTTTCCGGAGGCGATGACTTCAGTCGTCGTCACAGAATCGCCTAACAATCAACCCAATCTCCATGGATAACCAAGATGCCAAGGGTCCTGCTCCAGCGCCGCAATAGCGAAGATTGCAGAGCATTGAACCTTCAACATTTTTTCACCTTTCATCCGCCATTAGTCATACTCCATTCCCCACTTGTCGGGGCATTTTCATCTGGGCGAAGCTCTATTGCGAAGCCTGAAGCCTTCGGCGACGCCTGATGCGCTCCCTTTCAACATCGTATGCACTCTCTTCCGGAGGCGATGACTTTAGTCGTCGTCACATCCTGCCAACCAGACGTTCCATCTCTCCGCAATTCACACGAATGAATTCATGTGCTCCCTCTACATCAACCTCCCCTCTCTCTTCCGGAGGCGATGACTTCAGTCGTCGTCACATCCCGCAACCAACCGCTCCATCACTCCGTAATTCACACGAATGAATTCATGTGCTCCTTTTCAACACAACTCCTAATCCCTAGCCTCTAACCTCTAACCCATATTCCTATATCATCGTCTGATCGAAAAATGGGCTCACCTTCACCTTAGGGTCGGATCCCACCAGCATCACAGCGTGAGTCGGAGTCAACCATCCACCTGTCTCCAGGTTCCGGACCCGACGCATGCCTTCCAGGTTCTGAATAAGGGCTTCGCCTGTGCCTTTTCGATCCATCACAAACAGATGAAGAATGCGTTTGTCATCGTAGTGGAAACAAACCAACGACACTTTTTTACCCTTCCAACGGAGCGTTTTGCACCCCAGAGTGCTAAGATCTTCAACAGACTCTGGAAAGCTTTGGAGTTGAGAACCACCTTGGCCAACCAACCATTGCTTGATCGAGTCGCGATCCTCAGAGAAGAAATCGAGATTGATCAGGGTATCATCCACAAATACCGCCATGGCATCTCTGAAATTATCCTCTTTTTCCATGCTCGACCACTTCGACAGAAAAACCGTGTCCTGATTATTAATCACCGTGTCTTTGAACAAAAACAGTCCGGCAAAAACCAAGATCGCTGCGGCCGCGGCCCAACCAGTCCAACGGGCACTGAGCCATGCGGGAACAGACGATTTTTTGCCCAATCTTGCAAACGAAGTTTGCTCCAGAATTTCCTGCTCAAGCCCTGCGGGAACCGCACTATCAGAAAGGGCAGTTTTCACTCTCTGATCAAAGTCTCGTTGCGATTCAAACCACCGCATAAGTTCGGGATCCTGACACAATTGCTCCCATGCTTGACGAATCTCAAGATCGTCGCTCAATTCGGGATTCGTGATCCCACTCAACAAAATTTTAATTTCTCTCTCAGTCTTCATGGTCTTATTGCCAGTTCAGATTAAATATCAATCGATTACGTTTTCAGGACATTGCGGTTTGCAGTATGGCCGCTAGTTGTTGTTTCCCCCGGTAAAGCCGGGACATAATGGTCCCAATTGGGACTTCCAATGTATGTGCAATTTCTTTGTAGGAGAAAGACTCCAGGTAATAGAGGCTGAGCACCGAGCGCATGGCTTCGTCCAGCTGACTAAGAGCATCATGAACCATTTCAGCATCAAAGCTCGAGAAGTCGGGTCCTTCTGAAAAGACATCGTGCTGTAACACCGGACTATCGGGTTCATCAATGGTCACATTTGGGAATTTCACCTGGCGTCGATATTGATCAATGAAACGACGGTGGAGCGTCGTATAAAGCCAACTCTTCGCGTTTCCGCCCTTTTCGAACTTGTGCTGATTGCGGGCAAATTGAAGGAACGCGTATTGAGTGAGATCTTTGGCATCTGCTTCGTTGGAACAAAGCGACATACCAAACCGGAATAAATTCCGATAGTGATTTCCTACGATTTCTTCAAATGTGGGGGTCGCCATAGTAGTGGATGGGTAACTCAAATTATTCAAAATCGCAACCCGACTCTCGACTGCTGGTTCCATAGTAGCATTCATGCTCGTTCATTTGAGTTATTCGGCCACTGAAGGTAGCCAGCGATACCATCCAAGAGAACCGTGAGACGGTGCCTTGAGTTCTACATTCCAACCGTTCATGCCGACTGGTAACCACTTCCAGGATTCCTCACTGAGCGAATACATCAGCAGACCCGAGGTTTCATGCGACAATCCTGCTTCCACCCAAAACCAGCCCGCATTGCCAATTCCTGTTTCTGAACCCTCATCAGCCGCAGCTTTATTTGCGATATCATAACTGTATACGAGAGGGAAATGACGGTCATCAATCCAGCCCAAGCCCCAGTCGCCACCGGTCGCCATAGCAGTATTTTTTACCCCTTCAACACTGTTTAGATTGGCAAACGGATTCGCCGACTCACCGATTGGCATGCCATCAGGGACCACTTGGGATAAATGCTCGGCGCGTTGATTTAAATCGGGTTTAACGGAGGTCAGTTCCAATCGCTCCCACCCCAGCAAGCCGACATGGGGGCTTTGCAAATGCAGTTGCAACCCTTCCAGGTTTTTCGGAAACCATGCCCAATCATCAAAAGCCTTCCCATAAACAAAGAATCCCTGCTCAGCTGCTTCCAGTTTAGGTCCAAAATAGAGCCAACCTGCATTGTCGTTCCCATAAAGAGAGGAAAGTCCGTAGCTATACACCCACGGGTAGTGTTGATCGTCAACCCATCCCAAACTCGCATAACCAGTATCACTGGTGTCTTTCACCCCATCACTCTGGTCTAAGGCCGCAAAAGGATTCTCTCCCAGGATCACCGATGGCGCCTCAACACCAGGAGCTGCCAGGTCGCTAACAATTGATTCCGGAGCCGCACGATTCAAAAAAGGCGATGCAGCCCAATTACTCATGCCCTCGGTCCATTTCGAAAAATCAAATACCCATTTATCAGATTCTTTTGGCAGCCATGCCCATGAATCGGAAGCATAGATGTAGGCCAACAGCCCATTGTTTTCATTGAGATCCGACAAAGGCTGCAATACATAGATCCACCCCGCATCTTCACCACTTTGACTCGAGGCAAGCGCATCAGAGTAGACTTTGGGATAGCCGCGGTCATCGATGGACTCCAATTGGGCAATACCCACCTCATCCGCGCTTTTGAGCCCTGAGACCGGGTCCATCATCAACCTTTCGAAATCATTCTGATCATTTAGAACCGGCGGCGCCGCAGGGACCGTAAGGCCCTCCAAATAGGCGATCAAATCTTCTCCAGTGGGAACGGCTTGCCCGATATTGAGCGGACTCCACCCAGCCCAGCCACGGGTGCGCTCGGTTAAATTCTGAAAGCGCACACTTTGATTGGGAGGAAACCAAATCCATGATTCCCAAAAATAATCGTAGGCTAGGATCCCCGACTGCAAGGTTGAGAAATCGGGGTGAATGTAGAGCCATCCAATCTTTTTTGCAGCCTCTTCAGTAATCAGTGCCGCGATCAGCGCCTGTTGCGTCGTGTGAGCCAGTCCAAAACTATAAACATAGGGGAAGTTGCGGTCATCGATCACTCCCAATCCTCCATTTTCTTCAGCGAACGGACGTTTTAGTCCTTCGGCGTTCACCTCTGTTGAAACAAAGGGATTCACCTTATCCATTGTGGGTATGCGATCTGGTGGGGTTTCTCTGGAATCAACAGGTTCCACATCCACCCCAGCTTCAACACTGTGAATGGCCTGTAGAAATTCACTGGCGGGAAAATCAGCCCCTCCATAACCACTATGCTCATACAACACTTCCCACTGCGGGGAAGAAGGCGAATCCTTCACTCCATTAATGACCACAAAAAAGGGCTGCACCGAACTAGAATGGAATTGGGAAAACACCTCTCGCTGCACATCCATCAACACAGTCTCAAATCCAAACTCAGCGGCAAATTTCTTAATCTCAGCTTTGTCTTCACCCTGCACATGGACAGTCACATGGACTACCGGAACACCATTCAGATTGCTGCCATTCAATTTGTTGAGAACTTCGGCGCGCATGGCTTCCGCAGCTGGCGGACAAAACGGACACCACCAAGCAAACCATTCAATCACCACGATGCTGCCTTCCGCATCAGCCAAATCCCATTGCTTTTCAGAAAAAGTGTTTTTTTCATCAAAATAAGGCATGCTAAACAACGGAGCCGTTTGGCCCACATTCGCCATCAAATGGCCTCCACCAATGAGGGATAAAAAACCTAAAACACCTGCAAAAATCTGTTTCATCATAACAAAAATCCTTCTTTTAAAAATTCAGCGAATACCCTAAACGAACTAACCACCAACGACGGTCGGCGTAGAGATTCTCAAATCTTCGGTCCAGTTGATTGACACCAAAATCCTGTTCAAACGATCCCACCGTCAGGCGAAATCCTTGTTGCTGGAGCAGATCATTCCACACGATTCCCATCGTCCACCCCAGGGTTTCCAGTTTGGGATTAGCATCTGTAGCGAGGTTGGACTGCTCAATCTCCCCGGAATCCGAATAAAAACTCGTCGAGGCATACACTGCCCATTCTGCCCCCATTTCTCGGACAAGCTGAAGCTCCACTTTTTTGCTTCAAAATCTGAGGACTCGCGCACATACACCCCTGTTGCACGCAAAACCCAGTATTCATCGAGGGCGATGTTTGCCCCCGATCGCAGGGTAAGCCGTTCCTCTCGTTCAGTGGTTTTGGAAACCGTCAGTCCATTGCGAATTTTCAGCTTTGCATGAAGACTGTTCTCCGAACTGATATCCAGGGACAGATCAGTCAACCGAGAAATCCCTCGAACCAACTCACCGGCGCGATCGCCTTCCACTTCAAATTCATACCCAGGCGCAATGTCTCGCCGGGACGCCCCCAGAGTCACCAACAACTGCGCTGTTCCAGGAACGTAGTCCCAGCGCACAGTCTGGCTCAAGCCAAGAGACGAGGGAGAAGGATCTTCATAACTATCTCCATTGATAGAACGCCCTTTCCAAACCTGGCGATAATACTCATCGAGCCAAATCCCGGTATGGCTTCCCCATCCTTCACTCACCGTTAAACCCGTTCGGCTTTGAACGCTCTCAGAGATCCAGCTTGACCACTCCAACTCAAACGCTGCGAGTTGTTCCGTTCGGTCCTGGTCCTCAGTAATAATATCCACCGGAAATCCAGTGCTGCGGTATTCAAGCCCAACATCCTGCCAGCTCAATCCAAGGGACCATTCTCCACTCTCAGTCGGAATGATAGCGGACCCCGACCAAGTCGTATAACGGATACCATCACCCTCCAACCATTCAAAATCCAAATCACTCTCCACCGCAGAGAGAGAGGTGCCCCAATAGGGTAGGCTGCATACCGCGATCAAACTTATCCGATTCATAAGCTTCATTGTGTGTCTGTTCATCATCGACAAGAGCTGCAACCAGAAGACAAGCCCGCCGCACCTGCGACCCCCGGCTCCAGAAGACTTTGGTTTTGAGTCACAAACGATTCATTCGAAGCAGAAGCAAACTGCATACTGGGTTTCGCCAGCATTGCTTGATCCTCGATCGGAATGGAGGCACAGCCCCCCAAAAACAAGACAGATAAAATCCCCAGCAAAGCAATGCCGAAGCGCACAGCCATGGATGGATTCGAGTCACTAAACTGGGAGGGAATTACCTGCATACAATCGCTAAAACGACTCAAACAAAGCTTTATTCCCGATTCATTCAAAAAAATCACACAACCCGATTTCGATGGATAAGCTGTAGTAACCACGACTTGATCTGACAGATTGCGTTGTCTGAGGCGTTAAAACTGTCAGAGGTTGACTACTTCGTCGTAACTTGGATTCAGTGAGTCGACCTTTTCAATCCATTTGGATTTCCCATCGATACATGTCTGCATTGGCGTACGACCGCAACACATTTTTCCCTGATGGGTTCGCTCATGGTTGTAACGATGGATCCACGTATCGAGATCTTGCTGCAACTCATCCACACTTCGGTATACTTTTTTGCGGAAAGCTACCTGATAAAACTCATTTAGAATGGTTTTGTGGAAGCGTTCACAGATTCCGTTTGTTTGCGGGTGCCTTGCTTTAGTTTTTGTATGTTCAATATCGTTGATAGCTAAGAAGAGCTGGTAGTCATGTTTGTCAGCTTTTCCACAATACTCGGTTCCTCTATCGGTGAGTATACGGATTAGCCCCATCTGATGACTCTCGAAAAAAGGTAGAACTCTATCGTTGAGAAGATCCGCAGAAGTGATTGGCGTCTTCATCGTATACAGCTTAGCTAAGGCCACCTTCGAATAGGTGTCTACGAAGCTCTGCTGATAGATTCGACCCACTCCCTTGATGGTTCCGACATAGAATGTGTCCTGACTGCCAAGATAGCCTGGATGAAGGGTTTCGATCTCGCCGTGAGCAAGATCATCATCCTTCTTCTTTTCCAGCGCAGCTACTTGAGATTCCGTTAGAACGAGTCCTTCTTCGGCCACTTTTTTCTCCAATGCTTTGAGCCGTAGTTTGAAGGTTTGCAGCTCATGGCGCATCCATACGCAACGCACTCCAGCCGCAGAGACCACCAAGCCTTCTTTGCGCAATTCATTGGAGACGCGAACCTGACCCAAGGCTGGCTCTTCGATAGCCTTTTCACAGATGCGAGCTTCGATTCGCTCATCAATGCGATTTCTTAAATTCGGAACCCGACGATTCCTATCAATCAATGCTTCAAAGCCTCCTTCTTGGGCAGCGTTTTTGTAGCGATAAAAAGTATCGCGACTAAAGCCCATTACCTGACAGGCTTTTGAGACGTTTCCTAATTCCTCGGCTAGTTTTAACAACCCAACCTTGTTTCGGATTATTTTTTCATTTATTGTCATATTATCAGTCTGAGGTGCCGCGTCCCCATGGGGACGTGACTATTGTTTTTGTTTGTTTGTGCCTCAGACTGATTATCCATGGCCTTTTACGCAACTGTCAGATTTGATCGTAGCTAATACAGATAAGCCATTCATCTGCGCCTGCCTCGCCCCTCGCCCCTATAATAAACCTCACCGCCACCTGTCGGGGCATTTTCATCTGGGCGAAGCTCTATTGCGAAGCCTGAAGCCTTTAGGCGAACCCTGATCCGCTCCCTTTCAACTTCGTATGCACTCTCTTCCGGAGGCGATGACTTCAGTCGTCGTCACATCCTGCCAATCAAACGCTCCATCACTCCGCAATTCACACGAATGAATTCATGTGCTCCCTCTACATCAACTTCCCTTCTCTCTTCCGGAGGCGATGACTTCAGCCGTCGTCAAAGAAGCAGCTAGAATCAAGGAGTTAGTAGTTAGAATTTTACACATGTAACCGCTCCAACCATCCACTTTGAAGGAAAGTGGATCCGCCTTAGGCGGACAGGCCTTCGCAACACACCGCAGTTCGCACGAATAAATTCATGGGCTCCCTCTACATCAACTTCTCTTCTCTCTACGGAGGCGATGACTTCAGTCGTCGTCAAAGAAGCAGCTAGAATCAAGGAGTTAGAAGTTAGAATTTTACACATGTAACCGCCCCAACCATCAACTTTGAAGGAAAGTGGACATTCCTGTCCGCTATCCACCATCCTATGATCAAAGTAAGGCGAATCGATCCGTTTACTCCGACTCGTCTGTGGATGAGCCGTTCATCTGCCCCACCGCGCATCCTTTCCTCTCCTAACTCCTAACTCCTCTAGCCGCCCCTCGCCCCTCGCCCCTCGCCTCTCGCCCCCATTACACTCATCCACCACCCCTTTACGATTGCCTTGCGTCCTGACCAACGATGACATCAAAGCGTGGACCTTGTTGAATGGATACAACACAATGACAACTGGTTGGCCGGTCTAGGTATTGCTAGTGCGGTCATGTTTATCGCATCATTGATCCTCATTCCGATGATCGTGATCCGTCTCCCTGCAGACTACTTTGTATCATCTCACAAACACTGGCTCCGCAACCATCCTTCATTCATTCCAGTCTTTATCATTCAACATCTGATTGGAGTAGTTTTATTCATCGCAGGCATCTTGATGTTAGTGCTTCCCGGCCAGGGCATCCTGTCCATTATCATCGCCATCAGTCTCATCAGTTTCCCCGGTAAACATCGGCTTCTGCAATGGCTTTTTATGCGGCCCCGCGTCCACCGTTCCATGAACTGGATCCGAACCAAGGCCAACAAAAAGCCCTTCTCAATCCCGAATCTCCCCCACCACAACCAATAGTCCACCACCTGCCGGGGCATTTTCATCTGGGCGAAGCTCTATTGCCGAGCCTGAAGCCCTTAGGCGACGCCTGATCCGCTCCTTTCAACATCATTTACATTCTCTTCCGGAGGCGATGACTTTAGTCGTCGTCAAAGAAGCAGCTAGAATCAAGGAGTTAGAAGTTAGAATTTTACACATGTAACCGCTCCAATCATCCACTTTGAAGGAAAGTGGACATTCCTGTCCGCAATCCATGCGCAATCCTATGATCCAGGTAGGGCGAATCGACTCGATGAGCCGTTCATCTGCCTCACGGTCTCCTCCCCCTCGTTTCTCGCCCCTCGTTTCTCGCCCCTATAACCTTTGAGGGGAACCCTCCTCTCACCCCTAACTCCCAATGATCTGATCCAACGGACTCACAACTCCCATTCCCGGCTTCCGCATCACATGCGTATAGATCTGCGTAGTTTCCACACTCTTATGCCCCAACAAATCCTGCACCGTTCGGATATCCGTCCCATTTTCCATCAAATGAGTCGCAAACGAATGGCGTAATGCGTGAGAACTGACATCCTTTGGGATACCTGCTGTCAAAGCTGCATTCTTTATAGCATTCTGATAGCGATTGGGTAAGACATGGTGACGACGTTTAACGCCAGCCCGCGGATCTATCGACAATTTCCTACTCGGCCACACCCATTGCCACTCCCATCGCGATCCTGCTTTGTTGTTTTTATTAGCCACAGCATCGGGTAAGAACACCCCGGAAAGTCCGTTTCCACGATCTTCTTCAAACAATCCTTTTAATCGTGCAATGTGCGACGCAAGCGACGCTTCTAATCCCTTCGCAAGCAAAGTCTTTCGATCTTTATTTCCCTTTCCTGCACGAACAAGAATATATCCGTTTTCAAAATCAATATCTTTGATACGCAACCGAACCAATTCACTAACTCTTAGTCCACTTCCGTATTGGAGATTAGCCATCAATTGGAAAGTCCCACTTAGTTTCTCCATTAACTGCTGGACCTCGGATACCGACAATACAACGGGAAGCTTTTTACGAACTTTAGCCCTGCGATATTCGAGCATTTCAGGCACTTCCTTTTTCAAAACTTCTCGATACCAGTAAACCAGTGCATTTAAAGCCTGCCTCTGGGTCGACGCACTCACCCTACGTCTCAATGCTAATTCATCCAAATACACTTGCATATCCGCAATAGTCAGTTGTTCCGGATTTGATTTCTTTGAATGCTTCAAAAACCTTGTACACCACGCAACGTAAGTCTTCTCCGTTCGGTATGACTTTTTCTGCAATCGCATCCTCGTAAGCAAAATTAATGTCCATTCTGCAACGCTGTTCTCATCGATTGATTCCAGTGAATCCCGTTGCTTGGATGCCTCTTTGAAAAACCATCTTAACGCCGCTTTCCAACTTTCTAAGGCAAATTCAGACGGTTCTTTAGTTCCTTCAACCCAACCAAAAAAATCCAATGCAGATTGAATCGATGCACCTAGGTGCTGATCTTTACACCATTTCAGATACCAACGAATAGTGATCGCATATGACTTCCGTTTTTCACCCAAATCTGATGCTTCAAGCACCACATCCCATTGTGGAAAATTGATACGATTTTGAATGTCAACTTTGCCTGAGGTTTTCATCGGAGGTGGAAATGGCAAATAACACCGAATCAGATTGAGCTTGAATGTCAATTTTTAAATATACATATGTTCATATAATTATTGTTATAAGCTTATAGTCAACGTATTACACGATTGTTTCAGAAAATTAGCGTAAAACCAAAACCGCACTAGTTTCAGTCTAAATTGACATTCAAACTCGCCCCATTCCCACTTTTTGCGACTCAGTTTCCGGTGTTATTTGCCATTCAGATCACGCGAATGTCAACTTAGGCGGACGCGCACGATAATATCAGTTCTCTGAAACCAGATTCTTAATCTGATAGATAGAATCCATTACAATAACATTACCTACTCATTCGCAGTTACTTACAAGATTTCATTTGTATTCCACACTACAATCGGTTAACTAAATCACCGTGAAATCCTCTCAAAAAACAAAGTCCTCCACCCCTTGTTATCTGCCTTTGAATGGCAACTAATATAACTGTTGTGCAAAAAAAAATAAGAAATTTGACTTTACCTCCTTCCTGGACATTATCCTGTCCATATGAATGCAATAACATACACAGCAGCTCGAGAAAATTTGGCGTCCACAATTGATCGTGTTTGCAACGATCGTAACCCTGTGATCATCACCAGAAAAAGAAATCAATCAGTTGTCATGTTATCATTAGAAGACTACGAAGCATTAGAAGAGACTGCATATCTTCTCAGAAGTCCCGCCAATGCAAAAAGATTGATAGCCTCAATGGAGGCCATCGAAAAAGGTAATTTAGTGAAACATGATATTGATATAGAATCATGAACATCACATTTACTCCGCAAGGTTGGGAAGACTACCAATACTGGCAAAAGCATGATAAAAGAGTTTTGAAAAGAATCCACGAACTCATGAAAGATATTGCTCGCAGTCCTTTCGAAGGAATTGGGAAACCCGAACCATTGAAGCATAACCTTTCAGGTTGTTGGTCCCGCAGAATCAGTGAAGAACACAGGATCATCTATCAAGTAAGCAATGACAGCGTTGTTTTTATGCAATTCCGCTACCATTACTAATCATTCATTGTGATAACGAGGCACTTGGAGAGAATTCTGAACCGCTCCGCGATTCAGAATCCCTCTCGTTGACGTTCTGAAATAAATAATGATAACAGTTCAAAATTACAAAAACGACAAATACTACTCGAAAGTGTTGAATGCATTTGAAGTGATTTTGACAGAAGGGAATATTGTCGAACCGATCGAAGTTTTCATGAAAATTGGAAATTTAGAAAAGGGGAAATATGAAGATTGGAGATTCGGACGTATTAATTGTTTAGAGGCCACAATTTCAGGAAGTCTATCAAAATGCAGTAGGATATTAAGATTAATAGGTTTTATAGCCCACGATTTTGATATGGTTCCAAGTCCCACCGTTTACCAAAAATGGGGAAAAGGAAAAAAGAAAAAGCTACAATTCACCAGAAGCGGAGTGGCAAATATTGAACAAGCATACTCAAAATGTTTCGTATGGAAAAAACGGATCTCTTATCTTGAATGGAAACAAAATCAGAACAAGGCGGGTATAGAAATTCCTGGGAGCTCCGCTCCCTGTCAGATCCCAGAAAATCCATCCCTTGACGTTCGCAAAAATCATATTTCAAGAAGTGAAATCGGAGCTCCAGATTGATCGAATTTGTAAATGAAAAATATCCATCAGCACGGAAATTTTGCCATCAGAATGGAACAAAAACTTAAAGAAGAATAGAAACCATCCAACCGGAAAAAGTATCAAGAAATTTGAATCAGAAATTGAAATTCTAGAGCCAAATCAAACGCAGACTTTCCAGCAATCTGAACCTCAACGAAAAACCAAAAGAACCATCAGCCAACAAAGCACTTGTAGTAATTCCGTGAGCTCCAGTCTTCGCTCTTCGAGCTACGCCCGGCAAGACGCTCACTCCACACTACAGCTCGACGTTCTCAAAAAAAATGAAAAATCCTTCGAAAACCTCTGAATGGAATCACCGGAACACGATCATCACGGTAACCGTAGCAATATTGACCTTTTCAGTAAGTATGGGAGTTCTAGAAAGCTGGGATGATTTCAAGACAGGATTTGTGGAAGGATGGAAAATAGTAATAAAAGAATAGAAGAGCAGCTTCATTGTTTTAGAGTTACCACTCCAATGCAAAAAGCACCAATCAGGCGCAGAATTAAATTTGAAGATTAGGTCCAACCCCACGAAGATTTGAACACTCCAAAGAAAAACAAAAATTACGAGAACAAGGCAGGCATTGGAATTCTGAACCCTTCCGCGATTTGAACATTCAATTTTGATTATGAACCCTTTTCATCGATATCACATCTCTGTTCTGGTTCAGAATCCCATCCTTTGACGTTAGAAAACAATAATGAATAAAAGCCTCCTCATCCTCCTCTTGATTACTTTTACAGCCTTTTTGTCTCTACTTCTTGCTGCTTATCCGAGGTTTACAGACGACAAGGATCTAGTTTTCGAACCAGTAGATGTTCCAATCGAAAAAGAAGTTCGAGAAGATTTGATGCGCATTGTAAAAGACAAATCGTCTCCTGTTATTCTGAATCAACAGCTGTTGGACGAAATCGAAAGAACAGTGGACGATATAGATTTATTCCATCTTTATTTGATCGTAGCGATCATCAAAAGAATCGAACTTCAAGAGATCGAATTACCGCAAAAATACAAAGATTTTAGTTTTTACGAATCACTCGTAAAAATCTCACTTGAAAGAGAAGTTTACAGGGTAAAAAAAATAATAGATACCAAAGACGATTTGAACCAAGTATTGTATTTGTCTCCCATTGAGGAAACCATCAGCGATAAGATTTCATACGGAATACTTGGGCTGTCGGAGTTTTTCACTTTTCAGCAAAATCGAACATTAAACGATTTTTGGACAGCAGTTCAAAATTTCGATTTTAAAGAAGATGATTATCTGGATCTACCTTGCGATATTAAAGAGTTTAGGTATTCGAACTTCTTCGGGAATTACCTATTGGGTTGCTCTGCACCAACAACATCGCAACTCAAAAAAAGCATCGAAGAAATAACTTCTAACAAGATGCTTGGAGAGAATTCTGAACCGCTCCGCGATTCAGAATCCTCCAGCTAGACGTTCTCAAAAAAAATGAAAAATCCTTCGAAAACCTCTGAATGGAATCACCGGAACACGATCATCACGGTAACCGTAGCAATATTGACCTTTTCAGTAAGTATGGGAGTTCTAGAAAGCTGGGATGATTTCAAGACAGGATTTGTGGAAGGATGGAAAATAGTAATAAAAGAATAGAAGAGCAGCTTCATTGTTTTAGAGTTACCACTCCAATGCAAAAAGCACCAATCAGGCGCAGAATTAAATTTGAAGATTAGGTCCAACCCCACGAAGATTTGAACACTCCAAAGAAAAACAAAAATTACGAGAACAAGGCAGGCATTGGAATTCTGAACCCTTCCGCGATTTGAACATTCAATTTTGATTATGAACCCTTTTCATCGATATCACATCTCTGTTCTGGTTCAGAATCCCATCCTTTGACGTTATAGAAAGAAATGCCAGATAAACCCAAAGAATCTGATTGGAAGCACTTCCGAAAAATCGCGCCGGATTTGAGGGAAAGGTATTTGAAAGAAAAGAATAAGGATCTGTTGCAGTTACTAACAGATCCCAAAAAATCACCAACAGAACAGTTCTGGAACACAGCGGAAAAATAGAAAAAGAAGAAAAGATATTGGTGATGTGTCTGGACTGTCATTCACGTTCCAAAATGTTCGAATTCATGCTTCGGATGATCCAACACAAATTAATGAGAGAAAGTGATTTGGAAGGGTTTTCAGATGAGCTCCAAGAACGCTTGAAACGGGTTTTAGAAATATGAACCAAAACTATAACAAGGCAGGCATAGGAATTTCTACTCGCTCCGCTCCTAGAAATCCCATCCTTTGACGTTAGCAAAATAATTGAATAAAATTCACCTCAGCCTGTCTGGTATTTGAACCAAAAAAAATGAAATGAATACAATCCTCACCGTTTCAATCACCGACACAATTTGCGCACTTGTTTTTATCGGTCTAGCCATTCCACTGATAAAAAGAAAAATTCCGATGAACTACATCTATGGAGCAAGATTCAAGGCGTCCTTCAAGTCGGACAAGAATTGGTATGAAATTAATGAATATGGAGGAAAGGCTTTGTTTTTAGTCTCCATTCCAATTCTGATCTACGGAATCGTTGGGATCATTTTCTATAAAAAATTAGAAGAATGGTATTTGTGGGTAGGAATGGTGGATATGTTGATGTTCTTGGGAATCGGGGTATTTGCAACCTATTCGAAAGCCCAAGAAATAGACAAAATCAACTGCTAACAAGGCAGGCATTGGAATTCTGAACCCGTCCGCGATTTGAACACTAAATTTTGATTATGAACACATTACATCGATATCACATCACTGTTCTGGTTCAGAATCCCATCCTTTGACGTTGTAAAATGAAATATGAATGAAGAAAAACCCAAGAAACGGAATTTATCGAAATACTGCATGGCCGGGTCTTTAGTATTGATGATCGTCCTTGCAAAACTCGAATTGATAGAGGGAATATGGGTACAAGGAATAGTTGTAATTGGAGTATTTGGTCTATTGATTTTTACTCTGATCAGAGTGCTTTCTGGGGATTTTGGACCGGAAAAAAAAGGGAAATAAGACGCTTAGCTATAAAAACCAATCCTCTGCAGAAAAATTATAGATATTTGCCCCACAGACGTTGAACCTCCACGAACAAAAACAATAAGATTACAACAAGGCAGGCATTGGAATTCTGAACCCTTCCGCGATTTGAACACTTATTTTGATTATGAACATGTTCCATCGATATCACTTCCCTGTTCTGGTTCAGAATCCCATCCTTTGACGTTCTAAAAAAAATGAAAAAAATAATCCCTCT
This sequence comes from Opitutales bacterium, assembly GCA_963676215.2. GTDB lineage: Bacteria > Verrucomicrobiota > Verrucomicrobiia > Opitutales > JAFGAQ01 > JAKSBQ01. Next base: position 409,831 of record CAXXVT010000006.1, on the reverse strand, counting down.
GATCCTTCTCACAATTCCGGTACTATTGAATGCCTACCCACAGCTGGATGATTTATACAAAAAGTGGATCCAAGAAGCCGAAATTGTGGTTTTTGCCGACTACGAACAACAAGATGAAGAATGGAAGTTATACCCTATTGAAGTCTGGCGTGGTGATGCAGGTTTGATCGAGAATGGCTTCGTTTACGCAAGAACCCCAAAAGGAAAAAAATATGAAGGATTTAAAGGAAAAGGGATATTCTTTTTCCCCGAAGATCCTCACCACAACAAACTCCGGAACTTCATCAAAATAGAAGACCAAGTATTGAGGAATCTACCTGAAACATCACTCGAAGATTTGAAAGACTTTGTAATAAACAATAAATCTTAGAACAAGACAGTCCGTGTGAATTGCTTACCCCTCCTTCGTCGGGCCGCAATCCACGACTTCGACGTTATGCGAAAAGAATTGAGGAATTCTGAGCAACAATCTTGAATATCAAATATGCCTACTATCCTTCAAATATTCGGGTGGCGTTTACATTTCTTTGCCAACGAAGGAAGTGAGCCGATTCATATTCATTGCTCAAAGGGAGATATGGAATGTAAATTCTGGCTAGATCGCGACCGTTTTGACATAAGCGAAGCATTTGGGTATAATCTTACTCCAAAAGAAAGAAGGATTGTCAGGAAAATCATCCTCGAGAACTTCGAGTATATTGAAGAACAGTGGGACGAATTCGAAAGAAGGAAAAAGTAATGAAAAAATATCACGACGTAACATCAATTTCGTTTACGGATTCTGAAATGATTATTGAGGTAGATGGATTTCGACGCGAATTTAGTATAAAAGAGATTTCTGATCGGCTCTCAGAGGCATCAGAAGAAGAAAAGAATAGATTTGAGATTTCACCATCAGGTTATGGAATTCATTGGCCGCTAATCGATGAAGATTTATCTATCGATGGTCTATTGGGTATTGTGCACACTCCTCAAGATCAGAAAATCAGTGCATAACCAGGCAGGTACGGGAATTTCGAGAAGCTCCGCTTCCCAAAATCCCATCCTTTGACGTTATGAGAAATTTCCCTTCAAATATTCACAATGAAAACTTATAAATTAGTCTCTACGATACTCTATGCAAGTATAGCACTCATCGCCCTAAAAACGAATGCTCAAGTAATTAACATCACGTTTTCAGATCAAGGAGGTGATGCACTCATGACTTGGAGTGGGTCGCTTTCAGAAAATTTAAATTTACCCTCGTATAGTATCGGAACATCAGATTACTGGGGGAATCAGTCTGTCATGTTAAGGGACGGGAGTAGCTATTTCAGTAGCAGTCTTATTATTACAACAGACGCAAAAACCAGTTTGTTCGGAGACGCGGCCGTAAGGTCAATCACCCACTTAAGCGGTGGTTCATTTGAACTTTACATAAGAACTAGTGGCGCTACGTTTCGCTGGGAACATGCAGATACAACAATTGTTTCAAGTGGTTCAGCATTAATATCAGGATTAGATGTCACTACACTCGACAGCCTTGAATGGAATGTTGGAATCGCCGGACCAAATGCCTTGCACATTAGTGCGATCCCTGAACCAACTACCTACGCAGCAATTCTAAGTGCAGTATCCCTTCTATTTGTTTACGCAAGAAGAAGATCAATAACAAGGCAGTCATCCGTGTGAATTTCGAGAAGCTCCGCATCTCGAAATTCCTCAGTTAGACGTTGTGAAAACAATGATATGAAAAATTTCTGTTCCTACACCGGCAAAGAAATCGAAGGCTGCAGCGACGCCATTTGGGATGATGGGGAATGGATAAGTTGGGAATACATCGATCAGTTTGTTGGCTCATCCGAATCCCCACCTCCATTTTTTGAGGATTTTCCGGAAGACTATGACAAATTTGATGAGCTTCCTGACATTTTTGACGACCTTGTAGAATCGGCCAAGAGATATAAAGAAATTACAGGAAGATATCTTTCGATATGGGGAGAATTGGGCGAGTATTACGCTGAACTTCAATATGGAATCTCAAGACATAAACCATATGCCCAAGGCTCCGATGGGCGAATAGGAAATGATCATATTGAGATCAAAACCATCTCCCCAGAGAAAGGAAAAAAAGGAATTAGAGTGAAAAGATCTGGCCATTTCAATGTGCTGGTCGTTGTAAAAATTTCACCCAACTTTGAATTTGAATCGAGATGGGTTGAAAGAAAGCAATTGAAGAAAGGACAAGGGAAGGAAGCATCTTTGTCTTGGAAATCCATCGAATGAAACCAATCACAACAAGACGTTTCACTCTAACTCCTTACCGCTCCGCGGTTCGGAGTAGGTGAACTTGACGTTATATGAAAAAAGTCCTCATAGTATTTGTCCTTCTGTTTGTGGGGTTTCTCCTTGGCCAGTATTTCCGATTAGATCGTGTTTTCAGGAAAGATTACGAAGAAAGATTTAAGGAATCATCCATCGAAGAAAAGACTGAGCGAGCTACGACAAATCCGCTCACTGGATATTCAATTATGGCCCTTGGTGGAGAAATTTGGATCTTCGACGGAGAGATAGAACGATTCATCCCGAACATTCCAAAAAGAAAAGTTTTCCTGGATCCTCTATCACCTACGAAAGGATCATATTTTTATATCCTCGATACCACTTTGCATGAAAGTATGCAGATCTTGGAGTCTTCTCAGATTTTGAAAGTGAACTTACCCATTGAAGAATTTGATTACGCTGAAATAGAGAAAGAAAAAATAAGAATTAAAGAAGGGATTAAAAATATCATCTCTCTGAAATCTTGTAGCTCAGATGGATCGACGATCATCGCAGAAGTAAATTTAAGCGCTAAAGACATTGATTTGGCACTTGTGAAAATTGATGTTGAAACCGGAAATTTTGAAAAAATAGAATAAATGATATAACAAAACAGTGCGATGAACGGCGTAAACGCCGCCATCGACTTCGACGTTCGCTAAAAAGCAATTTTCACGTGAGTTGCAATCCATATGATCAATTCAATTATTTTCCACATTCCAAACGGAATGAAAACAACACAGCACCAAGCCATCCATTTAAACAGCGTATCAAGTCCAGCAAACATATTTGCATCCATTTTACTTCTCCTTATTTTTGAACATTTGAATTAGTTCCTTCGCACCAGGAAGGTCTTTAGTTGGATCTACGTCTTCGGTTCCTTCATCGGAATGAAGAGCATAAAAAATGGCTTCGTCCGTCTCATCAAAGCGAACAAAGCAGGTATGTGAATTCGCTTCACGCCCTTGTTGATTCTGATCATTTATATCAATGCTCATCACATCCTTTTGTGTTAGCATCTAATGACCACATATTCATCTGGGCAGTCATCGATGATTCCAACGTCTGCAGCACCATCATTTTCAGGATCAAAATCCGCTTTGATTAGATGATCCACCGAACAAGCCCAGCCTTGAACTTCATATTCAGAGTTATCGTGTGCTGCTGTCCCTACCTCTAAGTTTTGAGGCATCTTTTTCAACTGGTTGATTAGTTGTTTTACTGTCATCTGTATAATTTTGTTTAAAAAATTTACGCTAACAAAGCATGTATGAGGAATTATCTACCGCTCCGCGTCCGATAATCCCATCATTTGAGGTTATGAATAGAAACGTCCCTATCTTTGGTCATAGGCCAAAGTCCGAGTATTTCACTGCCGACATAATCAAGCAAAGGTGTTCGGCTTTCCTCTCCTATCCATCCAAGTTTATCCCCGGCGTATTCTCCTATGGTGAAGTATATATCACCTTCACCGTCCCAATTGTCTTTGAGTCGGATACCTGCAATATCACCAATTTTCGGCTCATAACAAGGCAGTTCATCTTAGGTGAACTGCACAAGAAAAAAGATTAAAAATCTTTCCTCGGATGAGCCCGGTATGGGAACACAAAAGCAGCCGAAGGATTGCTTTTGACTACTTGGTAATCTAATTGGTTAAGGATCTTCATCACCTGCAATGATCATCGATTACGATCTGTTGGATAGATCCAAACAGTCGCCATTAAGCTTTAGCGACAGTGTGATGAAGGACGCTTGTCAGGGACTATATCAGATTGATTATCGAGTTGATCGTCTGGTGACCCAGCGACTACCGCCTTGCGATCCTCTGACAAGCGTTCCTTAAAGGTAAAGATACAGCTTAAGCTGCTTTTTGATTCGACATATTACTTTGAGATTCGGATTTAAAAACACGTTTTGGATCGTAAGTTTTTCCGGACTTTTCGATTCCATGGAGCAATTTCAGGAGTTTTCTCGACACTGCCAACATGGCTTTATTTCCGGCCATGCCCTGTTGTTTCTTTTGGTGATGATATGCCCCAAAAAGGGCATTCTTCATTACAAGGTTCAACGAAGCTTGTTGGGCGCAACGGCGTAATCGAGGACGGCCTTTTTTACTGATTTTATCTTGTCCTTTCATTTTTCCACTTTCTTTTTCCCGGATGTTCACTCCTGCATACTTCCATAAAGCACGGTGGTGTTTAAAGTCTTTCAACGGGCCTGTTTCAGCCAGGATACGAGCCAACATGAAAGGGCCAATAGGACCACCATGAGGGTCAATTGAGAGTTCTCCAAACTTGTGCAATGTATCGAGTTCTCCGGTCATACGATAACGCAATTTGAGTTGTCGATCTTGCAACTGCTTAAGCGTTCGGAAAAGATCACGAACTTCCGTTTCCAACCAATTGATATGCATTGTATCTTGTTCAAATAGAGTGGATTGCAAAGCATCACGCCAAACTCGATTGATCGTTTGCATGCGAATCTTTCGACGCTTGAGCTTAGCAACAAAGCCACTACGGCCGTCCGATACCATGTGGTAAGGATTGAGCCCATACAACTCTGCGATTTGCTCACTGGCTTTACCATTAAATATCCAATCCTTTTTAAAGCTCAGATCGCAAAAAAGCTCAAATAAGGCTTGGTGCAAACGGTTCTTTATTTGCGTCATTTCCTTCTCAATACGTTCGTAATTGAGATTAAGCTGGCGTAACAACAACCAGTGTTTGGCTAGAGCACGATCCTGCAGTAGTTTGCCCTTCTGCGATACCAGAAAAATGGTGCGAGTATCTTTGGTATCTGTCTTTCCATAATCATTGCTCTCTATCACCTGACTCTTGTGCACTGCCTCGCCGCTAACCAGTGCCGTGTAAAAGCCCATTTCCCGAGCAATTCGCAATAGTCGACGATGATAGATTCCAGTGGCTTCACATATGATCTTAAGCGTTCGATAGCCTCTTTCTTGAGCATGAGAGAAAAGCTCTGCCAATTCCGCTCGAATCAATAATTCCTTATTTTCAACTACGCCTGTCCAACGCTCTTGAATGTTTCCATGCTCGTTCATACTATAATAATCCAACTTGGATTTGCAGACATCGCAGGCGATATACAACACATCGTTTTTACATTGATCGCTGACTTCTTTTCGGGTAATTTTCATTTCACTTGTTTGGGGTTGGTGATCTAATTTGTTACAGGAACTGCAATTCCCATAATTTGATCTCCAACCCTTACTTTATTTACGCTAAATCCTCAAATTTACCTATTAGCTTATCGTGTGAATTCCGAGTATCCTCGTCATTCACCATCTCGGGTGTTTGTGTATTTGTTTTATTATTCATATTTCCTTTCACTCGGAATCCACGACTTTGGTGTTCGAAAGAAAAATGAAAAAAAGCCTCTATCTGATTCTAATCCTCCAATTTGCCTTGTTTTCGAGTCTACTCGGTCAAACAGAAAAAAAGGCGCTCTCGTCAACCGATACGTTGAATCAGTTTTTCGATGCAGCAAAAAAGAAAGATTATGAAAAGATGCTTGGCTTCATGAGCCCTCATTTTAAGCAGAAAATTTTGGAAAGTTACTACTACGAAACCATGAGGGAAAATTCCTTCGTTTTATTGGATGCGAACATCAAAGGCGTAAATATTCTTGAAGAAGGAGGCTACTTTTTTGGCGAGTTTGAGTATCGAGTCAAAGGAACAAAGACATTCACTTGGAAAGCCATATTTGTCTCAAAAATTAATAAAGAATGGAAGATTGATTCGTTCCCATTTACTGAAGTCGGAATACCTGAGTTTATTCTACTTCCAACAGGACTCTCGAAAGGAATTTACCATTACAACTAAAAGAGATAAGAATTCGAACAAGGCAGGCATAGGAATTCCTACCCTCGCGTTGCTCGGTCGGAATCCCATCCTTTGACGTTCTGAAAAATATAATGAAATTTAGATTCCTAATCCTCCTATTTCCTTTGATTTTCATTGGATGTTCCAAACCTCAAATTAAAATGGAAGCCCATTTAATGCGGATGCAAGATGGCATTCCGGTGATTTTCCTCAAAAGCGAACCAGAAATTGAAAAAATAAAAGGAAAAGAAATTAAAGAATTCCTTCTTCAGAATTCCCTCTCCGATGAAGCCGAAACTCAGTGGCAAATCGAAGAAATTAAGAATGAAAATTATGAAAGGATTATCCTCAGTTATAGCGGGCACAAAGGACCAGTGATCGTAACAATCGAAAATGGAGTTTTCTCAATTTGTGAGGAATACGAAGGAGATTTACTAAAAGGAAGAACTAAGAATTAATCAGAACAAGGCAGGCATTGGAATTCTGAACCCTTCCGCGATTTGAACACTAAATTTTGCTTATGAACCTTTTTCATCGATATCTCATCTCTGTTCTGGTTCAGAATCCCATCCTTTGACGTTGTAGAAAAAATGAATTCCTCCGAAGCAGATTACAATGATTGGTATTCCAAATTCCATGGGACAGCACAGGGGCTTTTCGCTCAGATATTCTGGATCGGGTGTCTAATTCTATTGTGGCCACTTTTGTTTTTAAAGAATTGGGATTTTGATCGTTTGCATGAGTTGATTTGTAAGTTGGCAGATGTCTTTTTGTTCATCGTACCAATTCCATTCACTCCCTTTATAATCGTTCACGAGCTTTGCCATTTTTTGATAGTTTTTTTGGCTATCATTCATCCAAAAATAAAAATAGAAAAATGGTTCGAACCTGAGTATCTACGCCCAGGAGAATTTTCCATAGGATTTAGGTTACAAACACCTGAAATGAATGAGATGAAGTTTTTAAGTAGATTTCTTCTTATACTCGTCAGCATAGCACCATTCGCCGGATTTCTGTTTTTTGTATACCTATCGTTTCAGTTTCAAAACGCTTACATCATGGCGTATTTTTTACTCGGTTCACTTTTTTGCGTTCCTTCAAAACTCGATCGCTTGAATGTAGCCATTCTATTAGGAACTTTACCTCACTACGAAAAATTGGATAATCAAAAACAGGAGTAAAAAGGCCTACAACAAGGCAGTCCGTGTGAATTTTTTACCCGCTACGCGTGTAAAAAATCCACGACTTTGACGTTCGCAAAAAAATGAAACCTCCTCCTGAATTCGAAGCTGACTGCAAAAATCCGAATAATTGGGTAAGCAGTGCCAACGCTCTACTCATATCAGCGCAAGCAGTATGGGACAAAGCCCACGTCCTGCGTGGCGAGATAACATCTCCACATTCGGAGGAATTCAGCATTAAATTCAGAGAACAATTTAAGGTGATGTTGAATAGTATGTATTTCTACTCAATGGCGTTGGAATGCTGTTTGAAAGGTTATCTGTCCAAATGCTTTCCTGAAAAATTCAAAATTATAAAGAAAGAAAAAAATGGGGAAGTGTATGCCGATTTCGTAGGAATTATTGGATCTCAGAAAAACTCACATAATTTATATTCATTAGCTGAAGCATGCGATTATCTTAAAGAATTAACCCCTAAAGAAATAGGTGTTTTAAAATATGGGACACATCTTATTCAATGGCTCGGACGTTACCACACACCTAACAAAAGTAATCTAGATACGAGTCGAGTTGAAGAATTAGATATGATGGATGAGTCCTTTTCTTTCCCCCAAATAATTGAACCCATGATCTTTTCAATAATTGAACGAATCAAAAGCGAACAAGGCACTGGAGAGGAATTATGAACCGCTCCGCGATTCATAATCCCTCAGTTTGACGTTCTGCAAAAGAAATGAATAAAGCCCTTTCAATCATAGCTCTTTGCCTAGCATTGATCGCTCTTACTGGTGTTTCACTTCTCTTGTTCCTGCATAAAATCGAGACCTCGTCAGGCAATCGGCTCACGGTAACAAATGAAACAAAAGAAGAGATTTCATCATTTGAACTGAACTTGGGCGATCAAGTTATTTCAGTTGATACAATCCCGTCCGGTTCTAGCTTGAGTTTTCACCGCTTCATCGACCACGACTTCTCGTGGAGAGTCTCTTGGGTCTGGGCAGATGGAACAGAATTAAGTGAGTCTTATGGATATGGAACTGGAGGAATGAACCTGATTGACGAAATCAAAATATTGGAAGGAAGAGAAATTGAATTTAACTCCGAGAATGGAGTCATCGGAACTCTCTACTAAATGAATCAGAACCAGACGGTTGTAGACAATTCCGAGTAGCTCCGCTACTCTCCATGCTACACCTCCACGTTATGAAAATGAATAAATTCCTACCCACTTTAACAATCTTCCTCAGTGTCTTTATCACCTGCTTTGCAGAAGAAAAATCAGAAGCTGAACCCTATGTGATTTTCCAACCCTCAAAAGAGAAAATTCACAATCCCCATAAATTGGATCAACAACCTCTTCCGACCAGGCAAATGTTTCCTTCTTATCCAAAAGAAATGAGAAAAAAGAAACAAGGTGGAGATGTAAAAATCTGTCTTGTTATCGACGAAGAAGGTGCACCAAAACATGTTTTTTGTGTAATTGCCACCAACGAAATTTTTGCAAATTCAATTCTTGAAGTGATAGGAAGATATCATTGGACCCCAGCAGTAAAAAATGGGAGTCCTGTGCAGACAATAACTTCAATTGGTTTTGAGTTTGTTACACCTAAAAATAAGGGAAAAAATCAACGGATTATACCTTACGAAGTAGAAACAGAATTCTGGAAAGAAAAGGAAGAATCATAACAAGGCAGGCATAGGAATTCCTACCCTCGCCGAGCTCGGTCGGAATCCCATCCTTCGACGTTGTGGAAATAATATTGAAATAAAAGAAATGAAAACCTCCCAATACCTCAAAAGCATCAACAAGGCGGACCTCACTGGTGCCGCTATCATATTCTCAATCATGGCATTTACAGGCCAACCATTTTTGGGATTTATCCTCGCCCTAGCCATCTCGATTGAACAGATAGAAGGAATAAAAGAAAAAGATAGAGTAAGTCGTTATTTAATTATACTCGTCTGCTGTATTTCAGCTATAATTTTGAAGGAAGTAATCGTGAATTGGTCTGATGTTCTAAAAGGATTCAACGGATATTAAGATCGTATTCTCCAGACAAATTTCACCTCTAAGAATTTGAAACAACCCACCCACAACAAGACAGTGCGTGTGAATTTTTTACCCGCTCCGCGCGTAAAAAATCCACGACTTTGACGTTCTACAGATAAAAATTGAAAAATCCGTAATTATTCCTTTATTATACCTAAATGGATTTTGAATACGATCCAAGCAAATCAGAATCAAATAAAGAAAAGCATGGAATCGACTTCGAAGAAGCGAAACTTCTTTGGGAAGATCCGAGGCAGCTTGTTGTTCCGGCACGATCAACAAATGAAGAAAGATATGCTTTGATTGGTGAGTATCGCGAACGAATTTGGACGGCGATTTTCACCGTTCGGGAAGAAAAGATAAGAATAATTTCAGTAAGGAGATCTAGAGATGGAGAAGAAAAAGGGTACTATCACAGCTGAGGAACTTGATAAAAAGTTCGACGACGGAGAGGACATCTCCGAATACCTAGATTGGAGCAAGGCAGTACGTCCAAACTTGGATCAAAAAAGAGTGAATTTAGATTTACCAATCTGGATGATTCAAAGTTTGGACTCCGAAGCAAAGAGAGTCGGAGTCACTCGTCAGTCCATCATGAAGGTCTGGCTCTCAGAAAGAATCAAGGTAGAACAAGGCGTTTCGAGGAACTCCGAGACGCTCCGCGCCTCGTAGCCCCTCGAACTTGACGTTCGAAAAATAATAATGGAATACGAAATCGAAGAACTCTTCATTTCCGATTACGAGGAAATCTACTCACTTTGGGAAAAATGTGAGGGCGTCGGCTTGAGTGACGCAGATTCCAAGGAGAGTATTGAACGTTATATAAAAAGAAATGAAGGGATGAGTTTTGTAGCACGATCCAGCAATCGGATTGTTGCAACGATTCTTGCAGGTCACGATGGAAGAAGAGGATATATTCACCATCTCGCGGTTCACGATGATTTTCGAAGAAACGGAATCGGAAAAGAATTAGTAAAGAAAAGTTTAGAAGTCATTTCCAAAGAGGGGATCAATAAGTGTCACATATTCGTATTCAAAGAAAACGATCGAGCTACTAAATTTTGGACCCACGAAGATTGGAAAATCCGAGATGATTTGAACATCATATCAAAAGGCATCGAACAAAACAGTGCGTGTGAATTGCTTACCCCTCCTTCGTCGGGCCGCAATCCACGACTTTGACGTTAGAATATAAAAATGAAGAAATTCCTCCTCTACCTACTATTTGCGTTCATTCTGAGCATTATTTTTGTTCGGAAAGAAATCAATTGTTGTAGGTATACAGCAGCTCTTCAAAGTTACATAAAAATCGGTCCTATAAAAGTATTTAAAAAAGAGTGGGAGCACGAAGTAACTACCTGGCTCAGAGAAGAAATCGGAGCCGATACAAATAAAAGAAAATATGAAGAGTATTTAAGTTACTACCCATTACTTCCGGCCGTTGCGATGCCTTGGGGGAATTACATTGCCTTGGATGGGCATTACAGGAGTTACAAAGAGAATCCTGAATTTCGAGAGTTGATAAAATCGCATCTTCAGGAGATTTTTGAAAGAGAAGATCCATTGATCACAGATGAAGATCATGAGCGATGGAAAGAAAAAATACTAAGTTCTAACAAGGCACTCGAAGAAATTTCTGGAAGCTCCGCTCCCAGAAATTCCTCAGTTTGACGTTCTGAAAAAAGATGATTAAAATACAAAATCCTCTAACTATCATAGCTGTATTTTCTGGATTGGCGGAAACGATGGCTACAGTTGCGTTAATAAAACTGCCTATCGAAATGCAGTCCATTTTCATCTATTTCGTTATGGCTTTTCCAACGGCAATCGTTGCAGTTTTTTTCCTTATTCTCGTTTTTAAGAATCATGTATTGTATGCTCCTGGGGATTTTAGCGACGAGAGGCTATTCCTATCTGTAAACAAATTAAATAAAACAATAGAAAAGGAAGCTGAAAAGATACTCAAAGGAACTGGTAAGTTTTCAAAAGAAGAAATAAAACAGCATACTGCTGATCTAAAGAAAGCTGTTTTCAAGTCGAGCATATCAGGGAAAATTCTGAGTTACTTGGAAGAAAGACCTAACGAGGCATTCTCTGTTAGAGCTTTAGGTCTCATTTTTTCCGTCTCAAAAAGATCAATTGAAGTTTCGATTGAGGAATTGGAAGAACAAGGGCTGGTACAAAGCGGAACAGAGCCCGGTTCTAGGCTGAAACTATGGCAAATAATCGAGAAAAAATGACATCTCAGAACAAGACGCTTGGAGAGAATTCTGAACCGCTCCGCGATTCAGAATCCTCCAGCTCGACGTTGGCGAAAAAATGAAAAACAAAACCAGTCTAAACAAAGGAGGATGTTTTTGTGGATCTATCCGATATCAATTTAAGGAATCAAGAGGATCTTGTCTTTGTTATTGCCAAAATTGTCGCAGAATATCAGGGGCACAATCTCTTGCATGGGTTGGTGTAAAGAAAACAGAATTAGAGATAGTTAAAGGAGAACCAGCGATCCACATTGCCCCGAACGGTACTAAATGGTCTTTTTGCTCTTTCTGCGGAACGACACTCTTCTGGGATAGAAAAGAATATGAATCATTAACTGTCACAACAGGAAGCCTAGACAATCCAGAAGAATTCCCACCCGAAGAAATTGGAAATGAAGAAGATCGCTTATCATGGGATCACCTATACGAACCACCAATAAAAAATTAAAAGCCAACAAATCCGTCGAGGTAACTGCTTTCCGCTCCGCTTCAAGCAGCACCTCACGTCGACGTTAGGCAGATAAATAATGAATTCTCCAACCTTATACATTTTTGCAGGGCTTCCCGCTTCTGGGAAATCAACGCTAGCGAAAATGTTAGCAGAAAAGTTCCAATTCTCATATTTCAGAATTGATACAGTAGAACAAGGATTGAGAGATCTTTGTAATATGGAGGTCTACGGAGAAGGCTACCGTCTCACGTATAGAATAATTAGAGATAATTTAAAAGTAGGGATAAGTTGCATCGCGGATTCCTGCAATCCTCTCGAATTGACCAGAGATGAATGGAATGATGTGGCAGAAGGAATTGGAGTAAATTTTGTAGATATCGAAATTATATGTTCTGACAAAAACGAACATCGGAAGCGTGTCGAATCCCGAACATCTGAGGTAGAAAAATTGGTTCTTCCTACATGGCAGGAAGTGTTGGATCGTGAATATGATGAATGGACCAGAAAAAGAATTGTTATCGATACTTCAGGTATTTCAGAAATTGAAGCTTTTGAGAATCTACTCAAAAAATTGAAAAACCATAAGCCTAACAAGGCGAGCGAGAGGAATGCCGAGCACGCTCCGCGCGCCCAGCATCCCTCCTCTTGACGTTGGAATAATTAAATACATACTAGATCATGCACGAAATAATGTTCCTAACGAAAAAAGAAAAAGAAGAATTTCTAAGGATATTAACCGATGGTCCATATATACACGATGACCTAAACAAGCATGACCAACTCGAGGAATGGAAGAGATGTAAATATTTAGATGACGAGAAGATCATAATATGTCGTTGTTCTATGAAAGGCTGGGATTTCCACGGAAACACCGATAAGGGAGATGGCATAAAACAAGAATTAGAAAAAGAGTTAAATAATACCACGCTCAAGGTTGGGTCAAAAAAGACAGGTCTATTCATCATTAAAACAATATGGACATTATTTTTTGTAGCATTTGCGACGCTGATTGGATTATTTGTGACAGATATTTACAATTCTCGAAAAGAATCAAATACACCCCCATCGCAAACCCAAGAAACAAGTGATACAAAGCCCACTGAGTAAACGTAAATCTTACAAAAAATGAATTTCCAACAATACGGTTGTTGGAATTCCTTACAGCTCCGCTTTCAGTCATCCCACACCTCCACGTTAGGCAAAAAATAAATGAATTCTCCAACTCTATACATTTTCGCAGGACTCCCTGCTTCGGGAAAATCGACACTTGCAAAAATGTTAGCGGAGAAGTTCCAATTCTCATATTTCAGAATTGATACCGTCGAACAGGGATTGAGAGATCTTTGTAATCTGGAAGTCTACGGAGAAGGCTATCGTCTCACATATAGAATTATAAGAGATAATTTAAAGTTGGGAATAAGTTGCATCGCGGATTCCTGCAATCCTCTCGAATTGACCAGAGATGAATGGAATGATGTAGCAAAAGGAATTGGAGTAAATTTCGTGGATATCGAAGTAATTTGTTCAGACAAATCCGAACATCGTAAGCGTGTTGAATCCCGGACATCTGAAGTAGAAAAATTGGTTCTCCCTAAGTGGCAGGAAGTATTGGATCGCGAATATGATGAATGGAAGAGAGAAAGAATTGTTATAGACACTTCCCATGTTTCCGAAATTAAGGCATTTGAAAACCTCCTTACAAAATTGAAAAACCGTCAGCCTAACCAGTCAGTTGGTGTAACTGCTTTTCGCTCCGCTTCAAGCAGCACACCACTTTGACGTTGGCAAAAAATAATAGAAACTTGCAAATATACCTCTGAGGTATAATTTTTACTCATCATGCAATTCGAATTTGATCAAAAGAAAAGTAAATCAAATAAGAAGAAGCATGGTATCGATTTCGATGAAGCTCAGGAATTATGGGACGATTCGGAAGGTGCGGAAATTGAAGCAAGAATGGATGACGAAGTTCGATATGCTCTGATCGGAATGATTGAAGATAAGCATTGGACTGCCGTCTACACCCTTAGAAAAGATAAAATTAGGATCATCTCAGTCAGACGATCACGAAAAAAGGAGATAGCCATCTATGAAAGCGAGTGAATTTGATAAGATATTTGATGAAGGAAAAGAGGATATCGTAGATTATCTTGATCTCAGCACGATCAAACGTCGTGGAACTGAACAAAAGAGAGTTAATGTAGATTTCCCGGTTTGGATGATCAAAGAGTTGGACGAAGAATCGACTCGTTTAGGAGTTCCCCGTCAGTCTTTAATTAAAGTTTGGATAGCTGATCGACTCGAAGATCGGAAACCCAAAAAGAGAAAGAAACGTTCAGCTGTAGTAACCACGACTTGATCTGACAGATTGCGTTGTCTGAGGCGTTAAAACTGTCAGAGGTTGACTACTTCGTCGTAACTTGGATTCAGTGAGTCGACCTTTTCAATCCATTTGGATTTCCCATCGATACATGTCTGCATTGGCGTACGACCGCAACACATTTTTCCCTGATGGGTTCGCTCATGGTTGTAACGATGGATCCACGTATCGAGATCTTGCTGCAACTCATCCACACTTCGGTATACTTTTTTGCGGAAAGCTACCTGATAAAACTCATTTAGAATGGTTTTGTGGAAGCGTTCACAGATTCCGTTTGTTTGCGGGTGCCTTGCTTTAGTTTTTGTATGTTCAATATCGTTGATAGCTAAGAAGAGCTGGTAGTCATGTTTGTCAGCTTTTCCACAATACTCGGTTCCTCTATCGGTGAGTATACGGATTAGCCCCATCTGATGACTCTCGAAAAAAGGTAGAACTCTATCGTTGAGAAGATCCGCAGAAGTGATTGGCGTCTTCATCGTATACAGCTTAGCTAAGGCCACCTTCGAATAGGTGTCTACGAAGCTCTGCTGATAGATTCGACCCACTCCCTTGATGGTTCCGACATAGAATGTGTCCTGACTGCCAAGATAGCCTGGATGAAGGGTTTCGATCTCGCCGTGAGCAAGATCATCATCCTTCTTCTTTTCCAGCGCAGCTACTTGAGATTCCGTTAGAACGAGTCCTTCTTCGGCCACTTTTTTCTCCAATGCTTTGAGCCGTAGTTTGAAGGTTTGCAGCTCATGGCGCATCCATACGCAACGCACTCCAGCCGCAGAGACCACCAAGCCTTCTTTGCGCAATTCATTGGAGACGCGAACCTGACCCAAGGCTGGCTCTTCGATAGCCTTTTCACAGATGCGAGCTTCGATTCGCTCATCAATGCGATTTCTTAAATTCGGAACCCGACGATTCCTATCAATCAATGCTTCAAAGCCTCCTTCTTGGGCAGCGTTTTTGTAGCGATAAAAAGTATCGCGACTAAAGCCCATTACCTGACAGGCTTTTGAGACGTTTCCTAATTCCTCGGCTAGTTTTAACAACCCAACCTTGTTTCGGATTATTTTTTCATTTATTGTCATATTATCAGTCTGAGGTGCCGCGTCCCCATGGGGACGTGACTATTGTTTTTGTTTGTTTGTGCCTCAGACTGATTATCCATGGCCTTTTACGCAACTGTCAGATTTGATCGTAGCTAATACAGTTCAGCCAACAAGACGCGTATGGAAACGGCGTGAACGCCGCTCCATCGCTCGAAGTTCTCAAACTAGAGCATTTGACCTACATTTCGTTGCGCTGCCCATTCTGCTTGGCGCTTCAAAACCTTCGGATCTTTTTTGAGCATTTCCAGTATCTCGGTTTCCTCCTTAGTTCTACGGTTTTTCTTTTCTTCTAAAGTAATCATCAGGCTAAGCTTTTGATTCGTGCATTCATAGTCCCAATTGACATTAAATAATGCATCCTGAGAACAAACCGCTTGGTGCAATTCGCTACCTGCCGCGTTCATTCGTTCGTATGTATTGTATTCGCTCATATGTTTCCAATCTTAGTTGTTTTTCCGCTCACGCACCAGCTCCGCGTTCGAAAAATAAAATGAACAAAATCACATTGATTACGGTGTTATTCTTTTCTTACTTCGCATCTTCAGCTGAAGAATTGGCACGTTACGACCCTGATCAATACGCCGAACCAACAAACTACAGCGAATTAATGTCGTGTATTGGACATTCCAATCGATTGATTTACGCAGGCTACGAGGTCATCCAGGATGGAGAAAAAACAAGATACAAAGATAAAGACACCGAAGTCCAAGGAAGTGATTTGCTTGAGCGTTTTTTTGAATATCTGAGAGGAATAAATTATGATGTTGTCAGCTCATGTTTGTGCTCAACTAGACCATCGATAAAACTTTTCAGCAATGAATCGTTCATCTGTGAAGTTTCTCACCATCATCAAGAAAAATTGAGATTCGAAGGTCCAAAAATATCTGTCGATTACAAAGTTGGAGAAGATGGACTCGAAGAATTTTATAAGATCTTGATCGAAGCTGCACATTCAAAAGAAAATAATTCGAACAAGGCACTTGGAGAGAATTCTGAACCGCTCCGCGATTCAGAATCCTCCAGCTAGACGTTGTAGAAAATAAGATGAAAAATCCTCTGATAAACTCCATCCAGCTTTCCTACTATATCCGCTTCTCCCAACTTCTCGAAAGAACATTGGTGAGCCTCTGCATGGAAGTAAAAAACGAGAGATTCAGTTCATTCGAAGAATATATAAAATCTTACGGTAATCACATCGAATGTAGTCCCAGAAAACTAAAAGAAATAATTGAAAAGGAATCGGATGGGAAAATTGAATTAACCTTTTTGAATGAAGTGATCGATCGAAGGAATTGGGTCGTGCATTGGAGTTACATCGACAATGACCCAACCACTATTCCTCTGTCAGACAATGATTTAGAAGATATTTCCGACGCGATTCAAAAAGTCCAAACAATTTACGATGAACTCAAACCTTCTCAATTACCTGAAAATAACGCATTAGCAGAATTATTCTTTGGAGATGTAGGTTTTGATTCTATGTTGAAAGAATACTTCAAAGAGAAATACAAATAACCTACAACAAATCAGTCGGTGTGAATTCCTTCCCTCGCGGTGCTCGGTCGGAATCCACCACTTCGACGTTGGAAAAATAAAAAATGAACCTATCTGATCTCTATCCACTGAAAGACGAGAAATTCCTTAATATTTTTGGAATGAGTGGAAGAGTCTTGGTGATAGTTGGTCATTTGATCCCGGTTCTAGCCCTTATTGTTTTTCGAGAGAGTTTTGAAGGAATGCCCTGGATTTTGATGTTCGTTTTGGGCTTGATTGGATCGTTCTTTGCAGCATTTGCGGTTGGATTAATAATGATGGCTTTTCATGTAATTTCTCTCACGATCCGCGGTAAGTATAACCCTGAAAAGATAAGTTTTTCCCTTTTGATTTTAACATCACTGGTTCTTGTCTCTTCCTTAATAATTTGGATATTCTTTAAGCCATCGCTGAATAGTAAATTAGATAATGTGATTCTGTATGGAGCATACATTTCGCTGGGATTATTCACCCTGATTTCCTACACTGAATGGAAACGAATTAAGACTTCCAACAAGTCGCTTGGAGAGAATTCTGAACCGCTCTGCGATTCAGAATCCTCCAGCTAGACGTTGTGGAAATAATATTGAAATAAAAGAAATGAAAACCTCCCAATACCTCAAAAGCATCAACAAGGCGGACCTCACTGGTGCCGCTATCATATTCTCAATCATGGCATTTACAGGCCAACCATTTTTGGGATTTATCCTCGCCCTAGCCATCTCGATTGAACAGATAGAAGGAATAAAAGAAAAAGATAGAGTAAGTCGTTATTTAATTATACTCGTCTGCTGTATTTCAGCTATAATTTTGAAGGAAGTAATCGTGAATTGGTCTGATGTTCTAAAAGGATTCAACGGATATTAAGATCGTATTCTCCAGACAAATTTCACCTCTAAGAATTTGAAACAACCCACCCACAACAAGACAGTGCGTGTGAATTTTTTACCCGCTCCGCGCGTAAAAAATCCACGACTTTGACGTTGGCAGAAATAATTTGAGAAATTGACGTCCTCAATGATACACACATACTACCTATCATGAAAAAGTCATTCACCTATTGGAAAGAACCCGATGGAATGTATCTGGGATATTTGAATGATTTTCCGGAGCATTGGACGCAAGGTGCTGATTTGGAAGATCTTAAGGAGCATCTCCAGGATTTATTTAAAGAGTTTTCAAAAGAAGATTTACCAGGGATCAAGCAAGTCGCCGAACTAGAGATGGCATGAAGCGACGATATCTACCATAATCCTCAAACAGGTAACACAGAACCTGTTCCTCGACACAGAGAAATCAATGAAAGATTGGCCCAAAAGATCCTCAAAAGCCTCACAAAATAACCATCACGCCAACAAGGCAGGCATAGGAATTCTGAACCCTTCCGCGATTTGAACATTTATTTTGATTATGAACCTTTTCCATCGATATCACATCTCTGTTCTGGTTCAGAATCCCATCCTTTGACGTTATAGAAAGAAAGTTGTGTAAATCCACCCGCAAAAATATCCCAAACAAAAAACATAAATGGACTTAAGTAAGAATAGAAAAAAACATTTCATCAGAATTCTCACTAATGGTCCATACGACAAAGCGAAGCTTTCAAAAGAAGAAGAATTAAAAGAAATGGATCGATTGAGATATTTAACGGATAGAGGTTTCATCATATGCTATTTTGGGTGTAATGGTTATATGTTTGATCGAGTAACTGACGAAGGTGATGATCTTTTATCGCATCTTAAAAGAGACATTTCGAAGCCAAGAGCTTTCTGTTTAAGTTTAGCATTTTTATTCAAGAAGTTTTGGTGGACTATTCTAGCAATAGGAGGGTTTTTGTTATGGCTCAAAAAAATGGAAATACTATAACAAGGCGGGTATAGGAATTACGAGAAGCTCCGCTTCTCTCCATCCCATCCCTTGACGTTCTCAGAAAAAATAATGAAAACCAAAATCCTCATATCCCTCGGAACTCTCATCGGAACAGGAGCCTACGATTTCATAAAATTAGGAATGGAAAGCATGGACTGGTTTCGTCCTCCATTTGTAGCAGTGATCACGTTTCTGCTGCTGTTGATCGTCCCCAAAAAATATATTGAAAAGAAAGAATAGAAGAAGTCGCTTCGCTGTTTTAAAAATACCACTCCACCGCAGAAAAATGAATACCTCCAAGAAACTATACCGAACCTCCGAAGGAAAAAAGATTTCAGGCGTTTGCTCCGGTTTGGGCGAGTACTTCGATATCGATCCAGTTATCCCGAGAGCGTTATTTATTGCGTCTTTGTTTTTCGGAGGCGCAGGAATCATCCTATACTTGGTTTTCCATTTTATGGTCCCCGAAAAGAAAGAAAATTAACGAGAACAAAACGGTTGGAGACAACTCGTGAATTAACGAGAACAAAACGGTTGGAGACAACTCGTGAACGCTCCGCGTTCACTCGCGCTCCACCTCCACGTTGTCATAAGGAATAGACGTGCAAGGTATTCAAAGACAAGGACTTAGAAGAACATCTACGAATCGAAGAAGTCAGCGATTTTCGGAGAAGGACCGGGCGGTTAACGGAGTTGAACCAGCCGGTCCTTCTCCGAAAATACCCTAAAAATGAAAAATGGCAAAATAGAAAAATGAGCAAAAATACGTGGTTAGATATGTATTTAAATAAGAAGAAAGAAATGGATGAGGGATGTTCGAGAAGTCTGAAGGAGTTAGAAGGTCCAGGGACAAGGGAGTTCCGACAACAGTGCGTTGGGCATGATTTTTACACCTCGACCTTCCCTCTTGATTATTTTATTTGAGTTGGGGTGTAAAAACACGCCAACTCCTTCGTTAGAAATAGCAATTTATGAATAACACGCCATCATTAGAAGCACTCGATACTGAATATCAAAGTCTTCAATCAATACTCGATTCTTTTGACACGAAGACTCTCACAATAAAAACATGGAGCGTTACTGTGGGTATGACTGGAATAGGAGGAGCATTTGTAAGTCATTCTCCGGCTCTACTACTTTTGTCTAGTTTTAGTGCTTTGGTATTTTGGATTCTAGAAACATACTGGAAAACGTTTCAAAGCGCTCATTTTGCCAGAATCACGGAAATAGAAAAGTATACAAGAGGGGAAATAGAAGAAATAGTTCCTCTTCAAATGAGCAGATCATGGAACAAGGCCTATCGATCAAGAACATTCCGTAAGACCTTTAAAATTTTCTGGTTCTCGAATGTAGCCATGCCACATGGAATCGTAGTTCTATTTGGAATTGTTGTATTCATGTTATCCCATCTGGAGATAGTGAAAGTATAAACTTCTAACGAGGCTGTCGAATAAGTGCCTATTGAGGGGATAAATAGATTGAAGCAAAAGCGTGAGAGCGATAGACTTTGATCATGGATCAGAGATTTAAAGCTTATGATTACAACCAGGATCAAATCCATGTCATCAATTACCAAGAGCAGTTGCGAACGGAGCCACTGGCGTATGCGATCCACCATTTGGTAGACACGCGAATCGGCTTGGATCGATTTGAAGATCGTTATTCGTGCAGTGAGTTTGGACCCAAGGCCTACGATCCAAGATTACTGCTCAAGATTGTCTTATATGCCTACAGTCAGGGAGTGTTACACTCCCGAAAAATGGAAAAAGCATGCAAGTGTAACATGATCTACGCCTCGCTAGGTTGCGGGATCACACCTGACCACAGCACCTTTGCGGCATTTATCTCAGACATGGGAGACTTAGCCCAAGAAGTGTTTGAACAGATACTGTTAGCCTGTGAACAGGCGAACTTATTGAGCTACACCCACCTCAGTCTCGATGGGGTAAAACTACCCAGCAATGCCTCCCGAGAATGGAGTGGCAAACACGGCCAACTGGCCCGCAAGCGCGATAAGATTCGCATCAAAATCAAAGAGAAGATTGCCGAGCACAAAAACAGCGATCATCACTTCAATCAAAGCGAACAGGCCCAGTTTGATAGCCAGCTCAAGCGCCTGGAAAAAGATGCTCAAAAGATCGATGAGTTTCTAAAAGAAAATGATCCCAAAATAGGAACTTCGGGTAAGGAGATCATCGACAACATTACCGACCCTGACTCGTGCTCAATGAAGACACGCCACGGAGTAGCTCAAGGCTACAACGCTCAGGCATTGGCCGATGATAAAAACCAAGTCATCGTCTACGCAGGCACCGAAGGAACCGGACACGATCACACCCTTGTCCAACGAGCATTGGATACAGCGGCAAGCAATCTTAACAAAGAAGAGCTAAGTGGGATAAAACTCACAGCCGATTGCCAATACCACAGCGAAGAAAATCTACAAGCATGTCAGAAGCACGGAGTTGATGCCTACATCCCGGACAATCGTTTCCGTCAAAGAGACCCTGCCTTTGAAGGACAAAAGGCGCACAAGGGCAAATCCACTGCAAGAAAACGATTTAAAGACGAAGACTTTGAATATGATCAAGAAAACGACCAATACATCTGCCCCAATGGGAAGTATCTGAAGATCTTCGCCCGTAAAACACGTAACAAAAACCACTACTATCGCCGCTACGCCTCCAATAAAAAAGACTGCAATGAGTGTGCCTTACGTGATCAGTGCCTGATGAACAAAACTCGTAAAACACGCTGCATACAAATCAGTCTGGGCAAGGTCGAAGAGACACTTCGTGAACAAATGAAAGCCAAAATTGATTTACCTGAATCGAGACAAATCTACGGCAAACGCATGCACATCATCGAACCGGTTTTTGGCAACATACGATACAACAAAGCCATGAATCGATTTACCCTCAGAGGCAAAAACAAGGTCAATGCACAGTGGCTGCTATACTGCTGCGTGCACAACATCGAAAAATGGGCAAAGCATGCCTCTTTTTCCTCTCTTAAACGCCAATTAGAGCACGCTCTACGAGCATTTTACTTGAGCATTTCCACCACCAAGTTAGCATCTTAACTAAACTCCCAAAATCCTCATAATGCGTCCTCAAATACAACCCTTTAACCCATCATCCGACAGCCAGAACAAGGCGCTTGAAGAAATTTCGAGAAGCTCCGCTTCCCGAAATCCCTCAGTTTGACGTTCGCAGA
Source organism: Opitutales bacterium (assembly GCA_963676215.2). Classification (GTDB taxonomy): domain Bacteria; phylum Verrucomicrobiota; class Verrucomicrobiia; order Opitutales; family JAFGAQ01; genus JAKSBQ01. Next base: position 387,647 of record CAXXVT010000006.1, on the reverse strand, counting down.
TAAAAATGAAAATAACCCTCCGTCCAGCTCTACCTCAAGACCTTGAATGGTTGGAAGTATTTTATGAGGAACAGATGAGGCCTTATGTCGAACTGACACATCAATGGGATCCCAATAAATTCAAGGAATGTTTTGAAGTTGATTTCACTTCGATCATTCAAATCGATGGGGAAGACATCGGGATGCTGAAAGTAAAAGAAGAAAAAGAATATATTTTTCTAGGTGATATTCAGATCAAAGATGAGTTCAAGAACCAAGGAATTGGAACGTCCCTAATAAAAGATGTATTCAAGCAGAGCGAACAATCGGATCTACCCATAAGACTGAGGGTATTGAAGGGGAATCCGGCGATAGAGTTGTATGAAAGATTGTATTTTGTAGTGATAGAAGAATTAGACTTCTGTTACGTAATGAATAGAGACGCGAACAAGGCAGGCGAGAGGAATTGCTGCCCCGCTCCGCGTGTCATCAATCCCTCCCTTTGACGTTGGCAGAAAATATTTGAGAAATTGACGTCCTCAATGATACTCACATACTGCATATCATGAAAAAGTCATTCACCTACTGGAAAGAGTCCGATGGAATGTATCTGGGATATTTGAATGATTTTCCGGAGCATTGGACGCAAGGTGCTGATTTGGAAGATCTTAAGGAGCATCTCCAAGATTTATTTAAAGAGTTTTCAAAAGAAGATTTACCAGGGATCAAGCAAGTCGCCGAACTAGAGATGGCATGAAGCGACGGGATCTCATCTCAAAATTAGAAAAGTGTAATTGTATTTTGCTCCGAAACGGAGCAAAGCACGATATCTACCATAATCCTCAAACAGGTAACACAGAACCTGTTCCTCGACACAGAGAAATCAATGAAAGATTGGCCCAAAAGATCCTCAAAAGCCTCACAAAATAACCATCACGCCAACAAGACAGGCATAGGAATTCCTACCCTCGCGTTGCTCGGTCGGAATCCCATCCTTAGACGTTGTGGTAAAAAGAATTGATATTCCCACGCTTTACCGTACGTTTTCAAATATGACTACAATATCAGCAACCAAAGCAAGGGATTCGCTTTACCGTTTGATTGATGAAGCGAACGAATCTCACACTCCGATCCAAATCACTGGGAAACGAGGCAATGCTGTACTGCTTTCGGAAGATGATTGGAAGGCAATCGAAGAAACTTTGTATCTGAGTTCTGTTCCTGGGATTATTGATTCCATTAAAGAAGCAAGGAATGAAAAGTTAGAAAATAGTGCAGAGGAGCTAGACTGGTGAGCTATAAAGTCGTCTATTCCAATCAGGCTCTAAAAGATGCCAAGAAATTGAAGAAAAATAATTTAAAAGATAAAGCCCTCACCATCCTCAAAATCCTCGAAAATGATCCCTTCCAAACTCCTCCCAGATATGAATCTCTCATCGGTGACCTCAAAGGTTGCTACTCACGTAGAATCAATATTCAGCACCGAATTGTTTATGAAGTATTTGAAGAGGAGAAAGTTGTTCGAGTTCTCAGAATGTGGACGCACTACGAATAATCTACTCCACAACAAGGCGTTTCATCTTAGGTGAATTGGACAAGAAAAAAGATTAAAAATCTGTTTTCTATGAGCCCGGTATGGGAACACAAAACAAACACGAAGTGGTTGTTTTGCCTGCGTTAGTAATCTGATTGCTTAAGGCTCTTCATCACCTGCAATGATCATCGGTCGCGATCTGTTGGAAGGGATCTCCAGACAGTCGCCATTAAGCTTTAGCGACAGTGTGATGAAGAACGTTTGCCAGGGACTATATCAATATGATTATCGAGTTGATCGTCTGGTGTCCCAGCGACTACCGCCTTGCGATCCTCTGGCAAGCGCTCCTTAAAGATAATGGATTAGGTGTAGTAACCACGACTTGATCTGACAGATTGCGTTGTCTGAGGCGTTAAAACTGTCAGAGGTTGACTACTTCGTCGTAACTTGGATTCAGTGAGTCGACCTTTTCAATCCATTTGGATTTCCCATCGATACATGTCTGCATTGGCGTACGACCGCAACACATTTTTCCCTGATGGGTTCGCTCATGGTTGTAACGATGGATCCACGTATCGAGATCTTGCTGCAACTCATCCACACTTCGGTATACTTTTTTGCGGAAAGCTACCTGATAAAACTCATTTAGAATGGTTTTGTGGAAGCGTTCACAGATTCCGTTTGTTTGCGGGTGCCTTGCTTTAGTTTTTGTATGTTCAATATCGTTGATAGCTAAGAAGAGCTGGTAGTCATGTTTGTCAGCTTTTCCACAATACTCGGTTCCTCTATCGGTGAGTATACGGATTAGCCCCATCTGATGACTCTCGAAAAAAGGTAGAACTCTATCGTTGAGAAGATCCGCAGAAGTGATTGGCGTCTTCATCGTATACAGCTTAGCTAAGGCCACCTTCGAATAGGTGTCTACGAAGCTCTGCTGATAGATTCGACCCACTCCCTTGATGGTTCCGACATAGAATGTGTCCTGACTGCCAAGATAGCCTGGATGAAGGGTTTCGATCTCGCCGTGAGCAAGATCATCATCCTTCTTCTTTTCCAGCGCAGCTACTTGAGATTCCGTTAGAACGAGTCCTTCTTCGGCCACTTTTTTCTCCAATGCTTTGAGCCGTAGTTTGAAGGTTTGCAGCTCATGGCGCATCCATACGCAACGCACTCCAGCCGCAGAGACCACCAAGCCTTCTTTGCGCAATTCATTGGAGACGCGAACCTGACCCAAGGCTGGCTCTTCGATAGCCTTTTCACAGATGCGAGCTTCGATTCGCTCATCAATGCGATTTCTTAAATTCGGAACCCGACGATTCCTATCAATCAATGCTTCAAAGCCTCCTTCTTGGGCAGCGTTTTTGTAGCGATAAAAAGTATCGCGACTAAAGCCCATTACCTGACAGGCTTTTGAGACGTTTCCTAATTCCTCGGCTAGTTTTAACAACCCAACCTTGTTTCGGATTATTTTTTCATTTATTGTCATATTATCAGTCTGAGGTGCCGCGTCCCCATGGGGACGTGACTATTGTTTTTGTTTGTTTGTGCCTCAGACTGATTATCCATGGCCTTTTACGCAACTGTCAGATTTGATCGTAGCTAATACAGATTAGGCTACTTTTTTCATATCCATTTGCGATTGGGCTTCGAAGACCCGTTTGGGATCATAGGCTTTGCCTGATTTTTCCAACCCATACAAAAGTTTAAGAAGTTTTCTTGTCACGGCCAAGAGGGCTTTGTTGCCAGCCATGCCTCGTTGTTTTTTATCATGGTGATAAGAGCCAAATAATCCTGATTTGACCACAAGGTTTAATGATGCCTGTTGGGCACAACGTCGCAGGCGAGATCGACCTTTTTTGCTCAACTTGTCCTGGCCCTTCATCTTGCCGCTTTCTTTCTCACAGATATTGACCCCGGCATATTTCCACAATGCCCGGTGATGCTTAAAGTCCCGCAATGGTCCGGTCTCGGCAAGAATGCGGGCAAGCATAAACGGGCCTATAGGGCCATTGTGCGGATCAATGGATAATTCACCGAGCTGATGCAATGCATCGAGCTCACCTGTCATGCGGTAACGCAACCTGAGCTGCCGATCCTGTAGTTGTTTCAGTGTTTTGTACAGCTCCCTGACTTCGGTTTCCAACCAATCAGTATACATCACATCCTGTTCGAACAGTGACGATTGTAGAGCATCATTCCAAAGCCGATTGATCGTTTGCGTTCTTACCTTTCGTCGTTTGAGTTTGCCAACAAAAGCACTGCGACCATCCAGAATCATGCGGTAGGGATTAAGCCCGTAGAGCTCCGCTATTTCTTCGCTCGCATGACCATTGAAGATCCAGTCTTTTTTGAAACTCAGGTCACAAAACAGCTCGTAGAGTGCCATGTGCAACCGATTTTTGACCTGCGTTAGTTCCTTCTCGATACGTTCGTAGTTCAGATTGAGCTGTCGCAATAATTGCCAGCGTTTTCTCAGATCACGATCCTTTAATTGTTTGCCATGTTGGGATACCAAAAAAATCGTTCGGGTATCCTTTTGATCCGTTTTGCCGTAGTCATTGCTTTGTATAACCTGGCTTTTGTGAACGGCTTCACCGCTAACCAAGGCTGTATAAAATCCCATTTCACGAGCAATACGTAATAATCGACGATGATAAATGCCGGTGGCTTCGCATATGATTTTCAGCGTTCGATACCCCCGCTTGCAGGCCTCGTCGAAAAGTTCCGCCAGCTCTTTGCGAATCGAAGCCTCCTGATTGTTCATCGCTCCGGTCCATTGCTCCTGAACGTTCTCGCGTTCATTCATGCTGTAATAGTCCACTTTGCTTTTGCATACATCACAGGCTATGCTCAGCACATCGTTTTTGCTTTGATCGTTTACTTTGGTTCGTGTAATTTTCATAGCACTTGTTATGGGGTTGGTGAGTTCAATTGTTCACTGGAATTCCTGTTCCAGTTTTGTTCTCACCAATCCTTAATTTTTAACTTTAATACCTCAATTCGACTATTAGCTTATCACTCTAACGGCGCGGAGCGCCGCAACTGAACTTGACGTTGTGGTAAGAAAAATTGACATTTTACAGTATCACAATGATACTATTTATTAAATGCCCAAGAAAATCAGACAACTCCTCTCCGATTTAAAGAAAAGTGGCTTTGTAGATCGAGGAGGCAAAGGAAGTCATCGGAATCTTGTGCATCAAAAAGGAATTAGAATTACGATCTCGGGCAAGTTTGGCGATGATGCAAAAAAGTATCAGGAGCGAGCAGTCGAAGAGGCCATCGAAAGGATAAAGAAATGAAAAAGAAAAGTGATGCCTATTTGAAAGTTGTCGAGTGGAGTGAAGAGGATCAGTGCTACATTGGTTCTAGCCCAGGACTGATGTTTGGTGGTGTGCACGGAGATACTGAAAAAGAAGTTTATGATGAGCTTTGTCAGGTAATCGACGAGTGGGTTGAACAATCCGAAGAAGATGGATTCAACTTACCTGAAGCCACAGCAGGCAAAAAGTATAGTGGTAGATTTGTTCTTCGAGTGAGCGAAGATGTTCACAAAGCTCTTTGGATCCGTGCGGCTCAAAAAGGAGAAAGTCTAAATTCTTACTGCAAGAAAGTCCTAGAAAAAGAAGCAGTATAACCAGCCCACAACAAGACAGGCATAGGAATTCCTACCCTCGCGTTGCTCGGTCGGAATCCCATCCTTAGACGTTGTGCAAAAATAAGAAGAATTTGACATAGTATCACTTTTTGACACCATTTATTTGTGAATCGGAAAAATCAGGCTACATTAGAAAAGATAAAGGAGAAGCCAGAGCGATCAGACATTGCATGGCGCGAGATAGAAAGACTTTTCGTAGCTTTGGGAGGAGAAGTAAGTGAAGGAAACGGATCAAGAGTGAGAGTTTATCTCAATGGAGTTCGAGCTGTTTTTCACCGACCTCATCCCCACAAAGAAACAGATAAAGGAGCAGTTAAATCAGTCAGAAGATTTTTAGAATCAGCGGGAGTTTAAGTCATGGAATATAAAGGATATGTAGGAACAGTTCAGTTCGACGAAGATGCGGAGATTTTTCATGGTGAGGTGATCAATCTACGGGATGTTATCACTTTCCAAGCCGATACGGTTGAAGGATTAAAAAGGGAGTTTCACGAATCAATCGACGATTACTTGGATTTTTGCAATGAAAGAGGAGAAACACCAGAGAAGCCATTTTCTGGAAAATTGACCCTAAGACTAGGACCGGATCTCCATAGAAAAATATTCATTCAATCCAAGAAGGAGAACAAAAGCTTGAATAATTGGATAACCGAAACCCTCCAAAAAGTATCCTGAGCACAACAAACCGCTGGAAGGAATGGCGAGAACGCCATCCTTCAGCTCGACGTTCTACAAAAGAATAGATGAAAGAACCCCAATACGAATTTACCGGATATTTTGAAAACAAGGTCCTGCAAAAACGACCTTATCTCAGGAAAGATTGGTGTATTCGGATCATTGAGAATCCCATCCGGAAAGAAATACAGGAAGATGGTGAAAGGATCAGATTTTGGGGTAGAGTTGACGAATTTGAAAATAAAGTATTTCGTATTGTGACTTTGTCCGACGGTCGGACGATCCACAACGCGTTTCCAGACAGAGGATTTAAAGAATGAAAATAGAATATTTCCCAGAAACGGATTCGCTTTACATCGATTTATCTGAGCAACCAAGCTCAGATTCCGTGGAAGTATCCGATGGAGTTGTCATTGATTACGATGACAAAGGCAACATTGTGGGCATAGACATTGACCAAGCGAAAAAGAAATTGGACCTCAAAGAACTCAGCCTCCAAAAGATTCCCTTCGACGTCGAAAAAATCAGCGCTTAAAGAATTGGGTTAGAACAAATCGGTTGGTGACAACTCCTACTCGCTCCGCTCGTAGTCGCGCACCACCTCGACGTTCTACAGATAAAAATTGAAAAATCCGTAATTATTCCTTTATTATACCTAAATGGATTTTGAATACGATCCAAGCAAATCAGAATCAAATAAAGAAAAGCATGGAATCGACTTCGAAGAAGCGAAACTTCTTTGGGAAGATCCGAGGCAGCTTGTTGTTCCGGCACGATCAACAAATGAAGAAAGATATGCTTTGATTGGTGAGTATCGCGAACGAATTTGGACGGCGATTTTCACCGTTCGGGAAGAAAAGATAAGAATAATTTCAGTAAGGAGATCTAGAGATGGAGAAGAAAAAGGGTACTATCACAGCTGAGGAACTTGATAAAAAGTTCGACGACGGAGAGGACATCTCCGAATACCTAGATTGGAGCAAGGCAGTACGTCCAAACTTGGATCAAAAAAGAGTGAATTTAGATTTACCAATCTGGATGATTCAAAGTTTGGACTCCGAAGCAAAGAGAGTGGGAGTTACTCGTCAGTCCATTATGAAGGTTTGGCTCTCAGAAAGAATCAAGGTAGAACAAGGCGTTCATCTTAGGTGAATTGGACAAGAAAAAAGATTAAAAATCTGTTTTCTATGAGCCCGGTATGGGAACACAAAACAAACACGAAGTGGTTGTTTTGCCTGCGTTAGTAATCTGATTGCTTAAGGCTCTTCATCACCTGCAATGATCATCGGTCGCGATCTGTTGGAAGGGATCTCCAGACAGTCGCCATTAAGCTTTAGCGACAGTGTGATGAAGAACGTTTGCCAGGGACTATATCAATATGATTATCGAGTTGATCGTCTGGTGTCCCAGCGACTACCGCCTTGCGATCCTCTGGCAAGCGCTCCTTAAAGATAATGGATTAGGCTACTTTTTTCATATCCATTTGCGATTGGGCTTCGAAGACCCGTTTGGGATCATAGGCTTTGCCTGATTTTTCCAACCCATACAAAAGTTTAAGAAGTTTTCTTGTCACGGCCAAGAGGGCTTTGTTGCCAGCCATGCCTCGTTGTTTTTTATCATGGTGATAAGAGCCAAATAATCCTGATTTGACCACAAGGTTTAATGATGCCTGTTGGGCACAACGTCGCAGGCGAGATCGACCTTTTTTGCTCAACTTGTCCTGGCCCTTCATCTTGCCGCTTTCTTTCTCACAGATATTGACCCCGGCATATTTCCACAATGCCCGGTGATGCTTAAAGTCCCGCAATGGTCCGGTCTCGGCAAGAATGCGGGCAAGCATAAACGGGCCTATAGGGCCATTGTGCGGATCAATGGATAATTCACCGAGCTGATGCAATGCATCGAGCTCACCTGTCATGCGGTAACGCAACCTGAGCTGCCGATCCTGTAGTTGTTTCAGTGTTTTGTACAGCTCCCTGACTTCGGTTTCCAACCAATCAGTATACATCACATCCTGTTCGAACAGTGACGATTGTAGAGCATCATTCCAAAGCCGATTGATCGTTTGCGTTCTTACCTTTCGTCGTTTGAGTTTGCCAACAAAAGCACTGCGACCATCCAGAATCATGCGGTAGGGATTAAGCCCGTAGAGCTCCGCTATTTCTTCGCTCGCATGACCATTGAAGATCCAGTCTTTTTTGAAACTCAGGTCACAAAACAGCTCGTAGAGTGCCATGTGCAACCGATTTTTGACCTGCGTTAGTTCCTTCTCGATACGTTCGTAGTTCAGATTGAGCTGTCGCAATAATTGCCAGCGTTTTCTCAGATCACGATCCTTTAATTGTTTGCCATGTTGGGATACCAAAAAAATCGTTCGGGTATCCTTTTGATCCGTTTTGCCGTAGTCATTGCTTTGTATAACCTGGCTTTTGTGAACGGCTTCACCGCTAACCAAGGCTGTATAAAATCCCATTTCACGAGCAATACGTAATAATCGACGATGATAAATGCCGGTGGCTTCGCATATGATTTTCAGCGTTCGATACCCCCGCTTGCAGGCCTCGTCGAAAAGTTCCGCCAGCTCTTTGCGAATCGAAGCCTCCTGATTGTTCATCGCTTCGGTCCATTGCTCCTGAACGTTCTCGCGTTCATTCATGCTGTAATAGTCCACTTTGCTTTTGCATACATCACAGGCTATGCTCAGCACATCGTTTTTGCTTTGATCGTTTACTTTGGTTCGTGTAATTTTCATAGCACTTGTTATGGGGTTGGTGAGTTCAATTGTTCACTGGAATTCCTGTTCCAGTTTTGTTCTCACCAATCCTTAATTTTTAACTTTAATACCTCAATTCGACTATTAGCTTATCGAGAGGAATGCCTAACCTGCTCCGCAGTCGGCATCCCTCACGTTGACGTTAGGCAAAAAGAATTGAGGAATTCTGAGCAACAATCTTGAATATCAAATATGCCTACTATCCTTCAAATATTCGGGTGGCGTTTACATTTCTTTGCCAACGAAGGAAGTGAGCCGATTCATATTCATTGCTCAAAGGGAGATATGGAATGTAAATTCTGGCTAGATCGCGACCGTTTTGACATAAGCGAAGCATTTGGGTATAATCTTACTCCAAAAGAAAGAAGGATTGTCAGGAAAATCATCCTCGAGAACTTCGAGTATATTGAAGAACAGTGGGACGAATTCGAAAGAAGGAAAAAGTAATGAAAAAATATCACGACGTAACATCAATTTCGTTTACGGATTCTGAAATGATTATTGAGGTAGATGGATTTCGACGCGAATTTAGTATAAAAGAGATTTCTGATCGGCTCTCAGAGGCATCAGAAGAAGAAAAGAATAGATTTGAGATTTCACCATCAGGTTATGGAATTCATTGGCCGCTAATCGATGAAGATTTATCTATCGATGGTCTATTGGGTATTGTGCACACTCCTCAAGATCAGAAAATCAGTGCATAACCAGGCAGGTATGGGAATTTCGAGAAGCTCCGCTTCCCAAAATCCCATCCTTTGACGTTGGGGAAAAATAATGAAACCGATATCCAGACTACGAAGAAAGGCAAAATTGGGCGATCAAGGATTTCCCAAGGCAACTCTTGCATTTTACGGTCCCGACAATAACAAAGCGACAAAAGCAGTCTTGGGCATTTTTCTAAATGAAGAAGATGAGGTGCAGATTCAGCGGTTTTTTAACGAAGTAAAAGATGTAAGATATTGTTTGCCTACCCAGGAAGACATTCTTGCCAGATTAAAAGAACACAATGTCAAAAGTTTGATTATGACAGAAGGTATTTTTGGATGTCCACATGAGGAAGGCATTGATTATCCCGATGGAGAGAAATGTCCAAAATGCCCTTATTGGAAAGATCATGACAGATTTGAATCACTCTAAAAAATATCTAACCCCCAATCGGGTAGCCGGAGGCGTTAACTCCCCCGGCCCCCACACCACCTAGCATGCGGATCCGCACTAGGCGATTACAAGACGTTATCGGACCGTAGTCGGATAATGGATTTTGGACCATAATTGAGCAAAGGACAGCAGTCCTTGCTCAGCGAGCCATTGATTCGATAGAAAAGCGCAAAAGGGGTCATTCCGTAAAAAAGCGCAAAAGGGGTCATTCCGTAATGTTTGCAATTTAGTTGATCTCAATGAGTCATCTTCCAGATCACTAACGTAGCATTTCCAGAGTTCAAAAAGCGCAAAAGGGGTCATTCCGTAATGTTTGCAATTTAGTTGATCTCAATGAGTCATCTTCCAGATCACTAACGTAGCATTTCCAGAGTTCATACAACCCCTAAAATGACCCTTAGAAGTACCCAAAGGTGACAAAGCACCCAAAGGGGACCTCGCCCCAGAGGCTAGGCCTAATAGGACGTTTTGTTCGCTTCGCCCTATCGGTTGATTGTCGCCTTCAGCTCGAAAGGCAGTTGCCTTTTGCTAATGCATTTCATAATTTTCCTGCTCCTTTTCCTAGAGCAATTTTAACTATTTTGGTTATATGCATAGAGGACCTAAACCTCATCAGTTGATGCCCATCACGGGCATACCAAGGCGGTTGAGGAAACTCGGCTAACGCCTCGTTCCTCTCCTCCACGTTGGACAGAAAAGAAAACTTGATTTGTAATGCAATCGTGCTACATTTAATTCATGCCTCAAACAGCAACAGTCCACGCAAGAATCGATAAAGAGACAAAAGAGTTATCCGAAAAGGTTTTGTCTGCCATTGGCATGACGCCTACAGAAGCAGTTCGTCTGCTTTACCGTCAAATCGCCTTAAGAAATGAATTTCCTGTTGAGCTTCGTGTGCCGAACGAAGTTACTGCTGCAACTTTGGACAAAAGTGACCGAGGCGAAGAAATTGAAACATTCGACTCTCTTGATGATATGGTCGCTAGCTGGAAAGAGACATGAAATTCAGACAAACCTCACAATTTGAAAAAGATATAAAGAAACAAATTAAGAAAGGAAAAGACCCCGAAAAACTCACCTCCCTGATAAAACTCCTCATCCAAGATGATCCTCTACCACTAAAGTATAAAGATCATGCACTCATCGGCAATTGGGTCGGCAGACGTGATTGTCACATCGAACCCGATTGGATCCTGATCTATAAGAAATCAGAAAATGAGTTAATCCTCGAAAGAACCGGCTCTCACAGCAATCTATTCTGAATCCATCAAGGCAAGCATAGGAATTCCTACCCATGCGTTACTCGGTCGGAATCCCATCCCACTATTGACGTTGGCAGAAATAATCAAATTTGACATCTGCACACTTCATGCAGATGCTTATGCATGAGAACAACACTTAACATTGATGATCAGATTTTAGAGAAAGCCTCAAAATTGACGGGGATCAAAGAGAAGACCCAACTTCTTCACGAGGGACTCAAAGCCTTGATTCAAAAAGAAAGTTCAAGGAGGCTGGCACTTCTCGGGGGAACATCACCAAAAATTAAAGATATTCCCAGAAGATAAGGATGATCTTGGTAGATACCTCAGTCTGGATTGATTTTCTAAGATCAGGAAATGAATTACTCCGAGACCTACTGGAAGAAGGCGAAGTAGTGACCCATCCAATGGTTATTGGGGAATTACATGTAGGAAATATTTCAAAAAGAGAGATATTCTTATCACTCTTGGACAATCTACCTTTGATTGGAGAAGCCACCCATCAGGAAGTGATTCACTTTATTGAAGAACACAAAATTTATGCAAAAGGAGTTGGGTATTTTGATACTCACATTCTTTGTTCATCCCTCATATCCCAGACACCTCTTTTGACGCTCGACAAGAGCTTGGACAAATTGGCCAAAGAGTTGAAAATTAACCTCTGATAAATCGGTCGTAGGAACCTCTGCCCGTTGCCAATTCAATCACTAAGGGTGATCTTACTTCGCTCCGATCCAGGTGGCTCGATGCCATAGACCTTCTAAAGGGCCATGTTTGAAGTGCTTTGTCCACAAAGTGCAGAAAACACCCATCACGACACTCAAAATAAGTCCAATAACCAGGCTATAGCTTGCACCGGTGTGGGCATAGAGTCCGAATCCAAAACCGTAGTAGATCACTGCGCCAAACAGAGACTGCAGAACATAGTTGGAAAGACTCATCTTACCAATGGGAGAAAGGAGTTGAAGGACACGTTCACCGAATTTGCTCCAAAAAAGAAGGGTGAAACTTGAGACCAAAACGAACATAAAGGAAATGTTTGTCCACGATTGTTCAATGGTCATAAAAGAACGACGAATCGCCGCTGAATCAATCATGCCTGCAACCTTTATTTGCACGATAAATAGAACCACAAATCCTATCGTAGAGACCAACAGAGTTTTAATCCAAAATTTTCTATTCTCACTGCTTTGCCCAAACAACTGTTTCCGCCCAAGTAGCATGCCTGTTAAAAACAGGGCCAGCATGTGGAAATAACGTCCGTTCTCCCAATTCCAAAGCACCACCGCCGTTTTTCCATTGGTTAGGTTTCCAACGATCATCGCCCAGAAAGAGTCACCGGTAATGTAGGGTTCCATCTTCCCAAAATAGGCCCAGGAACGTGGGTCCACCAATTCCATGTCGGGATTCAAGACCGCTTGAAAGAAGTGAACCCATTCTAAAGGTTGAAGAAATAGGCATACGGCAACCACAAAAACCACTTTGTTACTCAGTTTTGCAAAAGGTATCAGTAAAAAACCTACAGCAGCGTAAAGCGTGAGAATATCACCCTGATAAAACGCAGAGTTAATCATTCCAAAGCAAAAAAGTAACAGCAACCGCCAAGCAAATCGTGGACGAAAGTCCCGTCCCTTTTTCTCTTGATTCTTGGATTGGATAAAAAAGGTCAGTCCAAACAGCATCGCGAAGATTGCGTAGGATTTCCCGCCGAAAAGGAAAAATAGGCTATCCCAAATCCCCTGATCCAGACGAACCATCCAATCTGCCAATCCTTCTGGCTTAAAGAAATAGTCGTAGTGTTCGATGTTGTGAAGCAACATGATCGAAACAATTGCAAAACCTCTGAGCGCGTCGACGACATGTAGGCGTGGAGATGGGGTAATGGGGGTCATAAACTGCTCGTAATGCTAATGCCCAACGCACAAATGGGAAGATCGTTTTAACAAAAGATTTTTCCCTTACCTCACTAACAGTGCTCTGACTGCATGCCACTTCCCTGTAAATCCTCATTCGATCGTTGATTTGAAATCTCATCGAAAGCAGGAGTTTTCACGATCAGCCAGTCGAAAAAAGGAAGGATTTCCTTAAGAGAGTTTTCTGACAAATTTTCTTTCAAGATTTCGGAGAAACAACTGAGATAAGTGGCCCAATACAATGATTTAAAACCGTGGGACTTGTATGAATGAAAGACCCAAATGACGGTATTAAGCAACGTATCCGGTGAAAATGCGACGAAGATTGATTCCATAAACAACGTCATGTTAGCGCTGTTGGTCTTCATCATTTCCTCATTCCCAGAACCAATGAGTTGCTCCAAGTCCTGTCGCACCAGCATTTGATTATTGAGCTCCAATACAAGTTTTTCGCGAACGGAGGAAAACTCATCAGCTGATTTTTCTGATGGTTGTGACAGTGCGGACATTGAGGATTTGAGGTTATGAATGTTCATTCTTGATGATTTTGGATTGGGTTAGCGGTAACGTAAAAAAGAAGGATGTCCCTACTCCGTCTTCACTGACTAAGCCAATTTCTCCACCATGTTTTTCAACAATTGTTTTTGAGATGGCCAAACCTAAGCCCGTGCTAGACTCATTGTCTGTTTTTTTAGTCTTTCCCGAAGAAAAGGCCTTGAATAGTGTCGATTTCACCTCTTCAGGGACCCCAACCCCTTGGTCTGAGATGACGATTTTGACGGCGGACCCATCCATATGTGCTGAGACGCTAACACTAGAACCGGCATAAGAGTGTTGAATCGAATTCATCAAAAGATTGGTGATAACTTCCTTTATTTTGCCCCGATCCATTTCGATGAATGGAAGCTTAAATTCATTATCCCATTCAATTGTAATATTCTTATCCCGAGCTTTCGAAAGGCAGGTATCAATCGACTGTTCAATTGTGGGTTCAATGGAAACCTTCGTGAGTTTGAGTTCGATGTGACCTGACTCAATCGTTGCGGTATTAAGAAAGCTAGTGATGAGCTTCAACATGCTTTCGCTTTCATTTACAATACCCTCTAAAACTGCGAGATGTTCGGAGTCTAAAGCGTCTTTTAAGGATTCTAGCAAAAACGTAGAACAAGATTGAATACTGGCGGTGGGGCTCCGTAAGTCGTGAGCGGCCATGGCAACGAATTGGGTTTTTAACTGATTGAGTCGATCTAACTCTGCATTTTGTTGGCTTAGTCGCCTTGTTAAAACAGCCAAGTCTTTATTGATATCGACAATCTGTTCAAAATAAAGGGCCTCATCCTCAAAATGACGCCTTCCGAGCAACCGCGGTCCTTCCCGAGTTTTAATCGATCGAAAATAGAAAGTTTCGGGAAGACCTCTTGGAGTGGAAAGATCTAACATTTTTTCCTTCAAAGAATTCTGAAGCAACGATTCCAGTGTCAGAGAATTTCCAAAATCAACGATGATATCAAATATCGATCTCCCCAACGCCTCATCTCCAAGAATCTGCTTAGCATGGGAATTGAGTTTCTGGATGATTCCGGAGTCATCGATATCGATCACCAACACGGGTGCGTCCTGGAGGAGGTAATTTTCGTAAAACGATACTGAAGGGAAAGTATCCATCAAAAGTTCTGGAGGTAAGACTCGAAAGTTGGAAGATCTCTGATAAGGATCGAAGGGGATAGTCCCAGTTCCTTCACATCCCCGCAATCCCTAAACGCCTGCCCTCCAACAACGATCTTTTGCTCTGGTATTCTGGAGTGAATATTTCGGATCAGCACTTTCAAACGCGGCAGGGCAAAGTAGATGCTCAGAGAGATTGCGACGAGGTCAGGCTTTTTGTCTTCGATCGTGTGCAGCAAATCATCGGCTGGCGTGTTTGCCCCTAAAAAATAGCTGTCCCATCCGTTTAACTCCAATGTGTTGGCCACCATAATTGCTCCGATTTGATGATACTCAGTCGAAACACAGGAAACAATGGCACTTCGATCGACTCGTTCAGCTGAGAAGATCTCCGAGGATATTTCCGCGATAAGAAACTCAGTAATAGCCGTTGCGAGGTGCTCAATAGCAACTGAAATTCGGTGGTTTTCCCACAGCTTTCCTACTTCGTAGAGTGAACGTTGGAATAAACCGGAATATAACTCACGGATACCAACCCCCTCTTGCTGAAGTTCATGAACCAATTGAAGACACTTACGTTTTTCCCCAGAAAGTAACAATTTCAGATATTCATAAAAAATTGGGTCTGAAATGGAGGAGGGCACAGACTGTCGGGTTTCTCGCATACCAATTAAATATTGAAAATGTACTACTTATGATACCCATTTTTCAGTTTTCTAAAAAAAGGGTACTGCAATATTATCGTCTACCAGGTTCCAAACTGAAATTGAAATTGATAACACTCATCTCGGATCCAAGAATTCATTCTCAACGTCAACTGAAACATTAAAACAACACAAAGATGAGACCATAAACCGTTGGGTGTAGACCGCTTGGTTTATTGGAGACAATTTATCTCATCCTCCACTGAAATCCGCGAAATCAAACGCTAATCAAAGGAATACAATGGCAATTCACTTCATGTAACATCCCCGCCCTTTGAGGAACATTGCAAGAGAAGAGAGTTGAGATGATTCCAGTCAAAAGGTTTGACGGTAC
The DNA here is from genome assembly GCA_963676215.2 of Opitutales bacterium. Lineage (GTDB taxonomy): Bacteria > Verrucomicrobiota > Verrucomicrobiia > Opitutales > JAFGAQ01 > JAKSBQ01. Next base: position 371,992 of record CAXXVT010000006.1, on the reverse strand, counting down.
AAAAATCCATTCCTGCTTGGAGACACAACTCAATATCACTTTTAAAAGCATTGGCCGTAATCGCTATGATTGTGATGTGACTTGAAGTATCTTTTTCCTTTTCCCGTAGGATGCGAGTGGTCTGAATTCCGTCGAGCCCCGGCATTTGAACATCCATCAAAATGACATCTAACCTTTCATTTTCTATCGCTTGAAGCACTTGGTTTCCATCAGAGACAATACGAACCTCATGCCCTTCTGATCGTAATTTGATCTCCAAAACCCTCTGATTTACTTGATTGTCCTCTGCAACAAGAATCCGCAACGGAGGAACATCCAAGGCAACAATCGGACTATCGAAAATATCATTAGAGGATCTGACCTTGGGTTTCTCCAACGGAATTGAAAATTCAAATAGACTCCCTTTCCCAAATTCGCTTTCGACTCTGAAATTTCCGTTCATCGCGGCAACAATACTTTTGCAAATAGACAGTCCCAACCCAGATCCACCAAACCTTCGCGCAGTTGTGTTATCTGCCTGTGAAAACGGATCAAAAATGGATTCGATTCTATCCCCTGGGATGCCAATTCCGCTATCCCTGACACCAATGCAGATGACTTCTTCGATATCCGTAGACGATGTTTGCTCTACGGTTACCAGTATCGAACCATATTCTGTAAATTTGATCGCATTATTAATGAGATTAAGCAACACTTGGCGGATACGATTTGCGTCTCCTATCAGATGTGAAGGAATTCGAGGATCAATTTCTGAGGACAGTGTGAGACCTTTACTTATGGCAGCACCATTTGTCATTGAAAGGGTTCGAGTAATACTCTCTTTCAGATCAAATTTATGAGGCTCTAAATGGAATTTTCCGGAATCAATCTTCGAGAAATCTAAAATATCATTTATGATCGCAAGCAGCGCATCTCCCGATTCTTTTGCCGTCGAGAGGTAGTCTTTGAGTTCTTCACTGGTTGCCAAATCTTTCGCTAAGTCGGTCATTCCCAACAACCCACTCATCGGAGTCCTGATCTCATGACTCATATTTGCCAAAAACTCGCTTTTAGCACGATTGGAAGCTTCGGCCGCTTCTTTCGACTTCCTCAAATCTTCGGTCTGCTGCTCCACCAATTTTTTTAGAGATAGTTCACGGTGCCTATAAATTCTGATTTTCCACCAATAGAGAAACGAAAGAATCCCAACGATAAGAGAAACCACGATGAGTCGAAACCACCATGTTGAATGGAAGTGAGGTTTTATTGAAAAATTCAAAATGGCAGGTTCCGTCGACCAAATTCCATCGTTATTGCTCGCGAGTAATTCGAATCGGTAATCCTTCCCACGAAGTCCGGAGAGGATGACCGTGCGATTGTTTCCACAATCGATCCATTGATCACTCTTCCCAATGAGGCGATATTTGAAAGTATTCCTGCTTGAATCGGTGAGTCCCATCGCGGTGAAATGAACCTGCACACTCCCTTCTCCTGGTTCTAAAACAAGGTCCTCGCTCCCTACAATGAAGGAGCTATCCTCATAGACAATATTCTCAATCAACACATTTGGCGGCACCAGATTGGTGATGATCTTTTGAGGATGTATGGTTGCGATCCCATTATTCATAGCAAACCACAATTCACCATCATTCCGGATAATCGAAGAAGGATAACCACCAATCGATGGAACTGCGATATCACCCCCAAAGTATTCGTCAAATAGGGTATAACTCAGAGTTGAACCACGAGTCTTTGAAACGCGGTCGAATTCTTCCAATCGTATCTTAAAAACTCCCCTTGAACAATTTAACCATAGCTCCTCGTTTGTAACCTGCATAGCATAGATGCTTGAGGTGTTTTGACCCGCCAAATCAAATCTTTCCAGTTTTCCATCCCTGATGCGCTGAACACCCCCAAATTTGCGTCCAATCCATATATTGCCGCTCAAATCTTCAGCAAATGAATAACTTGCGGTCCCCTGAAGACCGTCTTTATCGAGAAAATACGTCCATTGCCCTAGTCGATCCCTTTTACCGACTCCATTACTCGATCCAACCCAGACATCGCCATTGGAAGAAACAAAAAGTCCGCGCATTGTCCTATTGAGAGGCCCTGTATCCACTTGAGTAAAAAAACCATCGTTCATACGCCACAGTCCACTACCAAGAGTCACCAACCACAAATTCCCATCCAGGTCGTATTTCATGGTCCGAATGCGTCTTTCGGGTAATCCATTTTCAGTCGTAAAATGGGTGATACCCGCTGGCGTTACTCTACTGAGCCCCGGGCCACCATAACTGATCAAAATTCCGCCTTTCGGATCACCACAAATGGCATATACACGATTGTCCAATAACCCATCTTTCATTTTAAGGGCGGATTTTCCTTCCTCACTGAAACAGTGTAAACCCTCGCCATAAGTCCCCACCCAGGTCCTATGTTCATCTTCGTTGTAGAGGGACAAAACACCGAGATGAGCAGCCCCGGCCTCGACTATCTTGGTACGGATTTTTGGCTCGCGGATGCAGATGAGGCCAGACCGGCTACCGACCCAGATGTTACCCTCGCGATCTTCCATCAAACATAGAACTGTACCTACTTTTTGACCGGTCCCAAAATAAACGTCCGAACACATTCCGTCTGAAATCTGTTTCAATCCATTGAGCGTTCCAACCCATAGATTATGGTCTCGATCTTCGAGGATTGTTTGTACGAATTCGACTTCACTATTATTTCCGATGGAGACCATTCTCAATTCGCTACCATCAAATCGAGTGAGTCCACGATTACCTCCAACCCAAATTGAGCCGTCAAAGGATTTTTCGAAACATCGAACCCTTCCAATCAGCCCATAGTCACTCAGAGGGAGGAGCGCTTGGGACGCCGTCACTACTGTGGCCCTATCTCCAGAAATCCAAAGCGATCCATCATCTCCTTTCTCAATGGTGCTGAGATTTCCCAATTTTAGATTTCTTCCGGGGAGAAAAACAGAAGACGAAGCATTCTTGCAATTAAAGACACCATATTCGGTGCAAACCAGCATCCCTTCCTCATGGGGCAAAAAGCTGCGAATACTGTTTTGAGCCAAAGCTTCAAACGGACTTCTTGAGAATTGCCCGTCACGAAACCAAACGATACCACCTCCATCTGTTCCGATCCAAAGCGTGTCACTTTCTTTTTCATAAAAAAGCGCCATTATGCCATCAATGCTTAAGCAGGGAGTATTCGTCCTGTCGTAAGTCTCAAATTCGACTCCGTCGAATTTCGCCAAACCCTCATCAGTGCCAACCCAGAGGTAGCCATCAGGGCTTTGTTCGATCGCACGGACTGAGTTTTGAGGGAGGCCCGAATAGCTGTTCCAATTCGTTATCGCATAATCATGCGACTCACAACTCTGGTTGAGCGAATAAACGTAATTGAAGGATGCCCCGAATGAAAGAATTGAAACAAGTGCGGTTTTGAAGGGGAGCATAAACAATGAATGGGCAACACTTTGTTAGAGCACATTCCCTGCATTTGGGCAAGTCAGTGTTTTCCCTCAAAAAAAGGGGATCAACAAGTAATTACAAAAATAAAGTGGTGAAATCCGTTGACAGATCAGACCCCGATTTCTTCGAGCAGCGAATCCGAAGAACTCATATCAAAACGGACTTTCGCTGTTCATACTAAACAAACTGCGAACCCAGGGCGGCAACAGATGCCCCCAGCAAAGAAGCATTCTCGGGCCTCACTACCTGGTAAGAAATCCCATGCTTCTTTTTGAGGTGTTTCCACAAATAAGCTTCGATGCGTTCACGGTAAAAATATTCACCAGCATAGGAGGAACCATCGATGGATAGCATGATCGGAGCTGAAAAATTGTTTCGAATCCCCGTCCGGGTTGCGATCGCAACAAATGCAACCGCCGCATATTTGGCGGCCCTTTTCAGGACTAAATCCATGATCATAAAAAAGGCATCAAAGTTTTCGGGATTCTTTTCGCAAATCGCAATGAGGGGGTTCTTAATCCCGCCCTTTCCAATAAGAAAATCGTTTACATCCTTCGTCGACAATCGTTCGGGCACGGAATCCTTCAAGATACCCGCTTTGACAGCCTCATTGATAACAACTGCGACCAAGCGACCCACGTAAGCCCCCGACATGGTCTTTTCCATGAAAAAATGGCCCTGATTCGTCGTTGTTGCATCCAATAGTTTATCAAACCGACATTGTAGGAATCCGTTGTAATCCCCACACTCGGTGTTCACGATTTGTCTGAGGCTGTGATCAGTTCCCTCAAGTTTCTCAATATTGGCATTGGATTCCACGTAGGAAATATTCATTCCCGTACCAAGAATAGCCCCGATAAAGTCTGACACCCGTCGGCGAGGGTAAGTTAGTTTTCCCATTAACAAAGTTGAAACTGCATCATTGAGCACCGTAACGGTCACTGGCTTGGTCACCCCTTTTCTCGCCCAAGCTGACCGAAGATTTTCGATCAACAACGCGCCGACCATCCCGTCCACCTTCAGTTCCTTACCAAAGTGAAGGACTTTTGCATCTCCGTTTGCTTGGAACTCAAATGGGTTAGAAAAACAAAACCCTACATAATCCGTGAATTCGATCCATTCCGCAGTGAGTTCGGCAACCGCATCAAATACCTCTTCATGTCCCACCCGGGTTTTCACTCCCGGCATTTCCCTTTTTCGGAACTCCAAAATCGATGCCTCTGCATTTTCGTCAAATCCAATCAATCCTGCACGGAGGTTCGTTCCACCAAGATCAATCGCCAATACTTTGCTATTAGCCTGAATTTCATCGGGCACACCCACAAAAGTAGGCAGCATGCGCAGCGAACTCGGCTTACCTTTGAGTCCAGCCTCCATGGCTTCCTGGAAACGAATCACTTCTGAGTCAAAATCAGATGTGTTTACATCCAAGCCGTTTAATTTGAGAAATTCACTGAGTTTTTGCTTCATTAATATATAGTAGGGATAACTCTTGAACCGCTTGTTTACTGAATTCCCAAAGTACCGTCCATGAAAAAAGATCCCAATCTAAGCATTATTACCTATTATTGAAGAATTGTGTTTATAGCTTGCCGAACTCTGCACAAAACGACTGATTGGTTCTGATCCAGATCCGATGAAACTGGATATAAAAGGAAATCTCCGTTGATTTAGGGTCAAAAATAATTTCAAAAACCGCTTGCACTTTATCAAGTAAAACTCAATATCAGACGGTTTTAACAGATTGGGAACATGCAAAAAACAAAGAAATCCATCGCAAAGCGTTTTAAGGTGACCGGAACCGGCAAACTGATGCGCCGCAAGCCAGGCCATCGTCACATGCTGCGTAACAAGACTAAAAAGCAGCTCAATGCCATGAACAAAGATCAGTCTGTGTCCAAGGGCTTTACAGAAATGTATAAGAAAGCGATCCTAAGCTAGATTGCTACTCCACATCACCGACGAAAGTCATTCAAAATTTTAATTTGAGCCATGCCTAAAACAAGAAATGCACCCGCGTCACGCGCCAGAAGACGCAAAGTCCTAAACAAAGCTAAGGGATATTGGGGAAACAAATCACGCCTTTACCGTTACGCAAAAGATGCTGTCGAAAGAGGAGAAAAATTTGCATACCGTGATCGTCGTAAAAAGAAGTCGGAATTCCGCCAACTTTGGATCGTTCGTATCAATGCAGTATGCCGGGCTAACGACATCAACTACAGTCGTTTCATGAACGGTCTCTCTCTTGCTGAAGTCGAACTTGACCGTAAGCAATTGTCTGAAATCGCTGTTAATGATCCCGATGCATTTCAGAAATTGATCGACATCTCCAAAAAAGCGTTGGAGAAAAAAGACGCCTAAAGCGCATCGTTTTTTTCGATCACCAATCATTTTTCACGGCTCCATCACACGATGGAGCCTTTTTTGTTTCATATTTTCGTAGTTTCCCGCCTTTTAATTCATTTCTCTCTAGAAATTCAGGGCGGATTCCTTTTTGATTGCCAGTTCAAGTGGCTTTCAAAAAGCCAATACAAAAGACCAATACCAATAGCATGGACCAAGAACTCAACGCTATCACCACTCGTGCCAGGAACGAAGCGCCCTCCATTGAAAATAGAGGAGCATATGAAGCTTTCAAAGCAAGCTTTATGGGTCCGCAAGGTAGCTTTACCGGGGTTCGGAAAATGATCGGCAAACTGCCGAAGGAAGAAAAGCCCATATTCGGTAAAAAGATCAATGGTCTCAAAGGGGAACTCGAAGCCGTGTTCGCAGAGATCGAGACAAAACTCGAAGCCGAAGAATTGGCCGCGAAAGTCGGACCTGCGATCGACCCCACCCTTCCGAGCCCGGATATCAGCCTTGGAACCCAACACCCACTTTCCCAGATTCTGGAGCGTGTCGTACACATATTCGAAAAAGTAGGCTTCACAGTCGCATCGGGCAGCGAAGCGGAAACGGAGTTTTTCTGCTTCGACGCGCTCAACACTCCTCCCGAACATCCAGCCCGCGCAGAACAGGATACCTACTACATGCCTCAGGGAACAAGCTTCTCCAACATCAAACAGAGGGAGAACGAACGCCACGTATTGCGCCCCCATACTTCCAGTGTGCAGATTCGCACCATGTTGAAAGAAGGAGTTCCCTTGCGCATCCTTTCACCAGGGCGCACCTTTCGTCGCGATACCGCCGACGCAACGCACTCCGCCAATTTCCACCAAATCGAAGGACTGTTCGTCGACAAAAACGTGACGGTCAGGGACCTCAAAGCCCTGCTCGATTATTTTGCCAAGGAACTACTCGGAAAGGATGCAAAAGTCCGTTTCCGCCCCCATTTTTTCCCTTATACCGAACCGAGTTTTGAAGTTGATTTCTCCGCAGAGCATCTAGGCAAAGTTGGCAAGAAGTGGATCGAAATCATGGGTTGCGGTATCGTAGACCCCAAAGTGTTTGAAGCCGTGGGTGTCGATGCAAACGAATACACGGGTTATGCCTTTGGAATGGGCATCGAACGCATCGCAATGATTGCCACCGGAGTAGATGATATCCGCTACTTCTACCAGAACGATCAACGTTTCCTTGATCAGTTCACCCGCTAAATCCGCAAGCAAACCCATATTTAAAAATATCAAAATTTTCCTGTCATGTTAATATCACTCAAATGGCTGAAAAACTACGTTCCACAACTCGACCAAACCGTCGAGGAAATTGAGGAAGCCCTCACCTTAATCGGTTTTGAAGTTGAAGAAATCGAATACAAAGGACTGGAATCCATTGAAAACGTTGTTGTTGGCGAAGTCATCAGCAAAGAGCCCCACCCCGATGCCGACAAACTCAGTGTTTGTAAGGTCAATACGGGAGATGCCGCTAACCCAGCGGGGATTGTATGTGGCGCAAAGAACTTCAAAGTAGGCGATCGTGTGCCGGTTGCTGTGGTAGGCGCAGAGCTTCCTGGTGGTTTCAAAATCAAAAAAGCGAAACTCAGAGGTGTGGATTCTGCTGGAATGATGTGCTCTGCAAAGGAACTCGGACTCGGCGACGACCACTCGGGACTTCTAATTCTTGAAGACAGACCAGAAATTGGCACTGCCATCAATGACGTGTTCCCTGAGGGAGATACCGTGTTTGATGTGGAAATTACTCCAAATCGTCCGGACTGCCTCAGTCACCTCGGACTTGCCAGAGACCTTGCTGCCTATTTTGCACTCGAACTCATCGAGCCCAACGTAAAATTGGCTGCGAAAGATTTTTCGAAAGAAGCAGGTGATGCACTGATCAAAAGTGTCACCATTGATTCCAAAGAAAACTGTCACTACTACACTGCGCATTGTATCAAAGGAGTCACCATCGCCGAAAGCCCTGCGTGGCTCAAAGAGGCATTGGAGGCAATCGATCTCCGTCCGATCAACAATGTGGTGGATGTCACTAATTATGTGCTTCACGAGATGGGCCAACCCCTGCACGCATTCGATGCAGCTAAGATTCAGGGATCCGAAATCATCGTTCGACAGGCCAAAGCGGATGAAACGATTGTCACCCTCGATGAAAAGAAGCGTAAACTTGCAGAGAACAATCTCTTAATCGCCGATGCCGAACGCGCGCTCGTAATCGCCGGTGTCATGGGAAGTGTGGACGCCGAAGTCGATGACTCTACTGTTGATATCGTATTAGAATCCGCATGGTTCGAACCCAAACAAACTCGTAAGACTTCCCGCGAGCTACTGCTTTCCACCGATAGTTCGTATCGTTTTGAAAGAGGAATCGACCCCAAAGGCGTTGACACTGCGGCTTTCCGAGCCCTCGACCTGATTCTTGAAACAGCGGGTGGAACCCTTTGCAAACAATGCATTATTGAAGGTTCAAATGAGCTTCCGGAGAAGGAAGTCGAGGTAACACCGGATTACATCCGTGAACGCTGTGGATTTGAAGTCAGCGATGAGACCATCCATGACGCGCTCAAAGGGTTGGGGCTCTCATTAGCTGTGGTAAACGAATCTCCGCTCACATGGAAAGTGAGGATCCCCTCTTTCCGCGGTGATCTGTATCGCCCAATCGATCTTGTTGAAGAATTCCTTCGCATTTACGGTACCGATAAAATTCCTGATGCCGATGTGGAAAACCGCGCTCTACTGCGCGAGCATTCCAGCGAATGGAACTTGAGAAAACGGGTTTCCGAATACCTCTGTTCAAAAGGGTTCAGCGAAGCTTACAATTACACATTGCTCGACGGAGCAAAGTTGGAAAAAGAAGCAGGAGAGCATGATAAACTGAAATTGCTCAACCCAATCTCATCGGATCAGACCCACCTCCGTCCTTCCATCATTCCTGGACTGCTGGAAGTGATTAAAACCAACCAGCACCATGGGAATGAGGGATCCCGCTATTATGAGTGGGGAAGAGTTTATCTGGAGAACGGAGATCAATTAACGGAGTGTCTGGGAATCGGATTCGCAATTCACGAAAACCCGGCAGAACGGAATTGGAAAACACGCGAAGCCAGCGACTTTTATAAGGTTAAAACCATCATCACCGATCTGCTTCGCATGGCAGGTCAACGCATGTCCGACAACCTTGTCACGCTCGATGGCATTCCACTTTATGGGCAAAAAGGGCATTTTGCGAAAGGGGCAGGCCTGCGCAGAGGTGGATTCGAAGCCGAGTTTGGGATGATTGATCTGAAGCATCTCAAGGAAAATGACATTGAAGGCACGGTGTATGCCGGAGGACTTGCCATTCTACCCGCTTCCATTGAAAAACCCGTTAAACCTTACAAATTTCAACCATTCAGTCATTTTCCACCATCCTACAAGGATTTAGCATTGGTTGTAGATGAAGCAGAGCCAGCAGCGAGGGTTCTCGACGCCATGCGAAAAACCGCAAAATCATTGAAGGAAAAGTCTTTCGAAGTGGAGGACGTGCAATTGTTTGACGTCTATGAAGGCAAAGGTATGGAACCTGGGAAAAAGAGTCTCGCATTCAGCATGACGTTCCGGGGGAAAGAGGGAACGTTGAAGGATGAGGTCGTTAATCAAGCTTTTGAGACGATTCAACAAACCATTGAATCCCGCACTAAATACCGTGTCCGTCGCTAATCGGCGATTTTAGTTTTAATCTGATCACCATTGACCGCTATGGCATCAAACGAAGAATTCGATATCAACTACGTCGCACAACTCGCGCGACTAGAACTCACGGAAGAGGAAAAATCCAAGTTCACCGGACAACTTGGAAAGATCATTGATTACTTTCAGAAATTGGGAGAAGTCGATACGGACGGCGTGGAACCTACCGCCCATGCCAATGCCATTTACGACGTGCTGCGCGAAGATGTGACCGGCACGCCTTTTCGACAAGATGAAGCGCTGCGTAATGCACCTCAGTCCGCCGAAGGCCAGATCGTTGTGCCTCGAGTTATCGATTAAGCCATTTCTGACCCAAGAATATCATGGAAACTTCCATCGCTAGTCTCACAGCACTCGAACTTAAGGCCAAACTGGAATCGGGCGAATTGACCTCAGTGTCGATTATGACCGCCATTCTGGACCGAGTGAAAGCACACAATGGTGCAATCAATGCCTTTATCGGATATGACGAAGCTGACGCACTGACACAGGCAACAGCCGCTGATGAGCGGAGAAAAGAAGGGTCTCTTTTGAGCCCGCTCGATGGCATCCCCGTCGCCCTGAAAAACAACATGGCACTTGCGGATCAACCACTTACTTGTGGCAGTAAAATTCTCGAAAATTTTGTACCGCCCTACAACTCAACCGTTGTCGACAAACTCAAAGCGGCCGGGGTCATTGTATGGGGGCGACTCAACATGGACGAATTTGCCATGGGTTCCTCCAACGAAACGTCGTATTTCGGAACCACTCATAATCCATGGGATCTCGACCGCACCACCGGCGGAAGTAGTGGAGGTAGTGCAGCCGCAGCTGCCGCGGGATTCTCCCCGATCACTCTTGGAAGTGATACAGGCGGATCGATCCGGCAACCTGCGTCATTTTGCGGAGTCTATGGACTCAAACCTACCTACGGGCGTGTTTCCCGCTTCGGATTGGTGGCATTCGCGTCCAGTCTCGACCAAATCGGGCCTTTTGCTCGCAGCGTGGATGATATCGCAGTCATCCTAGCCTTGATTTCCGGGCTAGACGCTAAAGACTCTTCGTCCTACCCGGCAGAGATCCCGGATTACGCAGCAGAGATTGAAAACGCGGCAGATTACCGCCCCACGATCGGCGTTCCCAAGGAGTATTTTGAGTATCCAATGGATGAGGAAGTGCTCGCATCCATCAAAGAAGCGATCGCTTACTACAAGCGCAAGGGCTGTAAAATAAAAGAAATTTCATTGCCCAACAGCTCTCTTGCAGTGCCGACTTACTACGTCATTGCAACCGCTGAGGCCTCATCCAATCTCGCCAGATTTGACGGAATCCGTTATACTCACCGCTCCGAGAAGGCCACCAATGCACTCGATGTGTATTTCAAAAGCCGGGGAGAAGGATTTGGCGAAGAAGTGAAACGGCGCATTATCCTGGGAACCTTCGCGTTGAGCAGTGGTTACCATGATGCCTATTATCTCAAAGCCCAACAAGTGCGCACCCTCATTCGCAATGATTTCAGTTCAAACTTTGAAGAGGTTGATCTTATCATTACACCCACTGCACCCACTCCGGCGTTTAAGTTAGATGAAGAAGTCGAAGATCCACTCACCATGTATCTCAATGACATCTTTACGATCCCTGCCAATCTCGCAGGATTACCCGCCATGTCGGTGCCCTGTGGATTCACATCACAGAAGTTACCAGTCGCATTTCATCTTATCGCGCCTCACTTCGAAGAATCCCGTTTGTTGAAAGCGGCCAAATTGTTCGAACAGGATAATGACTACCACAAGGCTCGCCCCATACTCGGCGAATGAGTATTGGAGAATCAATCCAGCATCCAGTCACAGCGATCCACCCATCCACTTTTATCATGAGCGAATACGAAGCAGTCATTGGACTTGAAGTTCACGTCCAGCTAAAGACCAAGAGCAAGATGTTCACCGACGCACCCTACTCGTATGGTGAAGAACCCAACAGTCTGACCAATGCGGTGGTCTTGGGAATGCCGGGAACCCTACCCGTGCTCAACAAAGAAGCCATTGAGAAATCAATCAAGGTAGGACTCATGCTGGGATGCAAGATACCGAAGGTGTCCAAGTGGGATCGTAAGCACTACTTCTATCCCGACATGCCCAAGAACTATCAAATTTCGCAATATGACCAACCACTTTGTGACGGAGGATCAGTCGAGATCGAGATGCTCAGTGCTTCGCGCAATATCATGGGAGAACACCGAAATGTCGCCCTTACCCGTATCCACTTAGAAGAAGATGTGGGGAAACTAACCCACACGGGAGATTTCAGTTGGGTCGACTACAACCGCGCGGGAGCACCTCTAATTGAAATCGTCACCGAGCCCGATATTTTTTCACCCGACGAAGCGTCTGCATTTCTCACGGCACTCCGCAATAATCTCGTGTTTGCAGGGTTTTCCGACTGCGACATGGAAAAAGGACAAATGCGTTGTGACGCCAATGTTTCCATCCGCCCTGTTGGCAGCGATACCCTGGGAACAAAGGTGGAGTTGAAGAACCTCAATAGTATCAGCGGGGTTAAAAATGGACTTCAGTATGAAATCGAGCGTCAGACGAGAGAAGTCAAAGCCGGGCACACGATTACACAGGAAACCCGACGCTGGGATGCGGATCAAAACATGACCTATGTCATGCGCACCAAGGAAGAGGCTCACGACTACCGGTATTTCCCAGATCCTGATCTTATGCCAGTCCGTATTTCAGATGAATGGAAAATGGAACTAGCGAAGGAGCTTCCCGAGATCCCTTTCGACCGCCAGCGCCGCTATATGGATCAATTTGATCTCCCTTATACGATTACATCCGTGATTTGTCCAAATCGTGAACTTGTGGAGTGTTTTGAATCTGCAGTCGCCATTCATGACAATCCCAAGGGGATCGCAAATATCATCGCAAATGACCTTCTAAGAGAACTTTCGAGTGCAAGTTTCGAAGATCAAAAGCAAACGCTTGCAGACTTACCCATTACACCAAAGCATATCGCAGAACTCGTGCAACTTGTGGACGGCAATGTTATCTCTAATCAAATTGCCAAGGAAATCTTCCCAGAAATGGTGAAAACGGGTTCAATGCCGAGTGAGATCGTTGAAAAGAAAGGGATGAAACAATCTTCCGATACGGGCGAGATCGAAGCCATTTGCCGAGATGTGATCGATGCAAACCCCAAGCCGGTTTCCCAGTTCAAAGAAGGCAATGAAAAAGCGATCAATGCACTCAAAGGTCAGGTAATGAAAGCAACTCAGGGGAAAGCGAATCCCAAAATTGTCGATAAAACTCTTCGTGAAATCCTGAGCGAATAAATTTTCCTATATTTTTCCTTCAAACCTAATACCAAGACTATGGATCATCAAAAAAATCTTTGTTACCGGTCATCGCGGGATGGTTGGATCTGCCATTTGTCGGGTTCTCAATCATCACTACGGATCCGATGCGACCCTGCTCACTCGAACCCGCAAAGAACTCGACCTCACGAACCAAGCTGCAGTCGATGCCTTCATCGCTGCTGAACAGCCCACCATTATTGTAAACGCTGCCGCCAAGGTCGGCGGCATCCACGCGAACAGCACTTATCCCGCAGAGTTCATCCAGGAAAACCTCGCCATCAATCTGAACCTTGTGCATTCCGCCTATCGGAATGGAGTCAAACGCTTTCTCAACCTTGGTAGCTCCTGTATTTATCCCAAAGAAGCCCCTCAACCCATCCGAGAGGATTCGCTATTGACCAGTCCTCTCGAAGCAACCAACGAAGCCTACGCACTGGCAAAAATTGCTGCGCTGAAGCTATGTCAATTTTATCGTGAACAGTATGGCGTGCTTTTCCACTCCGCTATGCCATGCAATCTCTATGGTCCGGGTGATAACTATCACCTCGAAAACTCCCATGTGATACCAGCCCTCATTCGGAAATTTCATGAAGCCAAAGTAAAAGGCTCCCCCGAAGTCACCATGTGGGGCACGGGAAAACCACTCCGTGAATTTCTTCATACCGATGACTTGGCAGAAGGGGTACTCCATCTCCTCCAACTCGAAAACCCACCAGACTGGGTCAATATTGGGTTTGGCAGTGATATCTCAATTGCGGACATGGCAGAACTGGTCAAAGAGGTAACTGGCTTTGAAGGCCAGATAGTTAAGGACACAACAAAACCTGATGGCACGATGCGAAAACTAATGGATGTTTCCCTCATTCAAAGTACCGGATGGAAAGCACGCATCGGACTCAAAGAAGGACTGGAACAGGCCTACCAAGATTTCATCAGTCATCTCGAAGACGGTACAGTCCGTCTGTAAAGATCGTAGGAGTTCTTAGTCCACCCTTTCTAGAGCTGTCCAGAGCCTATTCTTCAATCACGTAAGAGTATTTTGTTCCAGAGAGCATTCTCATACGCCCGGTTGCTATATTTCCATCATCATACAAACGATCTGCTAGTTCGATCGGAGCAGTCGACGTCGTAAAACCTGTGATTCCAACAGCCAACTTGACGCCGTCAACTTGAGCATCGACAACCCAATGCCCTCCGATTGCAGTAGTCGCCTCAAACTTTGCATCCCTCACATAGGGTGCGAATATCGAGGACAACTGCCCAGCAGGCGCACCTACAGAAAAACTACGAGTATCAAGGACGCACTGCTCCAAGGCATCTCTAAAAAGTCTCATATCAGCTCCAATCAAGGTTGCATATGCACGAGTTCGATAATGTTTATAAGCGACAATCCCAAGCGTAGCCAAAAGTCCGATAATCGCCACAACAACCATAATCTCGACAAGACTATAACCACTCAATTTCTTGTTTATTTTGCGATTGGAAGGATCTTTCATTTCGGTACAGAGTATCCACTAAAACGGAGGCTGTAGATTACAAGTTTCCACGAGCACCATAGAGGATGCCATATTAAGAAAAAGTTACTATCGCGTGTAAATTGGAATTCACGTTAAAATGGCAGAAAATTGCTGGACTAGAACATCCGTACCGTTTTAGGAGTCTTTTACCTCAACATCTTTCCTCCTCAGAAACGGATGTTCATCAGCTCATATCAAAATAACCGAATCATTCTTAGACAATGGGTTAAATTTCTTTTGAGACAATTTGAGTATTTGGCAGTTTTTTAGCTAAGAACAGGAGTCACAAAAGTGAGCATTGAAGCCGTTTTTTCCGATTTTCATCAAAAAACGTTCGCATTGCCCAGTCTGGGACTCTATTAACGATTCTTTGCTTACTCTAAACTTTGGGAGAAATGATACCCTTTTCAGATAAACTTCATCACCGCTGGAAACAGGAAAACACACTCGTATGTGTTGGTCTTGACACCGATTTGGACAAAATTCCTCCTCACCTCAAGGAGGAAAAGTATCCACTTTTTGCTTTCAATAAAGCGATCATTGACGCCACCCACGATCTTGTTTGTGCATTCAAACCTCAGATCGCTTTTTATTCCGCCTATGGTGCTGAAAACCAGCTTGAAATGACGTTCCAGTATCTCAGGGCCACCTACCCGAAGGTTCCCACGATCTTGGACTCTAAACGAGGCGACATCGGCAACACTGCAGAAATGTATGCAAAAGAAGCGTTTGATCGTTACCATGCAGACGCTGTAACCGTAAATCCATATTTGGGTGGCGATTCGCTCGAACCTTTTCTCAGTCGTGCAGAAAAGGGAATCATCATTCTCTGCAAAACCTCAAATCCAGGATCAGGCGAAATCCAGGCGATGAAGGTGGATGGAGAGGAAATTTACCGAAAAATCGCTTATCTATCTCAAAATCGCTGGAATTTGAACAATAACATCTGCCTCGTTGTCGGGGGAACTTACCCGGCAGAGCTCGCAAATGTGCGCAAAATGGCCCCAGATATCCCGATCTTAGTTCCCGGAGTTGGCGCTCAGGGAGGAAAAGTGAAAGATATCGTCAAAGCAGGGGTTTCGGATGACAATGCCGGCCTCATTATCAATTCTTCCCGTAAAATCATCTATGCCAGTTCCGAAACTGATTTTGCAGATGCCGCAAGGGGAGCAGCTGAAAGTCTGAGAGACGAAATCAACTCCTACCGTTGAAAACATTCCTCTGAAGTACATTCAAGGGATGAATCGATCAGCCGCATAAAGGTTGATCGGTCTATGGAAGAGCCGGGACAGGTTTTCCCTGCATCAGGGTGATCGCGGTGAAAATGTGGAATCAATTCCCATTCATTGACCATAAAACGGCTCATTTGAAGGATGGCATCCCGTTGAAGGTCGGTCATGATGTCAGCTCCACGATCAAAATCCCCCACCATCTCTACAGCGACTGCCCCCTGGTTCCATCCTCGAATCGACGCAGGGTTCCACTCCAGGTCTCGCCCCAGCATCCAAAGGCCGTCGGGAAACAACGTGAAATGTTGCGCAATATCATCCCAATCATTCCCCACAACATGCAGATCACGCATTTCCATTTGCAACTCCGCATGGTTCCCCCAATTGAAGTCCGCATAACGAGGATCCCAGGTGTGGTGGATGTGAAACTGCGAAAGCTCACGTTCTGGACGATGCTTGGTTAGCCACGCGATCAACTCTCCCGTTTGAAAAAGCGGATGCCCTTGGTAAAGGTTTTCTTCATCAGCAGAGAGTGTACTGACCGATGCCAAATTCAGGATTGCGAATACCATTCCAATAAGAATGAACTGGCAGGCTTTCCTCACATTACCCTCATGCCGTTTCACGATCGCTATGTCCAAGATCCCGCTCCGGATCGATTTGATCGCGCATCAATTGTTTCAATTCCTTCGACTCGGGAAATCTTCCTTTGTCTTTCTTATCGAACACAACTGTTTCTCCCAATCGCACTACAAAAACACCCCCGGTTCCGGGAACAAGGGCCACTTCTCCAATTGTCTCACCAAAGGTGAACAATAACTCTTGGGCAATCCATGTGGCGCGCAAAACGAAACGACATTGACTGCAGTATTCAATAACAATTCGAGGCTTATTTTCAGATTTCATTTTTCGGATCAACCCATGAGATATCGCGAATGAGAAATTGTAAAGTGCCCCGATAAATTCCAAATTCTCCAATAAATTTCATAGGAGAACCATTCTCAATTTTTTTTACCCAATTTCGGACCTCATAGTCGGGCGCAAACAGCGAATAATCCACCCCATCTAAATCGATTCCACGACCTTTTTTAACCGCATCCACCCAATAGAGTTCACCCATGCAACCGAGCTTATCATCTTCCGAAAGATCTGCCAAACGCTCAGGATCAGAATGCACCTTGCGATGGCTCAGCGAGTAGTCCACGGTGATCGGTTTGTGGGATGTTTCCACCTCATTTCCTAACGTCTCACGCTTGTAAGCCACGAGCGAAGTCTCATCTGCTTCATTTTCATAGCGAAAACTCGCATAGACAGGTAAATGATCGGAATAGCCGGCACCCTTCCCCAGGTTGACCCAAGCATTGGGAGTGCCATCGCTTTTATTGAGATTTTGCCCTTGGATCGCAAGGCGATGAAAACTGCCATCGACATACTGAACCCCTTGCTGATCATAGAGCCCGGGAGTCACAATCATCTGCATCAAGGTTCCCCACTCACCTGACCAAACTTCGCTTCCGCGTTCCGGTTGTGGGAGCTCATACCAAAGATTGTAAAGATCCGCAGTGCCATCAAGGAGGGCCTGTTCCACACTTTGCGATCCGAGCACTCCATTGAGGCCCGTTGTCTCTACTGCCCCCCCCATACGCAGGGCTGCGTTGTGATGGGAATTAAAATCTCCTACTAATAGGATATCCGCATTGGGATCTTTGCTCAAACGCGCATCGAGCACCTTTCGAACCACCCCTGCATTCTGGACGCGAGTCGGCTCTGAATGCGTCGAACTGGCTCCGGATTTCCAATGATTATTGAGAACTGTTAAAGCGTGCCCATGCACATCGAAGGTTACTTCCACCACATCCCGGGCATCCTTCAAAGGATGTTGTTGAATACGAGTTGCAGGGAAACGACTCAAAAATACGCATCGATGGGCAATGTTCCGTTCTTGCCACGAAACATCAAATTCAGGTTCGTAAAAATGATAGCCATCCAAGCCCAGTTCCTCCAGTCGCTTGATGAGAAAAAACTCCACTGGAAATTGTTTTATCTCAGCTGAAACAGACTTGCTTCCCAATAATTCCGAAACGCTACGATTCGCGTATTTTGCGAGGGCCGCTTCCAGTGAAAATTCCGGATCCTGTGAAAAATCAATTTCAAATTCTTGAATCGCGACGATATCGGCACCCTTGCCTTCACTACATTGTTGGATGATCGAGGCGTGATTATTTATTTTAGTTAGCAATCGTGCACCGTTATAGGGATAGGGATTATGGCTCGCATCCTGTTCATACTCCTCGAACACCGAAATTCCATCGAGATCAAATAAGTTTTCAACATTGTAAACCAACAGCGTAAACGGTTGATCCCCAGCCTCACCACTTTTTGAATCCCCAGCGCTACAGGCGACGATTCCAACGAGAATCAACGAGGAAAGAGTAACGAATTTCAACTTCATGCGTTTCACCCCTTTTTTAAACGATGTTTCCCGTTGATCATCAACTCCAAACCATCAAATAAATCCATGCTTCCTATTTGACCTAAACGCCGAGTTCGATCCTTTTCATTTTGCCATCGTCGAGATTTCTTCTGGAAACTAAGACACTATCCTACTGTTCAGGCACAACCCCATTTCTACTGTATTACCCTATGCAACATATCCAACTCCGTACGCTGGACCTGGTGGTTCTCATTTGTTATCTCGCTGGAATGGCATTCTTGGGATTCCGCCTGGCCAAGAAAAATAATACAACGGAAGCCTATTTCGTCGGCAATCGCGCCTTTCCCGGCTGGGCGATAGGGCTATCTCTGTTGGGATCGCTGATCAGTTCGATGACGTTTTTGACGATTCCTGCGGCAGCCTATACGATCGACTGGCGTCAACTTGCAGCAAACCTCACCCTGCCATTTGTCGCGGTATTTGCGATCATCTACTTTATCCCAATCTATCGAAAAACCGGTGTGACAACCGCCTATGAATACCTCGATCTTCGATTCGATGGGGTTGCCAGATGGTATGCCGTTATCAGTGGAGTTCTTTTTCAATTTTTTCGCATCAGCGCCGTTCTTTTTCTGGTTTCAATACCAGTCAACCTCGCGACCGGAATCGATATTTGGATCGTGATTGTGTGTATGGGGGTATTTATCGCTTTCTACACTGTGCTGGGCGGGATTGAAGCAGTTATCTGGACCGACGTGATTCAAGCGATTGTCCTGTGGCTGGGAGGCATCCTCGCCTTCTGCATCATCGTGATTAAGCTGCCAGGGGGGTTCGGAGAAATTATCCATATGGGAGCTGCGGACCACAAATTCAGCATTGGAGAATTCCGTTGGGATTTGAGTGAAAGAACCGCCTATACCATGTTTCTTCTGGGGATTTTCAGTTGGATCGGGATGTATACCAATGACCAGAATATGATCCAACGCTATGTAGCCTCCAAATCGATGAAAGATGCGCGGATGGCGACCACTTTTTGCGCCGCCGTTGTGGTTCCGACCTGGGCGTTTTTCTATCTCATCGGCACCGCACTTTATGTGTTTTACAAAGTAAAAATGGATCCAATCGTTGGCACGCTGCAGGCGGATGAAGTCTTTCCTTATTTCATCATCACCCAACTCCCGGTTGGC
The DNA here is from genome assembly GCA_963676215.2 of Opitutales bacterium. GTDB lineage: Bacteria > Verrucomicrobiota > Verrucomicrobiia > Opitutales > JAFGAQ01 > JAKSBQ01. The sequence goes on along the minus strand of CAXXVT010000006.1, from coordinate 352,696 downwards.
ATCGCAGGCTTGATCATCGCTGGATTACTCGCAGCAGCGATGTCTACCTTGGACTCCAGCATTAATGCGATATCGACAGTCCTAACCATCGATGTTGCTAAACCGTATTTTCTCAAGGGAAGGACAGATCGATTCTATCTCATTTTTGCAAAAATTGTCGGCATCATTACCGCCGTAATAATGATTCTGGGAGCGATCTACTTCAGTCGAGTTGAAAAGGAGAGTATGAACGACATCAATTGGATCATGAGTTCGCTCCTCTCCGGCGGTATGATCGGAATCTACATTGCGGGCATGCTGACGACACGGATCGGAACTCGCGCGGTTCTCTGTGCTCTGGTCGCGGCCTTTGCAGCCAACCTCTACCTTGGGTTGGGCATGCGAGACGTGGTGCACAATTTTGGAATCCACGACTATTGGATTGGTCCAATCGTTAACTTCATATTCCTAGGCATTGCCTATGGTTACTCTGTCATTTTCAAGCAAAGACCCGACAGATCTGAACTCACAAACCTCACCGTATGGACAATGGATGGAAAGAGAGAAGAGTGACAGATGTCCATACTCATTTGAAAACCTCTGACCATAAACACGAATCATTCTCGAAAACCGGAATCCATAACGAATCTCAGAAGCAGTTCGACTATGCGGAATTTCACCCCAATAATACCAAGTATTAGTTTTCTATGAAAGTGGAATCGCAAATGAAAAACAGGCTCCGCCTTCCTCTCTGTTTCGCACCGCAACTTCTCCTCCATGGAGCTCTATGATCTGTTTCACAATGGACAGACCCATCCCACTTGAAATTTCATTTCCCGTTGGTTTAGCAGATAATTTGGAAAACCTTTCAAACGCTTTATCAAAATCGTTGGGGGTCAAACCAGGCCCACTATCTTTTACCTCAAAACGAAGCCATCGCTTCTCATCTTTTTCAAAGGCCTCCACAACAATTTCAATAGAACTCCCCGAGGGAGAATATTTGATCGCGTTGCTCACATAGTTATCCATTGAAGAGCGAATTCTGAGGCTATCAACAAAAGCTGGGATGTGGGATTCACAATGCAGATTGATATGTTGATTCTTTGCCTCTGCATAATTTTGGTTGAGAGCCACTACCGATTTCGAGATTGCGGCCACATCTTCCATGTCTTTTTCCAAACGTATTTTCCCAGACTCGAGGGCGACACTTTCAACAAGCTGATTGACCAGATCCAGCAATCCTTCACTCGACTCATAAATCAGTTTCAGACTATCTTTTTGTTCCGCTTGAGAGAGAGGTTCAACATCCTGATTCATCAATTCCTTCGTCAGGACCATCATGTTTCCCAATGGATTGAGAATGTCATGAGCGGCAACTCCCAAAAAATAGCTTTTTTCATCATTGAGTTTTTTAAGCTCAGTATTCGCAGCTTTTTGTAGACGAAGATTTCTTTCAATCTCCATGTTTTTTGATTCAATAATTTCCTTTTGCTGGGTAATTCTCTCCGTTCTCTTTTCCACCTTCAATTCCAAGAGTTTACCCTTTCTTTTTAAGTGGAGCAGTCTCAAAGAATAAAGCCCGTAGGCCAAAAGGGCAGAGACCAAACCGATCAAAATATGAAACCATACGGTTTGATTAAAATGGGGTTTAATACGGAATCTCAGAACAGTCCTTTGCTCGCCCTGCACTCCATCTGTGTTGGATGCCATCGCAACAAATTGGTAATGACCAGGGTCGAGATTTGTATAGGTGATGGATCGCGATGTTGTTTCAGAGAGATGATCGTCGAAGCCGATCAATTGGGTAGCGAAAACGATATGATCTGCTCCAATCATACTGCTGGCAGTATAGTGAAATTCAAGTTTCTTGATCCCCGGTTCGAACACCAATTCGTTTTCATTAGAATCACTTGGAATTTCTTGTGGCTTTCCATTAATGACCAGTTTTCCTAACGATACATCTGGTTTGAAAACGTTAATTCTAATCTCCGTAGGGTCCATCAACGCAATTCCCTTCGCGGTACTGAAACAGAGATTACCATCGGCCAAAACCAGCGACTCTCCTACTCCGGTCATTTGATAAGTTCGCAAACCATCAAGCGGGCCAAATCGGGTAACCTCAGGTAATACTTCAGGGTTCTTCAAATAATCCAAAAGACTTGATCGACTGATTCTAAAAATGCCCTCATGCGCCGTAAACCACAACATGCCATATTTGTCTTCAATCACTTGAAAAATGGTCTCACTTGGGAGCCCTTGGGACGGGCCAATATTATAAACCTCATCATCCTTAACGATCGATATCCCCTTTGCCGTAGCCAACCAAAAGAATCCTTGCTCATCTTCATAAATTTTGAAGACAACACTATCATTCAACCCTTGGTCAGTATCAATCCATTCAAATGCGTTGTTCGAAAACCTAGCGATGCCTCCTCCATCAGTTGCAATCCATATGTCACCTTTGCGATCTTCAATAATGTGGAGGATGAAATCATTTTGAATCTCCGGATTACTCCACGAAATGATTCCACCATCAGGTTCAATGCGATTGAGCCCAGCCCGAGTTCCAATCCATATCGTTCCCTTGCTATCTTCGAAAACTTGCCTCGAAAGATTACTCGAAAGTCCCTCTTTTAGAGTCAGCTTCCCGGGATCATTCTGTTCGGAGAAAAACAAACCTGAATAACTGCAAAACCAGATACAACCGCGAGAGTCTCGATAGATATCTCTAATGCGGGTTTCCCCGAGTCTATCCGCATAAGCTTCCTCAATTACTCCATCCTTTAGAATGAAACATCCTTGGTTCGTTCCGATCCACAGTGTTCCATCAAGGTCTTCAAACACGACATTGATCACTTCATTTTTCAACCCTTCCTTCATCCCGAATGCAGTGAACTTGGCATTCCAAAGCTGACTAAATCCATTATATTTAGTTCCAACCCACAAACTCCCTTCCTCATCCTCGTAAAATCCGGTTACATAATGACTCGAATACGGATCCGTGGATTTGGATGCAATCAATGATCCTTTGAAATACCGCGCGATCCCACTTTCTGTGCCGATCCACAGGCATCCCGAACGGTCAAGATAGAGGGCTCTCACCGCATTTGAAGGAAGCCCATCGGAAATCGTGAAATGATCTGTTACCTCTTTTCCATCGGATCGGAATAGTCCCTCTTTCGTTCCAATCCACAAGTTCTTCTGCAAATCCGATTGAATACAATGGATCGTTTGCTTGTCATCAAACCCCTTCAGTTGGACCTTGACCAAAGACTTATTATAGCAAAAAAGTCCCAGCTCCTGAGTGCCGACCCAAATTTTACCATTTGCATCCTCGTGCAAGGATTCAATCCAGGCATGATCAAGTCCTTGAGGCTTTACTTCGTACACCTTTCCATTTTCCAAATAGAATAACCCTTCAGGTGAACCCATCCACACCCGATTATTGGAATCAATTTCCAAAACCCTGATTTCCTCTGGCCCTTGTTGATCTTCTCCCCAAACCGTGGAAAAACCCTCTTGGGTCATTCTCAAAAGACCAGAAAATTTACTTCCAATCCACAACTCACCCTCAGCGCCGACGGCAAGATCCCAAATACCTCCTTGCAGTTTTGGATCACTGAGAGAATCTAGGATTTCAAAGCTCACTCCATCAAACTTCGCCAGTCCAGTTGGGGTCGCGATCCAAATATAGGGAGCACCCTTTTGCTGAGTAATCCCATTCACCCAGTTCGAAGTTAATCCATCGGTCAAATCCCAATTCGAATGACTGAATTGAGAAAGCCCCTTGTTGGGGTCCAGTCTCCCCACCAATGGTGAGCACAAAACAAGAAAAAGGAGAATATGGCGAAATGCGGTCATATGAGCTGATTCAACACGAGAATTCAAAATCAATTAGCGTCCAAATTTCGTATTTGTTGAGCCAGACAACCCATAATGATGTAAAAAGCTGTAACTCCCGAGAGTGTCCCGCAATTCTCCAACCGTAATCCTACCCTCCGTCGTCATCGTCTTCATGCTCGTCATCCCCAAAGGAACGTAGATCCATCCTCCGCTTTAGGCGGACAGGCCTTCGCATCCACGCCGCTGTTGGCGCGCTCCTCCCCCTCTTCACGGAGGCGATGACTTCAGTCGTCGTCACGTCCTGCCAACCAAACGCTCCAACACTCCGCCATTCACACGAATAAATTCATGTGCTCCTTTTCACACTCACCGTTTCCCTCTTCACGGAGGCGATGACTTCAGTCGTCGTCACGTCCTGCCAACCAAACGCTCCAACACTCCGCCATTCACACGAATAAATTCATGTGCTCCTTTTCACACTCACCGTTTCTCTCTTCACGGAGGCGATGACTTCAGTCGTCGTCACGTCCTGCCAACCAAACGCTCCAACACTCCGCTATTCACACGAATAAATTCATGTGCTCCTTTTCACACTCACCTTTTCCCTCTTCACGGAGGCGATGACTTCAGTCGTCGTCACATACTGCCAACCAAACGCTCCAACACTCCGCCATTCACAGGAATAAATTCATGTGCTCCTTTTCACACTCACCGTTTCTCTCTTCACGGAGGCGATGACTTCAGTCGTCGTCACCTACTGCCAACCAAACGCTCCAACACTCCGCTATTCACACGAATAAATTCATGTGCTCCTTTTCACACTCACCTTTTCCCTCTTCACGGAGGCGATGACTTCAGTCGTCGTCACGTCCTGCCAACCAAACGCTCCAACACTCCGCCATTCACACGAATAAATTCATGTGCTCCTTTTCACACTCACCTTTTCCCTCTTCACGGAGGCGATGACTTCAGTCGTCGTCACGTCCTGCCAACCAAACGCTCCAACACTCCGCCATTCACACGAATAAATTCATGCGCTCCTTTTCAACATCAACCACCGATTCCATTACCCCTATTCCTGTTTCGAGTGTTCAAGATGCGACACTCAACCGATAGGGCGTAGAATCCTTTTGAAGCACTCACTCTTTAATCAAGCACAGCTCCGCCGTTGCCTTTCCACACCCCCTTTCATCCTATCCCTTATCCCAATCGTCATCGTTAACGTTTTCGTGATCGTTATCGTTATCGTCATCCCAATCGGTATTCATTACCCATCACCCATCATCTCTAACCCCTAACCCATTACCCCCCCTTTTTAATCCCCATGAAAATCGCTTGTTTCTCTGTCGCGGCAATGGACTACTTTCCAAAGCTAAATCAATACTTTCCGGGTGGGAATGCCCTCAATCAGGCAATTAATCTAGTGAAACTTGGCTACGACACCGCCTTTTTTGGAGCTGTAGGAAGCGATGCTTCGGGTGATCGAATTATTAAACTCTTAAAAGAATCGGGCGTAGATTGCTCCCACTGTATTCAAGTCGACGGTGAGACAGCCTCGAATCAGCTCGTAAATGATGCCAACGGAGAACGTTTTGGGATCGAAGGTGCCTGGAAGAACGGAGTGTTTGGAACTTATCAATTTCAAAAAGCCGACTGGGATGCACTGCAATCCTACGACGTTTGGTCCACCAATAGTTTTGACCCCCATTTCGAAACGACCCTCGAGTTACAAAAACAATACAATGCCGTCGCCTCACATCGAAAACTCTGTGTGGACTTCATGCATCTCCCCGATCCATCGATTATGGAATTATCATTGCAGGTTGTGGACATCGCCTATGCGGGAGGAACCCCAGATATGCAATCCGCCTTTGAAGTATTCGCAAAATCTCACCCAACCACACCTATCGTACTCACACTCGGAGCAGAGGGCAGTATCGCTTATTATCAAAATCAAGTATTTCGCCAACCCGCATTGCCCATCAAAAAAGTAGTCGACACCACCGGTTGTGGGGATGCGTTCCAAGCCGCATTCACGGGAGCGTTCCTCAAATACGGAAACATCGAACAAGCCCTGCTCGCTGGCGCCCAACGAGGTCAAAAAACCGCTCAACACGTCGGCGCCCAATCCGGCTAGGTAGTCTGTTTTATTAACAAAATAACGGAAAATTGAAATTGAGAAATGTCCACTTTTCATCCCAATCGTTTCCTGGGTTTGAAACGATTTCAAATTTCCTTTCAAATGGGTTTATGGCGATTAATGACGAACAAAGGAACTCAACCTAGAACGAACCTGGTTCTTTGTAATTCTTTCCCCGCCTCCGGCAAGTCGTAATCCCTCACTATTGATGATGAATATAGAAAAGCTTCATGATGACGAAATAGACATCGACGCCGACGTGGTTCGTCACCTCCTTGCATCCCAGAACAACCATCTCTCTTCAGAGAAGTTGGAATACGTTGGCTCATCCGGGACCTCCAATATCATCTTCCGAGTCGGCCAAAAACATCTCATTCGACTACCGAGGTGCCCGAGGGACGAGACCTCTCTACTTAAAGAAACGAAATGGCTACCCACATTGTCACCTCAGCTTTCGCTTGGAACGCCACGTCTGGTGATGAAGGGACAACCCACCGATGCATTTCCACTTGCTTGGGCAATATATACCTGGCTAGACGGTGAGAATTTCGACCCACGATTAGTAGGTGATGGAGTTGATTCTGGAAACACACTCGCAAACTTTGTTTCAGAGCTTCGAAGTATCAATCCTTCTGAAGGACCAAGATCTGACAGAGATAGCGATTTAATTGCAAGCGACCCTCAAGTGATTGAAGCAATCAGATCCCTTGGGAGCAATTTTGACAAAGAAGCCATAACCTTCGCTTGGGAAACTTTGTCCAACTATCCCAACTGGCGAGGAGTCAACACATGGACTCATGGAGACCTTCTCCCTCCCAACATTCTGGTAAAAGATGGCCGCATAAGTGCCATTATCGATTTCGGTCTGATAGGAGTCGGAGATCCGGCTGTGGATTTGATTCCAGCTTGGAGCACTCTTCGAGGAGTTGCACGAGAACGGTTTAGGTCCACCCTCCAGGTCGACGACTCAGCTTGGTATCGAGGACAGGGAATGGCTCTCAGACAGGCATTAAAGATCATTCCTTACTACCTAAAAAGTAACCCTGGATTTGCCTCGATGGCATGCGATACAGTTGAAGAAATCCTTAGTGATTTTTATCAAGAAGAAAGATCAAAGCAAAGCGGACCATGAAAGTCATTGAAATATCAGAATACTCGGAGAAAATTTTAAACGCTCTAAATGAGTTACTTCCTCAATTATCATCGACAGCGTCGCCATTGTCGGATGTTTCTTTAATGAGAATCATTCAATCTGAGTCTTCACACCTTCTCATGGCAGAAGAAGACGGCCAGTTTTACGGTAGTCTCACACTAGCTGTTTTCGTGATTCCGACTGGAATAAGGGCCTGGATTGAAGATGTGGTTGTGAGTGAAGAGTCCAGAGGAAAGGGTGTCGGTCGGTTACTTTCTGAGTATGCGGTAAATTTGGCAAATGAGCGGGGCGCAAAAACCATTGATTTAACGTCACGGCCTTCGCGAGAAGTAGCGAATAGCCTGTATAAGAAAATAGGCTTTGTTAAAAGAGAAACAAACGTTTACCGGTACAGAAACTCATAACAAACCCAACGTTTTGGCCCAGTTTTCCAGGGTTTGCTTCGGAGCATTGGCTGTCCAAGTGTAACCGAATTGATACGCCAATTCACGGGTCTCTCCTAATGGAATCATAAGAAAATGATCCTGAGAGCCTTTGAGAGTCTGGTATTTGATTCCTTTCGAATCAACATCCTTAAGTTTCACTGCCATCCCCAATTCAAAGCCGCCGAAAGATTCCCACATTGCGAATCCTACTTCCTCGTTAACAATCTCAAGAACATCATCACTCTGAGGAGTAAGCCCGATGACAAACGAGGCCTCATTCAACACCTTGCCCGACCCACGGAATTCAGAACGGGCTTCGCAAAGGATATCGCCTTTTTTGAGCGTAATCGTCTTAAGTTCTTTGATCTGCGTTCCGTCGATATCGTAGTGATACTCCAGTAACAGCTTCCCATGATCGGATGTGGAATACATCACACTTCCACGGTAATAGGTATTCGCAGTGTAAAGCCTTCCTTTGTAAAAAAGCCCGGTGCCCCCACAACCTCTATTAGCACCCACTTTGTAACCATCATAGCCTTCGCCCGTGTCTTCATGGTAGTTGATGCTGCCGTCAAACGACCCCATAAACCATTTATAAACAACCGGTTCATCCACTCGCTTCGACCATACATCCACTCCACTGTCCTCTGTCGAGTCTCTTAGCTGGGGACCATAAACGCGAAAGGCCATCTTGTCATTTTCCCAGCCCAGATCATCGAAGCGACGCGGGACCACATAACCACCAGCAGCTGGAATCCAGGAGCCTTCGTCAATCGACGCTTGCGCCTGGGAATAGAGTTCTGAAATTGGTTTTTCACTGGCCGCGCCCATGAGGCGAAGGATTTCGCTTCCGGCGAGCATGAGAGAACCCGCTCCATAAACATGAGTGCTCGAAGGCTCAATGTTATCCCTTGGATCAAATCCAACGGGTTGCACATAGCCGATGTAACCCTCGGGTTGAATACGGGTCATCAGTCCCTTCCATCCGGTGAGCAAAACACCTTCAAAATCTTCCCGGGAAAGCAGGCCATTGCGGATTCCCCAGGCTATGCCATAGAGAAAAAACCCGCTTCCGCTGGATTCACCAGTCCTTACTTGCATCGGGTCAGCAAGATTGGGTCGCCATAGTCCGTCCGGTTGCTGCGCCGATTTGATTGCTTCACTCATTTCAAGGAAAAGAGTTTCGTAAAAGGAGCGACTAGAGTCAGTCTCTGAGAGGGCATCCAGGATCATGGGTAATCCACCGTAGACCCATCCATTGCCACGACTCCAGAAAACCTTTTTCCCCTCTTCCGTCAATTTCCCCAGAAAGCGCGCATCCCGGTAAAAGAGTTTCTCATCGGCATCCCAAAGCTCGTCGTAGGTCCACCGGTATTCATGGTCCATAAAGCGCAGGTATTTATCGTCGCCAGTCAGCGTATAAAGACGAGCTAAAGTTGGCGGTGCCATATAGAGCGCATCACACCAGCTCCATCTTTCTGTGACTCCTGGGTATCCATCTATTCCAAACCGGAGTTGCTTGCGCACGGGAGAGGCGATCACTTCATCCAACCGTTTTTTCACAAATTCCATGCGATCATTTCGTTCAGGGTCCATCGCAAAAACATCGAGCCAGGCATGACCAACGGCATGATCATCCGCATGGTATTTCCGGTCACCCAACGCCCAACCCGTTTGCTCACCGCGAGCTATCACTTCCGTCAAATAGCGAGGATTGCCCGTCACTTTCGAAAGTTCGATCAGTCCGTCATAGTAAGGAGCCATGTGCCACCAGCGCAGCCCGACTGATTCATTCGGATGAGCCATCTGCCATTGCGCCGCCGCCTCAAGTGTTCTTTGGACTTGAACGGCATCCAGTGAGTCGAGTGAAGATTCAGAATGCTTGGCAGATAACCAATATATACCGCCGAATAGAAGGCATAATACTGTGCAGAACCTCCAGAGGGAAGAATGACGGAAATCTTTCATAACAATAATACGGGGAATCAAAGGGGCTTAGAATGGGGTAAAAACTAACATCACTCTATCAGAAAAAAGGGACGAATTCACCCCAAATGAATCCGCCCCGTGTTTAAGTGCTGATTACTGCACTACCCATATATCGTTTAGAACCTCGTGTTCCACTTAAGGACCCATCGACGAGGTTCGCCACGATTCAAATAACCGACGGTGTATTGCTCGTCCGTGATGTTTTTCACGGTCAACTGCACACTTTGTTTGCCCAGAGCATTTTCGAAACGATATCCAATGAACCCCTCAAGCAGATAATAACCATCCTGATAAAAGAGTTCGCGTCCGCTGTCATTCGCAGGGCGGGATTCACTGGCGTAACGATAGCCAAGACCCATTTCGAAGCCTTTCAGGTTACCCTCCTGCGCGCGGTATCGGCCCATAATACCAAAGTTGTGTGTTGGTGTCTGAGCAGAAGGAAGCCCTTCGAGGATCGCCTTATCTGCTTTAACGATTTCGGAGTCGACGTAACCGTAGGCTCCCGTTAATTGGAAGGCATCATTCACGATCCAATTGAAATCAAGTTCCATTCCTTTGGATTCCTCTTCGCCATTTGCAGATTTGAAGTTGACCGTCCTTGTTTCACCGGGTTCATCAGGGTCCGGGATTTCAACAGAATCCGGAATAATGATATTTTCCTTCGCGATACTAAATATCGTAAAAGTGGAAAAGAATTTTTCTCCAAATGAACTCTTAGCACCCACTTCCCAACCGTGCCCCGTTTCGTTGTCAAAGAATTCTGGCTCAGCGAGTTGCTCACCGGTTGCTCGATCCGTGTCGTTAAACTCAGTCTGTTTCTGGAAAGAAGTGGCATAGTTTGCATACACCCTAAAGTCATCACTGACAGCGTAATTCACACCCAAAGCATAGGTCATATCATCAACCGAAAAGTCGGACCTAGATGAACTGTATTTGTTACTCGTGCTCACTGATGAAGCATCCAATGTTGAAGACACTTCGTCATAACGCATGTTTCCAAACAACAATAGTTTTCCCTCCATCATCTCCATGCGCTCACTGACAAAAATTCCGAACACTTCAATATCGTCGAAGTTGTCACGGTTCAGACGACCGGTTCCGATCGTCCCTGCGGTGTCTCCAATGTTTCCATATCGGGTTACATCTGTGACGATATCAATGTGATCAAAATCGAGCCCCGAAAAGTCAGGGTCGTCGATGAAAACATGCTGCACATTGAGCGCTGACACCTTACGTAAATCTCCGCTGGTGATGGGTTCTCCAATGCGTGAAGCAAGCTCGGAGCGTTGATCCGATGTCATTTTGCGATTGTAGCGATAGTCTTTGTCATCCTTTTCTTCGTGCTGATAATCAACAGTGACAAGCAATTTATGTTGGATACCGGGAGTCTCAAATTGCGTCAACAAATCCGCCTGGACCGCACTGCCCTTTTCACTGATGTCTTTGTAGACAGGTTCCATATATGGCAATGCTCCGATGACATTATCCTGAGTGCCTTGTTTGACCACCCTTGAAGGGAATGTCGTCCATTGATTGTAGGTGCGATCAAAGGAATTCGCCGACGCTCTGAAACTCACGTTCTGACTGAAACTGTGTTCCCAGGTAAGGTTGTATGTTTTGACGTCACGGTTGTTGAATTCGTTTGGACCAACAAAACTGCGATCAAACAAATCAGTCGCGATACCAAGATAACGGTCGGGACCATCTCCACTACGATTGTCTTCCTGGTAAAAAGGCAGACGACGTCCGCGACGTTGATCCCGTTTCAAATACTCCAACTCCAGGGAGATACGATTACTGTCACCGTAATTGTATTCCAATACACCAGAATAGGTTTCTTGCTCGCGCCCCATAAAGGCGATTCCGTGATCCATATCGAGATACGATACATCCACTCGATACAATAATTGGTCGGAACCCAATGGGCCAGTGCTTGAGACTTGTCCACGTAAGTAATCGTTACCTCCCGCAGCGAGGGCTACCCTCTGACTTGCTATATGGGAAGGACGCTTGGTGATAATATTGATGATGCCACCGGGATCTGTTCGGCCATAGATTGCGGCGTTCGGCCCTTTGATGACCTCTGCCCGATCCATGTTAGTCCGGGAAACGAGTCCCAAGCGAGTGAACCCATTGCGCAGTTGGTTTTCCTGGCGGAATCCTCGCAACTGGTAGGCGCCTTCTTGAGAACCATCTGGGGCAAATGCGCTAACATAGGCGAATTGATCTCCAAGATCCTCAGCCACAAAATCATTGATAAATTCCACAGTCACCACATTGACAGCAAATGGAAGATCCTGAATAGACGTTGCCACACGGGTGCCTGTAATGGATTCCGAAGCCATGTAATCATTCAGACCACCATCGGTGGCGACTTCAAAAGGGCTTAATGTAAAAACCTGTGGTTCCTCTGTAACGGTATCCTGGGCACTGGCAAGTGCTGCGAAACACGTGGCAACGAAGAAACAGTAGGGTAGTTTTCTAGTTTTAATCATGTTATTAGTGGGGGTTTATCAATTGGGAAGCAGACTCAGAAGGAGTTTAACCAGTAATCTTAGCCTAGCTCATTTAGATTCGACTCCGTTCCCTGAGCCCCGTCCTTGAAAACATGACACTCAAAGATCGATCTCCTTGAAGGAGAATAGATGTGCTCATGACATAATTCGGGGGAACTCACAAAAAACGGGGCCAAATAGTTGTTATATCGAAGAATTGACCGCCCCACCTGAAATTCCCCCCTAAATTTGAAAAAAAACATAAATATTTTTTTATTGGGGAATTTTCCGTCGAGCGGTTAATATAGAGTGAAGCCCCATGAGTGACCTTTCAAAAAAGTCCAACGACAACAGCGATTTCGCCCGACTGATGGCCCAGAGCCATCGAAATCTCTCCCACTATATCTACTCCCTGCACCCCAATGCGAGTGAGGCGGATGATATTTTGCAGGAAACTTCGATCAGTATCTACAAGCACTTCGATCAATATGATGGGGATCGCCCCTTTCTACCCTGGGCATTCAAGTTTGCCTACTTCGAAGTGAAACGTTTCAGGAGAAGCCGAGCAAGAGACCGATTGGTCATGAATGAGGAACTTCTCGATACAATAGCAACCGAACGATCAGACTATCAGGAAGAACTCGAACAGAAGCGCCAACGTCTTGTGTTCTGCGTAAGGAAACTGGTCGAAGAGGACAAAAAACTGATTCAGTGGCGCTATCACACAGGTCGAACCATCAAAGAAATGGCGGAAACGCTCAATCTTCCTGTCAAACGACTCTACAAAAGACTCGAACGCCTCCGCATCGTACTGCATCGATGCATGGTTTCAGAATAAAGGACCAGAATGGACACACCTAATCGAAGAAAACTCATATCTCTGGTCTCAAAACTTCAGGATCAAACACTCTCTGAATCCGAGGTTCAGGAATTGCAAGCGCTACTGCAAAGCGACTCTAAAACGCGCAAGCTCTATTACGAGCTCATGGATATGGAACAGTCTCTTGCTGATGACGCTTCCATTCTTCAACCGGAAACCCATCCAGAGAGTTCACCCAAGTCCAACCTCCTACCCTTCTTCACAATGGGGAAAGTGGCGGCCCTCATTTTATTAGGCTCTGTTCTATCCTATGGCACCTTCAAATCCATTGATCATTTCTCAACCACCTCCCTATCATCAAACTGGACGGCAACACTTCAGTAGGAATCATCAGCGACCTTGAAGGAACACTCACTCGTAGCGATGGCGTTCGTATAACATCAAAAACTGAACTCACTGAAGGGGACTATGAGTTGAAAAAAGGAAGCGCGCGGTTCGACTTCTTTGCAGGTGTCTCCGTTGAAATGGAAGCACCGGGAACGTTCTCAGTAGTATCACCAGTTCATATGAATGTGCTGAATGGCGAGCTTGCTGTCGAAGTATACGACGCACGTTCAATGTTTAAGATTACGAGTTCCAAGTCCGCCTATGTCGACTTGGGCACGGAGTTTTCGATCAAAGTAGATGACGATGGTTCCAGCGAATTGCACGTCTATGAGGGCAGTGTTCTAGCGTCTTCACTGAGCAAAAAGGGAAACTCCGAAAGGATTCAGTTGGTAACCACTGATCAAACGCTGCGCATCTCAGATGATTCAACACTGATGGGTGCCGATAACCATGAACTTGAAACGGAAAGAGTCCCTCGTATCCGCGAGCCGAGACGTCCGGCATTAATCGTTAGTCCGGCATACGCAGCATCAGTGCAGCGATCGAATCCGCAGGGTTACTGGTCATTTGAAGACGAAAACGAAGCCGTGATCGAATCCTTTGCCGAGAAACTACCTATGCTCAAAATAGGCAATGAAGTAGAACGGGTAAATGACGCAAACAATACCTACATCCAGTTCAACGAGAGCTCATCTTTCCAAGCGCTCACGTTTGAAAACCCCATTCACTTTGAATCCAATCAAAAGTTCAGCGTCGAATTCTGGATTCGACCTGACCGCATCAACCGCGCAACCGTCTTTGCCGTTTACGATCCACAAAGTGTTAAGGCCAATGGCGAAACCGACCACCTGGCATTGATCGACTTGATGCACACGCCTATTAGTTTTCATCACATTCCCGCGGCAATTAGAACCGCAATCAGACCTGTTCCTTCGGACGATTATTATGCGGGCATCAACATGTTTACGGATCAGCACTACATTCCTGGACAATGGATGCATATCGCGTTTGTAAAATCTGACGACTACGCTGCCACCTACATCAATGGCGAAGAAACAAACCGGGTATTCTTCTCAGAGACAGAACATACACTCGCCGGCGACTATGCCGTAGTGTTTGGACAAATGTCGATGCAGAATTGGGAGACCGCCCTGGAGGGGCAAAAACGTCCTTTTGTCGGAGCTTTGGACGAGATTGCATTCTATCTTCATGACCTCACCGAATTGGAGATTAGACGTCACTATAATGCCAGTCGCTAAATTCCGTTTTGTTCCAAGATATGATTCCCAAACTCATTGCATTGCACGGAAACCCAAAACAAGTGATGTTGACGTCACTGGTCCTAGTAACTGGACTCAATGCCCACTCTCAGTCCCTTATTGAACTCGAGACTGATCGAATTCTTGAGAAAGCATCGATCTATCTCAATGCCCCGGCTCACACCGTCACAGCAGACAGCTGCAACCGTTCTCTGGGCGGCATTCATGACTTTTATTCCGAGGGAGACTACTGGTGGCAAAACCCCGAAGATCCCGAAGGCCCCTATATCCGACGCGATGGCGAGAGTAATCCCCATGCATTCCTCGCTCATCGAAAATCCGTCATGCGATTGGCGGAGATTACGGCAACCCTCGCCTCTGCATACAGGATCACTGCAGATCCAAAATTCGCATCCGCCACAATGACTCACCTCGAAGCCTGGTTTGTGGATGAGGCGACAAGAATGAACCCTAACCTACTTTATGGCCAAGCCATTCAAGGGCGCCACTCTGGCAGAAGTATCGGCATCATCGATACCTTACAGCTCATTGAAGTGGCTCGAGCCGCAAAGGTCATCGCTGGAACACCCAGGATCGACGCCCAAGCATTCGTTGCCGTCAAACAATGGTTTGCAGAGTATCTCCATTGGCTCAACACCCATCCCTACGGCCTTCAAGAGAAAAAACACCCCAACAACCACGGAGTTTGCTGGTCCCTTCAAGCAGCAGTTTTTGCGGATCTGATCGACGATAAGTCCATGCTGGAGTGGGTGAGAAACGAATTTAAAACGACCTATATCGCAGCGATGATGGCCGAGGACGGAAGCTTTCCGGCTGAGCTCGCCCGCACCAAACCCTATGGCTATTCCCTCTTTGTGGTCGACGCCATGTCCGGCATCGCTCAAATCGCCTCAACAGAAGAAGAAAATCTCTGGACCTTTGAACTCACCGACGGACGAGGAATGCGAAAGGCTCTAGAATTCATCACTCCCTACATCGCCGATAAGTCCACCTGGCCGCTCACTCCCGACATTCAGTATTGGGACGAATGGCCCGTGCGTCATTGCACGTTACTTTTTGGGGCCATTGCCTACGAAAACCGTCATTACCTCAATATTTGGAAAACTCTCGAACCAGATCCTACAACCTTTGAGACACTCAGAAATTTCCCGATTCGTCACCCCCTATTGTGGGTAAATAACCTCGAACGAACGCTGCCGTAGGAAAACACTACGCCAGTGCTTTCACATTCATCTTTTTAAAATTTTCATGCCCTTTATGATTCATTCACACTTCGTACCACGGTTCGCCCTGAAATCACTTTTGGCATCGCTGCTGTTCTTCTGCCTGATTTCCCTCAGCCAGGCTGAAAGTCTCTCTGATAGCGAGTCTTCTCAGCGTCTGGATGCTGGATGGGAATATACCAAAGGAGACATCGGTGGAGTATGGGAAGCGATACGAATTGAGAATTCGAGTAACTTGCCAGCCTGGGAGGAAGTGTCCCTACCCCACTGTTTCAACGGAACTGATTCAGTGAATCCCTATGTCGCTTACTATCAGGGACCCGGTTGGTATCGTCGGAATTTAGAGATCGACAATCCTTTTAAAGATGGCCGAATTCAATTGAGATTTGATGGAGCCGGCCAAAAAACCGATGTCTACATTAATCATACCAAAGTTGGAAGTCATGTCGGTGGATATGATGAGTTCACCATCGACATCACAGAAGCAGTTAACAATGAGCTCCAAAAATCGCAGGGCACGGTTACACTTTCTGTTCGCTGTGACAACTCTCGCGATTTGGAGATGATCCCATCGGATCTCTCCGATTTTAACGTTTATGGTGGATTATACCGGCCCGTCCACCTCATCTACTTACCGTCCGTGAGCGCCACTTGGCCAACCATTACCGCTGAGGTCGATGAAAAGGGGGAAAAGGGAACCATCACCATCGAGGCAATGGCGGACAATCCGAAATTACTGCAGGGAAATCTTCGTATTGAATGGAGACTGTTGGATTCGGCAGGCAAGCAAATCTTCTCGGATGAACAATCATTGAAGCTTTCCAAGCAAACAAATGCTGAGGTCAAATTGGTCTCCACCCTTCCCAACCCACAGCTATGGTCTCCATCCCATCCCAATCTCTACTCCTGGCAACTTGTCAGCACCTGGGAAGCCTCGGGAGAGTCTTTTATCCACAGTGGAAATCTTGGATTTCGGCATTTCGAATTTAAGAAAAAAGGGCCCTTTTTCCTCAATGGAGAACGCTTACTGTTACGTGGAACCCATCGTCATGAGGATCACGCGGGGGTTGCCGCAGCACAAAGTGATGATCTGCTCCGCAAAGAATTGACTTTGATGAAATCAATGGGGGTCAATTTCATACGCCTCGGTCATTATCAACAATACCGCAGAGTCCTCGAACTCTGTGATGAACTCGGCCTGCTGGTATGGGAAGAAATCCCATGGTGCAGAGGGGGACTCGGAGGGAAAACTTACAAATCACAGGCCCGTCGCATGTTGACCCACATGATCACCCAGCATCGCCACCACCCGTCAGTTATCTTGTGGGGGCTCGGCAACGAAAACGACTGGCCCGGGGATTTTCCGGAGTTCGATAAAGAAGCGATTCGTGGGTTCATGACTGAGCTGCATGAGCTTTCACACGAATTGGATCCAACCCGCCTTACCAGCATCCGAAGATGCGCCTTCTGTGCCGATATCGTCGATGTCTATTCTCCCTCCATTTGGGCAGGTTGGTATCGTGGAAAATACACCGACTACAAAAAAGTTTCCCGAAGTGAAATGTTGGAGGTTGATCACTTTTTACATGTAGAATGGGGAGCCTCTCATCATGCACGCCGCCACTCCGAGAATCCCGACAAGGGGCTGGGAAGCATCCAGTCAGGTTCGGCCGATGAACGCGGTGGAGATTACCTGATGACAGGCGGTGATGCCCGAGTATCCAAGGATGGAGATTGGACGGAAACCTACGCCTGCAACCTCATCGATTGGCATCTCAAAGAACAAGAAACCATGCCCTGGCTTACTGGCACAGCCTATTGGCCGTTTAAGGATTTTTCGACTCCCATTCGGCCCGAAAATCCGGTGCCTTATGTGAACCAAAAGGGCGTGATGGAAAGAGATCTAACTCCAAAAGAATCCTTTTACGTGTTCCAATCCTATTGGCTCGATCCAGAAACCAATCCGGTGGTCCATATCTATGGTCACACCTGGCCCATACGTTGGGGAGAGAGCGGGGAATCCAAAATGGTCAAGGTCTACTCCAATTGCAATGAGGTCGAACTCTTCCTCAATGGAACATCGTTGGGAAAACGCTCGCGCAATAGTCAGAACTTCCCTGCAGCTGGACTTCGTTGGGTGGTTAAATTCAAAGAAGGAGACAATCATCTCCGAGCAGTAGCAGTCGAGAATGATGACACCATCGAAGATACGATTAACCTGGAATATCAAACTGAAGCTTGGGGAGAGGCCGATCAGTTGACAGTTGAGTTGTTGGAAGAAACGGACACGACCGCCACCATCCAAGTATACGCCCTCGACGCGAAGGGAGTGCGCTGCCTTGATGCCACAAATTTCGTTGAATTTGATCTCGCTGGCGATGGTGAACTCATCGCCGACTTGGGCACTTCGACAGCCGCAAGAAAGGTTCAACTCACCAATGGCAGAGCTCAAATCACACTACTCAAAAACAACGGACACTCGGTTGTCAGTGTGAAAAGCAAGGATCTGCCAACGGCATTTATCACCATCGATTGATGGTATAAGAATGAACAGTTAAGAGAGAAGGCATTGCTGTCCGCTCCTTGGTCATTGCCACAATTTCGAGCATCAACACTCCAAACGCTCGATCTGGGCATTTCGGCGAGTTTGACACAAGCTTTCCGTTTCAAGGTTCGCTAACTCCTTGCTCCTTCCTCTTTGCTCCTTAAAAAGATCTCCATGGCAAAAAGGGAACGGAAACAAAAGTCACGAGGATCGGCAGGTCAAAACCGAAAAAGCGGAGAGGAGTTTTTGGAGCTCAACCGGAAGAAAGAAGGAGTCTTCTGCACCGATTCCGGACTTCAGTATGCAATAGTCGAGGAAACTGATGGCCCCAAACCCGATGAATGGTCCACCATCGTGCTTCATCAACGCTGCTTGCTACTCAATGGAACCATCCTCGAAGATACCTATCGCATCAACGAACCCGATGCTGTTCCAATCAATGAACTCATCGAAGGATTGCAGGAGGGATTGCAACTGATGCGCGAAGGTAGTCGCTACAAGTTTTGGGTACCAGCAGATCTTGCATGGGGTCGCAAAGGAACTGGAAACAAAATACCACCCAACGCCGTCCTCGCCTTCGATATCCGTTTGCTCAAAGTCAGCAACTGATCCTCCTATTTCGATTTCTTCCGGCACCACTGCAGTGGTCATCCTTCTCCTGTTTGTCATCCCCATCGTATTCCTCATCGAATACCAATGGAATTCTCGGTTGAGCGACCCTCAACCCTACCTCAACATCCTACAAAACACCGGTCTTTTCCAAGGAAGGCGAATCGACCCGATGAGCCGCATGTCAGGGACAAAATCGTAATCCAATATCCACCAGGAGCACATGACTTCAGTCGTGTGAACGTTTCATCCACGAATGCCTCCTACTCAGATCCTCCTGAGGCGGATATCGAAGGGTTGACCTCTCCCACACCCTCTGCACATCGTGACAAATGGCATTTATCTACGAGGAGCTCGACTTTCGCACCACCCCGCTGGGGGATTTACTATTGCGTCGTCGTCAATCTCCCCAACTCCCTGGCGTCGACATTTTTGAAGTTAAACTGGGAGACTACTTTCTCATGTCGAGCCTGTTCCACGAAGCCGAGCACCAACTCTCTAAACTCGGCCTGGCTGAAGTGGAAGGGGATGATCTCGAAGTAGTGGTTGGCGGTCTTGGCCTTGGATACACCGCGGTTTCAGCACTCGAAGAGACTCGGGTGAAAAGACTCATTGTCATCGACTATCTCGAAGCCGTGATTGAATGGCATCAGCAAAAACTCGTTCCACTGGGTGAACCCCTCTCAACCGACCCTCGTTGCGAACTCCGACATGCTGACTTTTTTGAATGCTCCAAACATATCGAAAAAGGATTCGATGCAAAGCAACCCGGCAAAAAATTCGATGCCATACTATTGGATATCGACCATACACCGTCCAATTTACTGCATCCCTCCAATGCGAGTTTCTATGGAGAAACCGGCCTGACTGAGCTCAAAGCTCACCTCAAGCCAAATGGAGTCTTCGCTCTATGGGCAGATGGCAAACCTGAACCTTCTTTTATCGAACATCTTCATCGCATTTTTGGAAATGCCCAGGGTCACACCATCGAATTTGATAATCCAGTTGCAGGTGGAGTTTCCCACGGTGCCGTCTACGTCGCCAAGCTCGAAAACAAATAAGAGTCACCAAGCTATCGCAATGTGGGATCGGAGTCAAAACCGTTAGCGAAACCCCAGCATTGCAAACGAAACGAAACGATCCTATTTTAAACCCTTCTCCCGGTCTCAATGAAGACCAAACCTTCTAATAATCAATAGTCATTCTGTCATATGAAAATAATCAAAACCCTCTCTCTCATGATCTCACTTACGGCATCTATGCTATTCATTGCTGGATGTGGTGGTGGTGAACCTTATGGCGATGTCGTCAAATCCACCGACGAGATGACGGCTAACTATGAATCCTTTGAAGCAGACATGGAGAAAGCCTCCAGTGCAGAAGAGGCTGCAAAAGCACTCAATAGCTTTGCTGATGGAATGGATAAGCTCCTTCCAAAATTGAAAGCCCTTAGAGACAAATATCCCGAACTGGATGAAAAGAAGGCAGATCTTCCCGAAAACGTGCAAGCGGCAACAGACAGAATGGAAGCGGCAATGGAAGGAATGTCATCCGTCATGATGAAATCCGCAACCTATATGCAAAGTCCAGAATTCCAAAAGGCACAGCAGCACCTCATGGAAGTCTTCCAGCAAATGGAGGATCTATAGGAAGAGAGCTACTCAAAGAAAAAATTTAGAAACTCCGCAGCCATGCGGAGTTTTTTTGTTAAAAAATCATTCAGTTTTCCAATGACAAAGGAGCATGATCGAATACCGATTAGCGTTTAATTCAATACGAGTATAACCCGATGCGAGCATCGGATGCTACGCCTCTTCTACCGTAGTATCTCATGATTGTTCATGTCCGTGAGCCTGTCGAATGGCATGAGATCTGTTTCAGTTTGAAGTCTTTTTAACGCAAAATGATCTCATACCGATTAGCGTTTAAAGAACGAATAATTCAAACAGATCTACAAGGGGTTTGCCTTCGTGACGGTCGAAGCTTTAGCGGAGTCCTTGGCAAATTCAAACAAACAGCGGGTTCCGCCACCGACACATCGGGGAGATCGAGCGAAACCCCTCCAAAAAACCATAGTGTTTAAAACGCGATTTGGTATAAGCCTCGTAGTAATAACGGGTTGAACTGAATATCGCTATATTTAAGAGTAGTTTCGGCTTGAATAGTAGCATTCGATGCTTGCATCGGATTCCGCGGTAGATGATGTGTCCACTCTGCATGAAGAGATGCGATGACGAGCATCACATGCTACAGAATTTTTCAGAAAATTTGGGAATACTCATCTCTAAAACTTCGTTAAGTTAGCGATATTGCGGGTTCAACAGATGTAAGTTTATCGCATCGTTTTCTCACTACCGATATTAATGATCGTGAACAGGGGGCTTCTCAGAACAAGCCCGATGCGATTATCGAATACTCCAATTAAGCACTCTATTTCATGTTTTTTTCCTAACAATCGACCAACCAG
This sequence comes from Opitutales bacterium, assembly GCA_963676215.2. Classification (GTDB taxonomy): domain Bacteria; phylum Verrucomicrobiota; class Verrucomicrobiia; order Opitutales; family JAFGAQ01; genus JAKSBQ01. Next base: position 331,341 of record CAXXVT010000006.1, on the reverse strand, counting down.
TATAACCGAGAATAATCCCAACAATTGGAGTCAAAATATTAAGGAAGGCATAGGGTACATAAGCAAACGTTGCCACGCCAAGGGTACTCGCCATATAGGCACCGCAGGTATTCCAAGGGATCAGCACTGAACTCAATGTGCCACCATCCTCAAGACTTCGACTGAGGTTTTTCGCATGAAGTCCATGTTTATCAAAGGCAGGTTTATACATCCGTCCGGGCACGACGATCGAAAGGTATTGATCCGGGGCGATGATGTTCATCACGACGCTTGTCCCAATCACCGAAGCAATCAAACTCCCGGTCGATTTTGCGAGTCGAAGAATTGCTTCGGCAATGCGACGCAACATACCTGAACGCTCCATTGCACCACCAAATGTCATCGCGCAAAGGATGAGAGACAATGTCCATAGCATACTCTCCAATCCTCCTCTGGATAAGAGAGTATCGACAGCGCTCACCCCAGTTTCAGACACAAATCCCGCTTGAGCCACTTCAAAAATCTCGCCAAGCCCTCTCCCTTGAAAGAGGCCACAACAAAACGCGCCAAGGATCGCACCAGCGAGTAACGCGGGCAGTGCCGGAATTCTCAATACAACCATCGCAATCACCAAAAGGGGAGGAATCAACAACAATGGATTCAAATTGAAATGGCTCTGAATCGTTCCTGTGATCAATTCAACTTCCCCAGCTGAAGCGATCTCTGTTTGATAAAACATACCGATAATGGAGTAAATGATCACTGCAATTACGAAGGCCGGAATCGTGGAATAGGTCATATGTCGAATATGCTCAAACAATTCACTACCCGATACCGCAGGGGCGAGATTGGTCGTGTCAGACAAGGGGCTCATTTTATCTCCAAAATAGGAACCCGAAATGATCGCACCAGCCGCAATTCCCGAAGGAATGCCCAAGCCATGAGCAACTCCAATCAACGCAATGCCAACGGTACCGGCCGTCGACCACGAGCTTCCGGTCGCTAAGGAAACAATCGCACACACCACACACGCCAAAGGCAAAAAAACCGAAGGTGCAATAAGTTCGAGCCCATAATAGATCATTAACGGCACAATACCTCCAGCGATCCAAGTTCCGATCAAAAGGCCAATAACCAATAGAATCATACAGGCTTTCATCGAAACGAGAATACTCTGCAATATTCCCTCTTCGATATCCTTCCAACGATGACCAATCGCAATCGCTACAACGCTAGCGCACGCGGCGCTGAGCAAGAGAGGGATGTGCGGAGAGCCACCAAACTTCACGACATTGACTCCGAGTAGTAGAATCAGAAATCCAACTGGAATCAAAGATTGCCAAAGCTTCGGCTTAGGCTCTTCAGAAGGATGTGTGGCAGGAGATTCAGTTGCCATGGGATGTAAAAAACGACAGGTCGAGATCAGTTTGATCAAATTCTCTCAAAGCCTATAGGCATCAATCCAGAACCGGGAAGAAAAAAAGGAGTTATTGGTCAATCCATCTGCCTGATGATTTGAGAGATAACAAAACTAAGAACACGTTTCGCAGGGGAATCATCACTCAATCGGGTTAACATCAACCGTGCTCTCCCGAAAGCCGAAACTTCTTAGCTAGATGAACAAATTCATTCTCCCTTTTTCAGGTTCAATAAATTGACAGAACGCTCACATGAAATAAAAGGACCATTCACTGCTGTCTACAAAAGCTTTCCATGTCATTCCTTAAAATAAATCAGATCGAGCAAAGTGCTGACTCTTTAACCTACTTTTACTCAAATGCTCCGGTGACATGGTTCGTTATTTTGTTCACGATCTTTTTGGTCGGAGCTATCAGCATTAAAAACCTCAAATTTCCTAAAAAACCCAACAGAAGAAGCAAAGGATGGGAACATTGGACGGCAGAATATGGTGTGCCTGTCCTTTGCGGCGTCATCATCATTGCAATAACTTACCATTCCAACCGGCTTGTTGTTTCACAGGGCTCGGATGAAATGGTTTGGAAAGACAGAAACTTTTTCACGTATCTCACTCCAGACACCAAACACATAAAAATTGCTGCAATTGAAGCAATTCGAGTCGGTCACTTCGTCATCGAAACAAAATCCCAAGGCGAAACAGTAGAAAATGAACGTTCGAATTGGGTCGTAAGCCTGGAGCTACAATCAGGGGAAAAGGTTGAAGTATGGGCGAACAGTGGGAGAGACTTAGACAAGGTGAAAGAAACAGCCGACCAACTGGCAAAATTCATTCAATATCACCCGGCATTCGAAGGTCTCAAGCTGAGCATACTCAGCGAAGTCTAAATAGCTTGTATAATGATACGATCGACTGAATAAACTCTGTCCAGAACACGTCCTTTTAGGCTCTCAACGTATTTCCAAAAAACAATAATATGAAACGTATCTCGAAACTACTCACCGTAATAACTCTCCTCGCATTGCCATTGATACTGTCAGCAGGGGAACTGAAAAAGGATCAGATCACTCGCTGGATCAAAGCCTTTCCGACTGTCGATGCATGGATGGATCAACATGAAGATGAAATGGATACCGTCATGGACGAACTCGACACCGATGACATGTCAATGGATCAAATGATGCAGGCTGGATTCGAAGCGATAAAATCTCATCCAAAATATGGAGAACTTCAAAAAGTGGTTAAACCCCTGGGATACTCCAACACCGAAGAATTGATGACAGATACTATCCAAATCTTCAAAACCTACACTGCGATCAATTTCAAAAATGAAATGGCAGAGAATGAAGATAAGATGGGCATTGCAGAGTTTCAAAAACAGATCGATCAAATCGATCAAATGCAGGGAATGAGTGAAGATCAGAAAAAAATGATGAAGGAACAACTTCAGGCAGTTATGGGCCAAATAGGCACGATGATGAAATCTTTCGACTCTGTGAGCGACGCTGATATCGCCACGCTCATGCCCTTCTATGATCAAATCGAAACATTATTCGAAGATGAGGGTGAAGACGAGGGAGACTGGAACTATTAATCCATAAGGTTCTCTTCCAACCATTTCATTCTTTTTTTGGCGGTTTGCGGTCTACGATCTCAAGCCGCCTTTTTTGAGATTCGCCAAGCTTCCACATTCCGCTTGCCAACAGTCACGTTTTTTTTCGATGCTTCCCCTCAATTTAAAATGAGCAAGACACTAAAATTCGCCGTTCTCCCAGGGGACTACATTGGTCCCGAAGTTATGGAAGTTGCACTCGAAGTGCTGAAAGCAGCAACGACACCTGCTGGCATCACTCTCGAATACGAGACGGCACCCGTTGGAGGCGCAGGTATCGACGCCCACGGGAAAGCCCTTCCCGATAGCACACTTGAGCTCTGCAAACAAGCAGACGGCATTTTGTTTGGCTCTGTTGGAGGACCCAAATGGGAGAAACTTCCCCCAAAGAACAACCCGAACGCGCGGCATTGCTCCCCCTTCGCAAGGCATTCAGTCTTTTCGCCAACATCCGCCCTGGTCTTTTATTTGAAGAACTAACGGACGCTTCTCCGCTAAAAGATGAGCGTATCCCGGAAGGCATCGACATTGTATGCATCCGTGAACTCACGGGTGGAATCTATTTTGGTCTACCGAAAACAACTGAAACTCTCGAAGATGGACGCAGGCGGGCAATTGACACCATGGTCTATACGACCGATGAAATTGAGCGCATTGCTGAAGTTGCCGCTGTCACAGCGAAAGCCCGAGAAGGAAGAGTATGTTCGGTTGATAAAGCCAATGTGTTGGAAACTTCCGTGCTTTGGCGCGAGACGGTCATCGAGTATTTTGCCAAGCACCACCCCGACATCGAACTTTCGCACATGTATGTCGACAACGCAGCGATGCAACTCGCCCGCGATCCAAATCAATTTGATGTGCTCTTCACTGAGAACATGTTTGGCGACATTCTCAGCGACGAAATGGCGGTCATCTGCGGAAGCTTGGGCATGATGTCTTCGGCTTCTCTCGGAACCCAAACCAACAGTCACGGACTTCCCTACGGTCTTTACGAACCAGCCGGTGGAACCGCCCCGGATATTGCGGGACAAGGCATCGCTAATCCCTGTGCACAGGTTCTTTCTGCAGCAATGATGCTCGAGTATTCATTTGGAGAAACCGAGATTGCCGCCCAGATCCGCAACGCAGTTAAAAAGGCTGTTCAGGACGGAATCCGGACGGGTGACATTGCCTTTGGTAAAACACCTGTGGATACCAAAACAATGGCAGCGGCAATCATCGAACGTCTGTAACACGACCAGCTGAAGACCGCCTGACTCCCAGCTTCTAGCTTCTAGCTTCTAGCTCCTAGCTTCTATATTATAGCTCCTTTAGCATGATCGCATCCATCGAACTTGACGAACAACCCAATCCTGCGCTACCAGACGAAAGCTGCCCATGTTGCGACAAGAGTCTCTCCCGAATAACAGGAAAACTCTTTGACCTGGACGATGAAGAAATGGCCGCTTACATCATCACATGGCACACCGAACCCTGTGAAAAACCAGCGACCCTCGATTTTGTATTCAAGGAGTGGAACGAGGAAAAGGAGGAGGAAGAAGGCGCTGTGGTGTCCCTGAAACTCCATCGTCAGGAAGATCAGGCAGGAGTTCAACTCGTCGATGGCAATAAAACTCTACTGGAACAAGCAAATGCAGACAAGGTGTATACCGCGGAAGAAATCCGTGAATGGGTTCCGATGCAGCAACTGATTCAACAGTCCTGCCAGTTCATCATGGTTAACGACGATCGACTGCAAGCCATCCAAACCTTGTCATCTTCCTAGAGAAGAAGCGGAGTTATTGACCTTGGAGGGAGTCTCTCTTTTTCCTTCCTTTGGTATTTCTTTAGGGTTATTCTGGAAATCAGTCTAACCGGCGCGAACAGACTCACCAACCAACGGAATGCTAGAATCTAACGTATTTAAACGGCAAGAAACCAATGCCAAACTCATCGGTCCATCCCTCTACAATCTCCTCATAGGACTCACCCTCTGCTGGGGATTTGCAGTCAATTACTTCATTGTCAAAACCGTCGACACTCAGGCGCTGTTGCAAATTCATTTCCTTGTTTTCATCATCGGATATTTTGCTTCCTGTATGTTTGGCGTTTTCCTTTACAGCAAATCGGATCAACCGATCATCAGCTTCATCGGTTACAATTTTGTCGTCGTTCCGTTTGGATTAATGGTCAATCTGGTAGTCTCCCAATACGATGATGCATTGATCCTCGAAGCCGTTAAGGTCACGGGTCTCGTCACAGGATCCATGATGCTACTCGGAACCCTGTTCCCTGCCTTTTTCCGGAAAGTTATAGGGGCCCTCAGCATCGCCCTTATTGTGGTGATCATCATTGAAGTTGTGCAGGTGTTCTTCTTCAAGATGCACAGCAATTGGATTGATTGGGCCATCGCAGCCATTTTTTGTGGATACATTGGCTATGATTGGGGACGGGCAAATCAAATCCCAAAGACCGTCGACAACGCCATCGATAGCGCTGCTGCCCTCTACATGGATATCATCAATCTCTTTATCCGCATTCTCCGTATCATGGGTCGAAGAAACTAAAAAGTTAGCTCATTCCATGTTTGATTCAAAAATCCTGTTCTTTCTTCTACTCATCAGCGCAGTCGGAACCGTTTTTTGCGGATTCAGAATCGGAACCGCTTTCATCAAAAAACGTATCCGAGCACTGGTAAAAGTCTATACACAGAAAGACGATCAGGTGGAATATCAGGTATGGTTTTTCACGACCCTCTTTCTTGGCATCACTTTTGTCATCATTATGGGGATGACACTGTGGAAAATGTTCAGTGACGTATCTCCGTTCACAAACACTCAATTCTACACCATTGTCATTCTAGTGCTTCAATTCAGCGCTCTGATAGCCTTCATCCCGTTTTTGGTTCGAATGTTGGGTTCCGGTACAAACAAAAGTGGGGATTCGAAGGACATAAGAAGAATACTCCAGAATTCTGTAACGGATCTGGCTGAAGCAATCGTTTTATTGGAAAACGACTTTACTCTGGAAAGTCAGGGAACCCATCACAATATCACCACCACAACGTTTTCAAAAAAGACAAATTCTTCCTCCCTTATTCGTATCGAATCAAAAACTAAAAACGGAGAAATTTTGGAAATCTATTAGAGAGAGAGTGTGTTCTGCTAAGACTCCCTATTTTTGACATGAATGACGCAGGTCGTTACCTCCATCATTCATCCTAAAAACAAACGATATGAACCCTCGTTTGAAAACCAAACATCTCCGTGAATTATTGAGCCCTACTGACTCACCCCACATACATTCACTTGAATGCCCAATTTGCTCGCAAAGAGCGCTTTGAGTTCTAAGCACTTCCGCGCTGCTTCGGCAGAGTCTGCATAAACAACCTGAATGTGATTGGATTTGTGCTTCGCCATCATTTGATCACGGTCCACACCTTCGAGCACGGCATGCATGATCGGCCACTGAGGGGTGGTTTCCTGCCAACGACGCTCAGTTTCCTCGGGTGGTAGTTCAATAACTTTCGCCAAGCCGATATCCATCTTCAAAGCTCCATCTTCGACAAACACTCTACTCCAAATAATGTCTCCCGGTTTAGCGATCCCTTTCAATGTGGATCCACCTTTTGGGAAATACATCTCTGGTTGGCGTTCTCCAACCGAACCCGCATAGCCGCCAATGTGATGAGCTGCAGGGGCCGCACCGCTTATCTCAAAGACCCAAACGTAGGCATCGGTCGTTCCACTTTGATCCCAATCCCCCCATCGAAGATCATGCAGCGTAGTTTCAACTGGCTGATCCAGCGCTGTCTGCACTTTCGATATGAGCACAGCATCTAGTCCTGCACATTCATCAACTTCGTTGAAATGGATAAAAGGTTGCCCTTCTTTGATCACATCTCCTGCGTCATTTTTCACCGGAGGCCGTTCGGAGTTGTTCAACATTCCCTCTACCAAATCAGAAGCACAGCACATATCTTTCAGCCCTTGCTGGTATTGAATGCCGATCGCATCACAGGCTAACGCATCACCAATTCGACAGGCCGCCACATACATCTTTGCCTGGTTCAACACTTGGTCTTTCGTCAATTCCGTTGCCGGATCGTCGCCAAACTTGAACTGAAATCCGTTGTTCACCAGCCACGCAAATACGGCCTCCGCATCTGCATCTGAGACTTCGTTCATCGCAGCAAGCAATGCACTTTGGGACAGTCGTTCCTTAAAAACTCCCAGCGGCATCAGTAGCTCATCAGGAATAATGGCATTATACATTCCCATGCAACCCTCGTCGAACACGCCCATGATGGCTTTTTGAGCCTTGAGATCAGTAGCCAGTTTTTCAGCAATCACTTGTAAATCTGCGGAAACCTGGTCTGGGCGGAAGGAAGACACATGGGCAGTGGCATGCTCAAGGGTTCCAGTATCCACCCACTGCTGGAGCTTCGCTCGAAAATCATCGCTTGCAAAATCTTCGGACCACAGAGTCGAATACTTGATTCCAGCCTTCGTAAGACTTCCATTGAGGTTCAACATCCCCACCAACCCCGGCCAGGTTCCCGACCAATTCGCGAGTGTTAAAACTGAACCTCGATGGGTTGAAAGCCCAGGATAAACATGATGACTGTATTGCCACACACTCTCGGCAATGATAACAGGAGCGTCCGCATCCATACTCGCAAACACATCCATCCCCTGTCGTTGACTGCAGATAAACCCATGCTTTTCTTTCGGGTCATAGGCATGCGCACGAACAAGATCATGTCCGAGCTCTTTCATAACCTGAGTCAGTTCCTGCTCCATCTCTTCCTGGGCGGACCAGCACTTTTGATTGGCGGAAAGTCGAGTATCTCCGCTTGCAACTAAGTAGATTTTCATAGGGGTAATTGGCTAAAATACTGAAATAAATGAGTTCTTTCTTTCGTGTTTCCATTTTATCACGAATATCATGAACAAACCTACGAAATCCCGCCAATATTATGCACGTTTCCGCCATATAAATTTGACTCCGAATGTCTTCAAAGCAGTATGAAGCTATGAATCCGTCTCGAATTGCCCTACTGCTTGGACAGGATCTGGGTTATTGCCGAGGGGTATTATCGGGGATCCTCGACTACGCAGAGCACAAGCGACTCGATTGGGCATTCAGAGATGGTCCCCCTGAACCCCGCGTTATCCGTTCCCTGGAAAAATGGAAACCCGAGGGTATCATCGCTCACATTTTTGACCGGGATTTTGCGTTATCCTTACAGCAATTTGGGGTTCCGATCATCAATGTGACTCTCACATTAGGAGAATTGCCATTTCCTGTTGTCGATGTGGATCATCTGGAAGTTGGTAAAATAGCAGCAGACTATTTCATGCAAAAAGGATACCACTCATTCGCGTATTTTGGTAGCAACACAGCTATGTTTTCCAAAGCGCGCGAAAGAGGGTTTCGCGAGCAGCTCGCGAACCACAACCACACCGTCAATTCGCACTACGCAGGTTTCCTTCCCCAGTCTCCGTGGAATATCAATTGGGAAGAACTCGACTCAAGCATTTCTGAATGGCTGGTTCACCTGCCCAAACCTGTCGCGATTCTAGCGTCCAATGATATTCCGGCCAGACACTTGGCCTCTACCTGTAGAAAACTGGGGATTCGGGTCCCAGCCGAGATATCCATACTCGGGGTCGACAATGACGATTCCGAGTGCCGGATGACCAATCCCTTCCTCTCCAGTATCGCCCTTCCCACACGCGCTATCGGCATTCGCGCAAGTGAAATCCTACATGAGGCACTGATAAGCAAACAGTATCCCTCTGCTGACATTATCTCAATCCCTCCCGTCGGCGTCATTGATCGACAAAGCACGGATCAGCTTGCAGTCAATAATGCAAAACTCGAAGAAGCATTGAGATGGATCCAAGAAAACATCGATCAGAACCCTTCCGTTCAAGAAATCGCCCAAGTGTTAAACCTCTCTCGTCGAAGCTTGGAACGCTTGTTTCAGATGGAACTGGGAACATCCGTCTTACAGTTCCAGATCCGATGTAAACTGGAAAAGGCCAAATCACTGCTCCGACTAACAGAACTTCCCCTGAATGCAATCGCTGAGCGCTCCGGATTTGCCAGTCAACGTGCTTTCACCGATACCTTTCGTCGTCTGGAGCATCTACCGCCAAGTAACTATCGAAAAATTGCCAGACAATAAGGCTTTTAATCGAATCCATTTTACATCGATACTGCAGTAAATTTTTCAAAGAAAGAAGGACGGAACGCTGATACCAATTAGCGTTAAAAGACTTCAAACTGAAACAGATCTCATGCGAGCATGAGATACTGCGGTAGATGAGGTGTATCCGATGCTCGAATCGGGTTAATAACGGATTGAAATAAACGCTAATTGGTATGAGATACTTGGATCCGACGGACACACAGAATCATTGTGTAATACCAAACAAATTTAAACCTATAACCCCATCCTGTTAACTGTGAAAAAAAGGACACCCCAACGATTCTCCCAGTGCCCATTGCTGGGAACCATCCTCGTTCTAAGCACATTTCTAGCTCAGTCATTGCATGCATTGCCTCAAGCACCAATTGATCTTTGGCCAGCCGGGACTCCAGAAAACGTGGAATTTGAGCGAAGCGAATTCGATCAAACAAAACCAGAGGATGACTTGGTCGACGGGCGTTACGTCACCCGCCTGACAAATGTGACGAATCCTACACTAACATTCTATCCCGCTCCTCTCTCCGAAAATGCAGGACCCACCGTTCTGGTCTGTCCCGGGGGTGGCTATTGGATTCTAGCATATGATCTGGAAGGATCGGAAATTTGTGAATGGCTCAACAGTATCGGGGTCAATGCTGCCTTGCTTAAATATCGGGTCCCTTTGCGCGAAGGAAGGCAACGCTTTGAAGCTCCGCTCGAAGACGCCGCTCGTGCGATGCAGATCATCCGTCTGAGAGCAAAAAAATGGAACATTGATCCGGACAAAGTAGGAGTGCTGGGCTTCTCCGCAGGGGGGCATCTTTCTGCAACTCTCAGCAATACAGCGTCTATGCCTACTATCGAAGAACATGAAGCCGTAAACGGGATCAAAATACGCCCCGATTTCGCCGTGCTCATTTACCCTGCTTATCTCACGATCGAAGAAGAGAACGACGCGATCCGTCCCGAAGTCAAACCGACAGTAAATACCCCACCCACTTTTATATCCATCGCAATGGATGATCCAGTCCGAGTAGAAGGAGCGATGAGCTATGCACTGGCATTGAAAAACTTCGAGGTCGCTACCGAACTGCATATCTATCCAACAGGAGGACATGGATACGGACTAAGACGGACGCAGAATCCTGTCACCACCTGGCCTGACCGAGTGGAAGATTGGATGCGCTCCAGCGGTTTTCTGGAGTGACAGATCAAGCGAATGTAATTGGTTTCCGGAACGAGCATAGAGTAAGAAGTATGCTGTGATTTGGGAACCTTGGTCAGACTTAGGAAATAGAGTTATAAAGGGTTCTATTCTTCGGGCGAGTCACCAAAAACCGCTTCTGGTCGAGTTCCTGGTTTCCCTTCACTTGAGTTGCTGTAGAAACGCTGGGTTGGATAGGCAAAATCAATATCATCGTGCTTTCCAAACTCCTCAAGCATGTGTTCCCATAGCTCTTGCTCAGTCCCACGACGTCGCCGTGGGTCGGTGAGATAGCGTATCGTCAACATCACACCGCAATCTTTCACACTGGTATATACAATCGGGGTCAGGTTATTATAAAAAATCAGGAATTTCTTCGCAGCTTCCTTTAGCTTTTCCTGAGCAGCCTTGTCGATCGTGCCGCCATGCTCATTGGCAATTACAGTCATCAAATCTTTCGCCTTTTTCCAATTGCTTTCAAAAGTCACCAACACTGGAATTTCGTTCCAAATGTAGTGAAATCCCTGACCATAATTTGCTAAGACATCCGAAAAAACTTTGCCATTGGGGACGTGGATGATGCGTCCCGTGCTTTGATCAGCGTCCACCCAATTGCCAATCTCAAGGAGACTAAACATAAAAATGCGCTGATCGATCACATCTCCCCGATGACCGCCTATTTCCACTCGATCTCCAACTTTGAATGGTTGTCGCCACAGAATGAAAGCCCACCCTGCCAAGTTCACAAGGGGAGATTGCAATGCAATCGCCAATCCCGCCGATAGTAAACCAAGATAAGTCGAAAGCGCTTCAATTCCCGCGAACCAGATCCGACCCACCACGATAAACGCTATCGTCCAGGTCACATATCCCACAATCTTGCGAATTCGGTACTGCACTTTGACATCCCGATTGCGCAAACAAATGAGTAAAAAGAGCCATTTGAAGAACCCAAACAGGAACAATGCAACGACGGTATAAATCACATTTGTCTCAATGCTAGGAGACAAAGTGAGGTTTTGTTTAAGGAATTGCCAGGCATCGCTGAACATAAGGCAGATTATGTCGCCAACATTCAAATATTCCAGCCTAAACCCTTCACCTACACACCAAGCACCCAATCGCCATAAAATCCGGACAAAAAAAAGGAGCAACCGGAAACTGCCCGCCAGTTGCTCCTTCTCGATTCGTCAACCGCTTGACTGAAAATCTACGAAGAACCCCAAATCAATCAGGGATATCTTTTATTAATATACGAATAGGATACATTTTCGATTTATTCGAGTTTTTTTAATCCATAAAGCGATTTTTTTTGAGGTCTCGGAATTAGAAGCGACTCTTCCCCCTATTTAGGGATTGAGCCGCTACTATTTCTGAAGATGATCACCCTTATGGAGGCCACTAATCTAAGCTATTTGCAGATCGCGATCGAAGCCGCAAGAATTGCCGCGAAACCCCTAAAAAGTGCGGTCGCAGGGTATCGTTCTATTCACGTCGAAGAGGCGCATGATGTAAAACTCCAGGCAGATCTCGAATCGGAACGAAAAATCCGACTCTTTCTCGAATCAAAATCCAATTTCCCGATCATCGGAGAAGAACAAGGTGGTGACCCCAAACTTTGGCATTCCGATGAATACTATTGGGTAGTGGACCCATTGGACGGCACTTACAACTATCTTCGCGAGTATCCACAGTGTTGCGTTAGCATCGCTCTGATGAAAGGGCAGCAGGCAATTGTAGGAGTCGTATACGATTTCAATCGCGATGAAATATTCACCGGAGGAAAGGGCCTTGATTTTCAAATCAATGGAGTAAATCATACTCCGAATTGGGCAGACACGATCGAAAAAGCCTGCCTCACCACTGGTTTTCCTCACTCCATGAAACGCGATATAGATTCCATGGATGTCTTCATCAAAAAACTCCTCCAATACAAAAAAGTTCGCATGATCGGCACCGCTGCCCTCGCAGCAACCTATGTCGGAACCGGTTATTTTGACGTATATTATGAAACAGGAATAAAGCTGTGGGATATTGCTGCAGGACTCGCTTTCGCAGAATCAGTTGGGGCTACGGTAAAATTAGAAGAATGGCCCGATAAACCTCTGCATTTTAACATTTGGATGGCAGGCCGTCCTGAGTTTATTCTGACCTGATGAGGATTCTGATTTTCAAAAAATATCCAGAATCTCCCAAACACAAATTTGAGAAGCTGTACATCCCCATCTTGACTCGTGTTCCATAGGATAAAAAGTCTTCCCCATGGACTCAACATAACGTCACTGGATGCGCCAGCGGTGGTCACTTGCTGGTATTGGCTGTTCTCTTTCCAATATGGAGGAACACCGTCTTTGGAGATTTCATGGCTGCTATTTTCTACCACTTGGACCATTTATGCGCTGGATCGTATTTTTGAGTCTGAGACTGAACTCACTCGACCTCGACACCTTTTCCATCAACGCCATCAAAATCAATTTATTGGCTTAATCATAGCTGTTGTCATCCTCAACTGTGGGTTGATGTGGCTACTTCCCTTGCCTCTCGAAATCTACAAAATTGCGATTGTCCTTGGTGCGGCAAGCGTCGCTTATATCTTTCAACCTCACCTCAATCTTACAGCCGAAATCAGAGAATGGGGCAAAAACCTTCTTGTAGCGACAGTCTTCTCAGCAGGTTGTATTCTTCCTGTCTGGGTTCAACTCCACCCTTCGTCAACCATCGCTCCATCATTTTGGTATGATGGAATATCGCTATGGGTATTGGCACTCATCAATTTGAGGGCGACAGAATATATGGAGAGCGCCAATGCGAAAAAACAACCCAACGAGGTATGGTTGCTCAGTTTATTGTTGTTCGGAACTATGTTTATGAGTTCCTCTTCCCTAAAATGGACCTGGATGTTGTCTGCTCTTTTTACCATTGGTTCACTTCACATCTACCCCAAATTGAAACGACCACAGGGAATTTTGGACATCGCGTTGATGATCCCAGCGTTGACCCACCTAGTGATTATCACTCTCAAAGGAGTGAACTAAGGTAAGGTAGATCAAAAGGTACGATAAAATACCGTTTTCTATCGAAAAAACGTGTACCAGGGGATGTAACCTGCTCAATCAACAATCACCATCGCAAAACGCGACAACCAAACTCTAAGCCTCAACATAACAACAACCAAACGGGGTTGATGTAAAATTAATGTGAAACCCGCCCGCCTAGCTATTCTATAACGCCACAACACCCAATCTAACAGTATCTTTAATGCAGGTCAAAAATAGTTCTAATGGCAAGAATCCCAAACGCTGCTCAATCCGATTTGACTTTCAGTTCCCGATTGAATCCTAGCATTGAAAAGATATCGTTATCAGTTGCATGAAAGATGATATCTACTCAAACGAGTTGGATTGGGTTGAAAGTTTTAATTTCGACGCATCCGTAGCCAACGTATTCCAAGACATGATTACTCGATCTGTTCCTGGATATCGAACAACGTTGGCAATGATCGGAGTGATCGCAGCCCGCTTCGTCGATGAAGGAAGTAAAGTTTACGATCTTGGCTGTTCCCTAGGAGCCGGCACCATTATCGCCGCAAATGCAAACCCAGAGCTTTCATACGAGGTAATCGGCGTCGACACCTCTCAACCAATGCTTGAAAAATGTTTAACCACCATCGAATCTAATCCTCCCCACGCAAATGTTACACTTAGGCACCAGGATATTCAGGACACGCCCATTTCCGACGCTTCTGTGGTGATCCTCAATTTCACCCTGCAGTTTATTCCAGTGGATGATCGACAGCGAATGATTCAGAAAATCTATGACGGACTAAAACCGGGCGGCGCCCTTATTTTGTCGGAGAAAATTCATTTTGAAACTCCATCAAAAGAGGAACTTCTCTACCAACTCCATCACGACTTTAAGCGGAAAAATGGTTACAGTGACCTCGAAATTAGTCAAAAGCGCACGGCTCTAGAGAACACACTGATCACTGAAACCCTACAAACCCATACTAAACGCCTCGAAGAGGCAGGGTTCTCAGGCATATACAACTGGTTTCAATGCTTCAATTTCGCCTCTTTAGTGGCGGTAAAATGAATCATGCACACGGGTAAGTACCCGCCGATTCATAATGCACGGCCTAATCCATCTCTCCAGGGAGTGTCTGGAAATTGCTTCGTACTTCGTTTATTTGTCGCTACGCTCTGAACGAACAAAAATAGTGATTTCCAGATATTCTCTAAAGGTATTTTTCGCTTTTATACCACTCAGCGGTGTTTTTAAGACCTTCGTCAAGACCCACTTTGGGTGCATATCCCAAATCCGCTTTCGCTCTTGAGATGTCAAATGCACGGTTTTGCCGATACCAGTCCACACGACGCGGAAAAATCGGCGGAGCGATTTTGAATGGACGACACACAAATTCGAAAAAATGACCTGCCATCATCAAAGGTAAGATGGGAAAATGTTGTACTTTCATGTCAATCCCCATCGCCTTTCCGACACGGATCACCAAATCTTTGATTTCAACATACTCCTCATCGGCAATAAGGTAAGTACCACCATCACCCACTCCTTCGTTCATCGACAGTAAAAAGGCATCCACTAGATTATCGATGTACAATGGATGGTAAAATGTCTTTCCTTTGCCAAACATAGGGAAGCTTCCTTTCGCCACCCGCTTAAAAATCATGAAAAAACGTTCTGGATCGCCCGGTCCATAAATCGCTGCAGGACGCAGAATAACCGTTTTCAACCCTTTTTCCTGATAAGCCAACACCTTAGGTTCGGCCTCATATTTTGTCTGTTGATAATAGTCTGCTGGTTGGATAGGAGCATCCTCTCCACCCGGAGGATTATCGATGTTCCCATGAACCCCACAAGTGCTACAGTATATAAATTTCTTAACTCCGTGACGAACCGAAGCATCCAACATCACTTCTGTTCCGCCAACATTAACATCCCTGTAGTAGGATTTGGGGACATTCATCTCGCGGAAAGCAGCTGCCAGGTGCATGACAATCTCAACTCCTTCGACCGCCTGATCGACCACTTCGCGGTCAACCACGCTTCCGATGATAACTCTTGCGCCCCAGTTGCGGATTTCTTCGGTCTTCAGACCTTCCTTGTAATCCATGGCGACCACATCATGACCTTCGTCAAGCAATCGCTTTACAAGCGCTTTTCCCGTAAATCCAGTTCCACCTGTGACTAATATTTTCATCTTAAGAATAGCAACAAAGCATGTGATTCGATATCAAGACCGCAAAATGGCAAGGGAAAAACGAACGCAAACCTTAGGAGTGCCGATGAATTCACAATTTTCCCGCTGGCCTGCATTGATTCTGATCTATTTTTCCAATTCAACCCCTCGAGAGTGATAGAATTCGATGACCCGATCAACCTCCTGTTTGCATTCGACAAGGGACCATTGCAATTCATCCGCCATGATCTTTGCTACTTGATTAAGAAGCATTCGGGTCGGTTTTACCGCAGCATCAATCACCCCTCTGCGGTAAATGACATCGAGCAGGGTAAGCGCCATTTCATTCCGACAGTGATAGAGAACTTGCCCATAAGTCACCTTGAACTCAGGGTCCAACTGATTTGCAAACTCTCCTTTATCAAGCCCAAGCTCATGTAATTCATCGGCCATTGAAGGGCATTTTCTGGAATTATCGGGTTCATCATTGATGGATCCAAGTTGCGAGCCGTATTGTTTATAAAACGCCTCCGCGACGATCGGCGACGTCGTATATTTCACCGTTTTGACAGAAAACAGACCTTTTTTTCCGTTTGGAACCAAGTCCCTGTGATGGGTGATAGTCGTATCTCCATGTAAACGGTAACCCTCTTTGCCTTTATTCAACTTCCGGTCAATAGGAAGCAGCCCTGCATGGGAAAGAACCACGTCGCTCCCTTGGATCTCAGCGTCAGGAAACCACTCACATACCGATTTTAAAATGTCCTCAATCTCATTTTCACTCACCTCAATCTGATTCGGATCCACTCCGTCAACCGGGCGATAGGTTGTGCCAATCATCGTCCCTTCTCGCCATGGAACCAAGAAGAAGAAACGTTTTTGACCGGCGTCATTTGGATCTGGGGCTTCTAGGCCAATTGCGTGGTCTTTCAACAATTTTTTGTTGATCACCAAGTTGATGGCTTTTGCAAACTGTAATTCACCAAATTGAGCGGAGTTCTTTTCATCAATATCCGGCTGTTCGTTCCACCAAGGACCGACACAACTGATCATTGCATTACATTTGACATCAAAAGTGGATCCATCGAACCCAAGTTGATCCGTCACTTTCACACCCGTCACTTGCTCTCCATCTGTTTGTATTTGATCTACAGAGAGATAGTTTTCAACCACTGCGCCACTCTCCTTAGCGGCTTTCATAAGTTGGAGAGTCAATCGCTCACTATTGAGGATCAAATAGTCATACCACCGAGCGCCACCTGTGACGAACGATTCCGCGATTCCGGGGAATAGCTTTTCGCACCGGCTCGGACTCAGCAATGATCCATTGGGAAGGTTGACTTCCGCCTCAAGCCCCTGATTTCGTTTGCGAGATACAAAATCGTTCAACATCAACGCAATTTTCATAGGCAGCGGATGTTTCAAACCCCATCGTGTCGTAGGAATCACGCACGGCAGGGGCTTTATAAACTCTGGAGCAAATTTCGCAAAATACCGACGCGAAGCTATGGACTCATTCATTCGACGAAAGTCCATATGTTGCAAATAACGCAACCCCCCGTGAAGAATTTTCAAGCTATTGGCAGAGGTTGCTCCTCCAAAATCTCCTTTTTCAAATAAGGCAATTTTTAGTCCTCTTCGAGCACCTTCCCACGCTAGGCAGGCGCCTTGAATGCCCCCTCCAACAATTACTAAATCAAAGGTATCGGTTTTTAGAGTATCAAAGCTTCTTCGGGTCATCGGTTTTTCAAGGGAATATGAGACGTGTCAGACGTTTGCGATTTAGGAAAAAAAGTTCGTGGAGTGCAATAGAAACCCGACGCTTCGACCGAGCCTATCCTATTAAGAAACCAAATCAATCATTCATGCGGAGTGCCTGAAAGTCACGTTAATCATCCTCTGATTATCACATTCAAAGGTGACGATGATTCATTTTGAACTGACGACCCATTAGGGGGTGTCCTGCATTTAAGCTGAGACGTTTGGCAGAGTAAACGCAGAATGCTCTAAGTCCCGTCCTTTGCATCATCTTCACAGTAGTTTCCAATCATTACGACAACCCGTTTGACATATTCCACTTTCAGATTTTTCTGCCACAAATGCACGAGCCAGCAGACAGTCTTCTCATCATGTTCATCATCATACTCGGAGCTCCATTTTTGACTTCCATCGTCAAAATGCCGGTTATCGTGATTGAAATTCTCATTGGAATTGCACTCGGTTATCTCGGTTGGATTCATCAACACCCAACGCTCGATTTTTTTGCATCTTTTGGCCTTACCTATTTGCTATTCCTTGCGGGACTGGAAGTCGATGTCGCTCTCATAAAAAAGCGATTGCGTTCCACCCTTGGAATCGCAGCGGTTTCCGTGAGCTTACCATTTATGGTTGGGTTCATGGTCGGGAAGTGGCTTGGAATTCCACCGTTTCTTTTTGGCACGATATTCTCAACCACTTCCCTGGGAATCGTACTCCCGATGACTCGAGAATTTCGCGATCGCACCGAACTCGTACAAGTGCTCTTAGGCTCGGTGATCCTCATCGACATTATCAGCATGTTTCTCTTGGCATTTAGTCTCTCGATCATCAAGGGAAACCTGTCCGCAACCTTCGTCTACTCCATGTTGGCGATGTTGACCCTCTTTTTGATCCCATGGATCATCAACCAAAAGAACGTGCATCAATGGGTTGAGAAGCTACTGACCAACAAGATATACTTTGAGCGGGAAGTGAGGTTTTCTTTCGCCCTTATTTTCATCCTGGGAGCGGTGTCCGAGAGTTTTGGTTTTCACTCTATCATTGGAGCTTTTATCGCTGGATTGATTATTTCAGAAATTACTCCCGACTCCTCTCTCATTGAAGAAAAACTCAAAGGATTCGGTTATGGATTCTTCATTCCAATGTTTTTTATTCTGGCTGGAACCCGAGTCGATTTGATCGCAATTTTTGACGGTAGTGCACACCTTTGGAGTCTACTGGTCATCATTCTTGCAGCTATTTTATCCAAACAAATCGGTGTTGCTGCGGTCGCAAAACTTGAAGGGTTCTCATGGAGAGAAAGTCTAGCGATGGGGACAATGCACACGGCTCGACTAAGCCTCATTATTGCAGCTGCGGAAATCGCTCGCCAAAGTGAAATTATAGATGCAGGGATCTATTCTGTTCTCGTAATGCTAGCGGTTGTTACTTCAACCGTTGCCCCAACAGTTACCCGTTGGCTTCTCAAGAACTAAAGATCCACGAACAACGTGCTGCACTTGAGCCTGTCAATCACAGAAGAGTCCGACATCGAAGGGTGTTTGATCGTGATCAACAAAGGCGTAGGACAATGCCTACGCCTTTATAACGGTTTGAAAACTTTGGTAGTAAAACAGAACCCGACTACAATGCTTCTGCACCAGTCTCTGCCGTACGAATACGCACCGCATGTTCAACCGGAATCACAAATACTTTTCCGTCACCGATTTTACCGGTGGCTCCGGCCTTGACGATCGCATCCACAGCCTTTTCCACCATGTCGTCATCCATCACAGTTTCGATCATGGTTTTCGGAAGGAAATCCACATTGTACTCGCTTCCACGGTAGATTTCTTTGTGTCCTTTCTGACGTCCAAATCCTTTAACTTCGGTAACGGTCATCCCTTCGATGCCGATATCGGAGAGCGCATCTTTCACTTCTTCGAGTTTAAAGGGTTTAACAATAGCTTTGATTAGTTTCATGGAGTTATTTCTCTTTTGTTGGGGTTACTTATTCAAAATTATAGGCGCCTTCGCCATGTTCAGCTTGGTCGAGTCCACCATGTTCTGTTTCCTGGTCTACTCGAAGTCCTACTGTTTTTTTGCAAATGAAGGTAATGATCGTAGTGGCTATAATGGACCAGATTACCACAACTCCCACACCGAACAACTGTTTTCCAAGCTGAACACCAACGTTTTCCACTCCAAAACCACCAAAAGTTTCAGTTCCGAGAACAGCAAGCAAGAGAGTTCCCATGATGCCACCAAGGCCATGCACCGCAAATACATCGAGAGTATCATCAATTTTCAAAACTCCCTTAACAAACCCACAAGCGAAATAGCATACGATCCCTGCGGTGAACCCAATCATGATCGCACCCATTGGTCCTACATTTCCAGAAGCCGGAGTAATAGTGGCTAATCCTGCAACCATCCCTGTCACAATACCCACCAAGCCAGGTTTACCGTTCTTGATCCATTCTACCGTCATCCAGGTTAAACTTGCGACCGCCGCAGATATATGAGTCACCAACATGGTCATCCCCGCACTTCCTCCAGCACTAAGTTGGCTGCCTGCATTGAACCCAAACCATCCAACCCACAGCATGGATGCACCCATCATGACCAATCCTGGACTGTGAGGGATCTGTAAGTGATTTGGAAACCCAGAACGAGGTCCTAAGAATTTTGCGAGGAACAATGCAGAAACCCCGGCCGTGGCATGCACCACAATCCCGCCGGCAAGGTCCAACACACCCATTTGAGCGAGCCAACCTCCACCCCAGACCCAATGACAAACCGGAGCATAAACGAGCACTAACCAGAGCCCCGAAAATAGCATTACCGCAGCAAATTTCATTCGTTCCACGAACGCTCCGATGATGAGCCCAGGAGTGATGATTGCAAAAGTCATTTGAAACATAACAAAGACAGTCTCAGGTATGGTCCGACCATCCGTGCTATCCACCTCGATCCCTTTTAGACCAAAATGGGTTAAATCCCCAATCCATCCATTCCCTCCGGAAAATGAAAGTGAGTAGAGCACCACGACCCACAAGACGGATGCCAAACATGCGACCGCAAAACAGTGCATAAGCACCGATAGAAAATTCTGAGCCCGAACAAGGCCGCCATAAAACAACGCCAATCCCGGAAGCGTCATAAACAGCACAAGAACCGTTGCCGTGATCATCCACGCGGTATCTCCGGAGTCCGTTTGCACTGATTCAACAACAGCAGCGTTCTCCAAGCTTTCTGTAACAGCTGCAGCTTCCTGCGCAAAACCAGACTGGGTTAAAAAAAACAACGCACCAATGCCCCAAAAGATGGACATCATGGCGCGAAACGAAGGGCAGTTAGAATTCTTCATTCGTATTTAATGGGATAAGAAAATGCATCTAACCAGCATTTCATCATCCATGACAACCCCTTTTTAACTACAAATTAAAACGAAAGAGTTACTTTCAGAAAACCGCCTTCAAGTCATCTAACATCAAGGGCTTTGCCAAGCATCCATCCATTCCTGCCAGTTTATAGGCAGCTCGTTCCGACTCCATGACACTTCCAGTTAGCGCAATTATTTTGGGTTGAGCATGGTTCAGAGCTTTGCATCTTATTTGTTTGGTCGCTTCAATACCACTGATTCCGCCCATTTTAATATCCATGAACACAAAATCATAAGCCTCCTTCTCCACAGATTCGACCGCCTTTTCGCCACTATCCACGACGTCCACGTGCATCCCAATTTTTTCCAACAAAAGTTTCGCAACTTTCTGGCTCATAGCATCGTCTTGAACCACAAGGCATTTTTTTGAAGGGATAACACCCGATTCCGCCGATTCCCTTGGTTTTGCGGAAAAGACTTCGGATTCCGGAACGATTTCAAATTCTGGATCAAGCCAAAATCTCGATCCCCTGCCCACCTTACTCTCAACATGAATTTCCGTTCCCATGAGGGTTGAAATACGTTGGCAAATCGAAAGTCCCAGGCCAGAGCCACCATAAAGTCCATGAACCGAATCATCTTCTTGCACG
This sequence comes from Opitutales bacterium, assembly GCA_963676215.2. GTDB lineage: Bacteria > Verrucomicrobiota > Verrucomicrobiia > Opitutales > JAFGAQ01 > JAKSBQ01. Next base: position 309,985 of record CAXXVT010000006.1, on the reverse strand, counting down.
AAAGGTTCAAACAAATGTTCGATCCGGGAAGTTTCGATCCCCTTTCCCGTGTCTTCAAATTGCAAAAACAGTTTCCCTTTTGTTCCACTGATTCGCTCAACTGAGGCCACAATTGTCACATACCCTTGGGTAGTAAACTTTATCCCATTGCTAAGTAGGTTCTTGATAATCTGTCCCAACCGAGTGGCATCACCTTTTAACCAGACGATTTCACTTTCCTCGAGTTCCATCCTTAATTTGACCCCTTTGCGTGAAGCCGTACTTTCAAACAAGTTCACAGCATCCCGCACCATTTCCTGCCAATCAAAAGGTTTGGATTCGAGGGTAAGTTTTCCGATCTCAATTTTGTTAAGATCCAGCAGATTGTTGAGATGATTCAGCAAATCAGAGGAAGACTTTTTCATGGTCGCGAGGTGATCCAGACTAGATTCTGTCTGCATAGAGTCCTCCAAAACCTGCATAATACCGACGATTCCATTTACGGAAGTCCGAATTTCATGACTCGTAACTCCCAAAAAACGGGTTTTTTCTTCCGAAACCTCCACAGCTTTTTTTCGCGCCTCTTCCAACTCTTTTGCAAGTTCGTCTTTTTCATGAAACATCCTGAGGTTTTCAATCAATGCTTTTCGAAAATGCACGGCAACCTGAGCAATGAATAAGCAATAAGAGGTAAGAACCAAAACATAAGCCCAAGAATAATCTGGAAAACTGAGAATGAGACGTAATCCGACTGCAGACACCAATAATAGCAAAAAACCGGTGGAATATCTCCCTATTAAACACGAACTTAAATAGCCGGCACTGGTTACTCCTGACAAAACAAGCAGAGTTGCCATGTTTAATCCGTGGCTCCCAAACGGTGTAATAAAAACCATTAGTATCGACCAATGAATGGCCGAGAAAATGAGACTCAAAGCGTATAGCCTCTCAAAGAACAGGTACTGAGCTTCGGTTTTCTGATTCAGCTTAAAATAGCGAACGTAAGAATACTGCCGTCCCCCAAAAAGAAGTATGCCCGCAATAATCCAGGAAAGAAGTGTCATCCCATCTACGAACGGCCAATAGAAGATACCAACTACGATAGCCAATAAAAGATTAGCACCATTTCTCAAGGAGGAGTGTTGATAAAGAATATCAAGAATCCCTGATTTAACCTGGAAACTGAAGGAGGAATTAGACATTTGATAGAAAAAAGACTGTATCGCAAAACAATCGAACGATCAGTCACAATACAATTATTAAACATTGGTTATCGAACGGACAACACCACAGTTTAACCAAAAGCGGTGAAAAACCCATTCAAACGCAATTATTACAAAAATGACTAATCAGAAGAGGATACCGTATCCCAATCAATCTCACCCACACACATTGATCGTTCAAATCGCTGCAGCACCCGCGGCCATGCTGAAACAAAGTATTGAAAAGCGACTTCCCAATCCGGTCCTTCACCAAAACCTAAGTGGGTAAGTGTCACTTCACACAACTCATCATCCATTTCTGTGAACTCCAAAACAACCCATGTTTTTTCATTTCGAACCATTGGAATCGAAGGAGGATTGTTCCAGTCAAAAGCTAGGATCCGTTCCTCCACATAGGTTTGAACTTTCATCCCTTCCGTGCCTCTGAATCCCTCTTGTGCTTCTAAATCAAAGTAAAGTTCGTAAGCTCCTCCAATCGAAAGATCAATATTCGAGCTAGGTGCAAAAAAGCCACGTACGCCCTCGTTGGTGGTCCATGCGTTCCACACCGTACTCAAACTGGCTTCAACTATACTACTAAATTCAATACTTCTCACTAACTTATTGGGATGATGGGAAAATGAAAAGTAGAGATTAATGGTTTGTTTTCAACGCCCTTTTGCGTATCCATTACAATAAGAAAACATGCTAATAAACCGGCGGGTCACTATAAATGGATTGGACTGTAAATAAGATAATAGAATTTTCTTCCGAGTTATTTAATTTCAACGCGTTGTACGATAGAGTATCTGGAAACCGCTGGAAGAACTGGGCAGATCAATTGCGCAATGAAATTCCGGCAACTCTTGAGGTGTCGCGGAATGGACACCTTCCGCTGTGGGTAGACACCTTCGACCAACTCCCGGTCATTAGCCCGGATGAAGTTCACCTCGATCAATCGATCATTAAAGTGAAGTCCAATACCGCCCTGCCCGAGGCAACGATAAAAAAAATAGACTCTCTCCTTCTTCAGATGGTCCCTTGGCGTAAGGGTCCATTTCGGATTCATGATGTGCGCATCGACACTGAATGGCAGTCCTACCAAAAATGGGATCGCCTAAAGGATGCCATCGCTCCACTAGGGAATCGACGCATTCTGGATGTTGGTTGCGGCAATGGATACTACGCACTGCGCATGATCGGCGCTGGCGCTCGCTTCGTCGTTGGGGTGGATCCGTATCTGCGCTACATCATGCAATTCAAAATGCTCCGTCACTTTCTTGGAGAAAGGGCCAATGAAGTTCAGTTAGCCCCGGTTGGATTCGAATCCATCCCCAGTAATTTGCAAATGTTCGATACTGTTTTCAGTATGGGAGTGCTCTACCATCACCGTTCTCCCTTCGATCATCTTCAACGGCTGTTCGAGTCGCTGCGTAGTGGAGGCGAACTTGTGCTCGAATCCATCGTAATTGATGGATCGGCTCAGTCTGTTCTAGTACCCGAAGGGCGATACGCAAAAATGCGAAATGTCTGGTTTATTCCTTCCCCTCTCGCGATTGAAGTTTGGCTCAAAAAGACGGGATTTAAGAACATTCGCACGATCGACATCAGCACCACGACCATTCAGGAGCAACGCTCCACCCGCTGGATGCCTTACGAGTCTCTGGTCGATTTTCTCGACTCGAATAACCCGGAAAAAACCTTCGAAGGCTATTCAGCGCCAAAACGCGCCATCATCCTCGCCGAAAAACCATAGTTTTTATCTCGAAAACTTTTCGAATCTGTCCAGAAGAGGAACGAAAAGACTACGAATCATCCCTATTCAGCGACGGGGAACATAGGCGTTCATTGGAGCATCCTATCCATTTACTTGGAGTCATTAAACGCTAATAAGTTCTATATTTTCGCTCGATCCTTCCAACTGCTACCCATATGGGCCGACCAGGAACGATGCGATTTCACATCATCAATCATCGCTTCAATCGTAGCCACTAGCGGTTCACGATGGACAATACCCGAAAATATCGCGCGGTCTTCGATTTCACTCTCAAGGATGAAAGCCGGCCGTTGATTAATGCCGTAAGCTTCAAACCGCGCAGTACTTTTTCGAATAGCTTGCTCCGTCAACGGGTCCAATGCCACTTCGGTTAACCGCACAGGATTGATATCGCAAACACCCAGTGCGACTTCAATGCAGGTATCTAAATCCGAAATCGGCTTTCCATCCAAGATGGCTGCCTTTGCAATGGCCACTCGGACTTTATCGCCGTTTTCACCTAAAGTTTTTGCAGCGTAGGCAACTAAGTTGGGAGAAAGATACTCCTTCACTTTCGGATCCACCCAGGTCGCATTTAGCATCTTAGCTTGTTGAGTCATCATTCCCGACCGGCGGTAATACCATTCCTCCTCTTCCGCGCTACCCGGCAATCCGTTTGCAGGGATCAATGTAATCTCCCAATCAAATTCCACTTCCTCCTTATAAGAACTTTTCAGCTCCTCCCACAGCGGTTCTACGTAGTGACACCAAGAAGAGATTACATCCAAATAGTAAGTGATTTTAATCATAGCGGCAGGAATTTGAGACAATTACTGGAATTGAAACTTCATAGTAAAATAATACTCCGAATTCTCAAATACCTAGCATCGATAATTGCATGATCATGCCAAGTTAGTGCTAGCGCTTGATCAGCATCTTCACCCAACAAAAGAAACTAATGTCACGTGGAGGATACTGCGATCCATGTTCGGCATGTCTTTCTCCCCTTATTCAACATCATCCTCATCGTTGTCACCACCTAGCTCTACTCCAAGGAAAAACCTCTTCCCGGAGGCGATGACTTTAGTCGTCGTCACATCCCACCATTCAAACGCTCCAGCATTACGCAACTCGCACGAATGAATTCATGCGCTCCTACTTCTCCTCTCTTCACGGAGGCGATGACTTTAGTCGTCGTCACATCCCGCCAAGCAAACGCTCCACCACTACGCTATTCGCACGAATAAATTCATGCGCTCCTACTTCTCCTCTCTTCACGGAGGCGATGACTTTAGTCGTCGTCACATCCCACCATTCAAACGCCCCTTCACTACGCAACTCGCACGAACGAATTCATGCGCTCCTACTTCTCCTCTCTTCACGGAGGCGATGACTTTAGTCGTCGTCACATCCCACCATCAAAACGCTCCAGCATTACGCAACTCGCACGAATGAATTCATGCGCTGCTTTCCTACTTCTCCTCTCTTCACGGAGGCGATGACTTTAGTCGTCGTCACATCCCGCCAAGCAAACGCTCCACCACTACGCTATTCGCACGAATAAATTCATGCGCTCCCTCTCATCTCCCCTCCCAAGGCGATGACTTGCTATTCTTATCACCCTCCAAACACGATTTCACGGATGGTGGAAAAATACGGATCCACCCAACGATCAGCTCCGAGGAAATAGACAACTCCACCTAGCGCAAGCATCGGGCCAAACGGAACCTCGAGGCCGAACCCGATCTCTTCCTCCTCTAATTTCTCTTCCTCCACAAAATCCGGTTTAAGTTCCCCTTTCGCTTCCGATTTAGAATTAGACTGCTTTGTTAAGTCAGGTTTTGATGCCGATTCACCTCCGCCTCGCACCCGTTGAAAGATCATAATAGGCAAAAGAATAATACATCCAAGGATTGCACCGCCAAACAGAGAAAAAATGGCACCTTGCCAACCACAGAAAGCCCCGATGCACCCGACGAGCTTTACATCTCCAAGCCCCATGGCAGGTTTGCGGAAAACCAATTCTCCCATTTCGCCGATCCAGAACACAAAACCCGCTCCAACAAGCACAGAAATGATCGAAATCACACCCGATGCGAAACCATCACTGAGATAGGCTGTAGATTCCGGGTCGATATGAAGTTGGGGCAGCCAAAATGAGATTAAGACTCCCACCCCCATGCCTCCAATGGTTACGGAGTCGGGCAATATCATGTGATCAAGGTCGACGAAGGTGCCAACAACCAATAATGCAACAAAGAGCATCCCCACAAGAGCAATTGCGGGAGGAAATAATTTCCAACACACCACAAACAGAATCGCCGTTAACAATTCAACAAAAGGATATCGAAAACTATACTTTTCACCGGTCACCCGATCTCTTCCTCGAAGATAAAACCAGGCAAGAATAGGAACATTTTCCCACCACAACAATTTTCGTCCGTCCGCAGCATGCGACGGAGGAGTAACAATCGATTCTCCTTTCGGCATCCGGTAAATACACACATTCAAAAAGCTGCCGACGCAGGCTCCAAAAATGAAAACAAATACTGGAAAAAACCACGGTGCAGTTTCTTCGACCATCGATATCGTTTCAGTCATAGATCAGAAAAAAGAGGGGATTACTATTGGGAAGGCTTCCGATATTCCCTACACCATTTTGCTCAAAGAACCAAGCTTCAATAGCTCGCCACATGAGCATCGACGGCTGCAGTCATCACATCAACCGGCACTGGTTTTTCGGTCCAAATTTGAAGGGACCGTTCACCCTGGTAGATGAGCATAGACAGTCCATTTGATACTGGTAGTCCCAATTGACTCGCTACCCTCACCAAGGCCGTGGTGTGCTTTCCGTAAACCATATCATATACGTATCCGACCTTTCCTAGAGTATCCAGACCAACTGGATTGGGATCGTCAGCCTTTAGTCCGACCGAGGTAGCATTGATCAGAATCGCACCTGAGTCGTTGTTGATCTCCAGGGAATCATTTCCCAACTGAAACCCTCCGACCTTGCGATCGGGGTAGAAGCGACGAAGACGGGTCAAAAGTGCTTCTAATCGCTCAACAGAACGATTTCCGATCCACAGTTCCGAACATCCTTCCTCCAGGCACTGAACACAGGCAGCTCGACTCGCTCCACCAGCGCCAATCATTACTATGGGTCGATCGCGAATCTCAACTCCCAGTTTCCTCTGAATGGCCATGGTGATCCCATAACCATCGGAATTATATCCCGTCACTCCATCCTCGCCAAAAACTAACGTATTCACCGCCCCCATTTTTTCGGCAACAGGATCAATATGATCCAAAAACTGGAGTACTTCTACTTTGTGGGGAATCGTCAAATTCAGTCCTCGAAATCCCTTTTTTTGAGCCAATTCGATCACTGCTTTGAGTTGCTCCACCGGGGCTTCGATTTTGTGATAGGTCCAACCCTTTAATTCCGGGTATGAGGATTCCATCGCCCGTAAAGCAGCATTCTGAAAAATCGGACTAATCGAGTGCGTGATGGGAAAGCCAACAACCCCTAGCTGGGTGCCGGAAAGGGAAAAGGACCGAAGTCCATCAATCTGGAGCATGGATAGAATCTACTAAGTTCGATGGGCACGTTTGTAGGCAACATCGAATTCGTCAACAAATTCCGCAAAAAGAGTCGCTCGTTTGCTATCTTCTGCGGCGAGATATTGATTGTGAAGATTCTTACAGCTCCGACACAATATTTCTCCAACCGGAATCGGGGAAAGCGATCCTTCGTTATAATCAATGCGATTGGTTTCGAGAAAAATCAACACGTCGGCCACCGTCAGGAATCGTCCGTTTTCAAAAACGTCGATAAAAAATGGCTTCTCTTCTGAAAAACAACCCACCATAAACCGTCCCGGAACTCCAATAGGTCGCAAATCGACACCACAACGCATGGCAATAAGAATGTAGATAATAGAAAGCGAAAGAGGGATGCCCTTACGGCTTTCCAACACCTGACTGATCATACTACTCTTTGGATCTTTGTATTCATCAAGATCTCCTGAAAACCCAAACTCATGGAACATCACTCGGTTAATCACCCGGCACTTTTCCTTTATGGAGCATGGTTCGACAAACAGATCCAAGGCTCGCACTCCCATCTCATCCAACATTTCGCTGGCATTATGCACATTGAGCCGGGGATAAACGGTACGATCCAGCAACCAACTTCCGGTTTCCAGTTCATAGTTAAATGATCGGATAAAATTGCGGAAAGATTCGATGGTATTGTCGATGCCCAATCGATCAAGAAACTGTTTCGCATGGTAAGCAACAGCTCCCCGACGATTCTCAGCTAGTTCCCTCAAAAACTCGATCGCGGTGTCCTCGTGCTCATTAAAATGAGAAAACAATTGCTCCTGCACGACTTCTGAGGGGTCATCGAGTAGCTTTATAAGCGAATTCTTGTTTTCTTCATTCCACATGATTGATCACGTTCCTTAATCTATAATACACCTAGTTCTCATAAAAAGTCTAGTATACAAGTCGAAGTATCGACCAAATTCATATTCGACCAGAAACCTCTCCGCTAAAAACATTTAGATGATTTTTACAAAACATTTTCTTCCACCGCCGAATTTCCCTCCTCCAATTGCGAAAATGGAGCCGTTTGAATTAACTCCCCATACAACGATAGAAGACATTGCATCCTCCCCTTCGACATCCAATTATTTGTAAAAGATGTAAAGAAACCGCTTAACTCCGACAGCTTTTTACCGATTACGATGATTGGATCACTATATTTAGCTCATGATAGAACCTCTGACAGGCTTTCATGAAATGCGGTCGAACCCGCAAATCATGATCAAAGGAAAGGCTGCTCCGTTCTTCCTCCCAAAAAGGGAATTACAAGGCGCCGGGTCCGATGATGCCACTGCAAAGGCAACCCAACCATCTCAAAAGATGGGCTCAGAGGAACTCCGCGCACTTCAAGAGCTGAAACTTCGTGACAGTGCAGTTAGAGAAGAGGAAGAATCCCACGCACGTATGCTTGGTAGGCATGCAGGCCCCATACGATATGAATATCAAATCGGACCGGATGGCCGCGCCTATGTTATCAATGGCTCCGTAGAGGTTAACCCTAAGTTGACCTCCAACAACCCGGAAGAAATCCGGAAGGTACTGCAAACCATTCAACGAGCCGCTGTGACGGTCTCCAATCCTTCTCAAGCTGATCTGAACATCGCTGCAAGTGCAGCTTCGAAAGTTTCGACCTTGGGTCAACATACTGTAATCAATGCTTATCTAAACGGCGTTGAATCGCAGTCCACCGGAGAAATTCCTCGTTCGGACAGCCTTTCCAGTAATCAACTGGACACTCAGGCATAGGAGATACACCACCCGTATTTCCACATTCTGCCTTTCCGATGACAAAGGAATTGAAATCAACTCAAGTTGCGGTTGAGACGGGGACTCGCTAGTCTTAGCGAAGCCCAAGAAACCGTAACAATAGAGCTGATCGGCATCAATACGGCCGCGAGAAGTGGATTCATCCACCCTAACATCGACACAATGACCACTGCAATGTTGTAGCTGATGGTGATTGCCATTATCTCCACCAATGCACGGTGGCGAATACCCGAAAGTCGAAACACATCCACAATCCCTTTAATTCCTTGCCCTAGGAAAAAAAAGTCGGAGTGATTCTCTAGAATTCCCCGCCCGATAACCGGAGTCGCTCGGCACCCTGCTTTTTCAAATGCCAGAGCATCGTTGGCACCATCTCCCACCATCATGGAAGATTCCTTCGCGTAAGTTTCAATCCACTCGGCCTTAGCTTGTGGGCTCATACCTCCAACACCTCTCTCCCGCGGAAGTCCGAGCGCATCTGTCAACGTTTTGACCCTCTCGGCCGTGTCTCCACTAATAATTGTCACTTGTTTCGAGTGTTGTTCAAACCACTCAATGCATTCCATCACATCATTGCGCACCGCATCACTGAAACGAAAAGACGCGATGAGGTTTCCGTTTTCAAAAAAATCGCTCTCGCCTGGACGACTCAGGTCCGTGCTTTTGTTGAGTTCAAAATTGCGATCTTGCAGACTAATACTCACTCCAAATCCCACTTTTTCAACAACCTCGGCAAAGGTATCAGAGATCCGCGTCAGCGTAGGATCCATCGTCAACAAATGTTCTTTCAGGGATCGACCTACCGGGTGTAAATTACGATCAACCAATCCAAAAAGGGCCTGTTGCTGATCGTCGTTGAGACCCGCCAGTGATTCCGGGTTGAGTAATTCCAGCGTTTCAAGCGTCAAGGTGCCTGTTTTGTCAAAAAAGATCTGTTTAACATGACTCAACCGACCCCACATGCTGTGTAGTCGCATATAGACGCCTCGGGTTCGCAACCATCTGGCACACTGATCATTTATTTTTGGATATGCCAGTCCAATGGCACACGGACACGACACCACCAAAATCGATACTGCAGCTTGAAATCCCGTTTTCCACTCATCCAACAGCAATCCCCAGCCAAACAGACCCACTACGCTGAGTCCGATCACAACAAGGATGTAAACCTTCAGCACTTTTTCCATCAACCCGCTTTCACGATTGCCCCCCGAGTTGATTTCAAACAAGCGCTTTAGCAATGACTGAGACCAATCTTCAAGCGCGGCAAACCGTGTTTCATTCCCACGCGATAATACAATCGCCCCAGATGGGATGACTTCACCTTGGACAAATTCCCGCGGCTCCGATTCCCCATTGATCGATTCCAAACTCACCGACACTTTATCCGATTCGAGCCGAGATTGGATTGGAATCCACGATGAAGCAGGGGTCCGATATAGCATGCCACTCTTTAAATCCCGCACGTTGAGTTTCCCACTCACAACACCTGTGTCATCGAGCAACTCTACAAATTGCTCCGACGGACTTGCTTCATAGCCTTGGCGCATATTTTGTTCGGTTACACGCTCCTGTAACCATCGCCCGACCAGCATCAACAAAATAAAGATCGTAATAAAATCGAAGTAGAACAGATCCGGGTCTTTCGTGAGCCATCCGATGAAAGACCCAACATAGGCCACGATGATTCCCAGAGCAATCGGAAGGTCAATGTGTAGCGTGCCCACTCGTAAGGCAACCAAAGCTCTACGAAAGAAAAAAGTGCCCCCAACCAATACACTGAAAGTCGAAAGGATCATCACCGCAAACTGCAGCAACGGAGCCAATCTGTCATCTAGGGTCATTCCAGCATAAAATGGCAAATTGAAAGCCATGGCATTGAGTGCCAAAAAGGCGCAGACCCCGATTCTTCCACTTGCAAACCGGGCTTCCGAACCTTCGGACTTCAGCCCGGACCATTCCCGTAAGGTGTAACCAAAACGCTGAATTTCTGTGGCAAATGCAGCCAAGTCAAATTCCCGATCTCCCTCAAGCGTCACCCTGCCATGCTGCGGGTCAATCTCCACTGTCACTGCCCCGTCATGGCGACTGTAGAGTTTTTCGATTAACCACACACAACCCACACAGGAGATTCCTTTGAGTTCAAAATCCCTTTTTACGACCCCCGGCGCCACTTCCTCAGCATTGCGCCATTTTTCCACTAACTCCCGATCGTCTCGTTGATGAAAAGCCGTGCTACCCACAGGGGGCAATGTGCGATCTTTCAAATCATAGTACCGATCAAGCCCCTCATCCAAAATCAAATGATGGACGTATTCGCACCCACGGCAGCAGAATTCCGACTCTCCACGGAACATCGCCCCACAATGGCTACAGATCTTTTCTACTTTTGACATCTGATCAGATCGAACTCGAATTCATTCAAACGCACCATTTTTACAATGCTCCCAAGAACCTGCCAATGTTTTCCCACAGCTGCCACCAAAAAACAAAATAGTCCCACCATTTGCGGGACATCACTCCGCACGAATGAATTCATGCGCTCCTGCGTCTCTCCTCTTCCGGAGGCGATGACTTCAGTCGTCGTCACATTCCACCATGCAAACGCTCCAACAATACGATATTCGCACGAATGAATTCATGCGCTCCTGCTCCTTTCCTCTTGTCTCTATTCCCCCGATCCATCCTCACATTTGACAAACCGCAACTTCGACCTCATTTTCATACTCCGAAATATCAACAATCATCTTGAACATCAAATTTAAAAGGCCCACCTCATGGATTCTACCCCTCTGTTGGGTAATCATTGCATTTCAGGCCGTTTACATCCTGCAAACACGCAACCCCGAAGCACTTCGTGCAATCGGACTGGAGCGAGTTTCCCATCGTTTTTTTTCTTCTATCGGTCTACTCTCGCCCGATCCATTCTGGGAACTCAGTCGAGATGACGACCATACCCGTTTAAAACAGGAGCTCAAATCGATAGACAAATACTCAAGGTATTTGTCAGAAAAACAATTCGAGTCCTTTTCGATTGATTCCAGACAGGAATACGAAGGAATAGGAGTCTCCCTTCAAAGTGTATCCAGAGGTGCAGAAGTAAGAGAGATATTTGAAGGGAGTCCGGCACAACGTGCAGGATTGCAGGTGGGCGACATCATCACGACTCTCAACCACCAGAACATTCAGAACTGGAGCTTCAACGATTTAGTCGAGCACATTCGCGGCAATGCTGGCACCGTGCTCCAACTCCGGGTGATTCGCGAAGAGACATCCCTCGAAATGACGGTGAGACGCGATGCCATCGACATCCCTAGTATTCGCAATATTCATCAAACAGAAGATGGTATCATTTATTTGAAAATTGAGCAATTTGGCGAAAAAACCGCTCACGAGTTCATTGAATCCCTTCGTCCCTACTCCAATCAAAAACTGAGAGGGCTCATCATTGACCTCAGAGAAAACACAGGTGGAGTTTTGAGCACATCCATTGATATGCTCGATACCTTTTACGACAGGGGCCAAGTCATGCTGCAAACCCGCGATACCGAGAGAGGCAGAACCAAAACTTACAAAGCCAAACACTCCAATTTGTTGGGCGACATCCCCACTGTGATCCTTGTGAATCGTAATTCCGCCAGTGCCTCCGAAATCCTGGCTGGCTCGCTGCAAGTAACCGGAAAAGCCCTCATCATCGGTGAACAATCCCTTGGGAAAGGGTCGATTCAGACAGTGTACCGACTGCGCAAAGGCGATGCCTACAAAAAAACTACCAGTTACTACTACTTCCCCGATGGCTCAAGCATCCACGAGGTTGGAATTGAGCCAGACGTGCGTATCGAACTTTCCAATCGCGAATACTATGCCGATCGCCTTCGCAACCAACAAGGCATCGCTCCCTATGCAACCGACGAAGATCCTTACTGGGACGCAGCGGTGAAAACCCTCTACAGCTACTGAGGGCTGTCCTCCATTTTTCAGGAAAAGGACTCTGCCTTCATCTGTGGATTCCAAGGATAAAAAAATACTGACTCTCTCCTCTTCCGGAGGCGATGACTTCAGTCGTCGTCATATCCCACCATGCAAACGCTCCAACAACACGATATCCGCACGAATGAATTCATGCGCTCCTTCTCCTTTCCTTTTATCTCCTCTTCCGGAGGCGATGACTTCAGTCGCCACATCCCACCAAGTATACGCCCCACCACTTCGCTATTCGCACGAATGAATTCATGCGCTCCTGTCTCTCAGTCACTACTCTTGCTCCTCATTGCTTTTCCTTTTGCTATTTTCAATTATAAATTTTCAATCATGTCCCTATGATATTGGGAGTAGAAAGTTCATGCGATGAATCTGCACTCGCGTGTTTTGATCCTGCGACAGGACTAAGCCATGAGCTCATACGCAGCCAAATCGAGCTCCACGCAACCTACGGCGGAGTTGTACCCGACCTCGCAAGCCGCGAACACCTCACCAACTTCTTCCCACTGCTCGAACAGCTAAAAAAGGAATTCGACCTCTCCCAACTAACTCAAATCGCTGTGACCAGAGGGCCTGGACTTGCGGCCTGCCTTGCAATGGGCATCACCCTGGCAAAAGCAGTATCCATCAGCCTCGATATTCCACTCGTTGGAGTCAATCACCTCCAGGGTCATGCCTTTTCCCCTTTCATACCCGTGCATGCAGGAGATCCGGACGGATTTCGGGAACAACTTAAGACGCTGATTCCCCATCTCGGACTCATTGTTTCTGGCGGCAATACCTTGCTCATTTGCATCGATGAAGCTCTCCGCATTTCGATCCTTGCGGAGACCGTTGACGACGCGGCGGGAGAAGCCCTCGACAAAGGAGCGAAACTACTCGGACTTCCATACCCCGGAGGACCTATCGTCGAAAAACTCGCAAAAAAAGGGCAAAAGAGTGACCATGACTTTCCCGTTTCCTTTCCGAATCCAAACGATCATCGATTCAGTTTCTCCGGACTTAAGACCAGCCTGCGATACGCCCTAGAGAAAATGGATGACGTTTACCTCGAGAGAGAACTCCCCAACCTCTGCTACTCCTACCAAGGGGCCGTGGTTAACCAGCTCATTCGCAAAACCCGGCATCTGCTTCAGGAAGGAGATTACCGTTCCATCGGCCTATCCGGCGGCGTTTCCAACAACGGCTTGCTCCGCAACCATTTCACCAACCTTGGAGAAACCCACAACATCCCCGCCCTTATTGCGGAACGCAGCCACACCGGTGACAACGCTTCCATGATCGCATTCGCCGCTTGGCTTCAACCCGATTTCAACGTCCCCGACACCGAAAATGTCCCTCTGGTATTTGACCCCTCGATCCGCGTCGACACGCTTGGAACCCAGGTATAGCAAACAAAAAAACACGTTTCTACCCCTTCAATGAGGGATTCGCCGTCATCACAGTCGATGCTGTAACAAAGGTCGTGGCGAATCCACTTTTCCGTCCCCTTAATACAATCTCGTGTCTCGTGTCTAGACCTCCTCCCTCTTATTCCAAATTCGTCAATCGATATCCGTCATTCCCCACAAAATCAGAATTTGTTGCAGAGCAATTGAAAAACCTTCGGAATTGCATCCATTCAATTGACCATAATGCCCATGAAATCCCCCCTAACCCTTGTCATCCTACCCGGATTAGCACTTTTCATCCAAAGTTGTGCAGCAGAGCTACCGAACTCCACAATTCGGATCAACCAGCTAGGTTATTTTCCGGGTTCGACCAAAACCGCTATCGTTGCCGATAACGAAGCCCAATGGTTTGACGTCATTGATGCCTCAGGAGAAGTCGTTTTCGAAGGCGAACTAACCAATGCAGGATACTGGGACGCTTCTGGGGAAGAGGTCAAACAAGCCAACTTCAGTGAACTCACAACACCAGGAGAGTATCGACTCAAGGTAGAGGACGAATTATCCTACCCCTTCGAGATCGGAACAGACTTCCTAAAGGATGCGACTTTTGCATCCCTCAAATCCTATTACTTTCACCGCTCGGGAGTAGAACTCCTTCCCGAACATGCCGGCCCATACGCTCGCCCTCGGGATTCAATGTATGACAAAGTCCTCTACCACGAGAGCAGTGGCAAACCAGAAACAGAACGTTCCACTATCGGTGGTTGGTATGACGCGGGAGACTACGGAAAATATATCGTCAATGCGGCCGTCTCCGTTGCGATGATGTTGCATATCCACGAACTTCACCCTGACGTTTTTGCAGATGCCACTCTTACCATTCCCGAAAGCGGCAATGGGGTTAGTGACTTACTTGACGAACTAAAATTTGAAATCGATTGGATGCTCACCCTCCAGGATGAAGATGGCGGTGTATTCCACAAAGTGACCGCTCTTGGATTTGAAGGACTCTTGATGCCGCACGATGTCGATGATCAGCGCTATATCATCGGCAAGTCCACCAACGCCTCCGTTACTTTTGCAGGTGCACTAGCGCAGGCGGCTCAGGCCTACAAAACCATCGACCCAAAAATCGCAAACCACCTGCTCGCTGCAGCGGAGCGGGCGTGGGATTGGGCGATCAAGCATCCCGAAGCCATTTACGCTAAAAATCCTGAAGGAGTGCGAACGGGTAGCTACAATAGTGACGAGCTCTCCGGTGAGTTTTTCTGGGCAGCTGTGGAGCTCGCACGTACGACTGGTAAACCCACCTACACAGACTATATCCAAAACCATCCATATAAATTGAATCATCAGCTCGAAGAGAACTGGCGAACCTATTACCCCTACTTAGCTTATTACACCCTAGCACGTCACCCTGAGTTAGCATCAAACTTGAACGCCAAATCGCAGCTCCTCGACATGGCGGACACTCAACTCAATGCTCTCGGGGCCAATCCCTACCGGATATCGATCGATCACTTTGTTTGGGGCAGCAACAGCGATATCATGGACCAAGCCATGCTCTTTCAAATGGCGCACCATGTAAGCGGCGATATGCGATACCTAAATGCCTCCGTTGAAATGGTGGACTACCTCTTCGGGAAAAACGCTGTCGGCACCAGTTTTCTCACAGGTTTTGGCGAAAAACACTCAATGAAACCCCACCATCGCCTTGCCATCAGTGATGCTGTCGAAGGACCCATTCCCGGCTTTGTGGTCGGTGGGCCCAATCAGGATAAGCAGGATACAGCCGCCCTGGATCACAGGGGGTTCAAATATCCCAACAATTTTCCGGCACAAAACTACATCGACGAAATTCCAAGTTTCGCCTCAAACGAAGTTTGTATCAATTGGAACGCCCCAACGGTCTTCGTTTTGGGTTACCTCGAAGCAAACAAATCGGCGCTGAAGTAGACCATCCAACGACAAAAGGTTTGATCAACCGCTGGAAACACTGCTCTCAATCATTTGCAGCAACATAGTTTCCCCTTACTCTTGATCTCAGCATTGCTCGCTGAATCAAATCACCCAAATGAATCTTAATCAGGTCACAATCCCCGTCAACGATATCAGGACTGCCTGTGAGTTCTATCGTAAAATGGGCTTCGTGCAAATTGTAGATTCGCCCCACTATGCAAGATTCGAGTGTCCAGAGGGAACGGCTACGTTTTCGCTTAGTCTAGCCGCAGAAGCTGAGAAGAATCCCACCGTTATCTATTTTGAGCATGAAAAGCTCGATCAGTTAGTATCTTCTCTAAAAGAAAAAGGGTTCGAATTTGAACAAGATCCTGCCGATATGGCATGGTTGTGGAGAGAAGCCATTTTGCGAGATCCCTCCGCAAATAAAATCAAATTGTATTGGGCGGGCGACAATCGGTTAAATCCCCCATGGCGTGTCGAACTCAAAGAATAACAACTCCTTCCGAATAGCGAGGTTCCCCGTTGGAAAAAGGAAAATGAAGAGAAGAAAATTCATTAAGACCGTTGGCCTGGTAGCCCTTTGCGTTTCATCAAATCAAATAATCACCGCATCAGAAGGAAATAACATGTATGGTATCATCGGGAAAATGGTCGCTGCTGAGGGAAAAAGAGAACCCCTCATTTCAATCTTACTAGAAGGAACAAAGAATATGCCGGGTTGTCTCAACTATGTCATTTCCCGGGATGTTGAAGACGCAAACGCACTGTGGATAACGGAAGTATGGAAAGATCAAGCAAGTCATCAGGCATCGTTGTCGATTCCCAGCGTTCAAGATGCTATCTCAAAAGGAAAACCACTCATAACTGGATTTGGCGACAGGCACATAGTCGAACCAGTCGGAGGACAAGGGATATAAACAACAAAGCCCCATTTCTCAGGGATTATACTTTATCTTACGGTTTTTTCTTAACCTCTTCCCATTGCACACGTCTTCCTTAAGGTTCAAATTGCTTCACAATGATTAAGAAATTCAATCGTTACACCTTTACTGATGAAAAAGGCAGCATCGATCTTGAAAAAGTATGTTCGATGTTGCACTCCAGCTATTGGGCTTCGAATCGATCCATCGAGAAGATTAAAATGTCGATAGAGAATTCAATCTGCGTCTCGGTATTGAACGGAACAGAATTAATCGCTTTTGCACGAGTCGTGACGGACAAGGCCACGTTTTCATGGATCGCAGATGTCATCGTTGATGAGAACCACCGCGGAAAGGGAATTGGAAAAGAGATCATGAGTTTCATCCAGGACCATCCGGATGTTCCCGATACTGTGCAGCTGCTAGCGACTAAAGATGCTCATGGATTGTACGAAAAATTTGGTTTCACAAATGATCAGTGCATGATTAAAAGGAATTAAGCAGAATCGAGGTCACCCATTAGGATCACTTTTTATCAAACGATGGGAATCAATAAAACCACCTTCGCAATTTCTACCTCCCCCCCCCCAAAAAAAAAGAATGAACAACCTCTCAAAATACTACAATGACTACGATGAACTTGGCCGACTCTCGCGGACCAAGTCCCAAGAAATGGAGTATTTGACGACTTTGCATGCACTCGAACCTCTGCTAAAAGAGATTAGGAGTATTGCTGATATTGGTGCTGGAGCGGGGAAGTATGCTTTCCACTACGCCAATCGCGGTTTCAACGTTATTGCAGTTGACCCAGTATCTAAGCATGTGGATCAAATGAAAGCTGAAGCTGCTTTGACAAAGATGAAACTTGAAGTCGTTAAAGGAGATGCCAGAAATCTCGATTTTTTAGAGAATGAAAGCCAGGAAGCTGCGCTACTCCTCGGGCCAATTTATCATCTCAGAAATGAATCCGAAAGGAGGAGTTCTATCGCTGAAGTAAATCGGATACTTAAACCTGATGGATTTGTTGCGGTTGCCTATATCAATAAACACTTCCTAGCCAGCGCTCTTCTTAAGAACGCACCGCAATTTTTGTCCTCCTCTAACCTTAAAAGTCTGTCAGAAAGAGGGATACTTGGTGACGACACGGAGGACGAGTTTTTGTCTGTGTCCTATTATTCAAACCCAGAAGAAGTTGAAGAATTAATAGAGTCGTGTGGTTTTTCTATCATTGATCACCTCGCCGTTGATGGCCTGTCTCCGCTCCTTCATAATAGCATTGATTCTCTCAATGAGGAGCAATTTCAAGCGTGGTTCGAACATCACTTAAGTTTCTGCCGAGAGAAAAGTATTTTAGGATACAGTAATCATGGTTTGGTGTTGGCAAGAAAGACTGCGAAACAAATACTTTAAATGCATTCTGAACCGTCATTCTTACCCTTCACACTCTCCAGATAAATGAATACGAGACCTGCCACCTCGGAAGACTCAGCATTTGTAGTATCAAGTCAAAGTGGATGCACTTAAAGAATACGTCCATCAAACGTGGGGGTGGGACGATCAGTTTCAGCAACAATTCCATCATGACAGTTTTGACCCGAAAGAGACCAAAATCATTTTGGAAAAAGGAATTGATGCCGGATTTTTAATCCTCTTGGAGGACGAAAAAGAATTGGAACTCAAAGAGATTAATCTCCTCCAAAAATTCCAAAATAACGGCATCGGTTCAAATATCCTCAAAGAAGTTCTGAAACAGGGAAAAGAACAAGAGAAAGCGGTCAAACTACAGGTTTTGAAAGTGAACCCTGCGATCAAACTCTATCGCCGGTACGGCTTCGAAGTGTATGATGAAACCGATACGCATTATTTGATGAAAACAAGGTAGGATGAACCGACGGAAGAATCCCAATAACCATCGATGAGCTGCCGATTCACACCAGACAAAATAACATCTCGAAGCATCACAAGAAAATGAAGATCAGGCAATCAACCCCATCAGATCGGGCCGAAATACTCGAGATTCACAATCTGAGTTTTGGAACAGAGGAAGGCCCTGTCATTGCGAAACTCGTCGATGACTTGTTTGAGGATGTAAGCGCAAGTCCGATCCTTTCCCTTGTCGCCGAAATTGACGATCAACTCCTAGGCCATATTCTCTTTACCAAGGCAATCATCTCCCAAACAGAAGCATCAGTATCCGCCCAACTACTGGCGCCACTGGCCGTAATACCAAAAGCACAAGGAAAAGGTATTGGCAGTGAATTGATCAATGAAGGTCTGAGACAGTTGAATGCGTCAGGTATTAAACTCGTATTTGTTCTCGGACATCCCACCTATTATCCTCGATGCGGATTCAATCCGGCAGGGAAAGTGGGATTTGAGGCGCCCTACCCCATTCCCGAGAAAAACGCGGACGCCTGGATGGTCCTGGAACTCAATGGAGATGCCCTCGGAAACGTTAGAGGCAAAGTTCAATGCTGCGATGCATTAGATAAACCCCAATACTGGCGGGAATAATGAAAGAAGGACTATTCATCGATTACCTACAACCGCTGCTACCTTGGTTATATGTTGATTCCTATTTCTGGACCCTATTCGGATCCACAGGAGCACTGCTATTCGGAAGCAGGTTTTTTGTGCAATGGATCGTTTCGGAAAAAGCCAAGAAAGTAACCGTTCCTCCCATATTCTGGTATATTTCCTTTTTTGGTAGCGTCATCAATCTTATCTACGCCTTCCATTTAGATCGATTCCCATTGTTATTAGGGTCGTTTTTTCTGCCAATTCTTTATGGACGGAATATCATTCTACTCAAAAGGGAGAAGGGCTGAGTGGTGAAAAGTAGGAAATTCAGCCCCGCAGGAATCCCCAACTTAATCCCGATGCCCAATTCCCTTTCCCATCCCTATGAAACAATTCAATAAAACCGTCCTGTTCTTTCTCTGCACGATAGGCTCAGGTCTGACTCATTCGGCGTTTTCTGAAGACACCACCTATGGAACTGAAGAAAACATCCATTACTACAGTGAAGCCATCAACGCCTCAGATATCTACATAGAGGAACGTTGCGTGCTCGATATTTATTATCCAACCAACAAAAAAGGATTCGCTACCGTTGTTTGGTTTCATGGCGGCGGTTTGAAGAACGGACAAAAGCATATCGCTGACCGACTCAAAGGTCAGGGAATTGCAGTAGTTGCAGTGAACTATCGCTTGTATCCCAGAGCAAAAGCGCCCAGCTACCTTGAAGACTCCGCTGCTGCAGTTGCATGGACATTCAACAATATTGAATCCTTTGGAGGTGATCCGAAGAAGATCTTCGTTTCCGGTAGTTCTGCGGGCGGGTATCTCACCGCGATGATAGGCTTGGACAAAAGATGGTTGAATGCCTACGGGATCGATGCAGATCGTATTGCCGGGCTTATTCCTCTGGCTGGCCAAATGCTAACCCATTTCACCGTAAGAGAGGAAAGAGGGATTGATAATACAACCATGGTCATCGATGATCTGGCTCCTCTTTCCCATCTTAGATCCGATGCTCCACCCATTCTGTTTGTAACGGGTGACCGTGAACGAGAAATGCTGGGGCGCTACGAAGAAAATGCCTATATGGTACGCATGCTCAAAATCGTCGGTCATCCAGATGTGAGTTTGCTGGAACTGGACGGATATGGACACGCTCCCAATGAACCTTTTTATCCTTTGCTTCTAGACGAAATCAAACGGGTATTGAATCGCATGGAGCAATAGAGATTCACCCAGATCAAACTTATCCTTTTATCCGGAATCGGTATGACGGAGCAAGGCGCACAATCGAAGGCAAGTTCGCCGCGTTCCATGAGTTTGGGAGCATTTCAATGCACACAAAACACATGCCGTCTTGCGCTGCTTGCACATTTGACAACACCAAATCGTATCAGAGTAAACGCAGAATACTCTGAATCAGTGATCCTTCACAAAGGTTTCGAACCAACCTTCAACGGTTTCTAGATCGACAGAAATTCCATCGGAGATGACCACTTCGTTTTTGAACTGAAGGGATTCCCCTTTTTTGAGAACGTGGTTCAACACTTCTGCACCCTTGGTATAGATTTCACTTCCGAGTCCGTTTGCCCCATACAATCCATAATCCCGAGCCATCCAATGCGGTGGATGATTGATGTTCTCGGGGTTGTCAAAAATACAAATCGAAATCGGATCCTGTGCTATGCACCCACTTAGCTGCATCCACTTGGCCCGCTTACCCCACACTTCGGGATAACCCTTCACCCCATTGCTATTTAGATAATGTCCCGTAACCAATTCGTTATCCAGCACTTTTTCTTTCATCGGCTTAAGGTCGGCTCCCGTGAGGACTGTCGCGGTCTCACTGGGAACTTCCATTTCCCGGGTAACACGAATGGCAAAGACTCCTTCTTTGGAGTCTTCGAAAAGCACATCTTCATGGGGAGCAGAGAGGATCGTAGTATGAGTGATGAAGCGTAGGTTTTCATCACCGCGGAACACGTAGGTCGTCTCTTCCTCGAGGACGAGTTCTTGCCTATCGTTGATCCATTCTTTGCCAACGATGAGCCGACCCACTGAGCCTGATTCGATTTTCAAAAACTCCTTATGACGAATCTCACCATATCGAACGGTCGGGTCAGGAGGAATTTTGCCACTGTTCCAGTAATCGACTCCATTCACATCTCCGTGGTTAAACCATAATCCATAGTGATGGACATGATCCACGCGTTCGCCTTTCCGAGGAGCCAGAGGAAATCCTCGGGTGATCGTTTTTCCGCTGGAGGTCAGTATCGGGAATAAAACCGGCTTTTTCAAAATCTCTCCTCCATAGAGATAAGAAGTGAAATACTTTCCATCAATGTGGACATCCACTTTTTGACCCGCCTCATCATGAATCAATGAAACATAGGCCCGAGATTCGTTCGCGCAGCCGATGAAGGTTCCTAGTTGGATAACGAACAAGAGAACAAAGCCGTTTTTGAAAAAGAATGGGGATTTCACAGAGATAAAGAAAATCCGGTAAAGGTAGTTTAACAACTGAAATGGACCTTTTCGACGATGATCCTTTGTTGCTGGCCTTAGCCAAATCAGATAATTCAGAAAGAAGACGGTCTCTGATGAGCAAAACCCCTTGCTACAAATGAGGACTCGTCAAGACGAACCCCTTGCTACATAGAGAGTGTACGAATCCCATGCATCCTGATAGCGAAGCGATTCATGTCAAAAACTTCCACAGCTCGCGCCGTTGAGAGAGAATTGGATCAATAACATCGCTAATAGCGGTTATTGCCTGGCATCAAAATCCCAGCATTCGCTTCACCCACCAGATTGTTTCCAGAGGAAAATTCGGGCTCTATTCTTTGTATTCGTCTGACATACAAAGTATCTGAGCGGGATTAGTAGAGGGCTCTTAGTCTCTTCCAGCGCTCCATTCAAGGGCCCCTGCGAGTTGAGCACGGAAACTAGCGTCCTGGTATTGTTCGTCGGTGTGACCAAGTGCGGTCTGGATGACACGGCCCTGTTCCCACTCCTGATACCACGCCAAGGGGTGATCGCCCATGGTATGGTTTTCAACATTCTTGAACCACGGGTTGTTCGTGGTGTCGTAACTGTCTTCATCGACGGAAATCAAGACGTGCACATGCTCACGTGGATTTTTATCAAAGCTGTAAATTTCATCCTCACACAATACCCGTTCTGTTTCGTAGTGGCGAGTAGCAGGATGGTCCCGATCTTCAATGATCAACTCTGCTTCGCAAACCGGTGGATGGGACGCAAACTTTGCCTGAATGCGATTCCGATACCACGGCCATTCGTATTCTGTATCCGTTCCTCCGCTGTGCACTCCGAACAAGCCACCTCCGTTGCGAACAAAAGCTTCGACCGCGTTTTGCTGGGCTTCATTGAAGATATCCCCTGTGGAAAGAAGCAGCACCACTACGTCCATTCGTTCCAGTATCTCTGGAGTAAAGAAGCTGGAGTCTTCGGTGAAGGTCACGTTCCAATTCCGCTCATTGGCCATGTCCGCAAATGCTTTGATCGCTTCGGGAATAGATGCGTGGCGATACCCAACGGTTTGGGTGGTGACCAATACATTAAGAGCTTCGGGAGTCGATGTTTTCTCTTCAGCGGCGTTCATAAGAAGGGATGATGTAAGAACAAAAAACAGTGGTGATAGAAATTTCATAATTATTTGGTGGTTAAAATTCAAATTGGAAAACATAACGAACCGCTCATAAACCGATACGGTGTTGCCCATTCCTAAAAGAAACGCCCGATCATCGGGTGATCAACAATGGCTCGACGTAACTCCAGGAAATCGACAGGCCCTTGGTAGCTCCAAACCACTTTTCCACCAGGCTCGATCAATAGCGTATAGGGCAAAGCTCCGTTCCAATCGGCATCGATTGCATCCATAAATTCGAATTTGTCCTCCCCTGTGAAGATGTAGTTCCGAACAGCGGAATCTGTTTTATCCAAAAATGCTAGCGTTTTTTCCCGATTCGAAACCCGGTCCATCGAGATCGATACAAATTCAAAGTCCCGCCCGTAAAACATCCGATGAGTCGCAACAAATTCTGGGTATTCGATCACACAAGGAGCACACCAGGTAGCCCATAGATTGACCAACAACAGCTTCTCAGAGGGGTTCATTAATATGGGGTCCAATCCATCAATATCGATGTCTTCAAGCGTCACTTCCTTTGCCGCCCAATCGGCATTCACCTTGCGGGTCCAATCCAATTTCCAGGCCCATTTGACAGAACACCCGAAGGCCTTGGTTTCCTGCAACTCTGGAGTCTTTCCGGCCAATACAGCATCCGTAGCCTGTCGCAGGTCTTCAGCGTGCCCGGTTCCTGGTTTTTCATGGGCGTCGATGCGTCCGACATACCGCAACTTCCGATCCGCATCAAACACGTAGACGTGCGGAGTAGCCGCCGGTCCAAATTTCAAAGAAACAGCATGGTCGTCCCCGTCGTAGAGATAAGGGAAATTGTAGGCTTTCGCTTCAGCACGGATTTTCATCTCCCCAAAAGAATCATTGAGATCGGTGTAACCACACTCTTCAAGCAGTAGCCCCATACTACTATTGGGCATGATCGCCACCATTTGCACTCCTTTGGTCTCGTAGTCTTTAACATATTCGATCAAACGATCCTCGTAGGCCTGCGCCGTGGGGCAATGATTGCACAAAAAGACAATGGTCAATACCTCGGCATCTTTGAAATCCTCGGAACCCACCCAATTTCCGTCCATGTCGGGCAGCCGGAATTCCGGCATCTCAGCTCCAATCTCGAGCCGATTGACTTCCTGTTTCGGCAACTCCTTCGGATTGGGGGTAAACTCGGCGGTTAAACTACTTTGCAGCAGAGCGATGACCGCTAGAAAAAAAATAGGTCGAATCGATTTCATGGGGGATAAAAAGGGGTTCATTTACAGAAATACCCTATCTGATTCCTTTCAAATTGTAAACCCACCTTACCGCCCTTACATGAGAGGAATGGACCGTTGGTCGTGGAATTGGCACCCAAAGAACGAGCCACTCACAATTCTTCGATCGCAGCGATGACTCCATCTTCCATTCCCGCCTCAGTACGAACATAGATCTCCTGCAATCCCTTAGCGGATTGAGTGACAGCTTTGATTCCACCCGATTGTTTTCGCTGAACTTTAATGCCACCCGTTCGCCCGTTTTTACCGAGCGATTTTCCACCGTAAGATCGTCCGATGATAACACCGATCACTCCTTGCATCGCTTCAATCTTTTTAAGCGTGCGCAGGCATTCTTTGGATGTACTCTGATGGCGTCCGCGTGATGGCATGGGTGAGATTCCACACTAGGCAGTGCCTAGGATTTTCCAACAACGTTCTTTGTTGAAATTATTTTTTTTTAGGATTTCTTCCGCGAGCGGTGTATGAATCTATCATGAACACCTCATCTTATTCTACCCCTTGCTTAAAACTTCTTAGCATTGCTATTCTTGCCCTCTGCGGTGATTTCACCTGCGTGGCCAATGAGCCCACAAATGAACCAACCCCTTCGATCACTGAGACAGAAATCCCAGACAGCGAAAAATTGGTGGTGATGTGGACCAGTGGTGATCGCGATGTGGCTCTCAAAATGGTTTTTATGTACACCTTCAACGCAAAGCGTTTCGATTGGTGGAAAGACATCACCCTCATCGTCTGGGGACCGTCTGCGAAACTACTTACCGAAGATGCCGAGTTGCAGGAATACTTGAAGAAGATTCAGGAATCGGGGACTCCCGTGATCGCATGCAAAGCCTGTGCAGATCAGTATGGGGTTTCGGAGGAGTTAGCGGCCCTGGATGTTACGGTAGAATATGCTGGTGATTTGTTAACGAATTTCATCAAGAGCGATCGCCATTTGATCACGTTCTAGAAAATGCTATCGTCCTCTCTCTTAGCATCGTATGCTTGCATGCGATAAGGAGAGTAACAACTTGACCGTTTGCTATACTGCAGGATGCGATGGCAAGCATCGCATGCTACGTAAACATTCAATCGCCATTTGAAACGGAGGTCATGACTTCAGTCGTGACTGATTGTGAAACTTAACTGGAATGTAATGACAATAATGTCCGCATCGGTAACCGTGCTTTGCTATTTATTTCCCGCTGAGCGAGTGATTACAGCAGTAAACATTGATCTCCGGAAGACCATTTGTTCAAGTGCTACCCAGTAGAGGAGTGACGCAACTTCCACCGAGGCAAAATTCTATATCCCTTTTTTCTTCCAGTGCATCAATGCGATAGCAAAATAAACCAGTGCTAATTCCAGCGGCCAGGTATTGCGCATCAAACTCGAAAAATCCTTCACATTCGAGAAATGATAACTGAAAGCAATCAGCATCACCGCCACGATGGCCAGGCTCGATTCTCTCACACGAAAGCCTACTATCAGTGCCAGACCTCCGAGCAGCTCAATCAAGGTTGCGAGAACTCCTAAGCCAATTTGAAGAATGGGATGATCGGGAACAAACGGAGGCAATCCGCCGAGGGTTTCCCAGAATTGAGGTCCGCCAATGAGCTTCATGACCCCATGTAGAAACATGGTGACTCCCATCGCGACTCGTAGAAAAACAGTTCCTGACATCAATTTCATAAAGTTTGTTTCTTTGGTTATCGTTTCGCTTCCTATTACAATCGATTCAGGCACAACCCTTCAACTCCTTTGCTTTATGTCAGGAAAATTCAAAATTTTCCCATGGATATTTAAGGTTACGTCGGTCTCCAATAGTAAGACCAAGCGGGCGTAGATTCGATACGCCCTGCAAAAGAAAAGGAAAAATGAACAATGGTATTTTACACTCGGTCTCTGGCTTTTCGATCTCTTGACACAAAACCGACGACAACAGTAAGCCTAGAGATTCCAAGGGTACTGCTTGCGTGATTTCATTTTTGGGTCTCATTTTGAGTGATCTTATGAAACAACATCGAATTCATCATCATCTAATCTTGATCGCTCTGCTCTGCTTTTCAGCGTCGATCAATCTGTTTAGCTCAGAAATCAATCCATTTGTCGAAAACACTCGAGCAACTGAAAAAATAGGGAAACAGTATATCAATGCCTATATGGCGCTTGATTGGGACAAGCTCGAGACTCTTGCTCACAAAGAGCTCTCTTTCAACGACCCCACGGCTGCGAATGTATGGGTAGCAGGCTCTCAAATGCATGAAGGTAAAGTGGCTGCGATGCAAAATTTCCGAACTGCGTATGCGAGCATTGTTGAAATGAACTTCGATTTGATCCGCGAGTTCTTCTCTGATCAATATGCTATTTTCGAAGGGTCACTCAATTGGACCTGGAAGGATGACGCTGGTGGACTTCACCCCAATAATGGAATGCCCATCGTGGTCATTCTGAAAATCGAAGAGGGCAAAGTCATCGAGCACCGCGACTACGCTGACTATCGTCAATTGGTAGACATGGGCGAATGATCGCTTCCCAGTTAAGGTAGCAAAATAAACTTCGGTCAATCGGTGATAGAGACTCCGCTAAAGATTCGGCCGTCAAGAAGGTTATCTCCTACAAGAAATGGTTCCCGAGCGAATTGAATAATGGAGGAATACTAATACTGATTAGCGTTTAAAAGACTTCAAACTGAAACAGATCTCATGCGAGCATGAGATACTACTGGGTCCGAATAGTAGCATCCGATGCTCGCATCGGATTATTCACGTATTGAATTAAACGCTAATTGGTATAATGAGTGTTAAAGATACGTCATTTGAAAAGGACGGCCGCGCAAGTGCGACTGCGGTCCGGGTGTGGCTTGGGAATGGTTTCTAATTAAAAATCCATTTTTCGAGATATGTGGGTACACAAAAAAGGAGTAGGGGTCTAAAAAACCGCTACTCCTTATCTATCATTGAACATGACAATTAGCGTGCAAGAGTCACGATAGTTACAGGGGCTGCATATGCATAATACCCGTTTGATTTGGAATCAGTGATATTCCGAGCTTCGGACAAGAATTTCATAGAATACTCAGTATTCAACTCGATGTTTGTCCGAGCTTCGTTTTCAAGAGCCTCAGAGACAGAGTTATTCAATTCTTCCACTGCTGCTGTAATTACTAACGAAGATTCTGTTGCCTTATCTGAATTCTCATTCGGATTCGAGCTGACCTCTGTTCCATTCAATGAAAGAGATGCGATGATGATTGATGATACGATGATGATGATGTTTTTCATGATATTGATGTTGTTGATTGATGTTATAGACGTTTTGTTGATGCCAATAGTTATAACATCTCCCGTGCCAATCACTACAAAACCACACTACCTTAAACATATCTTCTTCTAAAACAAACACTTACAAATTTAACATTTTTTTTATTTTCTCAAACGGAACGTTTCGCATCATAAATGCATCTCAAATTGAGACAGGAAAAATCTCAAATTGAAACACCTTTGACAGCTGCATGTTCTCGAGTTACACTTTTCGAATCCCTTTTACACATGAACGTATCCGATTCCCTTTCATTTAACATCCTACTCGCTGACGATGATGATGGCATCATCATGTCTGGGAAAATGCTTTTCCAGGATCAAGGATGGAAAGTCACAACCGCAAAGTCGCTTCCTGATATCATTCGCAAGGTAGAAAAACAGGAGTTTGATGTTGCGCTGCTTGATATGAATTACACGCGGGATACCACGAGTGGTGAAGAAGGACTTGAATTGATTGGGAAACTCAAATCGCTCGATCCGGATCTACCCATTGTGGTCATGACCGCCTGGGCAACCATCGATATTGCCGTTGAAGCTCTAAAACGTGGGGCCTCCGATTTTATCCACAAACCTTGGGAAAACGAACAAGTTCTCCATAAGGTGACTCAGATTGCAATGATGACTCAATCATTGCGTAAAAGTAGATTACTCGCTGAAGAGGTGAGGATAACCCGACAAGAGTCCACTCCCAAAGATTTTGTAGCCCACGCACCAGCGATGCAAAATGTAATGGAGATCATACGCAGCATCGGACCATCGGAAGCCAATGTCATGATCCTAGGCGAAAACGGCACAGGTAAAAGTGTCGTTGCCAATCTCATTCACAACATGTCCCTTCGGAAAGATGGCCCATTTATCAGTGTGAATATGGGGGGCCTGGTTGAAGGGATTTTCGAAAGTGAAATCTTTGGCCATGTGAAAGGGGCCTTTACAGATGCAAAAACGGACCGGGCCGGGCGTTTTGAATTAGCTAAAGGCGGTAGTATCTTTCTCGATGAAATCGGAAACATCACGCTATCCCAGCAGAACCGCCTTCTCCACTTACTGGAAGCAGGGGAATTCGAAAGGGTTGGATCATCGAGAACGATCAAAACAGATGTCAGGGTCATATCCGCAACCAATGCCCCGCTCAAAGAAAGAGTAGCTTCCAAGGAATTCCGCGAGGATCTGTTTTACCGACTCAATACAGTCATCGTCGAGATGCCTTCTCTCCGAAATAGAAAAGAAGACATTCTCCCACTCGCCCTTCATTTCCTCAATAGTTTGAACCAAAAGTATCGCAAACAGGTTCAAAAAATTAGTCGCGAAGCCCAAGAGGTTCTCACTCGCTACGATTGGCCGGGAAATGTCCGAGAAATGAATCACACGATCGAGCGCGCCCTTCTGATGTGCAATGAGAATGAGATACGGCCTTCCCACCTCATGCTTGAGCCAACCAAGTCAGAAGCCATGGACATCGAATCGATGAGTATGGAAGATATTGAAAAACTTCTGATCCAGAGAGCGCTCAGAAAACACGGTGGCAACGTGACCCAAGCGGCAAAACAGCTCGGACTGAGTCGTGCCACATTTTATCGAAGACTACAGGAATACGGCTTATGAAAAGATGGAAAACCGTATATCGAGAACTGCCATTACAGGAAAAACTATTTCTCTTGGGAATCACACCAAGCCTGCCCCTCATTATCCTCTTTTTCACCATTTATTATGGAAATACGCCGAGTCGGGAGTTTCTAGCCATGCTGGGATTCGCCTACCTCCTCTGGGTAAGCATGCATTTCTGGTTGATCCGGCGCACGTGCCAAGAACCATTCCATATACTCGCGAACCAAGTCAGATCGATTCACCAAGGAGATTACACTCAACGGCTCATCAGTTACTCCAAAAATCACGCCATCGGATTTTTGCATGATGAAATCAATACTCTCGCCGATGAGCTTCAAAATAATCGACTTTCGACCATTGAATCGAACCGTCGGTTTCAGTATTTGATCGATCAACTGGAGATAGGAGTGATCTCTTTCGACGAAAAATGGACAACCACTCTCATAAACCATCACCTCGCGAGACACTTCGCACAAAGACCGAGCGATCTAAACGGAAAAACCTGCAATGAGTTGGGGTTGCAGGCTCTAAAAGAAGCGAGCAGCGGTCGAACGATTTGGATCACTTTTCCAAACAAAAGCAGCCGCTATGTGATTCATGCGAATGATTTTCGCGATGATGGTCGTCCTCAACATTTGTTCCTTCTCACTGACGTGAATACGCAGTTGCGCGAAGAGGAACGACTCGCTTGGCAGCGCCTCATTCGTGTACTCGGACATGAACTCAATAATTCTCTGACCCCTATCATCTCTTTATCCAATAGCCTTAAGACGAGAATTAAGAGGGGCTTAATCGAAGAGAATGCAGAAGATTCAATTGAAGCGCTCGATGTCATTTCGAAACGAGCGGATGGAATGAATCGCTTCGTCAACGACTATTCAAAACTAGCGAAACTTCCGAAACCGAATCGCCAATCACTACAACTAACTGAGCAGTTAAATCGAGTGAAACAACTGCTATCCCTTCCCAAACTGACCATTAGCGATGGTGGCGAGGTAACGATCATGGCGGATCCCGACCAAATCGAACATTTGTTTATTAATATCCTCAAAAATGCGAACCAAGCCATCGACCAAACAGATGGGAAAATTGAGCTTCACTGGAAAAGAGAAAGTACCGATGTCGTCATCACGATCGATGACAATGGTCCCGGTATTGAAAAGATGGATAATCTCTTTGTTCCGTTTTTCTCAACTAAACCCGGCGGTAGTGGAATTGGACTGGTTCTGAGTCGACAAATCGCGGAAGGAAACGGTGGTTCGCTTGATTTGCTCAATAGGACACAAGGGGGTTGCCGAGTCATCATCCGCCTGCCTCTTGACACATCGGCAGGTGTCTCAAATTGAGAATGGAGTGTTTCACGTTGAAACACTCCTTCACGGATCAACGTCTCATCGCATTTTTACGTAATCCATTATCCACTGATAGTCAGTGACTTAGTCGTTTTTCAGATATTCTGGCACGCTTCATGTTTAAATTGAGCAAATCAATTTTCATATGGATATCGAACGACCAGATCTTCTCAAAAGCAAAAACCGACGAAACAAGATCCTCATTACAATAGGAGGACTCATTGGAATCGCTGCGGTTATTTACATTTTCACACTCGGAACCCCACTCCCTTCAATAAAAAAGGACCAGGCCTGGACAGGGACAGTGGTAAAAGGAGACATGCTCCGCAATGTAAGAGGTCTCGGCAAATTGGTTCCAGAAGATCAACGCTGGATCACCACCCGCACTTCTGGAAGGGTCGAAGAAAAATACGTGTTGTCTGGCGCCGAAGTTGAACCCGATTCCCTCATTCTGAAACTTTCGAATCCACAGTTGGAACAGCAATACACCAACGCCACACTCGAATTCAAAGCAGCACAAGCAGAACTCACCAGTACGAGGGTCCGTCTTGAAAGTGAACTCCTGGCGCTCAAATCCTCCTATTCTCAGTTGGAAGAGCAAGCCGATATGGCAGCACTCGATAAACAAATCAATGAAGAACTTCATGCAGAGGGACTTGTCTCCGTGCGCACCTTGAAACGATCAAACCTGAGTGCCCATCACCTTAGCGCGCGTCTAAAAATGGAGCATGAACGTGTGCAATTTCAGGAACAAGCCATCGAACCTCAACTCGCAACCCAACAGACACAAGTGGATAGAGTAAAAGCCCGACTCGAGCTTCTTGAGGATCAAATAACCGCCCTCGAAGTCGTGGCTGGACAAAAAGGAGTGCTGCAGCAACTGGAGCTGGAACAGGGTCAACAAGTGGCTGAGGGTCAGCAGATCGCGTTGGTTTCGAATCCGAAAAAGCTGAAAGCCGTCATCGAAATTCAGGAGAACCAAGCAAGGGAAATCCGAATCGGACAGAAAGCCTCAGTTGATACGCGGACAGCCGGCGTTGTCGAGGCAGTCGTTTCACGAATTGATCCAAATGTTGAACGATCGATGGTCAAAGTAGATGTGGTTTTCCCCAATGGATTGCCAGACGGGTGTCGGGCAGACCAATCCGTCCAGGGAACCATTGAATTTCAAAGACTTGAAAACGTGCTTTACGTCGATCGCCCTGCAATTGCCAAGGAAAACGCTTTATCTTCAGTATTTAAACTCACTCCCGATGGAAACCAGGCGGAACGTGTCTCGGTGCGCTATGGTAAAGCATCGGTCAGCCTAATCGAGATCGTAGATGGACTGAAAGAGGGCGATCGGATCATTCTTTCAGACACAACCCGTTGGGAGGACTCAGACGGGCTCAAACTTAACTAAATCGAATACCGTAATCCGCCACAACTGCCAGTTTCTCAAATCATCAACACATCAATCATATGACAACAACTACCACTGCATCCACTGAATCCGTTACCCCGGTTCAAACCAGCGATAAAACCATCATTGAACTCGAGGACATCAGTAAAGTATTCCTCACTGATCGTCTGGAAACCCGCGCCTTGAATGGAATTTTCCTCAAAGTAACTGAAGGCGATTTTCTATCGATATCGGGCCCGTCTGGGTGCGGAAAATCCACCCTGCTCTCCATTCTAGGGCTGCTCGACAAAAATACGGGCGGTCGCTACCTGCTCGATGGTGAAGAAGTTCAGCAATTTCGCGGAAGGAAACGAGCCCTGCTTCGGAATCGTTCGATTGGATTCATTTTTCAGAACTTCAATCTCATCGGTGAGATGAGTGTGCGTGAAAACGTCGAATTACCGCTGGTTTATCGTGACATTCCCTCATCTGAAAGAAGGGAAATGGTCAAAGAAGCCCTGGAACGAGTGGAAATGGATCATCGAGAAACCCACCTTCCCAGTCAGCTTTCCGGCGGACAGCAACAACGCGTAGCAGTGGCCAGAGCCCTAGCAGGTAAGCCACGGGTCTTACTGGCAGATGAACCCACAGGAAACCTCGACTCCAAAAATGGAGAAGCAGTCATGAATCTGCTTATGGAACTTAACCAACAAGGTTCAACGGTGTGCATGGTGACCCACAACGATCACTACAGCACATTGGTGAAACGAGTAGTGTATCTATTCGACGGTCGAATTGTGGACGAAAAAATCAACAACTAACCCGAGATCCTATGAAACGATATTTCAGTCATTTTGGTTTCGCGTTTCGAATCATCGCGAAAACCCCAGTTGTTTCGATTCTTTCCATTCTCGTGCTGGCGATCTCGATCGCTCAAGCCACCATGATGTTCAACATGGTTAGCTCCGTCATCCTGAGCAAGCTACCATACGATGGTGGTGAGCGACTCGTCCGAGTTGAGAGAATCAATCCCGCGAGTGATTACGGCGACCGAAACATGCCCATCAACTCCTACAAAGAGTTTTTGGAGATCGAGAATGTATTCGATGGAACGATCGCATTCTTTGTAGATACGCTCATTCTCAAATATAACGAGACCAACAGTATTGATGATGGAGTTTATGTTTCACCCGATTTCATGGATGTATTGGGGGTAGACGTGATTAAGGGAAGAAAACTCACTCCCGAAGATGCATTGCCCGAAAGCCCCCCTGTTATCGTTATCTCAGAAACGGTGTCGAACAAGGTATTTGGAGGAGACCCAGAGGTCATAGGGAAAACCATGCAGGTCGACGGTGTATTTAGAACAGTAGTAGGAATAACTGCCGAGAACTTCGATTTTCCTTTCGTCACCAGAGCGTGGATTCCCCTCAACACTGATACGGTATTCTCATCAGTCGGTTGGGGATCGTCTCTATGGCTCCTTGGCAAACGCAAAGAAGGGATATCAGAAGCTGGAGCCACGGCACAACTCAACGAAGTTTTTCAACGCATCAAAGAAAAGTATCCTGTCGAAAATGAAGAGTATGACTCCATTCGAATCATTGGATTCAAAGACTTCATGATTGGGGACGGTACCATTCAAATCTTTTCCGCTATGGGCATCTGTGCGTCGCTGGTGTTACTCATGGGCTGCGCGATTTCATCGAACCTTATCACTGTTCGCTGCGCCAGACGTGCAAACGAACTGGCTATCCGAAGTGCACTCGGCGCATCAAGACCCCAAATTGTGGTGCAAATGCTGTTTGAATCCTTACTCACAACCGTTATCGCATTTGTTTTTGGATGGCTATTAATGGTATGGTTCAACCGAGCAGTATTGGCATCCTACTACGAAAGATTCGAGGTTCCGTCCTGGTTCTTCGATGAGTCCTATAGCATCGCACATGTCATTTTCATCGTTGGGATCATGACTTTGGTTACGATTGCCTCCACCTTAATCCCAGCGCTCCGAGCATCCAAAACGCAGCTCAACGATTTGCTCAAAGATTCCACCCGAACGGGGTCCTCTCTACGCATGTCAATTCTGGGCAGATTGCTCATCATTTTTCAAATTGCGGCCGCCTTCGCAGTGATCACCGGAGGAGGAATTGTCGGATATTTTTTACATGAAATTACAAACGCAGAACGCGACTATGACACAAAAGAATATCTCTATTCGACCGTCACAACCAATGCGAAGTCTCACGGGGACAATCGGGTAAAAACGCAGCTATTCAAAAAAATAAAAACTGAACTGCTCACCTATCCTGAAGTCAAAGGCGTGACTTATTCCACTGAGTTTTATTCCGGGAACAATGTGAATCCCATAAAGATCGAAGGAGTGGATTACCCATCGCCCGACTCCTACCCACTGGTATACCGTCGTCTCGTAGCTCCAGACTATTTCAAAGTGATGCAAACACCTCTGATTTCGGGAAGAGAGTTCAACGACTTTGATACTCCAGATGCGCCTTGGGTCGTGATTGTGACAGATGTATTTGCTGAAAAATTCTGGCCCAACGAGAATCCCATCGGAAAACGTTTCAGTTACATCGATGGTGATAATGAATACGAAACAACCGTTGTTGGAGTCATGAGAGATCTGTATCTTTCTGAAAGCGACCGAGATCATCGCACAGGGTTTTTCATGTGTGCCTACCAAGACCCCTGGTATGATATTGGTATCCACATTCATCTGGCAGGCGATCCAAACGCATTTGAACCTAAATTGGTTAGAACAGTATCCGACATCGATAGCGAAGCCACCCTATCCAACACCGGAACCATCTACGAGCGCAGTCAGAGAGGACTCGTAGGACTGCAGTTCATCTTCGCTATGTTCGTAACATTTTCACTAGGAGCGCTGCTAATGGCATCCGCAGGGCTCTATGGGGTCGTATCGTTCTCAGTTGCCCAACGCATCCGCGAGATCGGGATTCGTTTAGCCTTGGGGGCTGAACCACTGAGAGTCGTCCGTAACGTGTTTGGCCAAGGATTTATCAACGTTATCATCGGACTGGTGATCGGAGTCGTAATGGCCTTTGGCCTGCGATACCTCTTCATGATGGTGTTGAATCCTTTCCTTGAGAGCGTGGTCGTCTATATGGGGGTCTTGTTAGCAATTCTGATGGTATCGTCCATCTCGATTCTCGTCCCATCCATTCGAGGCGGAACCACCGACCCCGCTGAAGCGCTGCGAATCGACTAAATCCTACACTTTCTTCGATACATTAACAACACATGGGGCTGGGCCGTAGAATGTCATATCTGCGGCCCACATCTCCCACCAATTCGACATGAATTCCTTTTTCACCAATCCAATATCCAATTCAAAAACACTCCTTCGTTCAACAATAGGTGTTCTTGTGATGGGGTGCATTTACCTGCAGGCCTCGACCGCTAATATGCCTGAGGAGATCGGTATTGAAGAAGTGATACAGATGTCCTTGGCCAACCAATACCGGATTTCGATCGGTAAAATTGAACTCGATCGTGCAAACCAACAAACTAGCGTTGCTTCAGAGGTATTTGAAACCCAACTACAGGCTTCAGCCTCTGGCTATCGTGATTCCAATTCGAATCCCAACAGTTTTCCCTATTCTGTGGAAGGAACTCAGCAATCGGTCGGTGCCAGAAAAGTGTTTTCAACAGGCACGACGGTTGATGTATCATTGAACAGCGATCGATTCGAAGATCAGACGATTCCACGTTCGGGAAACGCCACACTGATCCTCAATCAAAGTCTCGTGAAAGGCAGAAGCCGCGCCTACAACTTGGCTCCGATTCGAATCGCTAGCAAACAAGCTGATTTATCCCATGAATCGTTACGCCAAACCGTCATTGATACCATTGCAGGAGCACAATTCGCCTATTTTGACGGATTGCTTGCTGAGGCAAACCTCAGCGTGGCCCAGGAAAGCCTAACCTTAGCGGAACAACTGCTCCAGGAAAACATCCGCCGTTCGGAGATTGGATCCATCGCACCCTCCGACATTCTGCAAGCCGAAGCAGAAGTAGCTGCTCGCCAGGACCGGCTTTACCAAGCAGAAGCTTCGCTCGTTCAGGCAAAAAACAACCTCAAACAGTATTTGTCCAATCGTGGTATCGAAACACTCCGATGGAATTTCACATTAACCCAACCGTCGATCCCCACCCAACATTCCATCGATCTGATGACCCAATATCAGGCTGCATTGATTCATCGCCCGGACTACCGCCAAGCGACATTGAATCTCGAAATCAGCGAGATCGAAAGCCTGCGGCAGAGCCATGCTGCCCTACCCAATGTCGACCTTTTTCTGCAAATGAGCATGGAAGGCTGGGGTCAGTCAACCAAGGGGACCTTCAATGATGTGAACAGCGATAAGATTCCAGACTATGCCGTTGGTATCAACGTCTCTCGCTCATTGACAAATCGCGCAGCCAAAGCTCGCAAATCCATAGCCTTATTGGAAAGGAATCGAAGTCAGATGACCCTGCTCGAACTCGAACAAGCGATTCTTCTCGACCTCGATAGTGCCGCAGCACAGATGGCATCAAACTGGAAACGGCTCAGCAGTGCACGCAGAAGTCGGGAGCTCGCGGAACAAAGTTTGAAAGCGGAACAAAAACGCTACCAAACAGGGATTTCCTCCACTTTCATTTTGATTCGTCTCCAGACAGACTTGGCGAGTGCGCAAATTCGGGAATTGATATCCGCCAACGATTACCGAAAGTCAGTCGTAGAATGGGAGCGCCAGACAGGTGTCATTTTGAGTAAAAATAACATCGAAGTGTGATGATACAGCAGTGGCCAAAAACAACTTCCGTAATTGAAAAAATCAACATGTATTAGTAATACCTAGGGTTGAGCTTCTGGGCTCCGCAACAGAATAAGGAGTCGATGATTTCAGTCGTCGCACAAAAAAACCGGTAGTCATTTCAGTTTTAGTAATTGCAGTTGGCTCGCCAATCCAAGAAGCAATTTTCTGAAAAACTGCACTGAAACCCACCAAAAATCGGAATCGAGCAATCTCAAAAAATTATTCGAATTCAAAAGAATGGGTCACCCAGATTGTTACACCTAAAAAATCGGGCTGCCGACAAATCAAAGATTACTCCCCAAGACGAACGGAAAATCGGAGTTTCATTGCTAAACATCTCAGTAAAGCTGCCGAATATTACAGCTTACTTATCGATGACTTCTTTGGTGCAAATCTAAAGATAGCTGATTTGTAATCACTTCTCATTTAAGAGAGGTTGAAATAAACAAACGAAACACCGACGCTTTTTCTAATACAAGACTTTACCACATTAGCATATTTAATTAGATGTTTTCCGATATGAAACATATCTTTGCTGGAACTAAGCAAATCGTAATCACGATCACGGCACTAACTGCACTATGCCTGTCTACGTCATTGGCGTATTCTACCGAGGAGGATGAAATCGCAGAATTGCGTCAAATGGTTATGATATTGAAAGGCGAAGTGGATGCGTTGAAGCAGGCACTAGCAGATAAAGAAGCAAATCGTAATGTTCCTTCACCCATCAAAAGTGAGCAAGATTCAATCATCCGAAAACCAATCGACGTGCCTTCCGTTGCGAGTGTTTCGTCTAAATATGGTCTCAGTTTCTATGGCTATTTCAAACTAGATGCTCTTTACGATACTGGATTGCCTTCCCACCAGGAAATTCCTTTCTGGGTTCGACCAGAAACTCCGACCAATCAGGGTAAATTCGACATGACTGCAAAAGAAACTCGTTTGGGAATGAATTTTTCAGGACCCACCGTTTCAGGCGGTAAACTCGGAGGAAAAATCGAATTCGATTTCTTCGGGAAAATTAATACTCCAGGCGACGTTGCTGGAAATCATGCGTTCCAACCCCGTTCTCGACACGCCTATCTCAATTGGGATTTTGGAGACTGGTCGTTGCTCGCTGGTCAAACTTGGGAACCTTATTTGCTCATATTTCCTCAATCCGTTAATTTCGGATACAACAACTTTATGGGGCAGCTTGGGTTAAGAAAATCGCAACTTAGGCTCACTCGTAAAGTCGGGAACTGGGAGATTGCAGGAGCTATTATCGAGCCGGTCGGGGGAGTCCATGGTGGTGATCTCGATGGCGATGGACAAGATGATGCCGCCGATGCGGCTTTTCCAACAATGTCCGGAAAAATGGTCTACAAAGCGCCCTTATTTAATGACATACCCGCCACGGTTGGAATGTCTTTTGTCTATGGTCGCGAAAACATTGATTTGCATCCGGTTGGAGATTCCAAAGAATACGATGCATGGGCGGTTGTAGGCGCGTTTACACTTCCTATTTCTGATAGTATCACCTGGTCAACCAGTGTGTTTAAAGGTGCGAACATGGACAGCTATTGGGGCGGCATTGGTCAAGGGATCAATCTCAGTGCACGGAAAGAGGTTTCCGGATACGGCGGTTGGACCGAACTCAAGTTTAAATCTTCCGAAAAGTGGACATTCAATTTGGGGTATTCCATCGACAATCCCGACGATGACTCATTGTGGAGTGGCGCCAGGTCCAACAACGAAACCTATCGTTTTAATACTTTCTATAGTTTCAGCCCTTCATTGATCTGGGCCTTCGAATATCTCAAAATGGAAACAACGTATAAGGATGATGATTGTTACAATAATGATCACCTACACAGCTCCATTATTTTCAAATTTTAGTCGAAGCATTTGAGCCCGTTCCTCAATGGAGGAACAGTATCAATTTACCACAGAAAGGCGCGTTCATTCGCGCCTTTCTTATTTGCCCAATCGGATGGGAGCAACAAAGAATCCGACTTCCCCAAAAACGAATCATTCATCTCAACCACGAGCCCTGCAATGGCTCAAAAAGATTGTTTTTCGGTTCCTATTGTAGCCTCCAATCGTGGGTCTAATACCAAACTGCGTATTAAAAACTGAATATATTTAGGTGTAGCAACCGATGCTTGCATCGTGTCTCTCAACGATATTAGCGGGATTTACGAGGGCATCCTGCAAGCAGGAGCCGCTACAAAAAAAGGGTTTTGTTATTCAGTTATTAATAAGCTAATTGGTATAAGAAGCTGGCAAATTCACTTCGAAAATCGTTTCTTCGAGATCGGACTTACTGAGCAATACACTTCCTCCATGGGCATTGAATATTTCGCGTGCAAGTGGTAATCCCAATCCGAACCCTTTTTGACTGCCGGAGCGAGAGGTATCTTCTCTGAAAAAACGATCAAAAACCCGCTCAAAGTTACGGGCTGATATCCCCGGACCTGTGTTGCTGATTTGACAATAAATCCAATCCTCAGTTTTTCGCATAACCACAGAGACCCGTCCATTAGGCCGATTGTATCGTACTGCGTTAGCCAACATATTGTAGAAAGCCTGTCGCAAAAGGGATTCATCAGCGCTCACAAACAACCCTTCATCAAGCTTGATATCGAATGACAATGCGGACGCTGCATCCAATGATTGCACATCTTCCAGGAGCGACTGCATAGTTTTGTTGAGATCGATATTTGTGCCTTCCGGAATCAGCATACCTGCATCGGAACGAGAAAACAGGAGTAGGCTTCTGGTGATCGTTTTTAGCCTTTGAGTTTCCTCTAATAAATTGCTCAAAAGGCGCTCACTTTCGGAGTGTAGTCCCCGGCGTTGCAACGCCAACTCCAACTCACCCTGCATAATGGTAAGAGGTGTATTAAGCTCGTGAGATGCATCCGAACTAAAACGGGAGGTTTGTTCAAAACTCACTTCCAGGCGCTCGAACATCCGGTTGAGCACCTTCGTCAACTGCCCCAGTTCATCCTCTTCTGATCGAGTCTTTGGGATTCTGCTACCAAGACCCTTCGCACCAATTTCTTTGGCAATCATGGTCATCACTGCAACAGGTTGCATTGTGCGGTGAGCAAGTAATAATCCGCCAAAAAAAGCTAGGATAAGAGAAAATGGATAGGCGATAGTAAACGTCCGCACGATCTCTTGCTCCACCTCAATCAATTCCTCCAAATTATACCCCACAAAAATCTGCCATTTGCCATCCCTAATACGGGCATATCGCCATCGGTTGTCATCATGAACAATGGTTCTAAAATAGGTTGGCTGGTGCCGTTCGAGTTCCAGAACGTGTTTCCTCCACCTAGAAGAACGAAATAGAATTTTATCCTCAGGGGAAACGACCGCAATCAAGTGCAAGCTCTTTCGATCGTCAAACATGTCAAAAAGGTCGATGAGTTCTTCGTTATCGAAACGGGAACTATCGGCCATTTCCTTCACCATATCTTCTCCAAAACGTTTCATTTCATCGTCAATCGCATCGATATACTCATTCCTTACCAATGAAATGGAGAACACGCTAAACACCAATACAACGACTCCCGTAATGAGGGCCGAAAATGAAGCGATACGGAACCTGATCGATCGCAAGTATTTCATGATGATACAATAGTGTACCCGATGCCCCGAACCGTCTGGATCAGTTTTTCATCGCGGCCTTGGTCTATTTTTTTCCTCAACCGGCGGATATACACATCCACAAGATTTGTATCCGGGTCGAAATGATACTCCCAAACGTGTTCAATGATCTGCGTCCGACTGAGGACACGACCAGGAGATCGCATGAGAAGCTCAAGCAATTCGAACTCCCTAGGAGCAAGCGTAATTTCCACATTACCACGTTTGACCTCCCGAGTTCCCATATTGAGGTGTAAATCCTTGACGTGAAGAATACTCAGACCGTCTCCCGCCGCCCGACGTACCAAAGATTTTAGCCTCGCAACGAGTTCTTCCATATAAAATGGCTTCACCAAATAGTCATCTGCACCGAGCTCGAGTCCCTCCACTTTTTCAGGTAAATCACCCCGTGCAGTCGTAATGATAACGGGCACTTTGTTTTTTTTCTCACGGAGGCGACGCAGAATACTCAGGCCATCCCGGCCGGGTAACATAATGTCGAGAACAATGGCATCGTATGATCGTGTCTCTGCGAGGATCTGCCCCTCATTTCCATCGGCCGTTCCATCGACGACAAACCCTTCCTCTGACAATCCTTTTTTAACGAAAGAAAGAATTTTCTTTTCATCTTCTATTACTAGAATTCGCATCACTCTTTGGTTCTGGCTTAAGAATCACTAAAACTATTACCCATCCGAGCAGAACTATAGGACTCACCGATAGAATCTACAAGATCTCCGAGCTGTTTGAAGTAAAATCCAGAAGCCACATCGAGTTCGATTACGGTTTGATAGAAGTCGGCATGGCGTTCCACGATGTTCTCTTCTGTGTCAAAAAGAGAGTCGCGGGCTTTAATCAGATTTTCGACGGTATCTTCTCCAGCAAGATAAGACTTCAATTTTTGAGTAAATACGGATTGCCGAAGCGTTCGACTCCTTTGAAGGGATTCAATCAGCTCCATGGTACTTCGAGCCTGACTCACTCTCCGTTGAATTAAATGCTTCACTTTTCGCTCACGCCACTCGATCTGAGCACTGAAACGCTTGATTTCAGCTCCAGCTTGACGCATCGAAAGCAACAAAAGCTTGGGGTCATTTCTTTGAATACTAAAACCCAAACCTACTTGATAGCCAGATTTCCGTCTGAGATCGTCACCGCGCTCAGCAAAATCGTATTCTGCGGAAAGGTTTCCCAAGATGTCCCATTTTCCTTTTTTCGCGAGTTCCTTCTTTAATTCGGCATTATCCCGGGCCACGTTCAAAACCCTAATTTCCACGTCATTTTCTGTAGCTTCTTGCGTTAACCATTCGAGATCTGATTCAACATAGTGTT
Organism: Opitutales bacterium; assembly: GCA_963676215.2. Taxonomy (GTDB): domain Bacteria; phylum Verrucomicrobiota; class Verrucomicrobiia; order Opitutales; family JAFGAQ01; genus JAKSBQ01. The sequence continues at coordinate 268,508 of CAXXVT010000006.1, read as the reverse complement.
TCCCATAAAAATCGCTGTCATTTATCATTCCAAAACGGCGAAGATCATCGAGTGTCACTTCGTTCAGTCCAAGGGTTTCCATCAACTCAATGATGGAGGCATCCACATCGCCTAAAACATTAACCCGTTCCGTCTGGTAGGCCTGAATCTCATCTTCTAGCTGCAGGCGATCGTTTTCACGTTCGATAATGAAGGGAGAATCTAAAATCGTTTCCAAATCCTCAATTGCCCTGTCTATCAACAAACGAATACCCGCAGCTTCTTCCACCTCCACATAGGCTTCATGGGAATCACTAATGCTATCCCTCACCGTATCAATAAAATCCAACCAAGCACTGAGAAGTTCACTCTCTTCAAAACTGCGTTCTGTCACTCGTTTTAAAGTGGTGAAGGAACTGAACAATGGAAATTTCATTTCTGCCCCAATAAATGGATGTCCATTATCTCCGTTTCCGTCCGAGCTCATCCGTACACCACTCGAGGCAGATATCTTTTTACCGTCAAAAAACTCCTTCTCAAATCCAACAGATGCAGCCGCCTGATCTTCGGTATCACTGATACGGTGAGATCCATCCTCGTAAGATTCAAGGTCGCGATCGGCATTCGTTTCTATGATGAAGGGAACAAATTCGCTCAAATTCCGTTCAAATCGCTGGAATTGATACTTCGCTGCCTCAATATCAAAACGAGAAGCCGCAATTTCCATATTCTTTTGGAAAGTAATCTGAATGATCGAATAAAAATCAACGAGAGTCTCTTCGCCACTTTCGGGCTCAGCGAATATTCTAAAATTTTGTCCCAGAAAACCAACAACACCTAAGATTAACATGATCGTACGATGCGCTATCGAAATATGTTTCATACATATACTCTAGACACTCAACCCGTTTTATAACCGAGCTGAAACATGACAAAACGGTCAGAATGCATTTTTTACACGGCTTCGAACAACCCACATAAAAATAACTCCCTTGTATTGACGATTATTGCACACAACTAGCATAGTGCGGTGATTGATTCCTTTTCCTTTTCATTGTAGAATAGGTTCATTCACCCCACCCCAAATTCTACCCCGATGATATGAAGCACCTGATTTTTTCGATCGTCCTGTTTTCGTCGATCGCCCTTTCTGCGACCGATCGACCCAATATCCTTTGGATCACGAGCGAAGACAACTCAGCCTACTACATGAGTTGTTACGGCAATGAGAACGCCCAAACGCCCCATATCGATCAACTGGCTCAAGTTGGGAACCGCTACACTCACGCTTATAGCAATGCTCCCGTTTGTGCGGTCACTCGCAGTACGCTCTTAACCGGAGTCTATGCAGTAACCCAGGGCACATTGCACATGCGGAGCCGCTATCCCATCCCCGAAAGATTCAGACCTTATACACACTATTTAAAAAACGTTGGATACTACTGCACCAACAACGATAAGACTGACTACAATTTCAAAGGAGATGACAAAAGCTACTGGGACGAATGCAGCAAACAAGCCCACTACAAGAACCGAGGCACAGATCAGCCTTTTTTCGCGATTTTTAACCTTACAAGCAGTCACGAACACTGCCTTTTTCCAGATTCAGTAGAACGGTATCGTGAACAAGGGGTCATTCCTCAACAAAACAGAGTCCCTCCATCAGAGGTCATTGTTCCCCCGCTCTATCCAGACACCCCTGAAATTCGCCAGGATATCGCCAACTACCAGGACGCGGTGACCCGCATGGATAAGGAAGTTGGTGCACTGATCAAAGAACTGGAGGAGCAAGGATTGAGTGAAGATACGATCATCTTCTACTACTCTGACCACGGTGGTATTCTTCCACGCTCCAAACGCTACCTCTACGAAACAGGCACACGTGTTCCCCTCATCATATCTTTTCCCGAAAAATGGAAACACCTCGCACCAGCGCCTGCGGGACAACCAGTGGAAGAAACCGTGAGCTTTGTGGATTTCCCAGCAACATTGCTCGCACTCGCAGGCATTGCAAAACCAGAACAGATGATGGGACGAACCTTCCTAGGAGAGACTAAAGAGAAAGCGAAAGACCCTTATGTCTTCCTTCATGGCGACCGATTTGATGAATTCTACAAATTCAACCGGGGCATAACAGATGGAAAATACCGCTACATTCGCAATTTCCTCCCGCACCAGTCTGCCGCCCTTCGTATCGCATACCCCTTTCGCATGAATGCGTGGAACAGTTACAAAGACGCGTGGAAAAACGGACAAACCAATGCGCAACAAGCACAGGTTTGGCAGGCGACTCAGCCGATCGAAGAGCTATTTGACACCGAAAATGATCCGTGGGAACTGACAAATCTAGCCACAGATCCGAATTACAAGGAGCTGCTCATGAACATGCGGAAAGTCCTCATTCGAAAGATGGTAGAACTAAACGATCTCGGTTTTTTTCCCGAAGCAATGTTCAAAGAACGATGTGGGGATGGACCAGTCACCACGTTCGCAGCTCAAGCCACAAATTATCCCATCGAAGAAATTGTGGAGATTGCAATGCTCGCGGGAGAAGGAAATCCCAGTTCGAAAGAAGCATTCGCCGAAGCACTTCAGAGTAACGATCCCATTATTCGCTATTGGGCGCTGATGGCTTACTCGATCACTCCAAGCTTAGCAGTTGGCAACAAACCGGCCATTGGTTCGCTGATGAATGATCCATTTTCAGCCAACAGAATTCGAGCATCTCAAGTGATGCATCAATTAGGACATCCCGAACTCGCAACAGAAAAGCTACTTGAGATCCTATACGAAGCTAATTCCGATGAAATACTAACCCTTGTTCTCAACGTTTTTGACGACATCGGTGAAACCCAAAGGATCCCCAAATCCAATCTGACAAAGATCAAAAATGAACAGAAGAACCTTCCCTATGCCTCGCAACTAGCGACAGGCTTTCTCGAAAAATAAGCATCAACCAGAGGTTTTCCCTCCAAATAGAAAAGGAAGTTACCCGAGATACAATTGATGTGTCTTGATCACCATTCCGACCAAGATTCGAACTGTGAGTTTGAAATCAACGGCATTTCAAACATGATGAATTGCATATGGAGCACACATCGCTGAAGCCGCTATTTGATCAACTTCGCACCATTATCAAGGGCAAGGATGAGGCAATCCACAACGCCATCACTTGCCTTGTGGCGGGCGGTCATTTGTTGATCGAGGATATCCCCGGCGTTGGAAAAACAACTTTGGCCTACGCTGTAGCCAAGTCGATACAGGGAGAGTTTTCGCGCATTCAATTCACGAATGACATGCTTCCTTCTGATGTGCTCGGGGTTTCGATTTACCGGGACAAAACTGGCGATTTCGAGTTTCACAAAGGGCCGATCTTCGCCAATGTTGTGCTCGCCGATGAGATCAACCGCACTCCTCCCAAAACGCAGTCCAGCTTACTCGAGTGCATGGAACGCCGTCATATTTCGATTGAAGGAAAATCAATGGAGTTACCTTCCCCCTTCATGGTCATCGCCACCCAAAACCCCCTCGATTACGAAGGCACCTTCCCTTTGCCCGAAAATCAACTCGATCGTTTTCTGATGCGTATCTCGATGGGATACCCTGACCCTTCGGTCGAGATGGAAATACTGAAGCACCCAGAACACCACTACGATGATATCAAGGTCGAAGCTGTGCTCAATGCTGCTACGGTTCTGGAGTTGCAGCGGAAAAGCAGCCAAATATTTGTGGAAGACTCCGTGCTAGATTATATGATTCGCTGGGTCCATGCGACCCGAGACCATCCTAGATTCCGTGTGGGCGTTAGTACCCGCGGAGCGATTGCTCTGAAACGGGTCGCTCAAGCACGAGCACTCGTAGCGGAACGGGAATTTGTGATCCCGGATGATGTGAGCCAAAGTGTGGTGCCCGTATTTGCCCACCGCATTCTGCCAGACTACTCCGGACAAGAGAATATGACTCAATGGGTGGCCCAGGAACTTGAAGCGATGCAAAACGAGATTTCGGCTCCGTAAGGGAACCTGGGTTTTCACACCCGTTTCCCTTAAGGACGTCAATTCCGCCAATTGAATGATGAAAAAGCTCAAGGCTGCAATCGATCGCATCCCCACTCGTCTAACCAAAGCGGGTTGGTGGTATGTAGGGGCAGCCACACTGACTTCTGCTGCGGCCTATCATTCCGCAAGTAATGTGCTCTTCCTGGCACTGGCATTTTTCATGAGTGCGTTGCTACTCAATGGACTCATTTCCTGGTGGAATTTTAGCCAACTCAAATTCCACCATCTTCGCACAGTGCGGACTCATGCAGGGGAAAAATGCTCGGTGCAGTTTGATCTAACGGACACAAAAAAAGCGATGCACTCCCTTGGTTTGACCGCAGTGATTGAAGTCTTCACTGCCCAGGAGGCGAAACCAAACCGGATAAAACAGATCATCCGCTATCGTTCCTCTAATAACAATCGAACGACTGTTTCCATTCCATGGACTCCTTCTTACAGAGGATGGCATACGGTCAAACTTCTGCAAATTGAATCCTACTTTCCTTTTGGCCTATTGTTGAAAATATTTCGGCAGACACTTTCTGTTGAAACGTTGGTTTGGCCGGCGAAGGTGGACGTTCATCGGTTCAGCGCCATCCGAGCAGCAACTCAATCATCCAGCGAAGATAATCGCACGAAATCGCAACAGCCATTCTCGGATCAATCCCCAGATATCGCCAGTTTGCGCAATTATCAGCACGGTGATCCTATCCGGTCCTTCAACTGGAAAAAAACGGCTCAGCAAAGACGACCGATGGTCATCGAACAGAGTCCTCTGGAAGCCCAATCTCCGGAGTTAGTGCGTTTCGATTTTTCTGAGACCCACTTTTTGTGCGAAAAGGATTTGCACCTCTACTGCTCACTAATCGCGAGTTGGATCGAAGACGAGTGGAACCATCATCGATGGTTGAAGGTTGCACTGCATCATCAACAACCCGTTCTGGTCCACAATGATTCCACCTTTGTTCATATCATGGACCAACTCGCCCAGATTCAACCCCAGCTCCATCCGCTGCCCTCTCAGAATTCAACTGAGGGGCTCACAGTCTTGAGCCCTAACCAACTATATTAGGATCTTGAACGGGAATATCCACAGAACTGAGAGGATCAATTCGATTGATCGCCTGCAGATCCGATTTTGGCTCAGCCAGTCAGTACTGTTGATTGCTTTGTGGGGAATTGTATGGGAGGGCATCAGCCTGTCACCGTTACTCATCGCACTGACGGTTTTTATGATGGTCAGCCTTATCATTCCACAAATTGCGGGTTGGCTACCGAGGAAGTGGATGGGGGCATTTTCGACGGTCTTGATTATCGGTGTCGGCATTGACCTTGCCATGCACTGGCAACAGCTACTGGACCCTATTCTACGCGCAGGAGCCCTTGTTCTTTGGACCCGCACCATCATCTACCGGACGTCCAGGGAATCAATGCAATTACTGCTGCTCGCACTTTTCCTCATCATGTTAACCGGAGTGATGAGTGTTTCCATCAGCTATGTGGTGCAACTCGTGCTTTTCTCTCCTCTAGCAATGACCCTGCTGATGCTCAACACCACCCAGGATCCGGATCAACGTGACAATCTCACACACGGAGATTGGAGGAGATTCAATCTCCGGCGCTTCCTTTCTCGGGTCTGGGCATCCATGAGCTGGCCATTGATGGGACTGGTAGCACTTTGCGCGCTATTTATGGTAGTCTCTATCAGTGCAATTTTCATCATCCTTCCGCGCTTCAATTTTAGGCAGATGATGCCGTCATTCTCCGTTCCTGGGATCGCAAAAACAGGCTTTAGCGAAGAATTCCGCATTGGTTCGGTCAACCAAATCATGCAGGACGGTAAAATCGCTTTCCGGGTAGAAGTTCCCGATGCTGAGACGATGCCGGAGATGCCCTATTGGAGAATGCTCGTCCTCGATGTATACCGGGATGGAAATTTTGCTCGAAGCACCCGTTTCGCTCACAAACTTCGACCTCTCGATCAATTTACATCCGATCATTTCGTCTCAAACCGCATGATCGAGAATCCCGGGTATTTCACAGGGGAGGACTGGGTCTTTTACCTCGAAGGATCAATCAGTCGATACCTCCCTATTCCAGGAAGTTTTCGATCCATTCAATTTCAGACACTGCAGAGGCTCAAGATTGACCCCATTTTTGCAACTTTCAACCTCGGCGAAACCTCTTCCCAGGTGACAAGCTTTCGGCTTAGCCATGTGATTCCCGATGAATCGTTCAGAGCATCCCCAATTGAAGATTTGGCGAAGGAAAAGAAATGGACACCGATCAGTCCCCAAGATCGTTCTGCGGTGGCTGGGTTGCAATACCCAGACTCGACTCTGTCCGCGATTCTAACCCCCGTGGACGCAGATTATCTGGAAACACTGGTGAATAAAATCAAAGCACTCAAATCCCCAACCTATCAAGAGAATGTCATCCAATACTTGCACCAAAATCACCTTTATAGCCTCAGCTCGAACGTGCGCACGGGCGGATCGAACAGCGATGATCCCGTGATTGCCTGGATGCAGTCCAATAGCCCAGGGCATTGTGAGTATTTCGCCGCTGCAGCGACCTTGCTATTTCGCGCAAACGATATCCCGGCTCGGATCGTCACAGGGTTCGTCGGGGGAGAATGGAATCGAACCCGTGAGGTCTATAACGTTCGTAACTTCAATGCCCATGCCTGGTGTGAGATCTACTCGGATTCCTCGGAGTGGACTCGAGTCGACCCGACACCAGGAAGCCGGTTGTTATTGAGTTTCATGGACTTGGAAGGATCGGCAAGCACAGCATTTGACGGATGGTTTTCATGGATGGATGGAATTAAACTCAGTTATTATCGCACCATTGTCGGATTCGATGACCAAACCCAATATCAACTCATCTCCCAAATCGGCATACGCCTCAGTCGGGCAAACATCCAATTCGGTCGTTTGGGGAACTCTTTATCAAAATGGTTTAATGAAGATCATACGGATAAAAATGAATCCAGTTCCTCCACAAGAAATCCAAAGTGGATTTTAATTACTTTCGCAGTCATACTTTTCGTCGGATTGGGGGGATTCGCTGCATACCAAACCTTCACTTGGTTGGGGCGACCAAAAGGTTTAACATTTCGAGTGAATAGCCCTGAACAACGTTACCGGGTGAAAGCAAAACAACTCCTCGACAGGGTGGATCGACCCGCTTCAGTGGAACCTGAAATCCACACCCAAATGCTCACGATTCGTTTTGGTCCCCAACGCCTTTGGGAAGATCCGGAAGCAGTTTTTAAAGAATTTCGAACCCAATTAAAACGATCCCACAAGAAATCCTACCCTCAGTCATCCCATCAGTAATTTTCCTACTAACTGGAGATTCTAGCGAAAAATTCGAATTGTTGGCTTGAAATAGGGCTTTTTTTTGTTCTTCCATAAGGCTCGGTTCTATCATGATTCCCTTCTAGAATCTCGGTAGCCAACTGGCTGACAACAAACTGCAATAAACTATGACGGCACCATTCATTCAAAACCTGTATGCGGAACGCATTGGAGGAAAGATGTTCGGAAAATCCACCGAAATCTACAAGTTCGAGAAGATCAAAAGGGCTAAAAAGGCCGCGAGACTGGAGAAACCAGATGTGGCGCTGATCGACATGGGTGTCGGAGAACCTGATGAAATGGCGTTCCCAGAAGTAGTGCAGGCCCTGCAGGAGGCGGCAACGGATCCCAATAATCGTGGCTATGCGGACAACGGTTCCGATTCTTTCAAAGAAGCTGCGATCAAGTACATGAATGAGGTGTTCGGTATTGATAACCTAAACGCTGAAACGGATGTCGTTCATTCGATCGGATCAAAATCAGCACTCTCCCTCATTCCCCTTTGTTTTGTGAATGAAGACGACTATGTCCTCATGACGACTCCAGGATATCCAATATTTGGAACCCACAGCGAATATGTTGGCGGCAAAGTCTACAATCTTCCGCTCAAAGAAGAAAATCAGTTTCTGCCCGATTTGGACGCCATTCCAGCTGATGTGCTCAAAAAGGCCAAAGTCTTGGTAATCAACTATCCAAACAACCCAACTGGCGCTTCTGCCACAATGGAGTTTTTTGAGAAGGCAGTCGCGTTCGCAAAGGAGAATGAATTGGTAGTGCTTCAAGACGCCGCTTATGCGGCATTGGTGTTTGATGGAAAACCTCTTTCGATCCTTCAAGTTGAAGGAGCAAGGGACGTAGCCGTCGAACTGCATTCGCTCTCCAAATCATTTAATATGACAGGTTGGCGCATTGGTTTTGTGGTCGGATGCCCTGGTATCGTGAGCGCCTATGCGAATATAAAGGATAATTCTGACTCCGGGCAATTTCTCGCAGTTCAGAAAGCGGCCGAGGTGGCATTAGCGAATCCATGGATTACCGAAAGAATCGCGGATAAATACTCTCGCCGCATGGATCAATTGATCAAGTCTCTTTCAAGTGCCGGCTTTTCTCCTAAAAAACCGCGGGGAAGTTTCTTCCTTTACGTTGCAGCACCCATATCTGCGGACGGACCCAACGGAAAAGAAGTGTTCGAAAACGGTGAAGCCTTCAGCCAATGGCTTATTCGAAACGAACTCATCAGCACCGTTCCCTGGGATAATGAAGGTTCATTTGTTCGTTTCTCAGTGACATTCGAAGCCCAGGGCGAAGAAAACGAAAAGCGCGTACTCGAAGAACTCGGCAACCGATTGAGTAAATATACGTTCGAGTTCTAAATCGTTCGTTTTTCCTTCACATTTTAACAAGAAAAACCCCAGGGTTCATTCAATCCTGGGGTTTTCTTTTGAGCCATTGATCTCGTTGTTTTGTGACAACGTGAATTGGTTGCTATGTGGTTTTCATAACCACGAAACCAATCACGAAACCCCGTGAAAAAATGAGGCCCGCGTGGAATGAAACTTGGATTTAGAAAATAGGAGTGCGTAAAGGTAACATCTTACCCCTCGTTGACGCTAAATTGGAAATTTCCACAGCGCCCGTTTTGAATTCCTCCGTCAACTACCCTTGGTCATGGATTGTTTCAACAGAATCGAAAAGCCTAACATACCCCACAAGGCAATAAGGGGTAGAACGATCCAGTATACCCTTTGATCTGCGAATAGCCATCCATCTGCGCCCTGGACGTCGACAATAGCTGCAAGGCATACGATTGGCCAGTATATGGTAATCGCAAAACTAGCTGCTAACAAGAGTTTGCAGCAGCTCCAGTTTTTCATGTGTGCAAACAATGCAAGCCCTAGAAGAGGAATGTAGAAGACCAGGTCTGCAAAAGCGAATCCGTAGAAAAACGCAGTCCCTACCTCCGTAATCGTTGCTGCAGGTTCCTGAGTTCCCATTTCTACCCCAAGTTCATAGCTAAAAGCGCTGATGCCTTGGGCAATAATGAGATAGAGAAGAAACAACCATCCTGGGATTTGAATGATCCAGAAAGATAGATTGTTTTTCATGGGTAAGATCGTTTTGGAGTCATACCCAAACCTTATCTTTGTATTGGCTTTGGGTCGAATCTATTCAGCAAAGCTGGGTAGCACATCTTCCTCAAAATAGGCCTTTTGGTTGACCCAAAACATATACTGAACTTTTAAAAAATCCTTCGCGAAGGCGTGGAGCAGTGGAACGATGTTGATACGATCTGTTTTCACAACATCGGCACCGTTTGGTGTCAGGGAGTCAGGTGGGAAATCTGCTCCAGTTAACCCTATGTAGTTTCCGTCCTGCACTGCAATGCCCAAAAGCACACTGTGGCGATGAGCAGCCATTCCAGAATACAAATCTGATTCGAAGAGTTTCCATCATAGGGAGGTAGTGTATGATACGATTTAGCGTTTAAAACACACCTTTCGAAAAAGGACGGCCTAGTTTTTGAGCCATAGTCGGCACTCAAGCGAAGCGCGAAGCAATCCTCCTCTACCAAAGCCGCAATGATCCTCCATACCCGGAAAGAAAGGACATTTCCCGGATCAATTGGACCGCGCAACAACTCATCTACACCACCTGAAAGCACTGGAAAAAAGCGATTTTTTTCAGTCTTCGGGTTTCTGATAGGCGCCGATGAAATCCTCTATTAATGGAGAGGATAACATTTTCTTTGTCTTTGAGATCGGCGGTTTCATTCAATTAAACTCTAATCATTAACGACTTCTCTTCATTTTTGCGTTGGAGTTAGTTAAAGGAAAATTCAACTCTAGACCAGTCAGTCGTCTCCGCAGATAAGCCATGGTGCGCTTCTAACTTCACATCACTACCTCAGATTTGAAGGAGAAAACACCCAACAACTGGGTGCAAACTTGGGTATTGATATGAGTTATGCAATTACCAAGAACTTATCGATATTTGCAGATGCTCGATGCTATTCTGTTCTCGAACAAACGAGAGCACTCACACTTGTCGATTTTGAAGAAATTCAGGATGCTTGGTTCGCCAACTAATTGGAGGAAACCCAAGCACTATAATCCAACTCAATTCCAGCAACCTTTACGTTTCTTTTGGGATCTCACTCAGTTTTTGAGTTTTACTGTGCAGGTTTCACTTGAAGAATCTCTGTGAGAGCATTCGACGTTTTCTCCGGGCGTAGACACGGTTCGTAAATGACCCGATCTGACTTAAATCCAAAACAGATAGGCGAATCTTCCTCGCTTGAATACGATGTGACTAGATGAACTTCCGGGCTATCTAATTCATGTTTTCGTCAAAAAAACGAATGACTCTTTCAATCATCTGATGATTCGTTTCATGATACAAATCTGGGTATACAATCAATTCAGCCTTTGAACCAGGCACTTGATTCAACGCACTGAAAAAGGATTGAACATGTTTTATGTGAACATGCGCGTCGAGTTGTCCGTTTTGAGCAAGAAGTCTCTTCCCCTTGAAAGCATTCAGATGATGATGTGGAGAGTTTTTGTCAGAGTAACGTTTGAGCTTATTCATCGCTTCATCGGAGCGATCAATGTTCATGTGAGGGGGAATTCCTTTTTCGCTAGGAACATCCTCCCACACAGGGGATCCAATCATTGGTGCTGCACAGATCACCCTGTAGTCATTGACGAGTGTTTTGAAGGAGACGAATCCTCCCATTGAAATCCCGGTGATTCCGAAAGGAGTGTTGAAGCCTAATCCTTCGTAGTGATCGATCAGCTTCGAAATATCATTGGCAGATTCATCAATCATTTCTCTAACGGAAAAGATATTGATGATCGATTCATTGAAGGCCCGGTCTTTAAAAGAAGAACCTTTTCTATCCCCATGTCCGCTATTGTCAGGTGCTATCACCATAAACCCTTTCTGAAGAAGGCCCTTTACTAGCTCCGCATCTTCCAAAAATTGATTTTTGCTGGAAGAAAACCCATGACAGACAAATAGGATACTTCTGACGGGTGAAGCGGGTCTGAACTCTATGACAGGAATGCCGTCAATATTTAGAAATCGATAGTCGCAATTAATCGAGTTTGATTGTTCGCCCTGCATTCCCGAAATGAACAAGAATGAGAAGAACGCTGAATAAGTGATCCATTTTTTAAGCTTCATTCGAGTGTTTTGCACTATGAGGCCATCGTCAGGTCAATAAGGTTTTATTGGAAAATTCCTGAGTGGGAATGATGCATTGAAATGCTCACAATTGCATTGAACCCGTCAAAAATGTAAACTTCCTACCACCCTACAGAACCGACAGAGAAGAGGAGGTTTTTCCGAGGCGTTGGACACTTAAGGAACAGAGTCATGGGCTTTCGGACAACATCTTTCAAGTTTGAGACCATTCGCTTCCGCCCTTGAATCTTTCTAATAGAGATCTGATGGCCTGCCAATTCTTTCGTCCAGCAATTGCCATCAAACAGCGAGTACAACAAAATTGGGATGATTCCTTTTCAATAAGGTGCAGGCGCGTCTTTGACTGAGCAGATGAACGAGATTAAAGATCCGATCAAACGGGGCCAGTCCATGGCGAAGCATTCGAAAGCTCAACCTCACTTCAGCGCCTTCGGCGCCATAACGCAAAATCCCATCAATAAAGACAATAGTAATGGGGATCCTCGAATAAAAAATTCTAACAACGGTTTAAAGAGAATTGAACTTTAAGAAACCGATGCAAACTGAGGTTGCAGAATATTGTTTTGTTTGATGAAAAAACCTTTTCGAAATTTTCTCATAGGAGGTGTCATTTTCATTTTGACATCAGTGAATATAACTTATGCTGCATTGTTCTTTTTTCCAGAACGGATCTTCCCTTACAAGGCAGCTTTGCATGGGTTGGTGATCAGGTCTGACAAACCCTTCGATGAAAGGGAAATGGAGCAAGTTCTCTCCATTGCAATCGATAAACTGCAATCGTCACCATTTTACGACCCTGAAACTCATCACACCGCTTGCATCTGCAACAGTGAATGGAGGAGAAAGGTGTATTTCTCGATACAACCGCAGGCGGGTGGACTCCATTATTATTTCACTCCATTCGTTTTTTTGAACGGTCCAAATATCGCAAAGAATCAAATGTTTGATCTCATAAATGAGGTTGAGGAAGATTATCCCAACTTACACTACTTTGTCATACACGAGATGACCCATTCGATGGTAGAGAATACCATTGGAGTGTTTCATTTTCATCGATTGTCGGACTGGGTTAAAGAAGGTTACGCGGATTATGTTGGGCGTGGCAGTGCCTTAGCTGTAATGGGAAATAGTCAGGCTTTTCTTGCGAATGCCCCAGAGATGAATTTTCCGGAAAAAGCTCCGTATTTACGTTACAACCTCTTGGTAGCATACTATTTGGAGCAAGAAGGTTGGAGCCTTGAGCAATTGCATCGTGCTAAATTGTCTCGAAGAGAAGCTGAAATATTTGTGAGCAATGCGTTGCGAAAACAAAACTTCGAGATGCTCTCAAAATCTGAGGAATAAACACATTTGAAACTGAATTCAAGCCCACCTCTCGGGCTGACGCCCCATGTCATCTAGTGTGTTCGTTGACCCCTTATGTATCCGTCATCAAAGCGCAGACGGTGCCGCCGAAACATGGTTTGGACCTTGAAGCCATAGGCAAAAAGGAACAGCCCGAGAACTTCAAGATTTAATACCTAGCCATGTCCCCTTTTTAGGTTTTCTTTGAAATTGACGGTTTGAGGATTCGGATATAAAATTAAATTTAGTTCCGCCAACTGTATCCTGCAGCACCCACTAATTTTCGATCTCAAAAATGGACTCTTTCTTCACTCCTCCCCTCGAGAGACCCCGACTTGTCGGCGGCATAGACTCCACCTCTGGTGGCTGACGCCCCTTACCGAGCGTCGTGCGACATCTTCAAAAGCAAAATCTTAACGGTTAAAACAGGACACACCATGATGAATAAACTCAAACTCCTTTCACTCGATAATTCCCTTTTTAGCCAGCTCCTCAGCGGCACCACAGCTCCCTATATAAAACAATGAAGATGACGCCCCCTCCCTCTTAGGCGAAACACAAGTCCAGTTCGCGTTTGATGCTATCTTCATCCAAATCAATTCCGATGAATACGATCTCCTGTCGACAATCCCCATGTTCTGGAATCCAAACAGGCTTAACCATGTCCGGGAGATGCGCTTCGGTGATCTCACCACGCTCAATCCGGGTTTTCCACCAAGTCCCACCGTAATCGATTCTCTGAATGTCCCCACAGATGGAAAGAAATCCGACTTGTTCAGGATACTCAGTCGTCCAATAATACCCTTTGGCTCTCAGGAGTCCCGAGATACCTTTGCGTAAATAATTCTGAAATTTCACTTCACTAAAAGGAGTCCTCGCATTGTAAACAAACGAAGCGATTCCGTAGTCACTGTGCTTCTTTCTGGGCAATAGCATAGAACTTTTCTCCTGGAGCTTGTTTCCTTTTTTCAAGACCAAATTTAGATCTCGATTGATTCGGAAGTCATCGTTCCAATGCGCTGCCTCCAAGGTTTTCCTCTTGTCAAAACGGGAATGAGACAACAAATCCTCAACATCGATTTCAGCAAATTCGCACCATTCAATCTGAGCCTTCGAATTCAACCCTTTCAAGGTTTCAATCAACGCCATTTTCTCCCGCTCTTCGATCGAATCCGTCTTGTTAAGCAAAATATAGTCACTGCATTCTATTTGAGAAAACTGCAACTCAGAGACCGGACGACGTGGGTCAATACTCAGCAGTCGTTTCGTTTTCTGCTCGGTTTCTTCTAATTTCTGAACCGTTTCACGAAGGGTATGAGAGCTGACAACCGTTACGGCATTTTTCACTTCGATAGAGGTTCCAATATCAGCACGGTAGTGATTGTACCCATAGATGTTTTCCAAGAGTTGTCGTGGCTCAGCCGCACCGGTTGCTTCGATAACGATATGTTCGGGCTTGTGATCGATAATCAACTCATGCAAGGCGTCCAACAGCTCCGACTGCACCCCACAGCAAATACATCCGCTACTCAATTCCACCACTCCAGAAATAGCGCCTTTCAAACCGCTGACCGTTTGTTCGATTTCAGAGGCATCGATGTTGATCTTGCCAAGATCGTTGACAAGCACCGCCAGCTTTCGACCCCCAGCATTCTTGAGCAAATGATTCAGTAACGTCGTCTTACCCGCTCCCAAAAATCCACAAATGACAGTGGTTTCTATAATCGTCTGCCCAGTTGCCTGTTCTCCCATGCGCTCCAATGAAGAATAAGAACCTCCATTTGAAAACAGCAAAATATCGATAAAGAGCGAAAGGGGTCATGCATTTTGGATTAGAAGCATCTCTGAAACAGCAAGGGGAGGAAGGATCTTTAGGCTCAGGCTCGTTAGTTTTTGGTCAAAAATAAACCCCTATCAGCTAACTGAAAATCCTGTCATTCAAAATTCGCTCGAATTTCGAATGATTGAAATTTTCCTATCATGTCCCAGACTGTTGTATGTGAAACCAATTCAGCACCGGAAAATATTTCAGAATGGAGAACTCCGACATTCGAAGTGAAGCTGAAATATTCGAAAAATTACAGGGGCATAATATCACTACTTCCAGCATTGGCAGAAGCAAATATATACGAATTGTGAAGAACAAACTGAGGGGTCGTGGAGCCGATCGTTACGGTCTGATAGGCAAGAGCAGTGGCAATTTCATGAACCTTCCTGATAACAATAATAAGAGCACTTCCGAAAAATCCAGACACAACGATTGATAACCGCATCTTTTTGCATAATTTAGTACCTGCAAAGCTTACTGCTAGGAAAACAATATCATCATCGAGACGAAATTGTCTCTTCCAGACAATTGACCCTCACCTCTGGGGAGTACTCCCCACAAGCAAATTCCTACCAATTACAACCAGACAAACCTTCATGAATAAACTCAAACTTCTATCACTCTGTATTTTGCTTCTTTTATTCTGCTCATGTGCAAACACAGATGATGAACCAAGAGTTCGCATCAAAGACTGGAATGGCCACAGCACGGCTAAATACGATGGATGATGAATAGGCTCAATGGGGTCGAAGCGACACTAAACGAATGCGGCCGAAAAAAGCATCAGTCTTGGTTTAGCGCACGACCTTTTTTTGGTCATCTTCAATTAATGATAACCCCGACTCTCTCGGGAAAACACGAGATCCAGCGCCTGTTTGATGGGCGTTTCATCCAAATCAATTTCGATACATACGATCTCCTATCTACAATCACCATCATCTGAAATTCATTCTCCGATTGTCCCCACAGATGGAAAGAAAACCGACTTAGTCAGGATATCCAGTTTAACAATGTTACCCGTTACCCCACCTAACCTCCTTCGTCTTCAACAAGAGTTGTATGATCATTAATCACTAGTAAAAGGGTCGCAATCACATCGAATCCAAAGATCCAAAATCGAAATGGTTACGATTGACGATGTGGAGTCACAGGAAATCCTGAATGAGAAAAGGAAGGTAGGCAGAAGCACTCGCTCCCAGCCGAGGATTGATTTCCAAAATCACCACCTTTCCTCTGCGGATTTTATAGTTAATACAACATAGCCCCTCAAAATGGATGGCGTTGAGCACACTATTGAACAGGGGCAGATACCGTTTGCGGCATCGGTATTTTAAAATAGGAGTGTCTTTGAACTTGATAGGATATGGATGGGAAAAATGATACTTTACTGTCAAAGATCTCAAAATGGAACCATCGTTCACCATTAAATGCGCCGCATATTCCACGCTTCCCGGAATGAACTCCTGCAGGAAAAACTGGGGATCCGAAATCTTGTCGAGGTAATTGTTTCTTTCCTCCAAAGTAGGAATCAGATAACAATCGGTTCCACCTTCACTGATTCGCTTTTTAAGCATACAGGGATACTTTCCTCCGATTTCATCTGCCGGTAAGTAGGAAGCAAATGAATGAGAACGCATAAACGCTAAAAAGAGAACTTTATCGTTCAATACTTTTACTGATTGAGGTGAGGGAACCGGAAAAACAACCGATTTGCCTTCGCGATTTCGTTGGAAAAGCACATTTAAATCACCGATACCAACGGGTATCATCAAAACCGTAGGATGACGGGTTAATTCATGCCCCAAATCGAATATCAAGCGACACCCACTTCGTTGAAACCCAAGTTCGAATTCACTTCTATATTGGTTTCCCGTGAAACCAATAGGATTTTTCCGGTGCGGGTTAGAGCGGATTTTTGCCCCCATTCTGTTGATTTCAACCCTGTTAATGAGACGGATCAAATCATATAGCTTGTTGATCAACCAGTCTTTCATTTTTCGGTGCAATCCGCATTGCTTCACATGAAGCCTGATTCAATTATGAAAGTCCCAATGGTGGCAATGCCATGGAATGAAATCCTATATTATTACTTTGAAGGACTCAAAAACCCTTACGCTGAGTTTTCAAATATAAAACCCCGGAAAATGAACCCACCACCTCTGCGCCTTCGTCGCCAAAAAGCAATTTCCGATCAATAGTCGGTCTCTGAACGGTTTTGCCAGCGGCCAATCGCACGAATAAGTAGTTCAGGGTTGATTGGTTTCGCCAAATAGTCGTCCATGCCTGCTTCGAGGCATTTCTGCAAATCTCCTTCCATTGCATTGGCAGTTATGGCAATGATCGGGACACGAGGGAGGTTGAGAGTTGATTCCCATTTTCTGATCCTGCGCGTGGCTTCCAAACCACCCAAAACGGGCATTTTATTGTCCATCAGAATAATATCAAATGGTTCCTTTTGATGCCTGAGGACAGCCTCTTCGCCATTGGGGACGATGCTCAACAAACAATCGGTTTTATCCAAAATCAGCTGCGTTGTCCGCTGATTAATGAGATTATCTTCAGCAAGAAGGACTTTAAGATCGGGAATTATTTCAGCAATATCGAGCTCTTGTTCAACCTCATTTTCAAGGAGTTGATTACCTTCCCGCAACACCAGATTAAATTTGAATGTACTTCCTTTCCCAAGTTCACTTTCAACTGTCAGACAACCTCCCATCGCTTCTACGAGTTGTTTGCAAATACAGAGGCCCAAACCAGTTCCGACGATTTGTCGACTTTCCGCAAGCTTCCCCTGGCTGAAGGGATCAAAGAGAACCTTCACCAATTCCTGGTCGATACCTATTCCTGTGGTCCGATATTGTAATTTGGTATTCATCGATATGATTGGACCCTTCGCACCGTTCCAATTCCATCCGAACTGATCCAGAATGGGTAAACTTCATTGCGTTTCCGACTAAATTGTAAAGCACCTGTTCGATTCGTTTGTGGTCCCCTATCACAGAAAGAGGAATGGCTGGAGAAATCACACATTCAAAATTGAGATTGCGGGATTTGGCCTGCATCTCAAACACATGTTTTACCTTGTTCGCGAGGTCCACCAGGTTGAAAATACCCTCATTGATGACCATTTTACCTGCCTCAATTTTAGAAAGGTCGAGCACATCATTGATAATCCCCAAAAGGGTTGTCCCACTGGAATTGATAATATCGACAAGTTCACGCTGACTTGAGCTAAGGTCAGATTCTGAAAGCAGTGAGGCCAACCCAATTACTCCATTCATTGGGGTGCGAATTTCATGACTCATGTCGGCAAGAAACCGCGCTCTCACGGCGGCTGCAGCATCAGCCTCTTTCCGAGCAGCAGCAAGCTCTTCTGCCTTTTTTTCGAGTGCTTTCGCATGCGCTTCTGCTTCATTTTTAGCCTTTTCCAGCTCAATCGCATACTCCTTCAGCTCATCCTGTGCTTTTTGAAGCCGATCAGCGCGTTCTTCGGCGATTTCATAGAGTCTGGCGTTCTCTATTACAAGCGGATCAAACCCTGAAGTATCAACAGATTGCCTGTCCACAAGCTCCCAGTTGGAAACCGTGATCTGGTTTTCCATGTCGAATGTCTTATCATGCAACTTGAAGTATTTCCCTCTTTCATCACACAGATGAGAAAGACATAAGTTCATCGGACAAGAGATAAATGGGTTACCCGTAGCGTCCTGCAATTCTTTGTATGCAGACAATAGATACAGACCTTTCCAGATGTAATTATCGCCATGTTCTGCGGACTCCACCTTCAAATTTTCCGCAAACCCCTGACTCAAAAAAAGCTCGACGGTCCGATTCAAGTCCTGAAGGGAACCATCTTCTTCAAACCAAAACCCATGTCGCCCCAAGTATTTTACCAATTCACTGCCCATATCCCGCATGATCATGCCCTGAGCAAAAACATTATATTTAGAGAGGATTTTACCAACCGCGAGCACAGTTCCTTCGTAGAGGACTTTATCGAAATCTTTCATGAAATTAGAATAAATAATCGGACACAAAGCATCCTATTGAACTAGTTTTTACATTCCATCGCAGAGGAAACGCTGAACAACAATAACGAATGCTCTTAACTCATTAAAGCAATAAATCGACCGATAGTTCTCAAAACCTCCAGCCTTACTAGTAATCAAGATCCAAGGAATCCCTGGTTTCTCCATGCAATAGAGCCAAGAGGCCAATTTGTGAAAGCTGCCTCATGCGGGGATTCAATAATGTTTGGAGAGATTGGTTGAAGTCCCATGTCGATGATCTTGCCCTTCAAAGGGCTCCGACTAGCGAAGCCCTGGCAATCAATCATCAAATGTCATTGATTGCTTCTACTTAGTGCTTCTTGCAACCCAACTGCTGATTTGCCCACCGGATAAAGTGGCTCATGTTGGATTGGCTCTCGTGCCCGCCATCGTGTTGGCGCCAGGCGAGCTGACCGTTGAGCAGGTCGGTATTGTAAGGTGGTAGCTCAGCGGTGCGGTAATCTTCGGTAATTCCCATACCTCGGACTCCGAGCAATTCGAACCCGGGTTGGGCAGCGACAGTTGCCATGTAACTCCCTTGTTGATCGAGCCAGAGAGCGTCTCCTTTTTCTGGGATACCATAACTGATAAAAGTTGGTCTGGGGGCACAAAGAGCGATCGCGAAATGAGAATCCAAAGGCAAATCGTCGGCCGTTTTTTTACCAAAGCTACTTTCAAGAGCTCCGTATTTCATGAAATTGCCGGCCATCCAGTGGTATTGACCGGAACTAATGAGGTTTCCGATATCTTCGCCAAAATTGCGGCGATACAAACCGACGCCGCCCTTGCCCGAGGACGCAACGAGGGCGATTGAAAAGCGTTGTTCAAAAGCCATTGTTACCAGGGTTGCCTTGCCATACCTGGAAACTCCCTCGATACCCACTCGACTGGTATCCACTTCGGGAACGGTATCGAGATAATCCAGTATGCGTGCCGCTCCCCAAGCCCAGGCGCGGAGAGCACCCCAGTCGTCTGGTTTGCGGGGTTGGCCGCAATTTGTAAGTCCGATAATACCTTTAGTTAGACCATCACCGCTATCTGCCTGGTAACTCGTTGGGATCAACTTCACGTAGCCCCACCCTGCTGCGATCAACTGATCTTCGGAGGGTGGAATGTCTGCACGAAGAAAAGGATTCCTTTTCGCTTCGCCCGTTTCCTCGCCGGGGATAGGCCCATCCCTCCATGCAAACATGACTAACACTGGCACCGGTCCCCGAGCATCGGCGGGAATGACCAGAGAAGCGGCAATGTTCACTTCGATATTGCTGTCTCTGCGGTTGTCGACTTTGCCGAGCAATCGTTGGGCAATCACTGGGATGCCTCCAACCTCACCGTGGGTCGTTTCTTTCTCAACCTTCCAACTGACCCCTGGAACGTTGTCAGGGATTTTCCCATACACTTCATTTTCCAGCATTGATACAATTTCAGGTCGGCGCAACGTCCACCATTGGTCTTGGGTGGTTACTGGTTCGCCGTTGTTGAGAACCAGCAGCTCAGGTAAATCGGGAAAAGGGGGTTGCCAGTGCTTCGTCGTAATTCGGTTGGTCGGCTAGTGGGGCATCGGTTCGACCGTCTTTCCATTTGCGCAATTTCACGATGCCCAATTGCTGCATCATGTTTGCGTGGTCGTCATTTGCGGTCCAATTACTCGTGTCTACCCAGGCGGACGTTGGCTTGTCAGCAGCCGTAGCCATAACCGACAAAAATTGCACCAGAATGAATAGGAGTATAAGGGAGATGGGGAATTTGGTTTTCATATGACTGTCTCGTGTAGAAGAAATTTGAATAACAATTTATTTTATTGGAGTGAGTTTCTTTTTACTTTGCATCTGCTTATGAAATTTTTTCTCATTATAAAGAGTTCTTATACCAAATAAAGAAATTTTCATGGCCCGAATTTTATCAAAAAAACAGCTCTCCGCCGATGTCTTTCAAATGCGACTCGAGGCACCCCTAATCGCAGAAGAACGCAAAGCCGGACAATTTATCATTCTGCAAGTGAATGATAACTACGGAGAACGTATCCCGCTCACGATTGCCAATGCAGACACTGACGAAGGCAGTATCACCATTATCTTTCAGCGCGTAGGTAAAACAACTTTAGAGCTCTCTCAAATGGATGTGGGAGACAATATCCCTCACCTTGTTGGGCCACTGGGAATGCCAACCCACATCGAAAAACTTGGCAAAGTAGTGGTCGTAGGTGGTGGGATCGGAGTCGCACCTGCTTTTCCAATCGCACAGGCGATGAAAGCGGCAGGAAACGAGTTGACCGTTATTATCGGCGCTCGCAATAAAGAGCTCGTTATCATGAAAGAAGAGATGGAGGCCATCGCAGATAAACTCATTGTCTGCACAGATGACGGATCCATTGGTCGGAAGTCACTCGTGACTGAACCCCTCAAAGAGCTCTGCGAATCTGACACACATCCCAATTTGGTCGTCGCAATCGGACCGCCCATCATGATGAAGTTCTGTTCCAAAACGACGGAACCTTACAACGTCCCAACCGTTGTTTCTCTCAATACCATTATGGTCGATGGAACTGGGATGTGCGGTGGTTGTCGCGTCAATGTTGGAGGAGAAGTAAAGTTTGTTTGCGTCGATGGCCCAGAGTTTGATGGTCATCAAGTCGATTTCGATAATATGATGAATCGACTTCAATCCTACAAATCACAGGAAAAGGAGAAATCTCACACTTGCCGCATCACCGGCCAAACCGTCGAAAATTGAATTAAACCACGAATTTCACCAATCAACACGAATAATGGAGGTTCTTTACAAAGACGAATGTTATGAAATTGTTGGTGCGTGCTTCGAGGTTTACAATGAACTGGGATCTGGATTTCTCGAAGCGGTGTATCAAAAAGCGCTAAAGAAAGAACTCTCCTTTAGAAAAGTCCCGTTTATCGAACAGCCTAAGTTGGAAATTCAATACAAGGGTTCTCTTCTTCGTCAATACTATCAGCCCGATTTTATTTGTTTTTCTAAAATTATTCTCGAACTAAAGACAGCAAAATTAATCAGCGATGAACATCGTGCCCAAACAATCAACTACTTAAAAGCAACAGGTTTCAAACTTGCACTTATTGGTAATTTTGGAAACAAAAACAAACTCGAATATGAACGGATCATATTTTAATCGATTCGTGTCAATTCGTGAGATTCGTGGTTAAAAAATAACACTTTATCATGCACCATTCACCTGAAGAACTTTCAAAACTAGCGGAGGATAAACTCGCCGAACTATCAGGTCTCGAAAAAATTTCAATCCGCGACCGCAAGGGAATCACGCGACAGGAAATGCCCGCGCAGGATCCGATTGAAAGGGGCCAAAATATGTGCGAAGTCGCGTTGGGACTATCACCTGAACAGGCAAAACTAGAAGCGATTCGCTGTATTCAATGCAAAAACGAACCCTGTGTCGCAGGTTGTCCAGTCGCCATTGATATCCCCGGATTTATCAAACAGATTGCAGAAGATGATTTTCAGGGTGCCATCGATACAATTAAGAAAAACAGTCTGCTACCTGCGGTCTGCGGACGGGTTTGCCCACAAGAAGAACAATGTCAGCTCGTTTGTACCGTGGGTAAGATGGCGAAAGATGTCGAAAAGTCGGTGTCTATCGGTCGATTGGAGCGCTTTGCTGCGGATTGGGAACGCGAACACGGAAGCTTTGAAGTACCTGTCGTTGCTCCTCCTACCGGGAAAAAGGTGGCAGTCATAGGAAGTGGACCAGCCAGTATCACCGTTGCAGCGGATGTTCGACGCGAAGGACACGAAGTCACCATGTTTGAAGCCTTCCACCGCCCTGGGGGAGTTCTGCTTTATGGAATTCCCGAGTTCCGACTACCCAAAGATATTGTCGATCTCGAAATCGCCACTCTCCACCAAATGGGAGTCGATATCAAAACCGACTTCGTCGTAGGTCGCACTCGGAAATTGAAAGATTTGATGGAAAAAGATGGCTACGATGCCGTCTTTATCGGTACCGGAGCCGGGCTTCCAAAATTCATGAACATGGAAGGTGAAAACCTTGTTGGAGTTTTCTCGGCAAATGAATACCTGACCCGTTCGAATTTGATGAAGGCTTATGAGCGTGACCTCGCGGACACGCCCATTTATCAGTCTCGCAAGGTCGCGATTCTCGGTGGTGGAAATGTCGCCATGGACTCAGCTCGTACGGCACTTCGACTCGGAGCGAAGGAAGTTCATGTTGTTTACCGTCGCACCGAAGCAGAAATGCCCGCCCGTATCGAAGAAATTGAACATGCCAAAGAAGAGGGAATCTTATTCGATTTTCTAAGGAGTCCAACCAAAGTCCTGGGAGATGAGTCTGGTAGAGTCCGGGCCATGGAGGTGATCAAGTTTGAACTCGGCGAACCCGATGATTCCGGTCGTCGTCGTCCAATGGCGATTGAAGGCAGTGAATATGAAATGGAAGTGGATACGGTGATCGTTGCTATCGGCAATGGTTCCAATCCGCTCATTCGCCAAACCACCGATGGCCTTGAGGTCAACAAGTGGGGCAATATTGTCGTGGATGAGAACAAAAAAACCTCTTTAGAGGGCGTATACGCTGGAGGTGATATCGTACTCGGTGCCGCAACCGTTATTCTTGCAATGGGTGAAGGGCGGGAAGCTGCAGCTGCCATGAATGAATGGTTGGCCAGTCAATAAGGGATATTCACTGGTCAAAAACGGATGCGATTAAGCAACCCATCCAGAGGGAATCACGTGGATCTAATCTTTCCACGGTATCCTGCGATGACTTTTGGTAATGGATTTGATCGACAGGATACGAGGAAGTGTTTGGCAGAGTAAACGCCGCATGCTCTAATTGAACGAGCAAATGCGGGTTTCACCAGCCGATACCTAACTCATTGTTGATTTTCTGTTGGAACTATCCTCGACAGTCCAAATTGCAGGCCCCTCAACTCCGCTAAACCGCGCATGCGCCCCAAACAGGAATACCCTGGATTACTCACATCTGGCTTGCGGAGATCATCCATGATCGTATGACCGTGATCCGGACGAAAAGACAATTGCCAGCGGGAATCGCCATTGCGAATACGGCAGGCTTGCTCAAGCAACATTGACATCAAAACGGCGAACATATCGACGCTCCCTTCCAAATGCCTGGCCTCATGAAAGCTCCCATCAGGATGACGTTCGGTACTCCGAAGATGCACGGCGTGAATCCGGTCCCCATACCGCCTCACCATTCTCACAAGATCGTTCTGAGGTAGAGGGCTCAAAGAACCTGTACAAAAACACAACCCATTGGAAATACTCGGAACCGCATGCAATAAGTCTTTGATGTCCTCTTCAGTCGACACAATGCGCGGCAAACCCAAGATCGAGCGTGGAGGATCATCGGGGGTGAATCGCCATTCGTATATCATAAGCCTCCGCTACGGGAAGGATCGCTTCGAGAAACAATTTCAGGTGCTCTTTCAACTTAATTCGATCGATATCGCCATAACGACTGAGCATTTTCCGCACTTCATCCATGCTCAATCCAAGTTTACAACCTGGAAAAACATCAACGATATCCCGTTCGAAAGACTTTCGTTCGATTTCATCCATTTTGTCCCAACGAATCTGCGCTTCTGATTTCTGATCCTCGGTATAATCTGTTTCCGCGCCAGACCGTTGCAGTAGGTAAAGCTCAAAAACCGCAAAATTCACGGGATCAAATTTCAAACACTCTGATCCGTCCTCAAGCTTGTGTTTCAAATCCGTTCGCACCCAATCCAATACCGGCATGAAATTATAAACAACGGTATGCAATCCGGCTTCCCCTAAGTTTTTCAGAGTTGCCTTATAATTTTCAATATGACGTTCAAAGTCTCCAGTTCTTGTTTTGATATCCTCATGCACTGGCACAGACTCAACAACCGACCATTCCATCCCCGCTGCCTCTATTTCCTGCTTCCGTTGGAGTATTTCATCCAGCGGCCAAACTTCTCCATAAGGGATATGATGCAAGGCCGTGTAAATACCCTGACATCCGGCCTGCCTTATATAGCTGAGACTCACTTCATCCTGCTCCCCATACCACCGGAAGCACTCCTTTAATAGATTCTTTTTCATTTTAGATTGTCATCCTATCATGACACGCAGCTCTCGCCAATACGTTAGAAATGGTGAGATTCTCCCTATTATCGGCATTCTCACAAAGTCGTAAAGCCTTAGAATGCCCGCATTCAGTTATCCGATCGGTAAAAATGGAATTCGAAGGGAGAAGATCTCGACCCAAAGCCTGCTGTTCCCTCAGCTCCACATCGATTCCCTACTGATTATTCCATTTAAGAATCCTCTCTCGAAGTCGATCTATCCAAGGGTAGTCATCTCGTTAATCCTGAATTACGAATAAAATTTTCCACAGTTCGCAATAAACAACGCGGAAAAAACATCTGAACGATCATGTTTTCTATAAAAACAGCATTCATTGCGACGCACTCGCTTGTACAGAGTGTGAACCCCTGGTATGCTTTTACCTCATCATGAATTTCCTCAAAAAACTTTTTCCACATTTCAAATACGAGGATGATCTTTTTCACGACGATCAGCTATTTGCTATATTAAACAAACAAACAATTCTTGCGCTAACCGACACCAATGGAGTCATCGTCGAAGTAAACGACAACTTCTGTAAATTAAGCCAATTCAGCCGTGAGGAATTAATAGGGAAAACCCACAAGGTCGTTAATTCAGGATTCCACAGCAAAACGTTTTGGCGAGAATTTTGGAAGACTCTCAAAGCTGGAGAGATCTGGACTGGGGTCATTTGTAATCGCACAAAGGATCAATCTTACTACTGGGTCAAAACGACAACTGGTCCCATCAGAGACAAGAATGGTAAAATCATCTACTATCTTGCCCTGAGAGGGGAAATTTCAAAATGGAGAGAGAGTCGAGCCAAATCCGATCGAGATCAATACCTTCTAGCTGAAGCCTCAAAATTGGCTAAAGTGGGAGGATGGGAATTAGACTTGAACACCAAACAGTTGTTCTGGTCAGACTATACTCGCATCATTCATGAAGTAGAGGAAAACTATGATCCCAACTCCACAACAGTAATCGAGGCTTATAAAGAGGGCTGGAGTCAGGAGAACATTAAAAATGCCTTCGAAAGGTGTCTCTCGGAGGGAGTCGAATGGAGTGAGGAGCTCATTCTCATAACCTCTAGAAAAAAAGAAAGATGGGTAAGGAGCAAAGGATTTCCGGTCTACGAGGATGGTCACATGATAAGAATCCAGGGTACCATCCAGGATATAACCGAAGAGAAAGCCAAGACCCTTGAAACCGAAAAACAGTTTGGGCTTCTTAAAAACGTCCTGAACGCCTCAACGGAATACGCCTTCATCGCAACTGATGTGGATGGGGGCGTCACCACGTTCAACCGTGGTGCAGAACGATTATTAGGTTACACTGCCGATGAAGTTCTTTCGAAAAAGACCCCTGAGCTGTGGCACCTAAAATCAGAAATTGAAGAAAGGGGGGAGATTCTTAGTGAAAAATTTGGAGAAAAAATCCAGGGATTCCGCGTTTTTGTTACCATGGCGGACAATAACGAATTCGAAGAGCTCGAATGGACCTATGTTCATAAGAACGGCGACTATATCCCGGTATCGCTTACCGTCACTACAGTCAAAAATGAGACAGGAGACATCATTGGGTACCTCGGTATCGCATGTGACTTAACTGAACGGAAATCGATGATGCAGCGGGTCATAGACGCCCGGCGAAAATTTCAGGGGGCATTCGAACAATCAGGCATCGGCATGGCCATCGTAGGATTGGATGGTCGTTGGCTTGAGGTAAACCAAGCCCTTTGCAAAATCGTAGGATACGATTCGTCTGAATTGATGGCATTAACATTTCAAGACATTACCCACCCCGATGATCTGAACAAGGATATTGAACAACTGAATAGGTCAATCGAAGGGAAACAAAAATCCTATCGAATCGTAAAACGATACTACCGAAAGGACAGCCAGCTCGTATGGGTTAATTTAAATGTGTCTCTCGTAAGGGATGATGACGAAAATCCGCTCTATTTTATATCACAATTGGAGGACATCACCACCCAAATGAACCTCCAATCGCGCCTTGCTGACTCCGAAAATCGTTTATCTTTGGCGACCCGAGCATCTGGTGTCGGCATTTGGGATTGTGACTTGAAGAAAAACGAACTGATGTGGGATGACACCATGTTTGAGCTTTACGGAATCCAACAAAAGCAAGACGTGATCAGCATCGAAGACTGGAAATCAAAACTGCATCCCGAGGATGTCCAGCCTACTTCAGAATACCTAGAAGACTGTATTCAAAAAGAAATCCCTTTCGATACTTCCTTTCGAATCATCACTCCAAAGAATCAAATACGGCATCTGCGGGCACTCGCAACCGTGCACCATGATCACAATCATGCGCCGATCCGTATGGTGGGAACAAATTGGGATATAACAGAGGCAATATCGCGTGAACAGCGCCTCAAGGAACTGGTAGAGCAGGCCAAACAAGCAAGTGAAGCAAAGGGTCAATTTTTGGCAAATATGAGTCATGAAATCCGCACTCCTATCAACGGGATTTCCGGAATGACCTCTCTTCTGCTGGACATGGAAAATTTGTCTTATGAACAAAGACAGCATGTTGAAATCATCCAATCGAGCTCACAATCACTGATGGGACTGATAAACGATATCCTAGATTTTTCAAAAGTGGAGGCTGGAAAACTGGAACTTGAACAGATTGAATTTAGCCTGCGTAACGCACTCGAAGAGTTTAGTATGATCCTCGCTCTACGCGCGAACCAGAAAGGCCTAACATTCTTGTGTAGTGCGGATCCAGATGTGCCTGATCATCTTGTCGGAGATCCTGGTCGACTCCGTCAAATCCTTCTTAATCTAGCAGGAAACGCAATTAAGTTTACTCCCACAGGTAAAGTTGAAGTTCGGGTTCAGTGTGAACCGGAGTTCAAATCCGAAAATCAGGTGAAATTACGTTTTATTGTGTCTGACACGGGCATTGGTATTAGCAAAAGTGCACAGTCTTCCATTTTTGACGAATTTTCCCAAGCAGATGCGTCAACAACTCGATCTTTTGGAGGAACAGGCCTGGGGCTCGCGATTTCGAAACAACTGAGCAAGCTGATGAATGGGGAAATCGGTGTAGAAAGCGAATTAAAGAAAGGATCTGATTTCTGGTTTACCGCGACGTTCGAGATTTCAAAGACGCGTAATTCTAATGAAATTGAAGGACTCAAAGATTCTGAAGTATTGATCATTCAGCCAGACGAATCAGTAAGGGGCTTCATCGAACATCAATTCCGAATATGGAAAGTTAAAACAGTTACTTGCGCCGATTTAGAAGCCGTAGAAGAACTGATCATAGATGAATCGGGTTCATTTCGATTCGAATACATTCTAACCGACGAAACAATCGATTCTTCGCGGTTGAATCAGATTCTAACTCCATTTCGAGGGAACGTTAAAATCATCTTATGCACTCCACTAGGAGTATCCGCCAGTCCTGAGGAACTTAAAGATTTGGGAGTCGCATCGATTGTTCACAAACCCATCCGCCAATCAGAACTCTACAATTCGTTCCGTTCATTGATCGGAACAAGCGATCAGAACCGCAATCAACTCAAGGGACTAAACGCGGACCATTTCATTGGCCGCTCCAACAGAATTTTACTTGTCGAAGATAATCCTGTAAATCAAATGGTCGCAATGGGATTATTGGAGAAATTTGGCATGCAAGTTCAATGTGCAGCTGATGGAAATGAAGCGATCACTCTTCTGCAGGCAATGGATTTTGATGTGACGTTAATGGATGTACAAATGCCCATTATGGATGGGATTAAAGCGACGGAAATTATCCGCACCACTCTTCCCAAACCAACCCGCGATATTCCAATCATTGCCTTGACTGCTCATGCGAGGGTTGATGACAAAAAACAATGCCTTGATGCAGGTATGAGTGATTACCTTTCGAAACCGATTATAGCTCGTCGTTTATACGAACTACTCGATGAATATTTGCCTGAACGAACCAGACCAGGCAATGATACTGCGCAAGCATCACTGGATGACCTTTCACAACCACCGGAATCTGTCCCGTATTTTGATTCAGAGATCCTTCTTGAAATCGTTCTCGATGACGTCGAACTAGCGAAATTGGTAGCGACACAGGTCATTGAAGATTTTAACGAACTCATCCCGACACTCATCGCAGAAGTGGAATCTGAAGGTCTAGAATCAATGGGAAACACGCTCCATACACTAAAAGGTGTTTGCGGCAATGCGGGTGCGATGAGGTTAAAGCAAGAAACTGAAGCGTTAGAAAACTTTGTGCGAAACAGGGAAATGTTGTCGATACAGGAACGTATTCCCGAGTATCTAGAGACGCTTAATAAAACGCAGTCAAAGATTCAGGAATTTATCGGGTAAGAATGCAATAAAAGCGGGATGAGACAACAAGATTGCTGCTACGCAAAATGAGTGTGTGGAGAATGGAATTCGATTATTCCGTATGGCTGAAGAAGGAATGGTCTGGATAGGTGCAAACGTTGCGAAAACAAACTGACAAACCCGGCTCGCACTCGTACTTTATGATAATTTGAACACATCTGTTGAAAGAACAGATATCTCATATTGATAACGGTTTTCTCAGTTCGAATTGTACTTTTATAGTACGTCGGGTTTCACGAAGCCTTATTCCAAAGATGATTCCTGCATTTGCCACCTTTTGTGATTCAAAGGTCCGCTTCTTCCTCCTCGCGTTGACATTACTAACGAATATCATTAGTTAAACTAATGTTCTAAATTTTCACGCAGATTGAAAGCTTTGGCCCGAATAAAAATTCATACACAGAATTTCTAAGTGTTCTACTTTTAAAAACTCAACACCTGAAACGGCTTCGTGCTTTCACACTAGGGTGCATATAAGAAATCAAAATCCCAGAATAATATGAAAATCAAAAAGGAAGATATCCCCGTGATAATGGAGGGACCAAACACAACAATGAGACGGATCTCTGGCTTGGGAAGTATGGATGCAGTCTATCACGAACTTCCCCAAGGCACTGACTTCACACCTTTGCTGAAGGGGCTTTGCAACAACAGCTGTCATTGCCCTCATTGGGGATACATTTTTCAAGGTGCATTTCGATTTATTTACGACGATGGAACCGAAGAAACATTTGAAGCAGGTGATATTTTCTATGCGCCTGCAGGTCACACCGCAATAGTAGACGCTGATCTTAAATTCATTGATTTCAGCCCAACCAAGGAACACGGTGAGGTATTGGAACACGTAGGAAGAGTAATGTCAGAAATGGGCGAATAGTGATGAATTTCTAATAGTTTTTGTGTCGAATCAGAAGAATGGACGGACTGATTCCTATTCTCCTCTAAGCAAAAGTCCTAGCGTACTGTTTTAGTCTGTCCGGTTGAAACAAAAAACCCGCTCTTCAAGAGCGGGTTAGGAATAAAGAAGATGAATCGCCAAAGGCTAATATCAGAAATGATCAATAGGCTTTGGCGAAAACAGCTTTTTGTGTCGTTGGTTTCCCTGTGAAAATACAGGTGCCTTCTTCAAATGAATCTAAAAGTATACACCTCACGGTCGTTTTGTATTCCTTGGACAATTGATCCTCTAACTCTGGATCACCAGCCCAATAAGCGACGGCAAAACCAACATTCTCTTCATTTGAATTGAAGTAGGCATCATAGGCTTCGCGGGAATCGATTTCACGGGTGTGCAATTCACGATACGCTTTCGCTCGCTCCAGCAAATTATCCTGAATGCTCTGTAGCAGCTCTTGGACGCCACCGACAAAATCTGCATATTCTAAAAATTCTTTCGCCTTCGCTCCATGATCCCGACGGATCATCACCAACTTGCCAGACTCTACATCTCGCGGACCAATTTCTACTCGAACAGGAACCCCTTTTTTCACCCAACCCCAGGCTTTTTCACCACCGCGTAAGTCTCGATCATCCACTTTGACTCGGAGACGCTGTCCTGCATAGGTCATGCTCTTCAACTCATCGTAAAGCTTATCCACATACTCCATCACTGAAGCTCGTTGCTCTTCCTTCGGAATCACTGGCATGATTACAATTTGCTGCGATGCCAAACGAGGCGGCATCACCATGCCATCGTCATCCGCATGAGTCATGATCAATCCTCCAATTAAGCGCGTGCTGACACCCCAGGATGTGGTCCATGCAAATTCTTCAGAACCCTCCTTGCTCAGATATTTGATCTCGCAGGACTTCGCGAAATTTTGCCCAAGAAAGTGGGAAGTGCCTGCCTGAAGCGCCTTTCCATCCTGCATCATGGCTTCAATACAATAAGTATTGACTGCTCCAGGGAAGCGTTCGCCCTCTGTTTTTTCCCCTTTAATTACGGGCATTGCCATGTAGTTTTCCGCGAAATCCGCATAAACATTGAGCATTTTAAGGGTCTCCTCAACTGCTTCCTCTTCAGTCGCATGCACAGTATGCCCTTCTTGCCAAAGAAACTCAGTAGTTCTGAGGAAAATCCTAGTTCGCATTTCCCATCGAACAACGTTGGCCCATTGATTAATGAGAAGTGGAAGATCCCGGTAAGACTGCACCCATTTGGAATAGACCTCTCCGATGATTGTTTCTGAAGTAGGACGAACAATCAGGGGCTCCTCAAGCGGTGCTCCGGGAACTAACCCTCCCTTACCATCGTCGACTAGCTTGGAATGAGTAACAACGGCACATTCCTTTGCAAACCCTTCAACATGCTTGGCTTCCTTTTCGATATAGCTTTTGGGGATGAAGAGCGGGAAATAGGCATTTTCATGGCCAGTGTCCTTAAACATTTGATCCAGCTCACGCTGCATATTTTCCCATAGTCGATATCCCCAGGGCTTGATCACCATGCAACCTCGAACGGGTGAATTTTCGGCCAGCTCTGCGGCGCGGATAACCTGTTGATACCATAGAGGGAAATCCTCTTGTCGAGTAGGACTAATCGCGTTTTTTTGTTTTGCAGCCATCGTAAAACCAACGAATCCCAGAATACCTTACCGCGCAATTCAAAAATCTTCCTTCTACTGATCAAGAATCAGTCAGATCGCAATCAAAAGAAGAAGGAATCTAGCGTAGGCTGAAGTCGACAACCTCAATCTTTGTTTTTTCGAAGCAATGCCTCGACGAGTTTTTCACGCAGGAGATCGATATTAATCGGCTTTCCAAGATAATCATCCATACCTGCTTCCAAGCATTTCTCACGATCCCCTTTCATACTGTTAGCCGTCATCGCAACCACGAACGTTTTGCTTAAATGAGCTGACTTCCGGATACAACGTGTCGCCTCATATCCATCCATTCCTGGCATTTGACAATCCATGAAGACCAAATCAAACTCTTCCTCATTAAGCTGCGCCAGCGCCTCTTCACCATTCGCCGCATACTTGGCTACACAGCCCAACCTTTTAAGCTGCAATTCCACCACTCTTTTGTTCACCACATTATCCTCGACAACTAATATCCTGAGATCTGCAAAGTTTTCGCCTTTTTTTTCTTGAGATTCTAGAAGAGGACCGGGGTTGTTAGAATCTCCAGCATTGCCTGAAGCCCACAAACACGCATGCAGAAGTTCCTTGGAAACAAGAGGTTTCTTAACCATGCGAAATGCTTTCAACCCCTTGGCAATACCAGCTTTCGCCGACGAAACTGGAGCCAAAAAAATCACAGGGATACCCCAACTTTCGATTGATTCATAAAACAAAGATGAGATTCCCTGGATATCAGCCTGAACAAGATTGATGAGTGCGAAATCATAATCCGCACTCAAGGATCCTTTACCCGGAATTTCCGCAAATAGCGTTGATTGCAGTCCCCACTTCTTTGCTTTCGCCGCGATCTGAGTTAGTCCAAGGGGGCTACTCGAAATTCCCATGACTTTTTTTCCTACTAACAAACTCTCTCTGTCGGGATTTTCATCACGACTCTTTTCTCGCAGATTTTCCACTGATTCTGCCGGAAAATCAAAACAGAAAACAGAACCTGAGGATGAGGAGGATTTGAGAAAGAGACGGCCTCCAACGGTCTCCATTATTTGCCGACAGATAGCTAATCCTAATCCCGTTCCACCGAACCTACGAGTATTCGATGAATCAGCTTGGAAAAAGGGCTCAAATAAGCGTTTCTGCAAATCATCAGGAATACCAACGCCTGTATCTCTAACTTCAAACTCCAAGCCCGTGATTCGATCCTTACCACCGCTGTTTTGCTCGATTTGACGAACAGAGACCACAACATGCCCTTCCTCAGTAAACTTGACTGCATTACCGACCAAATTCAGGAGAACTTGCTTCAGTCGTGTGGCATCCCCTCTCCAGTAGGATTGAAGATCATCTTCCGGAAGAAAAGTAAGTTCCAATCCTTGCTGGTCGACGCCAAGAGACAGGAGGCTCAGGGTCTCTTCAACGGTCTCGATTAGATCAAAATTGGTCAAATGCAATTCCATCTTGCCTGCTTCCATTTTCGAAAGATCAAGGATGTCATTGATGATGGACAATAATGCCCTCGTGCCATTCTTCGAAATCTCTGCAAACTCTTTCTGGTCATCATTCAGCTCTGTTTCGAGAAGGAGTTCGCTCATACCCAGGATTGCATTCATCGGCGTCCGAAGCTCATGCGACATGTTTGCCAAAAATTGACTTTTTGCCACGGCCGCTTGCTGCGCCTTTTGGGCTACCAAAGTCATTTCGTCGTTTAGACGTTCGACTCGCTCTTTCGCCCGTTTTCTCTCCTCGATTTCCTGCAATAGAGCTGCATTCGATTCTGCAAGTTCGCGGGTTCTTTCTTTCACATTTGTTTCAAGCAAGTTTCTCGCTTTCAGCAGGTGTTTTTGCTCCTTTCGTAAATTGTAAGACCAGAGGAGAGAGAAGGCGAAAATGACCAGAACAAATACAAATACGACTTGGTAGACGGTTCGTTGATAGAATCGAGGTGGAATCTCAATTCGAATACTGGCGACATCGGTATTCCAATCGGCGTCCTCGTATTTAGCCTGAACAACAAAGCCATAGTTTCCGTGCCCCAAATTGGTATAAAATGCCGATCTACGATTAGCAGCATAAACCCAGTCATCGTCAAACCCTAGCATTTTATAACGATAGCGAATCTCATTTGGCGCCAAATAATCAAGCGCATAGTAGTCGAACTGCAAGTTAGTTCTCCCGGCTTGATTCTTTTACGTTCACTTTGGAGGTAGGACTCACCATTCACCAAAACATCCTTGATTTCCACCGCCAACGGGGCATGAAAATCGGGCAAATTCTCGGGGTCGATAACGATCAATCCCTGAGCGCTAGGAAACCAAATTTTTCCATCAGTCGTGCGACAACCAGAGTGCTCATAGGCGATTTTGTCACTTGTTTTCATGGCGACGCGTCCGCGAAAAACCTGAAAATCGAGAATTTCGGCCTCCCCTAACGCAGCACCAATGAGTGCCTGTTCCGAAACCCTTATAATGCCTTGATTAGTGTCCAACCACAGGAACCCCAATTCATCTGGAACAATGGTGTTAATAAAATATTTTGGGAGCTGATACCTATGATCAACAACATGAATCGCACCTTCATTCAACCAAGCCATACCATCACGACCCGCGATCCACATGCTCCCGTTGGAACCCATGGCAATCTCACTGCAGCGCATGGGAGGTGTGCCATTTAGAAGAAAGTGATCCACTAATTCGCCATCACGAATTTCAAAAAGTCCATGGCTTGCTCCAATCCACAATCGATTATCTTCAGATACCAATAAACTCGTAATCCATCTTAGATCCACTTCGTCTCCATTCTTTAAGAGATAAGGCTCAATATCTTGGCCATTTATTCGCATCAACTTACCTGCAAGAGCAAAAACCGGACCCTCGTCATCTTCCGTCATTTCGTTAGGCCATACATCAAATTCCCAACTTTTTATGATCGTTCCTTCTCGAAACAAATCGATGTTTTTCTCTGATCCATGAACATAAATATCCCCGTTCTCAGAAGGAAATATATATTTTATCCAAGGGGATCGAAAGGGAATCGTTTGGGCACTGTAAGCTGTAAAGTCACCTTCGTTGAAAAGAGCAATACCATCAGGTGTCCCTACCCACACTCCTCCATTAGTGTTTTCTGCGACAACAATACAATCGTTGGTTTGAAGGCCTTCTTCTTTGGAATAAGTGGGAAATTTGTATTGGAATAGTTGTGATAACCCGTCTCCAGTTCCGACCCACAGTATTCCATTGTTGGACTCCTTGAGCTCTAAGACATTATCATCTCCAAGGCCCTCGATAGCACTAAGATTATCGAATGCTCCGTTTCTGTACCGGAAAAGCCCCTGACCTTGGGTACCAATCCAGAGATTACCATCCTTATCTTCCAAGAGCGTATTAACTTCACTGCTTAATGTCGGAATAGAAACAGGAGTTCTTTGTTCATCGTAGGCATATAACCCGTCTTGAGTACCTACCCAGAACCAACCTTGCTTATCGACCAAAAGAGTATGGTTCATCGTCTCTTTCAGCTCTGGAATATCTACTGAAACTACCTTATCTCCATCAAATGTGAAAATACCATGGGAGGCTGTACCGATCCATGCTACTCCACTATCTGCCACAAATATCGAAACGACATCAAGATAGGGCATTTGCAGCAGGCTTTCCAATTTGCCGTCAACATACCATCGGTGAATCCCCAATACACTGCCCAAGAGAATCGACCCGTCTTTTAGTCGTGCCATGGTGTGAACAGAAGCAGTATCTAATTCACCATCACCGACTTCCAATTCCCTCATCTCAGTTCCCTGACAGATACCAATCCCACCACCTTCAGTCGTAAACAAGACACCTCGTTTCCCTGCTGGAATGATCTTCGATATGATTTTTCCTTCAAATGATGAACCAGTTGAAGGCTTTATTCCATGAAACTCAATTCCGTCAAAGTAGAGGAGTCCTTGGGCGGTACCCAACCAGAGTTTGCCATCTTGAGCATCACAAAGTGTATGGATTGCTGCCACCGGTAATCCGTTGTCCTGGTCCCAGGTTCGACAACGGAATTGCGAAACACTCAGATTAGGGTCGAGAGCAAAAAGCGCGCAATAGAATGAAAAGCAACCCAAAGTCCACGTCCCAAGAACACTCGGTTTCAAACGCAACACCATTCTGGGTAATGTGAACTTCCAATTCATAAATCAACGCTGTGGGAAATAGAAGTCTCTAAACAATGCCTTCTATTACGCCCTCAATTCCAAGTGCAAAATTGGGTCTATTAGGAAAAGAATTCATGCTATTTAGAGGCTTGTCTCCTACTCAATAAACGACAAATTTTATTCTGCCTTGAGTGCTTATAGTGGCGAACTTTATTTCACATTCGCAACACGAAGCATAGGGTCCAAAACGAACAGAAAGCTATTGTCAGACGATAATGTTTTCCAATGGTGAAACAAGAATTCAAACCTCTTTTCGACTTGGCCTAATAGAGCTCTTTACTCGGATTTCTTTCGTATGCTTCTAATAGTTTCAATGCTGCTGATTTGCAGATCTGACGGGAAGGAACGTTACGCTGGTCGGGAGTTTTCGATAATTCTTCGTGAAAGTGAACATCATCAAAACCAACACCAGCCGCATCTTCGATATCAAATCCATAATAGATGCTTTTGATTCGAGCCCAATAGATCGCCCCTAAACACATTGGGCAAGGTTCACCCGTAGTATAGATCTCACAACCTTCAAGGTTGTGCGTTCCCATCCG
Source organism: Opitutales bacterium (assembly GCA_963676215.2). GTDB lineage: Bacteria > Verrucomicrobiota > Verrucomicrobiia > Opitutales > JAFGAQ01 > JAKSBQ01. The sequence continues at coordinate 231,894 of CAXXVT010000006.1, read as the reverse complement.
TTTACTAGCGTCTCGTATCGCCATAACTTCACCATGTGCGGTGGGGTCTGGTTGACTCAAGACCTGATTCCACCCTTCACCAATAATCAAATCATCTTTGACTACCACGGCACCAAAAGGACCTCCATCTCCTTCTTTCATTCCGTTTTTAGCCAATTCAATTGCACGCAACATGAAAGTTTCCTTCATCATTTAGCCTCCTTCTCTTTCAAGAACGAAAATCGAACCAAATAGAGAGCCATGACCATTAGAATCAGATCTCTCAATATGGCAGCAGGTTGGCCATCCACAAAATCAATGCTTCCAAGACAGCCACAACGGATGTCAATCCCTTGCGACCAAGTCCAAGCAAGAGCAACGACGAAAGTGCTTAGCAATACCAACATCAATCTTAAGCCAATCTTCTTCTGGATTCCAAATAACACTCCAAGCCCAAGCATTATTTCAATGTAAGGAAGGTAATAGGCCGCAATGAAGGCGAGAGGATAACCAACCAACTGATATGATACAATTTCATGTTGAAAGACAGCCGGATCCAAGGCTTTTAAAACACCGGCCAAGATGAAAAACCCAGCCAAGAGTACTCTGAATATCCAATATAGTGCTAGTTTAAACCCTTCCATGCTTTCCACCCTCCAAAAAGAATCCAAACATCATCCAACCCAACTTCATTGCGGAGTCTTCCTGCCATCGAATGACTCGCATCGCAAAGTTGGGTGTCACAATAAACCAAAATACGGTCCCCGGGTTGCCATTGATTTAACACCTCAGCTAAATTGGTTTCAAAATTTTCATCGTTTAGCGAAATAGCACCTGGGACGTGTCCTTGTTTATACTCTAAATTGGAACGGGCATCGACCCAAAGAATGGAGGCGTCCCAAGCCTGAACGTCTAACAAGACTGCTTCTCCTTCTCCAGGTTCTGGAGCTGTCCAGTTCGCAGCTTTTGGGTGAAAACCAAGGCTGATGGAACCGAGAACTAAAGGTATTAAACCATAAAAAAGAACAGCTTTCATGACATCAATTCAAGAATGAAAACTCACGAGCTTTTCATAAACGCGTATACGTGAAACACTCGCTGCTTCAGTTCAACCGGGGCATCAATTTCAATTTTGATGATAACGCGGAAAAACGGGGTCTCTCCTTCGGGTATTTCGGGCCGTAGAAAAAGCCTGTGAGTATTATCTTCGACAGCTTCCCATCTTAGTTTTAACTGATCAGAATCGCTGGTGATGGAAACGATCCTAAGATCCGAACCAATATCGGAAATCAAATCAACCGTCTGTTCATGGTAAGATTCCGAACCCTTGTTCCAATAGACAAAACGTGGGTTAACCTTCAAAACATAGGGAATGTAGACTTTCAGTTCCAAGTTCTGGCTAGGATGATCGGAGTCATTCGTTTTCAGAGATATAAATTTTTGTTGAGGTCCAACCCGGGAACCCAGTTCAAAATGTGCAACAATCTCTCCAGTCTCACCGGGGCCGTAGGACATTTTCTCAAGTTTAGTGGTAGTACAACCACAGGAAGTACGAATCGATTCAATTGTTACCGCTTTGTCTTCAACTCGAAAAGGAAATACACCGACGACCACACTTTCTCCTAAGGTCGCCTGATACTCAACCACGGTTCTCTCCCATACAACCTTCGCATTCACAGACAGAGTAGCCACCAAGTTCAGGGAGATCAAAACGCAACTCAAAACAAAGAGTCTTCCACATGTTCGTTTCATATCTTAAAGATGAAATTCCTTCTCCAAGGATGCAAGTCAGTTGATAGAATTCAGGAGGTTATCAATCTAATTTCGCACGTTTGGTACCATTTGTTTCCTAAACTCCGAAGGGGTCATCCCCACCTGCTCCTTGAATACAGTCGTGAATCGAATGGCACTTGAAAACCCACATCGCTTGCCCATGTCGTATATGGTTTCCTTCGAATCCGAGAGTAACGCCCGAGCCCTTTCGATGCGTTGTCGCCGCAATTCAACAAGAGGAGTAATTCCGAGTTCATCTCTAAATCGTCGTTCTAACAAAGAACGACTAACATTCAATTCCTCCAAAATACTCTCCACGTTAATCGATTTCATATAATTTTCGTGAATATAACAAACAGCTGCCTTTACAACAGCATCTCGAACGACCACCACTTTGGTAGAACCCCGCGCAATCAATCCCATTGGAGCATAGTGACAATAATCCAATGTTGAACTATATTCTTTAGATTCGGAAACAAAAGTTTTCATCATTTTGGCCGCATCATGCCCCATTTTTTCCAAGGGTAAGCGGATGCTTGAAATACTGGGATTAGCGATTGAGCACAATAGATCGTCATCATTCACACCCAATATTGCTAACTCGGTTGGTATGGATTTCCCCAGCCTATTAGCTATTTTATAAACTTCGAAAGCCAGACTATCATCGGCAGCAAATATTCCTGTTTCATCCGGCAAAGAAGCTAACCACCGCGTTAAATTGTGCCGCTTGGCTTCACTATTTCCATCCGCAACAGATGCGGTGGAATTTCCCATAAATACAAAGGGTGTAATTCCTCGTTTTCTAAGTTCATCGCAAACAAAGGTCTTTAGAATAGTAGAGTTATAGTGATTTGATTCCCCGATATAAGCCATTGATTGAAACCCCCTGTCCAAAAAGGTTGCTACTGCTAGTTTCGCAACGGCTTTTACGTCTACAGTGATCCGTTTAGTCGGGGGCATATCACTACAGGTACCAATCACAATTGTAGGCAATTTGTTACCCAACAACCGTAAGCTCTCTGTGTTCAAAGAACGATCATCTATCACAATTGCCCCTATATATTGAGACTCAGCCCCACAGGCTACTACATCAGATTCACTCTCAAATGGTGATAGATTCCAGTCCAAATGATTGTGTACATAAGAGGCAATGCCCAAGAGAATTCTTTTGGTTGTCGTCGATGGTTTACAAATTACAGCAAGGGAGAGAGGTTTGGAGTTCATCGTATTTTTTCGTCGAAAATACTATGATGAATAAAACGGAATTGATCAATTGCTAATAGTACCGCAAAGGAAGCGATTCCATTTTTGGTATGACGTTAACGCCGTAGTGTTGAACCCATTCCAATATTTAACGGTAAATTTGCATGAGTATATGTCTGTGATATGTGATCGACCCGCCCGTTTTATCTAAATGAAGGTTATAGATCGTAATTGGTATTTGCCGGACAAGTATCAGCTATGCATTGGCCTCTAATTGGAAGGAGGCCTTATTGGTGAGCAGTTTCGCAGAGGATTCACTAGGAATCGATAGTATCTGATGCGAGTCCAATATTTGGTTTAAATCGTATTTATAGGAAGCAAGAAAGGGCAAAAAAGCCTAGGATAACGAGTAATTCTGGGGGGTGCTCTGGGATTCGAGCAAAAAAAAGCCCTTAGTGCTTTAGGCACTAAGGGCTTATAAAACTGGCAATAACCTACTCTCACACGGAATGCTACCGCACTACCATCGGCGACTGAGGGCTTAACCTGCGTGTTCGGTATGGAAACGGGTGTTTCCCCTCGTCTATATTCACCAGATTGTCTTAGCTTGATACGACTAAGAGTAATTTATGGTGGTTATTGCCTGGGTTTTGATCGTATCAATTACGCAAAATCCAGTTTAACGTCAAAAATAGCAGATAAGTCATCAGATGAACTTATCGACATTCAAATCTATTGGAAAAATAAATGATCAAACCATTCGGATCATTAGTACTGGTAAGCTTAGAGCATTGCTACTCTTACACATCCAGCCTATCAACCTGGTAGTCTTCCAGGATCCTCAAAAGAGATCTTATCTTGGGAATAGCTTGGCGCTTAGATGCTTTCAGCGCTTATCTAGTCCGAACTTAGCTACCCGGCGCTACTGCTGACGCAATAACCGGAACACCAGAGGTTCGTCATTTTCGGTCCTCTCGTACTAGAAAATGAACCCCTCAAATCTCAAACGCCCACAGAGGATAGAGGACCGAACTGTCTCACGACGTTCTGAACCCAGCTCGCGTACCACTTTAATCGGCGAACAGCCGAACCCTTGGGACCTTCTCCAGCCCCAGGATGTGATGAGCCGACATCGAGGTGCCAAACTCCGCCGTCGCTATGAACGCTTGGGCGGAATCAGCCTGTTATCCCTAGGGTACCTTTTATCCTTTAAGCGATACCGATCCCACAATCTAGTACCGGACCACTTGAGCCTGCTTTCGCAACTGCTCGACTTGTAGGTCTCACAGTAAAGCTCCCTTATACTCATATGCTCTAAAGCCCGATTGCCATCCGGGCTGAGGGAACCTTCGCAATCCTCCGTTACTCTTTGGGAGGAGACCGCCCCAGTCAAACTGACCTGCTAGCACTGTTTCCCGGCCGGATAACGGCACGAAATT
>CAXXVT010000006.1:0-222500 GCA_963676215.2 Opitutales bacterium | reverse complement strand
AGCAATGGAGGACAAAAATGAGCCTTCCCCGCCTAAAGATTCAACACTACTTTGAAATAATCTGAATATGAGCCTACAGTTTTTTAGAAACCTCAGCTTGCGAATCAAACTAATCGTTGGATTCGGTATCATTCTCATCATCATGGTTTCTGTCACATCGACAGCCGTGATCGGAATGAGCAAAGCAACGAACAGTTCAACCGCAACAGTAAGAGAACACTTACCGCAGCTTTCAATCGCGAGCAAAATTTCGGAGTTAGCAAAGGACACAAGATTTGTGGTCCAGCAGTTTACATCAACGGAACAAGTTAGTTACGTCGATGAAGCAAAGGAGAATATCCAAAAGATATCAAATGACTTCGAAGACCTTATAAAAATCGAAATCGACGAAGCAGCTGATCGTTCAAAACTGATCGCCACCTCAAAAAAGGGCGTAGAAACGATGGGCCGATACAGTTCGGTATTAAAGGAGACCGAAAATACCATTCTGGAACTCCAAGAGAATAAAAAGGCCATTGACGAAAAGGCAGCAGAATTTGTCCTGAAAACCTCTGAAATCCTTGAGACATTCACATCTGAATTGGAAATGGAAATCGAATCCGGTGATGTCATCGTGGAATTACTCGGGGAGAATATTAATCGAATCAATAGCGTTGCGGGCATTCTTGATAAAGGGCGAGGTGTCTTTACAAAAACTTGGAAAGGTATTGCAGAGCGCAATACAGATATGGTGGTTCAGGCAAACGGCGACTTCGAAACAATCCTCGTTGATTTAGAAAAAGCACAGGCATCAACCATGGATTTCTATATCAGAGGCTTAGTGGATGAAATCATCGCCACTTGCGAAAGCTACCAAGTTGCTTCTGAGAATGTCACAAAAAACTGGGAAGACTTAAGCCAAAAGCTAGTCCAACTCACCTCGATCGGAGATGAGTTGAATAAAACTACCCAAGGTTTCTCAACACAATCCATGCAGCGGGTAACGGTTGATACAAACGCGAACCAAAAGTTGCTCACAAACTCGCGTAATGTCGTGATAGGGTTAACCGTGATCGCTCTCGTTCTCGGGATCGTAATTGCACTGTTCATCACAAACAGTTTAACAAAGCCGATGATGCAGATCCTTGATATCGTTCATGCAATCGCAGACGGTGATCTGACCAAGGAATCTACGATTAATAGCAAGGATGAGATTGGTAATCTTGGAGGAAGTTTAAATGAATCTCTCGCAAAACTCCGGTCAGTTTTAAGTGAAACACTTGATTCATCCAATATGCTAGCACAATCAGCGATCCAAATGAATGACACTTCCGCTGGTCTGTTGGAAAAGTCCACCAATATGAACGATCGTTCGAGCACCGTTGCAGCTGCAGGGGAGGAACTTTCCAGTAACATCGGAACAATGGCGACAACCGCAGATGAGCTGTCCAGTTCTGCCCAATCTGTCGCTTCTGCTGTTGAAGAAATGAGTGCATCCATTAATGAAGTTGCACAAAACTGTGCGAAAGAATCTGAAATTGCTGGTCAGGCAAACCGTGAAGCGGAATCGGCCCGACAAGTAATGTCCGAACTCGGTCAATCAGCGAACGAGATCAGCAAAATTGTCGAAATTATCAACAACATTGCCGCTCAAACGAATTTGCTCGCCCTCAATGCCACCATTGAAGCAGCAAGCGCAGGAGAAGCAGGAAAGGGATTTGCCGTCGTCGCGAACGAGGTCAAAGACCTTGCAAGACAAAGTGCTCAAGCGACGGAACAGATTGGAAAACAAATCGAAGAGATGCAGGGCAAAACACATACTTCGATCACTACCATCAATTCCATTACCGAAATCATTGAGGAAGTAAGCACTATCGCGGTCACCATTGCCTCGGCAGTAGAAGAGCAATCGGTCACCACAAATGAAATTTCTTCTAGCTTGGGAGGCGTATCCGAAGCGATTAACAACCTCGCAATCAATATTCAACATGCTGCGTCAGGAGCGAATGAAGTTTCAGAGAATATCCAGGAAGTAAGTTTGTCCGCCCAAGAATCAGTTGAAGGAGCAAACAACTCCAGCGCTGCTTCCTACGAGTTGACTCAAATCGCAGAAACACTCAGAGAATTGGTCAGTAAATTCAAAGTGTAGGAATTGCTCCAGATTTGCAATTTTCACAAAGGGTGGACGCCAATAAGGGCGGTTCACCCTTTTTTATCGCTTAAAACTCCATTCAGGTGAACGAAAGACCTCAACATTAGGAATAACATCCGGAGGTGAAATACGAAGAGTCTCCTCACAACTTCCCCTCTGTCCCTTCAGGAATTCCGATTCCCACGAAGAATGCAACTGCTTAAAATCAACCGACGGCAACCTTTCCCGACTCACACTGCCCTGAATCAATAAGCCTGACCGAGTTCGTTTCATGGCCGCGCCCGCAACTTTCAAACCTGAATCCTGGAGAAGGACATCAAACGGAGAAGGACGATCAAAACAAGCCTCCGGTGATGATTCCGCATCTTCTGGAATATAGAGTTCCACCCTCGCTCCAATCTCAGTCAGTGCAGCAAGGAGAATTTCGTGCACTGATCTGTAGATTTGTAACGGTTTTAATTGAGCAACCGAGAACGAAGCGTGCATCGCCAGCGCAAACGTCCAATCATTGCGGTGGTCGACAATTCCACCCGCGGTCGGTCGGCGGCAGCAGTCCATTTTGTCCCACTCCCACTCTGAAAATCGCAATTTCACCTGTTGGATTTTTTGAGTATATCCATAAGTAATAGCATCCTTCAACCACCCGTAACTTCTAAACATCACAGGCATTGAAGCATCAAGTTGAGCCACCATCCATTGATCAAGGGCCATGTTTTCAGCGGCAGATCGGCGGTCATAAGCGATACTTCCTAATGCTGTCACTCGTTATGCTGCAGAATTAGATCCATCACTTCAGTCGGTGCCTTCTCAAGCAGTTCAAGTGGACTCCTTCGATTTTGATGCAATTCGGGTAATTCCGAGATCAACTCACTCAATTGCGGATTACGATTTGCCAATACTTCATCCACTCGATTGATCGGGGTGAAAAACGGAGCATCTTTCAATACCGTAGGCTTGCTTCGGATCAGCTCCAGAATCGAAATTGTCACCTCAATCAACCGATCCAATTCAGCCTTCGAATAGGACTCGGTTGGCTCGATCATGACCCCATACGGCTCGGGAAACGCAACGGTAGGAGCGTGGTAACCAAAATCGAGAAATAGCTTACCCAAACCGGGCATAACAGCGGTCTTCGCAATACCAGCATCCTCCGCGAGTTTCCAGAATTCCTCCTTAAAACTAAGAACAAATTCATGCATTCTGGGAGTAGCCCGCGACTCCCTGGGAAGTTCATCGTAGTGAGCAAGCAATCGATGGAAGAGATACCGCGCGCACAGGACAGCAGTACCTGACATCCTTGGAATTCCTTCCTTCCCCAATGCTTTGAGGTAAGTCAAGCACCGCACTTTGTGGTTAAAGTTCCCCCAATGACGATGAAAACTCCCAATTGATTTTTCCGACCTTAAAGTTTCATATTCACCATCAGACCCTTTGACCACCTGATATCCAGGTAGGAAATCAACAAGCGCCTCACTAACAGCAACAAATCCATCCCCTGGACCTCCGCCCCCGTGGGGAATCGACCAAGTTTTGTGGATATTATTGTGCACAGCATCCACTCCAAGGGAGTTCAGATCGATCCACCCCGCAATGGCGTTCATGTTCGCACCATCCATGTAGACCAATCCACCTGCTTGGTGGACTTTATCCGCTATTTTTCGGAAATTGAGCTCAAAGACACCACAGGTGTTCGGATTGGTGATCATGATTCCCACGAGTCGATCACCGTATGTTGCAATTTTTTCCTCAACATCGTCCATGTTGATGCCCCCAAGAGCATCCGTCTTGAGCACGACAACTCCTGCATCGCGTTTTCCTTGTCGCCCAGCGGCATATCCCGCCATCACCGCCGTCGCAAAATTGGTTCCATGTGCAGTCTGAGGAATCAGAACAATGTCCCGATGAGACTGACCATTCGACTCATGATAGGCTTGAAACAATTTGATCCCGACTAATTCACCTTGAGCCCCAGCGACGGGTTGGGTGGTGACTCCGGGTAGTCCGGTAATCGCTTTAAACCATTCCTGAGTTTCATACAAAACCTCTAAACAACCCTGCGCGCTCGAAAGAAGAGTCTGAGGATGGATATGCTGAAATTCAGCTAATCCTGCGGCCCATTCGTTCACTTCGGGATTATACTTCATCGTGCATGAACCGAGCGGATAGATTCCGTCATCCGGACTCACGTTCAATTCACCGAGTTTTCTATAGTAGTCGCCGATTGATTTTGCGCTAAAGGAAGCCAATCCAATGCTCCCCATTCGTTTTCTCTCGCCCGGAATCACCGCAGCCGTAGAGGTCCGCGCAGCCTGGCTCAAATCACATTTTTGAGACAAAAACTTTTCCAAACTACTCCAATCGATATCCCGATCATGAAAGGATACCTTCAGAAGGGTTTCAGAAGCATCGATACGGTCACTCACATCAACTCCCAACTGGATTCCCTCTGCTGCTGCAGATTCTAAAAGAACCTTCAGATCACCTTTAAAAATGAAACAGATCTCATTGAGGAAAGTATTTTCTTTTCGAAAAACCTCAAATTGGGAATACCGAAGAAAGAGTTCCATTCCCTTTACCGCAGAAGAACGAGCCTTATCGAGCTTTTCCGCCAAACCATCCTCGCCATACGCCATGATTGCTCCACCTGCAAGTGTGGCGATAAACGCCTGATTTGAGCAGATATTCGAAGTCGCTCGGTCTTTTCGGATGTGTTGCTCCCTCGCTGACATAACCGCGACAAAACAATCCCTGCCAGCGGTATCCTTCGCCTTCCCAACATACCGCCCAGGGGTACTGCGAACCAAATTTCGACGCCTGTCATCAACTCGAACTCCAAATAAACCGAGCCCCGGCCCCCCAAAACACGGGTTAAATGCGAGGTGTTGTGCCTCCCCAACAAGAATGTCAGCTCCAAATTCTCCCCACTGACTCGGAGGCTGCAATCCTCCTTTGACCAGATGCACCGGATCGACAATCGCGATGCAGGTAATTCCGTTCTCTTCACAAATTCTCGTCTGCTGATTAAAATCTTCGACGTAGCCCAAGTGATTGACTTGCGGCAAAGCAATCGCGGCAATATCGCCAGTGTTTTCGGCGACCAGTTCCTCAAGCCTAGAAACGTCTAGTAACCCAGTATTGGAATCGATGGGAATCCAATCACACTTAAGTTCAGTTCCTTTGAAGTGAGTCTCAATGACTTCTTTGTCACCAGGATAAATCCCTTCGGAGATTAAAACCCTGGATTTATTCCGATTGATACGAAAAGAAGTTAGTACCGCCTCAAACAACGCAGTGCTTCGATCGTATAAGGAAGCATTGATAGCTTCAAATCCAGTGATCGCAGCCATGCTACACTGATAGATCCACTGGGTGATTAATGTGCCCTGCGAGCGTTCGGGTTGGTAGGGCGTGTAAGCGGTCGAAAGTTCACGAATGTTAAGGATCTCCTTAACCACTGGGTGCACTTCGTAATCCGGCAAACCATCGCCAATCAGCGATAGACTGACCTGGTTTTTCCGGGCGATCGATTGCATTTCCTCCTTCAGAGCCACCCTCCCCAACTCTTCCGGAACAGACAGCTCTGAACTGAATCGGAATTCCGCTGGGATATGGGAATACAGATCTGCCAGGTTCCCTAACTCAATTTCATCAAGCATTGATGACACATCCGCTTCATTTGCTGGGATGTAATGTCGAGCCTGCTCTCTGTCCTCACGATACAAACGTTTATTTTGCATTTCCTAAAACTAAAATATTTTTCTTTACTCCAGAACTCTAGAGTCATTCTGATATTAAAAATGGATTTGGAATGAACTTACCTCACTCGCTTTACTTTACAACGAGCTCCGTAACCTTGAATACTCAGAAAGTAAACTCCCAAAAAGCCTTTTGTGATTTCAACTTCGGGATTTTCCTCTCGGGCAGAAAACCGGCTTTTGTCTGCTTGGCGCCACACCTGTCCATTGTCCAATTCAAAAACAGTATTGCCCTTCCATCCCTTAAAGTCGCCTACAATGCGGGTGCTGATTTTTTGGGGTTTCGGTTTTTCCCCTGCCTTAGGCTTTCGAACAGGAAGGCTTTCATTACCAAAAGCCTGCTCCTCGCGAACCGTCACTTTTTCCTGAGCAGGCAACAATGTCTGCTTAGGTCTCTGCAATTCTTTCCAACCATATAAGGCTCCACTTAGCTCCATCAACTCTTCCGAGCTGAGTTTATTCAACCCAGAGAGCTTGAACTCCTTCGAGGAAATCACATCACGAATATCCTTCGAAGGAACCTTTTCTATCTCCTCTGCAGGAAGTAAACCTGCAAGAAGCACGAAATACAAAATCTGAATAAGGCTTTTTTTCATACTTCTCACAAAAGAAACTCAATTAGTTATAGACGGGTGCAAAGGGCTTTAGAAACTCATCAATTTTTTTGTACAACTGGATCCGTTTCTCCGCGTTGTAGGCCCCATGAGCTTCGTCGGTATCCCACTCAATCCAGTAGTCTTTCCCTTCTTTCTTTCCAACGGACTTGAGTTTCCCTACCAGTGCACGGGTTTGTTCAACATCTACGTTACGATCGACTAACCCATGATAGAGAAACAAAGGATCGTCAATTTTTTCAACATAGTTAATCGCACTCCAACGTTCGATTTTTTCAAGCTCCTCTGGGACGTCAGGATCCCCCACTTGTTGTTTCCATGCATCACCGGCAAGATCTCGGTCCCATTGATAGTAGGTTCTAATTTGCTCAGGAACATCCACAACCCCAAAAAAGTTTATTCCAAACTGAAACATTTCGGGATGGTGCACCAATGATAGCATCGTAGCGGTTCCACCAAAACTCGCACCCACAACACCAATATTATCCTTGTCTGCGTATCCAGCATCGATAGCCCAGTTAACCCCGTCCCAGATATCTTGCATCGTTCGATCCCAGTCTTTGTAGGACGCTTTCTCATGCTCTTTACCATATCCAGTCGATGCGCGAAAGTTAGTCTTAAGCACCGCAAACCCACGATTCACCAAATAGATTGGCTCCAAATCGAACCACCAACGGATTCCCCATTTATCCCGGCCCCAGGGACCCCCATGAGGATTCACAATTAGGGGCACTTTATCACCGTCCTTATAGCCTTCTGGAAGGTAGAGATAGCCGTGAATGGTGTAGCCATCGTTAGCTTCATATTCTATGGGTCGTTGCTCCGGTAGATAAACCTGAGCAAGATTCGGAAAAATGTCGCCCAATGGTTCCATTGCCCCCGCCTTTAGATCCAAAAGAAAATACTGTGGGCTGTGTCTGTCAGAAATAGAATGAATGATCAATTTCGTTCCCGAGTCGTCGAAATCAGAGATATAATTAGAACTATCCGGGATGGCATCATCAATCATCGCATAGAGACGTTCATACATTTTGTCGAAAAAGACATTAGTCGGCTTTTCTTTATCAAATCGAATTCCAGCAATACCGAGACTCTTCATATTCCGTAGAACCGTAAAATCTGTAATATCGTAGGTTTCATCTTCAAGAAGTAATTTCTCTCCACCCTCTTTTTCTAAAGAAATAGAATAGAGGCGTTTCATCCCATCCTCTCCCCGCTTCGAGACTAAGATACGATCCTTTTTCGAGTTCAAACCAACAAACTCTGGCATATCAAAGATGGTATTCACTTTCATCGACTCGCTCCATTCATCTGTTTCGACATTTCGGCGAAAAATCGCAGCGGTGGTAGGATCTTCAAGATTTTCCCACCAAAGACCGCCGATAACCTCACCATCGGGATCGAGGAAATACGACGTTAATTCCCCGGGGTTGTTGCGAAGTTTTTTCAAGTTGCCATTTTGCACATTCATCAAAAACAAATCCGGATAAGCTTCCCGACGGTCATTATTCTGGACTAATACGTATTTGGGATCATTACGAAGCACACTGATCACATTGATGCTGCGTTTCATTATTTCTCCAAATCCCTGTCGCCGCTCCAACCAGGGTTTCACAAGCAATTCATGGTCGGATCCATCAATGTTAATTCCGTAAATTGCCCCCCCATAACGCCGCGCATCATTCGTGGCTTCACCAGTATTCACACTATAAAAAATGCGCTCATTGTTCACCCAGTAAAAACTTGTTACATCCCGTTTTTGCCCGGTGAGAATCCGAGGCCTCCGAGTCTCCATATCGAGAATGAACACATTCATTACCCCTTCGTAAGGTGCTAGCCCGGCAATGGTTTTTCCATCGGGGGATATATTAAAACTGCGAATTGTCGGGTTTTGGAAAAAATTATCTACAGGAATGATCTCTGCAATCGAGGCATCAACGAAGAGGGAGATCATTACTAATTTAAGGAAGGAACGGTTCATGGATAAATAATTAAGTGCGATAGACGAAAGGGTCAATAAAGACAGTAACGCACTGAAAAAAATCATCAAGTCCACGCATAATCCTGCGTAAAAGCTTAGTCCAAATTTCTCATGAAACAGCATCGCATAGAGCGTAAGTCACTGATATACAGTGTATTGCACAATTAAAACAAACACTCTAGCGATGACAGAATTGAATCGAAAAGAAATGCACTTTACAAGTGCCAAGAAACGTAAATACAAAGTGTGCTTTGATGGTGGATCGATTAGCTCGGATGCCGGAGCAATGCTATTACGTGAAGCGGACAAACGCCTTGGATTAAGCAAATCAGTATGCAGGTGCATCAAAGATCCGCGCCAGAGTGCAGAGGTGGAACATCCACTGCTAGAAATGGTGCAGCAACGGGTATATGGATTGGCTTGTGGCTACGAAGATGCTAATGATTTTGAGACCTTGAGAAAGGATCCCCTGTGGCAGAGTCTTTGCGACACAGACAAGGACCTGGCAGGGAAGTCGACATTGGGACGGTTCGAAAACAGGATGGACCGACAAAACGCAATAAGGATCAATGAGTTGTTTGTGCAATTGTTTATCAACTCGCATGAGATTGCTCCGGAAACCATCATTCTGGACTTTGATGCAACGGATAATCCGGTGCACGGATCGCAAGAAGGAAGGTTTTTCCAGGGTTATTACGACAGTTATTGTTTTTTACCGCTGTATGTCTTTTGCGCGGAGCAGCTTCTGTGTGCCTATCTTCGACCCAGCAATCAGGACGCTGCCAAACATGCGGGAGCGATTCTGAAGTTACTGTGCAAGGCACTACGGTAAGGCTTGGCCGGCAGTGAAGATCATTTTCCGCGCCGATAGTGGGTTTTGCAGGGATAATACGCTGAGTTGGTGTGATCGTCATAGGGTAGATTTTTGTGTGGGCTTGGCCCGTAACGCGGTATTACTACATGAAGCTGAGGTGTATTTGAAGCGTGCTCGTGAGCAGTATGAACACAGCTCAGAAAACCAGCGTTTGTTCGGTGCAATCATTTATGGGGCAAAAAGTTGGAAGCTCAAACGATCAGTGATTGTGAAAGCCGAACACTCGGACAAGGGAGCCAATCCGCGCTTTATCGTTACCTCGCTCGATGGCGATGATCAGCACATTTACGAGAAGATTTATTGTGCCCGTGGTGAGATGGAAAATAAAATCAAGGAACAGATGCAACTGTTCAGCACCCGAACCAGTGCCCATCGTTGGTGGGCCAACCAGTGGAGAATCCTGCTAAGTGCCATGGCCTATTCATTGGTGCAATGTATTCGTTCTAAAGCTCTTCAAGACACGGAACTGGCCAAAGCACAGTGTGCAACGATCCGGATCAAACTCTTCAAGATCGGTGCTCTGGTAGTTCGTAAATCCTGTCAAATTCGTATCCATTTGAGCGAAAGTTATCCTATGCAGAACCTCTTTCTCATCGCTTGGAAACGGTTGCATCCTACCTGAGTATTTGCTCTGTGGCCAACCTCATCAACTGATTATACAGTGCCAGTGTTTGATCGATGGGGGTAAGGTGGAACTGTATCAATTTGATTCAATAAACACTAAAATAACGTCGGTTTAGGCTAAAAAATACCAGTATACACTATCTCCTATTCGAAATCGCTATATCACACACATTCGTGAGAAATGCGGGCTAGGAGGTCACTGATCGGACGTTTACGGTTTACTGATATGGTCAGTGCTTAAATCAATAATTGGGGCTTCCTGAAAAACTTCAAATTTGGCTTAGCGATTGGCATTGAGTGTCAAAGTTCACTGGCCATGTGCACGGTTTTTTTCGAAAATACCTAAAAACCCTTGCACTTGCCATGAACCGAAACGTTTCCAACCAGAGAGAATTCGTCGATTTTTACCTTCCCTTTGGCGGTCACCTAAAAGCCTCAAATCGATGGTGTAAACTGGCTGAGATGGTTCCTTGGGATCTGGTGGAGTCCTGTTATGCCGACAATCTTGCGGGCACAGGTATGGGCGCACCGGCCAAGAGCGGGCGCATCGCTTATGGAGCTTTATTGATCAAGGAACGTCTGGGCATCACCGATGAAGAAACGGTCGAACAGATCACCGAGAACCCATATCTTCAATACTTTCTTGGTCTACGTGAGCTGCTGGAGAAAGCTTTGTTTGATCCTTCGATGATAGTACACTTTCGGAGCCGTTTCAGTGCAGAGGATCACCTGCGTATAAACTCCAAGATCATCGCCGCAGCCACTGGCAGTGAAGCGAACAAAAGCGAAGAGCACGGCGATGACGATGGCAGTGACGACCAAGGCGATTTGCCAAGCAACTCAGGTAAGTTGCTAGTCGATGCAACTTGCACGCCTGCTGACATCCGCTACCCGACGGATTTGGGTTTGCTCAATGAAGCACGCGAGAAGACTGAAGCTATAATCGATCAATTCCACGAGCATATCACGCAGCACAGCGAGCATCCCGTAAAGAAACCCCGCACCTACCGCCAAAAGGCGCGGCGGCAGTATCTGGATGTAGCCAAACAAAAGAAACCTGGATCGAAAAGGATCCGCAAAGCCATCGCTGAGCAACTGAACTACCTGAGACGCAATCTCGGGCACATTACTCAAATGCTCGAAGCGCATCCGGGCCTACTCGGGCATCTGTCGCGTCACGACTACAAATGCCTGCTGGTCATCCACACGCTCTACGAGCAGCAACGACAAATGCACACCCATCACGTGAACACGGTTGCTGATCGCATCGTGAGCATCAGTCAGCCGCATGTTCGTCCCATCGTTCGTGGCAAAGCCGGCAAGCGGGTCGAGTTCGGAGCCAAGCTCTCCATCAGCCACCAGAGCGAAGGCTATGTCAGCGTCGACACACTCAGTTGGGACGCATACAACGAAAGCTCCGATTTGCCCGCTCAGATCGAAACCTACAAAGAGCGCTTGGGTTACTATCCTGCCAGCGTCCATGCCGATACGATTTACCGCACCCGAAAGAATCGCAAATACTGCAAAGAGCGTGGCATCCGTCTAAGCGGCAAGCCACTGGGCAGACCGAAGAAACAGACCACCGAAAACGCCGATGAACTCAAGACTCAGAAGCGACTTGAACGCCAGGACGAACTCGACCGCATACCCGTCAAAGGGAAGTTTGGAAACTGCAAACGCAAAGGAACACTCGGACGTATTATGGCAAAGCTAGCTCATACCAGCGAAAGCGTCATCCACGTGGGAATCGTCGTGCTCAACCTCAACAAGTGGCTCGCCGAGCTTCTTTTTCGCCTATTTCCCGCACTGCTTGCGATGCTCCGTGCCATCGTAAAGCTCGATAACTTCCGTAATGGCCCAAATGCCACATCAATATCTATCTACCCTCACAGCGCGGCAGCATAACGCGCTCCAGACTGAATTAGCAAATTATCAGCTCCGACTTTTTCAGGAAGCCCTAATTGGTATTAGAACATTCAAAAATGGAGTTCAGTGTGGGACGCAATAAACTCAGTGGATTGGTTGCGGAAGGTATGAACATCCAGTTCGCTTGCGCGGCTCATAACTACAATAAGTGGATGCGGGAGGCTTCTTTATTATTCAAATTACTGAGTTAGGGGTTGGGTATATTTCAATCCTCTACTTTTTTAAGATGGCGGCCTCGGAGCCAAATTTAGACTTTTTCGGGACCGACAAATTTACGCAAAAAAACCGGACACTCATTTCTTTTATGAATGATTGTACTGTTCGTTCCACATTTCGAAAAAATCGCCCTTGGCGCTGAGTAGATTCTGAAAAGTTCCTTGTTCTGTCACTCTTCCTGATTTCATCAAAATGACAGTGTCGGCGTTTCGTATTGTACTTAAACGGTGCGCGATAACAATGATTGTTTTTCCATCCCGTTTCATGCTTTGTACCGCTCTGAAAATTACGCTTTCAGATATGTTGTCGAGATGCGAAGTGGCTTCATCAAGGATAAGTATCGTTGGGTTGCGATATATTGCTCTTGCGATACCGATTCTTTGAACTTGTCCCCCTGAAAGTCTTATCCCACTTTCCCCTATGTTGCAGCTAAATCCTCCAGGTAGTTTTTCAATGAAATCAATAATGTCAAGCTGTTTGCAAATTCTCTCTACCCTTTCTATGTCAGGTACATCATCCCCGAGAATTATGTTTTCCAAAACACTTCCCTTTAAAATATCAATATTCTGTGGTACAACGCACAGCACTTTTTTCAAAGAATTTCGACTTATAATAGACAACCTATGATCTCCGTAGAATATATTGCCTTCCTCAATAGAATAAAGTTTCTGTAACAGGGCTGCCAACGTTGATTTTCCAGAACCGCTTTCGCCGACTATTGCGGTGATTTTCCCCCGATCTATGAATGCGTTTACATTTTTTAGTACCGGAGCATTGGGTCCGTATCGAAAGGTCAAGTTTTGAATTCTAATGGAATGAATCGCTTCACTATTTATCAAAATTGAACCTTCTAGGTTTTCCCGCTCTATATCCATTAGCTCAAAGAGGCGTTCAGCAGCAATCAATGCGTTCTGAATGGAGGTATTTGATGAGAGTAGATTTTTAAAGGGTATGGTGAAGTGCGCTAAAAGGGAATAGAACGAAATTAGAACGCCCGGAGTCGTCTTGTCAGCGATAACGAAGGAGGCGCCAATTCCAAGAAGTACGATACTAAATATTTGCGAGCTGAAACCAAGGGATTGATTGCCGAATAGACTGACAGTATAACCTTTGAAATTTTCTCGAAGTAAAACCAACAGTTTCGCTTCAGTTTTATTCGATGCCTCTAATTCCAGGCCGAATATCTTAATAGTTCGAATACTAAATAGTGTCTCTACAAGCTGGGATTCCAGTTCAGCTCCGGCAATCATCATATGTTTTAGAAACTTTTTATTATATGCATTCATCAATAGAAATATGAGTGTATAAACTGGAACTATACTCACGACCAAAATTGTCATTTTCCATGATAGGAAAATCATTAGTACGAGTGAAAATATTACGGTTAAAAAATCAACGACTAAGCTTACGGAAACATTATTAATGAATGTACGGATTTTGACTGCATCTCCAATTCTCGCTGTGATTTCTCCTATTCTCATAGAGTCGAAAAATTCTTGAGGCAAGTGCATTATGTGTTCATAGTAACCAAGTATAAGGTGTTTGTCTATCTTTTGAGTTACTTTTAGCATGTAGTAGCGTCGAAGTAATGCAATTGATGTTTGTGCTATTACCACTAGTAGCATCCCTAGGCTTAATTTGAATAGTAACCCCAGGTTTTTTTCTGGTATTGCCACGTCAAATAGAAAGCGCATATATATTGCGGAAAATAGACCAAGAATGGTCGCAATGATCGCTCCAACTATGGAGAATGTTAAAATGGCGCGATGTGGTAGTATTAATGTGAATAGTCTTCGCCAAACTGACGCGGTTCTGTTTGCTGGATTAAAAGCACTGTTAGGTTTGAACAAAACCATGACTCCGGTCCATATTTTCTTAAAGTCGTCAGCACTCATTTTTCGGACTTCTCCATCCGATGGATCCATGATCGTGACATTACTATTTGACGTCTTGTATATAACTACAAAATGGTTGAGGTTACTATTAAGTTTGATGTGCGCAATTGCCGGTAAAGGTATACTTAGTAGCGAATCCTTTTCGCACTTGACACCCTTCGCTTGAAGATTCAGTTTTCCGGCAGCCTGAATTAGGCCTAAAACGCTTATTCCTCCTTTATTGCCTGATGCTAACTGGCGTATTTTGAAAACAGAAACTTTCAGTTTGTAGAATGCAAGAATAGAAGTAAGACATGCAGCACCACAGTCAGTTTTGTCGCGTTGTGTTACTCTAATATTCGGCATTTACTACTAATTTGATATCAACCGCTATCGAAGCTCGGGAACGTGATTGCTTACCGGAATTTTGTGATTTGATCTTGTCAATACTAAGCATGGAGATTTAAGTTATGCTGACGTTTTACCTTCGTGGCGGTATCTTAGTAGCAATATCGGGTAATGGGATGTTCTGTAGACGTATGATCTCTTTTATTGTTTTAACTTTTATCCTATGACGGTGTAAACGTTTATTGCAGTTTTGGACATGGTATGAGTATTTATTTTCACGCCTGAAAATCGACGTGAGAATTTTTTCAACTTGAATGATTAAAAGATAAGTTTAAATGTAAATGAAAAGGCAATCAGGTAATACTGATCGCCTTTTACCTTTTATGTTGATATAAAACTTTTAATGCTGTTGAAGCGTCAATCAATACAGCATTGTGGTGTTTGCTTGTTAAGCACCGTCCTCGTCCTTGCCTGTTCCGAACCAGTCTTCCTTAAAGAAATCACCAAGAAATTCTTCTGTCTCATCAAATAGATCTGTAAGCCAAGAACCTCCTGTGCATTCGAGAGCCTCTTTTTGACTCAATTCTACTATTCCACTATTTTCTTTTTTCATAATTTTGTTGTTTGATTTGGTTAAGCTACTTCCTTGAATGCCAGCGACTTATGTCGATGCGATTTGGTTGTAGCGAGAGATTGAAACTAGTTGATTGCTTTTCGCTTATATTTCGTCGGTGAATTCAGTGTTTCCATTTTGAAGCACTTCGAGAAATAGGATGGATGAGAGAAACCACAATAGAAGGCAGTTTCTTTTACGCTTTTGTTCTTTTGGCGAATATATGACTTTGCCTGTTTGATTCTGAAGTTGAAAAGATATTGGCAAGGGGTTACCGCTAGTTCATTGACAAATAGGCGTCTTAAGTGACGTTTGCTAATTCCGCAATGGTCAGCAATACACTTCTCTGAAATCTGTAATTGAAAATTTTTTCTTATGAAGTTGGTAGCTTTCGTTACCGGCTTAACATATTCGAGGGAAGAAGAGTTCATGTTTGTTCTATATTGGTGTCCTGGAGTTTGCTAGAGGTTGAAGCGTGCTTAGATGAAAACAATGCTAGTACGGAATATCAATCATAGAAAGATGAAAAATAAGGACATTTTGTAGCGTTACTCGATTGGTTGTTTAGTTGAACGATTGCCCTCATATGTTTGTAGGATAAAGTTTGTAAATCCTGCAGTATACCTGAAGTTAGGTGGCGGAAAATAGGTATTCATTTTTGGTATGTTTGTGCATGTTGCGGACAGATCTTGAAATCTGAATGATGATAATTGTTCACTACTGTCCAGTTAAGGACGGCTCTGAAGTTTGTTAATAATTGAAGGAAAGGTGTTTAAGTGATTTTTCATGTGTCACGCATTTGAATTTGATTTCGTTGAAGGGAGTTGTTCAGTCTCATTAAGGGATGAACACTGGACGATTGGTTTTCTCCCAAATTTTGGATTTGCTCGACCGCAAAGAACTTCACCGCTGCATCGATTTGCATCCCATGCCCAGAGTCAGTAAAACAATGACTGCTCGCGATCAGTTCCTGTGTATGGTCTTCGCTCAGCTCACATTCAGGGAAAGTTTGCGCGACATCGAAGCCTGTTTGAGGGGTTCTCAGCACCTCCACGCAATGGGTATTCGTGGAAGAGTTACCCGAACCAATTTGGCCTACGCAAATGAAAACAGGGACTGGCGTGTTTACGAAGCTTTGGCTCAGGTTCTCATTCGAAAAGCTCAGCGTTTGTATGCCGCCGACAAGACCAATCTGGATCTCGACGAGATGGTTTATGCTATTGATTCGAGCACTATCGATTTGTGCTTGTCGCTGTTTCCATGGGCTCATTTTCGACAGACCAAGTCCGCAATCAAAGTTCATACCCAGATGCAGATTCAAGGCTCTATCCCCGTTTTTATCCGCATCAGCACTGGAAAAGTGCATGATATCCACTTCCTCGATCAGGTTGTTTTCCAGACAGGGAGCATCTACGTCATCGACCGAGCCTATGTCAATTTCGATCGACTTTACCGCATTCACCAAGCCTTGGCTTTCTTCGTTACTCGAGCGAAAAGCAACTTGCGTTTCCATGTTCTCGAGTCCAATCCAGTGGACAAAACTACAGGCCTCAAATGTGATCAAACCATTGCATTGAACACTTCCAAAAGCAAAGCAGCTTTCCCCCAACGGCTCAGACGCATCCGTTTCGTCGATCCCGAAAGTGGCAAAAGTCTGACCTTCCTGACCAACCACTTTAGCCTTCCTGCTTTGACGATCACAAAGTGCTACAAAAGCCGATGGCAGATCGAACTTTTCTTCAAATGGATCAAACAAAATCTCCGCATCAAGGCTTTCTACAGCAATTCGGAAAATGCTGTGAAGACCCAAATCTGGATCGCCATCTGCACTTATCTGATGATCGCCTGTCTCAAAAAGGTCCATCAAATTCCCGAAAGTTTGAACCGAATTTTGCAAATTCTCAGCATAAATGTATTTCAGAAAGTTGCTCTTGATCAATTACTTACAAATTTCGATACAAATTTTAACACTTTCGATATTCATAACCAGTTGGAATTCAATGATTTGCTAACTGGACAGTAGTGATAATTGTTATTCTTTTCAGGTCGTCATGAATCCGTAAGTTTTGTGTTTGAATGATGTTATGCTTTAGTTTCTATGTAGATGTCTTTTATTTGGGTTGTATTACCAATGATTTTATTTTCGATATTGCGTACACTGATGGAAATGTTTTGTTGTTAGTGTATTGAAATTATTGTCTGTATGAATGTAGGCTATCGAATAGGGCAAACGAATGTAAAAAATCATGCTGGAAGAGGATTTTGAAGTTGGGTTTTTGTTCATTGGATCATCATGATCTGGGCTAATAGTGGTAATACGCTTGGTTCTGCGGATGCTTCTCTTTTTGATTGAGTGCTTTTTGTGTTTTTAAAGGGCATTCAATGCGATTCTTTTGAGGATAGATAGACCTCGCCCGAAAAGTATTTTCGTAAGACATGTGGATGCCTTTTTATTTGGGTGGGCTTTGTTTAGAGGCGTTTTCGAGTGTTTTGGAACCGATTTTGAGATCGTTCTCAATGATCATTGGTGTTTTTTCCCAAGAGATTGGGCTTAGCGCCCAGCCAGCGGGAACGTTGGAAGAGGTGAAGGTTGTCTTTGAAGGCTTTTTCTAAGCAACCTTTTTCGTTTGCTGTGCTTTTCGCCGCAATTGGGTGCTTATTCAGATTATTGCTCAAGTAGGGCTTCCTGAAAAAGTCGGAGCTGATAATTTGCTAATTCAGTCTGGAGCGCGTCATGCTGCCGCGCTGTGAGGGTAAATAGATATTGATGTGTCACATTTAGGCCATTACGGTAGGTATCGAGCTTTACGATGGTGCGGAGCATCGCAAGCAGAGCGGGAAAAAGGCGCAAAAGAAGCTCGGCGAGCCACTTGTTGAGGTTGAGCACGACGATTCCCACGTGGATGACGCTTTCGCTGATATGAGCCAGCTTTACCATGATACGTCCGAATGTTCCTTTGCGTTTGCAGTTTCCAAATGAGATTACCCCGTTTTTTGGAGACCAGTTATGCGTAGATTGTTAGTTTTAAAGTTCATTCTAAAGTTGTGGTCAACTCTCAATGACCCCCGTGGGGGTCGCCGCCAGATTTCGGAATTCTTTGGGGCTCAATCCACCCAAAGCGGAATGGATTCTGTGGGTGTTGTAAAATCCTTGGATATAGTCGAACAGTGCCAATTTCACCTGCTTGGGTGAGAGGGATTGATGCAGGGCTTTGCATTCACATTTGAGCGATCCGATTTTAAACGAAACTTTAGGCGAACGATTCAACGGCGGAAAAAGTGAGCCTGGTAATAGTCGATTTCAAAGGTATCTTCACTGCCTTTGGTGCGCTCATACAGTTCTGGATTCGCCTTCACCTGGTCGGGGGGTAATCTCGACGGTGTCTTCCGATGGGCAGGTTTTCGTAACGCTCATCTCGAGTCGGTTTTGATTCACTCTTTTTGCGCTAATGCGCGGGAACCTTAATCGCTTCGATCTGTTTTTTCCAAACGCTCGATTTCTCCCAGCATCAACTCCAGCTGGGCCGGATCCAATTTCTCGCTTTTGCCCGTTCAAAAGAGCATCGCGATTCCAGCGTAATAACTATCAGTCAACTCTGGAGCCAAATTCTCATTACCGCTGGTAATTGGTTGGATTTGGCCGATTGTAGTACGAGTAACAGGATCAACATACTGAAATACGGTGAAACTACGGCTGCTATCAGCGAATAGGTAACCCAAAAATCTCGAGCCTTGAATGATTCACTGTAGGAAGCACGGAACAAAAACCAATCTAGAGGTTTATATTTGAACGCTAGTTTAGGACGAATGTCCGACTCAAAGCCTTCATCACTGTAGGATTCATATCGAGCCACAACTTGAAACTCCAAATCCTCAAATACGGAAATACTGAACTCGACATACATTGAGGTGATATCACGCTCGTCGGGAAGTTGCCTAGATACTGTTTTGCATAACCTCATTCTTTTGACCGCTTCTCGCACTAATTGCATCCCTGCATCTGAACTGATTGTGCCAACGTGAAAGCAGGCTTCTATTTTTGCAATACGCTGGATATCTGCGACTTGCACTTTATGCGATGTTTTTATTTCGTGCGTTTATCCTTACAACGACTGCCAACCCCCTCGAGACTGAGATAGTATACCTCAAATATTCCCCTCCTAATTTCAAATCTCGCGCATCCTTGTTCAGGTAAAATTTGGATTTATCCACCTGGCGCCAAATCTGACCATTTTTCAATTTAAATACCGTCTTCCCGTTCCAACCAGAGAACGATCCTATGATTTGCGAAGAAAATCCAGCTTTTCAGTCTTCAGTCGTTCCTTGTTTTTAACAGATTGCAGATGCTCCGCCCCAAATACTTTGCCAGAATCACTTCTACCACCGTAATTCACAATGGTTGTCGAAGGTTGAGGACAAGGTTCACCTTGCGCGGGTTCCCACCCATAGAGGAAGCCATTGAGTTCGAGAATTTCGTGCTCCGTCAACTTGTGCAACCCCATCTTCTCCATCATTCCCGATGAGATTCTATCACGGATATCGTGATTTGAAACACGACTCAGATCGTCTCCGTACCCGAACTAACGAAGACGACCCCCATCCACATCCAGAAAACTGCTTTTTGCATAAAGTTCTAAACGGCTCGTTCGGAAGCACTAATCCCATTGCTTCAGAAGCGCACTTAGGAACATATCAATCTCTTTGTATGTTTCAATGCGGTCATCCTCAAAATGAGTCGAATGTGCTTCGTCTGTTCTCAAAACCTTTGTGAATTCCATGTCTTGATCCTTCATTTCATCAATCAGCATGCGCGCCTGCTCAATATGAACGTTGTAATCATCTAGTCCGTGGTAAATGAACACTGGACCCTTTATCGCATCGATGTAGTTGATCGGACTGTAGGCTTCGAGCTGTTCGCGATCTTCCGGAATCTCCGGATCTCCGATTTTATTACACCAATAAACATAACCCGATTTCCTATCCCAATCGATGTAGCGATCAATGTGTCGAACGAGATCAACGACACCCATGAAATTAATCCCAAAACTATAGATTTCTGGGAACTTCGTCACACCCACCATCGTCGCATACCCGCCCCAACTTGCGCCACCCATACCGATTTTTCCGGGTTCCGCGTACCCTTCATCGATCGCCCAAAGGGTTCCATCCACGAAGTCAGTATGCATTTCTTTCAAATGCTTAAAGCTACTTTCAAGGTGATCCCGACCATATCCAGTGGATCCTCTAAAATTGACTTCCAACACAGCAAACCCGCGATTGGCGTAAAACTGACGCTCCATCGGAAAATGCCAAGTAAGTCCCCATGTTTCCCGAGCCCAAGGTCCACCATGTGGACGAACGATCATTGGAACAGGAGATCCTTTTTCCCACGAGTGAGGCAGTGTCAAATACCCATGAATTCTGCGACCATCTCGCGCTTCCCACGAAACGGGTTTTGTTTCACACAAAGGCTTATCTTTAAATTTATTAATCCTCGAAAGCGGAACCAATTGCCCTTTATCTAAATCGATCAAGCTGTAAAAGGGAGGTTCAACATCGCTGAATGATTCAATCACTATCCGCAAGCCTGACTTCGAAGAATTCACAAAGTGATTAAACCGCCCCGGCAACAGTGAATCGATTTGCTTTTGAATCGCCGAGAATTCTTTGCGCAAAAAGAAATGGGTCGGGAACTCACGATGAAATGCGATACCGGCAATCGGCCCAACCCCACCCGTTCGAAAAACTTCGAATGGACTCACATCGTAAATTGCGTCTTCAAGAATGGGTTCGTCAGCGATGATTCCAGTCTGAAGATCCATCTTATACAACGCTGCTTTGTCGCGATCGATATTGTGAATGACGTAAGCTGTCTCGCCATCGTCTTCGATTCCAATCACGTCAAAAATATCGGATGAACTCGTCAGGTTAAATATTTCATTCCACTCATCATAACTATCTTTCAAGAATATTTTCTTCCACTCTTCGCCTTCTTCGCCATATCGAATACCCAAGGCAACATTTCCCTTCGGGGAAGAAATGAAGGAATGAATGCGCCCAGGGTTAAAGAACAGGGTTTTGCGCTTCCCGTTATATACATTCATGCGATAAACATCGGGGTACTTTTGACGACGTTTGTTGCTTTCGATGATAATCCAGTCTTCGTCTGGGGTGTAACCACTAATCACGGAAATACTCTCTGGCTTGTAAGTGACACCCCTCGAGTTTTGCGCTCCATAGGGCTGAATCAGAACCCGCTTGTCCTTTCCATCGATATTCAACGCGACCAACCCACCAGCACTGCTACGAGCATCGTCTTTGTCGTCACTTAAACCATAAACAATTCGCTCGTTGTTCACCCAGCTGACAAAACCGATGTCTTTATTCGAGTCGGTCAACAACTGAATTCTCATGGATTCCAGCTCGAGAACGAAAAGGTTATCGACTCCCTGATAAGGGGCAATAGCAATCAAATGCTCTCCATCTGGCGAAACCTGGAACGATTTGAATTCGCTATTTTCAAAAAGCGCTTCAACCGGAATAAAGTCCTGGGAAGCCCCGAACGAGGACAGTGTCATCACTGCCATGATTAAAGAGAAGAAACGTAAACGCATTGCAATGTAAGATTGTGATTAATAAAAAAGCGAACCCCATGAAGAGGTTCGCTTTGTGTTATAAATAATTTGCTATGAAATTACCATTCCTTTTCAATAGAAAGGTACCAGAACCGAGGCTTTGTATAGACAGTTCCAGGTGTTGTAAAATAACTACCCCAGAAACTCAAAGGAGGTTCTTCGTCGAACAGGTTAGTAACACCTATTGATACGCGACTGCCAAAGAAAGCTCCATAAGAAGCAGTCAAGTTGGTGATAATTTGCGAATCATAAACATTGAAGCCGTTAACTTCGGGCTCATCATCTTCTGTCAACTCGCCTTTGCGTTCACCTGTGTAATTGACAAACATGGTTGCTGCCCAATCACCATAATTCCAATTCACAGTTGCATTCGCAACATACTCTGGACGATCTTCGTAATCAACGTAGTCGGTATCGTCCACGGTGTAAGTATCAAGGATTGTTCCAGCCAGGGAAACATTAAATTCACCGAAGTTTTGCGTTTCGAATCTGTATCCAAGAGTGAAGTCAAACCCCTTGTAATCACGATCACCAAGATTTTCGTAGAAAGTGTTCAAGTAAACAATTTCACCGTACTCTTCGCCTGCTGCAGGTGCGCGACGAATGATATTACCACGTTCAGTGTAGTATAAAGCATTCGATAGGTTATTGAGCATGTCTGCAGCGTCAACGTCTGAAATCAAGTTTTCGGAATCGAAGAAGAAGTATTCAGCTTCGACATAGAACCCGTCAAGCACTCCAGATGGCTCCCATTTTGCGCCCAAGTAATAAGTCTGGGTTTCTTCAGGAAGAAGCTCAGGATTACCACCACCATGTTGTTCCATTTGTTTACTTGGACCCTCACGAAGCGGATCAAGGTAATTGGAACTAGTGAAAGTTACCTTTTCACTGGTATACAAATATGCCAAATTTGGAGCCAAGAAAGACTCACCATAGGAAGCACGGATTAAGAGTGATTCCAAAGGACGAATTTTAACCGCAATCTTCGGCTTAGTAGTGTCACCAAAATCACTGTAATCTTCACGACGAACCGCAACTTGCGCTTCTGCCCATTCAAAGATCGGCAAGCTCATTTCAGCATAAACGGAAGTTACATTACGGCTTCCGTCGGATGAATCGTACCAAGAACCACCAACGATGTTACCGGAACGATTTGAATCTGTAACGATTTCAGCGTAAGACTCTTTACGATACTCACCACCGATCGCCAGTTGAACGTCGCCTGCAGGTAATTCGAAAATCGGACCAGATGCACTTGCATCTAACGCACCCACACGATTGTAATTATCGTTCGGGTTTGGACCACTGATATAGTCATTTATCTCAGGATCGCTCGGTCCGAATGGGTTCAAATACATCATGCGAGCTTCATCTGTATCATAATCCGCTAGCAATACTCCGTTAAAAGCTTGTTGTAAACGGTCGTCGAAGATGTTGAAACCGACTTTATTCACGCTACTTTCAGTGGACAACAATCCTACTTCCCAAGTCCAATCATTAAGGAATTCACCGCCCATACCGAGCAATACGCGAGGGGTAGTGATTTCGATGTCAGAAGCACGATTCCCTGCCTCAACCGCACGATAACGGAACGACGTGATATCCACATCCCACGGGTTGTAAGGGTTAGCCGCGGGAATCATAATTGCGCCCAAAGGTCCGTCACCTTGATCAGTTGCAACCATCGGCGCAGGAGCTGATTCGGTGTGGATATTAGCCTTACGGTAAGCCAGTTCGATGAATCCATAAAGTGATTCACTGAAGTCGTGTTTTACGGAAGTGTAGAACCCTGTAACTTCTTCACTTGGAAGATAGTCATAATTTTGAGCATAATCATAACGGCCATGTTGGTCACCGTCGTAAGGCACAGCATTCTCAATCGTTGGATTGTTAGTCGGTCCCGCGAAAGTAAAACTCCCTTCGCCCGGAACAGACACGCGTGCCGGGTATGGGTAGGTTGAGCGTTGGTCACCGTATCCGTTATAAAAATAATCATCTGGTGCACCACCTACACCGTAAGCCCAGTCCTGCCATGCTTGAAGTCCCACACGGTCAGCGTAAGAACGAATGTCAGCAGTGTTACCTTGCCAATCCAGCTCGCGAGCAAAAACTTGGCTTCGAGTTGTGTAATCTGCAGAAACAACAATAGAAGTGTTTGCTGTTGAGGTTCCAACCATCAAACTAACTGATTTTTCAGCCGCGCTCATATCTCCAGTGTAGTCACCGTAACGCATCTGTGTGTTCACCCCTTCGAAGTCACGACGCAATTGGATGTCGATAACACCGGAAACCGCATCAGAACCGTAAATCGCAGAACCACCGTCTTTTAGGATGTTTACGCTTTCGATAGCAGATGCTGGAAGTGAATCCAAGTTGAAGACAGTTTGGTAGCCATCGTAAGAAGGTGATCCATAAGGAGCAGCACGACGACCATTAACAAGCATCAATACGTTATTATTACCGACACCACGGAAGTTCACTGTTGATGCACCAAACCCAAAAGTAGATCCTCCTGAGTCAGTGGAAAGCGACCCACCACTGTTGAAGGAAAGACTTCGGATAGCTTCACCGACAGTTGTGAAACCAGTCGCTTCCATATCCCCTCGAGATAGGTTGACAACGGGAGCGATGGTCACTTGATCGATTTGTTTGATACGAGATCCCACCATTGTATAGGCTTCGAGCTCCTCATATTCTTCCCCTTCGTCCATGTCGCTAGTATCGACTTCTTGAGCGTGGATAGCGATAGGAACGAGAAGCAACAATGCAACCATCCAAGATGGCAGATTTTTCCAAGTTTTTAGTAATTTTGGCATGCTAAGTTTTGAGTTATAGTTTTTTAAACCACAGCTAATGGCTGCAGTCCAATCTCTTATGTGATTTTAATTTGAAAAAATTGCAAACATTTTTCGGCCCAACTATCTGTTAATAATAGGTAAAAGGCCTTTGTTTGCGTTTTTTGTATCAAAAAGCAATGTCACTGCCACTTCTACGAATTGCTCACATTTTATTCAATTATTCTTATATGAAGTGCATTTGGCCCAAATTAATGGAGAATCCTGGTGAAAATTATGCTCAAAGGTCGGCCAAAAAACCGGTGCTAAACCCCTTAGTTGGCGATCAGTGCGTAGCAAGCAATGGAAAGCACAAAATAGATCACTTTTAGCCAATTTGTACTCAAAACGATTTCATGGGAGCATGAGAGGTGCATGGTGTGAATGAGAGCAGTATTTCGGATCGAATGCGGAAATTACGGATAAGCATTTTGGTGCATCCGATGCGAGCAACGGATATTGAACGCTAAGATTTATACGGCCATTCGGTTTTGAGCGGCCCATAACCCCGGCAATAATAAATCATACCCTCCTCTGTATTGTTTCATAAAACAAACCTTGTAAAAAAAACGAAACAATATGCCATCATTTTGCACACTAAAAAACCACGAGGATCCCCTCGTGGTTTCAAATTCTAAATGATCAGCTAAAAACTAGAACGTCGATTTGAGCGCATTTCGAACCGCCGTCAAATAGGCTTCCACATGGGATTGATGCTTGATCCCTTCAGCTTTCTGGAGAAGGCTGACGGCATCTGCAAACTTTCGTTGCGTAACTTTAACCCGAGCCGCCTGAACATAGGCATCGACCCTAGAACTGTCCAATTTCTGAGCACGCTCATAATAAAAAAGAGACATTTCGTAATCAGACTCATCGTAATAGTAGTCTCCGAGCATCAGAAGCGCTTCACCGTTCGTTGGGTCAATTTTAATAACCTCTTCAAGGGATGCAACCGCAGCGGCAGAGTCGCCTGTCGCTAATGCAACCTTTGATCGAAGATTGAGCACCTTTAGCTGCTCCGCATCTGAGAGTGATCCTTTGCGAGCTTCTATTTTCGCAAGAAACTTGTCAGCTTCATCGATGGCTCCCATTGAAATCAATCCACTGGTATAACGAACCAATCGGGACACATCTGGGTTGGTAGAATTATCCAACACTTCACCATACACATCGGTCGAAAGACTATAGAGCTTCTGATTAAGGTAGATGTCACCCAAAAGCATTCTAGCAGCATTGTCCGCAAGACCTTGACGATTAAGAATCTCAAGGTATTTAGTTGCCATCATTTGATCGTCCAGTGACAAGCAAGAGTTCGCAGCCGCAACATAGTATAATTGGTTTCGAGGTTTCGCTTCAATTAGTTCTTCAAATTTCGCAATCGATTCCTCATGCAAGCCAACCCGTTGAAGAGCAGTAGCTTTACCAACTTGCCAATCATGATTATTTGGAGACAAAACTCCTGCCATACGGTAAGCATCCAGAGCAGAATCAGCCTTGTTCAAGTTAAGGTAACAATAGCCCAATAATCCAAAGGAATCACCGTTTTGGTCTCCCAACTCAATACTCTTTATCATGTATTCAAGGCCCTTTTCATAATTTTGGAGCTGAATAAAAGCCAGAGCCGAGTTTTTGTATGCCCGAAGAAAATTTGGAAACTTCTGAATCGCTGCCGCATACGATTTGATCCCGTTATTGAAATCCGCATTCTGAAGATAAAGGTTCCCCAACGTGTAATCTAACGCTGCACTGGACTCCACAGTGATGGAACCTTTCACCAAATCGATGGCACCTTGCAGGTTTCCAGCATCGATAAAAGAGCCAATCATCTGGAAAACTTCAGACTCATCTGTAGTAATTTCAGGTTCCTTTTCAGTCAAGACTCCATAACTACCCAAGAACCGATCTACGAATTCCGGATTAGACCATGAGTTTTCGCTCAACGGGTATGTTTGTGAAAAAAGAGCGATACCGCCCATCATAGTGCCCAAGGCGATCGATAAAATGTATCTTTTCATAAAATTTGGTTGCTTAAACTTTATCTCGTAAAATCCCACTTAAAGGGAAACATATATCTGGCGGTTACTGCTTTTCCGTCCTTCTTAGGAGGAGTCCACTTCCACTTCACCAGTGCTTGTTTAATTGGTTGCACAGCCTCCCGATGAGAAACCTTTCCAGTTTTTTCGATGGTCACATTTCCGTTCTCATCTATTAGCATAATCACCTCCACAATCCCGTTTGAGTTTTCATTTAAAAACCCCGGCGGAAAGACAGGATTCACGCGTTTTAACGCCTTAGGCCGGGAGTCCAAATCGGAGATTGAAAAGATCATCAACTCACCCGCAACATCGGGTTTCACACTAAAAGAGTCCAACTGGAAGTTGCCCATGGCACCACCTGTTCCTGGATTGAGCGCAGCTTCGAGCTGACTAAGATCCAATTGCTGCGGAGGTTGGTCCAATTCTGGTTGCTCCTGCTCCACTTCTTCTTCTGGCGGAGGTGGCGGTTCCGGTGGCGGTGGCGGTGGCGGTGGGAGAGATAAATCCACACTGCGGATTATATACTGATCCCGCGGATCCCCACTAATCCACTGCGTCACAGGCAGGATTGCGAAGATCGCAAAAGCGGTAAAGAAGGTAGCGGCAATCAATCGAAAATAAAACCGGTTCTTCCCGCCGGGTCGAAACCCATCGCTTTTATTAAAATTTCCCATACTCAAGCAACCTACTTCCGGGTCGAAATATTCACGCTGACTGCTCCAGCCAACTTGGCTTCATCGATAACTCGGACCAACAGCCGAGTAGGCACTGATTCATCCGCCTGGATGATTACAGGGATATCTGAATCCTCTTGTATCAAGCGACGCACAACTGCTCGGACCCCATTTGCTCCGATTTCCCGGCCTCCATATACGACATTTCCACTCGCGGAAATGGCGAGCAGAATACTGGTCTTTTCGAGTTGAATAGCGCTGGCGGCTTGAGGTTTCGTAACTTCAATTCCTGTTTCTTCAACAAAAACCGTCGTAACGATAAAAAAGATGAGCAGGATAAAAACCATGTCGATGAGAGGGGAGATATTGATTTCATCCGATCCACTATCGTTTCCTGAAAATACTCTTCTGCGTTTCATAAAAAGTGTGTTCTATTTGCTTTGTTTTTCGTACATCTGAACCGTAAGGGTTTCAGCTGCTGACAGGCACGATTCCAACTCATTGCGGCGCCTCATCACTAAAAATGCAATAATGTAGGCGGGAATCGCGATAATGAGCCCGGTTTGGGTCGTAATCAGTGCTTCAGAAATCCCTCCTGCGATCAAATCCACAGTCTCAGTTCCATTTCCTGCAGAAAGGCCCGCAAAGGTAGATAACATCCCGGTAACGGTTCCGAGTAGTCCCATTAAAGGAGCGACTCCAATCAGGATAAAAAGGAATTTCCGCTGGCGATCGATGCGAGAGAGGTAATTATTGTGAATTTCTTCAAATCGAGCCCGAACTTCGCCCACGGTATTCACGGCACCATCTTGGCTGTAATCAATAATATTTCGCAACTCACCTTCTGCCTTCAAAGGATTCCTCACATATTCAGCAAGTTTATCTTTGGAGATTTTATAAAACCGATGACCCGAAAAATAAAAGAATGCATCAAATGCGGTCCAATAAATGAACAACGCAATCAATACGAGGGGGATCATCAACCAACCCCCGGACATCCAGAGATTGATTGTATCATCCACTAAACTTGAATTGCTATCTAGCATAGTCCCAGCAGTTTACCCTACAGTTTGGATAAAAAGGTTAGTTCTTCCGGTTAAGCCCATTGACGAATGCAACCGCAATTCGCTCCATACTTGCCAGAACTCCTTGAGCGCGACGAGAAAGCAGTGAGTGCAGAATCAATGAAGGAATCGCAACGATCAAACCAAACTCCGTGGTTACCAACGCCTCCGAAATCCCGCCAGACAAACTCTTCGCATCGCCAGTTCCAAAAATCGTAATCAACTTGAACGTGTTGATCATACCGGTGACGGTTCCCAACAGACCCATTAATGGAGCAGTTGCAGCGGTCACAGCGATAAACGGAAGTAGTCGCTCCAATTTCGGCTGCACTTCAATCATCTTCTCATACATTACTTCCTCGATGAGCTCTTTGGATTCATCAGAGTGGGCAACAGCGTCAACCAGCATTTTACCAGCTGGACCCGGAACGGATTCAGCCGCAGCTTTGGCCGCTTCCAAATCACCATTATTGAGCGGCTCAAGGATTTTGTGCAATGAACCCGGAATCGGCATCTTCACGGTGTAAATCTCAAATGCCTTAAACAATGCAGTCAACAAGGATGCAACGGCAAACCCGAGAATGGGATAGATCCAGATACCACCAGATTGAATGTGTTCCATGATGGTCTCTTGTTCTTTTTTGATCGCAAGAGCGTCCCCCAAAGTGGCGTCCATCGGAGCTGAACCTTCACCCAAGGTAACCAAGTCCATAATCATCTTGTCGGTTTCTTCACCGAGAGAATATACGGTGGGCTCAAGGGAACCTGACGGAATTGCAAGACCAGCAACTTCGGAATTGTTACTCGCGAAATAAACGGATGGTCCGATAATGACAAATTTACCTTGTTCGTAATTGCCCTGATCGGTGACTGCCTGGCCATCAAATCCGTATCCACCAATCATATTGTTCATACGGTTGAGGGAAGCAGTGATGATTTCAATCTGGGATGATAGCTTTTCTTCTTTACCGAGTTCGGGGTCATTTCCTACATCATTAAAAGCATCAAAAGTAGCTTTCATGCTCTGTGCTTCGGAAAGATCCAAACGAACCTCAAAAGAACGTCCATACTCTGCCACGAGATTTGACATATAATCAATCTGTTCGCGGCGACCCTTTACATTATCTTGAAGTCGATCAAGATCGACAGACGCGTTATCCTTCAATCGTTGAATTCGCTCCACGTCCCGTCGTTTCTGACGAAGCTGACTCTCGAGGTCGTTTGCGTTCTCAGCTAAAGGTATCTTCTCATCTTTGATCGTTTCACGAACTGAGTTCAGCTCAGAGATGGCTGAATCAAGATCGCGCTTGATTGAAGATTCCACCTGAGCGTTCGACTGAACACCTGCAAGAGCCAGAAGGGCGATACTAAAAAATCCTAAAGTTTTCTTATTCATGCTTATAGCGATTTGAGTAGATTACTTATTGAGGTTCACTGGTAAAGGAACGAACTCAATATCGGTGGTGTTGCCCTCATACATCGTAATCAGCTTTAACACTTTGTCCGCTATCGTCGTGTCCGAAACCCACTCCCAACCCGCTTCGCTGGCTTGGCCATACCCGGCATGCTTTCCGGACTTGTCCGAGTAATAGGCAGCTCCCAAACCAAAATAAATGGCTGTAACCTGCACCAGACTCCCTTCAAACTCGCGCTGCTCTGGCGCAACTTCGACGGTTGCATTAAATTTGTCTACCTGAGTAAGGATCCCAACAATACTCTGTAGCCGTTGAGAAACTGAAAGTGTCGTATCAGCGGGATCTTGCGGAATCCGCCGGGTCAGCGGAGCGATTTCATCACGCAATGGAATTGGAAGCCGAGCGATAATCTTTTTCAGCAATGATTCTTGTTCGGCAACAATCGCTTCCAGTTTAGCTTCAACACCCCGGAGACTGTCTTGGTCTTCAAGAAGACCAGATTTCTTGGAGTCGGCAGCACTGGTAAATTCTTCGGCCTCTTTGATCTTTTCATCGAGCATCTCAAGTTCCTGCTCGTATACTTTGATCACATCAAGAAGTCCCTGTTTATCGACTTCCCAATCGTATTTCTCTTTGGAGATTGTTTTTTCTACTTCGACCCATTGGTCGAGCATATCAAAATTCTCTTCCAGCCCCGCAGCATAGGTTCCCACAACAAGAGTAGGGACTATGCTCAGCAAAGCTGCCTTTTTAAAAAAAGCGTTCAACTGATTCATGCCAATTTGCAGATAATAATACTGAATAAAACGGATCTTCTAGCATTATAAATGCCAGTATACAAAAACAACAGGATTACACCTTTTTCGTAATCCTAAGCGACCAATGAACAGGAGTATGGTTGTCAAAGTCAAACAAAATTCAGTAACGAATTGCATCGAATCCGCCCCTGTGGGACTCCATACAGCAATGGTTCAAATTATCCCATTTTTGGGAATTCAACTGTCTCACCGATGGAATTGAAGTCAGAGGTTTCGGAGAAGATACTGAAAAAAGATGCTTCAGCCATATTCATAAGACACTCAACATCATCAACTTATAACATGCATTAAAAAACCTCATGCAATTGGCACAAATCCTGTAACTGGAGAAGGCATGAAATCAGTCATCCGCATCACAACATTCATTCTCGTGCTTCTTCCAGTAACGACTACCACTATGGGAGAGTTTCAAATCACCACCCTACTTTCGATTTCGACCATTACATTGATCACAGCATTGATGATTGAAATGGCCCTGCAATCGTTCTCAATTCCCCATTCCTGGTCGGAAGAAAAGAGTTCCAGGCCACCGTTGCACCCTGATGACCGTAGAAACGAATCTGAATCCCTGCAAAAAGTGGCCTAAGGAACATTTTGTCCATCCATGGAAGGAAAATGGCTGTTTTAGTTCAAGACATAGGAAGTCTAGAAAAAGCAGAGTAATCTGTCGTTATTCTTTTCATTATTGAAGAGTGCAAGAGACTTATTTAGCTCTTCACGAGTGAAAGGTTTCGCCATGAAACCATTGATTCCTGCTTTCCGACATTGATTCATATGATCAGCCAGCGCATGAGCAGTGAGAGCGATAATGAAGGGCTGATCTGCTTTAGGAATTTCTTTTCGAATCAACTCGGTGCACCTCAAACCATCCATAATCGGCATTTGGATATCCATAAAAACCAAATCGAACGATTCCTTACGTATCTTTTCTAA
Source organism: Opitutales bacterium (assembly GCA_963676215.2). Taxonomy (GTDB): domain Bacteria; phylum Verrucomicrobiota; class Verrucomicrobiia; order Opitutales; family JAFGAQ01; genus JAKSBQ01. Next base: position 191,135 of record CAXXVT010000006.1, on the reverse strand, counting down.
CGCTTCTTTACCATTTGAAGCCGTTTTAATAGAGATTCCGTGTTTCTTTAAAGATAATTCGATCACTCGCAGGTTAACAATATTGTCTTCGACAACCAAAGTCTTGAAGCCAGGGACCTTCCATGGTTCAGGGCAAGAAGGTAACGCTTCCGGAACATTCTCTTCTGGGATGGATCGATCCTGCGTTTCCGGACACCAGGAAAAACAAAACTCAGATCCCTGTCCCGGCAAGCTCATCACTGTGATTTCCCCATTCATAAGATCAGCCAGTCGTTTGCAGATAGTCAACCCCAGTCCATTCCCCCCATATTGACGCGTACTAGACGCATCTGCCTGGGTAAAAGGTTCGAAGATACTTGCCTGTTTCTCAAGAGGGATACCGATGCCTGTATCTTTCACAACAATTCTCATTTCGTCGGGTGATTCACCATGTAGAGAATACTGCACCATGAGCGAAACTGAGCCTTTGTGCGTGTATTTGAAAGCATTACTCAGCAAGTTCACAACAATCTGAGAGATTCGATAAGGGTCACCGTATAGTCGAGACGGAACCGCAGATTCAATATGATGCGAAAACTCAACATCAGCACAATTTAACTTTGGTAGGCAAACTTCCACGGCATCTTCCACACATTTTCGAAAATCGAAGACACTGGTCTCCAACTCTATCCCACCCGACTCCGTTTTTGAAAGATCAAGGATGTCATTAATCGTCATCAACAACATCTCTCCAGATTTCTGAATCGTTTTCACGAAATGCTTCTGATCTTCGTTCATTTTGGTTTCAGACATCAACTGAGCCATTCCGAGAACACCATTCAAAGGGGTGCGAATTTCATGACTCATGTTGGTGAGGAATTGAGTCTTCGCTACATTCGCATTAAATGTCTCATTGAGTGCCCCTTCGAGTTCACGTTCCACTTGATTACGCCAAGTGACATCATTGAGAAGGCAGACCCAAAAATCTCCAACTTCAGAAAGGTGTGCTTCGATCATAAGACTCCTCCCCGATTTCGCAGTCACGACCACCTCCTCTGCTTGCAATTTTGAAGACTTTGCGTGTTTAGTCTGCTCCAACCAATGCGAAGCATATTTCTCCCGATTTGACTCGTCTTGAATCAGGATACTCCACATCTCGTTTGCTTCGTTAAAATCAGTAGAGTCATAGCCCAGAAGCTCGGTAAAACGTTCGTTCACAGCAACAGTCTCACCCGATTTTTTAAAAACACATATCAATAATGGAGCATGAAGCAACCAGGTAAGCAGTTGATTTTCATTCACCCCAAAAGTGTCAATTTCTGGTCTGATTCTTTTTCGCTGTCTCTGAAACGACCCGATTACCCATGCTTGAAGCAGCACAATAGCAACTAGCAATCCTAGCAATAGAGCGGTTCGAAATCCGCTGTCCATCCACTCCATCACGTCAATTGTTCCTTTCCGAAAAAGAGGTCACGAAAACCTAATTTTCGCTGTGAAATATTGAGGAAAAAGTGGCCAATCACCTCATTGCACCATCTACCCATTGAACAGATAGAACGACTCCGACTCACAACATGACAAGTCAACCCTCGCAGTAAAGATCGGCCAAAAATATTGATACAGGAAAATGGCATGAAAGAAAGAAGCTCTAGGCAGTGCCTAGAATAGTTTGGAAAATAGGAAAAATCCTAAGAAAGACCAACAAAAACAATCAATTTTTACGAATAGAATCCCCAAGCACTTAACTCTGGATCTCATTCAGCCTCATCGCGCATAGATATCCGCTCGTCCAGGCATTTTGGAAGTTAAATCCTCCTGTAACTCCATCAATATTGAGTATTTCTCCTGTAAAAAAGAGCCCCGGCACCCGCTTGCTTTCCATGCTTTTCATATCAACCTCGTTTGTTTTTACACCACCGGCCGTCACAAATTCATCCTTATTGGTGCTCTTTCCGTGAAACTGAAAACTTGCTTGTTTCATTTCTTGAGCGAGAGTTAGAAGTTCCCGCTTCCCGACATGGGCCATTTTCTTGTCTTCTAACTTCAGCACCTTTACCAATTGCTGCCAATAACGCCTTGGCACTAGATTGCACTGTAAATTTCCACATTGTTTTGACCCGTTTTCGAGTTTCAATTGATGGAAGCGTTCTTCCACATCTACCCTTGCTTCCTGAGGTGCAAAATCAATCTCCAAAAACCCTTGATAATCAACTTCCGCCAAATCTTTGGCAGCCCAGGCTGAAAGCTTTAAAATTGCCGGTCCACTCAACCCCCAATGAGTGATCAACAAAGGGCCGCTTTGAGTGAACGTTTTTTTTCCAATTCGAAGTTTCAAATCGACGTGCTCAAAACTCATTCCCGAAAGCCCATGCAAGCGATCGTCCTTCACGTTAAAAGTGAACAACGAAGGCGTTGGTTCAACGATGGTGTGTCCCAATTTTTTAGCCACCTGAAGACCCGAAGAATGCCCCCCCGTTGCAAGGATTAGTCGTTGGCACCGGATCGTAGTGCCATTCTTAAACCCGAGCATAAAGACTTTCGAAATAGCATTGTAATCAACGGTCGCAAGTCGATAGCCCAGTATGAGGGACACTCCCGCAGCTTCAACCGACCTCATCAAGCACCTTACAATATCTCCAGAATCATTCGACACCGGAAACATCCGTCCATCTGTCTCTACCTTGGTATGAACTCCCCGTGACTCCAACCATTGGATCATGTCTCGGGGCTGAAAGCGAGAGAATGGCCCTCTCAGCTCCCGATGCCCTCGAGGGTAATGTTCAACCAAACGGTTTACGTCGAATTCGTGATGGGTTACATTGCAGCGACCTCCACCGGAGACCCTCACTTTTGCGAGCGGTTTCGATGCACCTTCAAAGAGCTTACAGCTAAGACCACTAGCCTTCAAATCTAGATTGGCTGCTGCAAAAAATCCCGATGCTCCACCCCCAACAATGGCGATATTACAATCCAGATTAGCTAGCTCATTCAAAACCGTAACGGATTAGAACTTAGCGCATTTTGAAACGCATTTTTGCCCGAATGTAGTCGTTATTCACCTCAAAAACACTCGAATCAACAGCCCCATCGGTTTTTTTTACAAGTTCCATTAGGGGTTTCGAATCCTTCTTATTTCGGTAAATACGAACTGGCATCCCCGGATGCTCATTGAATAGGACCCGCCCTTCTTCGTGCAATCCCCTAAGCGATGTAAATTGATCAAGGAAAATTCCGGGCATAGCACCAAGACCCTCGACCACTTCTAAACGATAGTCCTTCCGTTTGTGTCGAATGCTGTAAACAGTGCCACTAAGACCTTTCACATTGAAGGTGCCTTTGGTCTCATAGTCTCCTTTGTTATCCACCTTATGCTGGAGTTGACCCGGCTTTCCCCACTTTTCTCGCTCATAGTCCGCTTGGATTATTTGTTTATTCATCTCATCCAGGAGCAACAATCCTTCTTCATTCCGTAGAATCGTCTGAAAGTGGGTGCTGCCGAGATAGACTTCGGCTCGGAAAAAATCATCCTTTACTGTGCAGACTAACTTCCAATCGCGATCAGCAGATGAAATTTTATACTCGAGAACACCCTCGTATGCCGTTGCAAACAAGGGGAACAAAAAGGTTAGCAATATCGTAAAGCAATGTTTCATCGAATCATTTAGTGGAACAAAGCTCAAGAGTTACAGTAGGTCTTGAAAATAACAACCCGTTTTTTCCCGAATTTCCGTCGAATGACGATATTAGCCTGTTGCTACTCATTTCGAAACTTGAGTTTCCAGAAAAACTGGTCCATGCAGGAAATAATGAAAATAACCCGCATTTACTTTTATTTTATGACGATAAGCCTCTTAACACTCCTGCAGGCGTCAGAAAATGATCCGTTCCAGTGGCTAGAAGCGGTTGACAGTGAAGAATCATTAAACTGGGTACGGGAGCATAACGAAACGACCTTGGGTTTTCTCAAATCAAAGCCTGGCTTTGACGCAAGAAAAAGCGAAGCTCTGGCAATATTGACCGCGAAAGACCGCATCATCGCGGGCTCGCTAAGAGGAGAATGGGTCTATAATTTCTGGCGTTCATCCGAACAACCACAAGGGGTATGGAGGCGCACAAAGTATCAAAACTACCGTAACGGAGAATACCAGTGGGAGGTTTTGCTGGACCTAGATTCACTTTCCGCAAAAGAGAAAATCAATTGGGTTTGGAAAGGTGTTCACTTTGTGTCCAACCATTCCAATCGCTGCCTTGTCGAAATCTCGGATGGTGGAAAAGATGCCGTTCAAGTCCGTGAATTCGATCTTGAGACAAAATCATTTACCGAAGGAGGGATTTTTATCCCAGAAGCAAAGACAAACTGTATTTGGGCGGACGAGGACTCGGTTTGGTTGGCCACAAAATTCGACCAAAAGGCCGTCACGGAATCAGGGTATCCGAGAGTTCTCAAACTTCTGAAAAGGGGCCAATCCATCGAAGATGCCACTTTCATTTTTGAAATTGACCCCTCACATGTTTCTATCAGCCCAGTTACAATCAAGGATGGAGATGACACCTACCATATCATCAATGATGCGATCACCTTCTTCGAAGCAAAACAATATCTGACAACCTTGGATGGAACTGTGACCGAGTTACCCATTCAGAAATCAGATGAAATAGCGAGTATTCATCGAGGTCAGTGTGTCGTTCAAACGCGAAAACCTTGGATCGTGAATGGAGAAACCTACAAACAAGGGAGCCTTCTGTCTTTCGACATCAAATTATTCATCGAAACTGGAAAATTGGGACTCATTCATAAGCTATTCGAACCATCCCAAACCCTAGCGATTAAATCGGTATCCGCTGGCGGCAGTGCGATTATGGTGAATTTGAACGATAATGTTACGAACCGACTCGAATGTTACACCTTTAGTACCGGAGAATGGAAGAAGCGGACGGTGGATCTTCCGGCAAATGGAACCATCAGCATTCTAAATACACCCGATGATTCCAGCACCGTATTCCTCGGGTATGAAGATTTCCTCACTCCCGACTCCTTAATCGAGCTGAACTCCTCAACTGGGGAATGGCATACGCTGCAATCCCTTCCGCAGCGATTCGATTCAACTGACCTTGTGGTAGAACAAAAATTCGCCACGAGTAAGGATGGCACCCAAGTTCCTTATTTCATCGTGCATCGCAACGACCTGAAAAGAGATGGAAGTAATGCGACTTTCCTCTATGGATATGGAGGGTTCGAAGTGTCAATGAATCCCTTCTATCTTAGCACCTATGGAAAACTCTGGGTGGACCCTGGAAACGTATTTGTACTTGCGAACATACGTGGTGGCGGCGAATTTGGTCCGTCCTGGCACCAAGCTGCATTAAAGCACAACAGACAAAAAGCTTTTGATGATTTCCACGCCATCGCAGAGGATTTGATTGAGGAAAAGATCACCTCTGCAAAGCATCTCGGAATCGGTGGAGGTTCAAATGGCGGACTTTTGGTCGGGGTTGCATTCACCCAGCGTCCCGAACTCTACAATGCTGTCTTCTGCTCAGTACCTCTACTTGATATGCTCCGCTACCACGAGCTCCCACCAGGAGCAAGTTGGATCGGGGAGTATGGGGATCCACGAATCCCCAAAGAAAGGGAGTCCATAGCGGCTTATTCCCCCTATCAGAATTTAAAGGGAACATCAGAATATCCAAAGGTGTTCTTTTACACTTCCACCCGAGACGATCGCGTTCATCCAGGGCATGCCCGCAAGATGGCAGCCAGGATGGAATCCATGGGACATCCGTTCTTCTATTTCGAACGAATTGAAGGCGGTCATGCAGGAGGAGCTAACCTTTCACAATACGCAGAACTCTATGCCTTGGAATTTACCTACCTAGATTCCATGCTGAATTCACAAGAATAACAGCCAACAAATCGATGATAACGCCAAAACGATCCGTTTTTACATTAAAATCATCGAATTTTTCATTGATGTAAAAAAAACCCAGATTTAATCGATCAAAGTTCTTGATTATTCAAAGGCATTGTTGCAGCCTAACCCCCACAAACACTACCATTTGGAAGTATAAACCATAAGTTAAATAACTAATATCCTCGATACTATATATGAATAAATCACAACTCGTTGAATCAGTTGCCAAGAACTCCGGATTGACCATCAAGGACTCCGAAAAAGCAGTAGACGCTTACGTAGCAGCTGTTAAAGAAGGCCTTAAAGGTGATGGTGTAGTACAATTGATCGGATTCGGTTCTTTCAGTGTTGGAGAAAGAGCTGCCCGCACTGGTATCAATCCCCGCACTGGTGAAAAAATCCAAATTGCTGCATCCAAGACTGTAAAGTTCAAGGCTGGAGCAAAACTCAAAGAAGTTCTCTAATTTATTGTTCCCCGAATAATAACATTAGAATATATTTAAAAAAGTGCCGTTCTTTCTTGGACGGCACTTTTTTTTGTACCCCGATCAACATTGGAGTTCCTGGAAAACCCAAAGCTGATACGATGCCCTCCAACTTCCTCGATAGCCGATAGACTCTGTTTGACAGACAATCCTCCAGTTCTACACTCCTTCACATGGCGGGTCGTCCCAAAGCATACAATCGCAATCAAATCATAACGATTGCAACCCAACTCTTTTGGAAAAAGGGGTATTCAGGAACCTCCCTCGCCGACCTATCCCAAGCCATGAACATATCTAAAAGTACGTTCTACGCTGCTTTTGCAAATAAGGACGAGCTTTACAAAATTTGCTTGGAGGAATACGGAAAATCTTTCTTTCGAGAAATGGTTCAAATGGTAACGGTTGATCACCATGTGCTTGATGCAGTAAGAAAATTCTTCATTCAAATCGCGAGAGAAGAAGCAGATCATTCACCCGCAAAAGGTTGCCTGTTGGTGAAAAGCGCAAACGAGATCGGGATGCATCACCCCACTCTCAGTCCAATCATCGAGAAGCTATTGTCCGTCACTCGCAGTACCCTTCAAAATGCACTTGAGCTGGCAAAACGCAAAAATGAGTTACCCGAATCCTTTGATACTCAAATCGCTGCAACCTATTTGATCACTCAAATGTGTGGATTGCGAACTCTGGTAAGAGCAGGGTTTTCAGAATCAGAGCTGGAATCGATTGTGGACAATATGCTCGTTAATCTTAGAGCTCAGCTATAGACGTAAAATAGTCTCTCGTCCTTCTTCGGCCCTTTAATTCGCCAATTCGCTTCAAATTGCGTTTTCCCGAGAACAATTTCCAATTGATACTGATCCGCACCGCACAAATGGGAAGACGTTTCCTGCAAACAATTGTCTCCAGCAATGGTTAGATCCACAAGGTGCACCGCAGATCCTCGCCGCCAGTGCTCCAATCGGATTTCTTCCTCTTCATGCACAAGATGCCAACGATATTGATTCTTCAATTCGAACGTTTCTCCGCTTTGATTCAGAATAAAACTGCACTGTTCATGAAAATGGATCCATTCCCCCGTTGGCGCAATTTCACGATCGACATGTCCTTTCGCTGTGCCGGCCCAGCCCGTCTTTGATCCCGAACCACAGCGAGACTCATAAGTAAACTGAGTAACCGACTGGAGTTGGGACCAAAACCGATGTATAGCTTCCGTAGACACTTCTTTTGATGCTCATCTCCAACAGAATTATCCAAAATGGCAAAGAGAATTTTGATATTCACAAGAGATCGTTATTTGCGAAAAAACAGCTTTACCCATCCTCTTAACCAAGGGATGCTCCCGAACAGCTAATGAAATATCTGGTCACAGCCACCATCATTTGGGCGTTTTCGTTCAGTCTTATTGGAGTCTACCTCGCGGGAAAGGTAGATCCCTTCTTTGCTGCCTGGATTCGAATTGTGTTCGCCACCCTTTTATTCCTTCCCCTCATCTTAAACCATAGAGTGCCGTTGAAACGATCGTTGGCGTTAATGGCCATCGGGGGAGTCCAGTTGGGGCTGATGTATGCGTTCTATTACCAAAGTTTCGAATTACTAACAGTTCCCGAAGTGTTAATTTTTACGATCATCACGCCAGTTTACGTCACATTGATATACGATCTCTTTCAGCGCAAATTGACCCGCCGTTATCTACTCACAGCAATCATCGCAGTTATTGGGACCGCCATCATCCGATGGGGGGCAATTTCGAGTAGCTTTGTGATCGGATTTCTGGTGGTTCAAGGTTCAAACCTGTGTTTCGCACTGGGCCAAGTAAGCTACAAACGATTCAAAAAAGATCCCGAAGAGAAGTCTCTTCACGATTTTGGGTATTTTTACCTTGGTGCACTGATCGTATCTACTATCACCTACCTTATCTTTGGTGATCCCAAACTGCCTACAACCCTATCCCAATGGTCTGTTCTTGTTTGGTTAGGATTCGTTGCATCTGGCCTCGGATACTTTTTCTGGAACCTCGGTGCCCGCAAGGTCAATGCCGGAGCCCTGGCGATTATGAATAATGCCCTGGTTCCAGCTGGTCTTTTGGTCAATGTTGCAATCTGGAATCGAGATGTAGATTGGATCCGATTAAGCATCGGCACCGCTGTTATCGCACTAGCGCTGTGGCTTAATCAAAGATTCAACCGCAATACCACTGCGACGAATTCGACCCAACAATAGAGATGGAAAAACTACCTTTTCGGTTTTATCTACAGGTTCTACTCTGCGCAGTCCTTTGGGGCAGCGCTTTTCCGGTCATTAAAAACAGCTATGAAATCCTGAATCTCGATACCTATGGGAAACAGCTCACTTTCGCTGGTACCCGTTTCATGATTGCGGGCCTAATGATTCTTCCCTTTTGCCGCCGCAATCTGTTTTTAAGTCTGAAAAAGGCACCTCGTCTGAAGCTACTCGCCATCATGCTGGGGCAGACCTACTTCCAATATCTTTTCTTCTACCGAGGAATGGATGTTTCCAGCGGAACACTGGGGGCACTTTTGGTAGGGACTGGTAGTTTCTGGTGGATTATCCTCGCTCCCATTTTGACCAACTCTCCTTCTCCCCGACCAATCCACTGGCTGATACTCGCAATCTGTTCCATTGGAATCGCGATGGCAACTTACGCTCCAGGGGCAGGTAGTGGGAATGTCGCCCTTGGGACTGCAATGTTCCTTGCTGCAACATTGTCGGGGGCTATCGCCGCTATATACATGAAACAAGTGGCCTCAGTAAGTGGGAGCCGCACAACAACGGCTTTTTCCCTCTTCACAGGAGGTGTTTTGCTGCTCGTCACATCGAGTGCACATGCCCCGGCCTATTTTGCACAATTCAATTGGCAGGTCCTGGGAATAACCCTCTACCTAGCGTTTCTTTCGGCGACAGCTTTTACGCTCTGGAACCGTTTAATCGAACAGTATTCAGTAAATATGCTTTCAACCTTCCGCTTTCTCATTCCTCTTTTTGGGGTCATCGAATCCACACTTTTTATACCCGAAGAAACAATCGGACCTGGCATTCTTGTCGGGGGAATGCTCATCATCGCTTGCATCATTGCCATTTCTAGAATCCCTCGACCAAAGCCGAGCACATAAACCAAAGCTAGGAGCATTCTGCGTCTACTTTGTCCTGTAGGATGCTATTGGAAAAGGAGCACATGATTTCAATCGTGTGTATTTCTCGAATAGGAGGAGTCCAAGCTTGTCGAAGACTGTCAATGGTCACTGCCACTCGGTAGCGCGATAACCGCGGACCAACATGATCATTGGTTGCTCAGTTTTCAAACGACAATTGGCATCAGTCACCTCAAAAGAGAACCGCAGCTTCCAGTCATAAAAATCCAGAATAGCAGCTTCGATTTCACCAAAGGATTGGATTTTTTTGAAATATGGGTTAACACTAATCTCAAACACAGGAATACTATGGGCTGGCAAGAATCGATTGAAAACTTTTGGTCCTGGATCATCAAGATCTGGAACATAAAACTGTTCACAAGCGGGGCAAATGAAATTCACTTGAACCAGATCATCATCGCCCTCCTTACCATTTATTTTGGGGTATTTTTGACGAAGCGTTTTACCAAAATAATCGGGAAACGACTCGAGAAAATCGGAAAAATTGACCATCAAACAGCCTTTGTTCTTCAAAAGATTTTCAGTTATGTGTTAATCGTCATTGTGGTGCTGGTGGCAATGCCCATTGCAGGAATTCCGATCACGATTTTCACAGTCTTGGGAGGTGCCGTTGCCATCGGGATTGGTTTTGGGGCTCAAAACCTTTTCAATAACTTGATTTCCGGGCTCATCCTAATGGTGGAGCGTCCTATCCGTATTGGCGACATTGTCGAACTCGCAGGAGCCGAAGGAAGGGTTGCCGACATCGGAAATCGTTGCGTGCGGATTCGTCGTTCCGATGGGATCGATGTATTGGTACCAAACTCCCACTTTCTCGAACAAGACGTCGTCAACTGGACCCTAAATGACAGTGACATTCGTGGATCTCTCTCTATCGGTGTTGCCTACGGCAGCGATATTAAAAAAGTGAAAGAACTCATGCTAAAAGCTGCAAAGGAGCATCCAAAGATAATCCAAAACCTTGAGATTCTGGTGCTTTTTGATGACTTTGGAGACAATTCCCTTCTGTTCAACTTACTATTCTGGACAAAGGTCACCCGCCCGATGGATCTACGACGTATACAATCGGAAATCCGTTTTACACTGGATGCTACTTTCAAAGAAGCAGGGATCTCCATTTCCTTCCCTCAAAGGGATGTCCACCTGGATACCCTAACACCGCTGGAAATCCGTCTTCAGCGCTAAAAAGTAAAAGAGGGGCTACCCCTATCCTTGCGAGCCGGACGGTTTTCAGAAAATCATGGAAGAAATCGGCTCTGACCGTGTTACCACGCCAGTTCATCCGCGATTTCTACCTCAACGTTTTACTCCTTGTAGAGCTTGTCGCTTTTTGCTGTCCACCGACTGAGTGAAGGTCTGATGCAGGACTGTTTTTGCGTTGCCCGCAATTTTAGATTCCATGAAGGTTGGTAATCGTTACTAATAGGGGACATGGGTAATGTCATTCCACTAAGAATCGCGGACACACTCAAAAAGTTTCCACCGTTTTCCCTGCTAGAGGAAGACACGGTCAACAGCATCGCTGAAAATGCAACGGTGTCTGTCTTCGTAAGAAATTCTGTGGTTTGGGATTTGGGACAATCTGCAAATGATCGGTTGCTTTTTCTTGCAAGAGGACGCGTCGAATATCATTGGGCACACGAAAATGATCTCGAGCTCGTCGATGTGCGCGACGTCGGGGACCTTTTGGGTTTAACAGCTCTCTATGAAGGCAAACCTTTTGTTGTTCGGGCAATTAGCTCTGAGGACTGCCTTTTCTATGAATTCAACTGGAAATTAGTTCAGCCATTTTTTGATACCAACGATCTCGCGCGAAATTACATCAGGCGTCATCTATTCTGGGCCACTCGTCTGGGGAATACTATTGAACTACCCAATCAGACCGAAGCCCGCGTTGCCAGCCGTCAAAAGAACATCCTTCAATCCCACTTGGATGGTGCGCAACAAATCACTCCACGGAAGCGAGATCACCTACTCACTTGTCCTCCCGAAACGACCATACAGGAGGCGGCCACACAAATGGTGCAAAAACGTGTGCCGTCCATTTTGGTCGTGAATGAAATTGGCCATCCTCTCGGGATCCTAACACACCGGGACATTGTAGCCCGAATTATAGTTGAAGGCGCAGCCTTGGATAACCAAGTCTGCAAATACATGTCCAGTCCTGTCGTCACCGTGGAGAGTGGTTCTTCTTCCACCGCAGCACTCCTGCTCATGTTGCAAAAAAGGATCGGACAAGTTTGTGTAACTGAAGATGGCACTGACCAAAGCGAACTACTCGATGTTTGCACCGAAAAAGATCTTCTCGCTCAAACAGGACACCACCCAGCCGGGTTACTCAGGGAGATAAAGTCTGCCACCACCATCACCCGACTCAAAGAAATTTGCGATGATATCGAACATATCATCAAAAGCTATTTGGAGGCCTCAGTTTCAGCGATCTTCGTTGGTCAAATTACGGCTGAGCTCTACGATGAGCTTGTTCAAACTCTCATTCAGATAAAACTGGCGGAATTAGAAGATCAGGGTGAACTCATTCCTGAAATACCATGGACCTGGCTAGCAGTTGGCAGCGACGGTCGAAGAGAGCAGCTCCTTCGAACCGATATCGACAATGGCATTCTCTTCAAGTCATCGGGCAATCTCGAAGAGGATGAAATCAATCGACAACAATTCACAAAACTAGGGTCAGCAGTAGTTGACGGAATGATGGCTTGCGGGTTCGCCCGTTGCCAGGGTGGAGTGATGGCTCTCAATCCTCGCTGGTGCCGCACAGAATTCGAGTGGAAGAACGAAATTCAAAATTTAGAAGCCTTCTCAGAACAAGACACATTACTACGGGCCATCATCGTTTTTGATATGCGCAGGGTTTCTGGAGACGCGCCGCTATTCGATGACCTTCGCAAGTATTTATTCGCCAAAATATCTGAATCCCGAATCGTATTAAAACGCATAGCAGAAAGCATCGTTGCCACGCCTCCGCCTCTCAATTTCCTCAAACAATTTGTTGTTGAAAAAAAAGGGGACCACGAAGGGGAGTTCGACGTCAAATCCCGCGCGCTGACGCCTTTGCGCGGAGCCGCTCAGATCATCGCATTCAAATACAAATTGATGCGGCGCTATTCCACCGGTGGACGTTGGCAGGATGTACAAAACTATGTGGAACATCTCACTGAAGTGGCCAAATATGCGGAAGAATCTTATGAATTTTTGCTCCGTCTGCGCACGCTAAACGGACTCAAACGTGGCGATTCTGGACGGTTCCTGGAGCCCGGAAGTATCACCAAACTTGAACGAGCCCAGCTCATCCATAGCTTCGACGTCGTTCGCATGGTTCAAACTGCCATTCGAAACGAATTTCACCTCGAATCGAGGGTATAACTGATGTTCGGTATTTTCAAAAAACCCCGACCCGACTGGTTAACGGCCTATAAAGAGCAGACTCCGGGCAAGTTACCCCAATCTGAATCTGATGTGGTGTATTCGGTTCTGGATTTAGAGACAACCGGATTTGAGCCACTCATTGACCGTATTTTGTCAGTTGCGATAGCACGAATTCATGGGGATCAACTAAAAACAAACGAAATCGAAGAATGGGTCGTCTTCCAGCAATCAGCGGAGGTCAACGAGGCCGTTAAAGTCCACGGAATCCTTCCCTCTGAAACCCAAAATGGTGTGAGCGAATCCCTGATGTTGGAAGAACTCCTACGACGAATCAAAGGAACCATCGTAGTCGGTCACCATATCCATTTCGACGCACGGATGCTCAATGTCGCCATGGAGCGCCATTTTGGAATCCCCTTTCGCAACCGAATCTTGGATACTGCTACCATGGCAAGATCCGAACTCGATGCATTCAAAAAGTCGGGCTATTCCAATCAAAGACCACCCAATCTTGACGAAGTGTGCCAGCAATTAGGAATCAACCCCATTGATAGACACACTGCAATCGGTGATGTGTTTACAACTTCGCAAGTGTTTTTGTATCTCAAGGGCAAACAGAGGCAGCGCTTGAAAGAACGCTTCACTGTCAAAAGTTTACCATTCGATAAGATTTAGCCCTCTTGGGCAGAATCCTTGCTGGAACTGGCGCAAAACAAAGCCCTTCGAATTGAGACACAAAAAAGCCCCTGCGGCATTACCGCAGGAGCTTTTGTTTCAAATAAACATAAACTTTAGGCCGGTGGTTGCGGTTTCTTGATCGATTCCATGGTCTTGGTAATCGTTCCGACAAATGCACCGACATCGGTCATATTTTGAGGAAGAATGAGCGTATTGTTTTCTTTCGCTAGTTTACCGAATTCCCGAACATATTGCTCAGCGACCCGGAGGTTCATTGCTTCCACTCCTCCCGGACTATTCAATGCGTCAGCAACGCTCCTTAATCCCTGAGCAGTGGCGGAGGCAATCAATTCAATTTCGCGAGCCTTCCCTTCTGCTTCATTGATTTGGCGAAGTTTCTCTGCTTCGGAGATATTGATGGTCTCCTGCTTCATCCCTTCTGAAACATTGATTTTCGCCTGTCGATTCCCTTCAGACTCAGCCACTACAGCCCTACGTTCCCGTTCCGCGCGCATTTGTTTTTCCAACGCATCCTTAACGGAAGCCGGTGGGATAATATCTTTTATCTCATACCGAAGGATCTTCACACCCCAGGGGTCCGAAGCTTTGTCGACAGCTTGAACCACTTCAGCGTTAATAGTTTCCCGTTCTTCGAACGTTTTATCGAGTGAAATTTTGCCGATTTCCGAACGCAAAGTGGTTTGAGCAAGCTGCATCGCCGCAAATTCGTAATTCTCAATCCCGTAACTGGCGGATTTTGAATCCATCACTTGAATATAAAGGATTCCATCGATTTCGACCGAAATATTGTCCTTTGTGATACACTGCTGAGAAGGGACATCAAAGGCGCGTTCCTTCAAAGAATGTTTGTAAGCGACCTTATCCAAAAATGGAAAGAGGAAATGAAACCCTGCATCCAGAGTGCGGGAGTATTTTCCCAGGCGCTCGACCACAAACTGTTGACGTTGAGGCACTATTTTAGCGGTTTTGAAGACTGCAATGACGAAGATCAATAACAGCCCAAATGTAAGGAGAGTTGAAGTATCCATAGTGATTAATATTCGTAGTTATAAATTTGGGTTCCAGGTCAGTGTCTATTTGCTGGAAACATGAAGCGTGATGCCATCCTGTTTTCGGATGATCACTTCGTCTCCTGCGTTGAGACTATCCTCAGAAAGCGCATTCCAATTGGTTCCCTTGAAAACCACTGTGCCCTTTCCTGATCCGTTTTCAAATCCACCTGTAACACTGGCAGACTTGCCGACAAACTCTTCGAGACTCGAGTCTTCCGAACCTTCCGAAGAGCCTGTAAACCATGTCTTCACATACCGTCTCAAAAAGACGAGCTGTGCAGCAGAAAGCGCCATAAACACAACAAAAGGGATACCGCTCGATGTCGGAAGCCCCGCCTTGAGCAAGAGCCCGGTCACGATGGCTGAAACACCGAGGAAAACAATGATGGCACCGGGCAGCACGAATTCGAGAAGAACACATGCCAATCCAACGATTATCCAAATTTCGGGGAGATGTAGATCCATAATATTAGGTAAGGTTTTCGAAATGGTATTTTCAAATAGACTCTATGGCAATCTTCTGATGTCGAAGATCACTTAAAACTAATCCAGCTGCTGCAGAGCAATGGATTCGATCTCTCGTGAAAGAATATCTTAAACTAGATCGCTGCCAATTGATTATATAAACCGCTGGGATGCCGCTTTATTCGAATAGGCCCTATCTTTTTTGCTCCACCCTGCTGGCTGCTCTACGCGAAAAACAGCAGCCTAGGCCACCAAACTCTGACCCTGGGAAGGTAGTATTTGATGCTCGCATCGCATCCGAAACCCTTAGAATCGTACAACAATCAGACCTTTCTTGGGCTTGTAGAAGCTTAGAAAGTTCATTCATTTAATCTCAAAATAGATGCGGCGTGGAAGTGGCAACGTCGCGAACTTAAGGTAATTTTAGAGATGAGTATTCCTAAATTTTCTGTAGCATGTGATGCTCGTCATCGCATCTCTTCATGCACAGATTACACACCATCTACTGCGGAATCCGATGCAAGCATCCGATGCTACCATTCAACCGCAAACGACCCTTATCTTAGCGGCATTCCGTGGAAGTTGAAGTTGCTTATGCGATGAGTATGGATGGGGTCCAACCCGCTATTCCAAAACAATCTAATTAATTCGCGAGCAACTGAGATAGCTCAGTCGAAACTCAATCCTCACCAATAAAAACAGGTGCAATCGGGGTTGAGAAATTCATATGACGGCATTTTAAACGCCACTCGCCATACAGTTGCATAGCGCGACCAAGGACCCTTAATTTCACCATCAAAAAGAATATCTGGTCTGTCCAGAGATTGGGACACTTGAGAAGTGGCTTCCAGTTTTTTTTCAAATACTTCCACGCCTTCTGGCATCGAAAAGTAAATCAACCGTCTCTCCATGGCATTCGAAATGGTGCTGAGGTCCCCGACCTCCATGAAGGGATTCCGTTTAAAAAACTGATCCAGCATAATGCGACTGCGCTCTTGCTCCAATGAAGCCGCTTGTACCGCATCATCCCATTCTTTGCCGCTTCCATAGCCAAAGACAGTATATCCTTTGCCAGTTTTTTTCCTTACAATAGCTACCTCGTGATTTTTGAAAGGATGCAGAATGCGGTAAGTGGAGCCTGCGTCCTTCGTATCAACGTCCACAAGCTCAATCGCAAGCAATTGCTCCCACCACGCAACGAGCGAATACCGCTCAATCGCTTCGTTCAGTGCATATTTCCTCGCCTGCCTGGCAAACAGACCTGGGAAGGCCGCCATGCCATTGGAGCTTGAATCTTTGTCAAATCCAAAGCGACTTCGATCTTCTCCAGTCGTTACCGTCCGGTGAGCCCAGCGTTCGATCGCTTCGGAAATCGCTTTGTATCGAGCATGTAGCGGATTAGAATCCAAACCCGTGCCATCTACAGCAGCAAAAATGATCTGATCGCGATGGTTCGTTCGAAACTCATCGCACAGACGTGAATTTGCAACGGTCCAGCGGTGACCGTTGATTTCGATGCTGGATTCTTCGACCGAATGCAACGGCCCTCCGTCAGACGCAAAACAGTTTGCGTACTTAATTGGCGCCAGGTTGAGCATTCAGCAAAGAATGAACGAAACGGATTAAATCCTCAACGAGGATCTCCACCTGTTGAGCAGGGTGAAGCATATTCGTTTATTTCTTGCTTTATGTCAGTTTTTTGACTCATTGGATCCATAGACTGAGCGGCATTGGTCAGACCTACGAAAAGAAGAACGAAAGCGATTGTTCCAAGAATTTGTTTCTTAAATTGTTTCATGATAGGCGGTGGTTTAGATATAGATAACGGTATTAGTTAAGGTTATACCCATTTGTATTAGTAACACCGAAAGCTTGAAATGAGCCAAATTACCTGAATTAGGGTATTGACATATTTTTTACAAATCTTCTTCCATGCCACCTATCATTGTCAATCGAAGCCTAAAAGTCCTAATAAACTTTGTTTGTTTGCATCTTTCGTGCTCAATTTGGGCATTCAATTTTGGTAGTGCGCCACAAAAGGTCTACTCTATTGAAGACACTAATCTGCAAGAATTTTGGACGGGAATTCAATTGAATGACGGTCGAATGCTTTTCGCAGGGCTGGGAAGTGGTGTTACCATCTTTGATGGATGGGATTGGGTTAATTATGATGTGCCTGGTCTGGGAACGGTCTGGACGTTGAAAGCTTCGATAGAAAACAAAACATGGGTAGGTTCCAATCAAGAGTTTGGTTTTTTGGAAACACACCGAGATTCCGTCTCGTATCACTCAATATCGCAACAATTCGATATAAGAGAAAACAATTTAGAACCCATTACTCAAATCTACGTACAAGATTCAATAACTTTTTTTTTCGGAAATTCTCGAGTTTATATTTACGACGGAAAAACGCTCAATATCCAAAAATTTGAAAGCGAAAACAGAATTTTCCCTTTCGCAAATAATGGAGATATCTTCTGCAAAACTGACAGTGCTATTCATGTCTTCAAGGGTGGAAAATTTTTCCTCGAATCTACAATGCAAAATATCGAAGAAAAGCAGATATTCTTGGGTTGGGGAAATTTGAATGGGGAAACGGTCGTTCTGACAAAAGAAGGAATCGAAATACTCCGAGACCAAAAAATCTCCAGCTTGGTATCCTTTAGAGATTTGGGAATAGACCATATTAACCAATATACTTCCTCTCGTAAATTAAAGGATCTACTAATAATTCCTACTACGACCGACGGATTGTTGTTGATGGATATAAACGATTACTCTTTCGACACGATTGTCCCGAACCACTACAAAGAGTTTAAAGATGTGAACAATGTGGTTATTGAGGATGAAAATTTTCTTTGGCTGATTACTCGTCTCAAAATATTCAGAGTCTTAGCCTCTAAGGGTTCACGAGTCGCTCACTATACTTTAAACTTCTCTCATAACCCATTATTTGACTCAACCTTTGTAAAAGGAAATTTCTATTTTTCTGCTAATGATGGTGCGTATGTATACGATAGTGAGGAACCAAGAAAAATTTTTGAACATAAGGTTATGGGAATCACACCTTTCAAGAATGATATCCTACTTGCAACCCCTTGGGATTTCTATCGGCTGCCTTGGGATTTTTATCATCTGAAAATTACCGCCAAACCAAAAGAAATCCTCGACAATATTGAAACATATGCTTCTTACGCAGACGACAACGATTCGATCTGGGTCACTGCTACTGATAGTGTGAGGAAACTGAAACATATTGAAGAAGGCTGGGTAGAGTCCATGCGATTTACGGGCTATTCAGGGCAAGCAACTCAAGTAGTTGAGGATACTGATGGATTTCACTGGGTTGCGACTGGAACGGGAAATGTAGTCCGTTATACAAACGCTTCCGAAAATACTGCCTTCGATGCGATTCCTATCATTAATGGAAAAGAATTCAATAACGGGCAAGGGGAAGTAGGGTTGTTCAAATTGAGAGATGATATCCTGTTGATTAACTCAGAATGGATTTTTCATTGGAAGCATGACGCGGAGTTCAGCCCAGTATATCTGCCTACTGTTGCAGCTGACTCTCTCAACTGGGAATGGATAGTTCCATCTCATTTTCCAGTTGAAGGACCCTTATGGTTGCTTCGTAAACACAAGGTTTTTGGTGGATACCAATTGGGACAATTGAATTTCGATGAAAACGGAAAAGCAACTTGGGTTCCCCATCCACTAGGAAGTCAGGACTTTTTGGGTGCTATTCGTAAGATTCATAGTTTCACGGATTCTGATGGAAACGAAATCGTCGCAATAACAGGGGCAGATGGGATCAATTTTCTCAATTTGGATCTGTTGCCACCCATCGCTGAACCCTCTCTTCCGCGGCTGAGTTTAACAACTGAGCCACCACGATATGACTCCGCAACTGAGAGGATTCCGGCGTTTAAGGAGGGTAAAGAGGTCGTACCTTCTTTCGACTACTACATCCCTCATTTTAGGGCCGACGAACCGATGTTTTTTCAAACCCGCCTCACGGGATTGGAAGAGCGCTGGAGTGATGCAAGCACGCAAACAAGCCGTTCATTTCCAGGTCTAAGGAGCGGGCGTTTCAATTTTGAGGTTCGAACCGTCAATGGACAGGGATCGACCTCAGAAGTAGCGTCAATCAGTTTTCGTGTATTACCTCCATGGTACAAAACAGCGCCTGCATTCATCGCCTACGCGATAGCACTCATTTACATTGGGTTTATGGTATTCTATCTTCGACTTCGTGAGTCTCAAAAACGCGAAGTCGAACTCGAAGGCAAAGTCAAGGAGCGCACCATCGAACTCGAGAAGGCCAATCGCGTAAAATCTGATTTCGTAGCCAACATGAGCCATGAGATTCGCAATCCGATGAATGGAATCATTGGCAATGTTCGGATCCTAAAACCCAATCAAAAGATTAGCGATGAAACCTTGCAGTCACTGACCCATTCGAGTGGTTACTTAAGTCGACTCATCAAAAATATCCTCGATTTTTCGAAAATTGAATCGGGCAAACTCACGATTTCCAAAGACTGGTTTGACCCCTGTTCTCTGCGAAGTACGGTACGTCATCTGTTCAAGGACATGGCTGGGAAAAATCGAGTTAGCCTGATTGTCGCCTATTATGGCCCCAAAAGAGCCAGTGTTTTCACAGACCAAAGCCGAATCGAACAAATCCTGGTCAATCTCACAAGCAACGCGATTCGTTTCACCCAAAAGGGCTCGGTAAGGGTGGCTATCCATCTTAAACCCATTGACGATTCCACTGCCGAACTCAATCTTTTGGTGAGAGACACAGGCGCAGGCATTGCGCCAGAAGATCAAGATCGTATTTTTAAACCTTTTGAACAAGGTTCGAGTTCCTCACATATGGGAGTTGATGAGAAAGGAACGGGCTTGGGACTCGCAATCGTCACCGATATTGTAAACACCCTTGAAGGAAAACGAAGCTTCGAAAGTGAAGTAGGGAAAGGAACTCGATTCCAATTAAAATTCCCTGTCGAATATCGATCGCTCAAGGAACTGGAGCCCAATGCGAGCGGAGAGAAAACCACGATTAAGGGCCGTTACCTCATCACTGATGACATTGATTACAATCTCACGATTTTTCGCGCATTCATGGAAGAATGGGGAGCACAGGTGGACGTAGCCAAAGACGGATCTCAAGCGTTTCAACACCTTAATGATCACGTTTACGATGCCATTTTTCTCGATTGGAGTCTGCCAGACTACACAGGACCTGAAATTGCTCGCATGATTCGAAAAGGGGATTTTCCGAAGAACAAAAATACACCGATTGTTGCCCAAACCGCTTATACCAGTGATGAGCAGAAGGAAACCTGTTCTAAGGCAGGGATGAACGAATACATCGCCAAACCAATAGGCACCGATAAGTTGTTAGAAAAACTCCTTATTCTGTGTCCCAACAACGTCGAAACTGTCACGGTCGATCCTTCAGAAATGGAGGGATCACAGGCCCGTGCTGAACAGCTATGCAAAAATGATCTCAATTTTGACACCTGCTATTTGACTGCGATGATTCATAACCTCGACCTGGCAACAGAGGTCGAACAGGAAGTCATGCAGCCAGCGGAGAAACTATCCGATATCATAATGGAAACGTTTGAATCATGTGACCTTCGCAAAATGAAGTCAGCTGCGCACGAACTCAAAAACTACCTCGGCACAATCCAGGCGCACCATTCAGTCGAGTATGTTTCGAAAATCCAAGACGCTGCTGGCTCAGAGGACCTGAAGCAGATCAATAAACTCATCAAACAATTCCCCTACGAAAGAGAACATATCCGCCAACTCGTAAATGCCCACCTTGAGTTCGAAGCTGAATTTGGAATTGAACAGAAAGTCAATATTCCCGGCATGAGCTAGTGGGTTGTTACCGAAATAGCGTTCGAAAATATTTCAAACTGAAACTGATCTCGTGCCGTTCGACAAGCTCACAGTCAAGAACAAGTATGAGGTGCTACGCGATTGCTATTCACTTAATGGGAACGCGGACATTCCTGTCCGCAGCGCATTCACTTGGAGCAAGCATTCGACGCTTATCACCGAATAGAGCCACTCATCAAGGACGAACAATCGGTTTTCAAAGAGATCGCATGCGAGCACGCGATGCTACGGTTTCACATCCCTCAATAATTAAGCTTGTCTTCGTGAGGTTTCCAAAAGCCATTTTCAGCCGCATAACGAATCAATTCAGGTGTGCTGTGGACACCAACTTTACCCATAATATTCTTGCGGTGGGTTTGAACGGTACTGGGACTCAAACCCACCAAATTGCCAATCTCTTGATCAGAATAACAACCCCCTATGAGGGACAGAATCTCTTGCTCCCGGGCACTGAGTATTTTTTGAAAAGACATCGGCTCATCGAGCAACTTGTCCCTCACTCTCAAAATCGAAGGGCTGTAAAAAGTGCTCCCTTCGGATACTTTTCGAATCGCCTCAGTCAGTATCTCAATCGTTTGGGTACTCTTATCCAGAAATCCCTGGATATTCAATTTGAAGGCCTTATGGATCGTCACTGGGTCATTCTCAGATGACACTGCGAGAATCTTGGTGCTTGGAAAATCAGCTTTTAGAATTTCAGCGACAACGAGTCCCGAAGTTTGCGGAATACAGATATCCAGGAGAACCAGTCCAGGTCTGAATTCCCGGCACAACTTAAGAGCGGTAATTCCATCTCCGGCGACTCCGACAACTTTGTATCCGAAAACAGAAGTTACTAACTGAGCCAGAAGTTCCTGAAACAGTTTTTGGTCTTCGACAATGACGATCTCTAATGGTTTTGAGCTCACGTTATTGATACCTAAATTAAGGTAGTTAGGGTAAGTGTTAGGCGTTGTTCGTTTCTGTAGTCTAGTAGGTTCTTAGCCAATGGACTCATACTTACACGCTTTTCTGATCAACAGAGATCCTCCGAACATTCAAGATGTTCAAGATTTGGCTAAAGTGTACGGCAACTCAAGAGAATTATTAAAATCTGGTCCAATTAACATCGAAGAAATTCCAGAGTTGAAACCGCTCGGTATTAAATTGAATGGAAATACTGTTCTTCTCTGCACCACCCTACCCGTTATCAGGTATTTCCCTCATCAACTGCTGGAAGAACACCGAACCAACTATAATCCTTATAGCTACCTTATTCTTGACCTAGCCGGAACAAAAACCCCCGTCAAATCTATCGATTTTTTGCTTAGGGCGATTGATTCAGAAAGAAAAATAGCCGTCCACATTGATTGGAGAAAGGCATTGCTCAAGGCGATGCAATTCGAATCGAACCGCGGTATTCCTACCGAAAAACCTCAGATTGAAAGCGATCTCTGATTCGTGTGACGCAACGATCCAAAAGTTTTGGTTGAAAACATAAGAAACTGAGTTACAGGTAAGGAACTCATTGATGACGCGGATTCAACTTACCATACTAAATACATTACTGGTGCTGGGCATTTCCTTACTCGGAAACACCAGTGCGCGAGTGTTGTGTTTTCATGAAGAGGGTGAGATCCATTCCACAGCAATTGAAAGTGGAAGCGAATGTTGTCACTCCGAGGCTCATGAGTCAGAAGCAGAAGCACTCGAATGCACCCATTGTGTGGATGTGCCTTTGGAAGGAGTCGATTTCCTAGTATCCCGTGAGGATAGACGACTACGAATCCCAATCGATGCCTTGAGTCGAAATTTGATCGATTCAGAATCGATTGATTCCTTGCCCTCTCATTCGCAACCGCCGAACAGGCCCATTCTCCGAAGTTCAGAAAAATTCTTAGCTTCAAATCATTGGAATGCAGTTGCGGCGAAAACCGTCATGCGAATCTGATTCTACCTGTTACACCATCGCTTCGGACCTCCCTTGCGGGAGGCATTAAAAGCAACACTCCACTATCGATTCGAACGAGTGGAGAAATCGGCAAACAGGAACAACATGAACAAACCACTGTGCATTACTTGCACCACTTTACTTGCAGCGTTTCCGCTGCTCAATGCTCACAGTCAGCACCATGAAGGACTCAAAACGGACTCGTCGGAAGTCCTCACCCTGCCAACTGCCCTCAAACTCACATTGAACCGGGATCCATCGATTCAGCTTCAGTTAATCAGGATTGAAGGAATGGAAGGTGACCTTCAAACGGCTGCTTCCCGCCCCAATCCAACTCTGGAAGCAGAGTTGGAGAATTTTCTGGGAACTGGTGCCTACAATGATCTCCAGGGTGCGGAATTCACAGCAGGAATCGGTTACACATTTGAGAGAGGAGACAAACGTTCCAAGCGAACTAATGTTGTTGAAGCGGAGAAAGCAGTCTTCACCCAACAACTGGAGCACGTCACACGAAAGGTCCTATACAGAACTAGGGCCGACTATACAGCAACCCTCATAGCGCAGAAAAGAACTGCACTTCGAATGAAAGAACTCGAGTTAGCGAAACAGGCAGAATCCGCGGTATCACAAATGGTGGAGGCCGCCCTAGCTCCAGAAGTAGAGAGAACTCGCGCGAGATTCGCAGTCAAACAGCAAGCTCATGCACTACTGCTCGCCCAGACTGCACAATCCGCGGCATGGACACAGCTCACATCCAACTGGGGAAGGTATGATTCGCCAGAACAGCAAGTCGAAGACAAGATCCGATTAGAGGATATCCCTCGTTTTTCATCCTTGCTCGAAAATCTAAACCAGCATCCCGAACTGCGTCAGTTTGAATCACTCACCACGAAAGCAGAAGCCGATCTCGAACTTTCCAAGGCCGAATCCAAAGCGGATATCGATGCATTTGCAGGAGCTCGTTATTTTAACGAAGAAAGCCGAGACGTGGCCCTTACTTTTGGTGTCTCCATACCATGGATGATTTTCAATAACAACGAGGGTGCAATTCTCAAAAATCGATCTGAGATCAAGTCGATCCAGCAGGAGAAAGCGGTGCTGCTTCGCAGTTTCCAAAACCAACTCCTTCAGGCTCATCAAAATCTCACGTCGGCACTAATTGAAGCCCGAAGCATACAGAATCACCTTCTGCCTGAAGCAGAAAAGACGCTGTTTGAAACAGAAAAAGGATACGAAAACGGATTATTCACACAGTTACCTGTACTCGAAGCCAGAAAGCTACTCTTTGAACTCAAAGAAAACTACCTTGATGCGCTCGAACGATACACTGGTGCCCAAAACGACATCTGGGCGTTAACCACCGAAATAACCCAACCCTAAATTTCATCCCAACTAATTTCTCTTATGAAACACCATTTTCATTCAATGCCAGCGAAACCTACCGCCACCCGACTTTATCATCGATCGTTAGTCTTTTGCATATGGCTATCGCTCGCCGCTACTGGATCACTGTTTTCTCAGCATACTGAAGAGGAGCACGATCACGAACCCGAACACCTCCATTCCGATGCAGAAGAGCACTCAGCTGAAGCATCGCACCATGAGGAGGATCACACAGAACTCGATGAACACGGTCATGAAGAAGAAGGCCGAATCTCAATAACTCCAGAGGTCATGAAGGAGTTTGGGATCGAAATTGCAAAAGTAGGATCCGGGGTGCTGCAGGAGACGATTACCCTACCGGGAGAAATCCAGTTCAATGGAGAAAGAGTTGCGCATGTCACACCCCGTTTCCACGGCACCATTCAATCGATTTCAGCGAGGCTCGCGGACTCAGTCACGACCGGGAAAATCCTCGCTAGTATGGAAAACGCGGAGACGCTTCGCCCCTTCGAAGTCAAAGCTCCGTTTGATGGAACGATTGTCACCTATGACATTACTTTGGGAGAGACAATCGAAGCGGGAACACCACTATTCACGATTGCTGACCTCTCTTCAGTATGGGCTGATCTGCAGATTTACCAGAAGGATATGCCCTTCATGAGTCATGGATTAAAGGTAAAGATCAGCGGACCCCACGGCTCAACGCAGTACACTGGAACGATAGCCTACATAGCCCCGACCATCGACGAGCACACTCGAACGGGCCTTGCCCGTGTGATAGTGGACAACTCGGAGAAAAAATGGAAACCCGGGCAGTTTGTCACTGGAGAAATAACCGTCGAGGAACATCCCATCATGCTTATGATACCCCGATCCGCGATTTTGGAACTTGATGGGAACACCATCGTATTTGTGCAAGAGGGAGCAGAATTTGAACCTCGCACAATCAAGCTGGGCCATAGCGATGATCACCACTACGAGGTGATCTCGGGTTTGGAACAAGGAGAAACGATTGTTACGAGAAACGCACTATCGTTGAAAGCGGAGCTTGGAAAGGCTTCGTTTGGGGGTCATGAAGGCCACGTTCATTAATCGAAAACCATCCAAATCACTTCATTATGTTTTTCGAAAAATGTATTCGGATATTACTGAACAATAAGCTTATTGTCGTGCTGCTCGCTATCACCACGATGGCAGCGGGCTTCTGGGGTTATCAAAAACTACCCGTCGATGCTTTTCCCGACGTGGCACCTGTTTTAGTCCAGGTTTTCACCGTCACAGACGGACTTGGGCCCGAAGAAGTCGAAAAGTTTGTTACGTTTCCTGTGGAAACCGCGATGAGTGGACTGCCCCGCGTAGACGAAATTCGTTCGGTATCCAACTTTGGATTGTCTGTGGTCAGCGTCTATTTTGAAGATGACACCGATATCTATTTTGCCAGACAAATTGTTGGAGAACGTTTGTCTGAGGCAAGAGAAGCCATACCGGAAGGATTTGGAGAACCAGAGATGGGCCCCATTTCGACCGGCCAAGGGCTTGTGCTTTACTACAACCTCATCGACACAACCGATTCCTACTCACTGGAGGAGCTCCGCTCGATGCAGGATTGGATCGTCAAATTCAATCTGCAAACCGTATCTGGCGTAACCGAAGTGCTGGGAATAGGAGGCTACGTTAAACAATTTCAGGTTAATGTGAACCCCGATTCGTTACTGCGCTATGATCTCACAATTCATGACATCATCGAACGGGTCAAAGCCAACAATCAAAATGTTGGAGGTCAATTCCTGGAGCGTAACGGAGAGATGTTTATCATACGCTCCGAAGGGCTCGCTCAAAAACTGGAGGATCTCACGAAAATCGTGGTTGCTCACGAGGCAGGCACCCCTGTGTTCCTATCCGATGTTGCCGATATCACCATCGGTGGAGAAATCCGGCAAGGTCTCGAAACCATGAATGGAGAGAAAGAAGTCATATCCGGGATGGTTATAAAACTCTATGGGACCAATGCCTCAACAGTTATAGAGGCAGTGGAAAACAAGCTCGAATCCATTCAATCCGCCCTACCCGAGGGAGTTCTTATCAAACCCTATTATGAGCAAAAAACCCTTGTTCAGAATTCAGTCAATACAGTCACCACTGCATTGCTCCAAGGAATCATTCTAGTAGCATTAGTGATCCTCGTTTTTGTAGGCGGATTTCGTCCGAGTCTCGTCGTCGCTTTATCGATCCCCTTTTCAGTATTATTCACCACCGGTGCGATGCACCTTTTTGGAATTTCAGCGAACCTCATGTCATTGGGTGGTTTGGCGATCGCAATCGGCATGTTGGTTGACGGGGCCATAGTGGTGACAGAAAACACGGATCGCCTCTTTAAACACTGCGATTCCAGTTCCAAAAAATCCCAGATCATTGCTCAATCAGTTACTGAAGTTGCCCGTCCCCTTATTTTCTCGATTCTCATTGTGATTATCGTATTTCTCCCCCTCTTCACCTTGCATGGAGTGGAGGGAAAAACCTTCCGTCCACTCGCCTACACCGTCACACTAGCGATGCTTGGCTCACTCATTTTTGCCCTCATTGCAGCTCCCGTTTTCGCTTTTCTATTCATGAAAAGAAGGAAGGAAAGATCTCGGAACACCAAAACCCAATCCGACGATGAAGTGATAACAGCCGACAGTTGGCTGCTCCGTCCGATCCTTGCCCTCTATAAGCCAATCTTGTCCTTCTTTGTTAGGTTTCGTCTATTGGCTTTACTCTTGGCGGCACTATTGCTCGCTTTGGGAGTATGGGTCTATCCAAAACTAGGGTCCGAATTCACTCCTCGACTCAACGAGGGTTCTATCATTGCCAATCTTTCAATGGCACCCTCCGTGTCTCTAGAGGAAACCAAACGGAACACCATGATAGCGGAACGCCGCGTAAGACAGGTGCCAGAAGTGGTCTCAACTCACTCTCGCATCGGTAGAGGAGAAGTCGGCGCCCATGCCGATCCGATCAACTCCGTTCACATGATGGTTGTACTCAAGCCAAAGGAGGAATGGCGAAAAGGAATTTCACAAAGTGATATTGAAAACGAAATTCGTAAATCCCTCGAAGGCATGCCTGGAGTGCTTGCCAATATGACACAGCCTATTCAGCTCACGATCGATGAACTCGTCGGAGGATCGAAGGCTGCACTTGCGATCAAACTCTTTGGTCCGGAGCTGGATGTTCTGAAAACCCAAGCCGATATGATTGCTTCTATCATCAATGAAATTGAAGGCGCTGCCGACGTTCAACCAGGCCAAGTTACCGGTTCCCCTCAGGTCGTCATTCGCCCCGACCGAAACGCTATCGCACGGCATGGGCTCAACATCAATGACGTGCAGGAGTTGATCCGCGCGGCAGTGGGAGGCATCGAAACAGGTCAAATTTTCGATGGAGTGAAACGCTATGACATCTTTGTTCGGTATCAGGAATCAGCGCGCGACACCGTTGAAGACCTGGGACACCTTATAGTACGCTCCCCGGACGGTGCCTTGATTCCACTCGATGAAATCGCAAAAATCGAAGAAATCGTTGGCCCCCGTCAAATTGTCAGGGAAAATAACCAGCGTTACATCGAAATTCAGGCCAACGTCATCGGAAGGGACATTGGAAGCTTTGTGAAAAGTGCCCAGCAAGCCATTTCTGAGCAACTAAACCTGCCAACAGGCTATGTGTTGACCTGGGGAGGTCAGTTCGAACTGCAGCAAGAAGCAAACCGACGACTCGCAGTGGTGGTTCCGATCACACTAGCCTTGATCATGATCATGCTCTACCTGAGCTTTGCATCCATGCGTTATGCCCTACTGATCTTAATGAACATACCTCTGGCATTAGTAGGTGGAATCGTCGCACTGTGGATCACTGGTGAAAATTTATCAGTGCCAGCCAGTGTGGGTTTCATTGCGCTTTTTGGTATCGCACTGGGGAATGCCATGGTGATGGTAACTTGCTTCAATCAGTTGCTTTCAACAGGTAAAGACCTTCGGACTGTTTGCATCCAAGGTGCTTGCCTTCGTTTGCGCCCGGTTCTGATGACAGCCGCCACGACAGCACTCGGACTCATTCCCTTGCTACTCTCTCATGGGACCGGCAGTGAGGTGCAACGGCCGCTTGCAATCGTTGTTGTCGGAGGATTGATCTCATCAACCCTACTGA
The DNA here is from genome assembly GCA_963676215.2 of Opitutales bacterium. Classification (GTDB taxonomy): domain Bacteria; phylum Verrucomicrobiota; class Verrucomicrobiia; order Opitutales; family JAFGAQ01; genus JAKSBQ01. The sequence goes on along the minus strand of CAXXVT010000006.1, from coordinate 162,569 downwards.
CATTGCTCGTATTGCCTGCGGTTTACACGTGGGTCACTCCCAAATCCCAACCTGCGGACAGTAATTGACGAATCGAATGGCGAGCGAGGGGTTTATTTCTAAACTGACTGAAAACCCTTCGCTTGATCGTTGGCAACGGACCCGTATTGAGTCCAATTTCCAAGGCCAACAAACCTGCGAATCGCGCTACCCCAACAAACTACCTTTAACTCTTTCTGAAAAGCCCAGTAGCCGTGATAATAAGATTGTTTGAAGTAGATCCTTCGGCAACAAAACCTTTCACCGTAATTTCATCCAATTCCTTCAATCCAAAAGATTCTTTGGCCGATTGTTCGACCGGAAATCCTTCGGCATCCAGGAATTGGATAGATGCGATGGAGTTCTTTCTCAAATCAGCATCTTCACAACAGGCATCCCAGGGAGTTTTACAGTGATCCTCCCCCATTTCATCGCAATAGAGTAAAGAATCATCCCCTAAAACAAACACCGCAAACTCATCACTGAAAGGAGAAACGACTCCGCCAATCACTCCTTGAACAACGACGTCCTCTCCGGGTTGAAGTGATCGAGCTTCGGCCACTGACTTCGCGTGCTCCGGAGCCTGAGCCAACCAGACTTCACTGTTTTCTTCCGCTTGCACGTCAGCGGGTTCAGACGGAGAGGCATCCTTTGAGCAACCTATGAAGATGCCCGCTAGAACAACAGATGAGAGTATGAGATGAATGGTATTTTTTTTCATATTATCTTTCCTATTTATAATTATCAAATTTTAGCTTCGCAGCGCTTTCGGGAGGGAAGTCGCCAGACAACGGATACTCGGAGGGATCGCTCCAATCGTCCCCAATCCCAACCCCGTCAATAGTCCAATCAGCAACAACCTCGGGTCGAAGGTTAAGGAGAAGGTTCCAATCGAAAAATAGATAGTATTGCCTTCCAACAGAAGCACACTCAAGGCCACGGCCAAAAAAGTGCCAATGAGCGTCGTTAACAGGCTCTCCTGCACAAGGGATAAGAAAATCGCCGTTCTCGAAAACCCAATGGTCTGCAAAGCTGCCAGTTCTTTGATCCTTGAGGCAAACGCAGCATACAACATGTTGAATCCGCCAAATACTGCACCGGCTGCAATTAACAACGCCGTGAGCCAAGTCATCCAGCGAATCGGTGCATAAAAACTCGACAACTGGGCGTAGTAATCCGATTCACGGACAGCAGTGAGTTCAAGATCTAATCGTTGTTTCGCAAATAGATCGGCGTGTTTGAACTCCTCTTTGGAGTCCATTTTAATGACCACACAGGAGAGAGATTCCCGTTGGGTTAGTGTCATCAAATCGGATCGTTTGAACCACACTTCGGACTCCAGCACTGTACCCGGCGCATCAAAAACACCGACAATTTCAAACCGCTCAGACTCAAAATTGATGACTGAACCAATCGTCAAATCTTCAGCATTCATTCCAAGGGTAACATGGGTGAGGCGACCAATCATCACTTCCCCGGACCCCGGAAATCTGCCCTCTATCAACCGCACTTCATCGTGCACTTCCAATGCCTGGACGGTGACACCCCGTAACAGGGCCTGCTTACTTTTTCCACCGTCAAAACTCAACATACCCATATAATGAACTTCACCCGATACCGATAAAACGTTCATCCGTTGCCGAATCTTTCGAACACCCGCCGCGATCTGTTGTTCTGCCTGCATGTGGACTTCACTGCGTTCCACGCTTTCTTCGGATCCTGCACCGAGAAATATGACATTCTCTTGTGCGCCACTGGACCGGAGTAATTGGTCCATCCCTTGGTTAAATGCCCCGGCGGCAAGCACCAATATCACCACCAGGCAAGACCCCGCTACTTTTTGTGCGAATCGGATCGGGTCCCGGATCAGATTTCGTATGGCGTATTGAAAAGGTAACATATCACGAATTTCTCAAAGATTGAACAATGGGTTTATTGGAGGCCACCAATGAAGGCCAAAGCGAGGCAAGGAAGCCCATTGCAACCGCCATTCCAATGGACAATAAATTCGCTTCACTGCTGGGAAGAATGGCGAGCGTGAGTCCCTCGTTTCCAAACGTAAAATGATTGGTAGCGAAGAATAGAGTTCCTGAAAGAGTGCCCAACAATCCTCCGAATAATCCCAATATGATTCCTTCCCATAGCATCAGAATCGTAATGTGCCGCGGAGAAAAGCCAATGGTCTGTAACACCGCACTTTCTTTCACCCGACTTCTCGCGATGAGCATGAGCGCATTTGCAACCAGAGTGGCCACCGCCAGCACCGCACCGATTCCAATCCACCGCGTGAAGCCAATCAACTCGATCATATCTTTCGCGGTTTGCGCAAAAAACGCCTTTTCAGGGCGAGTCACTGTCGGAGCAGAGTCGGACTTAAACACCGCATCAATCGCCTCACTGACCCGATCCAAATCTTCCGCCTGCGACACTTTCACATTAAATTGTGTCACCGTGCCTAAGCCGACCCTCGACGCCTGTTGCAAGAAAGGCAGATGCACATAAGCGACGTTATTATCCTGAGGCAGGGGGGAATCGATGATCCCGCTGATCAATGTTGTCACCCCTACTGCTTCAAAACGATCCCCCGGTTTCAGGTTTCGCTTAGCCGCGAAGTTTTTACCGATCAATGCCCCATCTTGCTGGCGCAACCAATCTCCAATCGATCCTTCCAAGATTTGAAGATCAGGATTGTAGGTGGTAAGTTCATCCGCAGGAACCCCCCTGAAAGTGATGACATCGAGGCTTGCCCCGCAATTATTAACCACAATTTGCACTGGAATCACTTCCTCCACTCCTTGAATCTTTCGGATTTCAGTCTGATAATGCTCTGGCAATTTCGAAGTTGCAGGACAAAACCGGTTTTCCCGATACACCACCAAAGTGGTATCATTGGCATTCAACTCAGTTACCTGCTTCAACGATTGCTGCATCGTTTCCACAGCAGTGAACAGGAACATTCCTACCGCAACTCCAAGGATAGTGAGCAAACTGCGAATTCGATTTCTCGAAGCATATTTCCAGGAGAGACCGAAAATACGAGTAAACGGGGCGGCGATCATGAAACAACAACCTCCCTGGCTTCGATCAGTTGCCCTTTTTCTAAATGCAAGGTGTGATTGGCGACTTCGGCAGCATGTATATCGTGGGTGACCATAAGAATTGTCTTCTGATGGTCCGTTGTGAGTTCCCTTAAAAGGGTTAAGATCTGAGTCGCAGAGGTCTTGTCGAGATCACCAGTTGGTTCATCGGCAACGATCAATTCCGGGTCCGAAACAATCGCACGGGCAATAGCAACCCTCTGTTCCTGTCCACCCGAAAGTTCTGTTGGGCGATGATCCGCACGATCCCTTATTCCGACCAGATCCAGAGCCGCTTCAACCTTCATTTCCCGGTCCTTGCGACTCAATGATTTGTCCAGAATGAGCGGTAGTTCCACGTTTTCAAATGCCGACAGGATCGGCACAAGGTGATACAATTGAAACACATAGCCACAGTGCTTAGAACGCCATTGAGTCAGTTCATTACGGTTGAGCGTGGAAATGTCTGTTTGGCCTACCCGCAACTCTCCACGCGAAGGGGTGTCGATTCCTGAGATCAAGTTCAGCAAGGTTGTTTTCCCTGAACCGGATGGTCCCATCAGGGCAAGGAAATCTCCCTGCACTACGTCCAGGTTCAAATCAGACAAAGGGGTGATCTCAGTCTTTCCTTTGAGGTACGTTTTCGTTAAATTTCTACAAGTGATATAGGCTTGTTCAGTCATTTTTCTTAAAGTTTAATGCGTTGATTGTCTTTGAGATCTGCGCTCGGATAATTCACTAGTTGGTCTCCCGGCCTGAGTCCTTCGACAATGCGATAAAATTCACCTGTTTCAGTTGCGTCGATCGACACTTCGAGTCGTTCAACTCTGCCCCGAGTCTCATCTAAACGAAACACGGTGGCACGGTCCTTGGATACAGAATCGAGGGCAGTTCGAGGCGCATAAATTTGAAGCTCAGCTCCAGAGGAATCAGCATTCGCGGTAGAAGATTCGCCTGTGGATAAGAATTCGGCGCGGCAGAGCATCTCAGGTCTCAATTTCGGATGAGAATTGATAATTTCCACCTTAGCTTGAAGGGTATTTCGTTGAATATCGGATTGGCCTGCAATCCGGGTCACCCGTCCTTTGAGCACTTCGGAAGGAAGGAAATTCGTCTTCACAAGGACCGCTTGCCCAACCCTTAATTTACCAGCCTCATCCAGGGGGACATCGATCCGAGCTTGCAATGAATTTGGATCAAAAATGACCGCAATGGTCGTGGAGTCCAGCTGGTCTGAATTCACTATTTTTTTCTGCCCCGGAGCGGCATGTAGCGTTTGGATAATTCCACGAATGGGGGCTTTGATTTGAGTTCGATCCAACACAAGTTGTCTGCGCGCAACATCAATCTCAGCCGCATTCAAACTGGCCTGTCTCACTTGAAGCATTTCCTCCTGTCGCTTCAGTTCAGTACTAATTTGAACTCGGTTGCTTTCCAAGCTCGCAACCTGTGCTTGCCGGGTTTTCTGCTTCAACATTGCTTGCACAACCTCTTGCTCTGGAACCGCACCATCGGAGAGGGTTTCCATGCGCTGCGCTATATCATCAACCTCCGCGAGCTCGGCTAATGCCACCTTAATCCTGGCGTCCAAAGAATCCGACTCCGCCTTCGTGATTTCGATCGACTGAAGTTGCGCTTCAAACTCAGATCGCGCGCCTTCCAGAACACGATTGGCAGTTTGAAGGTCTAGCACAGCGTCATCGTCAATGAGGGTTGCGATCACCTCACCCTCTTCAACCTCCTGCCCTTCTAACACATATACTTGATCGACAAACCCACTGATGAGAGTGGATGCTCGATGAGAATAGGGATCCGCTTCGATCCATCCAGAAGCCTGAAAGAGGGACTTCGCCCCAAAATCGGAATTGAGCGATTTTGACCCTTGAGTCTCACCTGAAAACGCAAGTTCTTCTTTCACTAAAACGGTTACTAACTCCACCTTACTGGACGGCAATAGCCGGTCACCAAACATCAATAATATCAGGGCAATGAATCCAGTAAATATTCCAATCGGAATCAATCGCTCTACCCTCCGGTAAAATGACGTTCGGGATGCATTCTGACTCCCATTGATGGGATCTGATTCACTGTTTAACGGACCGTTCGACAACGGGTTTCTCTTTGATAAAATACTTATTTTTTGATTCACGATTCACAAGTTCGATCATGGTTTGAATTCGGCACAAATGAGCCGAAATACGCACATTAACGATCAACCCCAATCAAACTCATTTGAGTTGAGTGTGGTCTTTTGTGAATCAGAATCAGATCTGCCTCTTGCAGAACAGTTTGAGCGGCCTTGAGTTTCCAGGGGGTGCTTGCGACCAAGAATAGAAACGATTATTGATAGTCGCTTCTGAATACCACTCTAGCTTTATCGACTCCAATGGGGTGGAAATTTGAAATTCAGGAAAAGAAAATAATTCCTGAGCAAACAATGCAAGGGGTTGGCTTTGCCCTGAGTTGATACAAACGCAGGAATCGCTGCCTTGATGCTCGTCAGGGACGGTTTCGGTCTCGCTACAGCAACCAGCGTCATTTGCAGACTCAGGATTATCGCAGCAGCAACAGTTGCCATCTGTAACAGCTGAAAGTTCGCATACCAATGTTTCGCAATTACCCTGCAGTAAAGACGACATCAAAAAAGATATCGTCATCATTGCTGCGATTATGGATCTGCGGAAACTCATCTTACTAAAACAAAACGAAGCCAACTTGGAGTCGATTGCAAACCGCACTCAAAGTCCAGTGTCTTTGTTTGCAACGAGGTTCATTTAAGAAATGTTGTGACAATGCAAAATAGGCAAGGTAAGCGAAAATGAAACGAGTTTGACAAAGAGTTGAGGGTGTTGCTAATGATTCTTCTTTAGGATTTTACCGATTTTCATGACAAAACCAGCCACCTTCTTTCTCGCATTTTTAACACTCATATCCGCCTCCGGATGCAATGCACTCATGGCAATGGAAGATGGAACTGTTCTCATCAAGAACAGCGAGATTCCAAACATCACAGTGAATGGTGCCGAAACCGTCTATCGCTATTCAGATTGCGTAGTAACGACTTCAAAAGGGGAGGAAGGTGACAAAATTACGGTGAAAACCAAAAACGGCGAACCATTTGAATTCTGCGAGATTGATATGAATACCTACTTCTATGGTATCCAAAATAACATCATGTTTTTACTCACCAGAGGGGGGTTGTTTCCATCTCTGACCGGCTTCAACCTCGATGAGTTGGATATGGACCCCTACGACGAATTCCCCATTCGCGAAAATGGGGCCGAAGTCGACGGATCAAAACTGATTGTTTGGCGAGTAATGGAATGGGCGCCTCCTGCAATCGAAACCCAATTGGCTTCAAAAGTTGAGCAATTGGAAGAGCAGGAGATGCAAGTCTTTTTCGTGCGCAAAGAATCCTACGACTACGCAACAAAAGAGCATTTAGAAACAGAAAATTACGACTGCGTCGGCGTTTCCTATTGACCAAATTTGCGAGCTTTTCGAGCGATATTGGATTCAATGCATGCGATCATGCTTCAAGATCTCCGCGATTGCAGGTCGAATCCAATCCCAATGGTGGATTGCATGGGACGTTGTCGAAAAAGAAGAGGGGAATTGGCTCATTAAGGGAAAATTGAAAGAAATCAGAGTTGGGAATAGTCTTTCGGGAGAAGGAACACCTTGTTCACCACGCTGACGGTATTGGCATATTCCGGTTTCACTTTCATCGTGTTCCATTCTTCGCTCTGAACAAATTTTTTCCAATTGGCGTTTCGTTCTTCCATGTCTTCAAACCATAATAGGTAAACCAGCGCTGGCATTTGCGGACCCGCGAGAACTTCACCAAAAAAGACGGGGTGAAGCCCAACCTTATCAAACAAGGGAAGTTCTTCACGGTTGAACATCGCGATTTTCCGCTGCCCGGCTTCTTCGTTGTGACTCTCATAGGTCCTCAGCTCAAACAGACCCCTTGATTCAGGCGGTTGGCGAAATGTTGGAAGTCCATCAAACGCTTCCAACAAATGGGATTCAAAACGGGTATACGCACCTCCATCAGCAGTTTCATTGAAGTAAGACTTTGATTTTTTCAAAAAGTCATCATTTTGCCACAGTTCATTTTTGATCCGCTGATAATCACTCAATGAAGGGTAAACAATGAGAAAGTAAATGGTAGGTGGCTCTGTTTGCCCATACTCACCAAACGCTCCCACTTTAACTCCATACTCATTCAGAGTGGGAATGAGGCAATCACGGTAGTATTGATCCACTCTCCACGGTTGTCCTCCGTTTTCGAAATGATAGACCCGCCATTCATAGATCTCTTTTTTATGCTCAGCAGTCTCAATTGCTGCGGAGATCAATCCGTTGGAAAACGCTAGCGTAGCTGCAATAAGGGGAATCAGGGTTTGGAATTTATTTAGTTTCATAATCGCGCTTTCTTCAAATGGGGTTCGGAAACCTATTCTGAATGAATCAAATACTTTCCATGAGTTGAAAGGTATTTCCAAAGAATTGTCTCTCCGTAGCAGGAGTGGTCTTTTCCAACTCACGGAAGAGGCAACATTCCACCGAAGTCATGATTCTCTGAAACAAGCAGCAGTGGAAGCATTGTCCTAAACACCCAAGTTTTCTCCTCCCATTTGCACTATGCTTGACCGGCACTATATTTCAGAGTGGTCAGTGAGATAAATCGTACCCCTGTTATTCCCACCGATTTCAGTCGAATGTTGAACCGCAATCATCACGCAACCATGACCCATGTTTTGACCGCAGCCCTGTTCTTAGCCGTCATGGCGGGGACATCTGCATCCGCCTCTTTCACTGATGTGGCAAAAGACGCAGGACTGACACTCGACCCCCTTCCTCAGCCCGAAACAGACCCTCCTGCAGGCATCGATCCCTACATCACAGGGAGTCCCATGTGCGCAACTGATCTCAACGACGATGGCTGGACTGATTTGCTCCTTTGTTCGACTCCTGGTCGACTCAGACTCTATTTTAATAACGGAGATGGCACCTTCAAAGAAGAAGCGGAATCACGGGGATTCGAAGGCATCATAGATATCAGTGGTATCGCCGCAGGCGATATTGACAATGACGGAGACACTGATGTGTTTCTCGTTCCAAGAATTGGGCCCCGATACTACTTGTTCATCAATGATGGTTCCAATCACTTCAGCGAACAAGCAGTCATACGTGGAACCGACATGACCGTTGCTGACGAACCCCACAAGGGACAAAGCATCGCGATGGTTGACTACGATCAAGATGGGTTCCTTGATGTCCACGTGATGGAATGGGGAATCGCCGGTTCATCCGAAAGCTCTTCCTATGCGGTGCTTCTACGAAATCGCGGAAGGGAATTGCCCGGTTTCTTCATCAATGTCACTGAAGCCACGGGGCTCATCCAACCGCACTTTGGAACATCCATTAACGCCTTCAGTTCCGCATGGGCCGATTTTGATGCAGATGGAGCTCCCGACCTTTCTTTGATTAATGACTACGGAAATAGTCAGTTTTGGTGGAATGAAGGAAATGGTACGTTTTCAGAAGGCAGAGTTGATGCTGGAGTCGGAACGGATGGCAATGGCATGGGTGTCGCGGTCATGGACTACAACAACGACGGTCTACTCGATTTTTTTGTGAGTTCCTTTGATGACTTGGCAGACGGCACATTAGTATCTGCAAATCGTCTCTACGAAAACCAGGGTGATCGCACATTCAAAAACAGAGCAGACAATCTAGGTATCGAAAATACGAGTTGGGGATGGGGTACGGTTTTCTTTGATTCCGACAATGACATGGACCTGGATATCGTCGTAACCAATGGCTACCCCTATGGCCATTGGCCCGGTCGTTCTACCCCTCCCAATTACATTGAAGATGCCCGAACGGATCGCACCCACTATTTTGAAAACTCCGGGAAAAAATGGACTGAGACCGGAGAACTCGTCGGTATCACCGACAATGGTTTTGCAAGGAGCATTTTAGCCTTTGATTATGATAATGATGGCGATGAGGATATTCTCATTGGAAATCTTCAGGATACCACAGCCAAGTATCGTCCATGGATACTCTATCGCAATGACAATGCCAGTGGGAAAAATTGGCTCCGTCTAAAGTTCCAGGGTGTTTACTCAAATCGAGATGGATATGGGGTCCAGGTGAAACTAACTGCAGAAGGAGTGACTCAAACCGCCGTTTATGCACCGACCAACGCCTACATCAGTCAGCGTGAGCCCTACCTTCACTTTGGTATGGGTGATGTGGAGGTCGCAGAGTCAATGGAGGTCATCTGGCCAAATGGAACCACCACTCACTACCAGAATATTGGAGCAAACCAGGTCGTAAATGTAATCGAACCTCTGGCGGTCGGAGTCGAAGCTCCCAGAATTATTGAAAATCCTCAAGGCGGCATCTTTGACAAAGATTCGAAAATCGTCCTTCGAGGCGCTGCTGCAGGGAACCCCTTACCTCTTTACCAGTGGTACAAAAACGGTGAGCCTATTCTAGGTGCAAACAAATCCGAACTGCATTTTGATCGCCTCCTGCCATCCGATTCAGGGGAATACAGTCTCATCGCCACTAACGCTGCAGGGGATACCCATAGCATCGATGCTATCGTGGATGTCACTGCCGATATCGAGAGTAAATCCATCGCTCGTTGGTGGAACGAAGCGCTGCTCGATGCTATCCGAGTCGATACACCTAACCCACCCGTTCATGGACGGAATCTTTACCATCTATCAGCTGCGCTCTGGGATGCCTTTTGGACATACGAAGTAAATGCCTGGAACACCATCACCCGCGCTTTCACTCAGCAGATTGTAATCATTCCTCAGGATGAAAGTGCTCGAATTCAAGCTCAGAGGGAAGCCATGAGTTTTGCGGCTTATCGGCTGCTGGAAGCTCGCTTCCAATCCAGTCCAGGCGCACAACAAACGATGGAAAGTATTCGATGGCTCATGGAGCAACTGGGGTATAACCCATCATTAACGGGAAACGGGGGGAATGAGCCCTTTGCAGTGGGGAACCGTATTGCAGCTACAATCTTGGCCGCAACAATCGATGATGGGGCAAATGAACGGGAAGGTTATGTGGATGCAACTGACTATGAAGCGATCAATGAACCAATGATCGTGGGTATTTCGGGCACCGACATGCTCGATCCAAACCGTTGGCAACCCCTTCTTCTGGGTGTATCCATCACTCAAAATGGAATTCTTCTACCATCCGGGTTGCAAGCGTTCGTGGGGGTAAACGCTAAACTCACCACTCCATTCGCGATGGTCAAACCAACCTCTGAGACCATTGCGCTCGATCCCGGACCCCAACCCCAACTCACAGCGGAAACACACGCTCTATTAGTCAATGAATTGGTCGAACTCATCTCCTTTTCGTCTCAGTTGGATCCATCAGATGGAGAAATGATCGACATTTCTCCTAGTGCCCATTTGAACAACTTGCTCGGAACGAATGATGGCACCGGGCACGCTATCAACCCAAAGACTGGTTCAGCTTACGCTCCAAATTGGGTTCCAAGAGCAGACTATGGACGCATTTTGGCGGAATTTTGGGCGGATGGCCCAGAATCAGAAACTCCTCCCGGGCATTGGAATGTGCTTTTTAACGAAGCCAGTGACCACCCTGACGCCAGTCTCCGATTTGAAGGAAAAGGCGACCCACTTGGCCGACTCGAATGGGATGTAAGGGGATACCTGGCACTCAACGGCGCACTTCACGACGCGGCTTGTGCGGCGTGGACGATCAAAAGGCAATATGACAGCTCCCGCCCAATATCGCTGATCCGTTATATGGGAGGACTGGGTCAGAGTGTGGATCCCTTACTTCCTTCGTATCACGAAAATGGGCTCCCCCTTATCGAAGACCTGATCGAAATGACAACCCTTGAGTCAGTATCACCCGGGGGGCGTCATGCTCAAGTCGTAAAAGGCCGCGATCTTCCAGAAAACTACGCCAACAAAATAGTGCTCAAAACTTGGTTGGGTAATCCCACCAGCAACCCGGACCTTATTGGCGGAGTGGGTTGGAAACTTGCTGAATCGTGGTTCCCCTATCAACGAAACACCTTCGTCACGCCCGCCTTCCCCGGTTATGTTTCAGGGCATAGCACCTTCAGTCGGGCGGCAGCAGAAGTCATGGCTCTTTTAACAGGGAATCCCTTTTTCCCAGGCGGCATGGCGAGCTACTCATTCCAAAAAGACAGTTTTCTTGATTTCGAAAAAGGACCGTCCGAGGACATAGAACTACAATGGGCAACCTACTATGATGCCTCTGACGAGGCAGGCCTCTCTCGCCTCTATGGAGGCATCCACATTTCGTCCGACGATTTGCTCGGTCGCAAACTCGGCTCTCAGATTGGAATTGATGCCTTCAATAAGGCAAAAACCATGGGCGGGAAATAGTCTCGTTACCTTATCCGTTTGAACAAAAAAAAACTCCGTCAATCGACGAAGCTTTTTCTGCTGAAATTCTGGGGTGGTAAACCGGACTTGAACCGGCGACCCCCGGTACCACAAACCGGTGCTCTAACCAACTGAGCTACTACCACCACTTGAAAGAGGCGAATAACGCCTGCAAAGGTGAGAAAGTAACAGCCTTTTATTCAGAGAATCAAGCGTTTTTTAGCATGGAACTACAAATTCCGTATCACTGCTTTGCAGACCCCTTGAATCACAAGTTCAGTCGTAGGGTACAACTCCGGATAAGCTTCATTCTCGGCTTTAAGATAAGGAAAGGCGCCTGGTTTTTGCATATAACGCTTGAGAGTGGTTTCCCCGTCGATGAGGGCAGCAACAATATCGCGATCTCTAGCGATGCCAGGTTGGATCACGACCGTATCCCCATCAAGGATGCCAGCGTCGATCATGCTGTCTCCCCTCACTTTCAACGCAAACGTATTTTGTCCGGGTCGGATACCTGCTGTTTCAATATCAATCTGCAGTCGCCCAATTTCACCTGACGCCTCAATTTGATCTGGATAACCAGCGGCGATTGAACCGTAGATCGGAATGTCGAGCATCTCTTGAGGCTGGTTCGGAAAGGTGAAATCCTGGTCCGCAAATTTAAAAGTCCTCGCCTGGCCCGGAATTCGACTCAGAATTTCCTTTCGTTCCAAAGCCCTAAGATGCCCCATCACCGCATTGGTGCTAGCAAAATCAAAATGCCCTTGGATGTCCCGGATACTCGGCCAATAAGCATTGTCCCTTAGGAACGATTGAATGTAGTTCAATATTTCGCGCTGACGTTCAGTGACACCCTTCATAATGCACATATGTATAATGCACATTTGTTCAAATACAAGTCAAAAAGCGACATTGAGAATTACGAATGATCGAGTGAGGGCTTTAGGGCGTGTTTGGAAATCATTTCGTAAGTGCGTTCTGTACTACCTCGACTCCGTTCAAAGACATCGACAGCGGCTTTACTCAGAGCTCTCCCGACTTCCGGATCATCCACCAACATTCTCAAGGTCGCAGGAAGTTGCTCCGGGTCTTTCACTCGTAGCACTCCACCCTGTTTTTCCAAGCCACGGCAAATCGATCGAAAATTACTCAACGAGGGGCCGTAAACAACAGGAACCCCCAAAGCCGCGGCTTCGATCGGGGTTTGCCCTTCGGTATGAGGGGGGAAACTACGCCCAATCACCGCCACATCTGCAATTTGCAGCAGGTTTTTCAGTTCGCCCGTGGTATCTGCAACATATACAGGAAGGGATTCCGGCGAGGGACTTCCACCCTCCCATTCCTTTTGAGATCTAAATTGCCAGTTCACCTGCGCCCCAAAGTCTTCCAGCATTTTTCGAATTTCACTTCGACGCTCAGCATGTCTGGGCGTCAATATTATGCGCACGGATATCCCATGCTTTTTCAATTCCAAGCCTGCTTCGATCAACAGCAGCTCCTCTCCTGCCCAGGTTGAGGCACCAATCACAGTAAAAGGGACTTCTTTTGCAGAATGAACACCCCAAATCTCTTCCATTAACTCGCTTTTGGAGCATTCGTTTAACCCCGAAGGGTCTACAACATCAAATTTCAGATTCCCTGTTACCGTCATGCGATCCAACGGATATCCGAGTTGGTGGATTCGATCTGCATCAAATGATGAAGAGGCACCGATATGGGTAATTTTTTGGAAAAAGAGATTTTTGAAAACCGTTGCCGAAGCCATCCGGCGGAAACTTTTATCTGACAATCGAGCATTGATCAGAAATAGGGGAATCCCCCTCTTTTTGGCGGCCTCTATATGCTCCGGCCAGAGCTCTGCTTCGGTAATGATGCAAAAGTCCGGATTGATTCGATTCCAAGCAGTACCGATGCAAAAGTAGAAATCCAATGGGAAGGAGATCACCTCTAATACAAGATCTTTGTATTTTTTTCGGGCAAGTTCGTAGCCAGTGCTTGTAGTGGTAGACAGGATTATTTCCAAATCCTCACGCTCGCTCAGGCGCTTCACCAATCCTTCGATTGCTAGGAGTTCGCCCACACTAACTGCTTGCAGCCATATTCTCTTCCGTTTGGAAGTTTTGGGAATTTGAGTAACAAGACCAAACCTTCCTTTCATCATCGGTCCATACCCACCGCGACGAAACATACGCAGCAAATAGAAAGGAAGTCCCAGAACAAAAAGAAGGGGGAAAAGCAGCCGATAAACCCAGATCATAAGTATAATACAATAGCGCTAAGCGCTTTTTAAGCTTTGTGAACAACTTGATTAATGATTGCAATGCAAATGATTAGCCTTAGATTTCATAAGTAAATATCGAAATCAATTGACCGCTACTGAAGGACTGTAAGGAATATAATTAGAAGTGGTTTCATCCAACAATATCATTATCTTTAGCGCCGGACAAAGCCTCCCATGTTAAGTTTGCTCGCAATCAGTTCAATTGAAACACTTGTCGAAGATAACCTCGTTCTTTTTGCGATTGGGCACGTAGGGTTAGTGGCAATTCTCTTGGTTTTTTTCTTCAATATGGGATCAACCAAAGCCCCGAAGGAACCGACTGTTCGGGATGATGATGCGTTTGATTACGCAACCGAAGATGGTTCACTCTTTAAATCAAACACCGAGGGCTCCATTCCGCTCAATAAACTTAAAAAACAAGAGGATGCAGACGGTGATAATGACTCCATTGATGAGCCCATTGTATTTAATTCTCAAATCAATGATGACAATATCCCGGACGGAGACACTTCGGACGAAGAAGAATCATCAAATGAAGTAGAAGAAAAAGTCGACGATGAAACTGAGGCGATGGCTGCAGCACTCACTTCGGAATCAGAAGAAGAAAAAGGTGAACCTGAGGCAGATGCAGAGGCGCGAAGACAGGCACGGATCCAGGAAATCTTAACTCAAACCGGAGACAAACAAGTTATCCTGATCAATCGGGATGAAAGCATTATCGATCTGAACGAACCTGCCTCTGAACTGCTGCAATACCAAAAGGAGGATATCGAGGGGAAGAAAATCGATGAAGTTGTTTTTCTTGAAGATGCTGACTCCAAGACCAATGACTCAGAAGGAGATGGCCATCAAAAGGCAAATGCTCAGCGAAAAGACGAAAGTCAATTCCCAACCCAAGTTGAACTGGAAATGGCAGATCGTGAGTTCGGAATCATCACAATAACGCTACACCCTGCCGCCTTTGATGAAGACGAGGAGATTGGAGCACAGCCCGAACCCGAGCTAGAAGAAGTTATTGAAGAAACACCACCGGAACCAGAGCCCGAACCCGAGCCCGAACCGGAACCTGTGGTGGAAGAAAAACCAGCTGTAGTCGCAGCGCCAGCGCCTGTCAAAAAGCCACTGCCACCGCCACCTCGACCCAAAAATCCGACAAATGCCCTGGCTCTAAACACAGCTGGAACCGTCATGGCGAGCGGACAGTCACTCGACTCAAAAAGCGTTGAAATGTTCTCTTCCCAGCTCTCTCAACCCTTGCAATCGATCGTGCAACTGGCACAGCTCATTTCATCAGACGACAAGGCGATCCCTCATCTCAAAAAATATGCCGTCGCGATACAGGCGAAAAGCAATCGCATGATGTCGCAAATCGAGGAGATGTCGATGCTGGTCAGTGCCCAACGATCGGAGATTGAGGTCAAAGAGAATCCTTTCAATTTGGGAAATCTCATGTCGAGTTTAGTGGACCTGGCTTCGAATGTTTCAAGTGAAAACCCACAGAAAATCCATTACAATCGAGGGGAAAATGACCTGATCGTAATGTCAGACGAGGAACATTTTGAAAAAGTGATCAGCAATCTCATCAATATCACTCTCAATAGTGCAGAAAGTCAGGATATTGAATTACACTCGAATTCGGAAGTACTAAAAAATTCTGAGGACCCAAGGAAAACCGTTGATTTCAACGGCCAAAAGCTCGAAATCAACACCATCCGACGCCTCACAATATCCACCCAGTTCCCCGGGGATGAACACACCAACCGCTTTTTTGATGTTTCTATCAATCGTCCAGACAATCCTCTGGTCCAGAAGCTACAGTCCAGCAGTGCCCTCAAAAACCACATGGCGAGTATTCGATTGATGAAAGAATTGGCAGAAAGCATGGGAGGCAAGCTTCGTTTCACTGCCAATGAGCAACAGATTGGTGAAATCCAACTCATGGTGGAACTCCCCTCCGTCGAGGTTGCAGCCTATCCGTCCTGATCTTCTTTCTAATCATTCCTCGATTGGTGTCGGTTTGAAGGGAATTGAATTGGGTTGTTGGACTCAAAAACACTCGCGAAAACCAAAGGGAAGCACTCATGTCCTGGAGTTAATTCGATCTGTGTTTCCATCATTTGCGCAATATCCGAAACGAGCATCGCATGCTCACAAGCGATAATGTAGAAATGGAATTGATGGAGATTTTGGAAAATCAACGAAGTCGCGATAATCGTTTGCAAGCAAACGATGCTACGGGGACCCAGTTGGAGTTGTTGTAGCATCACATGCTTGTTCATGACCGTGAGCTTGTCGAACGGCATGCGATCAGTTTCAGTTTCAAATCAAAAACCAATAAAGCATCACCAAACCCATTTCCGGACGGGCATCCCTAATATAACTCAGGCACAAAAGTCTGGTCTTCAAATGGTGGTCTCACATAAGCATAGGCATCTTGCCTTGGAGGAAGCTCAATCGGTTCGGGAGTGAGGTCCTTGTAAGGAACCAAGCTCAGTAAATGGGAGATGCAGTTGAGTCGCGCGGCCTTTTTACAGTCGGCGTTCACGACATACCACGGAGCCTGTTTGATATCCGTGTGAGCGAACATCATATCCTTCGCTCGTGAATATTCGACCCACTTTTCGCGAGACTTAAGGTCCATCGGACTCAACTTCCAACGTTTCACCTGTTCAGTGATTCGAGATTGGAAACGTTTTTCCTGCTCTTCATCACTCACAGAAAACCAATATTTGATGACCATGATATCGGATCGAACCAACATGCGCTCGAACTCAGGGCAGGATCGCATGAATTCCTGGTATTCATCTTCAGTGCAGAATCCCATCACTTTTTCAACGCCGGCACGATTGTACCAACTTCGGTCAAAAAGCACCATTTCCCCTTCAGCTGGCAAATGCGGAACATATCGTTGGAAATACCACTGCGATTTTTCTTTCTCCGTTGGCGTTCCCAGCGCTACAACTCGACAAATTCTGGGATTGAGACATTGGGTAATGCGTTTGATGACACCACCCTTTCCCGCTGCATCTCGACCTTCAAAGATCACGACCATCTTCAGGCCCTTCGTTTTGATCCATTCCTGGAGTTTTACGAGTTCGAGTTGAAGCCTCTTCAGTTCCTTCTCGTAAGTTTTCTTTTTTACCCTTGGCTCACTCATGACAGATGACGGTTGTGGACTCACTGTCCACCTATAGAAATCGGCGCAATATGCCGTAGAGTAAGCATTTTTCCTAAATTCGAGACCTGCACAAAAAACGCCTCATCAAATCTACAGCGATTCAATAGCGAAGCTCCAAATTATTAGCAAAGAATCAACTGTCTTGGAATTCGATCCAAAACAGGCCTCGAAAATCCCCTTCGGAATAGCCTTTCGCTTTATCTTCTGGGTAATCTTTATCGAGTTGGGAAGCGATTGACGGAGCAATCTCGCTCCCGTGGCAATTCAAACACATGGATTTCACGAATATCGGTTCGACATAACCTACCGTTTGCTTATCGATTCGCACCACCTTGGATTCGTGCTCATCGGGATGATTGGAATAATAGTCCAATAAAGGTTTCATCCATTCCTTGGCTGCATTGTCCGAATTTCGGGTCTTGGTCGTCGTACGACCGATGATCGCGTTTTCCGTCGCAACTGAAGCAGCGATAGCAGGTGCCTGAAGCTTGCAAACTTCAATAGCTACCTCCGGTCCTTTCTCCATACCGCTAGAAAGTGCGCCCATGAGTTGTTTTTTGAACGGCAACAACTGTTGCTGACCTTTCGAAATCCAAAGCTCGCTGTCTAGCTCTTCCTGCTTAGGAGAACAGCTCAACAAAACAAAGGCAGCTGAAATTACAATAAGGTGGGAACGAAGGGGTTTTGGTTTCATCTAACAATTGGGAGATTTCGTCATATTAAATCCAAATTGGCATGTATACACAATGCAATTGATCACACCAAACACTGGATTCTAGCCTCCAAAAACATGTCACTTTGAATCCCACTACTTCTCCATCAGATCCGTCCAAGCTCGAAAATCTTCAGGTGGATCGACTTCGAAACTCAGCGGCTCGTTGGTAATGGGATGATCAAATGACAATTTCCAGGCATGCAGTAACGAACGCTTTGCCGAAAGCTTGATTTTGGGATGAAGGTTATTGCGATAACCATACAGTGTGTCGCCCACAATTGGGTGACCCATGTCGCTCATGTGCACCCTTACCTGGTGCGTGCGACCCGTGTAGATTTTACACTGCATCAGACAGATACCATGTTGATCCTGTTTCACTTCCCAATCAGTTCTTGCAGGTTTTCCATCTTCAACAACGGCCTGACGGAGGCGCTGAATTCGGTGACGTCCGATGGAGCCTTCACATGACCCAGACCGGGTATTTGGAGTTCGACAGCATACCGCGAGATACAACTTATCGATTTTCCGATCCTTGAAGCCTTCGATTAATTGCAGTAATGCTTCATCACTCTTGGCCGCCACCAGCACTCCTGAGGTATCTTTATCAAGCCGATGAACAATTCCCGGTCGATCCTCGCCATTGAGTACGCTTAGCTTACCGTTGCATTGATGCAAAAGGGCATGAACCAAGGTGTCATCCCCAGTCGCACTACCAGGATGAGTCACCATACCGGCGGGTTTATTGATTACGATGATGTCATCATCCTCAAATATGACCTCCAAAGGAAGATCGACGGCAAAAGGGATCAGACTACGCTCAGCATCTAGCAGCAACTCGATCACATCCCCTTCAACAAACTGCTGCTTCTTCGTCATAACAGAACCATTGACCAAAATCTTGCCATTACTGGCCGCCCGCTGAATCTGAGCCCGATTAAGAGTGGGATAAAGCATCGTCAGAAACTTGTCCGGCCGCATTTTCCCACTGGGCTCTGGGCAGGTTACGGTCATACTCTCTGTATTTTGGGATGGATCGCCGGATTTCACTTTTCTACCCAACGGTATCAAACGTCTTCTGTCAGTGGAAAAAGCCTCAGGAAGTAAAGCTTCTATTGGAATCGTGTTGGACGGTATCAATCATCCCCTATTTACGACAGTCTATTTAAACCATTCAAAAAAGCGAAGTCCTTGTAAAACTCCCGACGTCGATGATCCGTCAGAAAAGAAAACAACTGACGATATCTCTTTCTTCTCGACCTCAAAGTAGTCCTTAACTTGCAGCTTTACTTCAATTGGTGTGTTATGAACAACAATCGATGGAATTCCGCTAAGGAAAACGGCTAAATCATTTCCACTGTCACCCGCGAAGATGAGTTTCTGGGACGCTTTCAATCCAGCATTCTCCTTGAACCAGCGGATCGCGAAGAGTTTGTTTACGCCTTTGGGCAATAAATCGATGAGCCCTTGATTTGTAAACGGATCCACGCTTGCGACTATCGAATAAGGAAGGGTTTCACGGGCAATTTGCCGCTCAATACTATTGGAAATATCTGCAAGCTTATTCCCCTCACAGTAGTAACTCAATTTGTGTTCCCCTTGTTTATCCGCTTCCTGAAGCTGGATCTCGGTGTGTTGTCGAAATCGTTTTTGAAGTTTACAGACGTCCACATCCCCGAGAATGGAATCGAGTTCCGCTTTATAAGCAGTGTTTTGCTTCCACGTTTGACCATTCCAATCATAGATCGAAGTTCCTACATCACAAATGATACTGCTGGGGAAGGGTAACCTCTCTTCATCCATCACCTTGATCACTGAGTCTAAATGTCTGCCAGTGACAAAAACAATCTCCCGATCCTCGTGGGTTTGAGCGAAATCGCCAATCACCTTTAATGCGTCGACATGTTCCGATTTGTTTTCGGAAGTCGGAATGAACGTTCCATCAAGGTCTGTTGCTAACCAAAATACTTCTTTCATAGCGTTTCCCGTCTTTTATTCGGAGTTAAATAGAATCAATTTCTTCGAAGCCAAAGGTGCTGGTAGGGCTTCAATTTTAAGGTTTTCTGAATCGTTATTTGTTCGTTACTAAGGAGATCAATAAAATGATGACCTGGACCATGAGAGACAACCTTGGCCGCATCACATTCGACTTCTCTGTCGGCAATGTTTTGAATCACAATGACTCGATCACCTGAGTGTTCCCTTACGTAGCTCAGTATTTCACTCCGATCCAAGAACAATAACTCCATGTCCACTCCAGCAAAGGCCTCAATATTCTTACGAGTATTCAAGAGGTTCCGGATTCTTTCCCGAATGGTTTTTGACAACAGATGAAGACCTTGGGGGCTATCAATTTTGTCCCAATGCATTCGTATCCGATGAACCCAACGACTGTCGTCGATTTTCCTAGGATCATCAATATATCCATAATCATTAAGCGTTCCCCATTCATCTCCCAAATAGAGCAGTGGAATACCACCAATACTGAGAATAATGCTGTGCATCATGCAAATCCGCTCCACCGCATGATTTTGCAGCACCGTCTCCCCAGACTCCAATGCCTGCTCTACTCCCGCTAATGACGCAAGTGTGCCGCAAACCCGCATATCTTGAGTTTCTGGATTGTATTGGAATGGAACTCCTTTAGAGAAAGATCCTTCAAATTCTCCTGAATAAAACTGATTCAAGAACTTTCGATGATCAAACCCGTTGATTCCAAGATTTGCTGCATCTCCATCATCAAATGTCCAGCCAATGTCATCGTGCCCCCGCAAGTAATTACACCAGTTGCATGCTTCGGGAAGTTGATGCCTGTGCTCGATTGATTTGACCAAGAGAGATGCATTCCTGGTGGCGGTTGCTTCCCAAATTGTTGCCATCAGCAATGGATTGTAAGAAAGCTGGCACTCCCGCCCGTCAATATATTTGACGACATCGTCTGGATGAACGATCGCTTCAGATTTGAACAATAGTGAAGGCGCTGCAATACGGGCGACAGCGTTGAACGCCCTAATTAGCAAATGAGCTTCATCCAGGTTTTCACAGACCGTTCCTTCTTCCTTCCATACGAATGCCACCGCATCCAACCTTAAGATTTCAACTCCAAGATTTGAAAGAAACAACATCTCTTGCATCATCCCTCTGAATACATCGGGGTTGGCATAACGCAGATCCCATTGATAATCGTTAAACGTAGTCCAAACCCATTTTCGGATACCGTCTTGCCAGCTAAAACTTCCCCTGCGAACCGTTGGAAAAATTTCCCGTAAAGTCCGATCAAATCGGTCCGGCATTTCGCGGGTTGGATAGATGTGATAATAGTCCTCAAATTCGACCTCACCCGATTGCGCCTTTTTTGCCCATTCATGATCATCGGCAGTATGGTTGAAGATGAAATCCACCACCAGTGAAATTCCGGCGGCCCGGAAAGCGTCTGCTAAAGATTTAAGATCTTCGATCGTCCCTAAACTCTGTTCAACATTACGATAATCACTCACCGCATAGCCTCCATCGTTTTCTCCATTTGGAGTTTTGAAAAGGGGCATGAGGTGAATGTAAGTAAATCCCATTTCCTTGAGATAAGGGATTTTTTCTTTCAACCCCAAAATTGTATCTGCGAACAGATCCACATAAAGGGCTCCTCCCAACATTGTCTCTCGACGATACCACAGAGGATCTCTTTCCCTCATAGCATCCATTTCCAGCATTGCTGCAGGTCTGGAAGCATAACTTTCGTAAGCAGTGAGAATAATTTGCTCCAAGTGGTAATGGAAATCAAAACGAAATCCATACAACTCATAGAGCAGTCTAAAAAACTCACGCCAATTTGATTCCAAACGATGCGAAAACTCACGTTTTTGTTCTTCGGTAAGCGCGCTTTCCCGATCGCAGCAACTTTGATACTCGAGTAAGCGGGTTTTAACCCTGTTCAGAGATCGCTGCGCTTCGTATTCGAATCGATGAGGGGGGATACTACCTTTGGATTCAGACTGCACTGTCATTTGGAATGATGATATCACCTAAGAATTGATAATAATCCAATCCCTCAATAATCCCGCGAGCATGACTCGACTCCGCAAACAATATCCGTCCATGTCCTTTTAATTTATTCAACTCCGGACTGTGATTCGAGACGACGACACCGAGTGTTTGGCCTTTAAGCATTTCCTCATCATTTCCAGAATCACCCACAATAAGAAGTCGATCAGGAGTTAAGCCCCACCTGAAAGCAAAATGACGAATCGCCACACCATCACCCCCTCTGATGGGAATCACATCGAGGAACGCTCCCAGCGACGTAATCAATTTCGCTCGACACCCATTTTCTCTGAGAATTTTCCTCAAAACGCCAGGTTTTGGAGCAATTTTGTGATCCAAGGTGAAACTGATTTTGTAGTGGGACTGACAATGATCATCTTGTAACTCCACTCCTTCAATACTGCTCAAAACAGATATTATTTTTTCGGGCTTCCATTCAAAGTTAATCCGTTTTTTCCACGAAAGATCTTCAATCAACTTTTCACCGTAATAAATTTCCGTGCCCACTGAACAAACCATCAAATCCGGAGTTGGGATTCCATTCTCACTCAAAATCTTACGGGTTTCATCAAAGTTCCGACCGGTTGCTATCCCAAATCCGACGTTATCGGGAAACTGGTTGAGCCGTTGTTTAAAAGCTTCAAGAGCCTCGTCATCACCTATCAATGTATTGTCGATATCGGTGATCACCAATCGATCCACTTTGGGTAATTTATTAATAATCACCGCAGGATCATAACGATCCGCTCGTTTTCCAGTGCTCACATCATTGAGATTTCGAACATACTTATTGATATGCACTTCCCAAGAATAGGTTTCAGCAACACCCTTTTTTCCAGATGTTGAAAGTTGATTCCAACGATCTGTATCAGAGATGACTCGAAAAACGGACTCACCAATGGATTCGACATTCATCGGGTCTACCAATTCCCCATTTCGACACGCTGCAAGAATATCTTTGGGACCACCATCATTGGTTGCGACCACGGGTAAACCAACAGCTGCTGCTTCCAAAAGCGTAAGACCAAATGGTTCAGTAAAAGCTGGGTTGACAAAAACTCCCTTTCCTTGCGCCGCCCAGCGGTAGACCTGTGGGATTTCCTCCGGGTCATGGGTCTTGGGATAAGCGACTTTACCATACAAATCGTACTGATCTATATTCATCAACAACTCAGAGATAACCCGCTTTTTGGAGGAGTCCGCACCCAAAATATCCTCTCGATTACCAGCGATAATGACCAAATTGGCGAGCTCCTGCAGCTGTTTGTTTTGCCCATAGGCCTGAACTAACGATACAAGGTTTTTGCGATGATCTGCCCTTGCTATTGCTAAGATTGCGGGTTTATCGGGCGATTTCAAAAAGGACTGTATGCGAGGAATCACACCGTCATCTCGTGGAGTTACCTCAGATTTCTGCAAAAAGTCTTGTAGGTTGACTCCAGGAGCAATCACTTCCATCCTCTCCGGCTGATAACGCTCATATAAAGAGTACTGTTCTTCGACCTCTTGAACGGTGCTGGTAACCACCATGCTAGCGGTATCCAGGGCAAATTCCTCAGCTTCTATCCTAGTGGCAATACGATACCGTTCTTCAAGTTTTTCTTCGCTAGTACCGCTCTTAAGAAGGCGTTGTTTCTTCACTCTCCCTAAGGAATGTCCAGTGAATAAAAATGGAATGCCGAGAAGATTCGACAATTGAGCACCCGCGTATCCAGCATCTGCGTAGTGGGCATGAATAAAGTCAGGAAGATAACCCGAACGCCGGAAGTGATGGAGGGCCTGATCCACAAACTCTTCCATATAAGGCCAAAGACTCTCCTTCTTAAGATATCGTTTTGGACCGAACGGAATACGAACGATGGAGGCTTTCTCATTGATGGGTTCCTCTACGGCTGCATAGGACTTGTCGATGCGGGCATCAAAAACCTGCCGGGTGATCAGCTCCAATTTCTCTACCTGAGGATGCCGGGATAATGCCTCTGCGAGCTCGACTACGTACTTAACCTGGCCCCCTGTATCGGCATCGAAGCCTAGCTCCATGTTTTCATATCGAATCAACCCGTGCAGAGAAATCAACGCTACTTTGAATTTGCGATGATGATCTTCTCCTGGATCACCGTTTGTTTCATCTTGATTTTCCATAATATTCATCTGTCCTCACGACAGACTATAAAAACCTTTATCTTTAGTTGTCGCACCTCTCAATGTGCACACTTTGCCTGCAAAGAGGCTCGCTTCTTTCAGTGTCTTTTCCGGACTCCATCCAGAACTGATTCCTACCAAACAAATTGAAGCAAAGGCATCGCCTGCGCCGACAGTGTCGACAATATCATCTCCGCCCAAGGCTTCAACATGGTGCAACTCTCCATCACTTGTTAACCAATAGGCTCCTTGTTTCCCGCAAGTCAGAAGGATGTCTGAGATTTCATAATGGGAAGCCAGCCTTCGCAACTGCTGTTCCAATCGATCCATTGCCAATGCTTCCCCTGTGATTTGTTGATATTCCTCATCATTCAACTTGAGATAGTCCACCCCTCTCAACAGAGGTGAAAATCGTTCAAGTGAGAACCAAGGATTTCGAATATTGACATCAACAAACACTTTCCCTTTCCACCGCTTACGGATTTCTCGAAGGGTTTCCATCGATTTTTCTCCTCTCACGGCAAGACTTCCATGATAAAGCAAACTCTTGGGTTGGTAGTTCAAAATCGCAGGAAGTCGAAGGTGGTCCATCGCTGTATCTTCAACGATAGCATATGCTGGACTTCCCTGCTCAAATGTCACTTCAACTGTCGAGGTTGGGTGATCGTTTGTATTTTGAATGCCATGAATACCCATTCCCCAGGCAAATGCGAGCTCCTTGAGCGATCCACCCATATCGTCAGCGCCGACTGCACTTAAAAAAAACGGCAGCTTTTCAAATGCCTGAAGATTCCAGGCCACATTGAAAGGGGCACCACCCGGGATCTTCTTCCCATCAGGAAAACAGTCGTATAGAATCTCTCCAAAAATTACTATCTTTTGTCTTTCAGTCATAAAAAAAAGCTCCAATGTCCCAATTTCGAAACTCTTACAGTCTCAAAGTTAAAAGGGGTATGAAGCTTTTAAACTATAACACACTCGTCAAATGGTGCAACCTGGATCCCTATTTAGCACCATCTCAGGCTATTGCAAATACACCCTAATATTCAGCGATACTCGATTGCGGAGAACTGTCACCCAATGATTACTGAAAATAGTTTAATAAGGGACCGTTTGGGAACACTCCTTCGAGCATTCCTGAGTTTACTCTGACCCCATTGCGTTAAAACGACACCTATCGCGTTCGGCGAATTTCGGTTCCCTGGAAGCGCACGGTAAAGCGGTAGATTCGTTTCACCGTGTTTTCGATTCGATGGGTTTGAGGATCAATACGCATCGGCACTTCTACTTTGTTAATATCCGCAACTGCATGGTATCCACGCTCAGAAAAGATATCAATGAGCATCGCTAGTGCCATTGGGTTCCGAAATACTCGATCTTCAGAGTTCACTATTGCCATCCCCGAAATTGCATGACGAATGATAATGGGCATAAAAGTTTGATCAATCAATCGGACGACGTCGGCAAAAAGATCCTGGTGATGACGCTCATAACTATCGAGCCGGCTGACAAGATCCTGCCTGGCGTGAGCCACCAGTTTGTGAGCCACCGGAATCACTGCAATCCGGTCATTCGTTTTTTCATCCAACTCAAGAGTACTTTGATACTCCAGCTCATCGAGTATCCGTGTTCTCACTTCCTCAATCGAACCATAGGCATCAATATAGTGATAGTAGAACTCCTCACGAAGCGATTTCAGTGCTTCATAAGTGACGGACTTAAAGGTATGATAGCGACCCATGGAGGTCTCTTCGGAAAGGTCGGTCTTGCGGATCTCATATTTTTCGCCCACTCCCGACGCTTCGACTTTCTCGTTGTGGGATATCATTTGTTGCCCACGTTTGATCTGGCGCGCTACGCTCTCCTTCTCGTCAATAAACAAAACCACAATGTGGAATTTGGGTCGGCGAAAACCATTTGAAAACTCAGTATTCTTGTATTTTGCCCGCAACTCTTTGAGCTTCATATAGAGCATTTTAAGGCAATTCACCTGCACTAATGTGCGGGGAAACCCATCCACAATCACACCCTTCTGGTTTACAGGTTTCAACAACTCGGAGAAGACAAGCTCAGTCACTTCCCGGTCACCGACCAACTTTCCACTATCGATCACCTTTTTGGCTGCCGGTGTTTTCAATAACCCACTCACCACGATTGGATCTGCGGTGATTGAACGCGTGCTCATTATGAACTTGGTATTCGTTCCCTTCCCTGACCCAGGGGCACCATTGAGCCAGAAAATTTCCTTAGGGAAACTCAGGCTTTCTTCACCATATTCAGCAATAAGGTTTTTCCACACAGAGTCAAAAATGAGCGCTGCGTCTTTGATCTCTACATCCTCAGGGGATTGAATATCTTCTTGGTTCACGACAGTATACGGTTTAATGAAACCGGTCAGTAAGACGATTGCGCTGCACCGCGTCAAGACTCACAGCGCTCCTTCCACCCTTATCTCAGAGTGCGTTCGCTTTTTCTAGAACCCATATTTTCTTTCTTTGGAAAACAAATACGGTTAATTGCTTCTTCGAAGTCATCTGCTCCATCGAGGATATCGATTTCGAGTCGCAAGTAGTAAGTCTTAAGTGGCGGGCTGTAATCCACATCCAGTCGAGCGGCATCTTTTTCTGTTGTGATCACCATATCCACCTCCGCATCGGAGAAGCGTTGATACATGTTCGCAAGTTCGTAATCGGATAAGCGGTGATGATCGAGGAATCGGTCGTTTACCATCAATGTCGCCCCCAATTCCGTTAAAAACGTTTCGAAACTCTCCGGAACGGCAATTCCACTAAAACAAGCAACCTTTTTCCCCTGCAGCACTTCGAGCGGAAGTTCCTCGTCCCCATCAATCAGCGAAAGCTTCGTCGGACGGTGGGTACACTCAATAATATCCGCATCGGGTTTGTGGTCGAGGATTTGCTGCCGCAATGCAGTGGAATCTTTGCCGTCGGATTTGGTAATAAAGACATAGGATGCGCGCTGAATGTTGCGAATTGGTTCCCGCAAAATGCCTCTTGGTAGTAATTCTTCGTTTCCAAACGGGTTACTTTTATCAACGAGAACAAGGTTGAGACGACCTTTCAGCGGCAAATACTGAAATCCATCATCCAAAATTAATGTATCAACTCCGAGTTTTTTAATGGCATAGGCGCCCGCCATCACACGGTTCTTGTCTACAACGACCGCAACTCCAGGAAGATTTTTTGCGAGCATGTAAGGTTCATCCCCTGCAAATCTCGAATCCAACAACACTTCCTTACCATTACTAACCACTTTGGGTTCCGGGGCTTTTCCGTGAGAAATATTGCGCCAGGCACGCTTCCATTTCGGCTCTTTCTTACTCTTATACCCACGGCTGAGGATGCAAACCGATCGACCTCTGGCAGCCAGATTCTTGGCAATTCTTTCCACAATCGGTGTTTTTCCAGTTCCCCCAACCGTTAAATTCCCAACAACAATGACGAGACATCCCAAAGGTTGGTTCTTAAAAACCATCTGATTGTAAAGGAAGAGTTTCGAACCCACGATTGCACCATAGAGATAAGACAGGGACTTAAGAAAAAGTGAGAACAATCTCACTTTTCCGCCTTGACGCCGATCATAAATCACATCAACCGTAAATTGCTCGAAGTTCCTGACTGTTTCGTCAACTCGATCCTTAAAACGACTCTTCATCTGATGGGATTCATTAGATGACCTGGCGGCATAATTTTTAACTGATGAAACATATTTTCAGGTCCAATCGAAGGATGTTTCGAAAAATAAAGTTCAAATACCATGCAAGTTCAATTGTTAAAATCCAAAATTCTCCGCGCAATGGTGACGGATGTACAAATGGATTATGAGGGAAGCCTCGCAATCGACTCCAAACTCATGGAGAAAGTCGGAATTTTTTGTGGAGAAAAAATCCTTGTAGCCAATTTTAATACAGGAGACCGTTTTGAGACATATGCCATTCCTGCGCCTGCAGGCTCAAAAGTGTTTTCCATCAACGGCGCTGCCGCTCGCAAGGGTATGGTCGGCGATTTAGTGGTGATCATGTCGTTTGCATGGATGGACGAAAAAGAAGCCGCCACCTGGAAACCAAAAACAATCACGCTTGCAGATGACAACAAAAGTATCATCAAATCGGTGTAGAAAACCTGCATCCCTTTTTTTAAATTGCCAAACCTATCCAATCAAAAACAAAAAACATCAACCGTGAGCGTAAAACTTTTCATACCAGGACCCATTGCTGTATCTGATAAAACATTTAAAGCCATGGCGACTCCCATGATAGGGCATCGATCTCCTGACTTCGTTGAACTCTACAAATCGTTACAACCAGGTCTAAAAGAACTCTTTGGGACTAAAGACCCTGTATTCCTGTCCACAAGCAGTGCGTGGGGGATCATGGAAGGCGCAGTCAATAACGTGTGTCAGAAAAAGGTTCTCATTTGCATGTGCGGTGCATTCTCCGACAAATGGAAAAATGTTTCGGAGCGCAATGGTCTGGAAACAGGGTCCCTACAAGTAGATTGGGGAAAAGCAATCAAACCTGAGCAACTGGATGCGGCTTTGTCTACGGGCGAATACGATGCCGTGACCATCGTACACAATGAGACCTCCACCGGGGTGATGAATCCGCTCGAAGCTTTGGCGGAAGTATTAAAAAAATACCCGGATGTCATTTCTATTGTGGATACCGTTAGCTCCTTCTCCGCGGTTCCAATGCGGAAGGACGAACTTGGAATTGATATCATCGTAACGGGCTCACAAAAGGCACTAGCGATGCCTCCAGGACTCGCATTTGCAACGGTTTCGCAGAAGGCACTCGATCGCGCTGCGACTACAGAAAACCGAGGTTACTACTTTGATCTGCACGAGTTCCTTGCGAACCATGAAAAGGGAATGACCCCTAGCACACCCAATATTCCGCTGATATATGCATTGCGATCCAAGCTTGAAGACTTCGCAGCGGAGGGACTACAGGCTCGATACGCCCGTCATGCCAGCAATAATGCCATGGTGCATGATTGGGTAAGAGACAATGGGTTCGAATTCTTCGCAGAAGAAGGCTATCGCTCCAACTCACTGACCTGTGTTGCGAATAACCGTGGCATCGACATCCCGAAGCTTAACTCAATTTTAAAAGAAGAATACAAAATGGTCATCGACGGTGGGTATGGAAAAATCAAAGGTAAAACCTTCCGTATCTCCAACATGGGCGACGAGACAGAAGCAACAATGTCCGAGCTCTTGACTAACCTATCTGACGTGCTTGCCCGGATTTCGTAAATATGAAGAAACTGATAATTGCAGAGAAACCAAGTGTAGCAGCCGACCTGGCCCGCGTCCTCGGACGGGTAAAGAAGGTAGGCGACTACTACGAAAATGATGAGTGGATCATCTCCTCTGCAATCGGGCATCTGGTGGAGCTCTACATGCCAGAGGATTTCGATAAAAAGTGGAAATCCTGGCGTATGCAGTCTCTACCGATCGTGCCAGAGAAATTTCAGCTCAAACCTATCGAAAAAACAAAAGCACGATTCAAAGATCTAAAGAAGCTTCTATCGCGCAAAGACATCGATTGCGTGATCAATGCTTGTGATGCGGGTCGCGAAGGGGAATTGATTTTCGCCTATATCTACGATCTGGCGAAAAAGAAAATTCCTGTGAAACGCCTTTGGATGTCGTCCATGACTACAGACGCCATCAAAAAAGCCTTCGAAACCCTCAAGGACGGCGAGTCAATGGAGCCCCTGAAGTCCGCCGCAAAATCCCGCTCAGAATCCGATTGGCTTATTGGAATTAACGGCACCCGCGCCGTCACATTACGCCTCTTTGGAGCTCGTGCCCGCAAGGTAGCAACCGTAGGACGGGTGCAAACTCCCACTCTTGCAATGGTGGTTCGTCGAGAACTCGAAATCCGAGATTTTAAATCGACAGATTTCTGGCGCATTACCGGGAGTTTTGAAATTGCGGAAGGGGAATACGAAGGCGTCTACCAACGGGCCGACGCAAAAAAGGACGCTAGCAATCCTCACGACAAACTAGACCGAATCTGGAGCAAAGAAAGAGCACAAGCGATTGTCACAGAGCTCGAAAACGCGGATTTGGCGACCGTTACCGAACAGAAAAAACGGACCCGTCAAAGCTCTCCCCGCCTCTATGACCTCACCACCTTACAACGGGAGGCAAACGGACGATTTGGATTCCCGGCGGGGATGACATTAAAAATCGCACAATCCCTTTACGAGAAACACAAGGCCCTTACTTATCCACGAACAGATTCCAGAGCGCTCCCGCAGGACTATCCCGACACGGTCAGAACTGCGATCGAAAACCTTTCCGATACCTATGCCACTCCAAGGCAGTTCATTCTCGAAAACGATCGGATCAATCCGAAAGATAAACGGGTATTTAATGACGCCCAGATCTCTGATCACTTTGCAATCATCCCGACCAACAATCCTCCCAGCAAGCTGAATGATGAAGAGCAGAAGATTTATGACATGGTCGTCAGACGCTTTTTGGCCATTTTCCATCCTCCGGCAGAATACGATGTCACAACGCGACTGACTGTGGTTGCTTCTCACACTTTCAAAACCGAAGGAAAAGTGCTCGTGCACAAGGGATGGCTGTCCGCTTACGACCGCACCACCGGAATTGAAAAGACACTCACGGCGCTATCAGAGGAGGATAAGGATGCATCTGGCACATACACCGCAAAGAATCTTGGCTTCGAGCGGCTCGACGAAAAAACGAAGCCTCCCGCTCGTTACAGTGAAGCAACGCTGCTTTCCGCAATGGAAGGCGCCGGAAAATTGGTCGAGGATGAAGACCTTGCTGATGCCATGAAAGAAAAAGGCCTGGGAACACCTGCAACCCGCGCCTCCACTATCGATCATTTGATTCGAGAAGCTTATATGACCCGCGAAAACCGTGAGTTGATCCCCACTGCTAAAGCAGAGGAGCTGATGGTATTCCTTGATCGCCTGCACGTCGAAGAACTCACGAGCCCTGCCCTTACTGGAGAGTGGGAATACAAACTTAGGCAGGTTGAACTCGGAAAAATTAGCCGAGATTCATTTATGTCTGACATCGAGGGTCTAACAAAAAAGATCGTCGAAAATGCCCGGGTTTTTGAAGAAAAAGAAGAGGACATGACTCCAACTGCTATCCCCTCTCCACTGGGAGAAGGAACGCTGCTGGAGGGAATGCGTTTTTATCAGTCCAGTGGAGGAGATTTCAAAATCTATAAAACGATTGGAAATCGCAAAATGGAGGAATCGGAGCTTACCGAGCTCATTCAGGCTAAAAAAATTGGCCCGCTCGACGGTTTCCGCTCAAAAATGGGCAAACCTTATTCCGCCATGCTCACACTCGACGAAGAGAACAAGGTCAAATTTGTATTTGCAAACAATGGTGATGGAAACGGTGAATCGAACAAAATCGAAGATCTTACCCAATTCCCAGTCGTCGGAGAGTCTCCCATTGATGGAGCAAAAATCTATGAAACTCCAAACGCCTATCTTTGTGAAACCTATAATAACGAAGGCAAAGGATTCCGACTGAGTCGCACGATGTTGGGTAAAACACTCGCAAAAGAGCAGGTGGTGAAATTGCTCAAGGACGGAGAGACAGATGTCATTCAGGATTTCCGATCCAACCGTACAAAGAAACTTTTTTCAGCTTCCTTGCTTATCGACAAAAAAGGGAAAATCTCATTCAAATTTCCCCCACGTGAGGCAAAGCCTAAAAAAGCGAAAGCCCCTGCTAAAAAAACGGCCAAGCCCAAAGAATAATCCATTGTTTCAATCCTAAGTTCTGTCTTATGATGAGAGTCGAGAGGATGCTTTCCCCTGGTCAAAGTTTCCGCTCTTAGTGGCATAGTTCCTTACTCTCCGATGCAGACTCAATCCGCGAGGCCATCCCAATATAGTCGGCGAAATTACCTGCTGTTTATTGCGGAGGGAGGCATCTTCATGGGTGCCCTGAATTTCACTAACCACCAAACGGTGTTGCCCTCGCTGATTCTAGAGCAAAACGGCCCTGGTTGGCTCGCTGCCCTCTCATCAGGACTGATGGTGATAGGGATGTTTGCTGCTCCCATATTCACCCACCGGTGGGTAGATCGGATGCAACACTACCACCGTTTCACCAGTTTTTGGTTTTTCCTGCATCGCGCAGTTTACTTGTTAGCAGCATGGTTGTTGTTTCAATACTCCAACCAAAGCGTGATGGTCGTTGCGATAATCGCATTGACCCCATTCATCTCTGGGATACTTGGCGGAGTACCTCTAGCTGCGTGGCAACAACTCTTTATGAATGCGGTGCCTGTAAAACGGCGCCCGTCGGCTATTGCATTGCGTTTTTTGCTTGGGGGACTCATCGGGATGATCGGAGGAAAAGTCATTGAGTGGACACTGGCTGACCATCCAGGTCCAAATGGATACGCTCGGTTGCATCTATGGGCGGGAGGCATTGCGGTGCTTTCCTGGGTAGCCTTCGCTTTCGTTCGCGAGAATCCAAAGGTTCCTACCCGCCCCCCGGAGGGAACTTCCCCAAACCCCATATCTCATTCCAATTCCGATGCAAAACCTGCGGATGCGATGTCTTCTTCGGATTCCGCCTCCCAAAACTGGCTTCAGATTCTTTTGCATCCTGATTTGCGCAGATTCTGGATCGCACTGTTTTTGATGCATTTTGTGCAAGTCCTGGCTCCTTTTTACGCGGTTGGAATTCGATACAAATTTGACCTCGACATTTCCTTCCTGGGAACATTGTCAGTGTGGCAGATGACTGGGTTCACACTAGGCAACTTTTCCGCAGCGTATCTTGGAGACAAAATTAGCGGCAAGTGGGTGTTTCGCTACGGCATGTTAGCATTTGCCGCAACACTAACAATAGGTGCATTTGCTCCAAGTTTGTTACTTGCAAAAATCGGATATTTTGCTTTCGGATATTTTCTCATTTTCATGGTGGTAGGTAAAGACGCCTACATCCTCGAAATCGCTCCTAAAAACAGCCGATCCCTCTTCCTTTCGATGGCATCATTTGTGAGCATGCTCTGTATGTTGGTATTTTCCATGATCAGTTATTTCCTGTGGTTGCACTACGAAAGCATCCTTGTTCTGGCACTACCGATATTTATTCTATTCCCGATCGCGTTTTTTGTTGTTGGAAAAGAAAGCCCCAAAACGACCGATTTTGCTGCAAATTAGCATTATTATCACCTGGGATTGCATCTTTTCTATCAAACGGTGGAATTCTCGCTTCACTCTTCATCAGTTTGTCTTTAACTGAAGTTCATATGGACAGAAAACCTGTAGTGCTGATTATTCGTGATGGTTGGGGATCGAACCACAATAGCGATCATGATAGTTTTAACGCCGTAAAGCTCGCAAATACTCCGGTCGCCGATCGGATTAGCAGTGAATACCCTAGAACTGAGATCATGGCCTGCGGACGCGATGTGGGACTTCCTGACGGGATCATGGGAAATAGTGAGGTTGGTCACCAAAACATTGGGGCCGGTCGCATCGTTGACCAGGAGATCGTTCGTATCGACAGAGGATTCGAAGAAGGGAGTATTTATGAAAACGAGGTTTTTCTAAAAGCGATTGAAAAGGTCAAAACAGGTGGGAAATTGCATCTGATGGGCATTACTTCCGATGCAGGTGTGCACGGGATGCTAGAACACCTTTACGGATTAGTAAAAGCCGCAAAAAAACTCGATGTATCTGACATTTTTCTTCATGCATTCTCAGATGGCCGCGACACTTCTCCCGAAAGCGGGTTGAACTATCTCAAACAGATCGAAGCTAAGTTTGCAGAGATCGGTGCGGGAAAAGTGGCGAGTATCACCGGTCGCTACTGGGCAATGGATCGTGACCTTCGTTGGGATCGAATCAAAAAGGCATACGACAGCATGACTGGAAAAATGCCAGAACGCACGGCGGGGTCGGTTACAGAAGCGATTGAAGACTATTACAAAAATCCCACCGAGCCTACCATGAAGGGCGATGAGTTCATTCCAGCGACACAAATCGTAGATGGGGAAGGAAAACCCATTGCAGCTGTCGAAGATGGTGATGCGGTCATTTTTTACAATTTCCGGGGAGACCGTCCGAGAGAAATAACCCGCGCTTTCATTGAAACAGATTTTGATGGGTTTGACCGTGGGGCCCAACTCGATATTTTCTTCGCTACGATGACGGAGTATCAAAAAGGGCTCTGTCCAAATATCATCTTCACCAAACCACCCAAGATGAAGGAAATTCTTGGACAAATCGTCAGTGAGGCCGGTATCCCTCAATTCCGTTGTGCGGAAACTGAAAAGTTCCCACACGTCACCTTCTTCTTCAATGACTATCGAGAGGAGCCGTTCGATCTGGAAGATCGCGCGATCATACCGAGCCCAAAGGATGTTTCAACTTATGACCAAAAACCCGAAATGTCTGGGGCAGGAGTCAGAGACGCCGCAAAAGAGGCAATCCTTAGCAAGAAATATGGTCTTGTCGTGGTTAACTTTGCGAATCCAGATATGGTGGGTCACACGGGCTCGATCCCAGCCGTCATTGAAGCCTGCGAATTTGTCGATAGGTGTGTAGGTGAATTGATTGAAGCCACCCAATCGGTGGGAGGTTCTCTTCTGATCACAGCGGATCACGGAAATGCCGATCAACTTTTTGATGAAGCTGCAAATGGTCCCCATACATCCCACACGCTTAATCCCGTCGAAGTTGTGGTGGTAGACGATCGTTTCAAAACCCATAAATTGCTGGAAAAAGGACGTTTAGCCGATATAGCTCCCACTCTACTCAGCATGATGGGAATGGAACAACCTGACGAAATGACTGGCAGTAACTTGATTACTGGAATTTAGAAAAAGGTTGATTTGGGGTGATCGATTACCCTTGTGAATAACTTCAATAAAAAGCTCTTGTCATCACCGACAAGAGCTTTTTTGTGCCTTTTGATCAAAAGTAAGGAATCTGTAAAGACTTGGTAAAACCATTGAAATTGGTTCCATTTTTACATTTTTTGTTACATCCAGGTTACGTTTGTTACGCGAAAGTTAAGAATTCAACACTGATTACTATCGCCGTTGACGACTGTGAACCGGTGTGGATAAGTTGCGAATATCTCAAAACCGGGGATGAAATGAGCAAATGATCAGTCGATCACAAACTCTGTTTCAGAACCCTTGTTTCACTGAGGGCCAATCTATCGCCAACTCGAAAAATCGTTGAATGTCTCTGCTCTACACCATTTGCCGCCTTTTCCCTCGTTGGAGATTTCATTAACCAACGAAGATGTATCCATGACAGAGAGTTGCGGACGAAACATGCAATCCTCTTGTTCCAAAAATAGATCGAATCAGCCACATCATTTCAAGCTTCACCAATACGATCTCAACTTTGGGATCCCTGCCCTTTATCACAGCTTTTCAATTTGAATGGGTTAGGCCCTTCGCCTAGCCCATTCACAACCGAACGCTCGGTCAATCAATCAAAAAAAACCCGGGAAAAATCCCGGGTTTTCTTGTTCAAATAGTTGGATTCAATTCGATTCAAAAATCCTAGCGTTCCTCAACTGGATTTGCTACGCGATTATACATTGAGTGTAAACGCCGTGCATAGGTTCCAGAACGTGCTTCGTAATCGATATCGTATTTGATTTCGATACTGAGTTTTTCGAGCTCTTCTTGACGCTCAAGTGCGGCAGTTTTTTCAGCTTCAGCTTCAGAGAGTTGACGCTTCAGGGCAGCAACTTGGCTTTGAGCCTGTTGAATCGTGCGCTGGAAGCTTGCGAGTTCGGCAGAACCGTCTCCTGATCCTGAACTTGCTTCCGCAGTAACGGTGCTATCCAACGATTTTTGGCGTTGCTCGAGCTCTGTGATTGAAGATTCAAGATCCGCAATCATTGTTTTAACATCCGCAGGGTCGATTGTCTCACCCGAATTCGCCAACATAGATTTCAAGCTGTTTACGATCGCGCGCTGCTTCATGGTTGTTTGCTGCAAATCAGAAAGTGCTTGTCCAACGTTTGAGGAAGATGAAAATTCTCCACTACTCACAAGATCCCGATTAAGACCTGCTGCTCCCTTTTCTGCCTCAACTAAACTTGATTCGAACGAACGGATCAAAGCCTCTAACTCCGATGATGCAATAGGACCATCTGAATTTGCGAGCAACGCTTTGATTTTTTCAATTCCTTCTTTTTGTGAGCTCAATGAATCGGAAACAGTAGACAACCCTGCTGTCGCCTTCGGATTGATTCGAGTAACACCACCCGTAAGACTCGCCCGAAGAATAGATTCCCGCGACTTAGCCTCATCAATACTTTCTTCCAAAGACGCGATTTCCTCAGCAAGAGACGCAGATTTTTCTTCCGCTTCTACTTTCGCAGCTGCTTCGGCTTCCAGCTTTTCTTCGAGTTCTGCCAACATCGCAGCTTTTTCTTCAGCGTCCAACTGGGCCTTTTCTTCAGCCAACTTCATGGCCTCTTCTGTTTTGGTAAGTGTTTCCTGCAGTTCGGCAGCCTTTTCGGCGTTCTCTTCTGCTTCCTGCTGGGCGTCTTCTAAAACGGCTTTTAACTCTTTCTCACGCTGCTCTGCGACTTCTTTATCCGCAGCAGCTTGATTGTTAGTTTTCACCCAACTAAAGATTGAAAATCCGGCAACCCCTACGAGCACGAGAACAATGATGAGAGGTATGACTGCTAAGCCTTGGTTTTTTTTCATAACAACAAGTATAAGAACAAATATTAGGGAACCTTACTAAGTCTCAATTTATCAGAGCTCCCACATTGTGTGTCAATTGCAAATCAGCTTGAAATTTACTTAAAAAGGGAGTCTTGGCTGCCAGAACTTCCCCCGCTAATGAATTGAAAACCAGAAAATTCGCTAATACTCTATTCGGATCGTCAGTCTTTCGGACTTTTCTAGAACCTAAATTATCCAAATACATGCCACCTACACCTTCAGTTCTTTTTGTTTGCATGGGTAACATTTGCCGCTCTCCTACCGCAGAGATAATTTGGAAAACAAAACTCCAATCCAATTCCCCTTCCAATAGTTCTCTGCCCAAATTCGATTCGGCGGGCACGATTTCCTATCATCAAGGGGATCCACCCGACTCTCGAATGCAAATCGCTCTCAGGGAAGCGGGATACACACCCTTCGGTTCCTCCCGACAAATCAACGAGGACGACTTCGACCAGTTTGATCTTATTCTGGCGATGGACAAAGAAAACCTAAGATCCATCCGCTCACTCGCTCGTTCATCAGGAAAACCTTGTGATCACTGTCATTTGTTTCTTGAATACGTTGGAATTGATGGAGGGAAAGAGGTTCCAGACCCTTACTATGGAGGCAACTCTGGATTTAAGGATGTTGTGAAACTTATCGATGATGCCTGCCAGAGACTGATGACAAAACTAGAAAAAGATCCTTCCTAAATTCACTTTTTCCAAGCGAAGTATTGACATCCTCGCATCGAGCCTTTTTCTAGATCTCTTTCTCAGAGTGTCAGGGTAGCTCAGTTGGTTAGAGCGTGGGACTCATAAGCCTGAGGTCGAGGGTTCAAATCCCTCCCTTGACACCATTTATTTTTTAAAAGCTTCGTTTTCTGAACGAAGCTTTTTTGTGCCCTCCCCGAAACTAAATTGATTTCAAAGGAATTTGCAGAGTATCGTATGAATTTCCGCTATGAAATTGCTCCAAAGCTTCGCGAAGTTTTGGAATCTCGGGACAATCGAGTATTGGAATGTCGCTTTTTCCTCTAAGCTCGAGCGCGTTCAACACACTTCCAATGGTTAAGGACTCGGAATCCTTCGCAGGAGCAAAAAACCGCATCCGGGATTCACCGTCACCCTTCACTTCAATCAGAATATTCGCTTCTTCCAATTTGTGCAGCAATTCTTTAAGCAGCCGGGTCGGAATCTCCAGACCTTCGTTGATCTCTAATTCCGAAACGGGTCCTTTGCCATCGACAAAAGCTTTCACAACGACGTTTACAATCCGCAGAGCCGACAGTTTTCGGAATCGATCACTCGCATTTAAAGAGTCTGGCTCATATCCGTAGGTCTCCACGTTTTGGTATGCAAATGATACCTCCGCGCCAAAGAGTAAAATTTGCCAGCTGATCTGCAGCCACAAAAGAAATAGGGGCAAAGCTGCGAAACCACCATAGACGGCGCTATTGCTGAGCATGCCAGCCATCACATTAATGTAGATCAGTTGAAAGATTTGGAAAATCGTTCCTCCAGCCACACCTCCAATAAACCCGGAAAGAATTTTTACCCGAGTATTCGGAATGACCGTATAGATGAAAGAAAAGAGCAACCACAGCACGATGAATGGAGAAAGCTTCAAAGCAAATTTGATAAACGGCTCCATCACCCCGACCAACTCGACTTCCTCGGCTACCTGACTTAGCTGGCCGATAATAAAGACATTCATACTACTGGCCACGATCATCAACACCGGGCAGACGACCATAATCGCCAAATAGTCGCTAAACTTTCGAACCCAGGATCGATGTTCTACGACACCCCAAATTCCGTTCAAATAAAGTTCAATGTTTCCCAATAGCCGAATCACCGTAAAAAACAAAATAACAACACCAATCCCGGCAATGAGACCTCCGGAAGTGTTGTTCAGCATCTTGTTCGAGAACTCAATGATATAAGCAATCACCTCATCCTGTCCTTGGATCTGTGACTTTATCTGGGTCTCCAACATCTTTTCCAGTCCAAACCCCTGTGCGACTCCGAATGCCATCGCAAACAATGGAACGATCGAAAGCATGGTGAAAAAGGTCAGCGCCGATGCTCCCAACGAACTTCTGTTCTCGTTGAAGCCTTTTATGGCATGAAGCACCACCCTAAGTGCCTTTAGCCCTATCGATTTACCTTTTGGCAATTCGTCTAGACGCAATCTCCAGACGTCTTCAGTTAGGAAAACAATGGCTTTTTTAAACATAATAGGACCGTTTGATAGAAGGATTTAAGGCATTTTGGCTCTTCTATTTTAAAAGTCAACGGACTGAATAAGTTAAGACACTGATCAAACAAATCACTTCCCCACTCCTGAAACCATCGTTTGCGGCACAAATTCATCCATACCTTGGCCCTGAGAAATGGATTGCAGTAAAAAACAACGGTTTTTCTCTTACAAACATGTATGCGCTTGCTAATCCTCCGTCGAATAGTTAGGGCATAAGGTTTTATCACAAAACCGACTTCCATATACCCAAACTATGATTTCATGGATTGCTAATCTCGTCCAGAAGCGGGGGAAAATTATTTTCTCCATTCTACTGGCTATTATCATCGTAGCGTTTGTTTTTACAATCGGCGCAGGACCCGGAATTGTGCGCAATGAAAAGACGAACTATCAGCGTGATTTCTATGGCGTGGACCTCAATTCGTCCGGTCAAATCCAGACGCTCCAGAGCGCAACAATGGTCAGTCGTTATCTCGACGGCATTCGCCAATTTGACGAGGCACAATTTCAACAGCAAATGTTGATGCGTCAGGTAAGACTTCACATTGCGAGCGAACTCGCCGTCCCAGCCCCTACCGATACTCAACTCAGTGAGTATATTAAAACAAAACGTGCTTTCCAAAATGCCACCGGAAAATTTGAAAAAGCACTGCTCGAAAATTTTGTTTCAACGTTGCAAAGTGATACACTGGTCAACGATGCGTTTGTAATGACAGTGATGAAAGATGACTTTCGTCTCCAACAAGTCGATGAATTATTAACGGCTCCAGGCTTTGTTTTTGACGAAGAGATCCTCGCCTCTCTCGCTCGCGAACAAACAACATGGTCAGCCAAAGTTGCAGAGTTCAAATACGCTGACTTTAAACCGGAAATAGAAGCAACTGATGAAGCAATCGAAGCCTATTTCAATACGAACGAATTGGCATACCGTATCCCAGAACAGTATACGATCAGTTTCGTAGAGTTCAGCGCCTCTACCGTAAAGGGCGCCATTGAAGATCCAGGCGATGAAGTGCTTCAACGTTATTTCCTCACCAACCGTAGTAAATTTGAAGCCGCCGAAAAAGCGATCATGCCCGAAGGTGAAGAAGCCGCTACACCAGCACCTTTGGAAATTTTCGAACAAATCCGAGCAGATGTTTACAACACTTACGCCGCCGAGCAAAAAACGACCAAATCCGTCGAGCAAGCAAACGATTTTATCGGGACTCTTTTTGATAATAACATCAAATATCAGAGCATTGAGTTTAAGAAGATGTTGCTGGAGTTTGGACTCAAGGAAAAATCGCTGCCACCGTTTAGTACAGATCCAAACACTCAGTTGGTAGGAATTGCTCCGCAGCAACTGTTTGAAGAAGCATTCCGTTTGGACGAAGAACGTTACTACTCCGATGTCGTAGCGAATAAGGACGATACCAAGTTCCTTGTTGCATTTCTCGAATCCAAAACTCCTGCCCGTAATCCCGAACTGGAAGAGGTAAAAGCACGGGTCGAAGCAGATTTCCGTGTCGCCGAAAAACAAGCAGCATTCGCAGTAAAAGGGACTGAAATAAAGTCTGCTATTGACGCCGCATCCGGTGACATTGATACGGTTGCCGAAGCCAATGGATTAACCGTCAGCGCCTACGAATCTTTTAAATTCTCCGAAAAACCTGAAGCACTTTCTTTTCAGCTCCTTCAAGCTATGGAGCCGCTGAAGCCAGGTGAAGTCAGTGATATGATCACTGTTGGAGACACTGGATATTTCGTCAATGTAACTGCCAAAAACACACCGGAAGTAACTGCAGATGATGCAAGATTTGCAGCTGTTTCCAGCAGCTTGGAGGGCTATTCAGGTTACACCCGATACCAAGCAATTATCGATCAACTGCTATCACTGAAACTAGAACAACCTGCACAGAACTAAGCTAATCAACTTAATAAATACATACAGGCAGTAGAAGATCTACGCTTCTTCGGAATCATGTTGATAAAAAATATTCTCAACAGCGAGTCACCCAGTGGCTCGGTCGAGGTATATGGGTGGACGCGTACCAGACGTTCGAACAAATCGTTCTCATTCATTGAGCTCAACGATGGATCTTGTTTAAAGAATCTCCAAGTCATCGTACAAAGCACCCTTCCTAACTACAATCAAATCGAGGAAATCGGAACTGGCACCTCAATCAAGGTGGCAGGAAATTTGGTGGAGTCCCAAGGCAAGGGACAAAAATGGGAGGTCCAGGCCGAATCCATTGAAATCATAGGAGATTGTCCCAGTGACTATCCACTCCAGAAAAAAGGGCATTCTATCGAGTTTCTTCGAGAAATTGCTCATCTCCGACCACGTACCAATTTATTTGGAAGTGTATTCAGGGTTCGCAGCAAAATGGCATTTGCGGTTCATAAGTTCTTTCAAGAACGGGACTTCAATTACATCCATACTCCCATCATCACCGCGAGTGATTGTGAGGGAGCGGGTGAGATGTTTCGTGTGACTTCTTTGGATCCTTTCAAGGTTCAACAGAACGGGAAGGCACCGAATCCTTCCATGGATTTCTTCAAACGCCCCAGTTATCTCACGGTCAGCGGACAACTTGAGGCCGAAATATTTGCGACTGCCCTCTCCCGAGTCTACACCTTCGGTCCCACTTTCCGTGCCGAGAATTCCAATACTGCTCGTCATGCGAGTGAGTTCTGGATGATCGAACCCGAAATCGCATTTTGTGATTTAGGGGGCGACATGGATCTTGCGGAAGATTTCATCAAGTATTTGGTGGATGATGCGATGAAAACCTGCCGAGACGAATTGGACTTGTTCAATCGTTTTGTAGACAAAGGTCTCATCGAAAGATTGGAGAAGATTCGCGAAACGCCGTTTCAGCGAGTTTCCTATACTGAAGCAGTCGAAATACTGATTCAGTCAGGTGAGAAATTCGAATATCCTGTCGAGTATGGTGCCAATCTGCAGTCCGAACATGAGCGCTATCTCACCGAGAAACACTTCGGAACACCTGTCACAGTATACAACTACCCGAAGGAGATTAAGCCCTTCTACATGCGTCTCAATGACGATGATAAAACGGTAGCGGCGATGGATCTATTGGTACCAGGGATTGGAGAAGTCATTGGCGGTAGCCAACGCGAAGAACGTCTCGACATTCTAGAAGCCAACATGAAACGTCACGAATTGGATGAAAAGGAATACTGGTGGTATACCGAACTTCGAAAATATGGGTCGGTTCCCCATAGTGGGTTTGGACTCGGATTTGAGCGTTTACTGATGCTCATCACCGGAGTGAGTAACATTCGTGATGTCATCCCATTTGCAAGGACTCCTGGGAACGCGGATTTTTAGACTCCATCTCCATTTCCCCATGCTTCTTCAAGCATGCTTTTGCAGAGCGATCCTAAATGGATCGCTTTTTTTTGATAAACCAACATCAACTCCGCCAAACGCTTCAGGGTATACCGATTAGCGTTTAGAGTGATCGCCATAATGATTTTCCTTTATGGTGGTAGGGTTATCGTGAATGAAGCAAGGAGATCGCTCCAAGATTTGGTTAAAAACCTTATTGGAGAGATCGACACCGCTTATTCGCAATACCGCACCATCTCTACAACAGACACGAAAAATGAAACAGATCTCATGCGAGCATAAGATGCTACAGTAGATGAGGTGTAGTATTCGATGCTCGCATCGGATTATTCACGTATTGAATTAAACGCTAATTGTTATTATAAGCTGTTGCGATTGAATAACTGCCATTTTAAACAGCTCCCCGGTGGAGCTTGTAACGCGAATCGAAATAACGGCTACAGAACAGGTTCCAAAACGTAATCTGGAATCCATCCACAAGCATCTCTACTCTGACACCAATGCCACCCTCCGAGCTCACGCAACGATTCCACTACATCGTTTTTCTTTACCGAAATCTCCTTCGAGGAATAATCTTCCGCCACTTTTGATTCAACCGCATTGGGGGTCTCCAGCATCGACTCATGCATCCATGCTCCCACTTTCATTCCTGCGATCGAAACCCATACCC
Organism: Opitutales bacterium; assembly: GCA_963676215.2. Lineage (GTDB taxonomy): Bacteria > Verrucomicrobiota > Verrucomicrobiia > Opitutales > JAFGAQ01 > JAKSBQ01. Next base: position 119,674 of record CAXXVT010000006.1, on the reverse strand, counting down.
ATTCTTTCCAAGTCGTGTCCCTGCGTCCAATACAGACGACCTCTCCCTTTTTAACCTCTAAAGGATGAGGATAATGGATTTCAAAATCACTGAGAGCTTGATATTTCACGGCATCAAAAAGGTGTAGTTTCTGGAACTCAACTTCAATAGTTCAATTCCAAGCAAACTACACCTTTAAATGTTTTTCAATATCGCAACTCTCTACCAAGTAAAGAATTCACTGGAGATTGAATCTCTACTCCCGAGATTCCTCGACCGCTTCTTCCACACCCGGAACTTCGTGTTCTCGAACTGCTACATCGACGATCTCGTTCACGTCTCCCCTGAGCTGCACGATATTTAACTCATTAGAGCTAAAGGATAACACCACCAGTTCTTTGACCTTCTCGAAATTTTCGGGGTTCGATTTCACCATAATGAGGCTTCCCCCACTATCTTCATAGGTTCGAACGATAGCATCGTATCCCCGGGAGTTCATGTAACCCACAATTTCCAGGACACGGTCTCGAACATCCACTTTTTCCAGATGAAAGTTTTGCAATTCATAGACTCCAATCTGCACCTTTTTAATCTGTCGCAAAAGATCGAGTGCAATTTCAGTGTCAGCTTCATCCGACCAGCTAATCACAGTTTTTGCTAATCCCAAAACCACGGATCCAATGCCAAACTCCACTTCTGTTTCGTAGTCGACTCCTGCACCTTCAACAACAGTGTTTCTCAGTTTCTTAAACTGACCATCCACTCCAAAACATCCCGTGAGGGACAGAAAGCAAAGCGCAGACACCATCAAGGTGCCTGCACGAATAACGGTTCGATGATTATTCATCCGAAGCAGATCCTTCGTAGTCCTCCAGTGCATCAATATCGAATTGCTCACCCAGGCGGGCCAACATCTCGAGATCAATATCTCCAACCACATTGACTACAGTGAGTTCACTGTTATCCCAAGATACAATAGCCAGAGCATAAATGTGGTCTTCGCGATCCGACTGGATGCAGATATTATGATATTCTCCCTCATCGCGGTGCCGAACGAGTGTGTCCCAATGGCTTCCCGAAAGGTGACCTACCAATTGTTCTGCTTTTTTCATGGCAAGGGCATCCTCATCCCCAAATTGGAATTCCACGACTCGAATCAATTTGATGGCACTCAGCATTTTGGCAAAATCAGGTTCACTTTTTTTGGCCACCTTTGAGATCATTCTGAGGATGTAATTACGAAGGTATACCTCTGACGTTATATACTGATCAGATCCTTCCAATATTGAATCTAGATTCAAATATCCGGGGTTCGATTCAATAGGCTCCTCTTGGGAAGAACCGATTGCAGGGAGGCTTAGCAAACCAATACTAAGCAATGCGATTTTAAGCGCTGTTAATTTCATGATTATAGATTATTTTTGATGGTTTCGGTTCCTTTAAAAATACTATCTCGCAAGGGCTTGACCGTTTGATTCATGATCACCTCGTCGTGTAAAGTTTTTGTGCTTCCATTCATGATTTCAGAAATCAATGCAAAGGATGCTTTCGCTTGGATCATCGCTTCTTCCAATTCTCGTTGTTCCGCAGAAGGACCACGAAACTGGGTCACAAGCATAAATGCTAAGACCAAAGTTGCGGCCAATGCGGTGGTTGCTTGAAGCGCTTGATACCCTCGTTTGAGATCGGCATACCAAGGGATGCGCTGCCGTTCACTTCCCGCGATGTCCAGCAATTGATCGGTAATCGAATCTGGGCAAACGACTTCATTTGCTTCCGTTCGAATATCCCTCACTGCCTGTAAATGCGCTTGGTAGAGTTTTTCTACCTTGGGATTTTGTTTGCGCACGTGATGCACAATCAGTTTGTCAAACCAGCTCCCATCTTGGTAGGCGACCAGGATGATGCGTTCCTCCATTACCGGTGTTACGATATTGGGGCGTCCTTTAAAAATTTCGTTCATACTTTAACTCCTGTTGTAATAGTTTTCGGGCTCGGAGGAGATGGACTTTTACGGTGTTGAGCGGAATGCCCAAAACATCAGATATTTCCCTGTATTTCAGGCCCTGGATCTCATACATGAGGAAAACAGGGCGGACTTTTTCAGGAAGTTGGGCAACCGCAGCCTCTATTCGTTTTCCCAATGTTTTGTTTTCTATATGCTGACGCGGATCTCCCTCTTTGGGTGCGTCGATGTCAAAACTCTGAAATTCCTGAATTTCTACATGGCGGTCACTGGTTCGCTGACGTTTTCGAATCATGTCAATGCAGTGATTGTAAGTCGTCCGCATGAGCCAGCTTTTCACTTTAAGCGCATTCACCTTGTCATAATTATTCCATAACTTAATGAAGACTTCCTGGGTAGCATCTTCGGCATCCGCCGCATCCCTCAGAGTATAGTAGGCATAGCGAAACACTCGATCTTTATGATCCAGGACACATTTTTGATATCTCGCTTTCTTAAACATAATAACGCTGCTTTCCTATGAAGACGCCGTTAAGTTTTATATTGTTTCACATGAAACCATTTTTTTGTCGGAAAGTCGTAAAAAGCCTAAAGTCTGCCTTCTCGAATTCGATGCCCGGTATGATACGCGCGCAGAAAATGCCAGGCTTCAACCGCCATCTCAATATCCTGACATTGGCGACCATACTTCCTTGTGTATTTCCGAGGTTGAGCATAACGAAGCGAAGGAATGGTGTGTCCTCCCCCCTTAATCGTATAAAAACACAAATCCGCGCCCCGTGGACTGCCGGGAAAAAAATGGCGTTCAACTCGACATCCATCTCCCGGTTCTTTATCCGAAAGGTCAATGATCTCCAGTTGATCTCTGGAAACCCAATTGTAGCCAGCAAGATAAGTTCTCATCTTCGGCACTGACATAACAAAACCAGTGCGTCCGTCGATTTGCCCACCAATCCATGGGAACACCTCATCTTTTGTTCCATTGATCAACAATACAGGAACCGGTTGTTTACTGCGTTTGCAGTGAGTATTCAAAGGGAACGAAGTATTGACTGCTGCAATGGCGGCAACAAGGTCCGGAGCTTCGAAGGCTAACCTAAAAACCATAAGCGCACCCTCCCCACTTCCCGTCGCATACACTTTTGACCGGTCAAATTCGAACTCATCTCGAAGTTTCTCCATCACTTTACGTATAAATGCGACATCATCGGTTTTAGAGCTGCGGTTCTTCAACCTTCTTGTGGGTCGACAATCGTTCCAGTGTAGACTGCCACCCCGTCCTTCGCCTGTTTTCAAATCAGTTCCGTTTGGAACCACGAGCACAAATCCATCGCTTTCTGCTAAATCCAACCAGCGATTCGTTCCAGAACCGTATTTGCCAAACACAGCGTTCATGTTCTCACCCGCATCGTGAAACAGCATTACAACGGCTTTCTCCTCCCCGGGAATTGAGGGGATATAGAATCGATACTGCCGGAGCGCACCCTCATGATAGAACTGATCGGTGTGCCAACCAGGTTTAGTCGCTTTCCCCCACAGCCCCAACGAGGCAAAGAGTAAAAAGACTCCAAATAAAGTGATTTTTCGAAGAGGCAAAACCGACATCATTTGCACCATAGTGAGCAGGTACCCAGATACAATATTTTCCCTTATTTGCCCTTGATTACTTTGCGGATGAAGGGGGATGTAGGACTTTCTTCCTGATTGAGAAACGATTTCAGATCTCCCTGATAAAGGATCTGTCCACCATTCTCTCCCGAACCTGGACCGACCTCGATTAGATAGTCTGCTTCCGCCAAAAGGTCCACATGGTGTTCGATGACAACAACCGTATGTCCACGATTGACTAACTTGTGCATCAACACCGTCAATTTTTCACAATCACTTTGATGCAGACCAATCGTCGGTTCTTCCAGGATATACAGATTTTTTCGTATGACACCCCGGCTTCGATCTTTGTAAGACTGAACCCCTTTGGTCAACTCACTCACCAACTTCATACGCTGAGCTTCCCCCCCAGAGAGGGTTGGAGAACTTTGACCGAGCTGGATATAGTCAAGGCCCGTGTCGACCATGAGTTGCATGATTTCCTTCAACCCGCTGTGAAAATCGAAGAATTCCAACGCATCTTCGAAAGACATCGCCAGTACGTCTACAATGCTTTTCCCATTCCATCTGATTTCCTGAATTTCGTCATTGTACCGGCTCCCATTACAATCGTCACACTTCACGTAAGTGTCCGGCATAAAACCCATTTCGAGTTTGATTCGACCGGCTCCCTTGCACGCCTCGCAACGTCCTTTAGCGGTATTAAACGAAAAGGTCCCGGGATCGAAACCCTTCATCTTTGCTTCGGGTGTGGACGCAAAGATTTGTCGAATAGTATCAAAAATTCCAATGTAAGTGGCGGGGTTGGAACGCGGTGTTTTTCCGATTGGGCTCTGATCCATTTCGATGACTTTATGGATTGAATCGCCGTTGAGTAGCGTGCGAAACGGATAGTCCGCTAATCGATCCCCTTTGGTTTCGACGAATAAATCAGTCTTTTTTGCCTCTTTGGCATCGAACGTGGGCAGTTCGTTTTGGATTGAATACTCAAGAGTAGGCATCAAGAGGTCTCGAATCAAAGTCGATTTCCCCGCTCCAGAAACACCACACACCATCACCAACCTTCCAAGAGGAATCCGAAGATCGTCTCCCTTGAGATTCCGCAAGTTCGCATGTTTAAGTATCAACCACTCAGAATCTCCTTTCAGGCTCTTACGATAAGCCCTCGGCAGAGGCCGATACTCACCTCTCAACGGATGTTGCATGCCAGAACTGAGATATTGCCCGGTCAATGATTTGACATCTTTCATGACCTCCTCAGCAGTGCCTTCAGAAATGATGCGACCCCCGTGAACTCCTGCACCCGGTCCCAGATCGATCAGGTAGTCTGATCGCATCATCATATCTTCATCGTGCTCCACAACCAAGAGGGTGTTTCCCTTTTCTCTCAACAATTCAAGGGATTGTATCAATCGTTCGTTATCTTGCGGGTGAAGCCCGATAGAGGGCTCGTCCAACACATAAAGAACTCCAGTTAGATTGGTTCCCAACTGTGATGCCAATCGAATGCGCTGAGCCTCGCCCCCTGACAGAGTAGCAGTCTCGCGATCCAACGAGAGATATTCGATTCCCACCTGCCCCATAAACTGCAATCTTTCCTTAATCTGAGGAAAGATATCGGTCATGATCGCCTCACTGCGCGAATCCAATTCAAGCTGTGCGAGATGCTCAAGTAAATCATCGGAGGTAAGCCTCAATAATTCGGGCAACGACACAACCGACCCATCTTTCAAATAGAGTTTCACATTTCGGCTCAGTAGATTAAGGCGATCTCCATTGCATTCCGGGCACAAAGTTCCGTCCGGTAAGTTCGCGACCGATTTAGGAATCCCTTCGTCCTCCTCCAATAGCCATGAATAGATCTTTCCATATCCATGACAGGTTGCACACCATCCTCGCGAAGAATTCCACGAAAAGTGTTTGGGGTCCAATTCAGGAAAGGCCATTCCGGTATCGGGATCAATTCTGCTGGTGGAAAAATTACCCAGTATCTCACCCTTCTGATCGAGAAGGAAAAAGCTCCCTTTTCCAAGTTTGTCCGCAGCTTTCATTCCGCTCACAAAATCAGACAACTCCGATTTGTCCGCTTTACCACCTAAGACCTTGGTAATGACTTCAACATCATGCTCTTGGTATCGGTTAAGCTTTTTAAACTCACTCACTTTAACGAGTTTACCATCACAACGCAGCCATTCATGGCCGTGTTCAGCCGCCCAATTGGCCAAAGGCTGATGATGACCTTTCCTCCCGCGAATGATGGGCGAACAAAGAAACAACTTTCCTTTAGCCGTCGCCGTTTTTAGCCACTTCTTTGCGGATTTCTCCGCATTGTTTTGCACCACCGTAAACGGCAACGCTACCACTGCGTTTCCAGTAGCTGGACTATGCTGAATTCCAATACGGGCATAAAGCAAACGTAAATACTGGGCCACCTCTGTGATGGTGGCGACAGTCGACTTCCGACTCCCTCGGGTCACACGTTGTTCGATGGCAACCGTTGGGGAGATCCCCCGCAACTCATCAATATCGGGACGAGGTAACTGCTCCACAAATTGACGGGCATAAGAAGACATCGACTCCATAAACCTCCGCTGCCCTTCGGCAAAGATGATATCAAACGCTAACGAGGATTTTCCCGACCCTGAGACCCCCGTAACCACTGTGATGGAGTGATTAGGAATATGGACATCAATGTTGCACAAATTGTGTTCTCTCGCACCCAAGACGGAAAGATACTCCGTGCGACCAAAGGAATCGGTATTGGGTATCTCAGAAACGGACCCGTAGCCGTTTGAGGGTGTAGCCTCAGCCACCATTTGCAGTTGATCCGAGCTTTCTAAATCGAGCATCGACCGAAGGAAAGGCGCCGTAACAGTCGACTGTTCTGCAATCCATTGCGGTTCGCCTGCGGCCACTACTTTACCCCCATAACGACCCGCCTCAGGCCCCATTTCGACAACCCAGTCTGCCGATTTGATCACATCGAGATGATGTTCAATCACGACGAGGGAATGCCCGCGATCCACAATTTTTTGAAGAATCCCGATCAACACTTTCACATCCTGCCGATGTAACCCTGTGGTCGGTTCATCCAACAAGACAAGCGATGGCTGGGTCTTTTGGTTCATCTTTCCCAGATAACTCACCAACTTCAACCGCTGCGATTCCCCACCCGATAGCGTGTTGAGAGGCTGGCCCATCTGTAAGTATCCTAGTCCCACTTCCACCAGGGCCTGAAGTTTTGGAGCAATCTTCTTCTGATCCGCAAAAACCTCCATGGCTTTTTGCACATCCATTTCAAGGATATCTGCAATGGAATGCTCCTGCCACTTCACCTCAAGCACTTCATTTTTGAATCTTCGCCCTTCACAAACGGCACATTTCACATAGACATCAGAGAGGAACTGCATCTCCACTTTTTCGTATCCCAACCCCTGGCAATGCTCACAACGGCCGTTGCCGCTGTTGAAAGAAAATTCGGAATGCGTAAATCCAGATGCCTTTGCTTCCTCCGTCGAAGCAAACAGTTTGCGGATAGGTTCCCACGCATCAGCAAACAATGCCGGGTTGGATCTTGGCGTGCGACTAATGGCCGATTGATCCACAAGGATAAGATCCAAATCCTTGGAGATTTTTAGAGATCGCATCGCGGCCATATCTTCGACCACCCGCCCTCTTTTCTGCATCAGCCCCTGATAGAGGATATTGTTCATCAGAGTGCTTTTCCCAGATCCTGAGACCCCGGTGAGGCAAACAAAGCGATCCAGGGGTACATCCAGATCCAACGCTTCGATATTGTGTTTACTTGCACCACGAATCCCAATCACGGGAACGGCTTTCTTTTTTTTGACAGGCAGTGTTTGATCTGAATCCAAAGGAAAGTGCGGAAGCTGCACGGGCCGTATCCTGTCATTAAGGTCAATGGTAAGTCGCCCGCTCAAAAAACTTCCCGTAATCGAATCAACATCCTGAACCATATGAACGAAGGGACCCTCGAATACAACATAACCACCATTTCGGCCCGGCAATGGTCCGATCTCGATCAAATGGTCAGCGGCGCGCATCACAGATTCGTCATGCTCTACCAGGACAACGGTATTTCCCAGCCCCGTGAGTTTATGCAGGATGCGAATCAACCGATCAATATCCCTCGAGTGTAACCCAACAGATGGTTCATCTAAAACAAACAAAGTGTCAGTCAATTTCGTCCCGAGGCAAGCGGTCAGGTTCACTCGTTCCACTTCCCCTCCGGAGAGTGTTCTTGAACTCCGATTGAGCGTCAAATAACCCAATCCCACATCATTCAGATAAGACAATCGATTAAGCAGCGACTCCCTCGCCGTGTCCACTTGGGCATTCCCAACGGCGACTGATTTGCTGAGCAGTAAATCATGAAGCTCCTTTACCGGGAGCTCATACAAATCCGGCAAGCGATAGTTTTCCCATTTCCAATGCAAGGATTCCCCCTGCAACCGGGCCCCACCACAATCCGGACAATTCACATAGGACCGGTATTTGGAAAGAAACACCCGCACATGCATTTTGTAGGTATTCTGCTCCAAAAACTGAAAAAAACGTCTCACCCCATACCAATGCCCAAAGCGATCAAAATCCCCTTGTTTATAGCCTTTCTCACCCTCCATGACGAATTCCAGATGGGCCTTTGACATTTCATTCCAGGGAATGTTTGTCGGGATTTTTTTCTGTCGGCAGGCTCGTTGTAGATCAAACAAACTTTCTTGGTAAACTTCCCCGCTAAAAGAACGGATGGCTCCGTCATCGATGGACAGGCTATGATCTGGGATGACCAAGCCATAGTCGATCTCGATGACTCTTCCAAATCCTCTGCATTTAGGACAAGCCCCTATCGGAGAATTGAAGGAAAACAACGCTGCACTCTTGTCTCGAAACACACGACCACTTTTTGCGGAATGCAGCCCTCTCGTATAAATACCAATAGTTTCACCAGTGTCTGAGTAAATCTCCACAGCACCATCTCCGTAGTGCTGCGCAGTGCCAACCGATTCTAGGAAGCGACTGCGATTTTGAGTATGCAAATCCAAACGATCCTGAACCACAACAATTGCCTTATCCTCGCTTTCAGACAATAGAACCTCGCCCAGTTTTCCTGTTTTCCCGTCGCGGAGAATCCGAGAATAGCCCTGTCCGATCAACGGGGCCACTACCTCTTCCCATTCAAGATTCGTCGGTTTTTGAATACGAAATGAGATCACTACCTTCCCTTCGAAATCGAGCGCATTCAGTTTATCCCAGATAACCTCGGGGTATTCATCTACCACAAGTTCCCCGGTCTCCGGGTCGTAACACTGGCAGTGGTGATTGAACCAAACTTTGAAATAGTCGCAAAGCTCCGTCATCGTCCCAACCGTTGAACGGGAGGTTTTCACGGTATTGCTCTGTTGGATCGCAATGGACGGACGAATATTGGTAACCGAGTCCACGTCTGGCTTGTCCAACAAATCCAAAAACTGCCGCGTATAGGCACTGAAAGTCTCAACATAACGGCGCTGTCCTTCGGCGTGCAGGGTCTCAAATACCAAGGATGACTTTCCACTTCCGCTCAATCCCGTCACCACCGTGAGTTTACCCAACGGAATATCGACATCGATACCCTTTAAATTGTTCTGCCGAACGCCTCTCAAATGAATGTGGCTCGCTGCCTTGGAAAGTGATGCTGCTTCAATCATGGGATGCTCCTGATAACCGGAAATGGGAAACCCAATACCTTGTACCCACATAAACCGAAAGCAAATGGGATTCGCAAGTATTTAGTGAACAATATTTCACCTATCGTTCGATGCTAGTATTCCAGGCAATCAACAATGATCTATTCTCTGAATCGATTGAAAACAACATATCTTACCCATTTGAGTCAAAAAGGACTTCAATCTGAAACAGATCTCATGCGAGCATGAGATACAGTCGATAAAGTGTAGCATCCGATGCTCGCATCGGATTACACACGTATTGAATCGAACACTAATCGGTATCAGCAGTTGGGTCTGTGAGTCTCAAAAGATTCTACTATCCATTGAAAATTGTGTCGAACTGATTGCTATCAAAGGAAAATGGGATTCCTAGGTATCAATGGACATCGATAGCCAACATGCCCCTCTCCTCAAACAAACCCTGGAACATGCATTGGCCTATTTAGAGGCGATTCCGAGTTCGTCTGTGACCGCACAAAGCACCCTCGAAACGTTGCGGTCTCGTCTCGACAAACCGATTCCACCCTCTGGGCGCGACGCGAATGAAGTCATTGCCCAACTTGTCGAAGACGTTGAAGGAGGACTAACAGGAAATGCTGGTGGACGGTTTTTCGCCTGGGTCATCGGAGGATCTCTACCCGCAGCCCTTGCCGCGGATTGGCTAACGTCTGCATGGGATCAAAACGCGGGCATGTTTGCCGTTGCCCCAGCAGCTTCTGTAGTCGAAGAGGTCTGTGGTCGCTGGTTACTCGAGCTCCTCCAATTGCCACCCACATCGAGTTTCGCGCTGGTAACGGGTTGCCAAATGGCGCATGTCACTTGTCTGGCTGCCGCTCGCAATGCCGTGCTTGCCCGACAGGGTTGGGATGTGGAACAAAAGGGTCTTTTTTCAGCTCCACCGATCCGCGTCCTCACGGGTGATCAACGCCATGGCACCATTGAACGTGCGATGCGAATGTTGGGAATGGGACGCGATTGTATTGTTGATATACCAGTGGATGAAACGGGTAAACTGCGAGCAGAACCTCTGAGACAGGCCCTCGCAGAAAGTCCCGAGGCACCTACCATTGTTCTGCTGCAAGCGGGTGATCTCAATACGGGTTCCTATGATCCTTATGAAGAACTGATACCCGTCGCCCATCACCATCATGCTTGGGTGCATGTAGACGGAGCATTTGGACTTTGGGCCGCAGCGAGTCCCGAACATAAACACTTTGTCAAAGGGGTAGAAGGCGCCGATTCGTGGGCAACCGACGGGCACAAATGGCTCAACGTTCCCTACGACTCAGGCTATGCGTTTGTTGCAGATCGGGATGCCCATTATCGTTCCCTTTCTCATCACGCAAACTATCTCAGTCATTCAGACGTGGCACGAGACCCAGTGGATTGGAACCCTGAGTATTCCAGAAGAGCTCGGGGATTTGCCACCTATGCCGCCCTGGCGAGCTTGGGTCGGGACGGCATTGCACAATTGGTCGCGGATTGTTGCGAGCATTGTCATGCCATTGTCGATGGCGTGAGTCCCATCCCTGAAATTGAAGTTCTGCATCAACCGCATATCAACCAAGGACTCATTCGATTTCTGGACCTTTCACCCAGCGCAACTGACGAAGATCACGACAAAAAAACTGAGAGGGTGTGCCAGCGCATCAACGACTCGGGCACAGCAATGTTTGCCTGCACTACCTGGCATGGGATTCGGTGTATGAGAGTCTCAGTCAGTGGATGGAAAACCGATGCCCATGATGTGCAGCGCACGATCGAATCGATCAAAAAGGCGCTGGAATCAAACGAACACAGTTGATTCGTTAGCCAAACCCAAAAAAATGAAGCGCAAAGCCCGAAGCCATCCACGAGTGCTAAGATGGCTAAAATAACACATTCATACGATGCAAGCATCGCATACTACAAAAAAGAGGTAGTATCAGATGCTAGCATCTGTGGAGTCCAGTAATCGTCGTTTTTTAATGCAACTTGGTATACCGATCAAACATGCGCCATTCGAAACCGTTTACGATAGGCGGCTGGTGAAAGGCCAGTGATACGCTTAAAGAGTTTGCCAAAGGTTACCACGTCTTCGTATCCAGTTTTCCACACAATTTCTTCAACGCTGTCGATACTCTCTTCGAGCATTTCTTTGGCGTTTTGGATCCTCAGTTGTTGCAAGTATTGAACCGGAGTAAGTTCGGTAGCACGCTTGAATCGACGCTGCAAAGTACGACTACTGAGGTGTAAATGAGACGCTAGTTGTTCGAGATCAAATGCCAGGTTTGAATGCTCTTCCATCCACTTCTGCGCGGCAAGTATCCGATCATCCCCGTGTCTGTAATTCGGACTAAATCCACTATAAAAACGCTGTTCCCTTCCTCCTGTATCCACCAGGAAAAATCGTCCCATCTTATGGGCCAATTTCACGCCTCCATAACGCGCGGTCAGATAAATACACAAATCAATCCAGGATGTTAAACCACCTGCCGTAATGATATTGCCCTGAAAACACATCAATCGGTCTGTCTCTAATTTAACATCTGGAAATTGTCGCTGGAATTCCCCTTGTAGTTCCCAATGAGTCGTCGCTTTTTTCCCATCCAAGATACCTGAATGCGCGAGGATGAAAGCACCGGCACAAGCTGAAGTGATCAAAACACCTTTCCCCGACATTTGGCACAACCAATCGTTGATTTCTGGAGAAGATTTTTCGTATCCAGGCGCTCCCATACAGGGAGGAACAATGACACAGTCCAAGTTTTCTGCACCGATTTCATGCAAAGATCGAGCAATACCATTTCCAGGTACATCCTCCGGTTGCGATGCAATGACTACATATTGAATCCATTCTGTTCCTGCTTGTCTCTTCGATAGTTCGAAGAACTCACTAATTCCAAAAAAGGCCGATCGCAGGACATTCGGATAGGCCAACAATGCAATGACTGTTTTTCTCTTTTCCATAATTGTCGCTATTAACCCAAAACATGTCGTTCACGCCAATAGAATGCAACCCGTATTTGTTGTAGTCTTATTAAATCATGCAAAAAACAGCACTTATTATCATCGATGTTCAACGCGACTATTTCCCGGGTGGAAATATGGAATTGAAAAATCCTGAAGAAGCAGTGGATCAAATCCAACGCTTACTCACGCATTTCCGAGCGAACAACTTACCGATATTTCACATTCAACACACCATGCCTGAATGGCGCGGAGTACCATTTTTAAGAAAAGGTACTCCCGGCCATGAGTTGCACGCCAAAGTAATCCCTCTCGAGGGAGAAGTTTTGATAGAAAAGTCCTATCCAAACTCATTTCACGACACGGCTCTGCACGACAAACTCCAAGAGGCTGGAGTGAGCGATATCGTCATCTGCGGAATGATGACCCATATGTGCGTCAATGCTACGGCTCGACGGGCATTCGAACTCGCCTACCCAATGACTATTATTTCGGATGCATGCGCAACCAGAGACCTGGAAATTGAAGGAAAAATCATTGCCGCTGACTCAGTTCACGCAGCAAATTTAGCCGCGCTGAACGGTATGATTGCCAGCATAGTGAACACAGATGGATTCCTTGCGGAGTCGCACGTCACCGCCAAAGTGTAGTTTCAAAAACCTTAACCCACTTTTTATGAAAAAACGGCTCGTCAAACAAAGTTGAAACTGGCGAGCCGTTTTCGTTTCCGAAGGATAAAGGCTGAAGGGAATCTAAGGTCAAAATCTAGAACAGCGGCATAGGAGTTGTTTCCGCAAGGGAGCCTCTAAGAGGTTCGCTCGTCTCGATGACCTCACCTGTAACAGCATTGAAAACGATCTCGATCAAAGGAATCCGCTGAACTCCGGAGACCAAAATTCTTCGTCCCGACTCCATGGACTGACCAACCCGTATCGCATGGGTGACGACAATTCGAAGCCGTTTGATTTCTGCCGCATTCTCACTACGAAAATGGTCACCAACTGCGTCACCAGGATGCATGGGAATCTCAGAAGCATACCAGTTATCCGGCATGATGTAATTGATCGTGTTCGCAGAATCCGGCAGACACCTAAGAACCTTCTGGACTTCCTTATGGCGCATCACGGTTTCCAGGAGGGTTTTCATCTGTTTTTCCTTCAATTCCACTACACTGATCGTGATGCTATGATCGCCGGAAACCGTATACAGATTCTGGATAGACCAATTCCTCAAACTAATGGCACACAACAGGGAAACCGCCAAAACAATGGGATAAAACAATGCAAGCGTACTCAGCTTAAGTCCACCGCTCGGGCTTGTTTGCTTCGAGTAGATTTTTGGAAAAAACCGTCCTGTTAACTTGAGATAGGATTCGTATTTCTCACCAAATTTCCCCAAACATTCCCTTTCCTCAACCCATGCAAGAAAGTGATACACAAAACACATCGTAACATATGCGATAAGTGCAACAAAACGAGGCCACACCAAAAGAAGACCAAATCCAGAAATGATCAGAGCACTGTATTGGGGATGGCGAATGAATCGATAAATCCCGCCTGTCACTACACCAGATTTTCTTATTTTTGCCCAATAAACCTGCACGGCTCCAATACAGAAAAATAGAAAACCCATCACACCGATGATGAGGCCAATTTCCGTTATGTGATCAAAGATGAACGAACGGGTATTCATCACCACGTGGGGCAGAAATGTCTGATTCAGCCACGCAAATCCCGGCACCTGTTCAAAAAACCTTAGCGCAGGGCGATAAACCGAGTAGAGATAGACCGCAAACGGACTGATCATGTAGAAAAACTCAAACGCGATAAGGGCGTAACAGAGAAATGCAAGCCATCGACTTCGGTAGACTGTATTTTCAATAGATTGAATACGTTTCATAGAATTGAATTAAGTAAGAATTTTTCCGGATAACACCGGGTCGTATTCCTCTCTCAATTGACCTAAACCATTGCCCTTTAAAGCTCTTGTTCACGAATGGGACGAAAAGTCCACTAGCGGGTATTTTTATCATTCAAACCATTCATCAGTTTCGTCGTATCCTTAAGATGAAGCAAAATACCCAAGCGTTCCTTCCCCGGTTTGACGGTCATTGGTCTAAATTCTCCTTAGAAAACGGAACCGGAATTCCAATTCTGCTCGACCACATCAGTCAATTTCGATTTTTGAGCCAACTCTTCGCTGTCATTTTCATGGTAACGCTCTCGATAGACTGGATCAGCGGTATTCAGGGAAATTGGATAACGTTATGCATTGGTTCTTTGACAAAAGGTCTGGCCTATACGCTAGCAACATTCCTCTCCTATGTCCTCTATTTCCGGCTGCGTAGAATCAATTCCATTCAATTCACGATTCATCAAAGGGAGATTTGGATCATCTCCAGTCTCGGGTATTTATACGGTTTTTTTCTGCTCACACCATATCGTATCTATTTCGGGCATTTATCCAGTCATGGAACCGAAAACAGTATTCTTTTCCTTCTGAAAGCCTTTCTATTCTGGGCACTGCTCACCCAAATTTTTGTGATCTCCCGCAAAAGACACACTGGAGAAACAACGACCGACTCCACAGTCGAACCGTTGCAACTAAATTCAACCAACCGTGAAACGTTTAAAATCCCGAACGGCCACAACTCCGGAATGGAAATCGATCTCTCATCGATTCGCTGGGTATCCGTAGACGAACACTATTGTGAACTCTCATTCGAAAATAATGGGTCCATCCAAAAAATCGAGTTCAAGGCATCACTCACAGCTACCAGGAATGATCTGGGCTGTGATACTTTTTTCCAATGCCACCGATCGATGCTCATTCATCTGGATTCCGTCGAAAAATTGATCCGCAACGGTCGATCCTTTTTCGTGTCCATGTGTGGATCCGACAAAATGATCCGCGTTAGTCGAAATCGTAGACAGGCGCTTGTAAGGGAGCTCCAACAAAGAGGGATAGTGCCATTTAAATAGAGACCAAATCATAAGAAGTCAGTCGAATTTCTTTGGGCAACCAATGGTTCAAAATTAGTCGCCCAAAACAGAATGAATCTCGAGATTATCAATCAACCATCCCCAACCTGAACCGAGTTCATCACAAGAAAGACGAAAGCGTATCAGGATAACATCACCGATCGAGAGGTTTGTATTATCTACAAGTGAAATTTCCCTTCTTACAAAATGAATTGGCAGTGGAGTTGATTCCGACTCAAACGTGTTACTCATTCCTTTGTTATATAAGCTTAACCACAAAGAATGAGAACGGGCATTGTAGGGTGCGGTGAGAGCAAACCAACTGACTCCGCCATCCTTGGAAGCTTCAAGTAACACATAGTCCGCAGATTCTCTGGAGCTATCTATACCTCCAGTACTTGTGGGTTGAACCAATACAATTTCATCGAAATCAATTCTGCTATTCTCAAGCACTTGAATAGGACGCTTAAGAAAAGCGTGGGCGTTTTTCCGTGCAATCTCCGCAGAATCGTAGGGATGGTTGCTCTGAAGGCTTTTACCCAAAAAACCTTCGAATGGTTGAATGGTGAATTCATCCAAATACCAATCATCCAATAGAAGTTCAAAATCCGACTTGTAGTGATCGGTTGCGGGAAATACGTTGACGATGGGAAGCGGATAGCGGTTTTCAAGGGGGAAGCTACTCCTATTTGAGTTGGCAGCATTATCCATTGCAGCAATTCGGTAATAAATGCGTTGATAAGACGACATGTCTGGAAGATCGAGTTTCACCGAAACAGAGTCATCACCGGTCATTTCAATCGAAAACTCTCTAACCATTTGATCGTCAAACCATACTTGGACTTCGACTGAATTCAGTTCAAAATTATCGGTTAATTCGAATGGAATCTCGAGTTCCGATCGATTGGAAAAGACAAATTTCAAAGGAGTATGTTCGATGACCGGAGCTGTTAAATCGGGACCAAGCTGGAATGAGTAATAATTGGATGCTTCACTTTCCGGGTAGCGAAAAATGCGATTAGCAGATCCTAGGATTTCAATGTAGTATTCGTATCGAGATTCGCTCCCTCCGGGTGAAAAACTGGCCGAATAAATGCCTGGTTCTGTCCCTTCAGTAAGGATCACTGATCTGAATTCCTTTTCGTAGGTTGAGCGATAATGAAGTATCGGATCTCCTGCGATGGGTGAGTCGCTATGGACAGGAATAGATATATTGATGGGGTCATCTAGATCCTCAACATCCTTCCTCCCTTTGTGCTCGATCCAGACATGATCCCAACCAATGTCTTTGAGGATTCCACAGAGAATGGGCCCTGGATTATGATTGACTTCCGAGAGTCCCACATCCGGCGTCATCATAGCATTGAGGGTGCCAGGAGGATAAGTTGTTTCATCCAGATGGGAGACACCGCTAAAATTGGAAGGGGCATAGATTTTCGGAGCAACACCTGAATTACATTGCCTTGCGATGGGTCCTCCAAAGTAAACAGAATCCGACGTCATCACTTGTTGCATGGAATGGGACGGATTTTCATAATTGCTCGGATCGATAAGCGTCCGGCCCGCTCCATCCTGCAGGTAATAGTCGAATAAAGTCCAGTCTACGTCAGACAGGCCCAGTGCTCCGATCATTGCGCCACCTCTGCTAAAGGACGATGCCTTCGACAGAAATCCCAGACCATGAGCGATCTCATGTAGTATCACAGTGACAAGGTCGTATTGATCGCGAGCACAGTTCCCATCCGTTCCCATATAGTAGCGGCTGGCAAAAGTAGAGTTCACATTAATGTTGAAATCTAGACATCCGGGACGATTGTCCTTTTCCTGAATCCTGTCGGCAACTGCTGCAGAGTCCACATGGGAGGGAAAGAATTCACTCCCATGGCGAACCACATAATGGTTTGTCTCCTCGCGCGCCAAAACCTGATCGCTTTCTTCTTTTTCCCAACTGATACCGACTCGGATGGGAGCGGTCGAGTGCAAATGCGTTTCCCATATCGCACAGGCATAATCAATGGCCCGTTTTGCCTGTTCTGGTACAGCATCGGAGTATCGAGGTTCAAAAAACTGCAATTCTATCTCGACTGATTCACCGTCATTATTGGATTGGAGATTAAGCGCAAGTGGTCTCAAATTCCGCATTGCGATTGGAAATTCTGGAGGGATGAAAACTCCGACTTCCTGTTCGCTCGCCAGCAAACAACATCCTTCGAAGGTATGCTGCTGATTGGCCCCTATTTCTTTGGATGAAACAGTGGACGTCACTTGCAGGCACAAAAATGCGCCAAGAAGAGAGAATGTAAGATTGGATAAACGGATGATCATGACGGGTCAATACACTAGCTTTATTATTGCGAGCCTATTGAATTACTTGACCCATTCACTGGATGTAAAACGCCAAGGGACGAGCATCCATTTTTCTATTCGAATGACCAGATTGAGTGACGAATGCACCATTTCATGAGTTCAACATCCAGACAGAATCAGGGAATGCCGACGAGAAACGGTTTCGCGATTCACGCAATGGCGGATTTACGACGAAGCTTCAACTGGACTGGTTTTAATAAGGCAGTATACTGCCGGGATACGGGAATTTCAGCATTTGAATCGCCTAAGGATATTGTCATTCCATGAGCATTTCCTCGGGCATTGATAATGCGATTCATGTTCACGGCATAGGATCGGTGAACCCGCTTAAATTCACTCTCACCAGAAAGTTGCGTCATGATCTCTTTGAGTGAAACCCTCAGCATTTCTCTCTTGAGCTGCTTAGAGCTCTCTTCGAGCACAAGCTCCACGTAGTTACCCTGTGATTGGATAAACAGCAGACAATCGATTCCTATTTCAATTGAGTCGTTTTTATTACTCCCAAAAAGAATGATTGTTCGATCCTTAATTGGGATGTCCACCTCTCCTTCCATTTCAGAATCTGTTTTGGATCCTTGAACACTCTGATCGCGATATTGAAAATGGATCAACTCTATCCCAGTCATCACAGCAATGGGGACAAAAGTTACTGCCGTGGTCATCACAATGATTTCTAAAAATGCATACAACGAATACCCACGATCCAGAATGGGAGTTAGTAATATGAAATTGAAAATCCCCAACAATAGAATGATTCCCACATTGTTCAGAATTTCATGCTTCAACCGCCATTTGTTCCCAAAATCGTTTATGCGAATAAAATACACAAACAGTAAACAATACCCCCAAACAACAGGAAGGTATGCGAATGAAAAAGCACCGATCTTGAAAAGACGGTAGGGAGGCTCAATTCTGTTCAGTCCAAATGGTTGAAACAGCAAAAATAGCACCGTCACACATATAACCGCCGCCAATGACAAAATCGAGGCATGCCTGTAGGTCGTCATTGCAGGGAAACGAAGATTCAAATAGCCTTGAAACCTCTCGAACCGCATATAAGGAGGGATATAGGCGATTCGATGCTTATCTTCAATCAAGTATTTTGAGATCAATCCGTTAGAAGCACAACTTACCATCCCAGAAAACAGTCATCACCTGGAAGGATAATGATACTACTGAAGCTGCATTAACCGATCTCAGCAACGACTTGCCTAAGATACTGCAGCCCTTGAGTCGCCAATGCTTCTGAAGATTCGGCGAGCTTTTTCCAAATGCAGCACAATCGAGCAATACTAGGCATATTCGGATCAAACAATTCGATCGTAATACATCCGTCATAGTTTATCTCTGCAAAAGCAGCTAAAAAGCTTGATTAAAATGGGGATATTAAATCAAGAGACTATGATTGCAAAATAACATACATTTCCACTTTCAAAGCAACTGAGCTTGTATCCTCCAACGTCTCAATCTATCCAAGCATCATGAGTTCTGAATCAACCATTCATCAATCCGGGGTCCTAATGGAGTCGGAATGGAAGAACCTGGAGGAACAGCACCATCAACGACTCGATCCACTAATATCGGATTTTCAACAACGCCGGCAGGAACGAATCCGTCAACCCGTGATAGATTTCCTTTTCGAGTATTATCAGTGCAACCGCAAGTGGCTGGCCCAATGGCGACCAGGATTGGGAACTGCCCTCAAGGGAAGGGCTGCCTCAAAATTCTTAGAAGACCCAAGGTATCAGGAATTAGCCGGAGTGGTGAGCCTCGATCCCACAAAAATCGAATCAAAACTCAAAGATCGTGTGAAATGGATTGTGACTCTGTTAGAAACAGCGCGCCTTCGAGCTCCGCGGCTCAATTGTTATGGATTGCATGAATGGGCCATGGTCTACAAATGCTCAAACATCCGACACGAAAGCACCCCACTACGGCTCTCATCCAAAGAGATTGAATCAGTCGTCGAAAGTCATCCGATCAGATGCGGCCACTATGACGCTTTTCGTTTTTTCACTCCAGAGGCGAAACCGCTCAATCAATTCACTCCAGAGCTAGAAGACCGCGAGGAACACGAACAATTTGGCTGCGTGCACTTCAATATGGATCTCTACAAGTGGTGTTACAAATGTGCTCCCTGGACGAGTGCAGAATTGACCCGAAAATGCTTTTTCCACGCAATTCGGGCTCGAGAAATCGACATGCGAGCAAGTCCCTATGATGTGATGGGTTTTGGGCTGTCCCCCATTCTTATTGAAACAGCAGCCGGCAAGAAAGAATACCAGGATTGCCAGGAACAATTGATGGCAGACGGGAAACTGCTGCTGGATCAACTGCTCGAAGAACTCCGAGCAATTGTGCATTGATCTAAACCCAAGTAGTCTTCTCCGACATTTTTAGGAAATTTCTTTTGGGTTAGACTTTAACTGTCTTGGATTGAGGGCTCAAAGTCTTTAAATCAACCAACAGTGTAACCCTTCATCGAACCCCTATTTCAAGAGTACAATACTCAAGAGAGCTAGAATGATCACAAAGGTGAAATTAAGCACGATTCCCACCCGCATCATTTCCCTCTGAGGCACTCTTCCTGTCCCAAACACGATGGCATTAGGTGGAGTCGCAACTGGGAGCATAAACGCACAGGATGCAGCAACTGCCAAAGGCACAACAATTTTTGCAGCCGGGAATCCCATTTCAATCGCAACCACATAAAAAATGGGCACGAGCAAAGCGGCGGTTGCGGTGTTGCTCGAAAGTTCAGTCAGGAAGATCACAAACATCACCACCAATGCGATGATTAAGATGACAGGGAAACCGGTGATTCCATCCACAAAGACCCGAGCCAGAAAAAGACTCGCCCCTGAGGTTTTCAATACACTTGAAAGTGTTATCCCGCCTCCAAACAATAACAAGACACCCCAATCAGTCGCCCGATCAATATCCCTCCATCGAACCACGCGAAAGTAAAGCAATACCAAAACTGCAACAATGGCGATAATGGTATCCAATCCTTTGCTAACGCCAATCCATTGTCCAATTTGTCTCGAAAAAACCCAACATAGAGCAGTGGCGCCAAAAATCAACAAGGTCGCAATGCGATGGGCATTGAAATGAAATGCTTCCTCTTTGATCTCGAGATTGTTCGCCGATTGTGGGCGACATAACCAATAGACTAACAAGAACATGCAAGGCAGCAGTATCAGCACAGTCGGAATACCGAATTTCATCCAATCCAAAAATCCTATCCCCATTTGTTGAGCAGCAATCCCATTTGGGGGAGATCCCACGACGGTTCCGATCCCACCGATACTTGCGGAATAGGCCACACCAAGCAGTAAAAAGAGTCCGTTACGCCGGATCATATCATCATCCCCTTTTAGTTTGGACAAGACACCCAAAACCAAGGGAATCATCATCGCAGTGGTCGCGGTATTGCTCATCCACATCGAAAATCCTGCGGTAACAATAAAAAGCATCAACGATACTTTCAGAAAACTACCCCGCCCCATCCGAATGATCCTATTCGCGATCCAACGGTCGAGGCCTTGATAACTCATCGCTGCAGCCAACGAAAATCCTCCCAAATAAAGATAGATAAGAGGGTTCGCAAAATTGGACAACGACGCCTTCACATCCATCAGCCCTGTAATGCTCGCCAATACAGGCACTAACAGCGCCGTTGCTGCCAATGGCATGGCTTCGGTCAACCAAAGAAAGGCGATAAAAGCAAAGATACCAAGTCCCAAGCGAACCTTTCCAGCTTCCAACGTTTCTTCGGCGTGGCGCTGCACATCAACAGGAAGGAAATAGAGCAAACTCAAAAACAAACCCAGGCCCACGATCACTAACCAAGTCCGTTTCCGCTGGAAAAAGGGTCGAAACATATCCGTTTCTTCCACATCTTCTCGAGGATAATCATGATGCTGATCCCAAGAAGCTTTGTGCTTCGCAGCTGGAATTTCAGGCGATTTATTTGAAGTATGTTTCTGGGGCATGGTAACAACGTTTAATTCAACTTCTATTAGAAATAAGGAAACAGAAAAGGGATCAATTAGGGGTGAAAAAATCTAAACAATAGAGTTCTACACGCAAATCCGTTTCCAATTAGTTCACTAAACAATCTCACATCCTCAAAACTGACAGATCGTCCTCAATTAGGACACCTGATGGATACCATAACTTCTTTTTACAAAAAAAATCACTTTTCTTGCATTTTTTAATTGAAATCCACCACCAAAGTTTGATTCCATATGTCTGAGGTTGGACGCATCATAGTGGTTGGAGGACCCAGATGCGTGCAAAGGAGGTGTCATCTTGTATGACACCCCATTGGAGGACGAGCGGGGCCTGAGGAACCCCGCTCACTTCATGTACGGATCTCGCGTATTGAAAAAACAGGAACCTAAGTTCAACTGCGCATTGAAAAGTTCGCTTCTTTTGTTTATGAAGTAGTTTCCCTTAAATCGACTATGACAACCGAATCAAAAGAAGCTTCCTACCTCAATTCACTCGCAATTGCCCACTACGCAGTCGGGGCAGTTATGATGCTCTTTGCTTGCATCCCTCTCATCCATTTTTCGATCGGACTAGCGTTTGTCATCGGAGGTGATCAAGGTTGGTTCGAAAATAAAGGGGAAGAAGCCCCTCCAGAGTTCATTGGGTGGATGTTCATGGCGATGGGAGCACTGTTTTTCTTAATCGGCCAAGCAGTTGCAATATCGGTGATTGTGTCAGGCCTCTTTCTGAAAAAGCGCGTAAAATTCATGTTTTCTTTCGTGCTCGCCTGCGTGGCCTGTCTCTTTATGCCACTCGGAACTATACTCGGAATTTTCACTATCATCGTGCTCATCAAACCAGAGGCAAAAGCCCTCTACAAAGCGAAAAACCCCAATGCAATAGTGGTTTAAAAGGGAAATTCCTTGCTAGCCTAACTGTATACAAATCCTCAAGCTCCTCTCTTTCTGCTACTTAGGGAACCATGCCGCCTTAGGGAGTTTTTGAGAAGGAAACTCGATTAATCTGGTTTGGTTCTAGATAACGATAGTTAGAGTAAACAATAAAAGAAACTCCCGATAAAGCATGTAGCAAAAAAGGTTCTTGAGTCCGATTTTTTGAAAAATACCTCTACCATTCGTGAACGAACTGAAACCATCAGACACTCAGACGGGAACCGAAGATCTTGGATGCGACGATTGAAATCATCGCCTCCGTCATTCAGTTCCGGAGCCCATGAATTCATTCGTGGGTTTATTCACAACACGGTAATTTCCATCGAATACAGAACTCATTTTTGGCAACCGCTATAGACTTTGAGGATTCCTATCCAGCATTCGTTCTACCGATTAGCGTTTAATTCAATACGTGTATAATCCGATGCCCTTCGACTGGCTCAGGATCTTTCAGACAAGCATCGGATGCTACGCCCCATCACCTACAAGGATCTCATGCTTGTTCATGACCGTGCACCTGTCGAATGGCATGGCATGAGATCTGTCTCAGTTTGAATTCTTTTAAACGCTAATCGGTATTACTACCATATTCTGGAGATAAAGAGACACACATTTGATGCAATCGATTCAGTCGAAAATGAACGGAAAAGAGATAACCGATACAGAGATCCTAGCCATTTCAACCTATATCATCCGTTCTCTTCGAGGATCCCATTGAATTGTTTTTCCCGATTTGGCGGCCTTCGCCAGTAACAAACAAACAGTATTCGAACGATGAGCCTGATCAACCGGAGCGACTGGATCGCTGCGAGTTTGGATCGATTCCAGGAAATCCCTGTGGTGGTGCGTGCTCACTTTTAAAATTTCTTCTCCAGGGTCAGGCTTCCAACGCAAAACTTCTCGGTCATGGGCAGTGAATCCTCCCCTAGTAGCATCCGCCCATCCATCTGAACCAATAAACTTAACTCCTGGCTTCCTGGAATCGTCTCCAGAGAGACTCACTAATTCCATCGTGAGACCATTGCCATATTCCAAGACACCTTCAATTTTGGTGTGAACTGTCCAAATCCCTCGATCTTCATAAGTGGATTGAGCTTTCACTTTAACGGGTCCACTCAGTTCGTTCCCACTCCCCCATTGAGCGATATCGATCATATGAGAGCCCCAATTGGTAATCATACCGTAACAAAAATCTTCCACTTGCATCCAGCCTGGTCGGGAAAAATCTAACTGCGGATGCACCCTCTTCTCTGTGTAGTGCATCGGTGGATGCTTCCCCAACCAGCGATTGTAATCGAGGTTTCGGGGTATATTCATTTCCTCAAAATCAGCATATCCACCGTCACGAGGTAATCTCACTTCCACATGCTGAAGCGTTCCCAATCTACCCTGACGCGCAATTTCGCAGACTCGACGGAAATACAATGAGGATCGTTGCTGAGTGCCTGCCTGAAAAACCGCACGCCTCTTTCGAACTGCTTTCACCAATGACTGTCCTTCTTTAACCGTAAATGTAATTGGTTTTTCAAGATACAGATCACACCCGGCCCGGATGACCTGGAGGGCGACGCTTGCGTGATTGTGGTCGGGAACGGCCACCACACAAGCATCCACAAATCGGTTTCTCAAAAGAACCTCCGGGTGTTGGTAAACTTTTACGTCCTGTTCAATTCCCTGCTCCGCATAGTGCTTCAGTATCATCTCACGTGCCAAATTTGCACGATTGATGTCCACATCACACACTGCGAGATAACGCGCACCATAATCTTCCGCAACTCCCAGAAAATTGGTAGTCAGGTCGCGGCCTTGACGACCGCAGCCGATCAAAGCCAATCCCATGATTCCATCATCGGGTTCCCGACTGCAACCCAACAAAGAACTACCAACACAGGCGGCTGCACTAATTTTCAAAAAATCACGTCGATGCATTTCAGACAATTTCTATGGCCTACTCCAATTCCCAACCAGGTTCGTAATCTCGGCTCCAAAATTCATCCATGACCTGAGTGTTTCTGAAATGACCAGTCTGTGGATTTATTTTCAAAAGCTTTCCATCAAGCCGGGCAGAAGTATTGGCGTAATGGCAAAGATGCGTGCTGTAAGCTCCTTCCGTAATCGGGGCATTTTGCTTCGCATCTCCACGAATTACATCGAAGAAGTTTTGAAGATGCAATGTCGTCATGCCTCCTCCCCCACCGAGACCAATAGAACCTTCCGGGACGCCCTGCCGCTCATCGAGCAAATTTCCTCCACGATCATAAATACGGAAACCATCTCGATTCACAAACACGGTTCCTTCAGTTCCATAAATGATCGTACCCCGACCGGCTCCGTAAGTGTTGTATCCGTTTCTGCTTTTTCCGTCCCAACGAATGCGTTTGTTCCCTTCAAACATATAAGTGGCATCCATCGTATCATACATTTCCCAACCGTCATTGGGGTAATGACTTTTGGAGGCTAATACCGACACCCAACTTGGAAAACGCACCTGCAATGCCCAACGGGCAACATCCAGTTCATGAGTCGCATTGTTTCCTGTTTCTGCGGTGCCCCAGTTCCAATACCAATGCCAGTTGTAGTCCTCCACCACATCGATGAAATCAGTTCTCGGAGCAGGTCCCTGAAAAAGCTCCCAATTCAAATAGGATGGGATGGCCACCTTCTCCGGCATTTTCAACTCCCCACGGTTATTAGAATAGAATGCCGTAGCCTCATAGACATCTCCAATTTCTCCCGAATGGATGCGCTGCATGGCTTCAATCGTTTCCGGAGAGGACCGTTGTTGAGTCCCAATCTGGATGATCTGGTCATATTTCTGACTCCATTCAATGAGAAGTTCATCTTCCCTCAAATTGTGACTGCATGGTTTCTCGACATACACATGTTTCCCATTTTCAAGAGCCATCAAGGTTGCAGCAGCATGCCAATGATCAGGCAAAAGAACAAAGACGGCATCCACATCTTTCGATGCGATGACTTCTCGGAGATCTCCACTTGCTTGTGGGGTATAGCCAAGTGTTTCTTGCGCTTTTGCTAGCCCATGTTCCAACATCATTTGATTAACATCACAGATCCAAGTGATTTTCACATTTGAAATTCCAGCGAAGCTTCCAAGGATCGCTCCGTAACGACGATGAGTGCCAAGAATCGCAACTCGAATCAGATTATTGGAGCCCGAAATGGAAGCGTAACTCTTCGCGCTGAAGGCTGTGGTAGTCGCCGCCAATGCGACTCCCATACTGGTTTTTTTCACAAATTCACGACGGGGAATAGGATGGTTCATAACAAAATAATTGAATTAATTTAAAGGAGATGAATTAAACGAAGAAATCCGCAGACTATAGTTCCCGGATTTTAATACTACGGAAATGCACTTCATCCCCGTGGTCCTGAAGCAATAAATGGCCGGATTCCGCGAGCCCAAAATTATCCCAGTCTTTGTATTTACTGCGTTCAACCAAGGCATGATAAAGGGGGGATCCACGTTCAAACTCCACGATTTTGCAGTCATTGAGCCAGTGTTGGACAACGCCATCTGGTCTCACAACTAACCGCGCATGGTGCCATTGTCCTGCTTTACGTGGAACTTCTCGATACGCCACAACCTTGCGAGAGGGGATGAGATCATAGAGAGAACCAAGGGTGCGATTTCCCGCAGCTCCCAGTTTCGCATCTTTATGCCGTTCATCATCCAGAAGTTGGTATTCAAGGCCAATCGCAGATCCTTTTCCAACCTTCATTCCATACCCTTCGGTCACAAAGTATTTAATACCGCTATTCGCTCCTTCGGTAAGATAGAAATCGAGTTGTAGTTCAAAAGTGGAATATTCCTTCTCTGTGACAATATCACCAGCAAAGGTACTCTCTCCTCCTCCAGAGGAGTTAATGACTAATTCTCCCTCACGAACTTCCCAACCTTTGTCAGGGAAAACGGTATCATTGGAGCGTCGCCAGCCATTAGTTGTTTTTCCATCCCACAGCAAAGACCAACCTTGTAGCGCTTCGCTCGCACTTATCTCATTGGGAATATGATTCCGAAGGACCATTTCCGTATCCACCGCGGAGGGACTTAAGTCTTCGGTTTGAATCCGGATATTTTTCCAGAAAATGCGCTTTCCAACATCCGCTGCATTGCTACCGATGGAATGCACCTGCAACGCGATAAAACCGCTATCGGTTACATCGTCAACCACGTTAGCGGTTTCAATTCCATTGATCCAAATTCGCAAGGAATCCCCTATAGCCTCAATTCGAAAACGATTCCAGCGACCA
This sequence comes from Opitutales bacterium, assembly GCA_963676215.2. Lineage (GTDB taxonomy): Bacteria > Verrucomicrobiota > Verrucomicrobiia > Opitutales > JAFGAQ01 > JAKSBQ01. The sequence continues at coordinate 92,874 of CAXXVT010000006.1, read as the reverse complement.
TATTGATACGCGCTCTTTCGCTCGGGTTGATTCTCGGGCCGATAGAGCCAGCCACGACGAGCTTCATCATAAATCCCACCACTCCATGCCCGGTCTGATGGATCAATCTCACATTGATACCCATGCACTCGTCCATCTCGATAGTCGGGTTTGCTCAAACTACGGAATTGCACACCACTGTTAGTCTTTCCCTCCTGTTTCACATCAAATTCGAGGATAAAATCCGAATATTCTTTTTCGGTGCAAAGGAATGAATTCGGAGTGTCAGCGACGGTCGTGCCGACAATGCAGCCATCGACTACTGTGTAATGTGCTTCGCCATTTCGTTGAACCCATCCATCTAGGGATGTCTCATCGAAAAGGCTTTTCCATTCACCAGCGTGTGTGATTATCGCACACGCAAATAGAGTAACAATCAGGGGGAACAATCTTCTCATGGTATTTTCAGGGTTTGAATAAAATTTAAGTTCGTTTCTACTACTAGTCAGCCAAAACCCAAAATTTTCCCGAATATTTCCTAAATATTTGGGAAAAAATCTATTTTTCGCTGAAATAGAGAGGAACACCACTTTAAGATGCCAGAAAATGAAGATAGCCAGTTTGTCCGCCTTTTGACTCAAAACCATTCGGCGATCTATGCCTATATATTCTCGCTGCATCCGTCGGCGGCAGACGCGGACGATATCATGCAGGAAACATCAGCGGGTCTTTGGAAACGATTTTCAGAGTTTGATTCCCAGCGTGGATCGTTTTTACCGTGGGCTTATCGATTCGCATACTACGAAGTGCTTCGATTTCGAAAAACAAGGAGTCGGAGTCGCATCGTATTCGACGATAATCTACTCGATAAAATTGCTGAAACGATGCAGCAGCAGCACGAAAACCTCAATCAACGTTCCACCCTACTTCACGCATGCGTCACCCGCTTGCCGAAACAAGACCAAGACCTGCTCTCGGCACGCTATGGCTCTTCATTCAGTATTGAAAAATTTTCACAGCAGCTAAAAATCCCTGCCAAAAAACTCTACCGGGAATTGGAACGCATACGGCTCGTACTCTTCCGATGTGTGGACCGCCAACTCAATCAAAAAAGGAGGTGGATATGAAAATCAACCGCGATCGACTCCTCAGATTAACATCACGGCTCAATGAAAATCGTATAACCGACACTGAGCGCGAAGAACTATCGAAGCTCCTTCACGGAAGTGAAGATGCCCGGCAATGGTATTGTGAGATGCAACACCAGGAGTCCTTTTTTCAACAATCCAATGCAAATGCTTGGCAAACGGATGCGAACAAGCCTATCTCAGTTCCGTTTCAAAAATGGTGGGGGCCTTTGCTAGCAACAGCCGCACTTGTTCTTATAACAACTTTGATCGCGGGAAGTTTTTTAGGGCTACCAGATTCTCTTTTCCGGAAACAAGGCTCCGCAATTGCAACGATGAGATCTGGGGCCGGATCAAGTATCAAACAAATGTATCCGGGGAAATATAAGATCAAAGCCGGAGCTCATACACTCGATTTTTTTGCCGGAGCTCAGATTAAATTGCTGGGTCCTGCCACGATCCGCATTCAGGACGAAATGACATTGGAAGTGATCAATGCTTCCATTGCCGCTCATGTCACTCCCTCAGCCAAAGGGTTCAAAATTATCTCAGGTGATGCCACTTTTGTCGACTTGGGCACCGAGTTTGCAGTCCAAGCAACGGAGGAAGAAACCAGTCTCAGGGTTTTTAAAGGGCAAGTGCTCGCAAACACCACGAATACTGATGGTTCTACCGAACGAACCCTTCTTGTGGAACCAGAACAACCGCTACGTTACGACCCTCAATTTAATCGATACAGGAAGTTGAATAATGATGCTGCCCACTTCCATGAATATCAACAGGAGGCCACTAGCCCACTATCGATGATTGAGTTATATCAATCTGAGGTCATGAGCGCCCAGCCTTCTTTCTATTGGAATTTTGACGATCTTGCAGGCGAGACTTTTACCGATCAGATTTCAAATCGCACCCTTAGGACCATGGGGGGTCACATACTCAATCCAACTTCGGGGTCGAATGGAGCGGTTCAGTTCATGCAAGATGACCAATTCCACATGCTCCGACTCGATGGACAAATGGAGTTCAGAGAAAACCAATCTTTCACAATCGAATTTCTATTCTGCGCAGACCGCGTGGGTCGATCTACCTTGCTGGCTCTTTATGATGAGAACTCGGTCAAACCCGGCGGGGGAGCAGACCACTTTGTTTTAGTTGAAACAATGACTCGTCCAGAGATTTTCACTCACGTTCCTGGTGCAATTCGAAGCACCTATCGCCCGACACCAAGTGCAAACGTGATGGACGGTGTTAATTCCTTCTCCAGAGAACAATACATGCCGGGGAAATGGGTACACTTTGCGATGACGTTCGATGGAAAAACATTAAGAACCTTCTTTGATTCGGAACTTCAAAACATTGTAGACCTGAGTGAGGATGAAAATCTGGGAAATGGACAATTTGCATTGGTCCTCGGCCAGACTTCCAGCTCCGATACAGAGGAAATTCCAGTAGACACCTATCGACCGTTTGTCGGTTCAATAGATGAACTCGCGTTTTACGACCGAGCGTTGACACCTCGAGAAATCGAAACCCACAAGCGCTCGCTAGATCGCTAGGCATGCATTTTCAGAAGCCAGGATGCTTCTTGAATTTCCAAAGGATTCAGGAAAAAACACGATGCAAGCATCGGTCACTACCATTAGAATCAATCAGACTTCACCAAGTTCCCAAAAATCGACTCCAATGAGACTCCCTTAGTCTCAGGCATTTGTAGCTTCACCCACAACAGTTGCAGCACCATCATAAAGCTGAAAAACGCAAAGATAATCCAAGGAGCGACGGCGGTCACCACGAATGGGAAGATCAATGTGATCGTCGCTGCAAAAACCCAGTGCGTGGAGCATCCCAAGGATTGGCCTTCCGCCCGATGCGTCGGTGGGAAAATCTCTGAAATAAACACCCAAATCACAGCACCCTGTCCGACGGCATGGGATGCCACGAACGCAAAAATACAGAACGGCACGATCCCAAAGGTTTCACTGTGAAATGCCCAAGAACAAAGCCCCAGTGAGAGGATGTAGCCGATCGACCCAATGACCATCAAGGTGCGCCTGCCGAGATGATCGATTAACCACAGTCCAACAAAAGTGAATACCAGGTTAGTGATCCCGATCCCTGCAGATTGAAGCAGGGCTGCTTTTTCACCCAACCCTGTCAACTCGAATATCCTCGGGGCGAAATACAATACTGCGTTAATTCCCGATAATTGATTAAAAAATGCGATCAGAAATGCGAGGCTGATGGGTCGAAAAAGCTTGCGGCTCCAGAATGAACTTTTGCTACCCGCCGATTGTGCGGCAGTTTGCATGGTTTCCACTTTCACCTTCAGCATAGCCTCATCCGCATCGGGTTCAATTGCCCTGAGAATGGTCAATGCCTGATCAATATCGGATTTTCGGGTTACCAACCATCGTGGGCTTTCCGGTATACCCATGCTAAAAATCACATAGAATAACGCCGGTAGCGCCTCGATTCCCAACATCCAACGCCAGGCAATATCACCACCAAAATTGCTGATCAATGCATTGGAGAGAAATGCAATGAGAATCCCAAAGACAATGTTAAACTGGTACATTCCCGTCAATCGACCTCGAACTGCCGAGGGTGCGATTTCAGAAATATAAAGGGGAGCTACCACCGTAGAAACACCCACGGCAATTCCGCCGATGAACCTGGAAATCATGAAGGTGTAGACCTCAGGAGAGAGTCCCGAACCGATAGCAGATACTAAATAAAGCAGTCCGATCATTTCCAGAGTCCGTTTACGCCCCCAGCGCTCCGTAGGGTATCCCCCAATCAACGCCCCCAACACAGTGCCCCACAATGCCATACTAATCGCAAGCCCATGAAGGGTTGCGTTGAGATTCCAAAGTTCCTGAATCGCCTGCTCTGCTCCGGAAATAACAACGGTATCAAAGCCAAATAGAAACCCTCCGAGGGCAGCAACAAGGGCACAACGAAACACATAAGAGCTCACGCCAGTTTTCATAGATTCTTCTTTATTGGGGGGTGGAGTTGCCACGTAAATGACTTAATCGGAATTCGAAGAGTTTATGAAATGCGAGAGCAATCAACAAGGACGAATCGTATTTTTTCCAGTTTTCCCGAAAGACGGGTAACACAACAACTATGCAAATCCAAATCACAATAGCCCAAGTCCTAGGCTCGATACCAACCGGTCAGCCAATGGGGATTCACCATGAAAAGATGGGGCCATTCACTGAAAACACGATTTGAAGTATTCAGACTCCACATGGGAACATGATTCCATAGCCATACAGGTTGCATATCACCACTCGATCTTGAGGCTTTCTGTGAATATCAGACCCAAATCAGCGAAAAACCTTGAAATCCTGCGATCGAAAACGAGTCTTAGGGTTACATAATACCTTTTGCGAGAAGGGAAATGTCTGCTCCATTCAATTCGATCTGATCAACATTCACAAAGAATGCCAAAAGTATCTATTATCATTCCCCACTACAATCAGGGTTATTGGTTGCAGGAAGCTATTGATTCAGCGCTGAGCCAGGACTTTCAGGATTTTGAAGTCATTGTTGTAAATGATGGATCCACTGATCCCATTAGCAATAAGGTATTCGAGGAAGCCGAACACCCTCGTTTAATAAAAATCCATACAAAGAACCAGGGCCTCGCAACGGCTCGTAATACTGCCATTGAAGCAGCCCAATCACCCCTCATCCTAAGCCTGGATGCAGACAATCGGCTGGAGTCTAGCTATCTCAATAAAACAGTCCCCATTTTGGAGAAAAATGACGACATTGGCATCGTCTATACAGATGCAGAGTTGTTTGGCGAAGCCCATGGCCGATGGCATTTAGAGGATTACAAATTCCCCGATATTTTGATCTCTCCCCAAATAGATGCATGCGCCCTCTTCCGGAAATCGGACTGGGAATCTGTAGGTGGCTATCAAAAGGATATGATCTACGGTTGGGAGGATTACGATTTCTGGCTTTCCATCATTAAGACCGGGCAAAAAGTTCATCATGTAAAAGAAGCCCTTTTCCACTACCGCAAAACAGCAGGTAGCATGGCCCAAATGGACCGGAAAAAGATGCTATATTCATTCAAGAAATTGTTTGAACACCATACCGAACTCTACACATCCAACATTCAGGTACTCTTCGAATCGGTGATCGCCGCAAAGCCCTACCGGGACCTATTGGCATCCAAGCAAACCTTTGAGCTCTATCTGGCAGATTCTGGAAAATATCATTGCGACAAAACCCGGGATCAAAATTACCCTATCGGAATATGGTCCAAAGTATCCTTCCCTCTAAATGATCAAAAGTCTGAGAATCTGGATCGGATCCGAATGGACCCAGGCTCAGAAATCGGTCTTTACGATATCGCCTCAGTCCGTTTACGCAGTGCCATCGACGATGCCATCATCTGGGAAGCAAAAGACAAAACATCGCTTTCAGAAATCATTCTGGCTGGCAGTGCAAAACGCCTTGATCATCCCCGCTTACTCCGGTTTTTGAACACAAAGGATGATCCCTATTTCTACTTACCTGATCTGAGAAACCTAAAATTTGACGGTCCTTTGTGGATTGAAATTTGGGTGCATTTCTCCCGCGATCTGTCCTTGCTTACAGATGCCGTGCAAATCACATCTGCACGTGATGAAGAATTAACAAAAATCAGAGATCTTGAGGACAACCTGCAGTTCATGAAAGAACAGGAGATGCTGCTCAAATACCATGAGATCGGACTTCGTGAAGAAGCTCAAAACCTGAGGAATGAAAAAACGATCATTCATGCAGAACTCATGCAGCAGCAGGGAACCATTAAGGCGATTCAGGCGGAACTCATCGCACTTCAGGCGGACCACAAGGCGTTGATCGCAGCGAAGCATAAAATCCAGGAGGAAAACACGTTGCTGAAAGATCAAATCGAATCGCAAAAGGCCACGGAGAACCAAGCTACGGAGTCGGAAGTTCGCACAAAAAAAAGAAAGTGGTTCAATTAGGGTGAGTCAAAATGTCCGCAGCCGCGTGCACAAGCAATAGATAGCTCGATCCGAGGTTGATGACGTATTCGTTTTCTCCCCAGAAAAAAGGCCAATCTTCTTTGTTTTCCGGGAAATCAGGGTTAAGAATCAACACTCCTGGAACAATGCCACCGGCGATAAAGGAAAAGTCCGCGCGATTACTGCCATAAGCGACCTTTTTGGAATTCGCTCCCACTGCCGAGACAAAAGACAGGTTGTGGGCGGGATGACAACCATACAGGTAGTGAAGACTCCGGCTCACTCCGCTGCCGTCATACAAATCTGGGAAAGTGCGGTGCAATAAATACTGAGATAAGCCATATCCAACCACAGCCCCATTTCCAGCCCAACCCCTCCGAGTGATGGGAACTCCAAATGGGTTTTCCGATTCGATCGGAGCCAGGTAAGATTTTAATGCGACCGCGAGTTCACGGATTTGGGTTTGGGCTTCTGCCCCCAAATCTTCATAAACCCGAAGGAAGGGAGAAACTTGGAATGCAAAGGGCTCTATTTTTTTCGGGATCAAAGACGCCACAACTTCAAGGTAGCTTTGATCTTGGGTTGCAAACCACAACTCCACCGCGGCTTTTAGTTGTTCAGACTCGAGTCTTCCACCGGTCGTATTACCAACTCGGAAAGTGGCAGGTTCGTGGGTTTGTTCATAAACCCACACTGATTTCGCAGTTTCAATACACTCGGCGGCCAACGCAGAATTGCTTTCCTTTAACACTCGACTTGCCGCTGCGAGTGCCGCAGCCGATCCGTAATTAAGGGCTGAAGTATGAGTCGTAAAAGCCCAACGATCATCAAACTTTCCACTGTAGATGCCATCCGTCTCTAACTCACCCATCTTCGCGTCGTAAATCCGGTTGTCGGTTTTGGTCATGCCGTCTCCGAGATGCGTGTATTGATGTAAATGGGCCGCCACAATTCCCGGTATCGCATGCCCCACAGCCCGATGTTGAGCGATCAGAGCGAGCGTACCATGTTCGATCTGCTGCAATGCATCACATTTGCCATCGGGTTGGTGGAGTTGAACCTCCTTCGACTGCCAATCAATACTGGTCTGATCTCGGGTTACGCCAAACTGTTCGACCAACTGTACCAAATTCATGACTACAGCATATTGAGTCTGCGTGCGGATGTCATAGTCGCCAGCATCGTACCAGCCCCCCACATTCAATCCAGGGATATGTTCGCCGGGTGCGTAAGAGGTATCAGTTGTGGGTCCTTGCCCATAAAGATCAAAGTGCTCATGATTTACAGGTGCCTGCAACGCATCATCTAAATGGGAAGCACCATGCCACACCCGATAGGCTTCGTTCACAAGCATGTGATCCATTTGCACCGGAAAAAAGACATCTAAGGTCGGTTGCCAAACATCAGCATAAAGATCGGATGCGATACGAAAGGCTCCCGTCTCCTGATCTCCGAAAGTGATACAATACAGTCCACTTTCAGTTACGTCGCTAAAATCAAAACGATAATAATGATACCGCAGGTATCGACCGGCATCCTCCAATGCAGCCATTTTTACTGAGACCTTACTGCCATCGGCTAGCACCTTCCAAAGAGAAGCCTGAGTTTTTGGACTGTCATGGGCATCCAATTCAATGATCGCGGTTTTATCTTCAGAGGGATGATATCCAACTTGTGAATAAGCAATCATCGGCACCCGAGTCCACTCAGGAAGAGTCGAAGCTTCCACATACCACTGAAGGACCGTACCGGTCTGTTCCGATGGTAATAGTGAGCGCACCACAAACCATCCATTCTGCGCCTGATTTCGACCGTCGTAGATCGATAGATCTGCTCCCGACCTGGACTCGATCAAGACCCGCCGCTCAGGGTCTTCCGGAGCAAGCACTATCTGCTGCCCCGTCTTCAACGGTAGGGGTTCCACCCGTTCACCTGGCCTCTGTTCCATACTCGAAGAAGGATAGAGCGGAATGAGACCGCTTTTGTCATCACACAAGTATCCTTTCCCAAAAAAGGCACTTGGCAGAAATTCAAAATTAAACCCGGCCTTGCCATGCAGCTCTTCTGGGACTGCTTCGTCCAACTGAATACTCACCAAAAATCCGGGCCCTTCGGATTCTACTTTGATAGAATAATGAAACCCATGATCCGGATAACCAAGCGTTGCCGTCACCGTATTGGTTTCGGAATCAATCTCTCTTTTTTCAAAGACTGGAATCGGGTCCCATTGCTCAGGTGTAGGTGACAGTCGAATATCTCCATTTGTGGCGATGCGTTTCCCGTGGTGAATCAATTCCACACTACTGATTTTGGCGTCACTAAAATTGCCGTCGTACCAGTTGTTGAAAACTAACACATTCAATCCCTGCCGTTCAAAAAAACCTTCGGAATTGAGCGTAAGGGATGTTGGAGGGGGTCCCTCACTGGCACCGAGAAATGTCGAGCTGGAAAGAAGGATGAGCAAGGACAATAACTGGGATTTTCTCATTTTGGGGATGGGGGTTAAGGGGAAACAATGATTTAACCGGCTTAAACTAAATAAATTAATCGTTTAATTCAACAAAGCGATGGGATTACAATAAAAAGTCAATCGAATGGCTCACCTGTCGAATGAGGGATCTCTTTTACCTCCCGGTTTCCTCTGAAGAGATGTTCTGATCCACCGAGAATAGTCAATAGCACTGTCTCCCAACGCAAGAGGTCACTTTCGTATAAAAGAAAAATCGCTCAATTGTCGAATTCGGTTTCATTTCTGACTATTTCAACCGAATTCTAAGTCGTTACACTGAGATAGTTATTTGATTGGGGACAAAGGATCGAACGAGGATGAGATCCATTCTGCGAGCGGTCTAACTTACTTACATGATAAACCTGAAATACTGTTGATATCCATAATTTGTCAGCCTTTATCCAACAAATCCTGAGAGAATTTTCTCTGTTGAGAAAACGGATCAAAATTCTCAGTATGTTTCCTCTAGCTATGCTTCAGCTAGGGTTCGGGTTCCCTGTATCATTAGTTGCGCTGGAGTTTTCAAAATACTTGGAAATATCTTCTGAATTTGGCCTGCCAGGAACCACGGTAAGGTGCCTCGAACAAGACCACAATGGTATCATTTGGATGGGAATCGAAGGCATCGGATTGTGTAAATATGACGCCCACGATTTTTTCCTTTTTCAGAATACCAAAACAAACCCCGATGTTTTGACGGATAACAACGTGGAGGCTGTGTTTGAAGACTCCAAGCATCGGTTGTGGGTTGGAACGATGGTTGGCCTAAACCGGTTAGATAGGGAAAACAAAGTTTTTCTCAAATTCGAAAAAGGCACGAACGGCTTCATCGGAAATCTGGTGGATGATATCATCGAGGACAGACAAGGGAATGTGTGGTTTGGCACAGACCAGGGACTATGTGTCTATGATGAAAAATCGAACACATTTTCCGAGGTCTACTATGAAGATACAGAGGAAGAGCTGCATTCTCTTCCAAGAATCAATAGTCTCTATGTCGACAACCAAGGCTGGCTTTGGGTCGGAGCAAACGGAGGACTTTTCAAGGTTGATCCAAAAAATCAAACATGCACCCGCGTTGAATTGAACGGGGATTGGGATGCCGAGACAGCTCCAACGGAAATTTTTACGGTAACGCAGGACCCAGAAGGGGAAATATGGGTAGGAAGTGACACCATTCTTTTCATTCTCGACCAGAAAACGGGATTTTCCAAATCGATCGATATCAATGCTGGGGAACAAGCATCAAGAGCGTCTGCCATCGGTAATCTTTTTACGGATTCCCGCGGATCCATTTGGGTTGGCACTCGAATGGATGGGTTACGTGTGATTGATCCTACCACAATGGTCGTCAAAAATCGTTCCTTCGACCCAGGGACAAGCGCCGGGGTTACCAGCAACCATATCCGCGCAATTATCGAGGAAAAGAACGGGATGATCGTGATCGCCGTCAAGTATGCCGGACTATTGATATATGATCCGCGACGGGAGGTATTCCAGCACATGCGAGGGACCCGTCTTTTCAATGAGGGCTTCAATGATTCCTTCATTTACTCTCTTCGGGGAGAGGGTGAAAAGCTATGGATCGGGACCCACCGTTCCGGCCTTTTTTGTTACAATTCAAAGGAGGATTCTTTCACGCAATATTCCCACAGAAGAGACGATCCAACAAGTCTCGTTAGTAATCGAGTCGAGAACGTTTTTGTGGAATCGAAGGAAAGCGTATGGATGGCCGGAGCATCCGGCGTATCGAAAATCAATCCTTTGACGGGGGAAATTGAGAATTACCCATATAACGCCCTTTGTCGGGATATTGTCAAAATAAGCGAGAATCAATTCTGGGTAGCGACTCAAGGCGGAATCATCATTTTTGATCCTGAAACGGGAGAATATAAAGACTTACCGATCATTGATGACATCGATCTATCGGGAAATAGTAATATTAACATTCGACGCCTCTATTTGGATTCAAAGGGCACGTTGTGGATCGCGACCTTAGTTCGGGGGTTATATGCCTATGATATTGCTGAAAATCGATTGGAAAGAGTCCTCTCGAAAGGACCCAACAATTCCGTCCCTCAGATACAATCACCGCGAAACTTCTTGGAAGATTCGAAAGGTCGTTTTTGGATCTGCACCCGACTCAATGGCCTCTTCCTTGTCGATCGGGTTAAAATGGAATTTCGGAACTATTCCGTCGAATCTGGATTGCCAACCAAAACTATTTTTGGGGCGGTAGAAGATGATGCAGGCAACCTTTGGCTGGCGACGAATTCAGGAATTGTTCAATTTGATCCAGAAAAAACCACCTCCACGGTTTTCGATGAATCTTACGGATTACAGGGAGAGATTTTTGAGGCCAACTGTTTTGCAAAAACTTCTAACGGCTATTTTTTCTTTGGTGGAGCGAATGGTCTCAATCGATTCAAACCTGAACAGGTCAAAAGATACAAATATGACGCTCAATTGGCGTTATCCAATATCAGTGTAAACGGGCTTGAAATGATAACCGATGCACTTGAACCCGTTTCACTCGAGTTACCCTATGATCAAAATTCCGTTAGTATAAGTTTTGCTCTTTTAGACTATAGTTTCCCGGGAAAAAATGAGTTCGAATATCGAATGCTTGGACTTGATGAAAATTGGATGGCTGTTGGAACTCGAAATTTCGTTTCCTACCCTTCACTTCCACCGGGTGAATACAAGTTTGAGGTCCGAGGGAAAAACCCAAATGAACAGTCATTTAGCGATGAAACTCATTTTACACTGGTCATCAATCCACCTTATTGGGATACGGGTCTTTTCCGGATTCTGCTCATTTTGGTGATCCTTGTGATTATCGCTAGCCTCTTTATTTATGGAATTTACAGAGAACGACTACAGAATAGGAAGTTGGAGCAGCTCATTACGGAGCGCACATCAGAAATCGGCGAAGCCCACTCTCAATTGAAGGAACAAACACAAGAATTGGAAGTAAGGGGCGAGGAGATCGAGCGCCAAAACGAAGAGCTGGTTCAGCATAAGTTCTATCTGGAAGAACTCGTTCACGAACGAACAAAAGAACTCGAACAAGCAAGAGACAAAGCACAAGAGTCTGATCATCTGAAATCCGCGTTCATCGCAAACATGTCGCATGAAATCCGAACTCCCTTGAACGCGATCATGGGCTTTTCCCATCTGATTGCCATGGAAGCAGAGGAAGAGGCAAGGTTTGCGGAATATGTCAATGGGATCGCCGAAAACACAGACATGCTGGTTCGGTTGCTCAATGACATCATCGATTTTTCAGTGATCGAGTCCGGTAATCTCCAGCTCAATAATTCGCCCATTGATGCCTACAGTCTATTCAATGAGTTGAGTGAAGAATTTAAGATATTTCTTTCGAAACGAGGAACTGATCACGTTGAATTTTCACTGGATCGAACATTCGATGAAGAATCAGAAATCATCATCGAGACGGATCGAATTCGTCTCCGACAAATCTTACAAAACTTCATTACCAATGCCTGCAAATTCACCAAAAAGGGAACGGTTACATTTGGAGGAGGGCTCAATCCTGCCGCTGACCATTTCATATTTTATGTCAAAGACACGGGCTCGGGAATCGCAAAGGAACATCACAAAACCGTCTTTGAACGATTCTTCAAAATAGAAGATAATGAAAAAAGCTTCCACCAAGGAACCGGGTTGGGACTTAGTATCTGTAGTAGTCTCGCCGAAAGCATGGGTTGCCGGATCGATCTGGAATCGGAACTCCATGTCGGATCAACGTTTAAGCTCATTATCCCACTCACTCCGGAAATAGTTACAGCTTCTAAACCGGCAAATCTTCACTCAAATTCCGAATTCAACAAACCGGATGAGGAAGATATGAATTGGGAAAACAAGACGATTCTCATAGCTGAAGATGTGCAAAATAATTTCTTGATACTCGAAAAGTATTTGAGCGAAACCAAAGTGAAGCTATTGCACGCAAAAAATGGGAAAGAAGCCGTCGCCATTTTTAAGGAAAAAGAATCTGAAATAGACCTTCTTTTATTTGACATAAAAATGCCGAAAATGTCGGGTGACGAAGCGCTCAAAGAAATCCGAAAGATGGCTCCAAAGATCGCTGCAGTCGCTCAAACTGCCCACGCACTTCCGCTCGAAAAAGACGAAATACTGAAGGCTGGATTCAATGAATGTTTGATTAAACCGATCGGACATAAAGAACTGATTTCGACACTATCGAACTTCCTGTAAATCAGTTTCTCAACCATGGTCCCAAGAAGGAAGCTCGGTTGACAAAACACCTGAGTTGAACTCGCTGCGCCTTGAATGGAAATCATAGAACCAGCACCAAAACCGTTATTTGACCGAATCGGGGGCCGAAGCGCTATCAAAAATTTGCTGTCTGATTTTTACAAAGATGTGCAGCAACACCCTGAAATCGCAGAAATCTTCACGAGTCGCATTGAGGATTGGTCAGCGCATTTGGATAATATTGCAGATTTCTGGTCCGGTGTCACGGGTGGACCCAGGCTTTACCGCGGAGGCATGCCCTGGAAACATGTTCCACTAAAGCTGGAGGAAAAGCATTTTGAAGCTTGGTTGGGCCTTTGGGCAAAAAACTGCCATGCTCACATTCTTCCTGCCGAAGCAAATGAGCTCATCACAATAGCCCAAACCATCGGTCAGCGTCTCCGCCAAATCATTGACCAGCATGGTTGAATTGGTAGATCCGTTCGGGTCCCTCTCTTTTCTGGGACTTGCCAAGGTCATTTGGCTAGTTTGTTCTATCTCCCATGAAACCAAATGTAATCCTCGCCGAAACCACAACGCCCAACGGAGCGCGCATGACGCTTGTTGAGCATGACGGCAGTTTCTGCATTCGGGTGAACGGACAACAGCTCATGCATTCTATGGTCTCCGCATCCGAGATCGAACTCGGAATCCTCGGTTGTGAGCGGCATTCGGCCAAAAATCTCAAACCTAAGGTCCTTATCGGAGGACTGGGATTGGGATTTACCTTAAAGAGTGTCCTGCAAACGACAGGAGCAAAAGCGAAGGTGCATGTTGTCGAACTGTTTCCAGAGATCGTGGAGTGGAATCGCACGTATATGGCGGGTCTCAATGGCAACGCCCTCAAGAACCGACGTGTTACAGTATTTGAGGAAGATGTGTACAAGGTGATCACACGCTCTGCAAAGGCACCCTATGACGTGATTGTGCTCGATATCGACAATAACACGACCGCAATGGTGAAGGTTGAAAACCATCAGCTTTATAAAAAACATGGCATACAAAAAATCTGGCAAGCACTGCGCCCCGGTGGCCGCGCGGCCATTTGGTTTGCGGGACCCGATGTCGCGATTGAACGATCACTCAAGCAGGTTGGATTTTCAGTTCGAGCAGTTTCCGCCAGCATCGGCGGATCCATCAAGAGCGAACCCTACATGATCTACGTCGCAGATAAACCGCTGTAAAGTGGTATCCAACCCAAACACCGGCCAAAAATGCCTCAATGATCCGTCAAATCGGATCCCGGATTTTCTATTGCATTAAATGGCAGATCTCCACTCTTCAACATGCCGTTTTGCCCAGCAAAACACCTGCCGTCGAACAAAGTTCGACACCAGAGAGCGCTAGCGAACGATGTTTAAACTCCGCAGCAAAAAGGTTCCAAAGAAATGTGACCACGTTTGAATTTCGATCCTTAGGAGGTTCTTCGAAGCTTTTCTACTGGGTTGGTAGCTCAGCTTGCCGACCATAGCCTTCTGGCAACTGCAGAAGAGAATAGTTTTTACGATGCGTTGAGCAATTCCCTCCGCACGTTCACCAACCACTGTAAGCAGGCCTGCTACCCGGGGGCTTTTGTTCACAAAAAACTCCGCAGTCTGTGCGAAGTTGGAGGGAAATAATGGTGCTCAGAGAGGGATTGGCGTCACTGCGTTCCTATGTCGTCGGCAAGCCTCCTCGGTACGAACCCACGGGTTCTCGTCCCAACTTCGCTAACGGATCCCATCGATGAAACAATTGTACATAAAAAACTCCTAACGTTTTTAGGAGTCTGTGAGGATGGTGCTCAGAGAGGGACTCGAACCCTCACGCCGTTAAGCACACGCCCCTCAAGCGTGCGTGTCTACCATTCCACCACCTGAGCATTTTTGATAAAGGAGGTGATTAAAAGGAATGCGTTTTTAATTACAATCCCAAAATATTGTTATTGCAGTTAAAACTGTAATGGTTAACACCAAGAGAACAACTTAACACTGCGCCAGCATTGTACTGGCTACCCGATCATGGCAAACAAACAGGATTCAGAAAACGATTCAGCTTTTAACTCATTAGACCTTTCTCTCCTAAAGGATTTGTCGTTTGGACCCGATTGGGCGAGCGATAAGGGAAAAAAGCGCTCATCAGACTCCTACCGCGATCATGATGGTACTGATCGACGTCCATCCCGTGGAGGAAAACGCCCAGGTGGTGGAAATCGAGATCGGCGTGGAGGCACTTTCAACCGTCGCCCCCAAGGAGCGGGTGCAGGCGGAGGGAATCAACGGGGTGACCGTGAGGACAGAGGCAATCGTTTCGATCGCTCACCACGCCCAGTGTTTGAGCCAACAGTTGATGTGATTTTTGTTAGCCAGGACAAGCCGTTCGAAGTGCTGCTCAAGGCAATGCGTACCACGCATAAGACATACGAACTTTTCGAAATCGCACGTATTGTTCTCGGGAAAGAAAATCGCTTCATCGCTATCGTTAGTGCAAAGAAAGAAGCAGAGGATCAAAAACTTTACGTTTCAGCACCCGACCAACTTCCATTTGAATCAAGGGAAGAAGCCATTAATCACGTTATGGCGAATCATCTCGAGCGCTGGTTCACGATTGAAGAAATTGAAGTGGATCCACCAACTGGAAATTTCCAAATGGTCAACCGCTGCAAACTGACAGGTGAATTGTTGGCTCCACCCAATTTTCATCGTTATCAGGAGATCCTGAAAGAACATTTCTCTAAAAACATCCATAATCTTCCTTGGGAACGATTCCTTGATAAGATCGAATCCGTAAAGGACGAGGCAGTCGTTCAAGAATGGCTGGACAAAATGAAGAAAACTTTCCGTTATACTTTGAAACAAAAGGAAAGCGATGAAAGTCCAAAAGTAGTGCTCAGTGCACTGGAAGATGTCCGTTATTACCTCACTACTGAACGTAAAAACGAAGTGTTCCTTGCAAAAGACAAGATTCGACTCCCAGGTGAAAAAATCGAATTACTGCCCCGTGGAAATCTCCGCCGTTCAATCGAACGCGAAATTGAGATTCAACGTCGATTCCCTCTGATCACGTCCAATCATCTTCGAGGTCGTCTCCGCCGCTGTAATTTGAATTTCTTCAAAAAGGGGTCCAAGGGCATCACTTTTGTTTGCGGAGTTAAACGCAAACCTCGCTATAAGGATACAGTCTTCAGCGAAAGCATCCAAAATCTGATCGATTTCATCGAAACTCACCCAAAAATTCTCACAGAGGATTTGTTAAAGGAATATAAACCCGAGGGTGTAGAGGAAATCACAGAGGAAACCCAAAAGATGACCTTGCAAGATCTGCGATGGCTCATTGGTGCAGGTTATGTATCCGAATACGCAGATAGCGCACTCTTTGCAGAAAAGCCCCTTCCGATCAATGCAGCCGATGATAAAAGTAATCAGTCGGAACCCGTAAGATCCAAGGCTCCGACAAAGTCAGCAAGGCGACCAAAAAAAGCAAAACCAGCTGAAGCTACTGAAGGCGTCACGGAAGAAAAGCCTGTCGAATCTGAAGCAAGTAGTGCAGACGCCGCTACTACCGATGAAACTCCAACCGAAGAACAAAAGGTCGAAGCGACCGAAAAACCTGAGGTTGAAGCAGTAGTCGAAACAGCTGAATCCGAAGCATCTGAAACGAAGGAGGAAACTCCAGCAGTAGAAGAAGCGAAGGAAACAGAAGTTGCTGTAGAAGCGGAAAAGGAAGAACCAAAAAAGGCTGAAGAAGCGACCGCATCGGATGAGAAAGCAGTCGAAGAAGTTCCTTCCGAACCGAAGCCTGAATCAGAATCAGAGAAAAAGGCATAAAAAGCGCGGCTATAACCGCGAACTTCCAAATTCTTTAAATCCAAATTGCGGGAATTCTTCTGTTCTCGAAGACTTCAGTATGCCCACATTTGAGCATGTCATCACAATTTGCGGTTAAATGATCTAGGGGTTGCTGATACCTATTAACGTTTAAGAATTTCAACCTGAAACAGATCTCATTCGAGCAGGAGATACTACAGGTGGCGAGGTGTAGCATTCGATGCTCGCATCGGATCATGCACGTATTGAATTAAACGCTAATCGGGATGAATCAGAATGCTCCCGCATTCTGTAGAGTTCACTAGATCCCCCTTCAACTGAAGTTTAATTCCATTGAGCGTTAGAACGACTGCAAACCCGCTTTAATGCGATGCAAGCATCACATACTACGAAAGTAGAAGTTGTATCAAATGCTAGTAGCATCTGATGAAGTCCAATAATCGTTGTGTTTTAAACGCAACTTCGTTTGACAACTCCAGCTACCACAAAATCACTTCTTTTCCACATCGCCAATTCAGCGAATTGAAACACCACTGATAAACCCTAGCTAGCTGGGTGGTCCAGCAACTGGACTTTCAATCCTTCGGAAAGGGCATCACGGTTGAGCGATAGCTTCCACACATACGGAAGCATCCAGTCGGCAAGGCCTCTCTCGGGCCATTCTACCACAATCAACCACGGGTCTTGAATAAATTCCTCGATCAAAAGTTCATCCGTAGCGTTACCTCTCTCGAGTCTATAGCCATCGATATGGATCAATTGACGATCTCCCTTGTAGATGGCATACAAATTAAAGGTGGGACTGGTAATGACAGCAGGTTCGATTCCCAGCGCAGCCCCTATCCCTTTAGTCAGGGTCGTCTTGCCCGCGCCGAGGTCACCTTGCAACGCGAGCACCTGATTATGAGGAATCATCTCCACCAATCGTCGGCCGAGTTCGATCGTTGATTCGACCGAGGCACAATCAATGCCCGCTCGAAGTTGTTCAAAAATGCTCATATCCTCTTTTTTCAAATACCTGTTGTCCTGCAGCCCCTCGATTCAAGACCATGGCAAACTCCGGTCGAGCATCTCCTACTTGGGCAATTCGAGTGATGGGAGTTTCAAAAATTTCTTTCCATTCTTGAAGAAACTTCGATTCGTCGATTTCCCGGTCAGTTGCAAAAACCAATTCGTAATCCTCACCATCACAGAGCGCATGCTCCCAAGGATCTTTTCCACTTTCTTTCGAAAGCTCTAATGCCGCGTCACTGAGAGGGAGCTGATCGATAACGGTGTGATATTTTCCAACGAGAGACGGGAGATCCTTCGCCAAACCATCACTGATATCCATCATCGACTTCGCCCATTTCTGCTCATTGAGCCAAAGTCCCTCAGCAATCCTCGGAATGAAAGCGGTATGCTTCCCAAGAATACTTCCACCCAGACTTCCTGTGACCCAGATCGAGTCACCGGGTTGCACCTGCTTGCGTTCAAGAGGTCGATCACTCATGCCCTGAAGACACAAATCAGCAATAAAAACACCCTCAGGAGCCCGTGCAACATCACCACCAACCACTTGGACCTCAAATTCCTCTGCAAGCTTGGCAATGCCTTCGTAGAACTGTCTCAGCCAATCCAACCGAACCGATTTTGCCATCCACAAAGACACCACTGCCCGGCGAGGCTTGCCTCCCATCGATGCGATATCGCTCAAATTCCGAGCCATCAACTTTCTCCCCGCGAGCCCAGGAGTCACACTTGTATCAAAATGCTCTCCCCAAGCCACACCATCCACAGTCGTCAAAAGGTATTTCGACTCGTTTGAAATGTCTGTTACAGCGCAATCATCTCCAATTCCATGGGGGCTGACTGGACACACATTACCCAACCACTCTTGGATGGATTGGATCAAGCGAGTTTCCGACATTGAAGCGATAGTTTCTTCGGTCCGATCGCAAAAGGGACTGTTAGTTTGAGACATTGTGCATGTTTTTCTGTGGTTTTGAGTAATAAATGCAAATTTGGTCTTGATATGGAAGAAGCAAATACCTACTTTTAGCGGTTTTTATGTCAGAGGAAACCAAAGAAACACAAACCAAGAATCCTGAAGATCTTACCTTCATGGATACAGAACTGCTTAGACGTTACACAACGGGAACAGGAAAGATCCTTCCCCGCAAGTACACGGGTTTGAGTGCGAAGCAACAACGTCACGTTGCAAACACGATCAAACGTGGACGTAACGCTCTGACGACTCTGTAGTTCCTGAAGGGCTGGTTTTTGAGATTATAACAATCCTGGGGGTACCGCTTAACCGCCCCACCAGTCCATATGCGCGTATACACTACCAGCGCAGATCATATCCAACAGGTATCTCAGCTGCTCCTTAACGGAGAAGTTGTGGCGATACCAACCGAGACTGTATACGGTTTGGCCGCAGACGCGCTCAATTCGGTAGCAGTTCAAAAAATTTACGAAATCAAGGGGCGCCCTGCGCACAACCCCTTGATTATTCATGTACGGAGTTCAGAGTCCGCCGAACGCTTTGTGCACTTGAATCCTTCTGCTCATAAACTGATTCACGCATTCTGGCCAGGTCCACTCACCCTGGTGTTACCCAAAAAGGACTGCATCCCCGAAATTGTCACTGCGGGTCTTTCAACAGTTGGTATCCGCTGTCCACGACACCCTGCGATGCACGCCATTCTGGAACAGATTGATCGGCCACTGGCAGCACCGAGTGCGAATCCTTCCAACTATATCAGTCCAACACGAATAGAGCATGTCACGCAGCACCTGGAAGGGCGGCTCAAATACGCAATCGACGGGGGGCCCTGTGAAGCGGGTCTTGAATCAACCATTATTGATTTATCCGAAGAAAATTGCCCGAAACTTCTGCGACCCGGCCCGATCAACAAAGCTGATATTGAATCCGTCCTTGGGTCCACGTTGTTCGACCCGAAAAAGGATGCAGAGGGAACCTGTTCTGATTCCGATATTGTCACCAGTCCGGGCCAGCTAAAAGTGCATTACAGTCCTCACACCCCAATTACGCTGCTCAAACAACATGAGTCTTTTCCCCAACTGAAAGCCGACCAACGCATCGCCACCATTCATTTTACCTCCAAACGTAAGAATGAATCTGAAGAAAACCCTTCGGTTTCTTCCTTTACTCTCACTTCATGCGAAGATCCCAAAGAAGCGGCGAACAATCTCTATGAGCTCCTTCAACGGATTGACGCTGAGGGATTTGAAATGATCACCGTTGATCCCATTCCAAACGGACCGGAGTGGGCCGCGATTCGAGACCGCTTAAATCGCGCAGCCAGTTGAAAGTAAATCACTCACCGCTGCATTCAATAAGGGTCATTGTGCGGGTTCTCCGTTCAGCTACCCTGCAAACCGTTGAGCCGTAAGGAATCACCGATCCTCAAAAATCGGTTATGCCTAATGCGGTAAATTTTATAGAGTCGCCTCAGTCAATCATTCAATGGCTCAATACTCTTTCGAAAACATTCAACCCATTATTATCCAGATGAACACAGCAGAATCCGAAACACTCACTCTTGACGAACAACTGAAACAATTTCAGAACAATCGCTTTCTGAGCATGCCCATATCGGGAACTATCGCGTGGACAGTGATTGGCATTGGCAGTTTCTTTCTCGAGCAGGCATGGGCATCTCTCCTCATTTTCATTGCAACGGGATCGATCTTCTACCTCGGCTTGGGAGTCGCTAAACTCACTGGCGAAGATTTGTTAGGAAAAACCCGTAAGGGAAACCTTTTCGATAAGCTATTCCTTAGTACCACTGCGATGTCGATACTCGTCTTCGCCATCGCCATTCCATTCTACAACAGTGTGCCTCAATCCCTGCCAATGAGTGTTGGTATACTTACTGGTCTCATGTGGATGCCATTTTCACTGATGATAGGACACTGGCTGGGATTTTTTCACACCATTTCACGGACTTTTTTAGTCGTCGCAGTTTACTATTTGGTTCCCGATTATCCCATTGCCGCTATTTCCGCAGTTATCGTCTTGATCTACCTTATCACCATTTATCTTCTGGCAAAGCGTCCCATCGATAAAGTGGCGAACGCTTAGAGATCATTCAACAAGCGCCCATCGGGAGGTCATGACTTCAGTCGCAACTAGATACACTTACGCAAATCGAAGGTTGCAGATGCGGAAATATCCGTCCGCATCAGTCTATTCATCATTCAAATGCCATCGCCTATTCAGGCAATTTGAAGGTCTCGATGTTCTTTCGCACTTCCATCATGAATGCAGCGGAGCCCACTCCATTGATCCAGCGATGATCAAAAGTGAGAGTGAGGTTAACCACTTCACGAAGCAGCTGTTTGCCGGCTTTGCCAAGATACGGTTCCACATGAGCACTCCCAATGAACAAAGTGGCCATCGAAGGTGGTACCACCACCGGTACTGCCGATCGAACATCAAAGGGTCCCATGGTAGAAATAAGTAAAGGTGCCCGAGTTTTTGGTGAAAATTCACCCCTTCGAACTTTTCCAACCGCTGCTACAAATTCATCACCAAAATCAGGCCATTGCAGCTTGTTTGCATTCTTAATAATGGCGGTGTCCAGCACATCATCCGGCAAAGAAACGGCGACACCTAGATCAAAGTCCTCGTTGTCGCGGTTGACCTTATCCATTGCCACCGTGTAAGTGAACATTTCGTGATTCTTCATCGCCTGCAACACGTTCCAGGCCACAATTGCCGATGGAGAGTGAGCCTTTTTGCCGTAAAGCACTTTCGAGCGGGCCCGGGCTGTTTTGATTCCAGACCAATTCGCCTTCATCGTAATGGTTGCAGGCACAATACCCTGCATCGCTTGCACGATTTCAGATGAAAGACCTGACTTTCTTTCCCGCTCCCCTTCCGAGTGAAAAACTTTACCAATGAGTGAAGACAATAGACTTTTGGAGGCTTCCCCTGATCCAGAATTCCCGTCGTCGATTTTGGCATTTTCGACGAGTTCTGATGGTTGATTGGCCTCTGCTTCTCGACCCTCATCTTCAGTTCCATCGACTTCGATTTCGATTTCAGCGATTTCCTGACCAACAAATACTTCTGCGTCTGCGTCAACCAACCAGCGGACAAAAGTCCCATCAACAGAAGACTCAACTGGGAAAACGGCCTTATCTGTTTCGAGTTCACAAAGGGCATCATCGAAGTCCACCTTATCACCTTCGTTTTTGATGATCCCTACGACACGGGCACTTTGGATACCCTCCCCTAGAATGGGAACCTGGATGCGATGAATCTTTAATCCTTTGGTAAGGCCTGATTCTTCGGGAGTTTCCTCAGATTTAACGGAGGCCACAGTTTGATTCGTCAAAGGTGTAATCATGGCGTCTCGTTTCACAGTGGAAGTAGATAGGGTGTGGATCGCATTGAGAACCTTTTTCTTATCCGGCAGAGCGGAATACTCACACACCGGGTTTAGACCGATCTGCACATTCTCCCGTGAGATGAGAATCGGAGTTGCCTGCATCCTATTCCAAAGGGATTGATCCTGCACGATCTCCGCCAATATCATTTGACCGACACTACAGTTGGGCGTGTCTTCCTGTATCACGAGAAGGCGTCCCGTTTTTCGAACCGACTGCTTAACGGCATCAATATCCCAAGGCACAATCGAACGCAGATCAATAACGTCTAACAAGCCTTCCTCAAATTCCTTTGCGGCTTCTTCCACCAGTTCCAAACAATTGCCCCAGGTAATCACTGACACCCCGGTTCCATCCGCCACTTTGCGACTGGCTCCAAGCGCAATGGCTTCGGGTTGTTGTTTGACCGTTTGCTCAGCCCACATCAGATGCTTCGGAATCAGTACCAATACCGGGTCCTGCGAGTGAATGGACGTCCAAAAAAGGTTTACACAGTCTTCCGGGGTCGATGGCACAACCACATGAACTCCAGGGATGGATGCAAAAAAGGATTCGTTCGTTTGACTGTGCCAGATCGCTCCTCCCGGAAGGTAAGCTCCGCAGGGAGCATAGATGACGACCGGACACTCCCAGTCCCCATTGGTCCGCCACCGCAGTGTCGCCAGATTGCTGACCAATTGGTTCCAAGCAGGGCTGATGAAGTCGACAAACTGTATTTCAAATACTGGACGTTTCCCATAACCAGCCAATCCTGCTGCGAGCCCAACGATTGTTGACTCTGCCACAGGCGCATTGAAAACATTTTCGGGAAATTCGGAAGACAAGCCTGCGGTCAGTTTAAAAACACCGCCCTTTGGGTCTTCCACATCCTGACCATAAACGATCGTATCTTTGTCATCCTCAATTGCCGCTTTGAGTGTCAGGTTCACTGCTTCCACCATTCGACATTTTTCCGACAACTCCACCGGAGGTTGTTTCGGGTTTTGTGTCTCCGCAAAAACCTGACTCATCGTATCTCCCGGCGCAGGATCTGGCGATTTGTCCGCTCTCAAATAATCGCTGCGCACGACAGTCTTCGTGTCTTTTTCGAGTTCGTCATACTCCTCTTGAGAGAGTACACCATTCGCGATCATTTTGTCCTTAAAAAGTTGGACAGGATCTTTATCCAGAAGGGACTGGAGTTCTTCCTCTCCACGGTAATTTCGATGATCGTCCGCAATCGAATGACTATCGAGCCGTTCCAGCTCAACCCACAAGAATGCAGGACCTCCTCCATTTCGTGCCTGATCAATTGCCTTCTTGGACTTAGTAAAAACATCCTCTACATCAGTGCCATCCACTTCAATCCAGTCATCGATATTCACCGACCCCAATACCTTGGGATTCGTTTTCTCATTTGGAGTGCTGATACCAAATTTATTATCTTCAACAATAAATACTACGGGTAACTTTTTCTCTTTTGCGATCGAGACCGCTTCATAAAAATCCCCTTGCCGTGACGCAGCCTCACCAAGAGAAGCAATGACAACGTTCTCCTTGCCATCCATCTGAAGACCCCAGGCGATTCCACAAGCAGGTAACAAATGACTACCAACCGGAGAAGCGTGACTCCAAATATTCAAGGAACGATCACTGTAATGACTCGGAAGCTGACGTCCTCCACTAGAGGAATCCTTTTTACCCAGGAAATTTAACGCAATCTCATAGGAGGGAAGTCCCTTGGCCAGTACCATGCCACGGTCACGATAATAAGGAGCACAGTAATCGCCGTCTTGAAGTTGAATGCCAACCGCCGCCATCGCTTCATGGCCCGCACTGGAGATATGGAACCATCCTTTCCCCTGCCGGATCATGTTCTGTTCCCGTTGGTCGCCCAAACGGCTCTCCAGCATTATATTGAGCAAAGAACGCTGAAATTTTTCGTCAAAAGGGGAGCTTCCCATAATTTCCTTAGTCATTTTGATTTTACATTCTTCCACAAGCGGCCCGGAATCTGAAAAACTTTATTATCTACACTCCCTCGAGCAGCTATCACAAGCTCAAACCGCTGAAGGGTCAGATCTTAGAAGTATCCGCCGCACCCTAACTATTTGAGAAATTAATTTTGGTTTATTGAAAGTTCAGATTTACTAATCCTAAAAAAAAGCTACTATAATACAGATTCCTTATTTGGGGGTCCACTTATGGGTTCCAAAATGACGGAATCAACAGATCATCTAGAAACAATTCACGCAAACTGACGCGATTCATGAATCCGATTATTGCACTACTCACTTCATCATTGGGGAAGAAGTATTTAATGGCGATTTCCGGAGTTGTTCTCAGCCTATTTGTCCTCGGACATATGGTGGGAAAATCTCCAGGTATTCCTGCACCCATTCTACATTAACGACTATGCCTACCACCTGCAGAACCTTCCTTACGGATTGCTCTGGGTTATTCGTTTGGTTCTTTTGACCACGATCGCAGTCCATATTTGGACTTCTATTGTGCTCACCATTGAAAACGCCAAGGCTCGTCCAGATGACTACAAATGCAAGTCTACTGCTGCAGCAACTTACGCTGCTCGCACGATGCGCGTTTCGGGAGTCATCTTATTTCTGTTTATAGTGTTCCACATTGCACACTATACGACGCGAAATGTTCCTGGACAGGAATTCAATACTGAAATAGTCGACGCATCGGGCCATCACTACGATCACATGGTTCCACACGTAACCCCTGATGGACACACGGTGAAAAATCACTACGGTGAGGACAAAATGGTCCATAACACCAAGGCGATGATCGTGGCGGGTTTCTCACACTGGTGGGTATCAGCGATCTACATCGTCGCCATGTTCCTTCTAAGCAACCATCTGCGGCATGGTGTCAGCAGTATGTTCCAGTCCCTGGGACTTAGAAACTCAGGTATGCTGCCCACCTTTACAATTGTCGCGTGGGCTTATTCGGTGGTGGTCTTCCTAGGCTACATTGCCATCCCAATCGGCGTAATGGCGAAAATCATTACCGCGTAAGGATAACCTCAACGACTTAAAAAGAAGATGAATTTAAATTCAAAAATTCCTGAGGGTCCGATTCAGGACAAATGGAACAATCACAAGTTTTCCGTTAAACTGGTCAACCCTGCGAATAAACGTAAATACAACATCATCGTTGTTGGTTCTGGTCTCGCCGGTGGCAGTGCTGCTGCTACACTTGGCGAACTTGGTTACAACGTTAAATGTTTCTGTTACCAGGACAGCCCACGCCGTGCGCACAGTATTGCGGCACAAGGGGGGGTCAATGCAGCGAAGAACTACCAAAACGACAGTGACAGTGTTCACCGTCTGTTCTATGACACCGTAAAGGGTGGCGACTTCCGCGCTCGCGAAGCTAACGTCCATCGTCTGGCTGAAGTATCGAACAACATCATCGACCAATGTGTCGCTCAAGGCGTTCCATTTGCACGCGACTATGGTGGATTGCTCGATAACCGCTCTTTCGGAGGTGCACAGGTAAGCCGCACATTTTATGCTCGTGGCCAAACTGGACAGCAATTGCTGCTCGGTGCCTACAGTGCGTTAAATCGTCAAATCGCTCTCGGCTCAGTGAAGATGTATAATCGTCACGAAATGCTCGATGTCGTGGTTGAAGACGGTCATGCAGTGGGAATTATCACCCGCAACATGGTAACCGGACAAATCGACCGTTGGGCAGCTGACGCGGTGATACTTGCGACAGGAGGTTACTCCAACGTCTACAATCTTTCCACCAATGCGACAGGATGTAACGTTACTGCAGCTTACCGCGCTTACCGTAAAGGGGCTGGTTTTGCGAATCCTTGTTACACACAGATTCACCCGACTTGTATTCCGGTTCACGGCGATCAGCAAAGTAAGCTGACACTCATGTCCGAATCCCTTCGCAATGATGGTCGAGTGTGGGTTCCTAAGGACAAAGCTACTTCTCAGAAAATCCGCAACGGCGAGATGCACCCATCTGAAGTTGCCGAAAGCGATCGTGATTATTACCTCGAACGCAAATACCCGAGTTTTGGTAACCTTGCTCCTCGCGATATTTCATCCCGTTCGGCAAAAGAAGCCTGCGATGACGGACGCGGTATCGCTCACAACAAAGATGGCAACGGTGTATTCCTCGATTTCGCGGATGCAATCAACCGCCTCGGCGAGGACAAGATCCGTGAACGCTACGGAAACCTCTTCGACATGTATGAATGTATCTCCGGAGAGAATGCCTACAAAACTCCGATGCAGATCTACCCCGCACTCCACTATACCATGGGTGGTCTTTGGGTTGACTACAACTTGATGACAACCGTTCCCGGTCTATTCGCATTGGGTGAATGTAATTTCTCCGACCACGGAGCGAACCGACTTGGGGCATCTGCCTTGATGCAAGGATTGGCTGACGGATACTTTGTGATCCCAGCAACGATCTGTGATTACCTTGCAGGTGATCTCGGACTCGCCAATGCAGGACGTGCGAAAACAGACAGCCAGGCGTTCAACGAAGCCGAAGGTGAAGTTCAAGACAAGGTGAGCAAGCTGATGTCTATTAAGGGTAAACGCAGTCCACGTTCATTCCAACAGGAATTGGGTAAGGTCATGTGGGAATACGCTGGTATGGCTCGCAACGAAAAAGGTCTCAAAACCGCACTCGAGAAAATTCCACAACTCCGCGAAGAGTTTTGGAGCGACCTCAAGGTTATGGGCAACGAAGGTGAACTTAACCAAGAGCTCGAACGTGCTGGCCGCGTAGCGGACTTCCTCGACTTTGGTGAATTGCTTTGCCGCGATGCACTCGACCGCAAGGAATCTTGTGGAGGTCACTTCCGCGAAGAAAGCCAAACTGCTGAAGGTGAAGCACTGCGCGACGATGAAAACTTCTGCCACGCTTCCGTTTGGGAGTTCAAGGGTGACGATAAGGCCCCGGTCAAACACAAAGAGGAACTCGAGTTCGAAGCCTGTAAACTTCAGGTTCGTTCATACAAATAAGGATAACGCCAAACACTTTTCAGAACATGAATCTTAC
Organism: Opitutales bacterium; assembly: GCA_963676215.2. Taxonomy (GTDB): domain Bacteria; phylum Verrucomicrobiota; class Verrucomicrobiia; order Opitutales; family JAFGAQ01; genus JAKSBQ01. The sequence continues at coordinate 65,744 of CAXXVT010000006.1, read as the reverse complement.
AGTTAAAATCTGGAGACAAAAAAACACTGATAGCGCGGGGCACTTGGAATCTCACGACGTCAAAGATGTGTCCCCGGACATTTCTTTCCTCGAGATGCTCGACATCCTAAACGAGCAACTCGTCAGTGAAGACAAGGAACCCATCGCATTTGACCACGACTGCCGCGAAGGTATTTGTGGAATGTGCTCGTTGGTCATCAACGGACGTCCTCACGGACAAAAGTTGACCACTGCGTGTCAGCTGCATATGCGCACTTTCAAAGATGGTGAAACCATTACGGTTGAACCTTGGCGCTCTCGCCCGATGCCGGTCATCAAAGACCTCATCGTCGATCGTGGTGCACTCGAAAAAGTGCAACAAGCAGGTGGATACATCAGTGTCAGCACAGGTGGTGTTCCCGATGCAAATTCAATCCCAATATCCAAAGAAGTTGCCGATTGGGCGATGGACGCTGCAGCCTGTATTGGTTGTGGTGCCTGTGTTGCTGCGTGTAAGAACGCATCAGCAATGCTCTTTACATCAGCCAAGGTGGCCCAACTCAATAGTCTGCCGCAAGGCAAAGCTGAGAAGGATCGCCGCACCCTCGCAATGGTGGAAGCTATGGACGCTGCTGGTTTTGGAAACTGCACCAATTTTGGTGAATGTGAAGCCGTCTGTCCGAAGGGCATTAGCCTGGACATGATTGCCCAGCTTAACCGCGATTACGCAGTCGCTGCCACACGCCGCGTCTTCAAACGCGCTTAAGGCAGACAAAACAAGTTTTAATTCAAACCAAACCCCGAATCGGCCACGCCGGTTCGGGGTTTTTGCTTTAATACCGAATTGCGTTCAAATCACTACCTCGAATATCCGATGCAAGCATCGGATGCTACACCTCCCAAACCGTAGTATCTTATGCTCGCATGAGATCCGTTTCAGTTTGCAGTCTTCTAAACGCTAATTGGGATAAGGATTTCGAAATCAAAGTGGGAATGATCGAATCTTGAAAACACACGATCTTGTTCCTTATAGTGGTGTTTCCATTAGCACGATTATCCCATCATCCAAGAAGAAAACGCCTATCAACAACGAAACCCCATCAAAACCTCAGAACAACTCTGAGCAGAAAAACCCCAGTTCCAATAATAGGCTCTGGCTAGGACTCGGTGGATTAGTGCTCCTATCTGTGTTGATCACAGGAAGCCTACTACTTTGGGTGCAGAAACAGAGTCTTTCCCAATTACAGGCTACAATACCTCAAATCCCAGACGTATCTTCTCACCCACAAGAGTTCTCAACTGCCCTCAAAGAGGCGCAGGAAAACGCACTTTCTTCGTCAAAAAAGACAATACTCGACGGCATTGCAAAGCTGGGACGTTTGTATCATGCAAACGGCTACCAGACGGAAGCGATGGCATGTTGGAAAGCCCTCAGCGGTCAGGATTCTAAGAATGCACAGTGGCCCTATTTCATCGCAGACCTAAGCAGACTTTCAGGAGATGAGTCCAACATGCGTCCGATGCTCGAAGCAGCGGCAGAGCTTGCGCCCGATTATTCCCCGATCTGGCTGAAACTGGGTAACATCTACTTTACTGAAGGAGCATTTGAAGATGCGAAACGCTGCTACGAAAAACGACTTGAATTACAAACAGGAGATCCCTATGCAGCAGTCGCTCTCGCCCGAATTGCGCTCAGGGAAGAGGATCAGGAGGTCGCCAAAAGATGGCTACGCAAAGCAACGCGCTGGAGCCCAACACTTCCGACAGCGCACAATCTATTTGCGCGGTTACTTACAGCCGAAGGAGATGAAAAAGGTGCAGCCAAACAACGGTGGCTAGGAACTGCGGCGGGCCGATTCAGGGAGGCTCCAGATCCTTGGATCGACGAACTTACAAAGTATTGTTACGACATCGAGCAACTCCTTACTCTGGGATCCATCGATTTTCAAACTTTCCACGATGACTACGGACAAGGCTATTTCGAACGCGCAATTGAACTAGCGCCTCAGAATCCCGAACCATACGAAGCACTGGGCCGAGTCTTCTTGGAAAAAAAGGAACCTCAAAAAGCCCGCGAAATTTTCGAAAAAGGAATCGAACAACCCAACGCTCCAGCCACGCTTTATGTGCGTTTGACCGAAGCATTTCGATTACTCGATCGACCCGACGAAGCCCTTCGAACAACTCAGATCGGTCTCGAATCCATGCCCAATGACCCTGACTTACACATCGCTCTTGGCACCGTCTTGGATGATATGGGTCGGTATGACGACGCCATCATAGCCTTTAACGCAGCAATGACCGACATCGAGCATTCGGCGAAGGCAAACCTTAGTCTGGCGCTTGTCATGGAGCATTCAGATCAAAAAGAAAAGGCCTACGACTACCTTTACAAAGCTCTGGAGCTTCAACCCAACTACCCACAAGTATTGGCGGAATTGGGCGCACTTGAGCTCGATGCGTGGCGTTTGGAATCCGCCGAGAAATATATCAGCGAATTCTACGAGAGCTACCAGGGTTCGATTCGGGCAAGGGAACTCATGACCCAACTGAGCGTGCGAAAGGCCATGCAAGCCGCTCGCGAAGGAGAGATAGCCGACGCAGAGAAATTTGCAAAGGATGGATTAGACATCAATCCGCTATCCCCGGAGCTCAACTCGGTAATCGGATTGCTCTATGCGCAACAGAACCGCTTTAAGGATGCAGCCGATGCGCTAGAAATCGCTCGTCAAAGTCGCCCTTCAGACATGAGAGTGCTTATGCCACTGGCACAAGTCTATACTCATGCTCGTCAATACAACCTTGCCCGTCGTGTTTTGACTGATGGAGCGCGACTCCTGACAGCCGAGGGTAGGACTGATGAAGCCAAACAACTTCGAGATGCCCTAACCCGTCTCCCTTCCAACTAGGCCATGATACCCGTCATAGGGTCGCCTGCTCGCCAGGCGCACCGCATCTGGAATGGCTACAATGACATTGGCCAAAGCATTGTGGCATGTCTGCAAGCAAACAGCCCTACAGCATCCTCTTTCTGGAAGTTAGTAACCCAAGTAAAAGGGGAACATATTGGAAAATGGTTCCCTTTTATTCCAAACCGGCCTTTTCTCGCAATAATTGTCGAGTGAGTTTGCCAGATTCTCGGAGATTTCCTTCACCCCAACCCCCTTTACTGGAGGCATCTGGATAAAGAAATGAGCACATTTCATCTTTATCAGCTACTGACCACGTGATCCAGCTGATCTTGCGCTCCTCAGCCCAATCGCGCCACACCTTCCACTTCTCTTCCGAGATAGGTCCATCTCCGTCTGCCGCCATGCCCGCAGATTCAGAAATGAACAGAGGTATGCCCTTGCTCAGAGCGTAATCCCCTCTCTCCCTTAAATACTCCTCATGGGTATCGGCATAATAGTGAAGCGTATACATGATATTGCTTTCACCCCCAATAGGGTCATCCGCAACGAGATGCACATCCTGGTCCCAATGAGGATTTCCAACGAGAATCACATTATCCGGGTCGATGGCACGAATAACATCAATCACTTCCTCTGAATAGGCCTTTACCTCTTCCCAACTTTGATGAATAGGTTCGTTAAATATTTCGTAGATCACATTGGGATACTCACCATAAGTTGTCGCCATCTGTGCGAAAAATGTTTTGGCGAGTTCCAGTTCAAGGTGATGACTGTGAAAATCGATGATTACGTAAATTCCGTTTTCTATGGCACCATCAATCACTTTAGAAATGATTTCTACAGCTTTTTGGGGATCGTGGTTATAGGTCAATTTTGGTTCATCAAAATGCACTCCCATCGCAGCCCGAACGATATCGACACCCCAATCCTCCTTCAGCCATTCAACGCTCTTTTTGTTGTAAAATCGAGGCCACCAATTGTGCCAACCGTAACTAACCCCGCGTAATACGACAGGTTCACCGGATTCATTGACGAGTTGTACTCCCTCTACTCTCAACTTCTGGAGTGTCGGAAAAGTATTCAATTCATGTCTACATCTCAGGAAACCGATGCCCAAGAATGAACCGGATAGTAGAAGGAAAAGTAATTTTCGTCGCAGCATTACAGAAGCAATAGTATAGTGGATTCATCCAAACAATCTCCAAATTGCCTTGTAATATAAAAAGTCCTATGTTGATGGTTTCCGTCCAAACGGGGCTCGGACTTATCAGATTATGAGATCCTCTTCCTGGGATAATAACTTCGAGATCGCAGACAAATAGGGTCGAACGTCAGTAAGCAACAATTCCGATGCTTTTATTTCTGTACTACAAATATCAACTCGGTATTTCGACGAAACGATTCGACTGAAAAGCATCGAAAGGGCGGTAATTGTCGGTTCGGATACCAGCGTCACCCAACTACAGTTTTGTCCAGGTTCGTTCAATACAGAAACCGCCAAATGCTTCACGCCTGCGATTTTGACTTCATATTCAATATTTCGAAGATCAGCCAATCCTTTCAATTCAGAATGAAAAAAGGGATCAGAACCAATCTTAGAGAATAACTCATTGAATCCCTGTAAGGTAGCTCTGCCTGTCACTCGATAGACTACAATGCCTTCTTCTGAGTAAATTCTGTATGCACATTTCAAAACAGTCGTGAATTGATTTTATGTTAAAGTAATCGGATACGATGACCCTAAACTTCAAATCTTTTTTCAGTCAGCGGATAAATTACCTCCCCTTTCTGTTCAAAACGGCGATACCTAGGGAACAGCGTAGTTTGAAATCAAGGATAACCCCAAGGAACATCCTATAGTGATCCGAACCACTTCTGGTAATACTCACCCAACCAGGGAACAGGACGCTCTTCCCCGTTTATAGCTCCGATCAAACTAATCAGCCAAAAGACAAAAGCTCCGATCCCGACCGCCATGTTTAAAAAGATGAGAAACAAAGCGACCAAAATGCCAACAAATGGGATAAATCCACCCATTATCCCCATTGCAAACGCAGCCATCCAATAACACATTAGAGTCAGAATAAGGCCAAGTTGTTGACGAATATAGTAACTTGCAAATTCATCTTTTTCGGAATTGTTGACGATGAATGCGATTAGCCATCCGACCCAGGTTACATGAGCTACGATTGCTTTGGTTTTACCGTCCATGGATGATTTGAGTGAGGGGTTGAGAAATAAATGGCACATCGCGAGGGATTCGAACCCCCAACCCTCTGGTCCGAAGCCAGATGCTCTATCCGTTGAGCTAGCGATGCACTAAAAACAGCAAATTGACATACCTGAACGAAATCCTCAAGAAGGAAAATGGAGATAATGCCTTATTAATTCTCTGACAAAAGGTTTGTCCCATCGTTGTAAGAGATTTCCCAGTGCAAAGTATTTATTCCGATTTCACCTCAACCTAAGTTAAGATCGAACTATTAACGTCATGATCACTCTTTTCCAACAACTGAAATCGTTCTTTGCACTCATCGCTCTTGCCATATCGTGCAGCAGTGCATTTTCGTCTCCCGCCGAGCCATCAACTCAGCAACCAAGCTACTATGGCACCCTCGAACCGTTCGCATCTGAAGCGATATACTTCTTACTGCTCGATCGCTTTGTTGATGGGGACCCGACAAATAACCAGGAAAAGCAGGGAGGGAATCACCCAACATGGGATCAAAAACTCATGGGTCCAAACGGTGAAGAAGCAAACGTTGGATACCTGGGAGGAGATTTTAAAGGAGTGATTGATAATCTCGACTATATCAAAGACATGGGATTTACCGCCATCTGGACAACTCCGATAATGGACAATCCCGATGAAAACTTCACAGGAGGAGAGCCCATTGAATTTGGAGGGTCGTTCAAAGATGGTGGAAAGACCGGATATCATGGGTATTGGATGGACAACTTTTTTGTCGAGGACGAACACTGGGTTTCCAAAGACATAGACTTCGAGACCTACGCAGCGGCACTGCATGACAAAGAACTGAAGGTAGTTTTCGACATCGTTGCCAATCATGGAACCCCCTCTTTCACCATGCCAAACGATCAGCCAAAATTTGGGGAAATCTATGATGCCCACTGGAACTTGGTTGCCGACCATCAAAACCTCGCACCTTCCGATCTGGATCCAGAAAATCCGCTACACCAGTTTTTCCACAGCACCGAAGACATTCTTCAACTTTCCAATGTGGACGAAAGTAATCCGGCGGTTGTTGAGTATTTTGTAAACGCCTACAAAAGCTGGATTGAAAAAGGCGCGGATGCCATCCGCATCGATACGATTCGCCACGTACCCCATCGTTTTTGGAAAACCTTCACCGACCAGATCCGCAGCACTTATCCTGGGTTTTTCATGTTTGGGGAAAGTTATGTGTATGATGCCAATTTTATCGCTCAACACACCCTTCCAAAGAATGGAGCAGTCAGTGTGCTCGATTTCCCTGGAAGAGAAGCCATGGTGAAGGTTTTTGAAGATCCCGAAGTTGGATATGAGGAACTAGAGTCCTACCTTCACCTCACCCATGGGCCCTACACCAATCCCTACGATCTGGTTACCTTTTATGACAACCACGATATGGCGAGGATCAACACCACTACCGAAGGCTATATCGATGCCAATAACTGGCTATTCACTGCTCGCGGCATTCCCTGTCTTTACTATGGCTCAGAATCCGCATTCATGAAGGGTGCTGTTGAACATGAGGGCAATCGAAACTACTTCGGCCAAGACAGAATTGAGGAAGCCAAACAACACCCAATCCACACCGCCCTTCACCGTATTGCCAATGTTCGAAAAGAACTCATCTCACTGCAGCGCGGATTACAGGTGAACGAGAGGCTCGAGGGCCAACAAGCCGTCTTTTATCGGGTATACCAACACAAGGGCATTACTCAAACTGCGCTCGTTATGCTCAACAAATGCGATAAACCAGCCACCATTGAAGTGACAAAATTTCTCCAAGCCGGAGCATGGAGAAATGTGGAAACCAACGAAACAATTGATGTCACGACAAGCTCGGGACTAAAATCCGAAATTGCCCCTCACAGCTTCAGCATCTGGGTAAATGAAGATCCGATCCACCAAACCGATTTAATCAACAAACTCCAATATGCCATGAAACATCTTTAGCGCTATCCCCTGTCATCCTATTTCACGCAGATAAGACAGCGATTGAATTTGCTTGAGCGTAGGGGTTTGCCTTGGCAAATCCATTGACGGACCGGGTCTATATCCTCCCAAGTAAACGTTTCAAACAAAGGACGCTCTAGATCACAAACACATCCACATCTCATTCCACCTTACGGAAAAATTCCCTGGATAATATAGGTCTGAGCCACTGATTTGGTTGCAAGCGCAAAGGCAGCCGTCCTGAAATCGGGCACATTGTGTTCAATGCGGAATTCCCGGATCTTGCGCCAGGCGTAATTCATTGTCTGTTCAAGTGCGGCGACCACAAGTTCCTCTTCGCTCGCTCCATGGATAAGTCTCTGACGTTGAGCGTTTGGGACCTGCTGTTGAGTGAGGATTTCCATCTGCTCCACAAGTTCTCGTTTCATGATTTCTTCATGCCTTGAAATCATGCGATCGAAACTAACCCCAGCGCGATTTTTAAGCCATTCGAAATAAGAAACCGTCACCCCTCCCGCATTTAAAAAAAGGTCCGGAATGATCAATTTTCCTGCTTTTGTGAGAATTTCATCTGCATCTTCATCCACTGGACCGTTCGCAGCTTCTGCAATAATTTTCGCCTGGATTCTACCAGCATTTTCCAAGTTGATCTGACTTTCCAATGCTGCCGGAACCAAGATATCGCAGGGATATTCCAGAAGCTTCTCTGATTCCTCTATAAATTCCGCCTCAGGATACCCTTTAAGCGTACCATGTTCCTTTCGGAACTGAGAAACAGACTCCACATCCAATCCCTCTGGGTTCCACAAACCTCCTTCATATTCTGCGATCCCAACAATCAAGGACTCGCCTTCTTTTTGAAGGTAACTTGCTGCATGAAACCCGACATTCCCAAGTCCCTGAACGATTACTTTCTTCCCTTTTATTCCAGGCTCAATTCCGTATTCCTTCATGTCATCCTCTTGCTCCAGACAATAACGGATCCCATAGAACACCCCTAAACCCGTTGCTTGGGTTCTGCCTGGAATCCCTTGCATCGCAACTGGTTTCCCTGTGACACAAGCATAGGAATTCGATTCGTTCATTCTTAGATTTTGATAGGTGTCTGCAATCCACGACATTTCTTTTTCGCCAGTTCCATAATCGGGTGCAGGTACATCGATATTGGGTCCGATGAAGTTCTTTCGAATCAATTCCGCTGTATAGCGTCGAGTCAATCGCTCCCGAAAACCTTCAGAAATCTTACGGGAGTTCACTTTCACACCTCCCTTTGCTCCTCCAAATGGAACTCCAACCAACGCACACTTATAGGTCATGAGTGATGCCAGAGCGATCGTTTCATCTAGATTCACGTGCTGACTGAACCGGATCCCGCCCTTCGTCGGAAGTCGATGGTGACTGTGCTCCGCTCGATAAGCCTCCACGACCTTGATGCTTCCATCATCGTCCTTAACAGGAAAACGGAGCCGGATCACAGCGTTACAGGTCCGTACCTGATCGAGTAATCCTGGTTCTAATCCAGTGTAAACGGACGCTTTTTTAAAATACCGGTCTACACTCGTGAAAAAACGACTTCTTGGCATAACAATTGGGTATGGATTTGATGCTATCATCTAGGTCGGTTCTAGCAATCGGATTCGAAGCGACAGCAAAGATTATCGAATATCAATCAATGCTTTCTGAACGACCCCTATTATTCCTGTTTTCAGCGCCTCCTGAATTCAAAATCTGCATCATAGAATTCACTTTTAGCAATAAATGCTTACTTTTAGAATAGCCATCCCGGGAACTCGTCCCCAACCTCCGTTTTGCCAATTTATGAAAGAGGACATCAAGCTCGACGAAATCCAAATCGCTCCTAAATCCTGCCTGTCTTTGCATACGCATGATGGAGACTTCTCGATTCGTCACAACGGTCAGGGTCTCATGCATTCCCGTTTACATGCGTCGGAATCTTTGATTGGAGAACTCGCTTGTGAGAAATTGCAGTCTGCAAAAACACCGAGAATTTTGATTGGAGGACTCGGACTCGGGTTCACATTACGAGCCGTACTCGACAATTCGCCTCCCACCACCCAAATCGATGTGTATGAACTGGTTCCCGAAGTGATCCAATGGAACGAGACTCACATGCTCAAACTCAACGGTCATCTACTGAGCCATCCACAGGTCCATACCTATGCAGAAGATGTCGTTCGCGCAATGCAACAGTGCAAACCAGAGACCTATGATGCGATCATATTCGATATTGATAATGGCCCCGTTGCGATGGTCGCAAACGCAAATGGACAACTTTATAACACCCGAGGGATTAAGAGCATGCGTCGCATACTTAAGCCCCAGGGTCGTGCGGCTATTTGGTCGGCGCAGGAGCATGCACCCTTCGAAAACGCAATGCGAAGAGGGGGATTCAAAATAAAGCGGGTTCCGGCAAAGACTCACCCCAATGCGCGTTCATTTACCTATCAGATTTACCTCGGAGACATACGAAATAAATTCGATTATTAGAGCATCGCTTCCATCTCCTTATACCCTAAACGAATGAAAATGAAATCTACTCCATGTTGGCTCACTTTTCCCATCGTTACCGCGATACTCACCCTTTCACTTTCAGCAAATGAATCCCAGGAAGTAATTTTAGACTCACCCTCCAAAACTCAATCCACCATCGATCGCACCGCACTTGTTGAACGTCACAATGTTCACATCACCGCCTGGGATCCACTCGATTCGCTGACCGTTGGTAATGGGAAATTCGCCTTCACCGTCGATGCCACAGGCTTACAAACATTCCCTGCCTTTTTTGAAAAGGGAGTATGCCTCGGAACTCAATCTGAATGGGGCTGGCACTCCCACGAAAACGTCGAAGCCTATGAGCGTTCCGAAACCTATCGGTACTATGAGATGGAAGGACGTAAGGTTCCCTATTCGGTTCAAGGTTTGCCAACCGAACGAGGAAAAGCAGCAGCCAATTATTTCCGACAAAATCCCCATCGTCTCCACCTCGGAATTCTCGGATTTGAGTTCACTCTGAAATCGGGAGAGATCGCCACTACTCAAGACATCAAAATCGTCGAGCAAACCCTCGACCTTTGGAATGGCGTCATCCACTCCCATTTCCTCGTCGACGGCAAGGAAGTGAAAGTAGAAACACTGTGCGATCCGGAAGATGACACGATTGCGGTAAGAGTCCATTCCGACTGGCTCACATCCGGACGTTTAAAGGTGATTATCCGTTACCCCTTTCCCTCCACCAACCACACTGATAGCGGCTGTAATTGGGATCCAAAACACCATCAAGAACACGGAAGTGAAATCATCTCAATCGCTTCAGGTGGAGCGACTCTGCTCCACCAGTTAGGGGCCACAAAGTACCAGACGAAACTCCAGTGGGAACAACCGGCCCAACTGATGCCAAGTGATGGCACACCTCATCGATTTGTAATCACCCCGGCGATCGAAGGAAATGTATTTTCCTTTACCTGCGAGTTCACACCGGAAGCCTCCACCGAGAAAGGCAAATCTTTCAACTCAATTCAAAAACAGTCGATAGACGCATGGCAGGCTTTTTGGAATAGCGGAGGAGCGATCGATTTTACCGGATCCACTGATCTGCGCGCGAACGAACTGGAACGCCGGATCGTTCTTTCCCAATACCTCGCACGAGTTCAAACCGCAGGAAATTATCCGCCACAAGAAACCGGAATGACCTTCAATAGCTGGTATGGCAAATTCCACCTCGAAATGCACTGGTGGCATGGATTACATTGGGCATTGTGGAACCGAGGTGATCTGCTCGAACGGTCTCTCAATTGGTATGAATCGGTCATAGAAGTAGCCCGCTCGAAGGCAAAACTCCAAGGCTATGAAGGCGTGAGATGGGCGAAAATGACCGACCCCAGCAGTTCGGATAGCCCATCTGGGATTGGGGAATACCTCATCTGGCAACAACCTCATATTATTTATTTCGCAGAACTAATCTATTGCTCGAACCCCACCCCTGAAACACTTGAAAAATACGCAAAAGTGGTGACAGCAACTGCAGACTTTATGGCGGATTTCCCTGTACTGAATCCTGCTACCGGACAATACGATTTACCACCTCCTCTCATTCCTGCACAAGAACGGCTACCAAGGGGTGAAACCAGTAACCCAGCCTTTGAACTTCGCTACTGGAAATGGGGACTCGAAATCGCACAGAAATGGCGAGAACGAACGGGGTTAAACCCAAGTGAACATTATCAGATGATCATCGATCATCTGGCTGACCTTCCCCAAAAAGAGGGCCTCTACCTCGCCGCAGAATCCGCACCCGACAGTTACACCAACGATCTTTATATGGGCGACCATCCGATGGTGCTTGGTGCCGTTGGCATGCTTCCAATGGACTCTACGGTCGATCCCGATATCGCCGAGGCAACCTACCAGATCATCCTTGATAAATGGGACTGGCCCAGCACCTGGGGTTGGGACTATCCGATGATGGCGATGGCAGCAACCCGCCTGGGAAACCCTGACTGGGCTATCGATGCCCTGCTCATGGATATGCAAAAAAACACCTACCTCGCAAACGGGCATAATTACCAGGATGAACGACTTCGCATCTATATGCCCGGCAACGGAGGTCTCTTATCTGCGGTAGCAATGATGTGCGCGGGGTTCCAAGGTTGTGAAACCCCAAACCCTGGTTTTCCAGAAGAGGGATGGACCGTTCGCTGGGAAAACCTCTCTCCTATGTTTTAGGAAGTGCTGTAGTCGAACTGCAGCATGGTTCGGTTTGTCAGGAAACGACGGGCCGAGTTAGTTTTACAATTTCCCTCAACAAATCCTTTTTTTCGAATGGTTTACCGACAAAGCCATTCATTCCGGCTTGCAGGCAATGCTGCCTATCTTCTTCTCTTACAGCCGCGGTCATTGCTATAATAGGAATTCCAACCGATGCGGTTTGGCTCGAACGAATCTCTTGCGCACATTCGATGCCACCCATTTGCGGCATCTGCAGATCCAATAACAAGATATCATACTTGCTACGATTCAAAGACTGTAAAACATCACGACCATTATTTGCAATGTCCACCTGTGCACCAGAGTTCTCCAGGAGCCTCATTGCAATCAATTGATTGGTTGAATTGTCTTCACCCACCAAAACCTTCAACCCTGCAAGGCTAATATCCACGTCTGTTTCATCCTCTTCATGGTTTTTCATTTCGGTCACATGCAAATTTTCACCAGTGATAATGGAGTCAGGGTCAAATTCCGCCATAATACTGAAATAAAAAGTAGAACCAACACCAGGGCTGCTTTTCACGCGAATAGCACCACCCATCATCTGCACGAGTCGATCACAGATACTCAATCCCAATCCGGTTCCACCAAAGTTTCGAGTAATACTGGTGTCAGCCTGGGTGAAGGGCTTAAAGAGATGTTCCATTTGCTTATCGCTCATTCCGATTCCATGGTCTGTTACCGATAAATGGAGTTCAATATTGTTATCCTCAATAGCCCCGGCTTGAATGCGAACCTCAATCGCACCCTTTGTTGAAAATTTCAGTGCATTTCCTACGAGATTGTTAATAACCTGACCCAAGCGAAGCGAATCTCCCAGAATTCGATTTGGCACTCCTTTATCGATTTCAATGGAGAACATACGCCCAGATCGCTCTGCCTGAATCTGGAACAACGAGCACACTTCGTAACACAACTGATCTAACCTCACCCAGTTCAGAGATAAATCCATCCGGTTTGCCTCGATCTTGGAATAATCGAGAATTTCGTTAAGTAGTGTTAACAAGGCCTTCGAACCCCGAAGCGATTTTTCCAGGTAGTCTCTAGTTTCTTCCGAAAGATCCCTTTCAAGGACGAGTTCTGTTAAGCCCATAACTGCAGTCATCGGTGTTCGGATCTCATGACTCATATTCGCCAGAAAATCTGACTTGGCCTCGTTAGCAGCTTCCGCATTTTGTTTCGCCGCTATCAATGAATTCTCAGTTGCCAACGTCTGTGTGATGTCCTTGAGGAAAACAAAAAACCGACCGCCCTGGTTCGGCCAGTACGTCGCCAATACTTCGACTGGCCAAATGCTTCCATCTTTTCTTTTGTGTTCACTTCGAAAGCATTTCCACCGAGACAATTTAATTTCATTTTTTTGAACTTCAATTTCGTCCGGAGTCTGCTTCACTTCAAAACAATCAATCTTTTTCCCAATAATCTCTTCCACGCGATATCCACTGATTTCGCAATAGGCGGGATTAACTTCAATGATTGTCCCAGAGGAATCGAGAATCCAAAACCCATCTGGAGCACCTTCAATAATTCCCCGATAAAGCTGCTGGCTCGAAGCAATCTCAGTTGCTTGTTTGGAAATAAGCTTTCGGTTTCTCGCCAACGAAAATATCACCACAAAAAGCAGAACATCCACGATCAATCCACCAATCCCAATGATTGCAGGTTGTGTCGTAGCAACGGCTTCTTCGAACTGGTTGGAACTGAAATACTGAATGGTCCAGTAATGAGACCCAAGCGGTAATTCAAGTGACGCACTGTACCGAGATCCCGAATCAGGTCCGGAGACGTTTAATTCTTCTGAGTTGAATAAAAAACCCTCCTCCGTAAGCAAGTTTTCATCGAAAATAGTGAAGGTTACATCGGGGGATCCGCTCCCGAGAATCCCCACCATCAAATCCTTCATTCTGAAAGGACTGTAGACAAATCCTTTGAGCCGATTCCGTCGATTTTCTGCAGAGATAAATGACGTTGAAGATCCTTCATAAACCGGTAGATACATTAAAAATCCTGGTTGGATATCAGTTTCGGTCTCTTGTAGCAAAATGACTTTTCCCGACAAGCCCGACTTCCCGTTAAGGTAAGCATGTTCCATTGCTTCACGGCGAGTCTTCTCAGAAAACATATCGTATCCAAAGGCTCTTCGATTCCGTTCATCAAAAGGCTCCAGATAGACAATTGACGTCATGAGGTCACGATGCCCTTCAGGATGCACTTTAAACTCTGGAAATCCCTCCGCTCGAACCATTTTTTCAATTTTATATGTTTCGCTCGGATCGAAGGCTACGGCGTATCCCATTCCTTGCAAACCGGGGAAGTGCTGATCAATTTGCAGATCTCTTACAAATAAACGCCAATCTTCTCGGGAGACATCATTCGATGCATTAAAAAATGCGACACCACCCCTCAGAATCTGTTCGTAATCATTCATGCGCCGCAGAATGCGCTCATGCGCATCTTGCACTGCAAAATCGAACCGTTCTTGCGCCCGCTTTTTCGCATAATCCTGTGCTAAATACCAAGCCGAGACAGTTAATATGATCGATAAAACCAAGACAATCCAAGCATTCCGAGACCTGTGAAGTGCAGAAAAAGATTCTAAAATCTGCCCTTCACCATGTGAGTTCATGCTATGACGGGTTGTTTTTATGCGAAAGTGGGTTGGGTTCGAGTAAGATCATTCGGAAGAATTCTTCGCAACTTAATAAAATTTTCACAACTCAGTGAATGAATTTTCCGAATAATCGGGTCGAATTTATGCCCATCTATCGGTTAGAATAATTCCACACAAATTAGCATGAAAAATCAGAGGTTTCGCATTCAGCTCCGTAGTTTCCCACAAAACCACCACTATGTAACCGTGGGCAGAGCGATTGCTTTTATTCGTGAAAACCTCATTTCCCAACCTTCGCTCAACGAGATCGCAAACCATGTAGGAGTGAGTTCGCAACATCTCATTGAAATTTTCCATACGTGGGCGGGAATTACCCCCAAACAACTCATCAAAGTTCTCACTCTTGATAACGCAAAAAAGCTGTTACTCGAGAACTATTCCAACCTGGAAACCTCCTATGAAGTTGGACTCAGTGGCACAGGGCGACTGCATGACCTTTTTGTGACTATCGACTCCATGAGTCCCGGTGAGTTCAAGATGCAAGGACGTGGACTGCAAATGCATTGGGGCCTCCACATGACACCTTTTGGCAACTGCCTTCTGATTGCCACCCAACGAGGCCTGACCCATTTGTATTTCCCAGACGACGAATCCATTGAAGAGCTAATAGGACATCTCTCACAGAAGTGGAAACATGCTCAGTTTTCAGAGAATCCGATTCAGACGGCCTTATATGTAGACCAGATTTTTTACGGAAAATCCGCTTCCAAACCTTTACCGCTCTTACTCAAAGGAACTCCGTTCCAGGTTAAGATTTGGCAGGCACTGCTTGAAATTCCCAACGGCAATACCACAGCCTACTCCAAACTCGCTGCCGCAATCGGAAAACCTGCAGCCCATCGCGCGGCTGCTACTGCCGTTGGAGACAATCCGATTTCTTATCTCATTCCCTGCCATCGCGTTCTTCGAAAAACCCTCGCCCTCGGCGGGTACCGTTGGGGTCTGGATCGAAAAACCGCCATGCTCGCTACGGAGCTGTAAAAAATTTGAAACGGAGCAATCACAGAACCGCTTAGAGCCCAAGCCAGCAAAAGAGTTTAAGAACTCACATCGTTTCCAATCATCCTGATCATCGCTGATTCCGGCAATTGCTTCACCCGCCGCAATGAATGGCTCTCGCTGGAGAGAGCCTCGAGAAAACAATCTTTCGCATCGAAATCAGTAAAATCAAAGCCGATCAATGCCCGACCAACCCGTTCACCAGTGTAACCATAATTGAAATAGATGATACTGGCTTCCTTACAATTTTGCTGGAGAAAATCGCTCAATGCTCCCGGGCGCTCATGAAACTCGATGCGCACAAAAATCGGCATCTTAAACAACGAAGCTTCATAGTGGATGATTCGAAACTCCACATCTTCATCATTGGTTGCCTCTTCAAATGGGGTATTAGCGTCCCCCAGTTTCTTTTCAAACTTAACCAACTGGAGTGGAGTCGCATCGATGCCGATCACGGGTGACACAATTTCACCTTTCGTAAGTCCATGCTGAAACTCGACAATGTTCACATCCTCCGGGAAGTGTTGAAGGAGTTCAAGCAAAGCACCGGCTCTTTCTTCTAGAAAAAACCGATAGAACTTCCGTCGTGAGGAACCGATTCCGGCATGTTTCACGACCCAAGACAGTTGTCCAAAATCCATATTGGCGCCACAAACGATGACCAAACAACGCTTGCCGTCGTTAGCCTGCTTTTCCTTCATCCACGCGGCAAGCCCCATGGCGCCTGCTGGTTCTGGAATCAGTCGTTTTGATTCCCAAAGCATTTGTATACCCGCACAAACCTCCTCGTTTGTGACCGTCACGAAACGGTCCACCAGTTCCGCGCAGAGTGGAAAGGTCACCGAACCCGCTTTCTTGACAGCAGTGCCATCACAAAACACATCCACATACTCCAATTCAACAGGACAGCCGGCGTCAACTGCTGTGGCCATTGAAGCTTGGTCAATACCTTCAACACCCACAATTTCGATCTCTGGGTAGTATTTTTTTAGCCAACACGCGACCCCGGCGGCCATTCCACCTCCCCCAATCTGGAGATAGACGCGATCGAAAGGACCTACGCCCTCCATCACCACTTCGTCCGCAAGTGTTCCCTGCCCCGCAATCACCTCCAGGTCATCATAGGCATGGATGAAAGTTTGGCCCGTTTCTTTTGCAAAATCACTCGCAAGCTGAAAAGCCTCATCATAGGAGCCACCTTTCAATACCACATCAACAGACGTACCACCGAGCTTCCGTACCGAAGAGACCTTCATCTGCGGCGTGGACTTGGGCATATAGATCGTGGCACGCGTTCCAAGTTTCTGGGCCGATACAGCTACTCCTTGGGCGTGGTTGCCAGCGGAAGCACAAACGACTCCATGTTTGAGTTCTGCTGACGACAACTGCCGCATTCGATTGTAGGAACCTCTCCATTTGTAGGCATGAATTGGCGACAAATCCTCCCGCTTGATAAACAGTTCACCCCGGAACTCTTGTTCAAGCTCCAGTTTCTGCAATGGAGTTGCAGGAGCTAATTCGTAAACCCGTTGGCGCGCTTTCAATATCGCGTCAAAGAGTCGTTCCAAAGACACACTCATCATTGGGTGTTTAGAGTCTTCGAGTCCGGTTGACAATGCGAAATTCAGATCAGTGCGATCCGACTCAAGTCGTGCAAGAGTCCCATTAATGAAATTGATAGCACAACCAAGATCATCTTCTTTTAACAACCCAAACTAATTATTTCCGTTTATATACCGACAACTATCATTGGATCACAAACCTTGTTTTAAAACCCACCTCTAAAACCAACTCACAATGGCTGATTGTGAAAAGACAGATAGATGTCCTTTTACTGATATGCAAAAGGGCCAAATTGAGATAAGACATTGCACCGGAGACGAATGCACTTGCCTCAAGGACCTCGCGAATAGAGCTCTCTACAAAGCGGATCAGTTACCTCATTTGTTAAAACCGAAACCTGACGACGCAATTTTAGCTTATACCCAACGGTGGCATGAGCCTCTCGCTCACATTCGGGATGAATATGTATAACAAATTTCCCCTGAGGTAAATAGACTCAACTCATTCCTCAAAGGCTCATCATCTCTTTAAACAATGAAGATTGGCGACGAGATACTTCCACTTCGTCCCCACCTCGTAGGTAAAGCTTTAAACCTCCACTAAACCAAGGAGCAACTTTGTCGATCCAACGAAGATTGATCATCTGCTGGCGATTTGCGCGGAAAAACACTTTGGGATCGAGCCTCGCTTCCAGATAATTGAGCGATTTCGGAATCAACGGCTGATGCTCTTCAAAACGAATTCGGGTGTAACTGCCATCGACTTCCAAAAGTCGAATATCCTGAATAGGAACAAACCAACAATCATCTCCGTCTTTTACAAAAACGCGATCGTCTGACTTGAGAACATCAGGTTTCGCGGACTCCAATGGTTCATCGGTATCAGGGATCGATTTGGCTAGAAGCTTATCGATCGCTTTTTCCAGGCGATCGATCTGGATTGGTTTTTGCAAATAATCGAGGGCATTATAATCGAAAGCCTTGATTGCATACTCATCGTAGGCGGTTGTGAAGATGACTTCGGGAACACGATCGAGTCCTTCCAAAAGTTCAAAACCGCTTCTTCCGGGCATCTGAATATCCAAGAAAACCACCTCTGGATCGAGCTTTTCAATAAGTTTCTCTGCTTCATCCGCATTTGCCGCCTCTCCCACTATTTCAACTCCTTCAACCGACTCGAGCATGTGCTTGAGTTCATTGCGGGCGAGTCTTGTATCATCGACGATCAGTGCTTTCATAAGGGATTTTCAGGGACAGAAAAACTCGCTTCTACCGTGTTGGAGTCGGAATTGCGGATTTCCAAATGGCAGTCAGATGGAAAGAGTAAATTCAACCGCTCCTGTGAATTTCGAAGTCCGATTCCGCTATCGGGATTACTCGGATCACTTTCAACGAGTTGGCCAGTGTTGATAACAGAAACTCTGATTCCGGGCTCTTCCTTTCTGGCGCGAATATCAATGTTTCCACCCTCGGGGAGCCGCGAAATGCCATGTTTGATCGCATTTTCCACAAGGAGCTGAATCGACATTGGCGGCACTTGCTGCTTAAGGACAGCGGGATCAACACTAATACGATATGTCAGCCGCTCTTCGTAGTGAATTGATTCAAGTTTGAGATAGTTTTCGACAATTTCGATTTCTTTTTCCAGCGCGACCAATGGCTTTTCGTTAAGGCGAATCGAATAGCGGAGCAAGTCAGATAGATGGGTGATCATATCCCGCGATTTTTCAGGATTTTCCAAGACCAAGGCTCGTATATTGTTGAGACAATTGAAAATAAAGTGGGGATTGACCTGTGCTTTGAGAGCAGTCAACTCCGCATCATTCACGGCAGCCTGCAATCTCCACCTCTCAACCTGTTCGATCTGGCGATTGCGGAAGGCGTGAAATGAAAAATAGATCAGTGACCAACAGATGAGTAAAATCTGGTTCTGAAACACATACATTCCCAAGATAACGAAGCTGTAATTCTGATCCCCGAGTAAATCAAAAACCCAAATCATCAAAGCTGATACTAAGAGTTGACTCACAACCGCCATGATGAAAGTAGCTCCAAGAATTCGAAACACCAGTCGTCCGAACGAAAGTGATTCCCAACATTTTTTTTTCGCAACGAACCGATAATAGTGGGTGAGAGAAAAAAGAATGATGCACCCACTGAGAATGAGCGCGATATTCCTCCAACCGATTTCCGCGAACATTCCTTGGAAAACAAGTCCAACAACTCCATATAAGCCCCATCCGAGAAACTGTGATATCCAGTAGTAACGAGGGTGCATCGAATGCTCTGTAGTCGGTGTTTTCACAGGATAATCTCTGTCTCCCTATTTCTTTGCAGAACTGGGCTTGTTGGATTTCATCTCCACGGTTACACCCGGCTGGGTGTTACTTTTCCGCCGCCAATGAATGATTGTTAGCACAAGCCAAACGATCATTACGGGTTGAAATGGAACAAGCGATTTTCCCATCAGGTGGGCTACAGCCATCAAAACTAACAGCATCGCCCATCCTATTGTAATTATATTGGTATATCCTTTTTTCATGGTTTCAAAGTCTGAGTTTTGCTGAATAGGACCGAAACCGCAAGTTCAGGGATTGCACTGCGGTTCCGGCCAAAGGTGATGAAGTTGATGGACTAAAAAGACTATAGTTGACCGAAAAAGTTTTCCGTTTCGTTGAGGAAAAATTCAGGATCGTCCCACATGATGAAATGCTTTCCGATATCCGTCATTTTCAGCTCATAGTTTGGCAGGGCCGCATATTGCACATTGTAAATCGCCATCGTTGACTCTCGGGTAGAACCGTATGCCTTATAAGCCACCCAAGCTCCCATCACCAGGACTGGGATGTCTATGTTGGCAATGTCGTCGCGCAAATCAGTGGTATAAAGATCGACCATCGCTTCGGATACAGTCGCCCCATCACTCTTGGAGGACCAAAACAACGCCTCGTCAATTCGTTCTGGTGCTGTAATCATCGTCGCAAGCATTTGCCGGTACTGCTCAGGTTGCATGGATTGGCTCTGAACAACGATCCCTTTTGCCATCGACTTCATACTCTCTTCTGTAGCGCTGGGATTCATCATCGCAGGCAGAAAGGGTAACGAATCCACAACAACAAGCCCAGATAGCGGGCTAGCCGTTTCGCTCGCAATGGATAAGCCAATGAAACCACCCAAGCTGTGCCCAATCATGAGCGGTGACTTCAGGCCATTTTCCTCAATGTAAGTTAACAATTCCTCTTTAACGAAATCGACAAAACTCCCGTCGTGTTGGACTGCGGGTTGATCCGCAAAACCGGGAAGCGTAAAAACATGGCATTGATAAGATTTGCTCAAAGTTTCCACTGTATCCCGCCAAACCTCACCGGAACAAGCGAGTCCCGGCACCATCAACACTGCTTGCCCTTGACCTTCAATTTCAACGTGGAAAGCGGCTCCTTTGAGGGCGCTACTGGCGTAGCTGAAGGCCATGGAGATGGCCGCGATCTGTATGCTGCGTCGAAACGAGAACAGCGACAATAATTGGAAGATTTCTAAGATGTTGATTTTCATGCCCTCCATCATGCAGGAATCACCCGCTTTTCTATCACAACTTTTGACGAGCGGTAAAAATAAACAGCTGAGTGGTTATTCTGTTCTGAGAACGGAACCGAAGAAATCCTTACACTCTCTAGTAAGCCAAAGAAACCTGCCAACGAAGCGAATTCATGGATACATTTGGATCACCAAGGCTCATGTTGGAAATGTGATGGAATTTAAGAAGAGTTTCCAATCGACCGCCAACAAAGGGAATATTTCGAATCCCAAAACCTGTCTGGTAATTCGCAGTCAAATCCATGCCTGCTCCCCGAATATCTGCAAAAAGATAGGCAGGGCCACCACCAACGAAGATGAAGGGCTCGGCTGAGCCCACTTTTTCGAAGGTAAATGCAGCTAAAAACGCGAGGTCAACAATCCCATAGTCATCGTCATCCACTGGGTCGCTGTCAGAAACAAGACGATGAAAGGTAGATTCGATCCAAACTTCATGGCTGCGTAGTCCGAGAATCTTCGCCCCTGGTTCGTATTCTCTAACTGGGATTTTCCATCTTGCCACAAGATCAATCGACTTAACGGTCTCTTCAGTCTCTCCCCAGCCGGGAATCGACTCCCCGTAACCGACTAGCCATTGATCAGGCCACAATTCCCGCCCTTCCAACGCCGAAAGACTAACAATCAGCGTCAGGAAGAACCATAAGATTCGCATCATAGAAAAATAAATGAGGACTTTTAACTAATGATCCAGTCGTAGGAATAATGGGACAACATTTCGCACCCGTTTTCAGTCACTAGCACATCATCCTCAATTCGACACCCTCCAAGACCAGGGTAATAAAGCCCCGGTTCCACAGTGACCACCATCCCAGGTTTTAAGGTAACTTCCTGTTTCTTCCCAAGTCGCGGAGGTTCGTGGATGTCCAGACCAAATCCATGGCCCGTTCCATGAAAAAACCCTTGATAAGTTCCGTTCTTTTGCTCGGTGCGATATCCTTTCTTTTCAAATAGTTCCTCAACCGCTGCATGGATACTACCAGTGATCACTCCAGCCGCGACTTTATCAATTGCGACCTTCTGTGCTTCAGCGACCGTTTCCACCAGCTTCATCTGCTCGCTACTGGGTTTTCCTTTGAAAAAAGTTCGCGTAAGGTCACCCCAATAGAGATGAGTTTTGGACCGCGGGAAAATATCGACAATGATCAACTGGTTCGCGTAAAGAATACCATGTCCTCGTTCATGAGGGTCACAGCCTTGGTCCCCACCAGCTACAATCGGGTGACCTGCCACTGCGTCCTTAGACAAGCACACAAGCTCGATTTGACGATGCACTTCCTCAGAAGTAAGCCAATCCCCTTCCCATTTGAGCATCCCATCTTCAACAATAGACTCTCCGAGTATCTGCTCGACTCGAGCAAGACATTGCTCAGTGGTTCCAATCGCATCTCGAATTAATTCCACTTCCTCGTTGGTTTTGATGACGCGTTCGTCAAGCATCGCTTTGGGATATGCACTCAACTCGATTCCTTGCGATTTTAACTCATCGGCAAGGTAAAAGGGGAAATCACGGGTGACTTCCACAGAAGATATTCCCTGATCTGATAGGAGGGTTAGGATGGTAGCGGCCTCAGGACTCAACCCTTTGCCAAGCAGAGGTTCATTACGTTCGGATAATGTCTGAATATCCACCACTTTCTGAGCCCTGGCTTCCTTAACCGCGCGGCCATATTCGAGAGGACTAACTGCAACAGTAGTATGATCTCCGTTCTTAATAAGAACATAGGGATCGGGGGTCATCAGACCCGACAAGTAATACAAATCTGATACAAACTCGGGGTTTGCATAAACGAGAAGAGGCTTTTCCGTAGAACTCATAACAATCGTGCGTTGCAAATAAAAACAATGATGTCAGCATCGAGCTATGAGTCAATGCATTCACCCGCTTAAAACTGTCTCCTGCACCCTCTTTTTGTTGGCGCTCACTGGCGTCTTTTTAGCATGCGCAAAATCCGACCCACAGAAATCATGGAAACCGGGTGAAACCGTTTCAATTTCGATCGGAGGCAATGTATTGGAAGTAGAATTGGCGCTCACTCCCGCCAGTCAGGCCCGCGGTCTCATGAAACGGGAATCCCTGCCTGAAAATCGCGGAATGCTGTTCATTTTTGACAAGGCAACACCCCGGAGCTTCTGGATGAAAAACACTTCGATCCCGTTGGATATCGCCTACATCGACCCCATGGGAGTTATTAAGGAAATCCACCCGATGTATCCCTATAATCAAAACAGCGTCAAATCAATGAGCGATGACATCCAATTTGCTCTCGAAACGAATCAGAAATGGTTCAAATCCCATCAAATAACCCCCGGTGCGACGGTCGATCTCTCGGAAGTCCTCCCCATCATGCGCGATCACGGAATCCTGAGCGCACTCTCAAAATAATTGCCGCCAATTACTTTCCCCCAAATGCTCACGCATCCGGCTACGATCCAAGGAACAAGTAGCTGAATCGGTGACGATTCAGTCATTCAGCATTCGGACAACACACTAATCCTTCCGACTAAATCTCTCCGGCTGCTTTCAGTTCTCGATTCTTTGTTTTCACTTCTTCGAGTTCTGTTTCGGCAGCAGCATCAAGTGTAGCTTTAGTGCCTGCCCACCACGCATCATATTTTTTTTTGTCAGTCATGATGCGGAGGATTTCGTGATCCTCTGTTTTCTCAAAGAAACAGAAGGACTCCAATTCGATCTTTTCCTTTTGCTCTATCCGAATAAGTGTTTTGTGAACCGGGGTTTCGGGAAACCGAATTCCTGCTCCAAAATCCGCCTGCGTGAAATCACATTCAGCAACCATTCCGGCATAAACACTCACATTCGAAAGATTCGTCCCCGTGAACGAGGTATTGATCAATATTGCTTGGTCAAAAAAGGAGTCTTCTAGTTGGGCTCGATCAAAACTCGCATGAGACAAGTCTATAGGGGTCGATGTTTTCGCATCCCAACTAAAGGTCGCGTTTTTAGCGTCGATACCGCTGAAATCACAATAGCGGGCGTCGGGACTGCTAACCAGCATCCCCTGAGCATTGGCATTTTTGAACACGCTCCCAGTCAGCTTGGATCGAAGGAATTTGGTGCCTTGAAGATTTCCATTGCCAAGAAACACTCGTGAAATATCGTCCCGACTCTCTCCCTCTACCAACCCAAGTGCACCGCCCAATGCCAGATTGTTCAGGTTGCACCCCCTTAAATCAACAAACCTCAAAGGAGGCTCAGCCTCCACCTGCTCCTTCGACCACCGTTGCTTATCAATCGAAATATAAGTCCCAAAAGCTTCCTCGCGAATCCGTTTATGATAGGTGGACAATAGCTCTAAGGACTGCACTCCGTTCTCATCGACAACAAACTGCGCCGAAGTACCATTGATCACCTCCAGCAGTGATTTTCGAATTCTTTCGAGATCATAGCTTTCTTCCACCCGATTTTGCTCGATCATGTGTCGGTTTTGCTCCGCCAACAAAATCAGTGAGCTCACAGCTGGAACGACAGCAAACAATGCGACCACAAAGAGCGTGATGCGTTTGGCAAGCATCCTCGCGACTAACCCATCAAAAACCCCCAATACCTCTTGCACAGGCCAAGGATCATTCTCGCCAGTCCGGACAACTTCAAACAATCGTTCCAACCGCCGGGATAAACGAAAAGCGGACATGCTGTCCAAAAGGATTCTACCCGACCGTTTTTTCATGACCGACTGAAACAGTCGATTGCGATCCTGTTCTTTTTCTATTTTCCCCAATCGCAATTCAAGCGCGGCAAGGATCTGCATCAGTTTATCATCCTCTTGTGCCTCGAGTTGATTGCGATCCCACTGAGTCGCCGACAATGTCCTTTCTTTCACCATATCGACCATCAATCTGCTATCAAAATTGCCCCGTGAGCGATCGGATCAAAGCCGTCGGGCCATCGTGTTGTCGCATCGAACACTGCCCCTTCCAAATTACACAGGATGAACTCTGCCCCGGTGAAATCAGCGCCGATAATACGAGCTTCATCAAACAAAACATCCTTGAAACGAGCTAGCTGAAAGTTAGTTCCATACAATTGGGCATTAGAAAACCAGACGTGCTCAAACCGACACCCTTCAAAGGACGCATTCTCGAAATTACTATTCACAAACCCAATATCCCTGAAAAAGAAAGGATCTTCACCTGGGATGGCAGAAAAATCGACGTTGTTCAGCGGCGCCACAGACAGATCCACCATTCGATTGAGCTTAAACAGGTCCTCTTCTTCCAATTCTGCCAACTGTTCGGCATCCCATTGGATGAGTTCAAATACTGCATTTCGACGATTTGAAGCACTAAACACGGGCGTCGTGAGCAGTCCCGACTCCGATTTATCGGTTGTGTGGTAAATCGTGATGAGAAGCTCGACGCGATAATTGTTTCGCAAATCTTCAATGGAGTTCACTTTCGCCTCCTCCACTGCTTGATTCTGTTGCCACAACAAAAAGGCTGAAATACAGCCCGGCAAGGCCGCCATCAAACCAAGAGCAATCAGCCAACGCTTATACCCCATGACCTTTCGACTGGCTGCTTCGAGTGCATTTGCCAACTCCGGACCCAAATAGGGGCGACGGCGTTCGCGAACAGCCTTGATCAATTCGCTCAAAGCCCGGCTCAATCGACGTCCTAGTACAGTGTAGACCAAAGCTTGTTTGAACAGGGCTTTCAATCGGGTCTGTATCGGCCCCTTCTTCCCCCTACGACTCTCGTGTGCCAGGATATGTTCCTGAACTTGGAGAATGCGAGAGATAGTGGCGTCGCGATCAAATTCGCCCGAGTAAGACTGTGGCCCTTCAGTTTCCACGGCAAAAGAACACAAGCATACCTTCAAATCTCATAAAATCCAGCTGAAGGTCATGATTTATCAGAGGTTTACCGATTCACTCGGAAAATAATGACGAATTCCACTTTCGTCGTAGAGTAAGACACGGTCTGGGTGCAGTTGATAAAGGTGTTTTGCAAAATCGTGCGGATAAAAAGTTTTGGAAATCGGGAAACGACTTGGAGCCTGTTCGGCTAAAAACTTTGAAATACTTGAACTGCAAAAGAAAGGATCTGTTTTAGTATCATACGCCCCTCGCCCTCCTTTTAAGCCCGTATGCAAGGTCTGAATCAGAGACTGAGCCAATTCCGATTCGAGTTCGAACTCAAAGATTTCCATCGAATCCGTCGGCAAATACTGACGGAACTCTAGGTAGTCTAAAATGGAGGGAGTTGGGTTCACCACAAGATCCCGAATGCGGGTTGCAACCACCGGATAATCGGGCTTTCCATAGCCTCCAGCCGGATCCCAAAATACAACACCAAGTTCCGGATCCCACACTCTGAGCACGGTATGCGAACACATATTACTCGCGTAGATAATGAATACGTGCAGAACTGACTGGGGTCCATCTTCTTTAAAAGTAAGAGGGTCAACCGGTCGCGAATTCCAATCGATTGGCAAATGTGGATTCGGAGCATGGCATCCACACAGAAACACCAGTATCGAAAGTCCTAATACAGTTCCCATTTTCGCCATATACTGAAAATTAAGGGATTGAGCCCCATGTCAAACCTACCCCAATTAACGGTATCGCCTTGACGGCACCACTCTCATCAGTAGTAAGCTAATTTAATGGCGGAAAAGGACCAGTGGTATTGTTTCACAACTCAACCCAAAAGGGAGCACATCGCAGCTGCTAACATCAGAGCTCGTACGGGATTGCAAGCATTCTGCCCCCGAATCTCTTATCGGAAAAAAACTCGACGGGGTATCGTACGTTTTGTGGAGCCACTGTTCCCCAATTACATCTTTGTCTATTGCGAGATCCAACAACACTTGCGGCATCTCATGTCCATGCAAGGGGTAAAAAGTGTTGTCAAATACGGTGAGCGCATTCCATCACTGGCACCCGCATTCATTCAGGAGCTCGATCAGTATTTTGAAGAGGAGATCAAAGAGATCCCGGACCCTGAACTACAACCTGGCGAACCCGTAGTACTTACAGAAGGTCCTTTTGCAGACCTGCACGCAATTGTTGAATCCTATACGCCCGCCAAGGATCGTATTCGAGTGATGCTCGATTTCCTCGGACGGGATGTATCGGTGGAAGTAACCAAAGACCAAATTTTACGTCCCGATTTTGATCCCAAAAAAAACCTCGATTAACAAAAATCGAGGCGCTAACTCTCTTATTTATATAAATAGTCTGTGGCCACAAATCGTGGCAAAGAGTGGAGACCTTCCTCCGCCAACTCACGGCTGACGTGGAGATCGCAATAAAAACCGAAATTCGGCCTTACGAGGTGGAGCGAAAACTAACGTTCTAATCTAAATTGAGTCGAATCTTACCTTACAAAATTGCGTCCTCTTCGAGGTTGCTCAAACAGGTGTCAATGAGGTCGTCCCACTTCTTTTGATCATCATCTTCTTCATAGATGAAGTCGTCTTTGATGTGAGGTGACGCCATGCGCCTTTCCTTGAACTTTTGGTAGGTCCGGTTCGATTGCAGATTCTTGATCAGAAGCAAAAGTCCATCACCAGAATTGTTATAATCAGTATCCATGTCTGACTTACAAATCGGGCGGAAAGTCGCTATTATTAGCGCTTTGCAGAGATATACATTTTTTTAATGCTGGGTAAAAAATATTAACAGATGAAAAAACCTCTACACCTTATAACAGAGCCGTTCCCCAATAGTTTCACGAAGTCTTTACAAACACCTAGCGGTGTTAACTTTTTGTTACGTACCCGTCCCTCGACATCATGATCGCCACTGGCTGGGTCGTTGGGAAATGAGAAAGTACAATCATTAGGATCACCATGATTGGCACACAGAGGAAAGCCCCTGGGATTCCCCACATCGCTCCCCAAAATGTCAGAGAGAATAAAATCACCAACGGACTGAGATTTAACGAGCTGCCCATAAGTCGTGGTTCCAGCAAGTTTCCGATTAGGAATTGCAGCGTGCTCACCCCAATAGCGACGACAAAAAACTTGCCGCTCACATCAAACTGCATCAGCGCGAGCAAGGAGGGGAAAATGGTCGCCAAAATCGATCCAATACTTGGAATATAATTGAGTAAAAAGATCAGCATCGCCCAGAAACTGGCAAATTCGAGCCCGATTGAGGTCATGATGATGTAGCTGATGATCCCCGTCATCGCACTAGTGAGCGTCTTGATGCCGATATATAAACGGATATCGGATTGGATTTTCCGGACAAGCCGCAAGATATTTTGCTCTTGTTCGGGCCCTTGCGCTAGCACTTTCAATTTGGTCGAGAAACTCTTCTGTTCGAGAAAAAGGAAAATCAAATAAATCAAAATGAGTCCCGCACTTCCAGCTACGCTGGTTAAACTCAACGCAACCTCTGACATCAGTTTACTCAAGTCCAAGTCTTTGAGCAATGTGGAAAGGCTTTCCGGTTCCGGTAGATCGGCGAGAACAAATAAACGCGAAACCACGGAACTCACCTTTTCCCTGTAAACACCTGAACCACTGGCAATACTTGATATATTTGAGGAAATGACCTGTACCACGAATGACCCAATCCCCAAAATGCTTCCCAATGACAGAATAAAACAAATGGGAGTAGGCAGTCGGAATTTCTTATAATTGATCGAGTGAAAGGCGTAGGTGACAATGTTAATCAGATACCAGAGGATGACCGCATAAACAAACGGCAATAAAAGGTCCTTCCCCAATTGTAATAAATAGAAGAGTAAAAAGACGGACCCCAAAGATGCTGCGAATCGAAAAGCTTTCATGAGTAGATGATTAGACTAGCTAAGCGATCTCTTGCTCAGAAATCAACTGAACTCGGAAGGTTTTCGAAAACAATCTGTACCAGACCACCTGTTAGTGAATTTTGTGTTTCCTCTGATACAGACCACTAATAAAAAAGCGGATTCCAAAGAACCCGCTTTATGCATTCAAGAATAATGAAATCCTCAATGATCGTGGTGGTAAAGCTCATGAAAAGCATGAATCGAAGCTTCCAAAGCATCTACATTTTTTTGATCCACCCCTTGTTTAACCTTCATCGTCAATACCACAATCTTGTGTAAGGCGACCAGTTTCTCCTCGTAGTGATCGGTATCGGCCTTGATGCGCTGTTGCAGAAAATATTTGAGGACCACATCGCTGATTTTATCCGCATGCACTTCCTTATTCTGAACCCACCGCACCAATTGATTCATCGTCGCAGCATCAGAATCTGCTTCAGACAACTCCTCGATTTGCGCTACAGACTTTCTTAAAGTAGTAACGTCCTCCAGCATCCCCGTGAAGCGTTCATCATCACCATAGATTCCACAAGGGATCTGGCAGTGCGCGTGCGCCAACGTGATGAGGCCGAGGCTCAATAGAATGATAAGCGTAATTTGATCAATCTTCTGTTTCATAAATTTTTTCCGCGAACGTTGTTATTTCCGTAATGAGGAAACACTAAATTAGGAAAGATTCGAAATTCTGCAAGTTGCACACCTAAGTCTTTTGCGAAACTCTGTTAGCATGTCTCAACCATTGCAAACGGTCAAACCAGCACCATGAATGCACAACGTTGTGGCAGAAGTGCAAGACTGCCGACAACCACACATGGCAATGAGTGTAGAGACGGCGACAAAAACACTTCAATGCGATGCCCTTCGACGGGCTCAGGACCATTAAGACTAGCATCGCATGCGTTCATGCGAAGAGGTCGTATCATACCGATTAGCGTTAAATTGACCAGATGCAATAATATCTGATGCGAGCATCGGATGCTTGCTACACCTCACCTGCCCGTATCTCATGCTCGCATCTGATGGAGTCCGCTGATCGTCGTGTTTAAAACGTAACTTGGTGGTCTCATATAGATACACAAAAGCCCGACACGAAAATGCATAAACGAGCCGGGCTTAAGTATGATGATAATCTACGATTTCTAATTACCAGATGAATTAGCTAATCTGAATTTTTGCTAAAAGGTGATTGTGTTGGTCAACGTGATGGTACGGGGTTCTGCAATACGCATCGCACCCAGAGATCCATCCGGTTGAACAGTGACAGGAATGAGTTCGTCTTTGCCGAATACATTCCGAACGTTCAACTGCACGCGCCAGTGCATCTTCTCTGTGATATCGGTTTCATAACCAACCCATAGATCCAGCGCATCCTCGGTTTCCCCTTTATAGGGATTACCGACGTCATAAACATGGTTTCCATCCGAATCCGTGATAACAGGGAAGCCGATCACTCCCTTGTCTTGCCAACGATAGGAAAGTCCAACATTGCTGCCTTCCAAGACACCATCCTGGAAGGAATAGTTGGTCACAAGGTTGAAACGCCATGGGCGAAGTTCGGGAACGTCAGCCCCTTCCAATGCTTTCCATAGGTTGTAGCCAGCCATAGTTTCCCGAGCAAACTTTCCACGTGCGCTTTCGCCCCCATGTCCATCATACTCAGACCAGTCGCCATCTCCGCCCCAAAGTCTCATATCCCCTGCTGGGCCTTGGAACTCCTGCCAACGTTGATTGATCCAATCCACATAGGACTGAGCCAGGTTGGTGCGTTGGGCAGTAGTTTTTGAAGCGTTGAAGGAGATATCCCAACCATCCAATGGACGGGCAAAAACTTCAAACTCGTCCCCTTCAGAGAAGGTGTCACCCGTTACGACCAGCCCAGCAGCACCATAGTTAGTATCTCCACCGTATGAGGGATCAGAGTAATTTGTGAGAGCCCATGCGTCTTGCATCCCAGCGGGAACCTGAGTCGCAAACCATGCATCGATGGAGGCTTGCATCAAGTCATAGGTTTGATCCAGCAAATCCTGTGAGTATGCATAGTCTCCAAGGTCATTCGTAACCTCATCCCCAGCAGGTCGCCATGTCACCGCTTCACCGTTGGAAGCATAGCCATAGATAGTACTTGCAGGCCATACGCCAGGTTCGTTCGCAAACTTGTAAGCAGCTCGTTGTCCCCATGCTTCAACCGCACCAATGAGGTATTGACCACCAATTTCATTTGTGAGAGTAGCATTAGCGACTGAAGTTTCATAATGCACCCATTTCACCATCAGTTTATCGTTAAAGAGCGTTAGACTTGCGCCATACTCCTTTGTTTCCCCCTGTGGATTGGCAACTTGATCTCCTAGAATGCCCCGACGGGAGGAGTCCGGTTGGAAATTTTCGGATTCATTATAGAAAAAACTGACATTCGCATGCCCGGGAAGACGCTCGCGCCACTGCTCAGGAAGGTGGGTCACCACACTGTAAGTGCGGGAAGTTCCACTGACTTCATTCGCATCGTTCGGAAGTTGCCAGTCTGGATTGAATGGGAATACAAGTCCGCCTGCTCCTGGAGGGTTCCCCGCGTCTTTGAATAGGTCTTTGTCCTTGCGGATTCCAACCATCGGGATCACGGTTCCATCCAACCAGAAACCCTGCCATACAAACGCCGCAGATTCCACAATATCTTCATATTTTCGAGCCAAACGATAGGTTTTGTTCCGATTCGAAGCATTGTCATTATTGTGAACGATCAAGGACGTATTTTCCCATGTCTCTGTGACGTTATTGTAAACTGTGATAGTAGAGTTTTGAGGGGAAACGACATTCTTCACACCCGTAAGCCCGATGCTACTGGGGCTATTGCTACCGATCAGACTCTCACCCATATACATGTAGAAAATGCTATCGCGAGACGCCTGCCCAACAGAACCTTGAACTGCATTCGGAGCGTAATCATCAGCGAGATAGTACCGATTGTAAGATCGGCTCTCGAAATCCTGAGATTGACGACTGAGCAATCCTGTAAAGACATTCCGTCCAAAGAACTTCGCAATAACGGAATCCTCGTCCATAAACTCACGGAAATCCACTTCCGCATACATTGTCAAACGCAGCGTATCCCGTTCACTGTTGGCCCAATATCCACCTGCAGAACCACCGCCAGCGATGGTCATCGGACGACCCACATTCGGATTCGCAGATCCGTCGATCAGTGTACTCATCACATCCACTGTTATCATCGCAGCATCACCCGAGAGGAAGTTTTCATATCCCCAGGTCGCGCTTTGACGATCATAAGCTATTTCATATCCAATGGCGTTTCCAAAGAAAGTCTGACTCATGGACGCATTGAAGGCGTCAAAATCATTCCACTCCCGTTTGTTTGGCCCTTCGAGCAGATTGTCATAAAAATCAAAGATAGAATCATCCACCAGTGATCTTGCTTTGTAAGCGTTAATATCTGCATATTCTAGTGATGCATTGGTTGCATAAGCATTATAGGACGCGATGCCCCGCAGGGTGTTATCTCCAACAACGGAAGCGGGTACGGGGATACTAGTATCCGGCCAACCAAATACTTTTGCAGGATAGGCTAACCCCGCACTACCACCAAAATAAGGAATGACAACACCATCCCATA
The DNA here is from genome assembly GCA_963676215.2 of Opitutales bacterium. Taxonomy (GTDB): domain Bacteria; phylum Verrucomicrobiota; class Verrucomicrobiia; order Opitutales; family JAFGAQ01; genus JAKSBQ01. The sequence continues at coordinate 33,658 of CAXXVT010000006.1, read as the reverse complement.
CTCGTTGTCCCGGAGCATCCAACCAAGGTTCCTCGTCTTCCGCATCAGCTGCGGTCTGCGCGTCATAAATCCCTTGACCCATGTAGCTATACCAAGGAGTTATACCATCGAGTGGAGGCGTCAGCCGAGGATTATTGGAACGAATTTTCCCCTTTTCGTAGTTCATTTTAATGGAGGTTGTAATGTCACCTTCATTAAGGAACTTCGGAGTATAGTTTAACGCTCCATACACACGATCATCGTTCTTGCGGGCCGGATGTTGACGATATTTTGTACGGTCATTCAATAACGCAATTCGCACGGCCAATTCATCCTCAAGCACAACCTTATTGAAATCTCCATTCACTCTTACAGTGCCGAAATTATCCAATTTATTTTCAACCATGTTTTTGTCAGCGAATGCAGCTGGGTTGGTACTCGCATTCACAATACCTGCAGGACTACCAATACCAAACAAGATGGAGTTGGGTCCCCGTTGCAGATCAATGCGACCCACATTGTAAGAATCCCAGGGGATATCCGATAGGAAGTAATCACGAGTGTTATCCGCTTCGGTCAATCCACGAACACGAGTGTTCGCAATAGGACTGGTCCGGTTCGTATCCGTTAAGACCGCACTGTCGCCTTGGCCGAGGAAATTTCCTCCCTGACCCGCTACTTCAGTATTGGTCGTATAGACCAAGAGGGTTTCCGCGCTTTGGGAGGCTGTATCCCTCATGAATTCTTCAGTGACAACAGACACTGATGATCCCACATCCTTGAGATCTGTTCGAATACGGGTTCCGGCAAGAGTCGCCCCTGCAAGGTAACCTACATCTTCGGAAGATTCGACTGTAAACGGACTCAGTTCGTATACATCTTCATCATCCTCCAATTGCGCTGACAACATGGGTACAGTCGCCAGTAAAGCAATGGTCGTAACCGACCAAGGTTTAGAGTAATATTTGTTCATTTTAGGGTATATAATGGTTAGTAATCGATTCATCTTATACAAAGAAACGATCATATTTAAAAAATACCCTTGCATCTAAACCAAAGTCAACGAGAGGCTCTTGAGCTATAATGTATACTTTGTGAGAAATTTTTCTCAATTTCATGACAATATACTCACACGATTCATAGATTTCACGTTAAATCCACACTAATATTCCTTAATGCCTCAACATTAAACACTTAAGATTCCCGAAAACTCTCCAAGTTTCCACATTTATACATTTTATAAATCGATACAACACACATTTAAAACATCAAACAATACGTGATACACAAAATTAGCACTATGTGATAAAGCATCGGAGTTTTTAAACATAATAAGAAAAAAATCTTTTTGGAGCTCGTGAGAGACCACAGTCAGTCATTCTCCAAGATCAGAGATCTAATTATTGGCTTCAACAGACTCCTATGAGAACTCCTCTCGACGATCCTGTCGAAAAAAACAAAGCTTCCTTGCGTTATCGTGGAAAAATGGAATTTGAACCCAATTGGAAACCTTTCCTGTTTACTTGCTGAGAGCAATTACTATGGTAAACCCTCCTTTCCATTTTACTGACGGTTTGTCTTCTGAACACTTCTGGTGTTCAATTTCACATCTATCTCTCACATGAAGTTGTCCAAAAGTCTACTGACACGTCTGTTGCTCGTTTTCATCTTCACCAGCATCTGCATGGCTGCTGTAAACCGGCACTTTATCAATGAAATCGGAAACCAATCCCTCTTTCTTTATTTGAATGGAAGTACCTACGGCACAGTAAAGATTTATTGGGATACAGGGGAAGGATACAATGAAAACGAAACTACTTCGCAGAATATTGGAGACTATCAAAAACAACTCCTCAAATTTGAGCTCCCAAAAAACCTAAAAGGATTACGGATTGATACCGACATCCAGCCCAGCCCTTTTCGCGTTTTAAGCAGTCGCATAGGGTACTTTCGCTGGCCATTCTCCTATGGAATCCCTGCCGTAAATTGGAGAAGTGGCAATCAAACTCAGTGTGTTCCCTCATCAAATCACCCTTTAACCCTTGATGTACAAATCGCACCGGATGCGACCGACCCTTTTTGTTTTGTTGAACTCCCCTCCGATGAGATTAACGCGCCTTGGGAAAATCTTGGACTGATCCACTTTTCAATTCAAGCCCTTACCATTCTCACCGTGCTTGCTTCGGTTTTATTCACTTTGTTTTTTAGTAAATCGCGATGAAGCAAAATAGCTATTTCCGCTTTCAAATATGGATTCTCAAACTGGGAATACTGGGATTGGCAATGGGCTCTACCACTGCAGTCATTGTGGCCGCGGAGCCCGAAGAGATTGGAATTTCAAACTCTGGAACAGTTTATACAGAATCGAACTGGATTGATGAGCAGCTGAATATTGCAGATTTGGAAAAACTCCAGATGTGGAATACGCTGGGGAACTACAATGGTCGGTCAGAACCTGGTAATTTCACGGGTCGAATCCAAATCGGTCCTTTCGTTCTAAAAGACAGACTTCGAATCTACTTTGGAGGTCCCCTAAATGATCCAAAAATTCATCTCAAATTGCACGACCCTCAAACAGGAAAAGAACTCGAACTAGGTTCGAAGGCGGGAATCGAAGGGGTAGCTCTGTGTCAATGGACAATCCCGAAGGAATGGAGAGGCAAACCTATCGTTTTAATCGCAGACGACCAGAACGCCAGACACGACTCTTGGATCGGGATAAGTCGACCTCTCGCCAAACCCCCACTCAAAGCTTATTTCTCCCAGTCTCAAAAGCTGCTTTATTTGCTGTTAAATCTCATTGCGCCATTGAGTCTTTACGTGGCACTGGGGCTTGCAGGTTATGCGATCCTGGTTCGGTTCTGGCCGCAGGCGAGATCGTATATGGTAATACTGGTCCTAACGATACCGCTGATGTTTGCATATCTACAGTTCTATGTCGCACTCAAAAGCCTCTATTTTTCCTATTTACTCGGAACACTCACACTCATTGCTTCAGCTACTTTCCTATTGATGGGAGGCCTTCGGAAAAAGGATTTTCCGGAAGCGGACCTTCGCTATTTTCTCCCGGTTTTTGCCTTGGTTCTCCTGAGCGTGGTGATGACATCTTCCATTCTCTATATGGGTTGGACACATCACAACTCCATCCGGCTCTCACAGGATCGTCTGCTAATTGATCGCCTGCCTCTGGACAATTACCTCCCACTGCTCACCCTTGATCGCCTCTATGGACAGGAGAGCCTTAAACCCTTCATAATCGAATGGCGCTCCACTGACCGCCCACCGCTTCAAGCTGCCGCAAACCTACTCCTGCGACCTTTTTTCCTTGATCCAATCGAAGGATACCAAGCATTCTCATGTTGGCTCCAGGCATCCATTCTTTTTGGCATTCATTTTCTCTTACAGTGCCTGGGAATCATCCGCAAAAGGGCTCTCATCATTTGTGGAATTATCTTGTTTTCCGGAACCTACCTAGCCAACACCCTTTTCGTCTGGCCAAAGCTCTATGCCATTCTCTTCCCCTTGCTCTTAACAGGTTTGTTGCTTCGGAAAAAGGAGTTCGAAAACGATCTGGGATTCTGGATCATCGCGGGTTCGGTTTCATCTATCGCAATGTTGATCCACCCAGGAAGTCTATTCGCGTTATTGCCGATACTTCTCGTATACACAGGCAGGCATCGTAAAGTGTGCTGGCAACAATTTGCAGCTATGCTGATAGTATTTTCGATATGGATGCTACCTTGGTTGGTTTATCAACAGATTTATGACCCTCCTGGTAATGCCATTCAAAAGCGTTTTTTTTGCAAATTACCCTTATTTTGATGATGTAGGACTCATAGAAGCCATAAAAATCGGCTATGGTAATTTGACGATCAAAGATTGGGCGATAGGCAGATGGGAAAACGTTAGAACAACTGTTGGCTATTTTCCACTCGCCTACACTAATTTTTTCGAACAGCTACCTTCGGAATCACTGCATATTCGAACCCACACATTCACTTACATCGGAATATCGCTAGGGCCCACAATTTTGGGATATTTCCTAGCCCTATTTTCATGGAAGGAGATACGGCCATCATTGAAATCAGCAATACGGTATCTCCTCTTGACTGTAATGGTTGGATTATTCATTTGGATTATCCTAATACTCCCAAGAGCACGAACAATCATCCATCACGGATCCTATTACTTCCCAGTATTGATCATGTTTTTAGGGGGATTGTTGATTCAGAATCGACCTCGATTACTCATCGCACTTTTTGCAGTGCAACTAGTGTATTTTCAAATGATATGGGGCACTCCCGCATTTCAATCTGAATGGGACAAGGGACGTTTACTCAACATCAACTTCGTCGACCCTGGAGCGATTTCATTTTATACTTTCAGTGTTTTTCTGATACTACTACTCATCTTTAAATCGCCCCAAAACGATCAAACCTTGCACGAAAAGAATCCATCATAAAGCCAGGCTTGAGTTAACATCAGTTGAGACTCTTTTGCATAGAGATTTCCCGAACACACGGCATCAAAACATCAAATTACTTTAATTGGTCACCTAGAATCCATTTCTAATGATTTGATTCTTCCGGCAAACTTTGTATAAAAACGGCCATACATATACGATTGGATAAACGATAGTACAGCGAGGTCAGGGTGATGATCCATGATCAACTGGTGTCCCTCCATCGATTCCCAATTCCAAAAAAATGAGCAAGGTCACGAAATTTCTGAAACAGATGCGACCCGATTCTGTAGTATCCGATCTATGGGACATGCTACCTGACGTTGTCTTTTGGGTGAAGGACCAAGAGGGACGTTTCCTCATTATTAATCAAGCACTCGCTGATCAGGCACAACGCCCAAAATCACGCATTATTGGAAAACGGGATGTCGATTGTTTCCCCAACGAACTTGCGAGCAACTACATGCACGATGACGATCGTGTGCTCAAACAAGGGAAACCCATCCTGAACAAACCCGAACTGGTACTTACCCCCGAGGGCATAGTCGAGTGGCGTCAAACGACCAAATACCCGGTTTTTTCTCATGATAACGTGATTATCGGAACCGCCGGTATCTCCAGAAAAATGGCGAGCGATGTTCCACTCCCTCAGGAATACGCAGCACTAAACAAGATCGTAAATCGGGTATGTAACGACCTCTCCGCAAAAATCTCTGTCAAAGAGATGGCAGAGGAATCCCATTTCTCAATTTCTACTCTAGAGCGCTACTTTCATTCTCATTTTGGAGTGTCTCCAAATGAATTCCTTCTTAAAATTAAAATTAATCGAGCCTCCCAACTTCTTTCCGCTTCCACGCTCAACATCAGCGAAATTGCCTCCGAATGCGGATATGATAATGTATCCTCTTTCTCCCGTGCGTTTCGTCGCCACATGGGAATGACTCCCGGGGAGTATCGAAAACAGCATCGGTCCGATTCCGATTAGGTAGAGCCTGGAGTGATAGCATTGATTAGATTGCTCATGCACCTAAGAACTTACTGGCTTTAGTTCAAAAGATGAGGAAGGACTAGCATCACCAGACACGGTGAAAAGTCTTATGATTCCCGGCAAATCCGCCTGCTCTGATTGCATTTCACTCCACTACGGACAATCTCTAGGGAAAAGAACCACACAACACGAACCCCATGCAAGTCCTACACGCATTTCAAACATCAGAACTAGCCAACCTAGCGGTATCCTTTCTGGAGGCCGAAGGGATTGAAGCTTATGTATGGGACGAAAATATTTCTTCACTTTATCCGCTATTCAATCCATCCATCGGAATGGTTCGGGTTGCGGTCGGCGAATCAGACTTCGAAAAAGCATCTGACATATTGAACGACTATTTGGAGATGGAGTAGAGCTAGAGCGTCCAGATCTAAAAATCCCGAGCCAGTTTTGTCCCTCTACAAATTAAGAATTCTCAATTTCCAGACAAAACCAGCCTTCAGCAGCAATCGGTTCGATCTTGGCCATCTGAACTTCAGAGATATCGACAACGACAGACACCTCCTCACCGTATTTGCAGTGAGCGATATCGACATGCAATTGGCTCAGGATACGCCTCAATTTCGATTCGTGAGAAAAACTACACTGAAGTTGAACTGTCGTTTTCTGTTCAAAAACTTCGGTAGGCAATATCTCCAGAACCCCCTTCGCTGCCGCTCCATAGGCATGCACTAATCCACCCGTGCCGAGCTTGACTCCGCCAAAATAACGAACCACTGCGACCATAACCTGCCCCAAACCTGAATGCTGCAGGATGTTAAGAATCGGTTTCCCAGCAGTTCCATTAGGTTCCCCATCATCACTAAACCCCCAATTTTGCGCATCACCGGGGACCCCAGCAATGAACCCATAACACACATGGTTTGCTTTTGGGTGCAATCTTCGCAGTCGATCCAACTGCACCCCAACTTCCTCTCGAGAGCCCACCTTCATCGCCTCTGCGATGAACCGACTCCTTTGCTCCACTAGTTCAAACTGAGCAGGGCTAGTGGGAATGGGAAAAGTATCTGACACTCGAGTATTTAATCAAATCTCAAGAGAAATGAACAATAGCAAATCCCTCAAAATGAAGAACCTTCCAAAAGGCCCCTATTTGATAGTGCTTGGATAAAGCCGTTTTGAGGTCACAAATACCCACTCTCAGAGCGCCCTTGCAATCAATTGAAAGGAGATCATGACTTCAGTCGTGACAATTTTTTACAGCGTTCCAAGGCTGGCAACCGCACAGTTGAAACCATGTGCTCCAACACTCCCCTTTTACTGAGGCCTCACTTCTTTACAGCCCGAATCACTTCCGGCAAAGGCTCACCCGCGTTTACAAAATTCATCGATAGCGAGTTCACGCAGTGACGGGTGTTCTTTTCAGTAAACCCTTCCCCAAGAAACACGTGCCCAAGATGACCGTCACAGTTCTCACACAGGATTTCAGTTCGTCTTCCATCGGCATCGGTTTCCCTTCTTACTGCACCTTCGATTTCGTCATCGAAACTCGGCCAACCACAATGCGATTCAAACTTCGAATCACTTTCATAGAGCGGAGCATTGCATTGCGCACAAATATATGTGCCTTTGTCCTTATTACTGAGAAGGTCTCCAGTGCCTGCACGTTCAGTCCCTTTCTGAAGGATCACCCATGCTTCTTCTTTGGAGAGTTCGTTATATTGCGGTGTTTCTGCACTCATATTGATCGTTAAACTAGTGAGCATTCCGAGCAGCAAGAATACTCGATGGATTTGCGATAATTTCAAGCGGTTGACGAATCTCATAACAGTTTAACGCACAAGTCCCTCATTTTCTTCCAACCAACTCCTTTTTTTTAACAAAAAAGGCTGATCAGTGAAGATCAGCCTTTTAAAATTAGAAAGCGAACTACTCGGAGTCGGCGAGTTTTCTTACCCAAACACCATAGGAGTAAATCATGATCGCTGAGAACACTCCCACTACCGCAAACACATACCAGGTCAATCCGACATTGTGGCTATCAAACATTGCTCGTGTCAGTGCCTGTGGGGTGTCACCGGTGAACTCCACGAGTTTGTTGAATGCTTCCCCGATCGGCAGATTTTCTTCACTCACCATCGAAGGATCCATTCCCTTTTCTACCAATAACTCGCGAGAGAATACATCCTTGGATGAAAACATATGATACAATTTGGGTCCCACAAATCCCTCAATAGTCCAACCCAACAATATAGGCGCTTGGGAAAAACCAATCCACATCGCCTTCTTATCGGGCGGCGCGATATTGCCAAGAAATTCGCTGTATTTCGGACTCGCGAGCATTTCACCCACACTGAAAATGGCCATCCCTGCGACGCAGAACCAAGCGACGTTGTAGAGTCCAAAAACCACAAGCGCCACAATCACTAAAACGGTTCCAACCAATAGGCTCGTGGTTGCCCTCATTTTGGCACTGAGTGCGGCAAAGAGGAAGCAGGTCAACATGATCAAAAAGGCATTGATATTCACGATGCCTTCCGGCTCGATCCACTTACCACTCTCGTTCATCCCCATTACAAAATGGAGGAAAGGGTTTTGGGTTCCGTCCGGACCAAACAAGGCCGTTACAATCACACTGGTGTCAATCCAATCATCAATATACTTCGGCAGCACATCCCACATCATCGGGAACATAAACCACCAAACAGCGAAAATCACCAAATAGACCCAGAGGTGGGCTTTCCGAAGCTCTTTCAAAGACTCCATCACAAGGCTCGATTCTTTGACTTCTCCAGATTTAACCTTTGCTCTGCGCGCCAGTCGTTCTTCCTTTCCAGGTTCCTTGTAAGTGAGAAGCAACAAAAAGTTCAAACAGATGAAGGCCGCATTTGTGTAGAAGACATAGGACCACGACATGTGCCGCATTTGCAGCGCTATTAATGGCCCAATCCAACCCCCAATATTGACGGTCTGATAAAAAACACCCCAAGCCATCGAACTGTTTTCCCGCGTGCTGGATTTGATGAGTGTGCCCTGAATACCAGGTTTGAAAATCGCAGTTCCAAGCGCGAGGAACATTGCACCTGCGAAAAAGCCCCAATAGGTGCCAAACCACGCCATAACGAGATAACCAAAGCATTTTAGAACGGTGGAAGTAAAAATCGTTTCCTTGTATCCGTATCGATCCGATAACCCTCCAGTAAAAATCGGAACTAATGATTGCACCAGATTCCACGATCCAAGCAACAAACCAAAAGTGGCCATCGTTACCCCCAGTCCTCCTTCAGACTCTGCACGGGTTGCGTAAATCGTGGCGACCGCTCGAACACCATAATAGGCCAGCCGTTCGATCATTTCCATGCCACCGACGATCCAAAAGACATAACTGAGACTGGCTAGAGAAGCCCATAAACCCAGTTGTTTTACATCCTTTAGAGTCGATTCGTTCTTTTTGGGAGGGGTGTTATCACTCATAAAACAGATATTAATAGATTAAATCACAACAATAAGCCGTGGAGACAGAGCTTATCGAAGTTTCGAAATCCAATAAGTCCACACTTTTCATGCCTTAATGCAGGTTTTTCTGCCTTTATGAGCTCCAGGGAGCGTTTAAAAGACTTCAAACTGAAATAGATCTCATGCGAAGATGATCTACCATAGATCATGAATGGTAGCATCTGATGCTCCCATCGGATTGAAATGCGTCACTATCCATCGAATAAGAGACTAATCTCAAATTGCATTTAAAACACGACAATGATTGGACTTCATCAGATGCTAGTAGCATCTGATAGGACCTCTCATCTTGTAATATGGAGGTTTGTCTCAAATATCCTGAGCCAGTCGAAGGACATCGGAATCACCTGCAAGCAGGTGATGCTACAAAAGAGACTTTTATGGAATCTCTCGTATCAAAGCCTAAGACCAATAAACGTTAAAATAACGAAAAACACACATTCGTGCTGCCCTTTGGCCCAAGATCATTGATGCAAGCATCGTATAGTAGTATCAGATGCTTGCATCTTATAGAGGGCAATAGTTAGTCATGTTTAAAACACAACTTGTTCTGTCTCTAAATCGGCATTTCAAAATCCATCCATTTCGATTCGGAAGCGGCTGATTTCAAAACAGTCCCCACAAAGGTCATCCCTTCGATGCCATCCATCACGTTGGGGAAGTCGTAGTCGTCGACTGTTGTGAACTTACCATCCAGATCATCCCGAATAGCCCGAAAAACTTCACCATAGACGTTCGCGAATGCTTCAATGTAGGCTTCTGGATGGCCAAATGGGGTGCGAGTCGCAGACTGGGCGGTTTCGCAAAGATAGCTGTTTCCACGACGATGGGTTTCGTGTGGTTGATCAGCGGCTTTGAAAACCAGTTCATTGGGGTGTTCCTGAAACCACTGCAGGGATCCTTTGGTTCCCCAAACACGAATATTCAGATTGTTTTCGTCACCACTGGAAATCTGAGATGCAAATAATACTCCCTTAGCACCTCCTTTGTAGCGGACGAGCATGCTGCCATCATCATCAATGGTAGCCCCAGGCGCAAACGTGTTCAGATCGGCACAAAGGCTCTCCATTTCTAACCCTGTGATATACCGGCCCAAATTTTCAGCGTGGGTTCCAATATCACCCATACAATTCGACGCCCCAGCCACCGTCGGATCTGCCCTCCAGGAGTTGATTTTCTCTTCAGTGTCTGCAGTCACACTACCGACAGCATATCCCTGAGGATATTCCGTCACGATTTTAAGAATTCGACCCAACTTACCACTCCTTATCCATTCCCTGGCTTCCTTAACCATAGGATATCCGGTGTAATTATGAGTGAGCGCAAAGATCTTACCCGACTTCTTCACCAAATCGACCATTTCAACCGCCTGGTCCATACTAAAGGCCAATGGTTTTTCACACACGACATTGAAGCCTGCTTCCAGTAGCGCTTTTGTGTTCGAATAGTGCAGATCATTCCGAGTGACGACGGATACAAAATCCAATCGTTGATCAGCAGGCATCACCGATTCTTTCTCCACTAACTCTTCAACGGTTCCGTAGGTTCGCCCTGCATCGACGAAGAGATCTTCACCGGATAGTTTCGATTTTTCAGGATCGGATGAAAAACAGCCCGCAACCAATTCGACTTGGCCATCCATATTGGCGGCCATGCGGTGCACTGCTCCGATGAACGCTCCGCGTCCACCACCGATCATTCCCATTCTCAATTTTCGTTTCGATTTCATAAAGGGGTTTTCTCTGTTATTGGGATAATAGCAATTTCACGAGATCGACGATCTCATAGGTTCGACATTAAATCTAAGGACATTTTATCGCAATAGCTTTGGTTTTCAATGCTCACTTCTTTCATTTCCTTTACCTAAGTCGTCAAATATTTTGCCAAAACAAGGAAAAGGGCTACCACAGAGCTAATAGAGTTTAATCGATTTTCAAAATAACAACAATGGCAGACACTTCCATGGAGTATTGAAGGATACGTAACTAACCCCAGAAAATGAGAAATATCGTAGGTTCTTAAATTCGAAATGCCACAAAGCCCAAAGCAAAAATCAAATCCAGACATGAATGAAATTGGCATGCCTGAGTTCTGTGTGGAAGCGTTCTCGGCAGATATGCTCGACGGACCTCCGAATGTAGCCCTCTGGGACATGCTACCCGAGGTCGCTTTCTGGATCAAAGATCGTTTTGGTCGTTTTGTTTACGTGAACACAACTCTCGCCGATCAAACTCAGATGCCCCGGAATCAAGTCATCGGGAAGAAGGATGTTGATTGTTTCCCTAGTGAATTTGCTCAAATCTACGCAATGGACGATTCACGAATTGTTGCTGGAGATCCACCGATTATTAACAAGTCTGAGCTGGTCATGACCCCTGAGGGCGGGATTGAATGGCGCAAGACCAGCAAACTTCCTGTGCTCAACAAGCAGCATCAAATCATTGGTAGCACAGGCGTGTCTCGCAAGGTCAATTCGACCAGTCCACTTCCCCATGAATACGCCGTCATCACCGAAATCCTGGACTACATTCGCGCCAATCTTCCTGATGGAATCACCATCCAACGCATTGCCCAACACTTTCACCTTTCACTCTCCACGCTCGAACGGTATTTCAGATCTCACTTGAGGACCACCCCCCACGATCTGCTTTTGAAAGTCAAAATGCAAAGGGCCCACCAACTTCTCACAAGTTCACTGCTCAATATCAGCGAAATTGCTTCTGAGTGTGGATACGAGAGCGTATCGTCTTTTTCCCGGGCATTCCGGAAATTTGCGGGGAAAACTGCAGTTGAATACCGCGAAAATCACAAAATAGAAACCGAGGATTCGCCCGAATGTCGCTAACTTAAGGGTGGTTTCTGATTGAATCGTAGCATCCGATGCTTGCATCGGATTCCGCGGTCGATGGTGTATCAACTCTGGATGAAGAGATGCGATGACGAGCATCGCATGCTACGGAATTCTTCAGGAAATTTGGGAATACTCATCTCTAAAACTTCCCTAAGTTAGCGACGTTGAGGATTCGCCCAATCAATAATCTAAGAAGACTGGGTTCCCTTACTTCTCAAATCCCATGCGTTCAATCTCGAGGTAAATAGCATTCGTGGATATCCGAAGCTCCAGCAGGGAAAAAATCAAGGACGCCAGCAACAGGAGCAAACTCACTGCAAAAAGCACTTCACCTAAGCCCTGCCAATCCATGAACAAAGCAGCCATCGAAAGCGTGCAAAAAATAAAAGAACCGACTCCAAGGATCTGCATGTTTCGAATAATGGAAAGACGCTGTTTAAATGATCCCACTTGCCGTTTTACCATATCTTGGGAATCAACATCGCTTTTCGCTGCCAGGGATCGAATCACCCCAGTAAGCACCACAAACCGGTTGGTATAAGCCAACAACAACAGGGATATTGCAGGAAAAAGAAGAGCGGGTGTCGTAAGAGTCATAATCGGATTGAGTGTCGTTTCACAAGGGTTGCCCCCTATTTCATTTCTATCTCCAGATAGCCTTCAAATTGTCAGAATTTGAGGCCATTTGTAACGGCATTATACTACTATCGAAATAATTACCAATCCCGGACCTGGAGCTGGATCGGCCTGCCTTGGCGCAACTTGTTTAAAAGAAGACAGGTCACGATTCTGTCGGTTCCAAATTCCTCAGTTCTCAAGAATCTCGACTTCATAGCCATCGGGATCCGTGATAAAGGCCATTTTGTTTCCACCGGAGTTGAATGTCTCTTTCCAATTTTCGGGCCAAATCTCAATGTCTTCGTCTTCCAACATTTGGCAGTATTCCACGATGTCATCAACACCGATACAAGTATGCATCAAGTCTTCAGGGAATTCGACTTTGAAGTCCGGGGAGTGGGTAAGCTCTAACATGTGAGGATTACCCGGCAACGAGAGATGCGTGATGCTATTCCCCTGTGGCGAGGTGCGAGGACCAGAATGGACTGTGTATCCACAAGTCTTGCAGTACCAATCAATGGACTTTTGCATATTAGCAACACGGATACGGGTGTGAAGAAAACGAATCATAGTATCGAATAGAATGGATTTTATTAATTGGTAAGTTCATTCACAATCTAACGCGGAAAACCGAGCATTCAAGCTCTGACCACGAGTTTCGATACAATCAACCATTGCCCTTTCAAGCCATTAGACCATGAATGGAACATCAAATCACAGGCGCATATGAAGGTTCCATCTCCAGTTATCATTATCACCGGTGCCGCCCAGGGCATCGGATTTTTCCTTGCAAACCATTACGCCACTAAAGGTGCCAAGGTAGTCGCAGTCGATCAGCATAAAGATGCCCTCGATCATCTGCAGGAAATTTCGGCTAAGAATCAACTTCTCAAGGTCGTGGCAGATGTGAGTGATGAGGAAGCCGTGAGCTTTCTAATCCAAAAGACCCTCAAGCACTACGGAAGGATAGATTGCCTAATCAACAATGCGGCAATTGCTAGGAATCAGCCTTTAGAGGAACTACAAGCTGAAGACTGGCGCAAAGTCATCGATGTGAACCTCACGGGTCCCTTTTTGTGTGCGAAATATGCAGTTCCTCATCTTCGAAAGACTAAGGGTTCCATCATAAACATCGCCTCCACTCGCGCTTTCATGTCTGAGCCACATACGGAGGCTTACTCTGCAAGCAAAGGTGGTATTGTTGCCCTTACTCATTCGCTGGCAATCAGTCTCGGCCCGGATATCAGAGTGAACAGCATTAGCCCAGGTTGGATTGATGTCAGTCATTTACAGCATCCCATAACAAACAATCCAATCCCAAGGAACTGGCCTGAATCCGAACACAAACAACACCCAAGCGGTAGGATTGGCACACCAGAGGATATCGCCTCTACCGTTGATTACTTGTTAGATATCAAAACTACGTTTGTCACAGGACAAAACTTTATTGTCGATGGAGGAATGACTCGGAAAATGATCTACGAATAAGTCCTTTCGATCCCCTCCACTTTAAAAGTCACTGGACGCAGACCGTCCGAACAACAGGCGAAATAGGGTATTTTATGGCCAGCATGAATACTGTGAATCATGGACTGTAAATCTGACCAAGCCCAGGGGCAAAGCCCTTCAGGGGGATCCCATCGATTGGAAGTTTCGAAAACTTGCCCGACCTCCAATCTTCCACAACTGGAGGCCGGACCATAAGGATGTTGTTGATATAAGTCTTGCCGAAAGTCTTTTCGAACGACCGTGATTCGACAACAATACTGCTCTTCAGTTCTCTGAAGACCCAAAGCATTGCATTGATTCATATCAAGCGACTCTGGCGGCGGTATTTTCATCGAAACAGGCGTATTACAAAATCTGCAATAGAGTTAATGGTCAGCTCATACTATGTAACCCCACCACATTTCCTTCACTGTCTTCGATGATTGCGATGAAACCATGAGGTGGAATCGCGAATTTTTCGCGCACGACTTTTCCTCCCGCATCTGCCACTCGTGCGACAACTGCGTCTATTTCCCCTTCGACATTCAGATAAACCAGAGAGCCGCCGGGGCCAGGCTTCATATGCTCCATCGAAGTGATACATCCACCGACTGCAGTCGGATCTCCCATTTCGCAGGGAAACATGCCCATTTTGCATCCATTGCTTTCGACGATCTCAAGCGTTGTGCCTAAGATGCTGTCATAGAATGCCTTTGCTGCATCGAAATCGTTTACGTAGATTTCGAACCAATTTATCGCGTTTTTTTTCATAATGGTGTGATGGGATTGTTCTATTATTATTGTTATTATTGTTGATGAGTTAATTTTTCATTTTCGGGTGCTTGTTTTTTACCACACATACTTCAGCAGTTGATTAACACTGGAATGGCGCCCCTCCCAATCGATACTCCTGCGTTCTTCGTGTTTTTCGTCTTCATGTGGCATCATGTCATCCAACCGTTGTCGGGAACGAAAGAGTTCGAAAAGATAATAATCATATCCGGTGGACTCTGATGAATGCGACGGAGCTAGATTTAGGGGAGATTCAGTATGCGAAGGAGAATGCTGATTTGATTTCATGACGAAGGATGATGAATGAGTTGCTGATGCTTTTGGTTTCCGGCGCTCTTTAAGCGCCCATTGAAAACAGCATAGCAGGTGTCACTGACAGCCCTATGTCAGGGGTGAAAAACTTCTCAAAAATAATCGAAATTTCTCAGGAATAATGCTCCACCACTTGTTCTGCCATCCGCTTCATTTGCTCTCTCAGCTCAAGCGGTGCTTCGACTCGAACACCCGGCCCATAACTCAGCAACCAATGCGCGGACCATTCCAGAGAAATGGATTGAAACGTAAGACGCGTGCTTCCGTCGGGAAAAAGTTCCACGTTACTAGGTTCAGCTAATAATCGACGTTGAAAACGCTCAGCAAGCTGAGATTTTACGACAACGGTTATCGGAATCATATTTTCCACAACTTCTCGATGGGAGATAAACTCGTCGAGAGAAAATTGATCGTGCGCAGTAAATCCTTCGTCCAGCGCTTCCCATTTTCGCACCCGATCCATGCGAAAATCTCGATAATCCTCACGGAAACGACAATACGCAATGAGATGCCAATGATTGCCATAGTATAGGATTCCAAGCGGCTCAACAACGCGTTCGCTGATGAAGCCTCGCTGCGCTGTGTCATAACTCACGTGAATGCATTTTTTTTGCAGGACCGCGTTATGAATCGGAATCAGGCATTCAGTTCCGATATCTGGTTTTGCAGAATTGATCCAAATCCCTAGAGACTTCTTGAAATTCTCCAACAAACTTTGCCGTTCTTCTGGCAAAACCGATCGGATTTTAAGCAGTGCAGTGCGAATGGAGTCCCTCAAGGAGGCATCTGCAAATTGTTCGGCGATTTCTCCACTCAAAAACAGTGCCAGCGCCTCCTCTTCCGAGAACATAACCGGAGGCACTTCATATCCACCCATTAAGCGATAGCCCGTTTCCGGCTCAAAAACGATTGGTACGCCCGCTTCACACAGCGCGGCAATGTCGCGATAAACTGTGCGTTCACTGATCTCCCAATGGGATGCAATAGCAGCCACTGACAACCGACGTTGAGATTGCAACATCAAGAGAGTTCCAGTCAGACGGTCGATTCGATTCATAGGATAGGGCCAAACAGGTTAGACCTTCATCATCCATAAACACCTCAGTATAAGCAATCCCTTTCTGGTGTTATTTTGTTCACCTATCTACAAGATCGATCAAATCTCATCAATGAATCCAAACAGCAAGTTGAGCAACTCCTGAGCATTGGCTGGGGTGAAATAAAACGAACCGCCTTTATGAACCACATCATAAGCCAAACTGATCCCCAACAGCGGAGTATTCTGTCCTTCCCTAGAGTTTCCTTCGGCCGAGATATATTCGAAAACCAAATCTCTTTTGGTGTTGAAGGACTCCCATGAACTGACGCGAGCCAACTCAATCGTATCCCTTGAATGACCATCGCGACTCATTCGTATGAAACGGTCAATCACTTCAATGTATTCAGACACATACTGTTGAGAGAAAAAAATGTTTCGCACTCGAGTGCCGGCACGATTTGGGACGATCGTCTCCATGGTCACACGAAGCAGGGTCTCCGGCATATTGGAATGATGCCGACTATCGGTCTTAATAACCCTTACACTCGTCGGATGACTTGTATAAAACTGACCTTCGCTCACCCGCTCCTGCGACTGCAACGGTGTTTCAACGGCGTTCACTCCAAGGCAAAAAGAAAAGAGTGAAAAGAATGCGATGCAAAACATGAAGGGATTTGCTTGTTTCATAGGATCAACATGATTCGAAATTTGGGAATAATCAACTGTTTCGAATCACTTCAGTTCCAAGACTATACCAATCAACTCTCAGCCACTTCCCACACCGAAATAGACCGACCATTGTAACCGATCACTACTCAGATCAATTAATTTTGTCCACTAACCTAAAATAACACAGCTTCATGTGCCTAATTTTGACTCCACCCTCAGCTTGGCGCATCGATTGCTAATACGACATCTTCCATCGAAAACGATTACTAATACTACAATCAACAAACTGGGAGAGCTAAATATGTCAGAAGCAAATGTGGAAAAACTGTTATTTGCAGGAGGAGCAGACAAAGTCCTGCGCGCAAAATATAACGCCATCGAAACAAAAGAAAAATTCATCGATGAGGCCAAACAGGATGGCTTCGAATTTACCATCGAAGAGTTGGATGCCGTCCTTGAAGAAGAAGAGCTCGACTTTGAGTCTTCGGGCAACCCCCGCACACGACAGATTTGGCTGCGGTAGCAATCCGATATCTAACCGCCCGTCCTTCTTTCAAAACAACCTCATTTTTACTAATTGAACCTTCCAGGGTAGATTCTCCTGGGAGGTTTTTTGTGATCATAAACTTTCATAACAATCTCAAATATAAAGTTAGTGTTTTTTCATCTAAACACTAAAAAAACCGGGGACAATAACCCCAGTTTAGTAACCCCGATTTTTTGGTGTTGGTGATGTTGTTATGATTCGATCAAAGGTCGAAGCTTTGGACTTACACTTCCTCGGCAACGGCGTATTTGAGTTCCTGCACAGCAAAGGAAAGAAGAGTGATGGCAACAAGTGATGTGAAGATGATGAGTGTCATGATGATGTGATGGTTGATGAGTTGATGTTGTTGATGATGATGAGCCGAAGCTCCTTTTACTGGCATTGTATTATCACAAAGCGTGCCAATCCCGAACAATTCCGCTCAAACACATCTGCGACAACAACTTACAGATGATCTATGAATCAACCGACTTTAAAACATTTGTCGGATCACCAGTGTCCGTTCCAAAAAAGGAACACTCTGAGTTTCGTTTTCGAAACTCACATGGAGAACAGCAATAGAGTTGAAAACTGTTAGGTTGATGAGGACCCACCTCATTGAATGAACAAGAAGCGTTCTTGTCTTATTGGCATATGGTGTGCAGATACTTGTTCATCTACCGTATTTATCACAAAACAACCTCAAACAGAGGCACAGCAATGATGAACAATGACCCCTGGATCTTTATCTCAATCGGAATAATGGTTGGGATTATCACCCTCGCTAGAGGATATAGCCAACGCTTCAAGAAATCAAAAAAGGAGCAAAATGATTTCGAAAATGCAATAAACGAAAGATTGAAAAAAATCGAAAGCAATTTCGATAATCATAAAAGCAGACTCGAAAACTTAGAAACCATTCTAATCGATCAAGATAAAGAACGGAAATTCAGAGATTTATAAATTGATGGTCAATAGCTCATCCCCATTCGCTTGATCCTTCATCACAGAAAAGGTGGAGACGAACGAATGACGACGATGTCATCTCAATTAATATTCACGTTATTCGAGATATTTATTATCTCCCACTTATATCTCTCTGCGCGCTCTGTGATCTCGAGCATAGCGGGTGGTTCTTTGAAGCGAATTTGAATCAGAAAGGGGTTGGAACGCTTCGTTCACGACCCGAGCTTAGGGAACGATGATTGATGCTCTTGGGATGAGCTGCAGTTCGCCTTTCTACCGAATGTCGCTAACTTAAGGGTAGTTTCCATTTGAATAGTAGCATCCGATGCTTGCATCGGATTCCGCGGTAGATGGTGTCTCCACTCTGCATGAAGAGATGCGATGACGAGCATCACATGCTGCAGAATTTTTCAGAAAATTTAAGAATACTAATCTCTAAAACCTCGTCAAGTTAGCGACGTTCGCTTGTCTTTCTACCGTCTTCGGGATTTGAGAAAGTGGCGGATGATATCGATGCAATTGTCGCCGAACAGCAGACCCCCTAAGCATTACTGTTGGGAGGTCATCGATATCGCCTGCGAAATAGTTGCTGCCCGATAGCCTTGTTCTTTGATTTCCTCCAGCAAGGATGGAAGAATATCTACTGTGTTGTTGCTGAATTCATGCATCAGAATAATAGCCCCAGGTTTGAGGCCTTCAATCGCACGATTTAAAATACTCTCTTTGGTTGAAGCGGAATCCCAATCACGCGTACTGGCACTGCAGAAAATTGAAGGGAGACCAGCATTTTCCAACACGCCAGAAACCGTCTCATTCTGGCTTAAATAAGGTGCCCTGAAAACCTCAGGTTTGCTTCCTGTAGCTGCCATCACAATCCGTTGGCAATGTTCGATATCTTCTGAAACGTCCGCTTGCGATTCGAGTTCTGCGAGATTCCGATGGGTAAAACTATGATTCCCAATTTCATGCCCTGCCGCATGGACTTCTTGGAGAATTTCCTCATTCAGTGGAACCTTCTCTCCAATCACGAAAAACGTCGCCTTCGCATCGTATTCTCCGAGGATATGGAGGAGACGATGCGTATTCTTTTCTGTCGGCCCGTCATCAAATGTAAGGCATACCACGGGAAGATCCGTTTCAATGCGATGAATGTCCTGGGCAGTCAAAGGAATCAAAAGAGTAATCAAAAAAAACGAAAAAAGGGTATTTCTAATCCACATAAAGTTAAGTGATCTAACCTGTGATAAATGAATCTGTCTCCACTCACAAGAAACAAGTTTTTCTGATTATATCAATTAGCGTTTAAATAACGATCAATTCAAACAGATTTCGTACCGGGTTTGCCTTGGCAAATCCGAACAAACCGCGGGTTCCGCGAGCGAAACCCCTACCACTAAAATCCATAATCTTTATAAGCATCTGATGCTCGCATCAGATTATGCACGTATTGAATTAAACGCCAATCGGTGTGACTTCCTTTGATTGTCGCTGTACCTGGACCGAATAATAAAGGCAATGACTCTTTCGCTGCACGCCCTTGCACTTCTCTTTTATATTAGTTACGTTAATCCTTCCATTAACTGTACTAATCTAACTTCATCATATGATCCAATTATCCGTTCAATACCCTTATCAAACAGACTCCGAATTCAACTGGGATTACTACATGAATAACCACATTCCCATGTTTCAGGAGAAGTTAGGTGATGCAATCAAAGGTGTAACCATCGTAAAAGGCTTGGGAGGCGGGGCTCCCGACACTCCTCCAACCTATGCTGCGATGGCTCTTGTCAATTTTGATTCCGTCGAAGCTTTCCAAGCAGCCTTTGGTCCACATGCGGAAGGAATCGTGGCAGACATTCCAAATTACAGCACGGTGGGCCCCGTGATCCAACTCAGCGAAATCGTTTCCTCTTGATCCCGATAAGATTCTGAAAAACGCATCCGACTCCCAGTATCCCACTGGGAGTACCGAGTGAAGGCTTCACCGTTGGAGAAAATGTTTCCCTATCCCCCTCTATTCGGGAATCACATCTTTTCGGAACAAACGATACTGGTAACCTTTTTTGTCTTCGAAAAAGAGATACTGCTGGTCCAACCCACTGAATACACATCCACTGATTTCCATATCGA
Organism: Opitutales bacterium; assembly: GCA_963676215.2. GTDB lineage: Bacteria > Verrucomicrobiota > Verrucomicrobiia > Opitutales > JAFGAQ01 > JAKSBQ01. The sequence continues at coordinate 13,319 of CAXXVT010000006.1, read as the reverse complement.
GCATATCCCCGATTTCATAAAGTAGAAAATAGTCCACCACAATACACTGTTCCCCTTCTTTGTCGTTGATTCCAACGATATTCAAAGATTGCAATGCCGATTCGATTTCAGGATTCGGCTGCAATTCAGGTGGTTCGGGTTGCTTGAGGTGATCTTCTTCTGAAGATAGATGCTCATCACTGATCCCATCATCCGAATTACTGGACAATGGGGTTCCCTTGCGGCTTGATGTCCTGCGGTCGGGACCCAATGACTGGAGCCGGCGAGAACGTTCTTCTGCATCTTCTCGGCTATTAGAATCCATCTCGGTCGACACGGTAGTATCCGTTGCTTCAACAGTGTCTGCATCGTCCACTTCTTCAGTTGCCACTACAAATTCTCTACTATCAGGCATATAAGCAGCAAAGCCTTCAATACGCACCAGAAGGGATTCTCCTTTTTGATCTTTAGCTTCTTGATTTCCCCAAAATTCGATAAACTTCCCACCGTCACCATCGACGATGCGTTCGCTGATTCGCACTGGCAGAGTGCCCTTAGGCAAAACACGCGACCATATCATCGTGCCTTTGACATATTCACCCTTTAGTGCGGAACGTATTTCGGTCGAATTCGAGGTATTTGTTACAAAGGAAAACGGAACACCTTCACTTAAGATCATGCGATGAAAGTAGGTTTGTTTTACCTCTCCAAAATCATAACTCACCCGCCCTTGCAGCACATTTCCATCCCACCAGTAGTTACGGTTCACTTTGAATTGATTCAACAACTCGTCGTTTTGATTATAAATTCTGTATTCTCCTTTCCATACACCAACATAGGGATCGAGAGCATCTCGAAAGGAATCGAGGTCCAACTCCTGTGCATGCGTGGTCAGAGATCCCAAGATCGAGGTAACAAAGAGAGGCAGATATACAAGAATGCGATTCATAACGCTTTTCGATTATTTAAGCGGGAGAAAGTTCAAAGAACAAGCCATTATCCTTGAACAAGAGTGTTCAAGGTTCGAAAAAAGGACTCGATCAATTCACGACTCTTAACACCAGGTGAAACTTCAAGAGCACTGCTCATGTCGATCATTTTCGTTCCACTCTGGAGGATAGCATCCCCGATATTGCCCGCATTTAAGCCGCCCGCGAGAATAAATTCGCGATCAGGGAACTCGTTAATTAGCGCACGAAAGCCATCCCAGTCTCCTGTTTTCCCAGTGCCTCCTTCACAATCTTTCGAATAAGTGTCGATTAACACCCGCGAACAAAATTCGAAAATATCAGAAGGAAAAACACTGCCCGGGACAAGTTTGGGAGCGAGCCAAAGCGATTTCCCCGAAGGCTTGCGATTGTGGAGCAATTCGAGAGTCGGACGATCCCATCGCTTTAAATGCACTTGCAGGACGTCCACTCCGGCATCCCAGATGCGATTCACCAACGAATCGTCAGGTTGCACGACCACTCCCACTCGCGTATTTGCGGGGAGCTCCCCACAAAGTGCCTTCATCTCCCTAATCTCCACATGTCTGGGAGACGCAGGATGATGAATCATTCCGATGAAATCAGCCCCGGATTCGATCGCAAACTGAGCGAACCCAGAGTCTCGCATGCCACAAACTTTTACCTGTATCGCTCCGACTGCCATAGTCTTTTCTTCACATCTCGAAGGATAGTAGCCTATCCCAACAATACCTTAAAAGCAGCGACCACATCAATCGCTGCAGGGGAAGCAGATTCCCGGTCGATGGGGATGTAGTTGCTTTTCATCGCATCTGATGTTGATGGGCCAATACTCACCGTCTTAGGTGCAGCAGCCGACTTGCCGCGTTTCAATTGTTTCGCCTGCTTCACAAATGATTCAGCTGATGATGCACTTGCAAACAAGATTCCATCCGCTCCTTTTTTCCGAAAATCAGTCGCAACGTCATCGTTATCGAGATTGCGAAGCGACGTCTTGTATACCTCAAATACATCGACAATTGCTTCTCCTTCTCCTTGTAACAAGTTGACAGCTTCCTTGTTGATTTTGTCACCACTTACCCAAAGCACATAAGCACTGGGCAAACTTCCGGTATCAATCAAGGCCTTTGCCAATCCCAATCCGGTGGTATCCTCCGGAATCAAATCCACTTCAAGGTGATATTCCTTTACGGCAGCGGCAGTTTGATGACCGACACAAGCAATGCGAGAGGGGCCAAAGGCACGAATGTCTCTGAATGCATTCAGCAGCTTCTCAAAAAAGTAATTCACACCATTGACCGAGGTAAAAACAATCCAATCGTAGGTAGCGATCCCTTTAAAAATCTCTAATGTCTGATCTTTGTCGTCGTTTTCAGACACCTCAATGAGAGGCATCTGCAAAACTGTAGCTTCCGCCTCCTCAAGCGCATCGCGGATCTCGTCCTTCTCGCGGATGCTCTTGGTCAGAACAATCCGTTTCCCTTTTAGTGAAGATGTTGATTTTGGCATAAAAATTAGTTACGGAAGAATCCCGTTATAAAGTGTCGCGATTATGAAAGTGATTCGCAGAAATTCCTAAATGTGCTTGGAGTCGTTTTCGTCCTTCACTTGGTATCCACTTTCCTGCCGTTGCAAGTTCACTTCATTTTTTTTCACATATGCAGCATACACATCTTCTGCGCTTAGTCCCATTACCTGGGCTGCAGAAATGAGAAAGTGAAAAAGATCGATGATCTCAACTTTCGCGTTTTGCTCATCGAATTCCTGATACTTTGCCCACCACTTCCATGGCACAGAATCTACCAGTTCCGCCATTTCCTGCTGCATAGCACGAACGTAATTCAGCAACCATTCGGTTTTTTGAGCCTCATCAAGATTGTCGAGGTTTACTCCAATCCGCTCATTGAGTTTCTTTTGTAGTTGAAAAATCTCTTCTAGTTTGTCCATATTTCCTAAGTGCTGTCGTTCAACGAATAGCCAATTCATTAAAACCTAATGAGTTAGTTTTCAAGAACGGGTATTGATGATCGTCGAGGTCGTCCCCAGTTCGAGGCTTCACCACGACGGCTCCGTAAACGAAAAATTAGAATATGGAGCTCACACGACGCACGCTCAAACTAAAAAAACAATCATATATTCACCTGATGCTATTCATATAATTGAATCATGGTCGAAGCCTTAACCATCTAACTCAAAAATCTAAACAGATGTATTCCCATGCCAGAGTTTGACGAGGAAACATATAAAAGTAACAATCAAGAAGACCAGGCGCTAAAATATGAGCCAGGTCTCAACGCGGACAAATACAAGTCTAAGCAACCAAAGTTCCAAAAAAGAGGCGCATCTAAAGATGCCCAATCATCCAGCCTATGGGTGGAAGCTGCAACAAGCACTTCATATACACCACCAAAGCAAGAAAAACGAAAAAAGACTCCCATGAACGAAAAAAGCCGTTCTCCAAAAAACCAGTTTATTAAGAAGGGTAGCCAATCCAACGATAAGAAGGGAAATCAACCCAACAATAAGAACAACCGACGCGGACGAAACCGTAAGCGGAGAGAACCCACACTTTGGGAGAAATTCCTTGGTCTGTTTGGAATCAAACCCAAGCGCAAACCACAAAAAGGAAACCGCAATAATCCACGTGGCAAAGGCCAGATCAATCGCACTGGCGGTCAAAGGCAGGGAAATAAAAACCGCCCCAACGATCGACGCAATCCACGATCTGGTAACAAAAACCAACGTTCAGGACAGGACCGCAACCGACAGGGAAAACCGAAAGGGAAAGCTGGAGAAGGTAGAGGCCCATCCAAACCACGAGGTGAAAACACCGAAGGAAACACTCCAAACCCAAGAGGTGATGGAGATTCCGAAAAGCGCCCTAGACGCCCACGTCGCTCAAACCAGGAACGTCGCGAGGGTCAGTCACCAGAAACCCGCAACCGCAAGCCTCGGGAAGATGGCAATGCTGACAAACCCGAACGTTCAGAACGCCCGAAGCCGAGAGCCCGTTCTGAAAAGCCCGAAGGTTCTGCACCGAGGAAAAGACGTCAGGATTCAGATACGCCTCGGCCAAAGAGACAATCTGAGGGGCGTGTTGAGTCAGTAGCGGCTCCAAAAACTGAAGGTGGACAGCTCACTTTAGGTGCAATTGATCTTGGTGGTTCCAAGAATGCAGCACAAAACAAAGAGACAGCAAATCCTGCATCAGGCGCACGAAGTCGACGCAACCGCGCAGGTAGCGCTCGTCCGGGACAAACAGCACCAGCATCGAAATCCAAGGAGTTCGTGCCGCACCCGATCGAAATCAAACCCAAGGCTTGCGGAAAGTAAAAAAGACTAATAGATCGGTTTTTTAGCTGACCTTTTCAACAACAGGGCATCATTGTTTCTAATGATGCCCTGTTTTATGTCCCCTCCCATTTCACATAAATGAAAGTATTTCGAATAGAAGGTGGTCGCCCTCTCGAAGGAACCATCGAGGTCTCCGGCGCCAAAAACGCAGCACTCCCAATACTGGCTGCCTGTCTCCTGACGGACGAGCCCTGTATTATCTCCAATGTTCCCAACCTCAGTGACATTAAAATTATGGCTGAACTCATCCAGAATCTGGGTGCTTCCGTCGAACAATTGTCACCCGGAACCTGGAAAATCGAAGCAAAAACCATTAATGCCGTCGCTCCTTACGAGCTCGTTCGGCAAATGCGCGCTTCGATCTGTCTACTAGGACCTTTGGTAGGAAGACTCCGCGAAGCAAATGTATCTTTTCCCGGTCGTGGCTGTGTCATCGGTCCGCGTCCGATCGATCTCCATATCAAAGGACTCAAAAAGCTCGGATGTGAGGTCTTGGTCGAAGGGGGCTATGTGAAAGTCAACGCGAAAGCGATTCGGGGCGCAGATGTATTTCTTGGAGGCCGCATGGGCAGCACCGTTACCGGTACCGCCAATATTTTGATGGCTGCAACCCTCACCCCGGGTGTCACTCAAATCGAAAACGCAGCAGCCGAACCAGAGATTGCAGACCTTTGCCATTTACTGCAAAAAATGGGAGCGAAAATTCATGGCGGCGGCAGCCACACGATCCGAGTCGAGGGCGTAGAAAAACTTCACGGAGCAGAGCACTCCATCATTCCCGATCGCATCGAGGGAGCGACCTTTTTGATGGGAGCAGCGATGACAGGGGGAGATTTAACTGTCAAAAATCTGCCCAGTCAGTATATCGGTGCACTCCTAGATCGTTTTGAATCGGCCCAAATTCATGTCGATATCCAAGGCTGCGATATTCGCATCAATACCGATCCATCTCAGTTACGTCCGGTTGATATTATCACCTTACCATTTCCAGGGTTCCCAACCGATCTCCAGGCTCAAATGGGCGGATTGATGAGCCTCGTGGATGGATTAAGTATTATTACCGAACGCATTTACCCCAACCGCTTCATGCATGTTCCCGAGCTCCAACGCATGGGAGCTGACATTGCAATTGAGGGCTCCAGTGCGATCATTAAAGGAGTTCGTCGACTATCCGGAGCCCCAGTTATGGCATCCGATCTTCGAGCCAGTGCTGCCCTTGTCATGGCGGCCCTCGCAGCAGATGGAGAATCATGGATTCAACGTATTTATCACATCGAACGAGGATACGAAAGGATTTACGAAAAGCTCAGCAACCTGGGAATAAGGATTGATCGTCTTGACGATTCGGATATGCCTGATTCTATCAAAGCCTTGGAATAACCACCGGATTAATCTATGGATTCCCACAACAGCGCTAGCCCCGAGGATTTCTCAACCAAAGGAGTCCAGCCTCCCCTAACTCCCAATTTGGAAAACCGCCTTCGCCCACCAAAATTTGAAGATTTCACGGGGCAACGTAAAACCGTCGAACGGTTGCAGATTATGGTGGGTTCAGCCCGTGAACGACAAGACACTCTCAGTCACGTACTGCTCAGCGGACCTCCGGGCCTGGGAAAAACCACGCTGGCAACCATCATCGGAAACGAATTAGACAAGAGTGTGAAAATTACTTCTGGTCCGGTGCTGGATAAACCCAGTGATCTCGCCGGGCTACTGACTGGCCTCGAACCCGGAGACATTCTATTTATCGATGAAATCCACCGTATCTCGCGGGTCGTGGAAGAATACCTCTACTCCGCAATGGAGGACTTCGTTATCGATATCATGATCGATCAGGGTCCCAATGCCCGTAGTGTGCGGTTGGAGCTACCTCGATTTACATTAATCGGCGCCACAACCAGAGTAGGTTCACTCACGGCTCCACTACGTAGTCGTTTTACACTACAGACCCGCCTCGACCACTACCATCACAAGGATTTGACCCACATCGTTAAACGCTCCTGCAATATCCTCGAAATCGAAATTGATGACGGTGGGGCGAAAGAAATTGCGCGTCGCGCGCGTGGGACTCCCCGTATTGCCAATAATCTCATCCACTTTGTTCGCGACTTTGCCCAACAAAGAGCCGATGGTATTATCACCCAATCAGTAGCCAATGATGCACTTGAGCTTCTCGAGATCGATCAGAACGGGCTGGATGAAATGGATAAGCGCATTCTTAAACTCGTAGCGGTTAACTACAACGGCGGGCCAGTTGGGATCAACACCATCGGGGTTGCAGTCGGAGAAGAAGTGCAAACTATCGAGGATGTGCACGAGCCCTATCTGATCCAGGAGGGCTATCTTAAACGAACCTCACAGGGTAGAATGCTCACCGATAAGGCGTGGCACGTCATTGGACTCGATCCACTCACCCGCGACGGTCCCCAACAAGGTTTAAATTTCTAATTCAAACTCATTTTACCACCACTCATCGACACACTTTGACAACCTGTAGGGGCTCTACTTGCAAAGACCGAGAAACCATTTTCGACTGTAAGCGCAAGCAGCACTACACTTTTTCCAGTTTACAATGAATCTCGCCATCATCGTTCCCGGACGCCTGGCGTCCACCCGCTTCCCCAACAAACTGTTACACCCCATCAAGGGCACTCCGCTCATTGTGCTGACCGCTCGTCGGATCCAGGAGCAAGTGCCTGATATTCCTGTCTTTTTTGCCGTCGACCATGTGGATCTTGAATCCGTGCTTCAATCCGAAGGGTTCCAAACGATCATGACACGCGTCGATCATTCCAGCGGCACCGACCGTATCGCCGAAGCCAATGCCCAAATCGGGCAGATCGAGTCATCAACGTGCAAGCAGACGAACCGCTCGTCACCGCCAATCAAATCCACCAACTTTCCGAACTTATCCACCGGGACGGGATTGATCTCGCCACCGTTGCCCATCGTTTTCACGAACCCGAAGACTTCATCAATCCCAACCAGGTAAAGGTGGTGATTTCCCGCAACGATGAAGCACTCTATTTCTCCCGCTCTCCCATTCCTTTCAATCGGGATACCGCTGGTACCGTCACCCGGGAGTGGCTAGAAGAAAACCCTTGCTACCGCCACCTTGGTCTCTACGCCTACACCCGCCATTTTCTCGAGTCCTTCACGAAGCTCCCACCCAGCTACCTCGAAACCACTGAAAAACTCGAACAACTCCGCGCCCTTGATAACGGCTTCCGCATCGCCGTTGGCATTACCCAAGAAGTCTCCATCGGAGTGGACACTCCTGAGGACGCAGTCGCTTTGGAGATGCAAATACGTCAGGAAAACTAAAAACAGTTTCCTCTGAACGATTACGATTCGGCCGAACAACTGTTTAATGATTGATTCAGATTGATTGATACGAGGATCCGGTTAAAATTTCCGCTATATGAGTGACGGAAAAGAGCCAAGAATTGTATTGAGGCAACTCCTTCTGGAGGATTATCAGGAAACGAAGAAAGCCATGCTCGAGGCTTACGCTGGCAGCAATACGGAGCCATGGGGAATCGATGACATCCGCCGTCTCATCGGAGTATTTCCTCAGGGTCAAATTTGCATCGAAGTTGATGGTAAGGTCGCTGCGATCGCTCTGTCGATCATCGTCGATTACTCCAAATTTGGGGACAATCATACCTTCAAGCAAATCACTGGAAATTATTCCTTTTCAACCCATGATGACAGTGGCGATGTACTCTACGGGATCGAAGTCTTTGTCCAACCAAAATCCAGGGGGATGCGGTTGGGACGCAGGCTGTATGACGCCCGCAAAGAGCTTTGTGAAAACCTAAACCTTCGTTCAATCATTGCAGGGGGAAGAATTCCAAACTACGAAAAATACGCATCCCAATACAGTCCACGTGAATATATCGACAAGGTCCGCCTGAGGGAAATCCACGACCCCACCCTAACCTTTCAATTGTCAAATGATTTCCACGCTCGAAAGATCCTAAAAAACTACGCACCTGAAGATCGCCAAAGTCACTCATTCGCCACGTTGCTCGAATGGAGAAATATTTATTATGAACCAGTGGAAAAACTGGTTGGTGCTATCAAAGAGAGTGTTCGAATCGGTGTGGTACAGTGGCAAATGCGATCCCATTCTTCCCTCGATTCACTCGTAGAACAGGTGGAGTATTTTGTGGATGCAGTCAGTGACTACGCCTCAGATTTTTGCGTGTTCCCTGAGTATTTTTGCGCTCCCCTTATGGCCGAGTTTAATCATCTCAACGAACTCGAAGCGATTCGTGGTCTCGCGCAATATTCCGAGGCCTTGCAAAAAAAGTTCATGGAGTTTTCCGTAACTTACAATGTGAACATCATCGGAGGCTCGATGCCAGTCATCGGAGACGATGATCGACTCCGAAACGTTTCCTGTCTTTATCGGCGTGATGGCACGCATGAAAAAGTGGAAAAAATCCACCCAACACCCGACGAGGTTTCGCGCTTTGGAATGGTGGGAGGGGACAAAATTCCTGTGTTTGACACCGATGCCGGCAGGGTCGGAATCTTAATCTGTTACGACGTAGAGTTTCCAGAAATTCCCCGTTTGATGGCAGATCAGGGCCTTCAAATCCTCTTTGTACCCTTCCTAACCGATACCCAAAATGGCTACAACCGCGTGCGTTACTGTGCGAGAGCCCGTGCCATCGAAAACGAATGTTACGTGGCCATGGCAGGTTGTGTGGGGAATTTGCCCCGAGTTCACAACATGGACATTCAATATGCACAATCAGCCATTTTCACCCCAAGCGATTTTGCATTCCCGGTGAACACCATTAAGGCAGAAGCAACGGCCAATACTGAAATGACACTCATAGCGGATGTTCACCTGCCCTCCCTTAAGGAACTACACAATTACGGCAGTGTTCAAAACCTAAAAAATCGTCGGAAAGACCTCTATACCATTCAAAGACGCGGAGATTTGTAAGAATCAAGCTTAGGTTTAATTCACTGCCCTGTTAAAGGGACCGAAATCACCGCATTCAACGCGGACTTGGGCTCAGATCCCGATTGAACAACAACGGATAATTCGTGCGATCCGGTATGGGGTAGCCGTTTTTCCAAGACATCGAGTCGTGTACCCCCCACAGTGTGACTCGATCGATTTTGTCCCGTTTGCGGTAGAAAATCTCGAACAGTTCTTGATAGCGATCGGTCAATTCCTGCTCAACTGTTTCAGGCAATCCGTCCTGATAGGGATCAAGGTATTCTTTGAACTCTTCCAATTGAAATTGAGGATGCATCATCCCGGTGCCAATGATTTGTCCCTCCCTTGTGAGCGGCAGTACATCCACATCAAGCTCAGTAATCATCACTTTCACTCCCAAATCTGCAAACGCATCAATCGCCGCTTCGATGTATTCATTTTTAGGAAAATTAAGGCCCCAATGTCCTTGAATTCCGATGCCATCGACACGGATCCCTTCTGCCTGCAACATCTTCACCATGCGTACAATTCCATCCCGTTTTTCGGGCCGCCAGGCATTAAAATCATTGTAGTATAACTCTGCGTCCGGTGCGTATTGACTGGCAAATTGAAAGGCCTTTTTAACCAACAAATCACCGTCCCCAACTCCATTAACCCACTTTGTTGGTCGGTAAGAACCATCGTTGTCGATCACTTCATTCACTACATCCCATGCATCGATCCGCCCCGCATACCGACTGGCAACGGTTTCAATGTGCTCCCGCATTCTTTCAATGAGTGCTTCAGATGTTTTGGCGTTGCCCTTTTCATCCTTAAAAAACCAATCTGGGGTTTGATTATGCCATACCAATGTGTGACCCACGATGAACAGATGGTTCTGCTCCCCAAATTCGACAAAAGCATCCCCTGGGCCAAAATTGAAAATGCCAGGTTCCGGGTTTACCTCTTCAGCCTTGAGCACATTTTCGGGTGTGATAGCATTGAACTCTCTCAATACAATCGCATTCAATGGCTCGTTTGTCACCGCCACGATTTCTTCATTTGCGGCGGTGCCAATTCTGAAGGCATCGTGATATGCCTGTTTCAGAGAAACCGATGCCATTTCCATCTCAGCAGAGAGTGAATGTAGCACACATAAAATTGAGAATAAGAACAGGGGGTATTTTGTCATGGTCGGGTTGCGGTAGAGCCTATTGCGATGCTTTTTCTAGGGATATGCATACCACGCGACACCATCGTAAGACAGCACATCATCGGGCATCGAGCCTTGGAGCTGATTTTTTTCAGCTTCACTGATCGTGAAAAAATGAGATCCCGTTGGTGGAGCATAAAAGCGATACACTGGCATCGTGCCAAGTTGCGGCGACAGAAACACATAAAACGCGACCCCTTCGTAACTAAAAATTCGGTTGGGGTTCGACAATACGAGGATCATCTCGTCCCTATTTGCCGTGTAGAAATGACTCCCGGAGAGCCGATTGTAGAGGCGATATACAGGTTGAGATTGGAGCGTATGATTGGCAACCACATGATGGGAAACTCCATCATAGTTGAATATCCCACTATCAACAAAACTTAGGACATTTTGGTATTCGGCTTCATTGGCAGTAAAAAAATGACTCCCATTGGCAGGACGCGAGAATCGATGAAGAGGAATGGGTTGATAGGCCTCCGTCGACTGCGTTGTCGGGGTGAAGCCATCGGGCGCAATCGATAGCACCGAATAATAGGCCGACTTTGGTAGCCCTTCTCGATCAAAGAGCATGGGGTAATTGGTCCGACCACGAACAGGAAAACCGTTGAGCCAGGAATCTTCATCCGTGACTCCCCAAAAAGTTATGGTGAGGATAGAGTTTTGGTGTTTAAGAAAAAGTTCGAAAATTTCTTTGTAACGATCAGCCTGTTCGTTCGCTACACTTGCAGGCAATTCGACTGTGTATGGATCAAGCTCATCCTGATATTCGAAGAGCGTCGAAATATCTGCACCCGTATACTCCCAAGCAGATGGCAATACATCGATGTCCAATTCAGTCACACCCACCCACAAACCAGTGGATGCAGCATCGCTGAGGATGGTATCAATTTTGGATTTACTGGGGTAACCTAGCTGCCAATGCCCTTGGACACCGAGTCCATCGATCGGCACACCGCGCGCCTTAAAATCATTTGCCAAAGCGAGGATGGCTGCACGCTTCCCGTCGCTCGCCCAGCCGTAGTCATTGTAAAAAAGCAAAACGTCAGGGTCCGCCTCCCGAGCCGTTCGGAATGCGATCTCTAAGAAGTCGTCTCCGATGATGCGACTCCAAGGACTGTCCCTCAAGGTGCCATCATCATTAAATGCTTCATTCACAACGTCCCAGGAATGAACGCGACCTTTGTAGCGCCCTACCACTGTGCGAATGTGATCTTTCATCCGGTCGATCAATTCATTTCGGGTTAAATCTCCACCGGAGGAGTTTTTAAACACCCAATCAGGGGTTTGAGAATGCCATACTAAAACATGTCCATGAATCCATTTCCCCTGAGACTCAGCCAGTTCGACCATCGCATCCGACCTAACAAAATTGAATTCCCCATTTCTGGGATGGATAAATTGCCATTTAAAATCGTTGCCAGAAACAATCAGACTAAATTGATCTCTCACCAGCGCACTTGAGACAGGTTCTTGATCCACATAGACGGAAGGATTCGTCGAAACTCCTATGTGAAAAGCACTGTTGTAAGCTTCCTTCAGCGAAAATGGCACACTTGCATTCGCAAGAAGCGAGAAAAGTAAAGGGGCAGTGATGAGTGCTAACGCACGCGTCTTACAGAACAATTTCATGGGGTTTATCACAGAAGCCTACGGTCTAATTAATCGATTAATTAGACCATAGACTGAATTTTCTAAATACTCAACCCAAAGAATTATCCATGCCGATTTCCGTTTTAACCACTATCCTTACCATACGTAGGGGTTCGCCTTGGCGAATCCGCTGATGGTTCGGACAGGATTTGCCAAGGACTCCGCTAAACCACAACCCTCACAAAGGCGCAGTTGCTACGGGATCTCTTTGAAATGGTAGGTAATAAAACGCAACATGGTATGACATCACATTCAGGTTCCATCTCGCCTCCAAATGGCGCTCAGTCGATTCCCCATAAACCCCGTTTCCTCACAATTCAGCGTAATTTATCGAATTTGCGATGATTTTCATCGACACTACTTGCACTGTTTTTCATTCTGCTCTCACTAACCAATTATGAAATCCCCCCACGCACTCTCACTATTCATAATCGCAGCGGCTCTGATGGTCGGTGGTATCACTAAAGCATCCGCTACCGAGAAACCCGAAGCCAACTGGACGCTAGAATGGAGTGATGAATTCGACTACGAAGGTTTACCCGACTCTGAGAAATGGGGCTACGCAATTGGCGGGCACGGTTGGGGCAATGACGAACTCCAATATTACACCGATGCTCGATTGGAAAACGCCAAGGTCGGCAACGGAGTTCTTACGATAAGCGCGATCAAAGAATCCTTTGAAGACATGGAATACACCTCCACCCGCCTGGTGACCCGCAACAAAAAGGAATTTCTTTACGGCCGACTCGAAATACGAGCAAGACTCCCCGTCGGAAACGGGACCTGGCCAGCGATCTGGATGATGCCCACGAACTGGCCCGAAGAAATTAGCAAATGGCCCGACTGCGGAGAGATCGACATCATGGAACACGTCGGACACGATCCGGGGGTCATCCATGCCTCCGCCCATTCCAAAGACTATTATTGGAGAATCGGAACTCAAAAAACTGCCACCATCAATATCCCCGATGCGTCAGAAACATTCCACACTTATTCCCTCGAGTGGAGCCCGGAAGTCATGCGTGCTTATGTCGATGATTCCATGTATTTCGAGTATTACAACGAAGGCTTGGGGTATGACAAATGGCCCTATGACAAACCTTACTACCTCATTCTCAATGTTGCCGTCGGTGGCGCATGGGGGTCCGTCAAAGGAATCGATGAAAGCGTTTTCCCTCAGAGCATGGAGATCGATTTTGTCCGTTATTACAGT
>CAXXVT010000005.1:0-45101 GCA_963676215.2 Opitutales bacterium | reverse complement strand
AGAACCAGATTGAATCCACCGATCAGCCAATACGGCTTTAAATGCGTCAATCGCTCCACGATAATTGACAACCCCGCGATCCCTCCGGGAGCCAATTCGTTGGGGCGTAAAAATCCGTTAAAAGCAAAAGCCATCACCAAAGCGCCTGCAGCGATCTGAAAATAATCCCATCCCCGACTCTCATTACGATAAGGTTTTCTTACTGAACAATCCTTGGCTTCCATATTCCTTCAACATCACGCCTCACCCCGAAAAACAAATCAAAAACACCATCCTCTCTCTACAACTCTATTCACAAAGCAGTGACCGGATACACCTGCTTTTGTCCCCAATCAACCGCAAACAATACAACTGAGTTGAATTCCTCCCTCCCCGACTCCTTTCGCTTCTCCGAAATTTGGATGATACCACAGTTATGAAAACGGATGAGAAAGATAGGAATGGATGACTCGTCTCAATTCTTCCACTCGAATAGGTTTCGAAAGATAATCTGTCATCCCACTTTTCAAATACTTGTCTCTATCTCCCTGAAGGGCATTCGCAGTTAACGCAATTATCGGAGTTTTCAGATTATTTTTAGCTTCGAACTCTCGTATTTTCTTGGTTGCGATATGCCCATCCATTACAGGCATCTGAATATCCATGAAAATGGCATCGTAGCGATGTTCAGAAGCGAATTTCACTGCTTGTTCTCCATCAGATACGATATCAACTTCGCAGCCCTCACGTTCTAACATAATTTTAATAACCTTTTTGTTAACATCGTTGTCTTCCGCCACGAGAATCCGAAGTCCTTTTTCTGAAGTCGCGACTATTTTCAAAGGGCCGGTTTCCTGCAAAGAGTCTACCATTTCGTTGGAAATGACATCTCTCAAGTCATCATAACGAATAGGTTTTGAGATGACCCGTTGAATACCTGATTCCTCAAGTTCCTTCGGATTGAAGAATTCATAAGTTGAAGATAGCAGGATGATACGGGGTAACTCTTCACCCATCATCTGCCGAATCTGTCTACTGGTTTCAATTCCATTCATTTCGGGCATCATTTGATCCATAATGATGACGTCATAACTCGGCTTTCTCGAATCTCGACACGAGCATTCGAGGGAAGCCAAAGCCTCCCGACCACTCGGAACTTGGTGACAACGAACTCCCATCTGCTTAAGGTATTTAGCAAGAATAATGCGATTGGTCGCGTTATCATCCACAACCAATGCAGTGAGATGCTTAAGCTGCTCAGAAGTAAGTTGACGTTCACTGTGAATAGCATCAGCAATTTCGAGTGGTAGATTCAACCAAAAGTGGGAACCTTTCCCCTCTTCGCTCTCGACTCCGATTTCACCATTCATCAATTTCGCGAAGTTTCCTGAGATAGTTAAACCCAACCCTGTGCCGCCAAATTTGCGAGTCGTACTGGCATCGGCCTGGGTGAAAGGCTCAAACACCTTCAATCGCTGGCTTTCATCCATTCCGATACCGGTATCAGAAACAACAAATTGAAAAGTATATTTATTTCCCGCTAACCATGGATCCTCACTTGGATGATCCAAACAGTTCACCAAGATTACAATCTGACCCGACTCCGTAAATTTAAACGCATTGGAAAGAAAGTTGTTCAGAATTTGTCGCAGCCTAGTGGGATCACTAAACACCATTTTGGGAGTGGTGTTATCGATATCAATTAGCAATTCGATATGCTTTTCTCTAACTTGACTGGCAAAAGGCAGAGCAAGGTTTTCGATAAGACGGTGCAAATCAAATTCAACCCGTTCAAATGTCATCTTTCCCGCTTCAATTTTGGAAAGATCCAAAATATTTGAGATGAGGTCATGAAGGTTTTCCGAACACATCTCAATCGATTTTATGTATTCTTTTTGCTCAGTTGATAATTCTGTATTTTGGATCAAATGATTCATTCCAATGATCCCGTTGAGCGGCGTTCGGATTTCATGGCTCATGTTTGCCAAAAATTGACTCTTCGCAATGTTTGCCCGATTCGCGGCATTCATCAATTCGAGTCGGTCGATTGAGATCTGCTCCAGCTCGTTTATCAACATTTTGGATTTCCAAAAATGCTTACCGATAAAAAAGGCAAATAGGCCCAACCAAAAAGGAGCCGTATCGATGATCATCAACAACGGGTTTTGTGTATGAAGGGAAACGATCCCGACCGTACTGAAAGGGGCTTTTTTCTCCAATACCAGTAACAAAGTTCCGAGTATCGGGAACAACAAGCCGAACAACGTGCCAAATAGCAAAAAACAAATGCAGCTCTTACTGAAACTACTCTGGTTGCACGGCAATTTCATATTAAAATTTCAGATCGTAGCACAATCCTAAATAATCGACGTGATTCTGGCTAAATTAACCCATAAAAAACCGGTTAAGGTCGATTTATGCATAAATCCTCTCGTTTTATTTACGGATCAATTGAACTGTCGGGTTGCAACGGACTCTATTTCACTTTTGGTTGTTTCACACTCTACAGAAACCCCAAAACTACACACAACGGATATGGACATTCTTGGTATCGATATCGGAGGCTCTGGAATCAAAGGAGCGGTCGTCAATATTACAACTGGCGAGCTGGTTACAGAGCGTTACCGACTGCCGACACCTCAACCTGCTAACCCTGACGCTATCGGAGAAACCATTAAGGCAATCGTCGAGCATTTCAATTGGAAGGGGCGTATCGGAGCGACTTTCCCCGCAATTGTCCGCAAGAACGTCGCCTACAGTGCTGCCAATGTTCACGAGGACTGGATCGGCACAGATGTAGGAGAAATCATCAAAAACCACACAGGCTGCGATGCAGTAGTCGTCAATGATGCCGACGCAGCTGGGATCGCGGAACAACATTTTGGGGGAGGTAAGGATTTTTCTGGTACCGTATTCTTAATCACAGTTGGCACGGGAATCGGCACCGCATTGATGCTCAATGGG
Organism: Opitutales bacterium; assembly: GCA_963676215.2. Classification (GTDB taxonomy): domain Bacteria; phylum Verrucomicrobiota; class Verrucomicrobiia; order Opitutales; family JAFGAQ01; genus JAKSBQ01. The sequence goes on along the minus strand of CAXXVT010000005.1, from coordinate 42,158 downwards.
AAACTGGTTCCCAATACTGAAATGGGGCATTTGATCCTGCCCAAACACGGCCATGCTGAAAGCTATTGCTCAGACGCTGCAAGAAAACGAGAAGAATTGAAATGGAAAGAATGGGCCAAGCGTTTTGACCGATACCTTGAGCATGTCAAACATATGGTGAATCCCGATGTGTTTGTCATCGGTGGAGGCATATCCAAAAAACCCGAAAAATTTGTAGACCACCTCAAGGTAGATTGTCCCGTAAAGATGGCCGAGCTTCAAAACTTGGCGGGGATCATCGGAGCAGCAATCGTCGGGGGAGAATAGGGCAAGAGTTCTGCTGCTGCAATCCCAGCTCAACTGATGCAATCGGTGTTTCGACTCCGGTGGCAAAGTTGCCATGCCTCAATATCCCCAACAAATTGTTTCGCTCCAGAACCTCACTTCAACGGAGGACCAAGGTCGATGCTGATCAATCCCATGATCAGTGACTTTAGCGTCTTTACGGAATAGGTCGGCGGATAATAATTGGGTTCATAGCGATTGACTTACAAAAGGATACGCAATGACTGATGGAGTCATCAAGTCCGAATGAAAATGGTCTCTCTCAAAGAGACAAAACAACACTACATTCAATTCCCAAAAAACGATCCTCTGACATTTCTTAATCTTTTTTCATAACATCCTCCGTGGAACTGCACAGGAACTGGGAAAGCAAAAATCACATACCAATTTTTCGCGTAATACTACACGGTTATGAATACTCAAATCCCTGCGAATCCATCCCATGCCTCGAGCGGAACATCCGCCCGCATTCCCTGGCTCAACAATCTGCGAACCTTTCTCATTTTTCTAGTCGTGCTTGTGCACGCCAGTGGAGTCTATGAAGCAAGCGGTAGCTGGGCGTCCTTCTGGATCGTCGATGACGCTGCGACCAACAATGTCAGCGGTCTCATCTTTCTGGTTCTCGACATTTTTGTAATGCCAATGATGTTTCTCATCTCCGGTTACCTGACACCAGCCTCCATCGCTCGAAGAACCCCATCAAGATTCATCTCTGGTAAAATAAAACGGCTCATGCTTCCCTGGCTCGCAGCGGTTTTGACCCTTATTCCACTTTACAAAGTGATTTTCCTCGCTTCAAGAGGACTGCCACAACAGGAATGGAGCTCTTATTTTCATTGGACAAATGGAAACTGGGGCATGAACTGGCTGTGGTTTCTCCCTGCTCTTTTCCTGTTCAATTTGCTTTATCTCACAATCACAAAGCTCCCTGTTCAGTTCCCAAACTGGAAACTGAAAACCGCTCTTCCGATCGCATTCGTTGCTGCATTCGCCTACAGCCTGGGAATCGACCTCATGGGACTTCGAGGTTGGACTCACTTCCTATTGATCGATTTTCAACATGAACGCCTGCTCATTTACTTCATTGCATTTCTCCTTGGTGCGCGCTGCTTCCGGCTTGGAACATTCAACACAAAACCCTCTAACTCCATACTTTACCATATCGGAAACGCGACAAACTGGATTCCCCTCACCGCATACATCATCCTGCTACTGATGCGATTCTTCAGTCCGGACACTTACCTCGTATCCGAACTCGTACATCGCTCTTTATTGTGGCTGAGTTATCATACTTCTCTGTTTTCCATAGGATATACGCTCATTGAAACATTCCGCAGGTATTTCAACCACGAATCCGCCATCGGAAAGGAATTGAGTCAAAATTCATATGGTGTCTATATTCTTCATGTGATCGTTCAAGGCGCAATTGCATGGTGGATGCTCAGTATTCAAACACCTTCTCTCCTGAAATATGGGCTCCTTACGCTCTTGAGCTGGTTGGCAACGAATTTGTTAATTTCTGTTTATCGATGGACCTTGACCAAAATCCTTAACTCCACAACTGATCATGGAAAAACAATCCAACCCAAGACAATTTGACACCACTCTCTGGAGCATGGTCCGCGCCGTTCGCACTGAAAATGAAAGTGGTTCCCCCGCTATCAATGCGCTCGAATCACTCTGTCGGGCTTATTGGTATCCACTCTATGCATTCGTCAGGGCAAGAGGCTACTCTGCCGACGATGCTCAAGATCTCACACAGGCCTTTTTTGCTCGAATGTTAGAGACTGGTGGCTTCGATGCAGCAGATCCCGGGAAAGGCCGTTTCCGCTCCTATCTTCTCGGAGCTATGAAGCATTTCTTAGCCAGCGAATGGCGACGAGAACATGCGCTGAAACGAGGCGGAAAATCTCAGTTTATTGAATTGGATGCTCTCCAACCGGAATCCCGTTATCAACAAGATCCCCGGCAATCTGAAAATGCGGACCAACGATATGACCGTGAGTGGGCACTCGAAACCATTGATACCGCACTCAACGCCCTGCGCAGTGAAATGCGCGGAGCTAAAAGGGCAAACTTGTTCGAAAAGCTCAAAGGATTTCTCACCGGAGACACCATACCCGATCAGCAATCTCTTGCGAAAGAGTTGAACATGAACGACGGCGCCTTGCGCGCTGCGATTCACCGCATGCGGGCGCGTTACCGGGATTTACTCAAACAAACCATATCTGAGACGGTGACATCCCAGGAGGAGTTAGTGGATGAAATGAACTACCTCATAGCTGCGCTGCGAGGCTACTAACAATGAACTCCGCATCCAGAAAAACATGTCCCAAATGCGGTGCGAAAATCTCCTCCGATCGCGCGGAACAACTCTGTCCCGCCTGCCTCATGGCAATGGCGATGGAATTGCCAGACTCCGAAGAATTCTTGGATCTGCCCAATCCAAATCATATGGAATTCCCCTTTATTCTCGGGGACTACCGTTTATTGAAAGAACTCGGCCGAGGCGGTATGGGCCGCGTCTATGAAGCAGAACAACTGAAGACAGGGAGGCGAATTGCGCTAAAAATGCTAGCACAACCCTTTGAATCGGAGTTGGTTCAACAACGTTTTCTGAGAGAAGGCAGACTGGCCGCCAGTGTAAACCATCCTAATAGTCTCTATGTATTTGGTGTAGATGTGGTCGATGGGTTGCCCGTTATCCTCATGGAATTAGCACCTGGCGGCACCTTGATGGATCGTATCGAACGCTCAGGATCCGTTCCCAGAACTGAGGCTGTCGATATGATGCTAGATATCATATCGGGGCTGGAAGCAGCCCATACCAAAGGAGTGCTTCACCGCGACATCAAACCTTCCAATTGTTTCATCAGACCAGATGGAGCCGTTCAGGTTGGAGATTATGGATTGAGCGTATCTCTCTTGCCCAGTGAAGACACAACCATGCTCACAATGGATCAGGTCGTTGGTACCCCAACCTTTGCCTCTCCTGAGCAACTCAAAGGAGATTCCGTTGATGTGCGAAGTGACATCTACTCCGTCGGCGCAACGCTTTATCTCTTACTGACAGGCAAAGTGCCTTTCACTGGCGAAAACCCTATCCAGACGGTTGCCAATGTGCTCGGGAAACAGCCTATTCCCCTCCGAAAGCATGTCCCTTCGATACCCGAAAACCTGGAGTCAGTGGTGCTTCATTGTCTCAACAAAAATCCCTCCAAACGTTTTGACAGCTATGCAGGTTTGAAAAAGGCTTTGCTTCCCCACAGTTCAAAGGGATTAAGACCTGCCTCGGTTCCCAGTAGGCTATCAGCAGGGTGGATCGATTTTCTCATTGCATTTCTCCCACCCTACTTGGGTCTGATGCTAACGATAGGAGGGGAACGACTTCTCGTGACGCCCCTTCAGAACCCCGGATTTAGAGAATTTTCCTATCTGGCTCTCCTTCTAGCGGTAGGAATGGCTTACTTCACAATCGCGGAGGGCTTGTTTAAGGGTGGTCCCGGCAAAAAACTACTCCGGCTGGCAGTAGTGGCCAAGGAGAATCAACCACCGGGCATGCTTCGTTCCTTTCTCCGAATTTCCACCATCATTTTCATTATCGAAGCGATCAGGATTCCGACCCTCATTACTTTCATCGGGAACCAGAGCCCATGGAATCCGTGGACAACACTGACCTTTATCGCCGTCACTACCGCAGCGGCAACCACCCCCGGCCTGTTAGGTTTGTTCGTGAAAAAAGGGGATGATTCTCAAACGATATGGGACATGATAAGCGGCACCAGAGTGGTTCATTCTCCTCGCCCTGAATTACGACCCAATATCAATGCCGAGGAATTCCCGTTACCCCAACAATCCGGAACAGCACCCCGCCATATCGGACCTTATTTGATCATTAGTGAAACCATCTCCCAATATCCCTTATTGGGCTACGATCCCGATCTCCGTCGCCATGTGTGGCTTGTGCCCGGAGACAATGTCATCATCACTCAAAAACAGAAAGGAGTTTCCAGAATCGGAAGACTAAGATGGCTTCAATCGATTGACCAGGATGGAACCCAATACGAAGTATTCGAAGCAATTCCAGGGAAACCTTTCTTGCAGCTATTGAACGATCCAACATACAAAGACTGGGATTCGATGAAATTCTGGTTGTCGGATATCGCATCCGAATGCTGGGCCGCAGAAAAAAGCAGAACTCTGCCCTCTTCGATCAATCTCAGTCAGTTTTGGGTCGCCCAAAACGGACATATTGTGTGGCTCGATTTTCATCCCACATCCGATCAGCTGAGCAAGGAGGAACCGTGGAAACTTAACTCATTTGAGAGTCAACAACAGTTGCTTGAAAAACTTGTGGATCAAGTCAGCCTGACTTCGGTTCCATTGAAGGCCAGCTCATGGATTCAGAACTTGAAAACCCGTTCCTTCGACAAACTGATGTTCCTGGCAGGTTCACTGAAGGATCTACTCGCAAAACCGGGAAACATAAGTGTATGGAATCGAATTGCGGCAACTACTATCCTCCCCGGATACACATGGATTGCTGCGCTGGTGGGACATTTCCACGACAAACCCTGGGTATACTTCCTGGAGAAATTCCCTATACTCAGTTTTTGGATGTTTGCAGGCTTCGCCTGTGTGCAACTTTTAATTGTCTTGTCCTTCAAAACCACGATCGAACATTCCATTTTTCGGCTGGCTGTGGTGGACAAAAAGGGAACACAAATCGGAAGACTCCCCATGCTCTATAGGTGGGCATTGACATGGCTTTTCCCACTTGTCCCAATTTATGGGTCCATCCAGTTCTTATCGCCCCTATTTGCCTCCAGCCTGATCCTTTTCTGGGTCGTAGCAGCGGTTTCAACCGCGGGGCTTATGAAACAGTCAGCAATCGATCGGCTCAGTAACACCTGGATCGTCCGACAATAAAAACGGATCCATTTTCGAGAAATCGAAACTTAGTTAATCATTTTCCTTCCGAGGAAAACGAATCGCCGAGGCCTTCGATCCCTACCATTTCTCTCATTTTTGATAGGAAACGGGATTACAAACAAGGAAGCATAAGTTCGACACGAAACTGAGACCCTTTTCCAGACTGACTATCGACAGAAATCTTTCCGCCCATCAATGCTACCATTTCCCGACAAATGGCCAATCCCAGGCCAACACCTCCCCCACTCCTGGAGTAAGAAGCATCAACTTGGTTAAACGGTTCGAACAGATTCTCGAGATCATGTTCGCTGATGCCCACCCCAGTGTCAGATACTTGAATCACAATTAAATTCTCAGGTGCATTTCCCTGAGACGCCCGCATTCCCACCTGCAAAGTTACACTGCCAACCTCGGTGTATTTGCAAGCGTTCGTCAGTAGGTTGTCGATGACACGCAACAACCCATCATAATCAAATTCAGCCACAAGCTGCTCTGGGATTTTTTCTAATTCATCAAATCCGTTTTCAAATTTCAATTCAAGGTGAGACCCCAATTCTTTCACATCGACCAACGCAGTATCGAAGAGTTCGATAATGTTATGCGCTTTTACATTCAGAGTCTTTTTCCCGCTTTCTATTTTCGAAAAATCGAGGATGTCACCGATCAAGTTCAACAACCGACTACTGGAACTAAGGATGGATTCCAAAAATTCTTTTTGATCTTCCCGACAATCGTCCAACATCAAACTTGCGAATCCAACAATAGGATTTAGCGGAGTGCGCATCTCATGACTCATGACCGCAAGGAAATCATCTTTAGCTTTATTCGCTCGTTCAGCCACGTCCTTTGCGATGACCAAATCTTCAAGACCCTTTTCCTTCTGCCGCTCGGTCTCCTTCATCGCAGTTAGGTCCAGATCAAGACAATAAAGCTCATAACTATCTTCAATTTGAATCGCGACATGACTGGAATAAACCCATACACCTGACCCATCTTTAGTTTTCAAACAGAGCTCACCTGCCTCTGGCATTTCGCCCGTTTTTCCGGCTTCTTCAATAAACCCGCGCACAGGTTCTTTCATCTCTTCTGGAATGATCAGGTCTATCAGATTCTTACCAAGTGCTTCCTCAGCAGTATACCCATAAATGGCTTCATTGGCTTTATTCCAAAAGAAGATCGTGCCATCCGGGCGATACCCTTGCACCGCTAAGCTATCGACACTTTCCAACAGAGCCCTGAAACGATATTCGCTTTCTCTGAGTTTTCGCTCCTGTTCGTTACGCCCCGATAAGTCCCTTACAGTTGATAAAAGAGTCTTCTTTCCATTATCGAGAAAACCTGAAATGTGTAATTCCACAGGAAGTAAAGATCCATTTTTCTTTCTGAGCAGGGCTTCAAGCCTTAATGGTTCCTTGCTGTAGATCTGCTCCCACTGCGCTTCCAGGTCAACCTGCTCTAGATTCGCGTCCAACTCATCGACCTTCATGTTGAGAAGTTCCCCACGAGTATATCCCATCGTATCACAAGCGGCCTTATTTACATCCAAAAATTGCCCCGAAACATCCCCCACAAACACGGGATCCGCAGATTTCTCGAGAAATGACCTGAATCTAATTTCACTTTCGAGCAGCGATTTTTCAAACTCACGCTGCTCGAGATCACGAATAACTGCTAAAATTAAATCATTTCCATTATGAGGAATCACGGTCGCATCGATTTCTACTGGAATAATGGTCCCGGATTTTGCGATATGCTCCGACCTCACCACGAGGTGTTTCTTTTCATGCAAAAGGGTGCGCATCGAACGCATGGAATGCCTCACCGAATCCACAGGGTTCGTAATATCCTTCGCGGTGAGGTTAAGAAATTCCTCCCGACTGTATCCATACCGTTCAATCGCAACATCGTTGACAGCGATAAACTTACCAAAACCCTCTTCCATTAAGGGATGCAGCAAAACAGCGGCATCTTCTCGGTTCATCAAACGCTCTAGTTTTGCAATATTTTCTCGTTCGATCGAATCATCTTCATCGCAGGCGTTAGGGGCCCTTAACATATAATCAGGATTCGGATTCGTTGAGGATTTCATGCAAACTAAAAGGGTTCGGCCACAATGGAAGCAATAGTAACAAAAAAGGAACCTACCTTTATTAAGGTAAAATTTCACTTTTTGCGATTTAAATCGGATGATTCACGAGAAAATCAGAGATTTCCAATAATCCAATTATCGTCATAACTCACCATATTCTGAGGAAGATTTAACTTAATCTTCGCAAATGGCCCCTTTTAATGCCGTTTATGAACGATAAATTAATAGTATAAACAGATTCAACTACCCAACTGTGGTAAAATAAAACATACCCAAGATTCACAGTTCATTTGATTTCCCTCATTGGATACACTAATTTTACCGCTACAAAAGATAGCGGAAGTACCGCATACCAAATCCGATGAAAGCACTGGTTAAAAAGCAAGCAACAGAGGGAATCTGGTTGGAGGATATTCCGGTTCCAGAATATGGTGGAGATGATGTTCTGATCAAAATCATCAAAACCTCCATCTGCGGAACCGACGTCCACATCTACAATTGGGACGCCTGGGCAAAAAAGACCATTCCCGTTCCGATGGCAGTGGGCCATGAGTTCGTTGGAAGAATCGAAGCAATCGGAGCCAATGTCACTGCATACAAACCGGGTGATCTGGTTTGCGGAGAAGGTCACATCGTCTGTGGCACCTGTCGGCACTGCATGGCCGGCCAACGTCACTTGTGCTGTAACACTCGAGGAGTCGGGGTAAACCGCGCTGGCGCGTTCGCAGAATACCTTGCATTGCCTCAGACCAATGTATGGTTGGCGGATCCCAATATTCCACTGGATATTTTGTCTTGTTTTGATCCCTTCGGTAATGCGACCCATACCGCACTGTCGTTTCCGCTTGTCGGAGAAGACGTACTTATCACTGGAGCTGGCCCCATCGGATGCATGGCTGCGGCCGTCGCCAAGCATTGTGGCGCGCGCTGGATTGTCATTACAGATCCAAATCCTGATCGTCTTGAACTTGCAAAAAAAATGGGAGTCACTCGAGCCATCAATCCACTGAAAACTTCCCTTTCCGATGTCGCAAAAGAACTGAATATCGTAGAAGGCTTTGATGTCTGCATGGAGATGTCCGGCGCACCACAAGCACTCAACACCATTATCGACCACGCTGCCCACGGGGCGAAGGTAGCGCTGCTGGGCATCTATGCCAAAAAGCCAAACATCGATTGGGACAAGGTCATTTTCAATATGCTCACAATCAAGGGAATCTATGGTCGTGAAATGTTCGAAACGTGGTATAAAATGACCACGATGATCCAAAGTGGGCTGGATATATCTCCGGTTATCACTCACCGCTTTCATTATACAGATTTTCAAAAAGGGTTTGACGTTATGCGCTCTGGAGAGTCCGGAAAAGTGATTCTGGATTGGAGTGAATAGTACCCGCAAATAGCAAGCTTCGGGAGCCATGGAATATATCGAACACATCCAGTCAGAACTCAGCGCTATTGCTGATGATGGGCTTTTTAAAACCGAGCGTTTTATTCAAAGTCCCCAGAACGCCACCATTCTACTCAATGATGGACGAGAGGTCATCAATATGTGCGCCAACAACTATTTGGGTTTGGCGGACGATGAAACGATCATCAAAGCCGCAAAATCGAGCTATGGTCACTATGGCTACGGCATGTCGAGTGTGCGTTTCATCTGCGGCACCCAGACTCAACACAAAGAGTTGGAAGCTCAACTTGCATCATTTCTTGGGTTTGAAGACAGCATTCTTTATAGTTCCTGTTTTGATGCCAATGGCGGATTGTTTGAAGTGCTGCTGACAGAAGAAGATGCAATCATCAGTGATCAGCTCAACCATGCTTCCATCATCGATGGAATACGACTTTGTAAAGCCAAACGCTTTCGATACTCCAACAATAACTTGGCTGATTTGGAAATGAAACTGCAGCAAGCGGACGCTGCAGGGGCACGGTTTAAAATGATCGCCACTGACGGCGTCTTTTCAATGGATGGCATCATCGCCAACCTCCGAGGCATTTGCGACTTGGCGGACCGATACAACGCACTCGTGATGGTCGATGACTCCCACGCGGTCGGATTTATGGGTGAAAATGGCAAAGGCACTCACGAATTTTGCGAGGTCATGGGTCGTGTCGATATCATGACTGGCACCCTCGGGAAAGCCCTCGGGGGAGCAAGCGGTGGCTACACAGCAGGCAAAAAAGAAGTGGTCGAACTCCTCCGTCAACGATCTCGACCCTATCTTTTTTCCAATTCAGTAGCTCCAGCTATCGTAGCAGCGGCCATTGCATGTCTCGAGCTGTTGAACAAAAGCGATAGTCTAAGAACTAAACTTCGGGAAAACACCCGTTACTTTCGAGAACAGATGACCTTGGCTGGCTTTGATATTGTCCTCGGCGAACACCCCATCGTACCCGTGATGCTCGGTGATGCAAAACTCGCCCAACGCTATTCGGCTGAGCTACTGAAACGTGGGATCTATGCGATTGGATTCTTCTACCCCGTTGTTCCCCCAGGGGAAGCGCGCATCCGCACACAGATCTCGGCCTCTCATTCCCGCGATCAACTCGATCAAGCAATCAGCGCCTTCAAACAGGTGAGAGATTTTGTTGGTTAGTTCCTAAAAAGACCGACATGGAGAAGCTCAATTCCTCCAAGGTTCATCACAACTTTAAGCTTGTTGTCGCAATGCGGAGATTCATAGTGTCTTCAAGGAACCTAAGAACGTGGTATTATCCGCTTCAAGGCGACCTCATCATCGCAATAGAGACCGTATTCATCCCAATTGCGTAGGCGCATGCTCAAATTCCGGAATCAAACTTATCTCATTTCTCACCCCATTCGACTATTCCTGCTCTGCCTTCTATTCCCAAGAGCACTGTTTTCGGAAACACTCAGTCTAGATGAATTGTTTCCTAGCGTCATCCAAGAGACTTTCCCGTTGCGAGACTATGGAATAAAGGAACCAGAATCCATTTGCCAACTACCCGATGGTCGAACCTTTCTCATCACCAATTCAGGGGAGAGTTTCGTCTTTAATGGCGCCGAATGGGAAAGAATTCCAACCCCACTGCCACACGGTTCTTCGAAGTCGATTGTTGATTCGAGGGGAAAGATGTGGATCGGAGGGCATGGCTTTTTTGGTTCGGTTGACGAGGATTTTGTCTACCATGATCTATCCAAAAAACACTTCAGCAAAGAAATAGATACCGCCCTTCCTATTCTATGGCTATACGAAACTGGAAGTTGGATTCACTTCGCTAACAATACCACTCTCTTCCATTTCAATCGAGATACTCTGGAATGCAAAACGACTCAATTCGAAGGCATGTTCGATGCTTATCACTGGGTGTGGGACGGCCAACTCTATTTGGGAACTCAAGACCAAATACAGATATGGGAAAAGGATCACTTTGAGAAGAGAATGGATTGGCCCCATAAATACAGAGCTTTTGTGGGGTGGAAGCATGAAGATAAAAGCTACTTTTTACATGCCACTCACCTCTTCGTCTATAATGAAAGCGGACAGTTAATCGATACGATCAAGGATGATTTGATGAAGATGCGCGGGGCGAACCATCTCATGATAGATCATCATCTCCTCATCATTACCCAGGCTGGCATTATCAAGATGCACCGTGATGGCAATTGTGATGGTTATTACACTCCTTGGTTTCACAAAAAAATCACTTTGTCAGAAATTGTGGAACAGTCCTATTTTGGTGGATCCGATGTATGGTTATTGACCGATACCGCCATTTTTAGAATCAACTTGGATTCCAATACAAAGGAACTAGGAGTCGAAACTGGGTATAATATCACTGGCGCCTGGGATATGGAGATATACGAGGACTCGCTCTACACGACAAGCAAACAAGGGTTTCGAAGGTGGAATCCAAATATCACTGATTTCGAATTCGCAGATGAAAACTCTCCTGATTTCGAATCAAATTATATTTTTGAAGCTTACGGGAAACTTTATATCTCCAGTTGGGTCGAGCTGGGTAACTTTGAGAATGATACTTATACCTATGTGCATTCCGATGGAGCCTACGGGACATTTGCGACGAGCAAAAAGCCAGAAGCTTTCTGGGTCGTTAAAGACTCAGGGCTACGACGAATGAACGCAGCACTCGAAATAGTCGACGAGTTGCCTCTGATGGAGAGGATTAGCTCGATGGCGGAGTTTAATAACGAAATATGGGTCTCCACGCTCGAAGGCAGGATATTGCGCAATGAGGATACCTCCCAAATCCAGTTTGAAGATCTCACTAATCTGCTTTCGGATTCCGGACAGCAGGGACAAGACATTGTTCACACCACGGTCTTTTTGGTTCACGATAGATTGTTTGTCTTAACCCCAGACAATATCTGGGAGTGGAACGGGGCCACTATGATCGACACAGGACTATCCCCAGAAAAGGACTGGAAATGGGTAATCCCGGGTTTCTCGAACCAAGACGAGCGAGTGTTACTCGTGCAAGAACATCCCTTCTTCCAAGGCAGAAAGATGGGAGAATTTTTAATTGATCGCGACAATAATACTCCATTGTGGGAACCAGCATTCATCCACCGACGGGTAGATCGCAATGAATTAAGAAGGATTAAGTTATTGGGAGAATTGGAAGGCACAGTTGCAGCTCTCATCTCTCAATCCTCCTTGGAGTTAATCAATTTGGATGCCTATAGTGAACAGCCTACTGATCCAATCGTGCCGAAGGTCGTTTCCACGATCGATGATTTTAAGACATGTTTGCCGAAAGAATCAGAGGGAACCTACGAATACAAAACAGATATTCCACTCATGGTTCAGCTCTATTCACCAGAAGCGACCAGCAACAACCCACTGATTTATTTCGGAAGACTCAAAGGGACTGGAGATGATTCCTGGATTCAAAACGACACCGGTAAGTTCTCATTCTACGGTATTCAGAGAGGAAAGCAGACATTCGAAGGATATGTCGTAAATGCGTTCAAAAACCGATCTCCCATTGTCACATACACTCTAAATGTAGTACCACCATGGTATCTCCGGAACTTCACGATCGCAGTTTATATTCTAACGCTACTCGTCCTCATTTTCGTTTTCGTCCAATTTCAAACCAAACGACTCAGAAAGCAGGCGAAGATTTTGCAGAAGAAAGTAGATGCGCAGACCCATGATCTCATACAGGCCAACCAAGCAAAGTCCATTTTCGTCTCTAACGTCAGTCATGAAATCCGCAACCCGCTCAACGGACTCCTCGGGCTAGCACAAAATCTCAATGAGGGAGACGTCATTGACTCAGACATCATCCAAAGACTCCGTCGCCCGAGTCTCTATCTCTATCGTTTCTTGAGCAACGTCCTCGATTTTTCGAAGTTCGAATCCGGTGGCATACGATTTACCAACCGGGTATTCGATGCAAATGACTTAATTGAATCAGTCGAAACGATGTTTTCGGGTGAATTTAAAGACCGAGGGATCACATTTGCCGCCGACTATCGCTATGAGGATGAGCCGTTTCTCGTTTCCTCACAAGAGGCGATCGAAATGATACTCGTAAATCTTGTCGGTAACGCACTCAAATATACGCCACGGGATGGGTGCATTAGAGTTGCGCTACTAAAAAAAGATCAACAACTGTCACTTTCTGTTTCAGACACAGGTATTGGCATCAAAGAAAAGGATATCAAACGGATTTTTGAACCTTACCAACAAGGAGAGCACTCTCCCCTAATCGCTGGAGAAAAAGGAGCAGGAATCGGTCTTTCTTTAGTTAAAAAGACGATCGAGGAGCTCCAAGGACATTTTGACATCGGGAGTGAAGAAGGCGTCGGAACCAAATTCATCTGCTCGTTTCCTTACTCTAATCCAACGGTCGTCAAAAAGGTAGAGGTTATCGACCAAGTCAGTCTCGAAGGAGACTTCCTTATTGTTGAGGACCTTGAATATAACATGAAACTTTTTGCGGACCTCCTTAAAAAGTGGGGAGCGACCGTTCACGAAGCTTTCGATGGGCATACCGCCATCGAGATGGCTTTGGAGCACTCCTACGCCATGATATTTGTCGATTTTGATCTACCAGATATCGCCGGAAATATCGTCACTCAGAGCATACGCGAACACTCAAAAAACAAGCAAACTCCCATCATTGGGCTTTCTGCTTACACAGACCAGGAGTACATTCAAAAAGGCCTCAAATCAGGCATGAACGACTACCTTTTTAAACCTCTCAACGCAACAAAGTTGGTCGACTGCATAAAGGAACAAGCGCCAGAGAAGATCCACTATACGACACTTCCAGACAATATATCCTCCAATACAAGATCCTCTCTCTCCAGAATTTTGGGAAAAATTAAATCGTCCAATCAAAAGAGGTTGCAGAGCAAAACACAGGACTACCTGCAAACGCTTGATCAATTGATTTCCGATCTGCAATTCTCCGATATTGGCAGTGAAAACTTCGATAGGCTTATCCATCAACTCAAAGGGCATTGTTCCTTTATTAACCATCGAGAATCAGTTGCATACTGGGAACGATTGGAACAGTTGAGTCAATCTGGGGACCGCCTCGCACTGCTCGACGAAATGAAAACCATTGTCGATTTGACGATAAGGATCAAAAAGGAAGTTTCTGCTCTGAGTGCTTTGGAATTGGATTATGCGGACCTGAATAACTCAAAAGAGAGCTCAGACGAGTGAGAAATGGAACTAATATCGATTAGCGTTTAAAAGACTTCAATCTGAAACAGATCTCATGCGAGCATGAGATGCTTGTAGGAGATGAGCTGTAGCATCCGATGCTCGCATCGGATTATGCCGCACGTATTGAATTAAACGCTAATTGGTATACGACAAGAAGTAAGTCGATAAAGTATTGATCTTCATACACCGAGACAGAGGAGTCGTGGATACGGCGATCATGACTTTAAACGGAATGGCGTTTAAATGACGATAAAAACCTCGTCTTTAGCTACAATCAACCGGATCGCATTGCCTTCCCGCCAAAGGAGGGAGGGCGTCGATCCCTGCCAACTGAGTCACTTTTGGTAGGGACGGACTGCTAGGCCGTCCTTTTCCCAGTGCCGTATTATTAACGCTCATTTGTATAACCGACTGAAATATCTCCCAAGGGTGAACAACCCTATTAGAAGAGCCCTTTTCCGAATGCCGTTGAAACAGAGAGATCACCAGAAGTTAGAGAAAGGGAGTTTCCTAATTCGCAAAACCATTCTCTTGCGCGTAGCGAATCAAACTCTGAGTTGAATCGAGATCCAATTGATGAATCATATCAGTACGGTGCTTTCTCACGGTGTGACTCGAAAGCCCGGTCTCTTGCGCAATCTCAGCATCAGTCATACATTTCCCAATATATTTGAGAATCAGTATTTTCTTGGGAGAGAGCAACTTATGAAATGCGACATCATCAGAACTCAGTTCTGAAGCCATTTTTGATATTCCAGGAGTATAGACCTTCTTGCCTTTCACAACATTCCGGATGGCCTCCACCAAAAAGTCATCCGACTGCATCACTGGATCACATTTATCAAGATAGCCATTAATCCCAAGAGATTCTATCATTCTCAAGTTGTAGGCATTTATCTCTGCGGAATAAGTTAATATCTTTAAAGATGAGTTTTGAGCCAGGAGCCTTTCCGCTATATCGATGCCATAAACTCCATCAATTTTCAAATCGAGAATCAAAAGCTCAACACCCAGAGGTCCAACATCTTTCAAGGCAGTCTCACCATCTCTACAACAGAGCACCACCTCATATCCCAATTGCTCAGATACAATTGAACGAAGGTAACGCTGATACAAGATCTGATCCTCAACAATGCCAATTCTCATATTCACGTAATTCTTTTGACAGTATATCCATCCAACCCTTTTGCGAAATCATTCAAACAAGGAAAAAACGGTATAGTAGCAAACCATTCATTGAGTTGTAAATATTCTCTCATTTTTGACCATTTTTATCAGTTGAATGATTGCCCCATACCAAGCTAATTAAAACTAACGCTCGTCTGTATCAACCTTGGGGAGGAACGGAAAGCTTTCTCGAGACAGATTCTATAAACGAATCAACCTATCTTCCTTCATTTCGACATAAAGATCGTAGGCTGACAAGGCATTCCTCAGTTTCCTTGTCAGCTTATAGGTCTCTTCCTCCCATTACCATCGATTCGAAAGAATCTATGCTTGTCTCTATTTCTAAACTTGCTCAGGAATTGACCGGATTCCAGGATTCATAGCACGAACAAAAATCTCAGGCAATGCTGTCAATTGCCACAGAATCCGTCTCTGATGGTACAGGTAAAATAATCCTTACGGTCGTTCCAGAATCATTCCCAACCCTGGAATCGATCCACATTTTCCCTGAGAACAATTGCATGAGATAAAACGCTTTAGTGAGACCGAAACCACCTCCAAAGGTTCGTTTTCCATTAACATTTTTGGCCCTGTAGCCAAATCCAATGATATCAGGAATTTCATCATCTGGAATCCCGATGCCAGTATCAGAGATTTCAATCTTAAGACTTTGATGATCCTGAATGACAGAAATTTTCAACTCTCCTCCCGGGTCCGTATACTTCCGGGCATTGGCAGACAAATCCCTTATCACGTCTGCAAACACGGGAGGCATCAGAATATCGCCAGATTCGTTACCTTCAAAACAAAACGAAACCAAATAAACATCAGAACCTTTATCATTCCGATCATAAACAAATCCGTATCTTCCTTTACTGTTACTTGCCATCGCTTCAAAAACATTAACTAAATCCTTTTCCAATCGGTTTTTAGAATAGGACTTCCAACACATCGGTTCTTCTTTCCGGTCTTTCAGTTCGCGAATCCGTATTTCCAGAATCTCAAAGATGGCTCGAACATTGTAAAACGTGTCGGTAAAGAATTTTTTCTTTTCCATCCCTTTACTTTCTGCCGACGTCGCAATTTCCGTTAAAATTTTTGCTTTCAATTCGTTCAGATTCGCGACGTAAGACTCATCAAAGGTTCCCGCGGCAATGGAATCAGCAGTTTTTTGAAGTTCAGCTAGCAGAGGTTCGACCTCAACACATTCACCACAATTTTCTGAGAACATCAGTAATTCAAAAACTACAACATTCAAAATGTTTAAAACACTGTGATTGTCCAAGGTCTTCAATTCCTCAAGATCGAGGTTTAAATTATAATCGATTTCCATAGCTCAATGCATTGTTGGATCCCTAACACGAGTAATCCAATAGACGTCTCTCCAAAGATCGGTGGTTCGAGAAATAACTTGAGAAGGAAGTGGACATTCTGCTGAATGAAATCGAACAAAACTTTGATGTTTAATCTATCCAAAATCCCCGAAACAAAGGAAAACCTAGAAGCCGAATTATTGGATATGATTGGAAGCACCAATTTTTCTCATTCCATCAGAGAAATCACCGCTCAGTTCCGGCGGTCCCTACTCAGCGGTTACTGTGTAAAAAACTCAAAAGGACTACTAAATCAATTCTCATGGAACCAAGCTGAGCAAGAGTTCACAAAAACGAGACTAAATACAGCCATTAAAAATGAATGCGTTTTCCTCGAAGAAAACACTCAGACGAGACTGCAAGATTCGGAGTCTTTCAATCTCGAAGAATTCAAAGCAGCACTTCTAAAAGCAATTCAATTACATCAGCTTAAGATCGAATTCGAGGATACAACCTTTGACGATTCGCAACTCACTCCAAGGGAAAAAGAAATACTGAAGCATATCCTTCAGTTTAAGAACAACAAATCCATTGCGTCCGAATTCAATATCAGGCCTGCGCACAGTTGAAAAACACTGCCAAAATATCTTTGAGAAACTTGGGGTGGAAAACCGCAATGCACTGATATACAGAGTGTCCGTAGTTGAAAATAGGAACAGCAAATGACACAGAGTAAAAGCAACGATACAACAACGCCGGGTTCGACTTCTGTAGAAGCAATTAAATCCGCCCTCTTTTTTTCCATCGGACGGACTGACCTGATCAAATGCTTTGTTTCGTTAATCAGTTCAATGATGGATTCCAAATTCACAAACTTGTCGATCCATGCTCCAAACTCTGACCTAGAAGGAATCGTCACGGAACCACAGACCACCCCTGCTCAACTCAAGATCATTCCAAAGATCAATCAGTATATCGAACAACAACCTGTGCTTCGACATCTCAGAGAGAACAAAGATAAAATCGTTTACACCAAGATCAGTGATTTCATGCCAATCGCCAAATTTAGAGAAACAGAGCTTTATAAGGAGGGATACGGACCAATGGGTTTTGATTTTATGCTCACTGCTGCGGCCTGGGACAACCATGGAAGACTTTATGCCCTCAATTTAACCCACCCAGAAAGAGATTTCTCTGAATTTCAACGTCAGCAGCTTCAGCAAATCTTTCCCTCGTTTTTGAAGGCTTTCCAACTCAACAACCTCACAAAGCTGAGGTCGGAGGAGATCCAAAATGTCTTGATCCTAACGAACCGCCAAAAGCTCATCCTTCACTGGGTTGGAGTCGGGAAAACAAATCAGGAAATCGCAACAATCACGAAAAGTAGTGCAAAAAATGTGGAGAAACATGTTCGCAATTTATGCAAGTCGTTCGGGTTTACAAAACGAGTCCAATTACTCGACTACTGCATGAAACAACAACAAATCCAATTCTTGGCGCTCAAATCGCCCACAGATTAACGACCCGCCTAGATTTTTATAGAGAACATCAGTTTACCAAAAAACTCTTTAGTAAGAGCATTTTATTCAAGCTTTTGAGTAAAAAGTAGGGGGAACACGTATTCACAGAATTGAGCATGGGCCGTATATTGTAGCTGCAACATACATTGATGCTTTTCCGTTCCTCCTCCATCTCTTTGACCTCGACCAGCGGTTTCGTTGCTCGGGGTCATGTTTTTTCTCGATCACGATATCGCAGCTCGTCCCCATTTCTTCGCCTCTTCGAGACATCCATGTCATTATTGGAAATAGATAGCGTGATTCACTGAGTTTTCATTTTCGATTTGCCTGACACACGTGACCAGCACAGTATTGTAACGATTAATCTACTGTATTTATCCCAATTGAGTTTCCTTGTCTGAGTTTCGAAAGGTCTTGGAAAACGCTGGGGTGATCTCATTCAAATCGAACCACTCCTTAGCACCTAAGACGGCGGCACTATGGAAGAACTCATCGAAAAAATCAGCTTTTGCATTGAAAGAGGCAAAGTTAACCAGCAAGCACCCTATCCCCCTGATCTAAAGGGAGAAATCGGAGCAGACGAATATGCGCAAAAAGCAATTGAGGACGGACTCAACCCCAATCAAATTCTTGAAGCCTGTAATAGTGGAATGCACGAAATTGGGGCAAAATTCAGTCGAAACGAAGTCTTCGTGCCCGAGCTTCTGATGTCAGCCAAGGCAATGAGTGCTGTGATGGAGCATTTGAAACCCTTTTTTGAAAGTGGAACGGTAAAAAGCAAAGGCACTTTTGTATTGGGCACTGTGGCAGGCGATCTCCATGATATTGGGAAAAACCTGGTCTCCATGGTTGTCTCCGGTAATGGTTGGGAGGTCATCGACCTGGGCGTCGATGTGAAACCTCAACAGTTTGTCGATGCGGCCAAAAAATACCCAAATTGCATCGTAGGACTTAGCGCTTTACTGACAACTACCATGCCCAATATGGCAGCAACGGTTAAACTGATTAAGGAACAACTACCCAATCAAAAAGTCGTTTTGGGTGGAGCCCCACTAAATGCGTCTCACTCCGAACAAATGGGGGCAGATGGTTTTGCAAATAATCCTCAAAATGCGGTGGAACTGTTGGAAGGTTTGATCGCCTAAACCAGCTACCTCGAAAACTGAAAAATCAAAAATCAAAAAAGCAAAATGGGAGCACTACTCAATAACCTGGAATCTGGAAAAACTCTCGTCTCGGACGGAGCGTGGGGCACATTCCTCCACAAAAGCGGCCTGGCAACGGGCGAATGCCCCGAACTTTGGAATATCACACACAGGGACAAGGTAAAAGTCATTGCACAAAGTTACATCGACGCAGGTGCGGATATGATTCTGACCAATAGTTTTGGAGGTAGCCCTACGAAACTTCAGCATTTCGGGCTGGAAGCTCGCACCGCAGAACTCAATCACGCAGCAGCCCTAATATCCCGCGAAGCTGCCGGATCCGATAGACTCGTTTTGGGTTCCATCGGGCCCACAGGTGTGATGCTCATGATGGGGACCGTTGAACCAGAGGCACTAAAAAACGATTTCAAAATCCAAGCAAAGGCCTTAGCCGAGGGTGGAGTTGACGCAATTTGTGTGGAGACGATGACAGACCTAGAGGAGGCTAAGCTCGCAGTGGAAGCAGCCAGGGAAGTAACCGATCTTGACATCGTTTGCACATTCACTTTTGACCCCACTGCTCAGGGTGATTTTCGTACCATGATGGGAGTCTCCCCTGCTGATGTGTGCGGCCCCATACTGGATGCGGGTGCTGATGTTGTTGGCAGCAACTGCGGAAATGGATTCGCTCAAATGATCGAAATCGTCAAAGCCTTCAGATTACAAAACGCCAAGGTTCCTCTCCTTATACACGCAAATGCAGGGAAACCGGTTTTCGAGAATGGAGAAACTGTATTTCCAGAAAACCCTCAAATGATGGCATCCCATGTAGAGCAGCTTATCGCTGCTGGTGCGAATATTATCGGAGGATGTTGCGGGTCAACACCTGCCCATATCACCGCGATTGCAAAGCGCATCGAAGAACTTAAAATCCGATAAAAGAAATCAGCAAATGACCGAATCCCAGTGGAAAACTCTCCTCGATGTTATCGATGGCAATGCACAGCCAACGTTACCCGTCGGGTTCATTATCGACTGCCCTTGGTTGCCGAACTGGCATGGCCGGACCATCCTCGACTATTTCGCGGATCAGGATCTCTGGATAGAGGCGAATCTTAAGGCAATCGAGACCTTCCCTGATGCCATGTTCCTACCTGGGTTTTGGTCGGAGTTTGGAATGTGCACAGAGCCCTCCGCTTTTGGTGCTAAATGTCAATTTCCAACCAACGAGTTTCCTCACGCGCACAAGGTAATCGAATCAATCGAAGACATTAAAAAACTGGAAATCCCGAACCCCGAAACCGACGGGCTACTGCCATTTATGCTCAATCGCCTTAAGCTGGCACAACCGAGAATCGAAGCAGCCGGGCACCACATCCGTTTTGCTGTTGCGAGGGGTCCAATGAATATCGCCAGTTACCTCATGGGTTCGACCGAGTTCATTACGGCGATGATGCTCGAACCAGATGCGGCTCACAAACTGATGGAAAAAGTGACTGCCTTTCTTAAACAATGGTTCGATCTCCAGCGAAAGACTTTCCCTAGCATTGATGGTATCCTCATGCTCGACGATATCATCGGCTTTATGGGTCAAGCCCAATTCCGTGAATTCGGTCTACCTTATTTTCAGGAACTTTACAGCGCAGAAGTCTCGGTAAAATTTCTTCACAACGATGCCCCCTGCCGCGAGAGTGCTCCTCTTTTGTCAGAAATGGGAGTGAATCTCTTCAATATGGGCTACGATGTTAGCTTGTCAGAACTCAAAGAATTGACAGATAACAAAGTAACCTTACTGGGCAATCTACCACCAAGGGACGTCCTCGCAGCCGGAAGTCCTGAAGACGTTAAAAGAGAGACCACAGCAATGCTCGATCAACTCTCCGACAAAAGCCGAATCATCGCATCTTGCGGAGGCGGCATGCCCATGGGAGTATCGACAGACAATATCCAAGCCTTCATTGAGGCAGTGAGAAGCCAAAATTAGCTCTTTGTTCGGAATATAGGCAAAATGAAACAGGATTTTGTCACAAGATCATGTGAACTTAGGCCTACTGCCCATCGGTATTTTTGGCGTTGATTATTTTTTTAGGTCAAGCAAGAAGGACGCCGCGCTTTCACGTTCTTGTTGCTAGGCTGCGGTCAATATCCCTGTTTTGGTCAATACTTCCTCGATATTATTTTTTCGAATCGGCTTACTGATGTATTCATCCATTCCAGCATCGATGCAACGTTCGCGATCTCCATTCATAGCATGTGCAGTAAGGGCAATGACGGGAATCTGGGAATCGAGACCTTCGATCGTATTACTGCGGATGATTCGAGTTGCTTCATATCCATCCATCACGGGCATCTGGCAATCCATAATGACAGCGTCAAATCTTCCCTGTTTCAATTCTTCAATGGCTTCCTCTCCATTTTTTGCAATCGATACCACCAGCCCGAGCTGTGTAAGCATCAATCTACAGACCAAACGGTTCGTTGGGTTATCATCAACCAACAACAAGTGTTTCTTTCCAGATAAATCCGACGCATCGGAACCGACTGAAACTTCATCCAATAGGGATGTTTGATTGCTCTCATTTTCTGATTTATCGGAAGAACCTGACCGTGAAGGAACCACGATCGATCCCGCCTCTACAGCAACATCTTTTGCACTGCTATCGTAGGCGAAGGAGATTTCGATCCAAAAATGAGATCCTTTTTCGGGTTCGCTTTCACAATGGATGCTCCCTCCCATTATTTCGATCAGTTGTTTACTGATCGCCAAGCCAAGTCCTGTGCCACCGAATTTGCGAGTGTGACTGCCATCCGCCTGAACAAAAGGGTTGAAAAGATCTTTTTGTGCTTCCACGGGAATTCCTGGTCCTGTGTCCTTCACATCAATCCTTACATTGACCCTATCCTTTTCGAGCTCCTTACAAGTGAGAGACAATTCCACCCATCCTTTTTCTGTAAATTTGACCGCATTCCCTAGGATATTATTAACGACCTGTCGCATGCGGGTCGGATCGCCTTTCAAATTTCTGGGCAAAGTTGGGTCAACCGAACACCGGAGCGAAACATGCTTTTTCTCAGCATTGACGGATAGCAGCGTCGAAACCTGTTCCAAAATATTGCTAAGATTAAAATCCACTTCTTCGATCCGCATCTTTCCCGATTCAATTTTTGAAAAATCGAGCACATCGTCAATGATACCAAGCAACGATTCGGCACTGCTAGCCACAAGTCGATTCATTTGGCGATGTTTCGGATCGAGGGGTTCCTGATCAAGTAAGTTCGACATGCCGATGATTCCGTTCATCGGGGTTCGGATTTCATGGCTCATGTTCGCAAGAAATTCGGACTTCAATCGAGCATTTTCAATCGCCTTATCCCTGGCATAGGAAAGCTCTTTTTCCAATTCTTTCAGTGGCGTAATATCTGTTGCGACACCCACCAGCCAAAAGGTATTTTGTTTCGATTTCCGAATCGTTACATTTTCTTTGATCCACAAAACCCCAGATTCAATAAGGACCTCAAATTCTTGCTCATATCCGCTTTCTCCGTTCAAGATGGAATTCCGACAAAGCACATTCATCTCCTCCTGCTGTGGAATTTTAAATCGATACCAAAGTCCTACATTTTGAGGTGGCTGCGCCTCCCCAAAGAGCCGTTTAAACAAGCCGGAAGGATGAAGATTAAACTTCCAATCCCAATCTTCGCCAGAAATGTCTACTTCAGCCTCCCAGACCAAACAATCTGCATAAGCTAGGACTTTATCCAATTGATGCTGCGTTTGAGTTAATCGACGCTGCACATCATGATTGCGATACCGAATTTCGATCTCGTGCATTACCAATTGTCCAAACTCCTCGATAAGAGCGATATCCTCACTTCGCCATTGCCGGGGAACTCGGTCCGCCACTGAAAAAACGCCCAATTCATGGCCGTCAGGAGCAAATATTGGAACACCAATGAAGCTGATGTATCCATGTTTTTTCACAAAGCTCGAATGCTTTAAATCTTCAGATTTAGAAGCATCTTCCTGGATGATATTTTTTCGATTTAGAACGAGCTCCAGTCCAAAATCCTCCTCCTGCATCTGAGCATCGTTCAAACCCACCGAAGATTTCAAAAATGATCTATTTTGTGCAAAGACCGAAAAAAAAGAAGTCGGAACGTTTAGGAATTTCCGAGCAAGCAAGGTGAACCGATCAAATGATGAATCAACCTCACTGTCATCCAACTTTAGTTGATGGATAAGGAGGTTCCTCGTTTTCTCGTCATATCGAAAATTCGAGTGTTTGCGAGAAGTCAAATTCTCCCCTGAAAATTCCAAATTCTGATCCAATGCCATGACTCTGTTAAACTACTACTTTTTGGCCTTCAGTAATGCCATATTTTGTATACTATTCGCTCAGCGCAAATATGATAATCGGTGCAATCTTTAGATCATGAAGCATTATTTTCCATCGCCCTTGTGGAATCATAATGTTGAATCCCTTTGGATATCCCACAAATTTTAAAATCCATTATCCCCCAAACCAAATGAAAACAATTGATAAAACAGCTCCAGTTCTCGTAACAGGAGCAACTGGTTACGTTGCTGGTCGTCTCATCGAAAAACTCCTCACTCAGGGACTCACTGTTCACGCAGCAGTGAGGGATCCGAACAACCCGGAAAAACTCAAACACTTGAACGAGCTAGCAAATAAGCTCAACGGCTCCATCCGATATTTCAAATCTGAGCTACTAGAAAAGGGTTCTTACGCCCATGCAATGCAGGGATGCGAACTCGTATATCACACCGCTTCTCCATTCACATCAAAAGTGAACGACCCCCAACGAGATCTCGTCGATCCTGCTCTTATCGGCACCCAAAACGTGCTCCGACAAGCGGCTGAATCAGATTCGATCAAACGAATCGTTCTCACCAGTAGTTGCGCCGCAATCTATGGAGATAATGCAGATCTCAAATCAATACTGAGTGGGGTCTTCACCGAAGCGAATTGGAACACCACTTCATCTTTGGAAAACGGCGCTTATTCCTACTCCAAGACGATTGCTGAAAAAGAAGCCTGGAGGATCTCAAAATCTCAAGACAGATGGGATTTAGTGACGATTAACCCTTCGCTTGTATTGGGCCCGGGCATTAACCCTAAGGGAACATCAGAGAGTTTTAATCTCATCACCCAATTGGGAAATGGCACATTAAAATCCGGTGTGCCTGATATAGGGATGGGGGTCGTCGATGTGAGAGATGTGGCGACGGCACATTACCTGGCGGGCTTTACCCCAGCAGCTCAGGGACGCTACATTATATCTGGGCACAATTCTTCTTTCTTAGAAATTGCAGAAATTCTGAAAAAGAAATATGGAAACGATTTTCCAATACCAAAAAAAAGAATGCCCAAAACACTGGTTTGGCTCTTTGGTCCGATGATAAACCCGATGATCACACGCTCCTATGTTTCCCGGAATGTAAATCTCCCATGGAATGCGGACCATTCCAAAAGCATCAAGGAATTAGGCATGACCTATCGACCGATGGAAGTCTCTGTGACCGAATTCTTCGAACAAATTTTTGATATCAAGTGAACTAGCCTTCGATTGGCCGCCTTGCTAAAAAACCGAATCACCTCTGCAAACGCGTTAACTTAAATGCAGGATGCTCTATTACTTCATTCGATGGATAATGTCGTTTTTTAATATGCGACTAAAAGTAGGGGAAAAGACTCTTTAATCATTGAGATCGAGCGAGCGTTCAAACTGAAATAGATCTCATGCCATTCGACACGCTCACGGTCATGGCCAAGCATAAGATGCTACAGCGTAACTACCTACAAGTATCCGATGCTCGCATCGGATTTTGGATGCAGTGATTTATACGCTTATCGTTATAGTGGCCATGCCGATGCGTCGAACATGAGCGATTGCAGAAACGCAGGCGCAGCTGATTCTCCGCAAGCTCAAATTTCTGTGGACGAGCAGTCCGTCCACCAATCATGACCTAGATACAAAACGCTCATTTATTTTCCGCTTTTATCCATCGAATGCGTCCTAAGGAGTAGGTTCACCAAAACCACCCAAGTCGAACTTTTTTTCTTCTACAAAAAGATTGTTTTTCAGCATTGATCGGCGGGTAAACCAAATACTCTCAGTCAACATGTGGGGAGCCCATATTCCCTTTTCGATCTGGTAATCAATCGTTCGATAATAGTGGATGACCTTCTTATCTTCATTTTGAAATTCAAAATTGGTGATTCGTAGTTCAACTTGTCTGGGCAATGCATCATCGGGATCAATCCATGAGGTCCCCTTTACAAGCAGTCCCTCCATCTCCATCTCAAAATCAAACCCCAACGTTTGAACACCATTTAGGAACTTTAGTTTTGGAGTTTCGGATAACAATACAGGTGAAGATTCGACAAAAAAGGGACGTTTAAGATGTAGAAAATGCAGAGCGTTGGAAATTTCATCTCTCCATTCACTTTCGTCACTCACTCCCTTCGTTTCACTGTTTTCAGCCAGCGTTGATGATAGTAAACCTGGAATATCTCCGTTCCATCCTATCGTACAATCGGCTTCAAAGGAGCGAAACAATTCTCCCGTATGGTCCAAGACATAACTTTGATAATGGAACTCGCGAGGAAGATAGATCCCATTGTTCGAAATCGTCACTAACGATCGCTCCCAAAGATCAGAATTTTTCGTTTTCACTTCCGCATCCAATACAACTCCAGAAAACAATATCAGACTCAAAAGCGCCCCGTGAAACATGAATTTGAATTTCATTCTACTCCTCCAAATCAGTTGGCACAATGCTCAGGATTTCACCCGTTGAAGCTTTAAGAGAATATTGCCCCTGAAGGACCTGAAGTTTGGCAATGGAATGCCCATTTTTCGCAGTAATCCAGTTGTTTTGCGCTTCATTGAGCCGCGTAATCGTTACTTCCCCCGAGAGATAGGCTTCCTCTACAAAATCCCTTATTTGCCGGGCGTATCCTTCTGCATCCTTGCGTTGGTTGAGCAATTGGTAAGCATTTTCGAGAGCGATGAGATCCTGCTGCACTTGAGCAGCAATCTGATTGCGAAGTAAAATAAACTGCTGCACCTGCACTTGTTTATCAGCCCGCATTTCGATTAGTTGGGCTTGTTTCCTCCCTCCGGAAAACAAATTCCAGTTCATCACCACGCCTACATGACTGTAGTTCTGATCCTGATCAATCGGAGCCTTATTGTTTGTTTTATTGTAGGTAATTCCAGTCACTAAATCGAGAGTCGGCATATAGCTTCCTTTCAGCGCTTTCACTTGGTGGGCAAAACTCTCAACGGATGTTTGCAACGCCTGAAGATCAGGTCGTTGAGAAAATGCTTTCGCCAACGCTGAATTTTCGGATGGAATTGGATCGATGGAAATTCCATCGAGAAACAGCGGATATTGCCCCTCTGAGAGTTTACCATTTTCCTTTCCCAGAAGCATCGCCAGTATTGAATTTGCAGTCTCAAAGTATTTTTTGGCCGTCAGAAAGTCTCCTTCTGCTTGGTTGAGACCCAGCTTAAAATTAAGTACATCTGCTTCACGCATCTCACCAAGATCAAACCGGATTTTGGCATTGTCCAAGAGACGAAGATTGAACTCATAGTTACTTTTTGCGATTTGCATCTGAGCCTTCGCACTTTCCGATTGAATAAAGGTCTGAGAGACTTGATCGAGCAGGATGCGTTGAACGTCCTTATATAGGAGCTTTGCACTTTCCAGTCCCTTCCGGGCCGCCCGCAAGTATTCGATATCCTGCAACCCCTGAAAGAATCGCCAATAGAGCGTTGCCCCTGCTGTAGTTACATTGTAGTCGGCGGTAATTCTGGTGGTAGGTGCCGACTCCGGATAGGCAGAGGCATGCCGGTACATTTGACTCCCCGACACATCGATAGAGGGTAGCATATAGGAACGCACCCGTTTCATAGTGCCCTCCGCCTTTCGGATTCGCTGCTCAACCTGCTCAATCGAAGGATTGTTCTGCAATGCTATTTGAAAAGCATTTTCGAGGGTCAAAGACGCTTCGGGAATCTCAAGGGCGGGAGTCTCTGCGTTTGAATTATGTAAGAACAAAAGCGACACCATGCACGCTCTCAATAAAATGGAATTAAGATGGTATTTCATGGAAAAAGAAATAGGTCGAATTAGGCCTTTCTTACTCGAAAGAACAGGGTATAGAGAACGGGAACAAACACTAGGGTCAGTACGGTTGCAAAGGTGAGCCCAGCCATAATAGTGACGGCCATTGCAGCAAAAAATGGATCCCATAAAAGAGGAATCATTCCCAGCACGGTTGTTAGTGCGGCCATTGTAACCGGACGCACGCGACTCACCGCTGCGTCAATGACAGCTTTGAGCGGTTCGCTCCCCCCAGCTAACTCGATATTGATCTGCTCGAGCAGCACGATTTCGTTCTTTATGAGCATCCCTGATAAACTCAGGAAACCCAGTGTTGCCATGAAACCAAAAGGTTGGCCCGAGATCAGAAGCCCGGCGGTCACTCCAATCAAGGCTAACGGCAAGCCAATAAAGATGATCAAAGGATGGCGGAAAGAATTAAAGAGCACGATAGAGATGAGCAACATCATCAAGAGTGCGGTTGGTATATTCGCTCCCAGCTTCTGGTTCGCCTCTGAAGAGGATTCATACTCGCCACCCCATTCAATGGTATAACCTTCGGGCAATTCCAATGCCTCCACCTTCGGTCTCAGCTGAGCAAACAACGCATTTGAAGTTCCTTTGATCTGCTTAGCCGATACCGTTAAGGTTCGTTTTCGATCCAAGCGATGAATCACAGGCGGTTCCCATGCAATGGAAAGTTCATCGACAATCTGCCCGATGGGAAGAAAAGTGCCAAATCCGGAAGACCAAACTTGAATTTCATTCACTCGATCCAGCCCATCACGGTAATCAAAATTGGTTTTGATCATAATGGGGAGCAGATCATTCCCATCGCGATAAACTCCAGCAACAACTCCAGTATTCGCCATCTGAATCGACCGCGCGATATCCATTCGTCCTACACCTGTTTCTCTGGATCGGGCTTCAGCAACCTCAAACTCCACAGACTTAATCGGATTTCCCCAATTGCTTCGGATGCTTTCCGCATTGGCGTTTTCACGAAAAATGCTTCGAATTTGCTCCGCGATTCGATATAACACAGTTTCATCAGCACCAACAATGCGGGCCTCGACCGCAGCAGAGGATGGTCCGAGTTTGAAAGGTTCAATCGTAGGAATCACTTCCGGTAAATGCTCATTCATATAGGCTCGAGTATCCTCAATCAAACCTGGAATAAGCCCGTAGTCATCCACCGAAACGATCAAATCAGCGAAATTCGAAGACGGCATCTCTGGAGAATAGGTCAAAATAAACCGAAGGGCCCCTTGTCCTGAAAATGCGCCCACATGGGTAACCCCTTCAAATTCACGGATTTTCTTTTCCAAAGCCAATACGGTTTCGGTGGTTTGATTGATATGGGTGCCTTCCGGCAAAAAGAGCGATACAGTGAATTGAGGACGCGAAGAATTTGGGAAAAAACTACGACTCACGAATCCGAAACCCCAAAGCGACAATCCCAAGAGAGCGACAATACCAATGATCACCGTCGGCCGGTGCCGGATACTCGTTCCCAGAACCTTGCGATAAGATCGATAAAACCAAGAATCGTATGGGGCTTTCTTAGCCTCTCCACTGTTCACTTTGAGAAACATGAGGCAAAGGAAAGGCGTGATGGTGACAGCAAAGACCCAACTCAGTCCGAGTGAAATTGCAATGACCTGAAATAGGCTTTTAAGGAACTCCCCCGTAACATCCTTGGAAAGCGAAATCGCAGCAAAGGCCATAATCGCAATCACGGTCGCGCCAAGCAGAGGCCACTGTGTCTCGGAAACGGTCTCGATCGCGGCCTCCCGTTTGGTTTTCCCTTTTTGAACACCAATCATGATGCCTTCCACGACTACGATCGCATTGTCGACCAACATTCCTAAGGCAATGATTAGTGCCCCAAGAGAAATCCGTTGCAAAAGCACTCCCATTTTATCCATTACCAAGAAAGTGCCAAGAATCGTAATCACCAAAACCACTCCGATGATAAACCCTTCTCGCCAACCCATAAAGAGGATCAGCACCAGCAATACAATTGCCACAGCTTCGATTAAGTTGAGGACAAAGCCATTGACTGCCTTTTCCACCGTTTCCGATTGATACGCAATTCGATGAAGCTCCACACCAAAGGGTAGTTTTGAACTAATTTCCAGCAGCTTCTCGCCAACCGAATTCCCCATTTTGATCACATTCCCGCCTTCAACAGTGGAAATACCGATACCAACAGCTTGTTCTCCATCAAAATAAATGTGAGAAGGACTCGGGTCCAAATACCCACGTTCCACAGTGCAGACATCTCCGACTCGCACTTTCTCATTCGATTTCCGACCACTTATCAGCAAATCGTTCAGCGATTTCACTTGATCCACAGTCGCAGATATTCGAATCCGAGCCTCTTGGGCCCCAATTTGCATACTACCACCGGAAATGATACTGTCTTGGTCCTGAATCGTCTGAACAATCTGCATTGGGGAGATCCCCAACATAGCCAACTTTTCCTGGTTCATCTTTAACCAAACCACTTCCTGTTGCAATCCACTGAGAGCAATTCGACCCACGTCTTCGCAGACCATCAACTCGAGCCGAATGTCCTCCGCAATTTCTTTCAAATCATGCGCACTGTATCCATTTCCAGTCAGTGCGAAAAAGATTCCATACACATCTCCAAAATCATCATTGATGGAAGGATCCGAAGCTCCTGGAGGCAGACGTTTTGCGGCAACTCCAATTTTTCGCCTCATTTCATCCCACACCTGAGGCAAGGATTCCTTATCGTATTGGTCTTGCATTTCCGCCTGGATAATCGAAATTCCAGGTCGTGAAATAGATTTGATCTCGTACAATTGTTTCAGTTGCTGCAACGCCGTTTCAAGGGGCTCAGTCACTTCTTCCTCAACCTGTTCCGCCGTGGCCCCAGGATATTGAGTGGAAATGACGGCAACTTTGATCGAAAACTCTGGATCCTCCAACCTACCGATATTTTTGTAGGAGGCCATTCCGCCGAGTGCTGTAAGAGCAACACATGCCCACAGAACCGCGCGATTCTTCAACGAATACTCTGCCAGTTTCATTGGTTTAGCCCATCTTTCCCCAGCTGCCCGGGCCTTACATTCGCATCTTCAGTGAGAAAATCGATACCTGCTGTCGCAACCCACTCTCCTTCTTCCAATCCTTCGATCACTCGAATTTTTGACTGAAAGAAACCCTCTACAATTACTTTTCTTCGACTCGGGTGTCCACCATCATGCGGAACCACCCACACATAACTATCCCCAGCGATTTGATAAACCGATTCGAACGGAACTAACATTCCTTGTTCCGGTGTTTCATGCTTCGCCAATACCTTCACTTGCGCACTCATACCGGAAAAAGTATTGATATCATCCGGGGAAGAAAGGGTAACGACCACGTCATAAGTTTGAGTAACAGGATTCGCTTCAGTCGCATATTCTGCCACTTTCGCTTCGTACCAAATATCGTGATCTGCTTCGAATTTCACCATTATTGACTCAATTCGCTCTGGTTTGGCGGCAGCAATGAGAGCCGCAGGCACAGGCATTACAACTTCCACCCGACTCACATCCCGAAGTGAAATGACCGTTTTCTTAGCAATAATCTGCTCAAAATTTTCAATCATCCGATTGGATACTATGGCATCAAACGGAGCGAAAAGGGATGTGTCTGCGTAGTTTTTTTTCGCCCGATCAAAACTTGATTTCGCTGCAATAAAAACCGCTTCAGCCTGGTCCAACTCCGCTTGAGAGATGACTTTTTTATCAAACAATCCCTGCTTCCGTTCATAGTTTGCTTCGGCTTGATGAAAGTTAGCTTTCGCAGCATCCAATGCATATTCATAATCTCTCTCATCCAATTTCGCGAGCAACTCACCCGCTTTAACGGTCGCTCCTTCAGAAGCTTCCAAATAAACCAATTGTCCCGAAACATTGAAACCCAGATCCACTCGTTTGGAGCCTCTCACTTTCCCAGGGAAAGTCCTCACAATCGACGCTGGCTCTCTCACCACTTCACTCGCAGGAATCGGCCTCTGCGCCCCTCCTTCCATTGCATTCGCCCCGGCGATCAAAGCCAGAAGCGAACCCATCCAAATAGATTTCTTTGTAACCATAGTTCTCCTTAAAATGATATTTTTCGTAATCCCCTAGCTGAAAACCTCTTAGGATTCCTTATCAGCCAGCATGCCCCTTGCGATCAGATACATTCCACTGTAGATCCGTGATTCGTAGGTTTCTTCCGAATTCGCTCCTGTAAGAGTCTGGATGATCCCTTTATGCCGATCGCTCACACTGAACTCCGCGGAATATCCATCTTTCAATGCAATTAAATGATTCACGAGTTGCTCAGCCTCGAAAAAGGTGAGCACCGGCAATGTCTGTAAGAACAGCTTTGCCAATCGGAGTCTTAAATTACTGAGTTTATCCTGAAACCACTTTAAATGCTCATCAGACACATTATGCACTAAGTTTCCAACGAAGAGGGGTTTCATCTGTTTCTTTTCATATACAATCACGGTTACTTCTGAGACAACACGCGCAAATACTTTGGGATCGTTACAACCCACATGTTTGAGCAATCGCTCTTCCAAACAAAAGAAAGATGATTCGATTCCTTCTCCAATCACATCCAAAAAAAGCTCCTCTTTCGACCGGAAGTAATTATAGAAATTCGTTTTCGTCATTCCCACCTCCCCCGCAATATGATCGAGGGTGATTTCCATATAATCATGGGTCAGCAGAAGCTCCTGCGCCGCATCCAATATGCGTTGCCGCTTTTGCTCTCTCAATGTGCCTTTCCTCTGTCCCTCAATCATAATAAAATGAACTAGATTCATTTTTTAATACAAGGCAATACATTTATTAGATAATGCAGTTTATAACAGTTATTTCACGAAGCGCCTCTTGCACCCGTAGTTTCAAATGTCAATGAGCGTTTAAATTACATAACTCCAAAAAGGACGGCATAGAGCATCCTGCTCAAAATGACTCAATTGATAGGGATCGACCGCCTCCCTCCTGAGGCGGGCAGACCAGGCGATCCGGTTGATCGGGGCGAAACACAAGGTGTTTATCTTCATTTATCCCGATTAGCCTTTAGCCTTTAAAAAGACTTCGAACTGAAACATCCCTCAAGCCGTTCGCCACACTCACGGTCATCAACAAGCATGAGATACTTGCTACAGTCATGAACTGTAGCATGCGGTGCTCTCATCGCATATTGCACGTAACAATTTATACCTTAATCGGTATCACGACTGAAGTCATGACCTCCACATTGCCTAAGTTATCTGCAATTTGTAGAATCCAAAGACCTGCTGAACCTCTTTTAAAATTAGCGCCTGTTTAACGAGGAGGAGACTTCACATCTGGAAGGTTCCTAAAAACTTCAGATTCGCTTTTGCATTTCTGAAGAACCTCGACGACCTCTGCCAAGGGTTCATGAAAAATCCCATCAATCGAGTATTCGCCATCCCATTTTATAGGAAATGCAAGTTGTTCATTTGGCGGATCGAATTGGGCATTCACCCCAGGTTTATTCCCGCGAGCGTCCACTCGAAACCATCCGAAGCCTTTCAAGTAAATGGAGTTCAGTCCATGAAGGCAAAAGGGAGCGCCATCCTCTTCAATACTCAATCGTTGGTAACTCAGTGCTGCTGGGATATTGTTGGCACGCAACAAAGCCGCCAACAAATGACTTTTGGCGTAACAATACCCAGTTTTGTGTTCGAGCACCTCCGATGCCTTTGCAGTCACCGTTTTTATCCCAAAATCATGGCTGTGTCGGATCTTATCCCTGACGAATTCAAAACAATTTTTGGAGATAGCGACATCATCGACTAACCCAGCAGAAAGTTGCTCCGCCAATTCTGTTACCGCAGGGTTTTTCCAGTCTATGAACGCTGACGATTCAAGGAATTTTTCCTTTTCCATATGAAAAAGCACCGTCCTCCTAAACATTTTCAAGCAGCTGGCTCTTTGGAAGCGAACTCGTTTTGCACATCTTGATAAACGGCATCCTGCAGCGATTCGTAGGAATGTTCCTCAGGGTAAATCGGAGAAGAGAACTTCACCACGACTTCTTTCCAAGGCCGAGGGAACCATTTTCCACGGGGAAGGGCTTCGAACGCGCCTTTGATAGAAACTGGAACCACTGGCACATTCAACTCACGACTGAGGATTGCAAAAGTCTTCTTGAATTTTCCCAACGACCCATCTTTGGTGCGGGTTCCTTCAGGGAAAAATGATGATATTTTTTCCCTTCTCTGAGTGCGCGCGGCCATTTTTTGCAAGGATTCCCTCAAATCCTTGTTCACATCCATAATGATCACATTGTGTCGAGTTGCCAAAAACCGCAACCACTTCAAACGCCAATATTTCTCCTTGGCATAAAAATAAGTCTTTTTGAGATGGATGTTCTTCAACATCGATTGGATTAGAAAACCATCAAAGAAACTTTGGTGATTAGGAGCCAGGATGCAGGGGCCATCCGGGATATTCTCACGCCCTTCACTTCTGAATCGAAAGTAAATCTTAAACGAAATACGGCACACATATTTGATCCAAAAATGGGTGAACCAGGTTCGAGGCAGATCGAGATCAAATTTCTGGCGGAAAATATTCCCCCAATTGATACTCTCTTCCACCCAATCCGGGTTTTTTTCTCCGAGATATAGTGGGCAAGAGACTTGAGCGTTCCGTGTTTCGAGAACAAAGAATCTTCGAGTTCGATTCCAAAGGTATTCTCCAAAAAACTGAGGAAGTTCACCTTGTCGAGTGAATCGAGCCCCAGATCAATTTCGATATGATCGGAGGGCCTGACATCTCCATCGGTTTGTTTGACGAGAAAGGACTTGATCAACAAGTAGGCCTGATCGTTGGGCTCTACCTCAGGGCTGATAAGGCCTTCATCACGCTTTCGGGAATCAACGACTTCTTTCAGTAAAAACCTCCGAATTTTCCCAAGTCGAGTTTTTGGTAATTCGTCCTTGGTGATGGAAAATTTGATGATCTTTTTGTAGGAGGAAACCGTCGCATTATAACGCTCGATTAGATCTTCGTAGTGCTGCTCGAGGTGATGAATGGAATCCGCCTCCATCTTCTCAAAATTCGGGTATATCACCGCGTGCAGTTGATCTTTAACATCGTAGACACCGACTTCTGAGATATGGTCCGAACGCGCAATCAAATCGAATTCGATCTCCACAGGATTCACGTTCTTCCCATTACTGAGAACAATGATCTCCTTTTTTCTGCCCTGAATGAAAAGAAATCCCTTCTTCATCCATGGATCCCAAAATCACCAGTATACAACCACCCATCCCGAATCACTTCTGCCGTTTCTTCAGGACGATTGTAATATCCCTTCATGACGTTATCACCTCGCACCGTTATTTCGCCGTCGCGGATCTTAACTTCTGTGCCCTGAAGCACTTCACCCGGAGAACCAACCTTGCGTCGTCCAGGTCGGGTAAAACTAATCATCGGCCCCGTCTCGGTCATACCGTACCCTTCGAGCATCTCAAATCCCAGGGTTTTGTAATCCTTGGCAACATCCGTATCGATCGCCGCACCTCCACAAACCAAGAAGCGTACGTGGCCACCCAGTTTCGCATGCACTTTTTTGAAGATCTTTTTTGAAAAAGTTGGGTTGTTCACCCTTTCCGCTAGGTTGAACAAATTACGTGCGAGGAAACTCGCCTGTATTTTGTCCTTAATCCCTTTTCGAATGAGATTATAAAAACGCGGAACCGCCAAAATTGTCGTAATTTTGTTTTCCTGCAGCGTTCGCATGATGTCTTCAGACGCCATCGATGGGCACAATACTAACGTTCCTTGCACCGCAAGTGGACCCACCATCGTTCCCAATAATGGAAATGTATGATGAAGGGGCAACAGACCCAGCACAATGGATTCCTCTGAAAACACCTTTGTCACCGCAACACCGTTGATGTTAATCGTCACATTCTTGAACGAAAGCATCACCCCTTTTGGACTGCCCGTCGTTCCCGAGGTGTAGATAATCATTGCCGTGACTTCCGGGTCCAAATCTGGAAAGGCAACTAGTTCAGTCCCTTCAAACCCAATGTCCAAGTCCTCAAAAATAAAAACCCGAATCGCATGAGGCAGCGATTCAATGACCGTTTCGATCGACTCATAGCGTTCTCGGGAGCAAAACAACACCCCGGGCTTACAGTCACGAAGAATGTAATCAACCTCTTCTGGAGCGGACAAATAGTCGATCGGCACTGCTGTCTTTTTGAGATACCACGCAGAGTAAAACGCAATGATCCATTCGGGTCTATTCTCAGAGAAAACTGCCACATTTTCTCTCAGGGCAATCTTCACAAAGAGCAGCATAATCCCTCACTGCACACAAAAGCTGTTTGTAACTCAAACTCCCCCGACTGTGCACCACAGCGGGCTTTTCGGTAGCAACTAGATATTTCAAACGGGTAAAGGGGTTAATGGTATCACCGCATACAATTGCATTCGGCTAATCCTTAAAAACATCACAATGATTGGAATAAAGCAACCGAGAACCCTCAATTTCGCGCCCTCAGAGTTCCTCCGCAGTACCCGCCTTCAACCGTAATCACGACTCTTCTTCCTTGACACAACCAGTGAACAAAAGAATACATTTTATTTTAAGCAACATAATCGGTGCTTCACTATGTCACTCACTCCCGAACAGGCTCTCAAAAAATACTTCCAACTCGATGCATTTCGAGATCCTCAGCAGGAGATTATTGAGTCTATTTTAAATGGAAATCCGACGCTCGTTATCATGCCAACGGGAGGTGGAAAGAGCCTGTGTTATCAGCTCCCAGCCATGTTATTACCGGGAGTTACATTGGTCATTTCACCGTTGATTGCCTTAATGAAAGACCAAGTCGATGCGCTTAAAACCCGCGGCATTCCGGCGGCGATGATCAACAGTTCGCAAAGCTGGCCGGAACAACGGGAGATCCTCGATTCCTTGCGACGAAAAGAACTAAAACTACTCTACGTCGCACCCGAACGCTTTCGAGCGCAGTCTTTCGTAGACGCATTGCAGTCTGTCGAAATCTCTCTGTTTGCAGTCGACGAAGCCCATTGTATTTCCCAATGGGGCCATGATTTCCGCCCTGACTACATGCGTATGGGAGAGGCGTTAAAGCGGATCGGAAATCCACAGTGTGCAGCGTTCACCGCCACCGCTACTCCGGATGTCCAGGAAGATATTTGTCGCAATCTTCAGCTCTCAAACCCCAAACACTTTGTATCGGGATTTGCGCGCAAAAACCTCACTTTCAATATCCGTCAGTGCAAGGGGAAACAGGCAAAGCTCAAACGACTGCTGAGCCTCATCGATGAGCATAAAAACGCCATTATTTATTGTGCCACCCGCAAAAGCGTCGAAGAAGTATCTGACTGGCTAAATGAAGAGTTAGTGGACCATGTGCTCTACCACGGTGGTCTCTCAGACTCGGATCGATCCGATGCCCAAGATCGATTTATCCACAAAGAAATCAACATTGCTGTCGCCACGAATGCCTTCGGAATGGGGATTGATCGCGACGATATTCGCTTGGTGTGTCACTACGAAATGCCTGGTAGCGTGGAGGCTTTCTACCAGGAAGCGGGCCGGGCCGGGCGCGACGGATTGCCCAGCCATTGTGAATTGCTTTTTAACTATGCAGACAAGCGGGTGCAGGATTTTTTCATCGAAGGGGCAAATCCACAACCTACTCTCATTAAGAGCGTCTATGCTCATCTTCATTCTGCCGCCAATGATCAACAAGAAGTGGTGCTCCCGATGGATGAGCTCACCAAACGTTTGGGTCGCAGTGTTAATGGCATGGCTGTCAGTTCTGCTCTGGGGATTTTGCGTCGCTTGGGTTTCATCGAACGCTTTGATATAAAAGGAAGTCGGATCAAAGGCTCCCGCATTCTCAACCCCCAAAAGGGACCAGAAAAGCTCGAACTCGATACCCAAGCACTCGATCAAAAGCGGGAACGTGACGAACAGAAATTGAAGAAAGTGCTGCAATGGGTCTACGCACAGAATTGTCGTCAGCAATGGATACTTCGTTATTTTGGAGAACTAAAAAGCGAAGCCTGCGGGAAATGTGATGCCTGCGAAACGGCTAAGAATTATCAAACTCTCGCCCTCACGGATGAACAGTTACTCATTGTCAAAAAGGCGTTGAGTGGAGTTGCCCGAATGTCCCGCAGAGTCGATGGTCATCAGTGGTTGGCTCGATATGGGAGAGAGCGCATTATCAAGTGTTTACTTGGCAGTAAAAGCAAACCCATCATCGATGCTGGGCTAAATGAGCTCACCACCTGGGGGGCTCTGGCAGACTATTCACAGTCCTTCCTAAACGAGCTCTATGAACACATGGCCCGTCAGGGAATGGTCGAGGTAACGGAGGGAGACTATCCTCTGCTTCAAATTACCGAATATGGATCACGGGTGATGTTTGGAGAAATAATGCCTGAAATGGCATGGCCAACGGAGAAAACATTGGACCCGTCAGATATTGCTCCCGACGAAAATCCACTCGATATGGACGAGGAGCTTTACCAAATTTTGGTAAAGAAACGAAATGAGCTGGCCCGCGTCCGCAATAACGCCCCAGCCTACACTATCTTCCCAAACACAGTGTTAAAAAAGCTCGCATCGCAAAAACCTTTGAATGCTGAGGAGGCAATGAGCATCAAAGGAATAGGACCCGCAAAGGCGCGGACTCTACTTCCTACATTTATAAGACTGATTACGAACTATGAAGCAGCTAACGGTGGCCTTCAACTGTCATAATACGAGTGCATTGCCATCTGTTACGGCTCATCATTGGTATCGTTAATTTCTTCGATATATCATTCGCCAAATTCTTATATGATCACCAATCATACCATCCTTTCATGCGACATCGCGGCCTCCTCTTCGCGTGAAGACTCAGACAAAGAGAAACTCCAAGCCTTGATCCTCGAATGGTCAGAGGATATGAAAACACGATATGGTCTCTTTTCCAGAATCGTTGAAGGACAATTCCTTGAGTGCTACATCAATCAACCGGCATTGGCACTTCGACTGGCGCTTTTGTTGAGGACGAGAATCAAAAGCCGTGCAAAAGATTTGCCATCGAGTTCACCCGGCAAAGCAGTGTTTCTACAGCACGGAATACGAGTTGCCATCGGGATCGGTTCCCTCACTCGACTTCAGCTCGAAAAAGAACGGATTGAAGGAAACATCATTCAACAAACACGGCGAATACTTGAGGAATCACACCATAACGACTTACAGAAGATTTCGGTCAAAGAATCCCTCTTCTTTCTATCACCCTGGGAACAACTCAACTTTGATCTTCAACCTCACCTCGCTTGGTTGCATGAAAACTTAGCCCGCTGCACCGCGAAACAATGCGAAGTGCTCTATCTGAAACTTCTGGGCTTCGGAGAAAAAGAGATTCAACAGCAGTTGGGTAAAGCCCAGTCTACAGTCAATAACCATACCACTCAATCAGGCTGGAGCGCGGTAGAAAAGACACTCAATTGGTATGAGCATACGATAAAAACTTACTGCAAAAGCTGAGGTTAGCAAAGGAACAGGAGGTCATGACTTCAGTCGTGACTCTAAGCTCTTCCGGAAACAATAGACTAACGGTTTAGGTAGGGGTTCGTCTTCATGACGGTCGAAGCTTTAGCGGAGTCCGTGGCAAATCCTTTTAATACCGATTAGCGTCTAAAAGACCTCAAACTGAAACAGATCTCATGCGAGCATAAGATACTACTGTAGATGGGTGTAGTATTCGATGCTTGTCTGAAAGATCCCAAGCCTGTCGAAGGGCATCGGATTATTCACGTATTAAATGAAACGATAATTGGTATAAGGCGGTAGATCCTGCGGACTTACCAAG
The DNA here is from genome assembly GCA_963676215.2 of Opitutales bacterium. GTDB lineage: Bacteria > Verrucomicrobiota > Verrucomicrobiia > Opitutales > JAFGAQ01 > JAKSBQ01. The sequence continues at coordinate 2,958 of CAXXVT010000005.1, read as the reverse complement.
GTAAGCCCCTAACAAATTGATACCCTATATTGTTATAACGACTGAATGGAATAACATCATTCACTGCGTTCATTAGATCGACTTCGTCGAACAGGATACCCTTCGGGTAACAGGTTCCGAGTATAAGAATAAATTCTGCTGACGAAGTCACCCAGTAATCCGCCTGGGGCGGAGAACGATGTTAAAAAACATAGTGTTTTAACGCTCATTGGTATCAGTCTCATTGCACCTGAATCCGCTAAAAAACATCCGATCAAAATGGAAAACCGATGGCTAAATGAAAGGTGCCGGAAGGATCCAGCTCTCGTGGGTTTAAATTGTGTCCATATTCCAACCTCACAGGCCCGATCACTGTCTTCCACCGCAATCCAAACCCGATCGATTGCAATGATTCACCATATCCTTGAAAACCACTTTGAGGGGAGGTTCCCACCCAATCGTAAAACATGACAGCTGAAATCGTCTCGGTGATGCTCTGTTCCAATTCCAAATTCACCAAACTGAAGCTCCTCGCTCCAATAAAAAAACCATCTTCGTCCCGTGGGGCAGCTTCACCCCGCTGAAATCCTCTAATCGAGTCGTCACCTCCAGGGAAATAGAGTTTATTGGTCGGAATGTAATTCGCCTCACTATCGGATGACGAGACGATACCGCTACTCAGCCCAAAATGGACAAAGAGACCATTGCCAATGCCTTTGTGAAAAGAGAACCCAAGCTCTCCCAAGAGGTAATTGACATTGCCTCCCAGGTTTTGGTTGGCCCATTCAAAATTACTGTTGAGACGATACCCTTCCTGAGGAGTAATAGGGCTATCCCGCATATCTCTTGTAAGCCGCAACCCAAAGCTACCAACCCTAGAATCTTCATCAGGGATCAGTTCGCGCGACTGCCGATCAATGCTCTGCAACACTTCAAGTGTATAGACAACGGTGGCATCGAGCCGAACTTTCTCAAACCGTTTACTCAGTCCAACATCCACCCCTTTTTCCTCACGATCAAATGAGTTTTCCTCTCGTTTCAAATAGAAGGCTCTGCCAGACGCATTAACACCGGAGCGACGAATATCGGGTATCGTGTACATCGCGTCACCGCTCAGACTCTTGAAAGAAACAACTCCCTTCAATACGGCCTGATGCGCCTGGCCCCAAAGATTGTCTCTTCGAGCAGTGGATCCCAATCTCAATTGTTCATAAGAGCCCCAACCCAGAATGAAGTCCAATGTCCACGGGAATCGTTCTTCCAACATAAAAGTCAGATCCCTTTCCTCACCCTCTCGATCCAACGCTACTCGTACACCCTCAAACAGTCCGGTCTGAGAAAGCGCCAGTCGATTTCGATCCAACAAAATGGGGTTCAGCGGGTCACCTGTCTGCAAATCGAGTTTTTTCCGAACAAAGCTCTCATGGGTAAGTTCAAGTCCTTCGATGCTAATCATTCCGATTTCAGCCTTTCCGCCTTCTTCGATCGACAATTCCAAATCGTACAAGACACTGTTTTCAATGGTTTCGCTCTGCAACCGACTATCGACGACGACATCGGGATAGCCTTCAGCGTAATAGGCATTGCGAACAAGCTTCAAAATATCCTGTCGTATCTCTCGAGAGTAAGCACCGCCTAACCAAGGATCAAAGGAGATCTCCTCCGCAAAAGGAGCAACTTTTTGCACAAAAGTAACGGTTTCCAGAGTGTGAAGTTTGCCTTTATTAACGCTTACAGACGCCTCGACTTCCCCTGTCTTCCAATCTTGCGAAAGAACATTCCCAAGCACAATGGCGTTCTGATATCCCGATTGTGCCAGGTAGTGTTCGATATTTCGGCATCCCTTCTGGAATTGGCTCTCATTGAACAGCTTGATGCGGTCGCTCTGGAAAAGCATGGGCTCCTTGAAGAAAAAAGACCGCACGAGTGCTTCATCAAGTCCATGGGATTCTAGAAGCTGCAACGATTTGTAGAAGAAGACTGGACCGGGATGAACTTCAAAGACAGCTCCATCCAGTGATAGATCCTGCTTTAAATAGGTTTCCATACTACGATCCCAAAGGATATCCAATTTTACATGCTTGCGAGATGAATCTTTGGTTCTCCCTTCTAAATGAGTCACCACCTCCGCATCGAGATAGCCCTTCTGTTGCATAAGCGACAAAATGATAACCGCGGAATCTTCGATGTCGTTGGCATCCAACTTTTCATCTGTTGGCAAAATGGCTCTGAGCTGACGAGTCAACTTACGGTTTTGTAGCCATCCCGATCCCGTGATCTCCCACTGAGTCAAATCAAGTTCTTGAGCCTCCACCGAGAATACAATCATGATGACCCAAACCATACTGATGATGCGCAATAGCTTAGTCATTGGAATCCCCACCTTCCCGATTTTTCGTATCGCTCATATCCCCTTGCTTCACTGAGTGATTATTGGATTTAACACTCGCCAACGAATGCCAGCATTCCAGCTGTCGTACTCATCATATTCACCTAATAGCTGAAATTCTTCATTGAGCAGGAATTCCAGGGAAATGGTTTCTTTTCCACTCTTAGACAGCTTATTTCCCCACTCCAGACTCAGTCGACTCAGTAAGTTTGAGCGGTCAGAATTGGCTGAGTCCAGCAGTCCTTTGGATAAATAGGTCCCAATTTTTGAAGCTTTTTGAGTTTTACTGTAATGAACAGTTCCCGTTGGGTCCTCACCCGCCACAATCAAGAGTAGGATTTGATCAGAACTCAGAGCGGGCGAAGAATTGAAGTGGATCTCAGGGTTGTCAGCATTTCCACTCACATCCAACTGCAATTGGTAGTCCAAACGATTGGACTCCCCATGGATATCCAACACCGGAGTATAGGGATCCTCTCGATTCAACTGTACTACGCCTCGATCGATTCCAAAGGAAGCAAAAGGAAAACGGATATTGCCTTCGTTGAACCAAACTCGTCCATGCATGAAGGGTTCGCCCAATGTGCCCT
>CAXXVT010000004.1:0-36018 GCA_963676215.2 Opitutales bacterium | reverse complement strand
TCATGGGGTAAGCAGTAAAATCACTCGTGATCGAATGCACGACCAGCGGATCTTTCAAGGTCGTAATTTCGAGTTTTACATAACGAAAGGTGCGGAAACGCAGTGGTTGAAACAGTCGATTTTCGGATCCATCGGGCAAAATAACATCCACGAACCCTCGCATGAATTTCCCTTCAACAAGATCTCGGTTCCCTTTCGCATTTCCTGTCGGATTCTCAAAAAGTGATTCCGCGTAGGTAACCGTAATCTTGGAGCCATTGCCTCCACTAAGGAGAAATCGGGGGTAGGCAGTGGTCAGTTCCCCCTGATCCAGTAAAAAGGATACCGTTTGATCCGCTTCTATTCTGAGCGGTGCTGCTCCGCTGAGAACCGATGAAACTCCCGTTATTCCTTCTTCCTGTCTCACAGATAAAAAGGTCTGAGGCGTTTCTTCCATCATCGGTATTTCATTCGGAACCAACATCCATCGCCCCTGAGTGCCCTTTCCTATCGGATAGCCAAAGCCCATAACACGCGGAATATGCCAATCGAGCGAATCGCCGCCGCCCTGCTCCCATCCCCATGGCATATCAGCTCCTTCGATCTGCACTCCATGACCGGAGACAATATAGGTGTTCAGCGCTTTCATATCGAGCGGCACAGGAGAAAAGGCTTCATTTTGAGCCACCGTCCAGCTCGCATTGGTTCTCACAAAATCAGGCCCGTCTATAATCATAGCTGTCTCCCTACTCAGTTGAGCATTGGGACGGAAACTGCCAAAATTCCATACTTGGACGGCCATCAGATTTTTTCCTTCAACCAAATAGGGGCAATGTCGATGGTTTCGTATCGCCAATGCAAATAGTCGCCCCGGGAAGGTCCTCGCGCGACTTTGTGCCCATTCACAAACAACAAATACCGGTTGTCCGCACTAATTTTGATGGGAACGGAAGCGGAAGGTTTTGATTCGAGATCAAACTGCTTTCGAAAGAGATACACCCCATATTCCTGATGAGCTCCTCCCGCAGGTCCGATCCATCGCCCTTCCCACCTGGAAACCGTTTCGTCTTTTTCGCTGTCGGGATCAGTCGCAGGCGCTGCGGAAATAACAGGGGACACCAAAACTTTAAGTATCACTAGGATCACCCAAAAATTGGGCTTAGGCATTCGGGGTAGATTCATTGACAAAGCCAAGTATAGAATGAAATACCCGCAAAGTCGATCTATTCGACATTCATTACTCTTCAGGCCGCATCTCATACTGATCATAAATTCATTTCCGTAAGAATTGACACAAAGCCATCTTTTATTTAAGCGCTTAAACAATGAGCAAACAAAGAGGTCTTGGGACAACGTTGAGAGCATTGGTGTATTTGATCGATCAGGACCTTGACGCGACCTATAAAAACATGGGGTTACCATTCCGCTCCAAGTATTTTCCGGTATTACAGTGTCTTTCCGAAAACAATTCCTGCACGGTGGGAGAGATTGTCAGTTTTTCTGGATCCAGCTACCCCGCAATTTCCCAGGTTATCAAATCCATGAAAGCAGACGGTTTGATTCACGCCGAACAGGGAGAAGACCGCCGTCAACAAAAACTTGCCCTTACGCCCAAGGCGGTCGAGTTGACATCAAAAATCAAACCGGTTTTGCACGCACTCACAAAAGTCCACAGCCAGCTTTCAGATGAATGTGGCTTCGATATCAGCAGTGGATTTTCGAGACTCTTGAACGCACTGGAAACCCATTCTTTTCAGGACCGTATACAGGCTGAATTACAATTCGAAGACCCTGAAAACCACTAATCTTCTTTCCGTTATACTAACACTCACAACATGCAAATTAAACATCATCACCATTCTCGTCTTTGGAAGCTGATCGTTAGCAGCTTTCTACTCGCCTGCAGTGCCTCAGCCAACTCGGATTCATTTGAGTTCTCAGTCGAGAGCATTCTAAAGAAAACGGCAGAACAAATCGACGCCAACTATGTGTTCCCAGAATTAGGAACTTCAGTCGCACAACACCTCAACGCCCTCGCCGAAAGCTCGGAAACAGAGTGGGCATCCGAGCCGGATGCATTCGCAAAACAGGTCACCGAAATACTTCAGGAATTGACTGCCGACAAACACATGCGAATTCGCTGGCAAGATCCCAGGTCAAACAACAAACGCGTCAGGCATCGTTTAGGTATTCCTCCTGAAAAGGACAATTTCGGCATCCAAAAAATTCAACGATTTGAGAACAATATCATCCTAGTAAAATTGACGCAATTCTACGCCAATACAGAGTCCCACAACGCAATCGCGGCCGTAATGCAACTCATCGAAAACGCCGATGCGGTCATCTGGGATATTCGGGAAAACGTCGGGGGAGATCCCCAGACTGTAAATCAAATTTTCTCACACTACATGGAAGCGGGTATCGACTATATCTCATTTTATGACCGCGATGGAAATGTCAGGGGAACGATGACCACCCGGGAAGAACTGAACGCCAAACGAAACCTTGAGATTCCAGTCTTTGTGCTCACATCAAAAAACGCATTCTCTGCAGCTGAGGAATTCGCGTATAACTTCAAGACGTTTGAGCGGGGTGTCTTGGTCGGGGAAACCACCGGAGGAGGCGCCAATCCAGGAGGTCGTTTTCCTGTCGAATCCAATTTTCAAGTATTTGTACCGACAGGTAGACCAGTCAATCCCCTCACCCAAACTAATTGGGAAGGCGTAGGAGTTGTGCCAGACATTGAGGTCCCAGCTGATGAGGCACTGGCCAAAGCAATCCAGGAGGCGATGACTCGAATCGGGAATAAAAAATAGCCTGCACCAGCGAAAGCATTATCTTGTGGCGAAAACCAGTAGAATCCTACAAATTGCAGTTCATCCCATTGGCAATCATGCAATTCATTCCAAAATACTTCAGCGAACTCAGTTCCGACCAACAGCAACAACTGGCGGATTTGCACAGCTTACTGTTAGAATGGAATGAAAAACTGAATCTGGTTTCTCGCCCTGATGCAGAGAACCTGGAAGAACGCCACCTACTCTCCTCTCTCGCGATTGCGAAGTTCATTCAATTTCCAAAAGGAAGTCGCATCATGGATGTCGGCACAGGGGGTGGTCTTCCCGGACTACCGCTCGCTATTTTGTATCCCGAATGCGAATTCCTATTGGTCGATAGCATCGCGAAAAAGATCGCCGCTGTAAACGACATGGCCGAACGATTGGGGCTGAAAAACGTAAAGGCCATTCAGGCTCGAGCAGAAACCATCCCTCAGAAATTCGATTTTGTCACCGGGCGAGCAGTCAAAGCTCTACCCCTCTTCATGTCCTGGGTCATCCCGAGTCTCAAAACGGGTTCTGAAAATGGAGTAGAAAAGGGCGTCATCTACCTCAAAGGAGGGGACCTTTCGGATGAATTCAAAGCGCTCGGAGCTCAACCTACCGCAAAAGCTTCGATTCTCGATTACTACCCCGGTCACGATTTCTTCGACACCAAATATGTGCTTCACTTCTCAGCCCAGTCGTTGCTAAACACATCTCTGGGGAAGTCTCTCGTGAAGCCCTCCAAATCCAATTCGAAAAAAAAGTTCAAAAAGAAGCGTCGGTAAGGCTTTCGAAATGGATAAAGGAATTGCAATGAGGCGAACCCGCTCTTCGCTCTCATTACTGCCCTCTGTTTCAGGTTTTCGTTTTTTTCGATGCGATTTTTACGCGATAGGTGTCCAGTAAGTCTGAAAAATGATTCCGTTCCAACGGTTTGCTGAGGTAGTCATTCATACCAGCATTGATATAAGACTCCCGGTCTCCACGCATGGCATTTGCCGTAAGGGCGATAATTGGTATTTCGGGATCAATTCCTTCGACGCCCTCTCGAATCCTCCGGGTTGCTTCCAGACCGTCCATCTCCGGCATCGCAATATCCATTAGAATCAGGTCATAACTGTTGGTTTTTAATGACTCCAATACTTCACATCCATTTTCGGCTACTTCCACAGAATGGCCTAGTTTTTTTATCAGATGTTTTGCTATCACCTGATTCGTCTTAATATCCTCTGCCAGCAATATTTTGAGAGGCAGTTTGGAACTTTCAATATCCGCAACACCTAAATCAGCATTCGTTTCCTGCTTCAGAGCCTGAGGGTCGAGATCAAAACACAACTCTAGGACAAAAGTTGAACCCTTCCCAATCTCACTCTCACAACGAATGGATCCATTCATGTGAGAAATGATTTTCTCACATATTGCTAATCCCAATCCCGATCCTCCATGTCGACGTTGGGTACTATTATTAACCTGCTCAAAAGAGTAGAAAATACGCTCCAAATTAGCGTCTTCAATCCCACTTCCAGTATCGATCACTTCCAAGCGGACCGCTATGTCTTTTTCCGTTTTACCGATCAGTGAGGATCGCACGGTGATACTTCCCGAGTCGGTGAATTTGATGGCATTGGAGAGTAGGTTTATCAAAACCTGCCGCAACCTCGAAGCATCTCCCAATACTGGTAGATCCACGTCTTTGTGGGGTTTGAACTCAATCGTAAGACCTTTCTCAAAGGCCTGATGCATCACCAATTCAAAGCATTCCCCAATTACCTTGTGAATTCGGAATTTTTCATGATCAAAGGCTAGTTGATCCGATTCGATTCGTGACAAATCAAGAATATCATTGAGAATACTCATCAATGAGTCGGCATTTCGATGGGCCGATTCTGCATACTCACGATCCTTACCTGCAACAGAACCATCGAGTAAGATATCGAGCATGCCGATAATGCCGTTCATCGGAGTGCGAATTTCGTGACTCATCATCGCTAAGAAATTGCTTTTTGAACGATTCGCTTTTTCGGCTTTCTCTACTGCTTCATGTAGCTCAGAAGTCCGTTCGCGAACGATCTCCTCCAACACCACATTTCGATTTTTGTATTGATGACTCACCCAAAGGATGAGAACGAACACAAGCAAGAGCAACCCAGCCAATAGCAAAACTCTAAACAGATTTGTTTGATAGAACGCGGGCCTGATATCGATCTTCAATTGTTTGCTCTCTTTACTCCATTTTCCATCGATACTTTTCGTTTGAATCTGAAAAGTGTAAGCCCCGGGATCGAGATTGGAGTATGCGTAATAATGAGATTGAACATCATTCCACTGAGCTTCGTATCCTAACAAACGTACTCGATATGCCAAATGTTCTGGAGCATAGTAGTGAGGAGCAGAAAAATGAACCTCGAGTCGTTGAGGATTCGCCGGAATTTCAAGAACAACGTCATCCTGCGGAAAGGAAACCTTCTTGTCGACAACCACGCTCTCAAAAATCCCCTCAGGTGCTTCAAATACTTCAGGAGGATGCCGGGCATCAATATACCACAATCCGCCAAAGGTTGGAATTAGATATCGCTCATGGATCGGATCAATCAAAGGTTTTGCCAGTCCGATAATATCACTACTGCTAATTCCATGTTTTCGATCATAAAATAAATATTCCTGAATCTTTGTGTCTGTTTCTGTGACACGAATTAGCTCAGCCCTGGAAACCCTAGCCATGCCAGAGTTGGACGCTAACCAACAATATCCAAGGGAATCGAATATCGAATAAAAAACGGGATCGACGGGTAATCCATCATCACTATCGATGGTCACTAGTTTTCCATCTTTGAGAAGATTAAGTCCACCATTGGAACCAATCCAAAATTCATCATCTCCCCATTGAGTGACTGAAAACACCACATTTGAAGTGAGACCCTCTTCGCGAGAATAAAGCTTTAACTGCCTTGTTTCTCGATTAAAACGATACACACCTTCTCCCCAGATACTGAACCATAGACTGCCATCCAGAGTAGCATCTATAGACAATACCTTCCCCTCCGGTAACAATTCGAAAAGTTCAACCCTGCCCTCTCTATCGATAAAATAGACACCTGAATCCGTGCCTAACCAAAGCGTTCTTTCCTCAGTAGGAAGTAAACAACGGGCTTTGTTTTCTGGAAATCCAAACGCCTCCGAATAACTGTGAAGGCTACCGTCGGGCTTCATCCTGACCAAGCCTTCCGTTAGGGAGCAAAGCCACAAAGAATGATCATCACCTTCGCATATGGATCGAATACTGCCCTGCAAAACCGCATTCTCGGGCAAAAAAGGCTCCCAGTTCCCTTCGTTAAGATGATAGAGTCCACTCCAGGAAGAGGCTAAAAGCTCATCTCCAAATCGTGCGATACCCGTGATCGAGTCGTTTGGCAGACCTTGTTCGGTCGAATCAAACCGAAACCTAGGCTTTTTTAACTGCACTAATTGTCCCGAACCAAATATGGACCATAAACTTCCCTCGTGATCGATCAAATGAACATATCCAGAACCCTCTGTATACTGATTGGGCAATAGAACTTGCTCCAACGTTTCTCCAACGTAACGAAACAACTTACCCTGGGTGGTAATCCAAAGGGTTTCGTCGGAATGCTGGGGAAAGAATGCCATAATATTCCCCTCTTGACCTTCAACCATCGGAACAACGCTGTGCTCGTCAATGTGGAAAATTCCTCCATGCAAATCGGATACCCAAAGATGTCCCTCTGAATCAGACGCGATGTCCTGGACCGAACCCAAATATGTGGCGGATCCGTTCAGTTGGGAGATGACAAGATTTTTCACCTCATATAACCCTTTGTTGGTTCCGAGACAAACCCGCCCCATCGTATCCACATGAAGCACCTCCAGATCATTACACTCGAGAAAAGAAGGAAGGGTTACCTTTTCGAAATGCTCATTTTTTAAACGAAGCAATCCCTTGTTCGTGATGATCCAAACCGTGCCATCCGACTCACTGGTGATGGACTTCAACACTTCGATACCACAATCGCCTTCCCCTTGATAGGCAGTCACCCGACCATTTCGAAATCGCATCACTCCCGGACCTCCGCCTCCAAACCACACATCCCCATTCTCGGCTACATTTACCCTTTCAATCGAATTATGAAGTATGGCGGGATCGGTCTCACGGGAGAACACTTTGTATTCGGTCCCGTCAAAGCGGACCAATCCGCTATAAGATCCAAGCCAGATATAACGATCGTCGTCTTGAAGGATATGCTGAATATTAAAGAACGGAATTCCCCGTTGTTGATTCCAATACGTAATATTGCTGTATCCCGAAAGTAGATCTTCCTCGAAGAGTTCACTTCCATGAAGCGGACAAATTCCGACAATACTCCCAAAAGTCACACACCCTAAAAATGAAAGATAGGGTCTGCAAAAAATGCACCCGAAGATGCTTCTAGCAAGAATGGAAGGACTGGATGACAACGGACGTTTTCCGGGGTTTCTTGTTTCTCGCTATTAACATCGTTCAAATTCACAAAAACTTGTGTTAAATCTTTAAACGACTGTAAGTTATCGAAAGTCCTATATCCTCCATTAGAAGTCCTTTTAACCATCATGAATTGTGACTGGAAAATATCCGTAGATTTGGAAACTAGGGATCCATTGGTATTTTTTAACGACTCCATTAGAATCCTCTCCGTATATCGCTCTTACCAACATCATACCACTGTATTCAGCAAAGCTTTTTTTAGCCAATCTTTCCTATCAGAGGGAGCACCTTTCCACCAAATTTCTCCTATCTGTCCTAGCAATACTAGAGTGATTGTCGAAATCACAATAAAAAGGCTGCCGAGAAACGGCAGCCTTCAAATTATAGTATGGTTATGAAAAAAAGATTTCCGCTTTAAGGTGTCGCTTCCGGTGTAGGCACGGCGGGAGCCGCTATTAGCGGTGATTTCTTCAAGTTATTGAACGTATAATTTGATATCTCGTAGACCCATTGTTCCTGAACCGGATGGGTGAGTTGATCACTGTCGTTTCCTTCAAACCAGAGATAGACCGGCTCGGTGGAGCTCTGCGGAACTGATGCGGGTTTTGCCTCAGTATCCTCTGTTTCCTCCTCTGGTGGTTTGGGCTTCTGCACGACCTTGGCAATCACCGTGGAACCATCGTCAAAGGTGAGATGATACGTGATGGCTTCACCTTTGAAGGATTCAATCTCAGCAGCTTCGACTGTCTTGGTGAAGCGGCTATTGAGAAGCGAGCGTAGAGCGGAATCAAGGGTGCTTGATTCGAGATCGAATCCGACAATCAACGGATCGATGACAAAGTCGGTCTTCCCTTCCTCCTCACTGCGGGAAGCAATAACCGTGGTCGAATCCTCAGGGAATCCCGATATCGACACCTTTTTCACCTTCTCGGGCGTGCCTTGGAAGAGTTTCTTGTCCACCCAGTCGAAGGGGTCATATTGCAGGGTGAGGGATTCACCCGTACGATAGATTGCCTCCTCTTGATTGCGTCGAATGAAGATACCTCCGACCTGAGCGGTGTCTCCGATCGCGAGCTCGGCAAGTGTGTTTCCGTCATCTCCTTTGAATTCGAGCTTGTGCCTGCCGATGCCCAGTGGCTCAAATTTCTCCGACTTGTCCGTAATGAACCGTTCGAGCTTTCCTTCGGACAGGAAGGACACCAACGATTTGAAACGCGAAGCATCGAGGCGCATTCCGTTCGCTTCCTTTACCGTCCATTGTCCACTGGAATCGGGTGTGAGTGTGACAGTCTTGTCGCCGTCGTGAATCTGGATAGCGCGCGTTTCCTGCAACACCGACTCACTGACCAGGGAACGGTCGCTGGGGAGGTTCCAGTTTTGCATGCGCTGTGCAGAGGTCTGATCCCACAGGGTGAGTCCCAAGGCAATGGCGCCAAGTGTGATGGTTAGTATCAATAAAGATCGTGTATTCATCTGTTTCGTTTCAGTTGAATGTTGAGAGAGTTAGGAACGAGCCCGGTTGCGTTTGAGAAAGAAACGCACTCCAAATACCGTGAGTAGTCCGGGCACTAACAATAGATTGATCAGAATCAAGTTTCGGTTAAGGGCTTCGATGTCCTCCCGAAGTTTTTTCCGGATCTCCCGACGCTCAGCAATCGCATTCGCCTCCTGCTCGCGATAGTCGGAAATGGCCTTTTTCAGTTCATCGTTGGCGATGAGCATCCCATCAGATTGTTGCTGATCCTGCACTCGTGCGATTTCGGATTGCACCTCTTGCAGACGATTGTTCACTTCTTTGAGCTGCTCCTGAAAACGGGTTTGCGCAATGACCTCCATGCGTTCCACACGATCAAAGGTGCGATCGACATTTCCACGACCCCGCAGTTCAATGAGATCCTGACTCCCTGCGAGTTGATCCGCTAGGTTGAGAACCAGGTTAAGATTGTCATTCAGGGGTCTCAGCATCGTATTGCCCAGGAAGTTCATGCGTTCCACCGAAAAACGGTCTGCAAAACAATCGGTGTCAGCTAAGAGAAACACCGTGCCTTTCCCCTCAGTGAATGCAGGAGCAGAAGGCTCAGTTGGATCTTCGGAGGAGTCGTTTTCTCCAGATTCAGATTCCGAGGGCGTTCCTTTCTCTTCGACCTTTGGTTTTCCATCGGGGTAGGCTGTAGTGAAGTTGCCAGTCAACAGACCTCCCAATGCATAGGGCGCAGGGCTATCAGCATCCGGCGTTTTTTCGTTCAGCGCCGTTTGAACCATGCTCAGCAATTGGGCTGGCTGGCTGTACATCGTCATCATCGTATCGAGTGCAGCTGCATGCTCCGAAGTTCGGATGACCGGGGTCCATCTCAGATCGCCCGGAGTCTCCTTGCTTTGCGAGAAATAGCCGGATTCCGCGAATAGCACTTGGTTTAGTGGTGCAAGCGCGGGAATGGCGTCGCTTAAGTTGTCGGTGTTGATCCAAACTGGATAAGGAATCGCCTGCCCCATGCCGGAGCTCACCCTCGTCGCATTGTCGAGATCCCCGGCGATCTTTTTGGAATCAAATTGGATCCCCCAATGCGCAAACAGCGCAGGTAAATCGCTCGATCCCATTGCGGCACCCATTCCCATCATCATCTGCTGCTGGCCCATGGACTGCTTTTCTGTCACAGAAGACGGATCCACTGCAATCATCACAGGACGACCGGACATCACAAATTGATCGATTTCAAAGGACAACTGCGCACTCAAGCCAGTTGGATGAAGAACCATGAGCAGATCAAGTCCCTCATCCAAAGTAGTTTCCGTTTCAGAGCAAGGGATGACTTGGATATCGTAACGATCTTCTAATTGAGTGAAGAAACTCCACTCTGGTTCATCCTGTTGTCGTTGAGGTGGCATGCCCGGAATTTGCGGCATCTGGCTTCCTTGAATCGGCAGGGATGTGATAATGGCCATTCGTGGTTTATCGACTCGCTGAATTTCGGTGAGCAGCTTGGATATATCGTATTCAAGATACGGTTCCCGTTGCAGACTAAACATATCAATACTTGCGTTCTGTTCCGCCTGACTGGCCGTTAATCCCATGAAGAAAGTTTCTCCGCTTGGTAATTGTGCTCCCTGCACTCCTGAGCGCACCGCAGCTTCTTCTTCCGCTGTATCAGGTTTAGGATCAATGACCCGAAGCTGAATCATTCCATTGGAATGCCGTTGATACTGCTTCAGAAAAACCTCAATACGGTTTCCAAAGTTTTTGAGCGTAGTCGGCGCTTCCTCACTACTTGAGCTGTAGTAATAGTCGATCATGATGGGAGCATCGATGTTTTTAACGATGCGTTTACTACCCTTGGAGAGCGTGTAACTTCGCTGAGCAGTGAAATCCAGCTGCAATGGAATGTGCTGGAGTATGATAAGAGAAAAGATCGCTGAGAGTATAATCATCAGCGCGGTGTAACCTTTGCTAATCGGTTTCATTATCAAAAATTTCTATTACGGTTGGCTTGACCTGTTTCAGCGTTTCAAAACCAAAACATTGAGGGAAAGGCATGTGGTTATCATCACGATGAAGTAACCGATGTCCTGAACGCGTAAAAGACCCATCGACATGGGTTCAAAATGGGGAATGAAGCTGAGATTCGCGATTGCATCAACGGCTGTGACCGGCAGATGAAGATTGATCAGAAAGGAATTGAAAACACTCCAACCCAGTAGCAACAGGATCAGGCAAACGACGAGACTGATCACAAAACTGATAACCTGGCTACGCGAAATCGAGGATGCAATGGAACAGATTCCCAAATAGGCACCTGCCATCAGCAGCGCCCCAAAGTAGCTCGTAAAGATGACGGCCCAGTCCGGGTTTCCTAAATAACTCAGCGTCAATGGTAGAGTGAAAGTGCCGAGTAGTCCAATGCCTAGAAACGCCCACGCAGCGAGGAATTTACCGATGACGGCTTCGGTTATCTGAATGGGAAGCGTAAACAAAAGCTCCCAAGTCCCGGATCGTTGTTCCTCTGCCCAAAGGCGCATACCAGCTGCAGGCACCAGAAAGAGATAGATCCAGGGAAGAAACTGAAAGAATCGCGCCATGCTGGCTTCGTTGCTTTCGAATTGTCGACCAATGAACCAGGTGAGTCCAAAACTTGCGACCATGAAAACAACCAAGAAAACATAAGCGACCGGAGTGCGGAAGAATCCAAAAAACTCACGATGGAAGATTGATTTGATCATATCGGCATTAGTATTGGTTCCCGAATTCATGCAGAACGTCTCCTTTCTGTATGTGCTATTGTGAGTGCGCGGAACACCTCGTCCAGTGGAGTCGCAGCCCGGTGGATCTCTTGAACCTGAGAATGTTTGCTCAGATTGATCATTCCGTGCAGCGGTAATACTTCTCTTTTATTGTGAAGTATGAGCAGGCTATCATCGCTTTGTTCGATGATGCTGCAGTTCTTCAAATCCCCCTGCAGCGCATCTGCAACCTTTGAAACGTCTCCTCCGACCGTTAAACGCAATCCTCCAGAATGCGGATGACGATTACGCAACGCTTCAGGACTTTCATCCACCTCTACGGCACCGTTTGCAATGATGATCACTCGGCTGCAGATAGCCTCCACTTCTTCGAGAATGTGAGTCGACATGATAATCGCTTTCTCAGAAGCCATGCTTTTGAGCAAATTACGGATTTCATGCTTTTGGTTTGGGTCTAATCCATCTGTTGGCTCGTCCAGAATAAGATAGTCCGGATCATGGATAATCGCCTGCGCGAGCCCAACGCGCTGGTGGAAACCCTTACTAAGAGTGTCGATAATTTGATGTTTTACCTCATGCAGTCGACATTGCTCTATCGCCCGATCGACGGCCTTCGAACGCTCAAGCTTCCCTAGTTTGGCATTGCGCATCGCGGACATAAAATCGAGAAATTCCAGAACGGTCATTTCTTCGTAAAGCGGCCCGTTTTCGGGCAAATACCCTAACCGCTCTCTTGCTGCGATAGGCGCTTTGGCTACATCGACTCCTTGGATTCTCGCGGAACCGGACGTGGGGCTCAAAAAGCCAGTTATCATTTTCATCGTGGTCGACTTTCCAGCACCGTTGGGGCCAAGAAACCCCAGCAGTTCTCCTGGTTTGACCACGAAGTTCACATTATCCACGACTCTTCGTTTGCCGTAGAATTTGGTGAGATCAATCGCTTCAATCATAGGATTAAGAACAATTCGGAAGTGAATAGAAAACGAGGCCTATCGATGGCCTGCATCGAATGTAAAAAACGATTTTTCCCTACCAGTGATTTCAAAAAATCTTAAAAATTACATCTGTAAGATTTTCTAATCTTTTGATTTAAACCGTCTAATCGGATCCCTTCGCAAGGGACACTCCACCGTCTTTCCAGTTTTGAAATATCCACTTCCTTCCCAATCCCATGTTGCATTGAGATATCTGCCCATTCAAACAGATCCAGTAGCAACTGTGCCTTCATGGCGGTCGGAGCTTTAGTGGAGTCCGTAGCAGATCCGAACAAACAGCGGATTCCGCAAACGGAGCCTCTTGCAGCAAAAATACATCGTGTTTAGAACGCGAATCCGGATAAGACAGATTGGTAATTTTCGAGACCGTGCTGCTTACTCATTTGTCAGCACCAAATCGTGCCAGAGGAAACGAAAAATGCTCTAGTATTTAAAAAGACCGACCACGTCAGTGAGTTCTTTCACCTCTTTGTTAAGCGATTCCATGCGTTCTCCGATCTCATTCACTTGAACAGTTGTCTCTTCGACGTTCCCGTTTACAGAGCGAATACTTTGAGAAATCTTTTCGAAACCATCGGAAGAATCAGAGGTTGTTTGTGCAATGTCCTGCATTGCGAGATCCGTCGAAGCGATATTCTTCGATATTTCGGCGGTAGTGGCGGATTGTTCCTCAATAGCGCTCGCAATCGTGCTTGAAATCAATTGCAGCTCTTCAATGGTACTCGAGATAATCCCAACTTGATCTGAAGTCTTAATCGTACTCTCCTGCATTGAATGGATGCGGTCCGAGATCTCCTTTGTAGCGTTGGAAGTTTGTTTTGCTAGTTCCTTCACTTCGTTTGCCACTACGGCAAATCCCTTACCAGCTTCACCTGCTGAAGCAGCCTCGATGGTTGCATTGAGTGCGAGAAGATTGGTTTGAGCAGCGATACTTTGGATTACATCAATAATCTTGCCAACTTCTCCTGCTGATTCCCGCAAACTTTCAATGCTAGTCATGGTCTCCGATGACTGGATAGTCGCCTGCGTAGTAATGTCGGATTCTTTGCTGCAGTTGTTAGCGATTTCATCAACGGTAGAAGACAGTTCTTCAATCGCTGCAGCGACGGAAGCTGAGTTGGCCGAAAGCTCTTCTGTTGCTGCTGAAATCCCTGCAATACGCTGAAGAGTGTTCTCCGTCTCGGATGCAACATTTCCACTCTGTTGCAGTGTTTCACTGGCATTGACGATGAGTCGTTCCAACGTACGGTTAACCGATGAGTTGGTATCCGAGACAATGGTCATGCTTTTGGCAACCTGCCGGATCAGATCCTGAAGTTTGCCAACAAATTTGTTGAAATTTTGCGAAATATTTCCGATTTCGTCTTTACTTGTCTCATCCAGTCTTGATGTGAGGTCCGCATTCCCTGAAGAAATATTGATGAGCTGATCATTCAGTTGTTTTAACCGTTTTCGGATGGAATTGGAAAACAGCCAACTGATGATAAACATCACAAGGGTAACCCCAACAGCAACTCCCAAAAATTGCACGAGTATGCTTGTTCGAATTTCCCGAGCAGCTTCAGTCTTTTCCGCAGTAAGTGCATCGATTTCATCGATGTAGATTCCCGTTCCCAAAACCATTTCCCAAGGTGCAAATGATTTCACAAAAGACAATTTTGGAAGTGTTCGACTGGTATCATTAGGATCAGGCCATACATAGTCTACGACACCGCTACCTGATCTCTCACAAACTTCCACAGCTGCTTGGAAAAGGTTCTGCCCTGTGCCTAATGCGCAGTTGAATTTAGGGTCATTCAAAACGGTGTTGTTGAGTGCAGGGAGAACGGGATGCATCAGCATTTTGGGAAGTGGTTTCCCGAAATCGTTGACCCAAAAGTATCCTCTGCCCTCATTATACCGAAGTTCTTCAATTGCCTTTAAAACCTTGGTTTTCGCTGTCGACTCATCGATCACTCCGTTTTGATATTCCGCATATCGTTGTTCCACAATTGCGTAAGCAGTTTCAATTAGATGTTCCAATTCCCTTTGAGCGGATGCAATCGATTCTTCACGAAATGCCTCGATGTTCTTCTCACTCAAATTGTTCACGTTCACAATTCCAATGGAAGTGAATAACGCTGCCAGAACTAGGCAGGAAACTAACAAAATTACTCGGATTTTGAATGACAAGCTCATGTCATGATACCAACTCAGTATTTTATCCATAACTTTCCTCGTAAAAGCGTATATCTAAAAATCGACAGTTTTCAGGTTTACTTGAACATGTTAACATTTAGTCCCATGTGTATTAGAGGGGCTTTTGCACCAATTAAAATGGTCTTCATCGTGCAAAATCTCATCTTGGGAACTTCAGGCTCACATAGCACCGACTGAAACCACAATGCAGGTGAGGTAATTCGTTAGTTATACTCCGAAATAGCAGGATAGAGAGGCACGTTTTTGATCAACATTTCCTGTCAAAGTGGGTAAATGTAAAAAAGCTAGATCCATTCAAAATTTGGTCTATTTTACACAGTTTTGACGGTTGCGAAGGAATTTTTACATTCGGTCCTCGAAAAGGGCATTTTTCGAATAAGTGCACGGTATTTTGTAAAAAAGAACGAATGGGTTAGTTAAAACTCCCTTAAACGGGGCTACCTGGAAACAGGTATAGAAGACGACTCTAATTTCCAGTGCTGCATACGATCACTATCACATGCACGCTTCATTCTTTTCTTTCGCTAATTCCGAACGAGTTTCTCAAGCCGAATCCGTAATCGAAGCCAGTGGATTTCCTTCCCACCCAAAGATTCTTTTTGCGATCAATAGTCATATTGACAAAGGTGAGCCAGATTTTGATCAAATCGAAGACCTCATCAAACAGGATTATAGTCTTTTCACCCGCCTTCTCAAAATCGCAGAATCTCCCAGGTTCGCGATTCGCAACGGTTGCACCAGTTTTTCTGAATTATTGGAGACGATGGGAATTGACACTATCAAACGATTCATCACGGAAACAGCCTTGGAACGAACCCTTCGCGGACACGAATACGATTTTAATAGATTCTGGTATCATTCCTTAACGATAAGTTCCTTGTGCCATAAACTCTCGAAACGCTATTGTCCCCACCTTTCTAACAAAGCTTACACGTTGGGTTTGTTTCACGACGTAGGTGTCATCGTTCTTTCGAAAATCAACCCAACTTATGTTGAATTCGTCGAAAAAGCATTGGTTTTCGACTCCAATATCACTGCAAAAGAAATTGCCCTTGTTGAAACAGATCACTCAGCGGTTGGAAAAGTATTCTCTCAAGAATGGGCACTCAGTCCGACAGTTTCGGAGGCCATCGAATTCCATCACAATCCAGATTACAGTATTCACAAATCTGAAGAAACAAAATTTTTAAAAGGCATCCTGCAACTCGCCGAGCTCCTCTACTCCTTCATGTCCAGCAGAGATATTCTTTCTCTCGCACCTGACGAAGCATCCCAGTCGGCACTTTCTTATATCCAATCAATGTTTGAAATTGGAAACACAGAGTTGAAGGAGCTCAACAAAGTAGTTCATGAGGCACTCTCTGATATCGTTTGAACTCGAGCCAAGATGAACTGGAATAAACGACTATTTGTACCCCTAACCATAGTGATCCATGTAGTATAAAAAACCTAAGCCTCCGCCTGTCCTCATTGTTCTATCAACAAACTAACCCATCAGCCTCCAACAAAAACTCAATGTAGGGGTTCCGTAATCGGGACCCCTGCAATTTCTTTTGGGGGCAGTCGGCCGTACAAATACCTCATTCGATTGAAGATGTCGTTTTACATTCTGTAACTGAATTACGAAAAAACGCTTGAGGTATTGAAAATGTGTAGGGCTTTCTCTTTGTTTACGCCGATAAATCGGTGCCAGGAATGCCAATGGGCGTAAGCTGTTGGAGGGGCAGTCGCGTCTTTCTTTCTGCAATCGCTCATGTTCGACGCATCGGCATTGTTATCATACCGATTCGCGTTCAAATCACTCCTTCCAATATCCGATGCGAGCATCGGATGCTACTGTACCTAAACTGTAGTATCTTATGCTTGCATGAGATTTGTTTCAGTTTGAATTCTTGCTCCATCTCAATGATCAAAGAGTCTTCCTCCAGCACGATCCATCATTATTCATTTATCATTAGAATGAATAACTTCGTTCGCTAGTCGTTTGCCTTGGCATCAAGTTCTGCTTTTAGTGGACTATTTCCACAATTTGAACCATGGCCGACGACATAAATAAAAACACTAATCCACAAATCGAAAAGTGGATGACCGAACTCACTCTTGATGAGAAAATCCGACTCGTTATGGGCATGGGAATGATTTTTCCCGAAGGCACCGATTTGCAAGAGATTGCAGCGGCCGGGATCGATGAAATCCATGAGGGTTTGCCAACTCCTGTTGAAGGAATTGACCCCAATCCGGTGCCTGGCCAGGCAGCCACAACCTATCCGGTTACTCGTCTTGGAATCAATGCGTTGGTATTGGCCGATGGTCCTGCAGGATTACGCATTGAGCCGACCCGCGAAGGCGATCAAGAAACCTACTACGCCACGGCATTCCCAATCGCAACACTCTTAGCCTCATCGTGGGATCCCGATCTCCTTGAAAAAGTGGGGATTGCGATGGGAGAAGAAACTTTGGAATACGGAGTCGATGTCATCTTAATGCCCGCTCTCAATTTGCATCGCAATCCACTCTGCGGGCGAAATTTTGAGTATTTTTCGGAAGACCCATTGCTCTCGGGTAAAATGGCAGCTGCAATGGTTCGTGGAGTGCAGTCCAGAGGCGTCGGCACTTCGATCAAACACCTTGCCGCAAACAATCAGGAGACGAACCGCACCACTGTAGATTCAGTGCTTACCGAGCGAGTGATTCGCGAGCTATATTTGCCGGGATTTGAAATTGCCATCAAAGAGTCCCAACCGTGGACAGTGATGAGTTCGTACAATAAAATCAACGGAACCTACACTTCGGAAAGCCACGATTTGTTGACGAAGATTTTGCGCGAGGAATGGGGATACGAAGGATTGGTGATGACGGATTGGTTCGCCGGAAGAAATGCCGCAGCACAACTCAAAGCCGGGAATGATCTTCTGATGCCGGGCACCCAAAACCAACACGAAGCCATCAAGGAAGCCATCAGCAATGGGCAACTTACCGAAGCTGATTTGGATATTAACGTGCGTCGCATTCTTAACCTGCTCATTCTTTGTCCCAACTCTCTCGGATACGATTTTTCAAACAAACCCGAGCTCAAGGCCCATGCGGATGTCTCGCGGGAAGCTGCAGCACAGGGCATGGTGCTGCTTAAAAATGAATCCAAGTCGCTACCGCTGGCAGAAGGTAAAAAACTCGCGCTCTTCGGCAACGCCAGTTTTGAATTAGTGACAGGTGGAACCGGGAGCGGAGATGTCAATGAGGCCTACACCATTCCTCTTGATGCAGGGATCGAAATGGCCGGCTCCACAATCGACGAAATAATCGAAGCCCGCTACACCCAATACATTGAGAAAGAAAAGGCCGCCCTCATCAAGCCCAAGAACCCTCTCTTCCTGCCTCCACCCATTCCAGAAATGGTCATGGATTCCGAAAGCGTTTTAAACGCAGCCGAATCAAATGATGCGGCAATCGTCACCCTCGGACGTAACTCCGGAGAATTTGCGGATAGAGAATTAGAGAGTGATTTCCTCCTGAGCGAGACAGAGCTTCAACTTCTCGAAATGGTTTCCAAGGCCTTCCGTGCTCAAAATAAACCCGTTATCGTAGTGCTCAACATCGGTGGGGTCATAGAAACTGCGAGTTGGAAAAACCTCGCAGATGCCATTTTGATTGCCTGGCAACCAGGTCAAGAAGGTGGTAATGCCATCGCGGATGTGCTCTTTGGCAAAGTGAATCCATCGGGGAAGTTGACGATGAGTTTCCCGATCCACTACGAGGATGTGCCAGCCGCCAAAAACTTCTCCCATACTCCGACAGAAAATCCCACAGAAACACGCTACGAAGAGGGCCTTTATGTTGGTTATCGCTATTTCAATAGCTTTGATGTTCCAGTCTCCTATCCCTTCGGACATGGCTTAACTTACACGCAATTTGAGATCGGACGAGCGCGCCTCAGTAATCCATTTTTCATCGACTCAATCCAGGTCGAAGTTCCAGTCAAAAATACTGGCGACAGTGCAGGCAAACAAGTGGTTCAACTCTACCTTTCAGTCCCTGAGAGTGATCTCGAAAAACCCAAAATGGAGCTGAAAGCATTTGCGAAGACCCCTGAGCTGCAACCAGGCGAAATGATCAAACTTTCCCTTTCACTTGATGCGCGTTCACTCGCTTCTTACGATCCGAATAAAGCGGCATGGATCGCCGAGGGGGGCACTTACACCGTGCACATAGGAACCTCCGCCACCGAAATCCACACTCAAACCACCTTCGAATGTTTCGAAACTCAAGTGGTCGAACAGTTGCAAACTCTTCTCCAACCCGAAAGTCCCATTCAAGAACTCACTCGAAAGTAGGGTGGGACTGACGACCTCGGAAATCATCCAACTCGGCATAGAAATCCAGATAAAACCATCTGTCTCGTCTTCTAAGGGCTGTTTACTTGTCAGATACGCCCCAATGAGCGTTTTAGTCTGGCTACTTTAAACCCAAAATTTTCCATTTCGTCGTATTCGTATTCGTCATTCTTGTTGTTGTCGATCCGTTGCCCGATTTTGAAGTCGATCGTATTAACGACCTAGTAACACAATCACTATTTCGCATTGCTTGACTCAATGATGAATCCTATAAAGTAAAATCCCATTTCTGCTGGATGCGTTTGCTGAGATTTCCCCTCAGCGATGCCCATCCCCAAGCGAAATCCCGTCATTTATGTTCGCATAGCCCCTATGAATCGAGCCACCCCACTCTCGCTTATAATTTCACTTGCACTGGTGAGCATTCTCCAGGCAGACCAGATCCGTCTGGTGTTTGATGAAACCGCTCCACAAGCCAACTATGCAGCTCAAAAACTGAGCACAACTTTGCAAAAGCTGGACCATCAATCGGACAGAGGCGCTCCAGATTATGATTACCTGATCAGTTTGTCAGTCGATCCCAATCGCCTGCCTGCTGAAGGATTCTCCATCATGCAGGAAGGGGAAGTCATCAGTGTAATGGGTGGAGATCATCGCGGCATGATCTATGGCGCGTTGGCTCTTGCAGAAAAGCTTCGGAATGGCGAATCGTTGCACGCACTCGAGGCGGTTTCTGAAAAACCGGATCAGCAGTTTCGAGGGATCAAGTTCAACCTGCCCTGGGAAACTTATCGTCCGAGTTCCGCACTGGATCAGCACATCGACACGGCAAAAGACATCCACTACTGGGAGGCGTTTCTGGACATGATGGTCGAGAACCGTCTCAACATCATCAGTTTATGGAATATGCATCCCTACACATTTATGGTGAAACCTAAGAATTTCCCGGAAGCCAGTCCATGGTCTGAGCAAGAGCAGGAAGCCTGGCAGACGTTGTATCATGGGATCTTCCAACTTGCGAAAGAACGTGCCCTGGATACCTACATCGTACACTGGAACATTTTCGTAAACCAGGCGTTCGCAGAAGCGCATGGCGTGGCAAAGCAAAACTTTTATCCGCACTACTATGTGCCGGGAGACACATCAGAACTCGTGAAACAATACATGCGCGAAAGCGTGACGCAGGTGCTGGAAACCTACCCTAACCTTGATGGTATTGGCATATCACATGGCGAAGGTATGGCTGGCATGACACCACTGCAACGCCAGGAATGGGTCGATGAGGTCATTATCCCGGGAATGCTTCAGGCAGATCGTAAGGTAAAACTGATTCACCGTGTTCCTTTTTCCTCCGGTCTTGGTTCTGAAGGAGGCACCAGTAAAAACGTGGAGGTTGTCACGCGCAAAGCGATGGAGCATATGGGGAACCAGTTCGACGGACCCATCTGGGTGGAAATGAAATTCAACTGGTCTCACGGCCATTCCACGCCGAAACTTGAGAAAGTGCATGGCGGTCATCTCGGTGACACATACTTCGACCCCCTACCGAGCAACTACAAAATCGTCTGGCAAGTCCGCAACGAGGACTTCTTCGCCCTGCGTTGGGGAGTGCCCAATTTCATCCGCCAGCACATTGCCCTAAATGGGAAGGCAAGTTACACGGGTGGCTATTTTGTGGGCTCCGAAACCTATATTCCCGCACTCGACTATTTCACTGCCCTCGATCATTCAGACCAGTGGACCTGGTCGTTTGAGCGGCAATGGCTGTTCTACAAACTCTGGGGACGACTGCTCTACAACCCGGAAACACCGGACGAGGTATTCGAAGCCGAATTCCAACATCGCTACGGCACAAACGGCAAAAACCTGCTCGCCGCGCTGTCCCTCGCCTCCAACACCCAACTGCGACTGGCCAGCCTTTACAACTGCACCTGGGATTTCACACTCTACTCCGAGGGGTTTCTCGCACTGCAGGGGGAAACGACCCGTTACATTTCGGTGGATGCTCTAACAAACCAACCCACCAATGCCAGTGAATATGTTAACGTTGCCGATTTCGTTGCAAAATCGTTGAAAAAAGAGGGGTTCACAGCCGGAACCATCACACCCGACATCCTGGCCGACAGCCTCGAACGAGACAACCAACAGGCACTTGCCCTGATCGATGGTATCGATGCAAACCAAGACACTGCCCTGAAGTATGAACTGGCCGATATTCAAATCTGGGCCCACCTTGGCTTGCATTTAGCCGAAAAACTTCGAGGTGCCATCGCTCTCGAGACTTATCGCACAACCGATGACCCTGCCCAACAAGAGCAGGCCATCACCCACTTGCAGCGAGCACTGGATCAATGGGATGAGGTGATCCGCATCAGTCGGCCTCTCTACCGGGACATGCCGCTCACCCACTACAATCACAACTCCTTCGATGCCAACGATGATAACCTGTTCCACTGGGCTCTGATCCGGGACGAAGTCGCCGCCGATGTCGAAATCGCAAAAAGGGCCAAGGTAAAAGATTGACGAAAGTCAATCATACCAGAACTAAATTTGCTCAATCATTTTGAGGTGTTGTGGATCTCTGCAATTCCGGAGGATCATCTACGGAAAACGACTTCAAAGATCTCATGAACGTTGCTCACCCCATAAAGGAACTCACTCGGAAGTTGGTAGAGACTGACGGCCTCGGCAGTCATCCATTATAAAAATCCTGATTAACATCCGTCTAATGTTAGACTGCCTGTTTGCCAGGCATACCTCCATGAGCGTGTCGCACCCATAAGCTAAAAAGCACCAAACAACCCAGACTCTACCTGCATGAATGATGATTTTGTAGAGCTCGCTGGTCGTCGCGATGCCGCAGTTCCAGCATTGACAATTACAAAGCCATTGGAATCTGCTGAAATCCCAATAAATCTATCGACCGGGATCGATGCACGGTTCAAACTGACAATTACGAATGTCAAAACAACATCAAGTTACCTGGGGCCTGACGATCGCACTTGCACTGACGGTCATGCTAGGGCCTTTTTCGACAGATACGTATCTGCCTGCTTTTCCGCAAATGGCGGAGGGATTGGGCGTTGATATTTCTAAAATCGCTCTGACCATTTCAGTCTACGTTTTCACGATGTCATTGGGTCTGCTTGTAGGAGGACCGTTGTCCGACAACTTTGGGCGTCGCATGGTGCTAATTACCGGTCTCATCATTACTGTAATTGCTTCATTTGGCGCTGGAGTGAGTGACCAAATCACAACAATGCTTTGGTTTCGTGTCATGCACGCATTTGGGGCAGGCTGGGTGTTGGTTTCGGTTCCTGCAATGATCCGAGACCGGGTAGGTGGTCAGGAGGCGGCGAAGCTCTTTTCCATGATAGGACTCATCATGGTACTCGCTCCTGCAGTTGCTCCAGCCGTTGGAAGCACCATTCTGGAACTGGCTTCATGGAGGTGGATCTTCTTTTTCATAGCATTCTATGCCTTCTTTCTCCTCTTCATCGCTTGGAAAATCATTTTTCCCTACATGCCCAAACGCGTTGGCCCTCGAAAGGTTGCCAACTTGCTCGACGGATACATGGCGGTAGTTCACGAACGCAGATCCTGGCCGTTCATCCTCTGGCAATCCGCCGGATTCTCAGTCGTCATGGTGTTTGTCACGCATGCCTCCTACATTTATCAGGACCACTTCGCACTCTCCTCCTCAAAATTTTCACTGTTTTTTGCGGCAAATTTGATCACCATGCTCCTGTTCAATCTCGCAAATCGAATCCTGCTGCAGCACATCCGTTCCCTATCGATTCTTCGACTAGCCACCCTCTTTCATTTTTCAGGCATTGTTGCACTGTTGCTATCCGTGATTTTTGACTGGGGATTGATAGGGTTCGTGCCTGCATTAATGGTGTCTATTGGCTCTCTTGGTGCGATGTCTCCGAACAATCAGGCAAATTATCTTGAGTATTTTCCGACCACAGGGGGTAGCGCGAGCGCGATTCTGGGAGCGTTTCAATTCGGAGCAGCCGGATTGGCGAGCGCGCTCTCTACCCAACTACCCTTGTCGATAATTTCCATCGCAATCTGTATGGTAATCCTGGGGTGTATTTCTTTTATCACTATGCTCGCAACCCTTCGAAAATACTAAATTGGGCGAGTATGTTAGTCAGCAGTAGACTGTTTTTTACCGTTCACAGGTAGGGCGAATCGACCCGTTTACCCCGGTTCGTCGGAGGATGAACTGATTAGCGTTTAAAAGACTTCAAACTGAAACAGATCTCATGAGAGCATGAGATACGACGGTAGATGAGCTGTAGCATCGGATTATTCACGAATTGAATTTTTACGCTAATTGGTATGAGCCGTTCATCCGCTTCACCCCTAACGGATATTTATGGGATTTCGAGCATCAATAGATCTGGCAAGCCATACCCCTACGTTTTTAAACCCGTATTCAATGTAGAGGTTCGCCTTCATGATGATCGAAGCTTTAGCGTAGTTCGTGGCGAATCTTTTTCTTCATTCCCCAAGGGAACGTGGACATTTCTGTCCACAATCTATCCGCCTTAGGCGCTGCCAGGCCTTCCCAATACTCCCCATACTCCGCAATTCGCACGAATGAATTCATGCGCTCCTTTTCAACTCCAACCTCCCCTCTTTCCGGAGGCGATGATTTCAGTGGTCGTCATTGGAACCCACTCAACCAGGCTAACTTCCACAAACCAACAACACTTGTTGGGGAAGAGCAATCGGTGGCACTGAATTCATCGGTCTTGGAGGGGGGTCAATGAAATTGAGAACTGCACTAATCCAAATGAATGATTCCATGACGGATCGCTGCGACGGCGGCTTCGGTTCGATCTCGGACTTGAAGTTTCGCGAACAAAGTTTTGAGGTGGGATTTTACGGTCTCTTCCGAAATACAAAGACTGGAAGCGATTTCTTTATTACTTCGACCCTTGGTTAAATGCTCGAGCACGTCACGTTCGCGCTCGGTGAGCTGTTGCCGCTGTGAACGCTCAGCCAGTCGTTTTTCCACCTCACCTGAAAGCGCTTGGTCTCCCTCAAAAGTTTGTCGTATTGTATAGGCAATTTCCTCCACTGAGGTGTCTTTCAGAAGATAGGACTTCGCACCAGATTGGATCGCCAAATGGATGTCTTCATCCCAATCATAGGTGGAGAGAATAATAACGTTTGCTTCGGGGAATTTCTTGCGAATCGCCAAAGTCGCCTCCACGCCTCCCATTCCTGGCATGCGCAAATCCATCAGTACAATATCGGGGAGCACATCTTCGTAAACTTCGATCGCCTCTTCACCATCCGAAGCTTCTGCGATCACTTCCATTTCCGATTGCCCATTGATCAATGCGATGAGTCCCATGCGCATGGAGGGGTGATCATCCACCACCAATACACGAATTATTTTATCTGTGTCGGGTGTTTTCAAATTTGGTTTGGTAAAATTAGTTTCCGAATCCTTTTCCATTTCTCACGCAAATGCAAGTTGTGTCATCACCCACGATTCTACCACGACCCAGCGGTTTCCTCTCTACCCCATTTGGGTGAATTTTCGATGATTTTAGAGTGTTTTAAGGTGAAATAATGGGACCTTCGTCCATCCATTCGAAACGTAGTGTCTTATGCTCGCATGAGACTGAACGCGGTTGGCTCGGGCCTCGAGGTGACGATGCAAGCATCGCACGCTACGACTCGAATCGAGATGATATCATGCAATCCCCGTTCATCCTATCGATACGTAGCGTCTTATGCTCGCATGAGACTGAACACGGTTGGTTAGGTCCACAAGGTAACGATGCAAGCATCGCACGCTACGACTTGAATCGAGATGATATCATGCAATCCCCGTTCATCCTATCGATACGTAGCGTCTTATGCTCGCATGAGACTGAACGCGGTTGGCTCGGGCCTCGAGGTGACGATGCAAGCATCGCACGCTACGACTCGAATCGAGATGATATCATGCAATCCCCGTTCATCCTATCGATACGTAGCGTCTTATGCTCGCATGAGACTGAACACGGTTGGTTAGGTCCACAAGGTAACGATGCAAGCATCGCACGCTACGACTTGAATCGAGATATGATATCATGCAATCCCCGTTCGTCATATCAATACGTAGCGTCTTATGCTCGCATGAGACTGAATACGGTTGGCTCGGTCCACAAGGTGACGATGCAAGCATCGCACGCTACGACTCAAAAAGGGCTCTGGGAATGCCGTAAAAATGACGCCCTTCCAGCAGAGACTAAACCTTCACCGACACTGTGATTTCACATCCCATACCTGGGTTGCTGACGAGGTCGACATTTCCCCCAATCAGATCGGCACGTTCCCGAATCCCCACCAACCCAAAGCTTTGACGCATCGTTGGGGGCTCCGCATTTCCATCAAACCCAATACCGTCATCCTCGATCGACAATTGCACGAGACGATCTTCGTAATTCAATCTAACTTTGATGTTTTTGGGTTTCGCATGATTGCACGCATTTGTGATCGCCTCTTGCCCAATGCGGAGCAGATTATTTTCAATCATCGGCGACAAGCGCCTCCTTGTTCCCTCCACACCCACATCAGAATCAATTCCTTTCCCCTCAGTAAGTTGCTTCAATATCCGTGAAAGCGCATCTCCAAGGTCATTGTTCTCGAGGACATGGGAACGCATATTCCAAATCGAGTTTCTTGCTTCTCTGAGGGCTTCGCGAGTGAGTTGGTGGGCGGTTCCCAAATGCTTCCGAATCTCTGGGCTCAGCTCATTAGCATAGGTCCTTACGAGCTCCAGTTGAACCGATATCGAACCAAGGCCCTGAGACAAGGTATCATGGATCTCACGAGCCACTCTATTTCGCTCATTCAATATTGCAGAAAACTCGGTCTCGGCCATGGCACGTCGGTGTTCCTGGTCTTGCACGCGTCGTTTGGAAATCCAAACAGTCACAGCGATCATTCCGAGCGCTAACAACAGAAATCCTAATAACAACCATGCAAGACGCTCCGCATTCCACCAGGGAGGTGATTTAATGATCAGCACGTCATCCGTAGAACGCAGTAGCAATTCAAACGATCTTGGGATCCACAATCCACCCAACGGTCCTGCTTCGTCAGTCATCACCTCGCATACTCCAGTAACCTGAATGACACTTCCAACCTTCCATTCCGATGGAATGGGATCGGATTCCTCCTGAAAAATATGGGCCCTTATCGTTTGTCCAATCCAATCAAAAGTCAGCTCAACTCCTTCTGGGAAGCGACGAAGTTCAACCAGTTTCGCATCCATTTGAACCAAATTCGCATCATTTCGAAGTGCATTGGATACGTCGGTGATCACATAAGGCCGGGGCATTTCGCCAAATGCCCGTTTTCTGTAAATAGCATCTTCCAACAAAGGGCTATACTCACCCGGAACCGGAAACCCTAGCACATCGACAATATCTCCCGGTTGCAGTGCGAGAACTTGGGCACTTTCAACACGAAGGCAGTCGCCTCCATCTCTCACCCACATAACCACGCCCGGTCGATGGTGTACCACAACTCCCTGAATGTGAACCCGATGTCCATGATTGTCGTTCTGTTGTCCAAATCGGAGTAAATTGGCGATAGAACTCGGAGGACTGTCAAAAAGAGACGGAGCAGGACCCGTTAAAACCTGCACCTCAACACCCTCAGGAACCTGTACGAATGGTTTCACATACTGGCGATTCCGATTGTGCAAATTGAAACAGAGCCCTCTGAGCCTAATCTCAGCATCTACATATTCCTCTGGATCCATGGGGCCGTTTAGCTCCACCATGACTCTAGCCAACCCCGAAGCCAGTTTCATTTTAACCTTCGAAGATGGGATTGAAACTTCTTCTTGTGAAGGAACTTTATACCGCGTACCGGGAGGCGGTGGAGCTGTGTCTGTAGACACCTTCGGTTCAACGCTCCGCACCACCCCTGAAAACTCAACCCACTGCGCATCCATTTGCCCGGCGTAAAGTTCATCCAGGGTCACTTGTTTGGGTTTCGGGATTTTTCCCAGTCCAATTTTTTGCAAACTGTGGGCTAATACAATCGGAGCAAATCCTCCCGGATTCACAACCCCTTCTACTTCGATAAGGTCTCCTCTCTCAATGCTGATTAAAAGCTCCGCTGGGGCCTGCACATAGATACCATCGGTTTCGTCCTGCATAATGAAGGCGATGCCCTCGGGATCCGCTCCACCCATGTAGATTCCGCGAAGATGAACCACAATTGTTTCGCTGGCTTCTTTCTCGGATAACGCCCGGATCTGGGCTGCCGTCGTCAGTATGGGATTTTCGACCATCTGAGCCGAGACTTCAATACCGACAAAACATGTCGCCACTAACTGGAGAAAGCAGAAAAAACGATTGGGTCCAAACATGTCAGGTAGAACTGTCAGAAGATTGTTTAAGGATGCCTCTTCTGTCGAACTTATGCAAGAAAAGCCTATGGTTATTCGCGCCATCCGCCGCCGTCCTATCATACGCACCTTCCAATCCAGAGGCGATGACTTCAGTCGTCGTCATCTTCAGACGATTCAACACACGACTGAAGTCATGTGCTCCATACGGAGTCACAGCTACTATTCCACACTGAGCGAAACTGCACATAAAGGAAGGCCTTCAGATTTGAAAGATACCACCACTTCACCCGCTTCATTCTCAGCCTTGATATAGGCAAGAATCCGGCCATGAAAAACAGCATGCTCAGCATCGCTATAATCGCTCATATCCGAGTTGTTACTTGCTTCCAGCCCCAACAACCTCGCCGGGCCTTGGATCTCGCACTGCACTACGTGGGTCGCATCCATTACCCGAATTCCCTGATCATCGACGATTTGTAGTTCCACCATTGCCAGACCACCTTCTCGGGAAATCGTCGTTTGATCACACACAATCTTCATCTGGGCTGCCTCACCCGGAGTTGCGATGGCATCTCTCACCACCTCTCCTCCGGATGCATCCAAACCAACGACTTCCAGTAGCCCGGATTCGAAGGGGATATCCCAGTGAATGATTCCGGTTTTTGCATCATATTCACGAACCGGTCCGACGGGTTCTCCATCAAGCAGTAGTTTTGCCTTGGCAGTGTTGGTATAACAAAGCACTCGGATGGATTCGCCTTCGTTGTAGTTCCAGATAGGCCAGGCGTCCATCGACTGCCAATCACCTTCTGGAGCTTTCATTGTTCCAATGTAAATCACAGGGTCTTCGGACCACAACGCTTCGCGAAAACGCCCCCGAGGCTTTATGTAACCTCCAAAATCAATCAGCCCCGAGTAGAATCCGCGAGACGGCCATCGGCCAGATTCTCCGAGATAATCCACCCCCGTCCAGAGGAACTGACCAAACACAAAATCGTTTTCCATTACCGCCTTCCATGCCCCAAAATCGTGTCGGTTTTCACTGCCAAAGAGCACTCGCTTTGGGTATTGTTCGTGATCCGAAACGTAGCGATTTTCTGTGTAATTGTAACCAACGATATCCAAGGCACCGGGATAGTCGGTTTCGTTGGACATCACAACACCTGCAAGTGCCGCAGTCACCGGTCGACTTCGGTCATACTTTTTGACCTCACTTACCAACTCCTTCGCAATTATTCCCAATCGATTGGCATCTGGACTCTCGGGTTTATACCCTCCATACATCGGTTGACTGATCGCCGAACCATTAAGAATCGGATGAGAGTAAGGATCGTTTGGATAATCCACTTCATTGCCAATACTCCACGCAAAAATGCTGGGATGATTACGGTCACGACGCACCATATCCGCTAGATCTTGTTTCCCCCACTCCTCGAAGAAATCATAAGATCCTTGAAACCCCGGCTCACCGACATTCCAGCCCTTCAGCCATTTCCGTTTTGGAAACTCCCACTCATCAAAGGCCTCATCGAGCACCAGTAGGCCGATCTCATCACAGATATCATAAAAATCCGTCGATTGTGGATTGTGGCTCGTGCGGACCGCATTACACCCTATTGACTTGAGGGTTTGTAGCCGTTGTTCCCATACCTCTCGAGGAACCGCAGAACCAAGCACACCCGCGTCGTGATGCAGGCACACGCCCTTCATTTTCATGTTTATTCCGTTGAGGCTGAAACCCGTATCCGGGTCGAAC
Source organism: Opitutales bacterium (assembly GCA_963676215.2). Taxonomy (GTDB): domain Bacteria; phylum Verrucomicrobiota; class Verrucomicrobiia; order Opitutales; family JAFGAQ01; genus JAKSBQ01. Next base: position 6,846 of record CAXXVT010000004.1, on the reverse strand, counting down.
TCCATGTGCCGAAATCCGGTTGTGGTCACAGATTGGTCAATGATTCTGTCCCCGCTTATGAGCGTTGTCCGCACCCGATACAAATAGGGATTGTCCAGATTCCAAAGTATCGGAGAGACCACTTTCAATTCAGTCTTAATGTTCGAAGCAGAATTGACAGCTACCGATGTTTCGGAGCTTTTTTTAATCACTAACTTACCATTGGCATCCAATAATTCTTGTACAAGTGTGATCTTCGTGGCCTCGCTGGTTTCATTCGCAATTTCGGTTTCGACCACGAGGGTTGCGCTCTCCGGGGAGACATCTTTTGCGTGGGCAAAAACGCCCCACTGCGCGAGATGAAGCGGTTCGGAACGCACCAGCCAGACATCCCTGTAAATCCCGGAACCCGTATACCAACGGGAGTCAGCCGATCGGCTGTGATCGACCCGGACAACGATGGAATTAGGCTTATCAAATTCCACATACGGGGTCACATCATACATAAAAGAGATGTAACCATTGGGCCGTTTTCCAATCAAATGACCGTTCACGTACACTTCACTGCGGTTGTATACACCTTCGAAGTAAAGGAATATCTTGTCCCCCAGTGTTTCATCCGCAGGGATGGTTAAAGTCTTCTGATACCAACCTACTCCACCGGGAAGGTAGCCCGTGCAGCTTGCTAAATCAGCACTCAAAGCACCTTCGACGCTCCAATCGTGGGGCAGGTCGATGGGCTGCCAAGCATCTCTATTCTCACTAAGCTGAGCGACCGACAGAACCTGCTGCTGCGACAGCGAAAAGAACCAGTCGTCATTCAGCTTTTCGGCATTCCCAAATCCAGCCTGTGCAGTCAGTTGGTTTGCTATCGTTAGCATCAAAACGATGGCGACCAAAAGTCTTCCAATTAAGGATTCCATTGTTTTCAGAAGGGCTCGCGCTGGTCGCGATGCCGCCGATTCATCTCCTGAACGATCTCCGACAAGCGGAGACCTCACGAAGGTTGAGTTTATCAAAAGTGGGGGAAAAGGGATCATGGGTAGAAATAGGGAATAGCATTACATGAAAAGGATCAATTACTTGATCGGAAAATTGGTGATACGAAGGTCATCGATCCTGCCGTAGAAAAACGGGCTGAGCGGGTCCTGACCACGGCCAATGTAGTTCAAAACGGGCTGAAGATCGGAGGGATGCACAGTGAGGGGAGCAGCGGCATTCAGTACACCACCGATGAAGAGAGAAACTTTAGTATCATCAAAAACGACTTCCAGAAAATTCCACTGTTCGGGAATTAACTCAGGTGCATTCAAAACAATATTTACCTCGTCCTTCCGGATGACAAACTGCAGACCTGCATCGGCTGCCCTGGGCGTTAGAAACATGCAGGAGTCAACCCCCGTTCCAAAATCAAAAATGCGTTGATTATCCATTCCACCCCTCCAATTTACCCAGCAGGAAAGTGAAAGATTTTGATGGTTCAGGAGCGTAGCGGGTAGCTGTAAGTAGCTCTCTACACCATCCAGCAGCATGCCCTTTTCTCCAACGACCCCTTGCTCAAATGCAAGCTCACCGATCAATGTAGCGTGATTCCCGTTTCCACTTTGATCGTCTACCGTATTTTCAAAATCATACGCTGCCACCAGTGCAGCAGCACCATTGGGTGTGGCCTCAATAACCTTGCTGTATTCGGAGCGGTTAAGCGACTGGTCCACCGCAGCGATTTTGTAGTAATATGGAATGCTTTGGTTCGCCGCAGAGTCCGTGTAGGTAGTTTCCTGCACATTTCGGGCTGTGAGTTCGAAGGGTGCTTCCGGATCCGTTGAGCGGTAGAGATTGTAGCCCGCCAGATCAGGTTCCAGGTTTGCGGTCCAATTCAGAGTTACGGAAACCTGATAGATCTCAGCCGAGAGTCTCTCTGGAACGGCAGGAGCATCAAATTCCACCGCTGCATAGACAGGAATCAATCGCCACTGCTGGGCCAAACTGCCATCGGCGTCTCCGAGCTGAATATTGCTGCCTTCGGAGCCCTCCGTTTCTGCAATGATGACTTCCAAGTATTTCCCGCTCCAACGACTGCGAATGTGAAAATAGCCGTCCTCCACGTATTCCAGTATCCATGCCTGGTTTGAGTTGCCGAAGTTCTCCCACTGGCGGATATCCGCTCCAGTTTCGAGGTTCCAGTTGTAAACATCCGCTGCCTTGCCTGACAGTGAGGACAAAATAGAAAAATAAGAGAAGTCCCCACCCCGGCGTGCATCAAACGGAGTTATGTCCCAGTGCTGATGGGCTCCACCATCTGGCAAGTTTTGTACGATGTTGGCACCATCAAAATCGCCCGCCTCGGCTACCTCCATCACCATGCCGGTCGCTCGGTTCACAAGCTGATATTGTCCATTGATCGTAGGCTGCACATCCTCACCCCATGCAATATCAATGACCTGTTCCGCATTTGGTTGATTCTCCCAATAACCAGTGCCCCCGGGAATGGTCACAGTATACTCCCGCTGCGGGCCGTGACCGTCGAAATAGACATCCTTGCCTTTTGAAATAAACTTGTAAGTCGTAGTGATCGCCATGCGCTCCGAAGCACCGACAAATCCTTTCACTTCGCCAACTGGAGTTCTGTAAACTGAGGCAGCAGTCCAATTTCGCCTGTTTTCCGCGTAACCCAGTCGTTTTCCCTGACAAGCTTTCACAAAGTTCGCACGGGTCCACTCGGCAACTCCCCACCACATTGAAGCCTGCATTCCATACTCGGCTCCTATCATGGGTTCTACGATATTGTGGGCCTCAGGATTCATGGATACGATCCCCCTTGATGCAAGATGGTTGAGAAAAGCAATATAGTTAGAACAGCTTCCTGCCAAAGTATGGGTGGTTCCAAAATCAACATAATCCTGAATAGCGTAGTGCCAGGATATCGCTTTATCGCAGTTGAGGGTGCTTCCACCTGCCAAAGGCAACTCTGAAAAAACAGGGCTTTTTTTGAGTAGACTGCAAATTTCAACAAGGTTTTCCCTCGTGCCTTGTCCCCAACCATAATCTGGTTCATTAAACGGTTCTGCAAAAAAGAATGGGTGATTGTAATAGTTCGCCGCTAGTTCCATTAGCGTCACCCAACGGGCGGCATCGATTTCGGTTCCATTTTTGTAATACGAGTTCACCCCCGATTCTGTCCCCGGCATCAATGTCCACGGCTTATCTTTTCCCGCAATCAGTGCGAGCGACGCCATGCGATCCATCTCTTCTTTCTTTTCCGCAGAAAGTTGACCGTCCACCAACGGCTGGTCCGCAGTAAAAGCCACTCTCACAAAATCTACCTCATCGGCGCCCATGAATTCAAGAGTACGAACCGTGTTCTCATAGCTCGGCCACGTTACTTCCAACCCCCAGGTCGGAATAGATTTCTTCACACCGGGGTCGTCTACGTCGAAAAAGACATTGCGATCTTCAGCTCCCACCAATGGAAAAACCAATAGAACAAGTGGAGCTAGCAAAGCTGTTAGTTTTTTTAGCGGAGATGGCATCTTTTTAACGAGAGGTGACCAGGCTAGCCTACTATTTCAGCGAACGAATGAAACAGTGGCAGTTCGATTCCCCAATGGATCGACAACAAAAAAGCCACCGATGGCGCTCTGTTTTATTGGAAGGGATCTGATAAAAATCAGGGACCCATAAACAGAAGCGTCCATCGGTGACTTTCAGTCGACTAGCTAACTGGAAAATTAGAAGCTAAACGAATTGGATATCGACCAGGTCATCTCACCAGGGAGAACTGTTTGAGCGATAGAACCATCGGGGTTAGCGCGAGTCGGGATGAACTCATCGTCCGCAAAAGCGTCACGAACGTTAAGTTGAATTACCCAGTTGACTTTGCCATCCAATAGTGGACGCCGGTAAGACATCCAGAAATCAAAATGCATTTCTGCGTCAACGGTGATGGGTTTGTCCAGATCAGGAACCCAGGAGCTTCCTTCTGTATCCCATCGTAGATAGTTCCCGATGACACCCTCGTCCTGCCAGCGAAGAGCTGCACCAATTCCGACTCCCTTAAGTGGACCGTCAATGAAATCGTAATTGTTAACCAGATTCCAGTGCCAACGGCGGAGTTCGTCCACCGAACGACCATCAGAGGCTCTCGCGTTTACATACTGTTGGTAGACAGTCTCAGACAATCTGTTGCCCAGCTTCTCACCCTGAGAGTTAAGGTCGCCGTATTCTGGTATATCTGCAAATCCATCCACATCCCAGTAGGTAAGGGCTACGCTATCGATTCCATCCAACCAGAAGTCTTTGTTTTTCTCAATATAGTCGCCCCAGTTTGGAAGAATGTTAGAGCGCACAGCTTTGGTTTCCGAAACATTGAAGGCAATTCTCCAGTTTGGAAGGGGTTGGGCGGTAAGCTCAACTTCCAGTCCTTTTGAAGTTAATTCATTGACGCTTTGACGATTGGCAGGATTTTGCCACTCATACCAATTGCCATTACTATCCTGTGCGAAATTCGAAATACCCCAGAATTCCTGATCGATCGGACGAGACCACTCAGCTTGACTACGAGCATCAAACCAGGCTTTTCGATATTCCCGTTCTTCATCGTCTACCGGCGGAGCCTGGTAAGCCTGACCCGTGGTAGGATCGATGGAGCCTTCAGCTACATAATCGGCTGAAGTCGGATCTTGAGAGCGACGCAATCGCAGTGGTTGGTTAAGAAGTTCCGGTTGGTCACGCCAATCTGCAGGTAGAGGCTGATTGGCAACTGCTGCATCGTAGTTCCCTTCGCCGAACATCCAGTTATTGATCAACCATTCAGGGATGGGTTGCCGTCCCGTACTTCCCACCTGAGCATCCCGTCTCATGGAGTTCATTGCACGAACCAAGGCGTTCTTGTTCCAGCCAAAATCTGGTTGCGAACCAACGATAGGAGTATTTTGCTGCACCGTTTCGTAGTCTGTGATGCGCAAGGTTAGTTTGTTGTCAAAGGCGCTAATCAGCACACCGTAGTCGGTCGTTTTACCGGAAGGGGTGGCAATTTCGTTACCGTAAACATCAAGTCCGAGTTCCGAAGGACGGAACGTGCTCGATTGATTATAGAAGAAGCTCACTTTAATTCCAGCAGGAAGATCGTAATCGAAGAGATCAAGTAATTGGTCTGTATGAAGTACCACACCATAGCTGCGTCGTTCTTGTTTCGCTTTGACACTAGTAGAACCTTCGTAGGTCCAATCGGAACTCCAAGGCAATGCGACGTCGTAATTACTGGAATCACGAGGAACATTTCCTTTGTCTTCACGAATATAGTCGTCTTCACGCCATCCAAAGAGCGGCATAAGAGCGTCGTTCAACATGCGGCCTTGCCATACGAAGGACTTGGATTTGGTTTTGCTGTAGCCGTGGTGTGCGCCATTGAGCATCGTGTCGAAATCCGTTTCCGCACTGAGAAGGGTATAGTCGCGGGTCCAATAATCACCACCATTTGTCCAAGCACCCACGGTCTGGTTCAACTCAGGAGCTTGTGGTGCCTGCAGAGCGGTAACAGCAGAAGCAGGAATATCCTGGAAAGAAGCGTAACCTCGGAGGTCATCACTGATGTAGTGCAGTGATTGCCAGCTGTCTAGGCCTAGCCAACCACCGTCGAAGGCGTCAATCGCATATTCGACCGGCCACTTATACAGACTGTAATTGTATCCAAAGTCTTCACTTTTTTGCTCTGAGATTACACCTGTGAAGGTGTGGTCGCCCAGGATCATAGCCAATTTGCTGCTATCCCCAAAGAGGTCCCGAGTATCGAACTTGTAGAAAGTGGTGAAACGATAGGCAGTTTTTTCAATTTCCGTGCGATTCCCTCCGGCGCCACTGTAGAAATAAGCGCGGCCAACGTTAGGGTTTGGAGTGCCGTCGCGGAATGTTTCATTTACATCAATTCCGATCGTATTGCCAGAGGCCAAGCTTTCACCCCCGTAGCGGTAATTCTGGTAGTCCAGGGCAAGGTCATAACCAAAACGCCCCCCAAGATAGGTCTGTGTAAATTGCAGGTTAGCAGTCTCAAAATTATTAAACTCAAACTTGTTGGGACCAGCCAAACTATCATTCAGCAGAGCAAAAGGTCCTTGATTGATCGTCGACCAGGTCCAATTGGTGCTTCCGAAACCCGAGAATGCTTGGCCTGTGGCCGCTTCATACTCGTTGATAATCCCCATGACAGTGGGATTATTGGCATAGTAGCTTTTTTGATTGAGTGGATGACTGCCTCCCCAAACCGCGGTCGGATTGGAGATACCCGCCCAAGCATTCCACCAATTGATGTCTCCCCCGCGTTGACGGATAGCATTGAAACCGCTGGCTCCAGATGCACTGCGACTCGGGTCACTAAAAATCGTTCCTGCCCCTTCATTCCACCAGGCATTTGCAGGAGCTTGAGTATAATAATCTCCCAACCTGTTGTAATTCGGATCACTAATACCTTGATTACTTAGCGTACCTTTATTGGCGCGATCCGGATCGAAGAAAACAGAGATCATGTCGACCGGAGGAGTGTAGTCGGGGCGATTTGCTTTAATCTGTCCCGCTTCCAATTTAACGTCGAGTTGAGTGAAGACTCCTTCAGCCAATTTCGGTTGCCAACGCCCAGCAACATAGACTCGGCGATCATCATTGAAAGTCGGTTCACGACGATATTTCCGTTGATCGTTAAGACCAACGACCCGAATTCCTAGAACATCTTTAATAATGGGGATATCGACGTCCAAAACCTCTCGGTGTGATCCATATTTTGAGACAACAAACTCAGCCCAGTTCACTTGTTCCGAAAGATTCGGATTCTTAAGCGTGTTGTTGATAATCCCTGCCGGGCTTCCCAAGCCGAAG
>CAXXVT010000003.1:0-84774 GCA_963676215.2 Opitutales bacterium | reverse complement strand
CTGGATATCTTAATCTTACCCAACAATTGGTTTTCTCGATCTGATTTTTCTTGAAACTCGAGGTGCAGCCCGAGGGGATGATCTTCAGCACATGCAAAACAATTCTTATGATAATGATCCGCAAGGGAAGGGATTTCCACAGGGTTACTCATCCAACCGATCCTTCCATTTCAACATCAATCAGGTGTTTTAGTGGTGCAGAATACTCAATGGGAAATTCCTTCACCAGGTCATTCACGAACCCGTTTACTGACAAACTAATCGCCTCGGCCGCAGACAATCCCCGTTGCTGCATATAAAAAATCTGCTCTTCGCTAATACGAGAAACAGAGGCTTCGTGTTGAACCACATTCGCATTTCCGAAACACTGATTGCCGGAAAAGTATCAGTTCGGCTTTCTGAGTTCAGAAGCAACGCATCACATTCGGTATTGTTTTTACAGTGACTCGCTCCCTGATCAATATCGACAAATCCACGATAACTTGCTCTACCTTCCCCGACACTGATGCTACGCGATACAATAGAACTGTTAGTATCTGATTCACAATGGATCATTTTGCCACCCGTATCGTGATGTTGCCCGGTACTTGCATAACCAATTGAGATGATTTCGGACCGGGCACCCTTTCCTTCCAGAATCGTTGCTGGGTATTTCATCGTTAGTTTCCCTCCAACATTACAATCGAGCCATTTGACGTGAGCTCCCTCGTGAGCGATTGCCCGCATCTGAACCAAGTTGTAAATGCTGCGAGACCAGTTCTGAAAGGTGACATACTGCAACTTGGAATCCTTATGTGCGATGATCTCGCCAACGGATGCATGCAACCCATCGGCGGAATGATCTGGTGCGGAGCACCCTTCCATAAAAATCAACTCTGATCCCTCTCCAAGAATGATCAATGTTCGTCCAAACTGTCCACAGCCAGCTTTATTCATACGAAAATAACTCTTCAACGGTACGCCAACCTTTGACCCCATCCGGGACATACAAAATCCACCTCCCGAAAACACTGCAGTGTTAAGTGCTGATAGTTTGTTGCTGTCATAAGAGACAACGGAACCAAACGCATCACGAAACAATTCTGGAAACTCACGGAGTCCGGTTACTGAATCTACAAATACCACGCCTTTTTCCCTCAAATCCTGTGCCAGACGGCTATAGACAACACTCCCATCGAACTGAGCCTTGAGACCTCCAAAAAGGTCTCATCTTCCTCCCTGACACCCAATGTTTCAAAAGTCTCCCTCACTGGATCAGAAAGACTCTCCCAATCTGATTGCTGCACATTTGAAGCATTTTTTTCTAGAAATGGAAAATAGTCCAATTCATCAAAATTCAAACTGCTAAGACGTTCGGGTGCCCACTCCACCGGTAGTTCCAACTTTTGCCATGTTTCAAAAGCCTCAAAACGTAACTCTCTCAACCACTTCGGATCGTTATTTTCTTCGAAATGGCCTGGATTATAGAGAGGTCCAACCCTTTCGGTTTCGAAGTGTCTTGATAGTTCGCTGGCCGGAAAAAATAATCTGACTCCTTTTCAGACAAGAATGAGAAATCTGTATCCATCCCGCTAGTTGATCGTTGAAGATCCTTCAATGATTATGGTGTCCACTGCAAAGATTGGACTCACTTATCAATTCCAGAGACTGTTTCTCATAACCATCGACTACTTCTGCAACAGTCCTCGCTGTAGTTGCAAATATTCCGATTTTCTCGGCAACCAAACGAGCTGCAGCCCCGCGACCGATTCCTTTACAAGCAACCACATTGACACCATGCCTCATCAACAAATCCACCGGCATGCAATGTCCATGATTTTCACCACAATCGTTTTCTTTTTCTATCGTAGTGACTTCCCGCGAGCTCAAATCAACAACCACATGAAATGGAGCACGTCCAAAATGTTCGCTCACAACAGAATCAAGTCCATTTGCTTCACAAACAGGCACGCATATTTTTATCGAAGAAAATTTCATTAATAAGCATATGCTCATTACTATTCCTATTTGTGTCAATACTCTTTACGACCAGAACAACTCGCTTGAACCCTGCCAGGGAGTTTCGGAACAAGGGGTTTTTCAACTAAAAGTCGGGATTCGCCTCGGCTCTTCTTTTTGATAACATCCCCGATGAACTCGACAGCTTCGACTTGAAGACCGACATGGTTTGCATTCTAATGAAGGCGCAATGGAACATACATCCAACTACCGGATTACTTCTTTCGAAGCGCATACCTGGCTTCTGCACAGCTCCCTACTGAAACTCACCGAACATCCATTGGTTGAGGGCGCGAGCGATGGGAAAACCGTTTGGGAAAGGCTAAAATTCGCGGAATTTGCTGTTGTATCCCATGGGACTGAATCTGACCCCATCTTCAACTACGCAAATCCAACAGCACTGAAGCTTTTTGAAATGGATTTCGAAAGCTTCACTCAGTTGCCATCCAGAAAATCAGCAGAGGCCCCAACAGGGAGGAAAGGAAACGACTGCTCGATACGGTTGCAAAAAAGGGCTACATCAAAGACTACAGCGGCATTCGTATCTCTGCTACGGGACAGCGCTTTCGAATTGAAGATGCAACCGTTTGGAATCTATGTGATGATGATAACAATGCCGTTGGGCAGGCAGCTCTCATCAAAAAATGGCGCTATTTAGATTCCTCAAACTCCAATATCGATGTCCAACAGCAACAACAGCAGCAATAGCGAATGAGGGCAGATAGAATGAAGGACTCACGGCAGGAACGTTTCTTTGAAGATCCCACTATTCCGGATATCGAAATCCGGTATTCAACTGGCAGTGAACGTACTTACAAACCTCACTTCCACAAGACCTTCTCCATCGGAGCAATCGAAATAGGCTCAGTAACGTATTGGGTCGAAGGAGAAGAGTCGGAGTTGAAACCGGAGAACTTGCGTTGATAAACCCCGAGGCAATGCATTCCTGCAATGTTGGAATAAACCAAAAGCGGAATTACTACGTGATGCATGTCTCCAAAAGCTATTGTGTGAAAATTCAGCAATCGTTATTGGGCGTGCAGGATTATGTTCCGCTATCATGTAACCGCCTGGACGATAAGGATCTCTATCAGCTTTTTGTGACGACCGCAGATCAATTGATGGAGGATGCGAATCCCCATCATCTTCTGGAAAAAGAACAACTGTTAGCCGACTTGATGTTGTCTATTTTTGAAGCGGCAGGGGCGAAAAAACCGTTGGAGGAACTACCTCAGTTTTCCCATACTGCAGCCAAAAAAATCCTGCAAGAGAATTTGGAGGAAAACCTTTCCATCGAAGACCTAGCGAACCAGCTCCAATCAAATCCATTTACTCTTATTCGCCAGTTCAAGAAAGCCGTCGGCACACTCCTCACGCGTATCGTATGAATTGCCGTATTGATAAGGCAAAGGAGTGTCTCAAAAATGGAGTGAGCCTGGTCGACACTGCCCTGAAATGCGGTTTTTTTGATCAAAGTCATTTCCATCGAAACTTCAAGGCGCTCACAGCAGTCACTCCCCGCGAGTACCAAGTCAATTTGTGCAATAAGTCTTCTGTTAAAGTTGCTCGAACGATCAGCAACATTAACAGCACATGGAATTCTTAGTACTCGCATCATCCATTTTCTAACCCTTCTCAGTCCCGGTCCGGATTTTTTTCTCATTTTACAAAGCAGCCTGAGATTACGACGTCGGACGGCCATCGCCGTTTGCTTGGGTATTGGCACAGCAAACGCCTCTACATCACACTAGCAATCGTAGGGTTTGAGATTCTTAGAAAATTTCCACCTCTAACCCTGACCCTGAAATATGCAGGCTCAGTCTATCTCATTTATGTTGGATATCACCTCCTCAAAGCACCGATGAATAGCATTGAAAACGGAGCTGGAAGCACATCCTTCGTTCACAAAGACAGCTTTCCGAGGCAATTCTTGATTGGGTTCATGTCCGGATTCCTCAATCCAAAAACATCATATTTTACTTATCGATTTTTACAGTCATGTCTCTGAGCAAACCGGAATGGTCGCACGCAGTCTCTATGGACTTTGGATGGTCCTCATCGTCGTGGCATGGGATATTCTGGTCTGTATTACGATCGGAAACCAGCACGTTAAGAACCGCTTGGGGAAAGCGATATACTATGTCGAAAAACTAGCTGGTTGTATGCTGGTAGGGTTCGCCGTTTATGTTGTTTTAACCTAAGCTGAAAATCATGATTTTCCCATAAAGAGCTGCAAATCCCAGAGAGGCTTCGACCCATGGACTTGAAAAATTCCGTTTTGCTCGTACCTAAAAGTTCAGGATAGCCCCAGTTAACAATCCTGTAGAAATCGATCATCCATGGCCTACGACGAAAAACTTGCATCGAGAATCAATTCCTCTCTGGAATCAAAAACCAGATTTTTGAAACCAAAAAATGATGGGCGGACTCTGCTACATGGTGAACGATAAGATGTGCGTTGGCATCAATGATGACACCTTGATGGCTCGGGTTGGACCGAATGCCTATGACGACGCATTGCAAAAACCGGGTTGTCGCGAGATGGACTTCACGGGTCGCCCATTAAAAGGATTTGTCTACGTAGACGCCTCGGCGATTTGGCAAGAAGCGGAACTCGAGGAATGGATTAACCGCTGCTTAGCGTTTAATCCCCATGCAAAGGCTACCAAAAAGAAGATAAACAAATAAAACTCGACCGAAAGCTAAGCATCGCTATTTCAGCTTCTTCCTTCGATGATTACCGTATTATCCACTCTTTTGCAAAACTGAGAACCTCTTGCGCAGATTGTCAGGCGTGACCAAAATGAGATATGGCAATGCAATGCCCTCGTTGAAATCCACTCCATAGGTGATGTCATCTACAAGGTTATAGAGACGAGTAGGTTGGGCCCGCGTGGTGGTCGCGTCTGCAAATTCACATATAATGGAGTTTTTCAAAAAGAAAGCTGAGCGTTTTAACTCCGTTGATTCGGATACAATTTTTAGTTGGAACAAAGATCAATTGGGCTTCCAATTAGATGTTCTGTGATATGAATGAAAAAATCCTGCCTCCACTCTCGGTTCTTAACACTCCCAACCAAGAGCTTAAAAGGCCTATCCCTGTGGGAATAGATCAAACCCATGATCATCTTTTTTGAACGTTCGCCCAAAGTGTTGGTCACTTAAGGCTGTAATTCCGGAACTCCTTTTTTCCCACAATCGATGGAAAAACCTGAACGTTTTTCAAAATCCTGATATGTCTTTCTCCAAGAATATTCCTCTTTTCCTAGCAAAGCTCAGCTCCGCCATCGTTGTTTCGCTTTTTCTCTACATTCTCCTGTCCACAAGTAAAGGCATCGTCAAATCCTATGACCCAATTCAGTTCATGGATCAGTGGGATTGCATTGATTCCTATCACAACTACAAAGATTCCAACATTCCGTTGAAAAATTGGTTTTTCGCGAAACACAACGAACACCGGATTGCTTTACCTCGGCTTGAAGCCTTGATCGATTACAATTTTGGACTCACAAATGTATTTCTGTTGTCCGTCATCTGGATCAGTCAGATGACTCATCTATTTCTTCTTTGGATTTTGTTTCGGGACCTCCTAAATCCCCCCCGTTGGGTTTCCTTCGCTCTGTTTGCCTTTACTGGCTGCTTTTTGTTTTCCTCGATCCAAATGGAAAACTTCACTTGGGGGTTTCAGGTTCAGTTTGTTCAAGTATATCTCTTTGCAACCTTGTCCTTTCTACTACTGGGAAGGAGCAAATGGTACACTGAAAAAAGGAAACCCGTTCTTGGTTGGCTATGCTTCTTCACAGCCATCCTAGCGGCTCTCCTATCCACTTTTTCGATGGCAAACGGACTTATCGTAATGGTGATACTTTGCTTACAATCCCTGCTCATGAGATTCTCGTGGAAAAGTACGGGGCTGCTCGCGTCGCTTAGCATTATTCTGTTTTATTTGTATTTACAGGTTAAATTACCGGAGGATCAATTATCTAGCTCAATATCTCTAGACCTTAACGCCGGATTTTTTCTCTTCAAATTTATCGGGGTCTACCTTTCTCTACCTCTCGCCAAATTTTCTTCAGACATTTCCACCACGATATGGGTCTCGGGGTGCGGACTTACGATATTGGCCGGAGCGATGCTGTTTCAATTCCTTCGAAGAAAGGAGGCTTCCCGGACTTCCTTTACGCTGATTTCCATTCTTTTGTTTTGTATCGCAACAGCTGCTGCTACGGCATTAGGTCGACAAGAGCTCTCGTTGTTACAAGCAACTGCAGATCGATACAGTACCGCTTCCCTTATATTTTGGCCGACGCTAATAATCTATCTTTTTGATGTTTCCCGGCTCTTTAGATCCAAACTCACCTCTATTTTGACCCAATCATTGACCGTTGCCGTTGCTTTCTCTGCCCTTGTATTACTCGTCTTTTCGCAACCACGTTATCCTCATTTCTTCGAACAACTAGTCTACAAAAAAAACATAGCCAGGCTCTCAATACGTGCAGGCTTGCTGGACGATTCCTTCCTTAAATCAGTACATCCAGATTATCCTCGATTGCTAAAAACTTTCGAACGTCTCAAGAAAAACCCAAAACTGCAGAAGGTTTATGGTTCGAATCTTGGATTTATTCGTATTCAGGAAAAAAACGTACACAGCAGCACCGCGATCCAGAAAGGGTACTTAACTGAACTCCCCTCTATCAACAAAACCGGAGGTTATTCGTGTTATGGGACTGCGGAGAATTTTCCAATTGGACTTCATAGATCATTTGAAATTCTCTCCTCAAAGGGAAAAGTCGTAGGAGAAGGAATGGTAGTTCCAAATGAAACCATTCCCTCGAACGATGTTGCGGACCAGGGATCATCTGATGCGATTGCCTGGTATGGGTACGTTGTTGGGAAGCAACTTGCTAATGAATCATTCTACTTATTTTTCGGAAACCACGTACCGTTGACCATGATTGATCCCGCATTGCTCCATTTCAATCATGGTAATACAGTCGAATTTCCCGACAGAATAAAGGCACTCAAAATCGAGATTGATCACGAGAACACCCAGTGGGTTAAAGATGGGAAACACCCGGTCGCCCCCGAGATCGGACATGCTCTTAAGTCTTATGGTTCATGGAGAGACAGCGATGCAAACGTGGGGCAACTGCAAATGCAAATAACCATCCCTCACCCAACAAAAACAATTTACATCCCCTACCTTACCGGACCTTCGAGTCCCGGAACTCAACTCCTGATAAAGGATCAGAATGGTAAATCCCTACAAAAACCAGTGGATTTCCCCTCCAATACCCAGGAATGGAAAGCATTTGAAATAGTATTTGAAAATCCAATAAGCGGAAAAATCCTGATTACAGCGAACGAAACAGGTGCCAAATGGGGACAATGGACGTCCATAGGACAACCCTTCATCATCCCATAAAAACCATTCGTCAGAAACTCTTAACAAAAAAGCCCGGCTCATCACCGGGCTCCATACTAATCATCAAAGCTAAACTGCTCTGTTGCTGCTTTTGATGTAAAAGATCTAATACGAATTCGTGTTTAAAAGACTTCAAACTGAAACAAATCTCATGCGAGCATGAGATACTACAGGAGATGAGCTGTAGCATCCGATGCTCGCATCGGATTATGCACGAATTGAATGAAACGCTAATCGGTAAGACTAACCTTGATCCACTTCTTCGCCGGCGGATTTCCAACCACTGATTCCGCCTGAGTAGTGATGCACATGCTCGTATCCGAGTGAAGCCACGAGTTTTGCTGCCTTTTTGTAAGCTCCACAGGAAGGTCCACCACAATAAGCAACGATCGTTGCGTGTTTGTCTTCAGGAAGCATGGATGCGATTTCACTTTTCACAGAGGCGAAATCAACAGCACCTGGGATATGACCCTTTTTGTAGGATTTACTTCCGTTCACATCGATGAGAAAAACGGAACCCTCTTCGATCATGGCTTTCAATGCATCGTGTTCAACATCGGGGAAGGCCATTTTTTTTACAGATGCTTTGGCATGGGAATCTCCAACTCCACAGGAACCACAATGAGCGGTTGCAGAGTAAGTGGCTACTGCGGCTAGGGCAGTGAATGTGATGATTTTAAAAAACTTATTCATAGCACCTGCAAAACGTCCTAATAGCCCCTATGATTTCATCTAATACCAGTAGACCAAAAAGAGCTGATCGAATCTGATGAAAACGGCTTTCCTGTTGCCAACAGCACATCCTCCGAAAGACTCTAGTCATTGTCTAAAATTCCCTTTGTATAAAATGCCATCATCCAATCTTCCGATAGAATCAATTCGCACCCAATTGGTAGAAGCATTCAAGGAATCTCCACGCATCGTGCTGGAAGCGCCCACAGGTTCGGGAAAGTCCACTCAAGTGCCGCAAATGCTTGTTGATGAGAATATCATAGGGGACGGGGTCATATGGATGCTGCAACCCCGAAGGATCGCTTCCCGAATGCTCGCCAAACGCATCGCATCGGAACGCAGTGGAAAGGTTGGGGATGAGGTTGGTTATCAGATCCGGTTTGACCGAGTGGCAAGTGAACGCACTCGGATTCTGTTGGTAACTGAAGGGATTCTGCTGAGGAAAATGCTCACCGATCCCAAGATGACCGGAATTTCGGCAATTCTATTTGATGAGTTTCACGAGCGAAACCTCTACAGCGACCTATCCCTGGCAAAAGCCTTCGAACTTCAGAAACAAAACCGCCCCGATCTATTGATCGCAGTGATGAGTGCCACTTTGGATGGCAAGCGTTTAGAGCAATTCCTTAATCCTTGTACCAGGATTGAATGCGAAGGACGGACATTCCCGGTGGACACCAGCTATACTGCTCCCATCAAAAACAACCGCGAAGTTCCAATCTGGGACAAAGCAGCAACGGAGTTCAGCAAGTCCGTCAAATCGGGAAACCTGGGAAATCATCTCATTTTCATGCCCGGCGGATTTGAAATCCATCGCACCCTAAGAGCGTTGGAGGCATGCCCCGAAAGTCGCAACTTCAAGCTCCACGCCCTACATGGCGAACAAAGCGCAGACGCTCAGGATCTTGCAGTTTCGAAATCCGATCAAAAAAAGGTCATTGTATCCACAAATGTAGCTGAAACCTCGCTCACTATTCCGGGGATTGAAGTCGTAATCGACAGTGGGCTGGCCCGCATTCCTCGCTATGACCCCAAGCGAGGCGTCAATACGATCCTCGTCCAAGCGATCAGCCAAGCCAGCGCCGATCAACGCGCGGGCCGTGCGGGTCGCGAAGGTCCGGGGAAGTGCATCCGTTTATGGGGAAAGAATCAACATCTGCTAAGACCCGCCTTTGAAACTCCAGAGATTGCACGTGTCGATTTGAGTGAAACCCTGCTCATGCTTATGGCATCACCCGGGATTCAACTAGAAAGCTTCGAATGGTTTGAAGTTCCAACAGCGGTTCAAGTAGAACACGCACAGACCCTATTAAAAGACCTTGGTGCCACAGACCCAGACAGCGGAGCAATCACGGCTCTCGGACGCCAATTGTCCGCGTTTCCACTGCACCCGCGCTACTCACGCCTTTTTGTTGAAGCAGCTCAACACGATTGTATGCAATTGGCTGCCACCATCGCAGCCCTGAGCCAGGATCGCAGCATCCTTTTACCACTTAACAACAAACGGGATGAAGAAGCCCGCATCGAAACACTCTGCGATGATGAGACTCAAAACTCCGATCTTTTAATGGAGCTCAAGGCCTTCGTCATGGTGGCCAATAAGAACTTTGACCTCCACTATTGTCGCCAGCTAGGAGTGCATGCTGGCGCAGCCCGCACCGCCGCACGAATGAAAGATCAGTTCATGCGAATCGCAGAAAGACAGGGCTTGCAAATCGAGGCCCCTCAACGCAGCGACTGGTTCGCGATTCGCAGATGCATTTTTGTCGCATTCTCAGATTTTCTTTCCAAACGGCTCGACAAAGGGACTCTCCGTTGCGCGCTCGCTCACGGCAAAAAGGGACTTCGAAGAAGGGAAAGCGAAGTCGATTCCGAGTGGTTTGTTTCTACCGAAATCGAAGAGCGCAATGTGAAGGGAAACGTGCAAGTCATGTTAGCACGCAATTCCGAGATTGATCCTGCATGGATAAAGGAAGTATTCCCCTCAGAACTCCGATCGCGGGAGCAGGCCTTTTGGGATCCATGGCAAAAACGGGTCCGTAAAACCCGTCAGGTCATTTTTCGCGACATTCTCATCAATGAAAAAGAATCTTTGGAAATCAGTGATGATGAAGCCGCAGCCCTCATTGCTCAACAAGTCGCTACCGGGGAGTTGAAGGTCAAATCGTGGAACCATCGGGTGGAAGTTCTTATTGAGCGCATTAATTTTGTCAGCGAACATTTCCCGGAATATGAAATCGCACCTATCCTCCCAGAAGACCGGGTCACACTACTGGAGCAAATTTGCTACGGGGCAAAAACCGAAAAGGATTTAAACTCTATCGAAGTCATTCCCGCCATCCGAGAGTGGCTCACGGCCGAGCAGCTCCCTATGTTGGATACTTGCGCTCCAGAACTCATACAAACCGAAGCCAAAGGGAAGCTTAACTTACGATACGAAAACGGAAAAGCCATCCTCTCAGCCCGGATTCAACAACTGTATGACCTCGAAGCCATCCTTATTGCGAATCGGGTTCCAGTGGTTTATGAAATGCTTGCTCCCAACAATCGCCCGGTTCAAATCACCGAAGACCTGGAATCGTTTTGGGAAAACAGTTATCCCTCCATCAAAAAAGACCTCAAAGGTCGCTACCCAAAACACGAGTGGCGTTGATCCTTCCGTCCAAGGACAGGTAAGATGGGAACTATGAATAATTGGAGCATCAATGGAGGTGAGCATATTGATCACCAATAGGCTGCTCAGAGTGGACGTTTCAATCGAATTCGTGAGCGTCCACGGTTCAGGTTAAACGTAGAATGCTCTATAGGACAAAGGATCAAGGTTGAAAAACACAACACTTCGAACATTCATTAACTCTATGGAGATTGATCCAGATTTGGTGGAACTAAAAACGAAATTGCTGAATCTAGTGGGAAACAGCAATTTTCCAAATGTTCTACGGGAATCGACCAAAGCCTATCTTGGAGAAGAATTACTCGGCTATAGACTGCTCACTTCCGAGGGGAAGATCGAACATTATCAGTGGAATACTCACTCATCCGAATTTGAGATAGTGGGTTCAACGGAGGAAGTTGATGCTTATGAAGGAATGATGGACCTATCAAGTGTTCAACAGTTTGAAAACCTTCAGCTGGTCGTTGAGAACAGGGAAGAAATTGGGTCCGTGCTTTATCGATCAATTTGTTACCACCATCTATTGAATAAAAACACTGACGAACAGCCCTTTTTTGAGCAATTAACTCACCGGGAAAAACAGATTCTTCGAGAACTGATATCGGGAGCTGATAACAAGAAAATTGCAACGAAGTTCGGGATCGGATATCGAACCGTCGAAAAGCATTGCGAAAACATCTATCACAAATTGGGTGTCGAGCATCGCAATTCGCTCTTACGACTCCGAATTCGTTTTGATGAATCCCTTTCCTAGTTCGGCATACTCTGAGCAGTAGGTTCCTTCTTTCACAAAAATCACGAAGGAACCAAAAAGACAGATCAAGGCTTCTCCCCTCCCCCAATGTCTAATTTTTCGTCTCGAATCCGTTGACTGCCGATTGTTTAAGCATTTGGTGTTAGAAAACATTGCACGACAAAGCTCACATCCGAGCTAAAACCGACTATGAAACTGACTGCCACCGATCGCCAACTAGTCAAAAAAATCCATGCAACCATATACGATTCGATCGGCTCGGCTCATTTCATTGCCGAATTTGTTAAAATAGTTGGAGAAACCCTTGAATCATCGTTGTCGACTTTCGCTAAGCATGGACCCAGTTGGGACGTTCACGCTTTTGCCGCCTTTCCAAACCCAACCGAACAACAGTTACTGTCGATCCCCAAAATAAGTGAGTTCGCGGACGATCATCCCATTGTGCAATACGCTAACACGCATAAAGATCGTATCGTATGCAAACGCCTGACTGGGCTCGTGAAAATTGAAGAGTTTCGAAAAACCTCTCTCTATCGGGAAGCCTGCGGCCCAGCGGGGCTTGAATATATGCTATCGGCGAGTGCTTTCGATGAAATCGGAAACACCTACACAATCAATCTCTCGCACCCTTCACTCGATTTCACTGAGCGCCATGAAAAGTTATTGGAAGAGATATACCCACTTTTCCTCAAAGCTTACAGGATACACCATTTGATGGGAGTCCACCTTGATCAACTCACTTCAGTTTTGCCAATAACCATACGGGAAGCGGAGGTTCTAGAGTGGGTAACTCAGAGCAAGACGAATACTGAAATAGCCCTGATTTTGGATATTAGCGTGAAGACGGTCGAAAAACACTTGAAGAATCTATTGAGGAAATTGCGATTTTCAAAACGAATGGATTTGATCCGGTACACAAGTTCAGAAACTTGGATCAGTTTCCCAGGGATAAAGGAAACCAATATGCAAAGTCAGAAATTGTCCTATAAGGTGGGGTAATCACGTATTTCATATTGAGGGAAAATACAGTATAATATGGGGTTTCTTAATGAATTCCGCTCATCCTCCTGAATAATGAGGTATTGGCGAATGAACCCTCTCTTTTGGGAGGGTCATTTGCTAAACCGATCGATAAAAATCTGTTTTCCCTGCTCTCCACCTCGTCGTCCACTCTGCGCTATCTGAGTATATTGAATCAACCTCTCAGTCCGAGTAGGCAGTATCCGTATGAGGCGAGAATCGAATCTTTTCAAAAACCCGGTTACAGCAAATCATGGATATCGATGACATCCATGCCTGCAGCTTCGGCGGACTTCATCCCAAGCTTGGTATCTTCGAAAGCGAAACACGTCGTCGGATCCACCCCAATGCCCTTCGCTGCTAGGATAAACACATCGGGAGCGGGCTTGGGATGCTCAATATCATCCGCTGTCGCCAACGCATCAAACCAATCCAGCATATCGAGATTTTTCAGTATGATCTCTGTAACCCATCGAGGGCTCCCGGTCGCAATGGCCATTGGCATTTTACCTCGATAGAATTCAGCGATCGCCTTCACTGGAAGAATGGGTTGCACAACTTTCAAAAGCTCCAGAAACAACTCTTCCTTCTCATCTGAAACAGCGTCCGGATTCACCGAAACCCCTTGTTCCTTTGCCAGCATTTCAACGATGACAGGAGCAGGAACCCCTCCTAGTCCATAAAATCGATCTTCGGGAAACGAAATTCCATATTTATTCATCGTGCGCGTCCAGGCCACGAAATGAGTCGGCATGGTATCCGCGAGGGTGCCGTCCATATCAAATACCAACCCTTTATACTTTTGGTCCAAACTCTCCATGCTTGGATTACTAAGAGGAAAGGCGATCATATGACAAGCCCGCAAATACCACCTAAAGCGTGAGTCGATATTTGGTGCGCACACAAAGGAATATTCTAGAATTCCTCGGGTGTAAAAAATCAAATGCTGCCGTGGGTTCCTCGTTCAAAGGCCGCAATGATTGCCCGTTCAATCTGAACAATTTTAATAGGTTTGGTAAGAAAATCATCCATTCCTGCATCCATTGCCTCGTGCCGATGAGCTTTCATAGCACCAGCGGTCAATCCAACGATTTGTGGCTGATTGGTATGATTTTCGCGAATAATGCGTGTTGCCTCCAACCCATCCATGCCTGGCATTTGCACATCCATCAAAATCAAATCGTACCGTTTTTGTTCCATTTTCTGAAGGGCCTCATGACCATCCCAAGCATGATCCGCAATGTAACCAAGTTTTTCCAAAATTTTGACGCCGACTCTCTGATTGATCAAACTATCTTCCACAAGCAGGATTTGAAGCGGATATTGTTTAGCGATCCCCTCATGACCGTTCGTCGATTCTGATTCTTCCCCCAAATTCCCTGATAATACGACGGCAATTCTTTTCAACAAGCCGCCAAGTCTCAGAGGTTTGAAAATGATGTTTTCCGATGGAATTAAGTTTGTTTCCCGATCAGGAAACGCAAGGACAGCATAGTCTTGGATCTCTCCTCTGTTCTTTTTCTCCAAAACCAGAGAAACCATTTCATCAAACTCAGGCGAGGACTGCTCTTCCAATAACACATAACCCCAATGGGCTTTGGCCCGCAGGGCTTGCAGCATTGATTCGCTATCATAGGCGCAAGAAACGCTCAAGTTTCGATCCGTCAAATAACACTTTGTGGCATCCGAACGCGAAGTATTGAAGTCGAGAATGAGAAGCGACTCATCAGAAAACTCCACTAAAGATTCAACCTCTTTTGAAGCAGGGACATCCATCGGCAAAGAAAAACTGAAGGTCGAACCTGAACCCAACTGACTGCGCACATTCAAATGTCCACCCATCAAAGCGAGTAAACCTTTGCAGATGGCCAGACCCAAACCCGTTCCCCCGTGGATTCGTGTGTCAGATGTGTCCAACTGAGAAAAAGGCCGACACAACAAAGCAAGCGACTCTTCTGCGATACCAATCCCTGTATCCATCACATCAAATTGAAGCCTCACTTTCTCGCTTCCATTCGGGTCGGCGCTGCTCACTCTAATATGAACCTCGCCTTCATCAGTAAACTTAACGGCATTATTACCGAGATTAATCAGGATTTGACGCAATCGATGAGGATCTCCTACAAGTTGATCCGGGACGCCAGACTCAATTTCGTAGAAAAGCTCAATTTTCTTGCGACAAGATATTTCAGTTAAGATGTCGACCGTTTCCTGGAGGATTTCCTCCAAACGAAATGTAACAACATCGATGTCTAGCCGGTTAGCCTCAATTTTTGAGTAGTCGAGGATGTCGTCAATAATGGAAAGTAAGCTTTCAGAGCTCGAGGTTACGAAATTCATCATCTCCTTCTGCTCGTTGTTTAAGGAGGTGCTTTCAATCAAGTCAATCGTGCCAATAACCCCATTTAAAGGTGTCCGTATTTCATGACTCATGTTGGCGAGAAACTGACTCTTCGCCTGACTCGCAGCCTCCGCTTGCGATGCTGCTTTCTTCAAACTTTTGGCAGTATCCTGTAGTTCAACCGTTCGTTCCCGAACAAGTCCCTCAAGCCTGCTTCTTTCCTTCTCAGAGGAGGCTCGAATCTGTTTCAGCATCAAAAATCCCGAAAAAAGGACTAACAATAAATAGGACAAATAGGCTCCACTGGAACGATAAAGAGGAGGATTAACCTTTAAGACAAAACTAGTTTCGCTATTTCGATTCAGGAAATCGATGGCTCGCAATTTGAACGTATAAGTGCCTTCCCGTAGCCCGATGAACTCAGCACGGTTCAACAAGGTCGGTTCTGACCAATCATTCGAATACCCTTGGAGCAAATATTGATGTTTGAGAGGAAGCGGGGTCGAATAATAGGGAGAAGAGAAATGAATGCTAACACCATTGGGGTCAAAATCGTATTCTAAGACAGAATCTTCCGTCAAAAGACCGTCAGTTGGATGAAAAAGAACCTGCGATTTTCCAGCAATTACCACCTTATCGATGATACTTGCAACGGGTTCTGTATTCACAATAGGCACTTCAGCATCATACTTCAATAGCCGGTTCTGAGACCTCAACCAAACGTTCCCACTCGCATCGGGATACGTTTCGAGGTTTCCTTCGTTTACAGCTGAAAACACAGACAAATTGGTTTGATACTTCCCCTCTGCTTGCCTCTCAAAAAGCACTAGTCGATTCTGGTAGGGCACGATGATGTCCCCATTTGCTAATTCAACCGGGCGACGAATGGACGATTCATCTTTCAAAAAAAGCTCCATTTGCTGCGGGTCTTCCACAAATCGATCGAATTCGGAATCATAACTCTGTATGAAGTCACTCCCGTAAAAATGTACAGCCCCACCTATTTTGTAGATATTGATCCAGTTATCTGCCAAACCATCATCAGTCGTAAACACTCGCCCTTGCAATCCTGAGTCTAAAATGCTGAAACGTAGGACCTTACCTCTACCCCTCTCTGTCCAATACCATCCCGATGCATCCTTCTGGTAAAATTCGTTATGTGAACCTTGAGCGTCCAGGAATTCACCTCTGTAAACCCACTCATCCTCTTCTTTTCGGAAAAGATACAAGCCTTCATTATTCGTACCGATCACAACATTTGGGTTGTCCGGGAAAACAAAATAAGCATGCATCACAACCCCAGGAAGCAGCGCACTCACACTTTCGTCGGGGTGGATGATCCAACTTCCCTCTTCCGTGCCCACCACCAGATCACGCCCCAACGTTTCAATTGCTTCCACTTTCGTGCGATTCACAATGCCAGACCAGCCCTCCAACTCAGGGAAATCGTCCAAGTTGCGGATCAGCGGATTGGGCAACAAACTCTTCTCAAAATGCTTCACTTCTCCGTTTTCGTCTGCTTCGCCTCGAAACAAACTTCGGTTTGACCGAATCAGCAAGTTGCCCTCCTGGCTATAAACTCTGGGCCAAGTCAGATTCAATCCCATGCGATCATCGACCGTAGTAATCCGAGACGGATAAAAAATCTGCACCATTCCTCTTGAGACAGTCGCCCAAAGGGCACCATTTCCATCGTAAAAAACATTACCTACACTAATGAACCGAGAATCCATTTTGGAGTTGATGCTGTTAAGCACATGCCCCGAAAGGTCCAGAATCACAAGTCCCCATGATTCGAGGGCGACCACCAAGAACTCATCTTCGACTATTTCAACATCACCGATCCGAAACCGAGTCACTTCCTCACAATCCGTTTCGAATGGAACCATCGCTTCACCATCAAATAGAAAGAGTCCGGCCTGCTCGGTCCCTAAAATGACTTCTGTGTCTGAAATGGACTGACTCGTCGTAATAATTCGATCTTCGCTCGCCTCGATCTGCTCAAGCGGGAGTAAAGACTCGTTTTCGAGTTTCATGAGGCCATCCCCTTCGGAGGCAATGTAGGTCGAGCCTGCCAATTGAAATTGTGTATTAACACGATAGAGATCTTCAAAAACTACGGTTCGCCCATCGGGGTACTCCCATACATAAGAGAAAAATCCTACAAATCCGACACCACGCGATGTCGTCATCACATCAAAAAAGGCATTATCAGTTTCGGTTGTGACAGTTTTGGACGACTTGAAAAGAAAAGTATCTTCCTTGGTGGCGAACAACTGCCCCCAGTTTCCAAATGTACCGGCATGCAGATTATTCTGCTCATCAAAACCAATCGAAACAATTGGATCTTGGAGGAATTGTTCATCCGTGAGCATTTGTTTCCACTCAATACCATCAAATCGATACAACTGCCCTCCCGCTGCAGTAAGAATTCGTCCATCTTCATCCTTCGTAATCTGGGGTTTTTCCAAACCTGATTCGAAGCCGCTAAAATCGTGAAATTTGTAGAGAGGGATACCTTTGACCAAAACCGGATCAGCCGAAAGCCCGGAACTCAAAGACACGGACACTAGCAACACACAGATAATCGGGTACAGAATGATTCTCAATAAACGCACGTTGGGGGTATGGTTGCGAAATCTATAAGGGTTTCCGGATAAATCTACAACAGGTCGTAATTCATATGGTTACACAATTTCATTAGTTAACGACCAAATTGAAGCAGAGTAAATCACTGAAAATCATTTATAACAGAAATTAATCGCATTGCCAATGGGCCTAAATAGCAGCATTCCAATTCACTCGCGTTCGAGGGAGTGTTTGCAAATAAGCCCTGTCTATAAAGGTCCCGGAACCTTAACATTGCAGATCTCCGAAAACTTTTAGCTTTGAGTTGATCATTTCAGGTTGCAGCGAGGCTGGGCAGTAATCAGAAGTATTCGATATATGTATACCGCACGTGAACTGAGTCTGTCATTTGGCGGCGCTCCTCTTCTGGATCGCGCCCAATTCACCATTCAAAAGGGTGAACGAGTGGCTCTGATCGGAAGAAACGGTGAGGGGAAAACCACCCTCATGAAAGTCTTGTGCGGGCAAATACAACCGGATGAGGGACAGTTCGAAAAACGACCGGGCCTCAAAATGGCCTACCTTCCACAAGATATTCCAACAAATCTGCAAGGAACTGTTTACGATGTGGTCCTGGATGGCTTGGGTTCTATCGCTACTCTCGAAAAGCAATACCACGAAACCAGTGTCAAACTAGAGAAGGGTGAAGGAGATGCTGAAGCTTTATTGAAATCCCTCAGCCATATTCAGCATCAACTTGAAGACAGCGGGGGCTGGGAACTCAGTCGACGGGTCGAAATGATTCTGGAGAAACTCAAAATCGATCCCGAACAATCATACAATGCATTATCCGGAGGGATGAAACGCCGGGCGGTGCTGGGACGGGAACTCATTAAAGAACCCACTTTCCTCCTGCTTGATGAGCCTACCAATCATCTCGATTTCGATTCCATCGCCTGGCTTGAGACCTTTTTGCCTTCCCTCAACGCTGCACAACTATTTGTCACCCATGATCGGGTTTTCCTCAAAAAAGTCGCAACCCGCATCCTCGAACTAGATCGCGGTCGTCTCACCTCTTTTGACTGCAACTACAATACCTATTTGAGCCGCAAAGCCGAGCTTCTTGAGGCCGAGCAAAGCCAAAACGCGGTCTTTGACAAAAAGCTCTCCCAAGAAGAAACATGGATTCGCCAGGGAATCAAAGCCCGCCGTACCCGTAATGAAGGCCGTGTGCGTGATCTCGAAAAACTCCGGGTAGAACGAAGCCAGAGACGGGAGCTAAGGGAAGGTCCAGATTTTGGAATCCAGGAAGGGCAACTCTCTGGGCGCAAAGTGATCACGGTCAAAAATCTCAGCTACAATTGGGGTCAAAAGGAGATCATTCGAGACTTTAGTACTACGATCTGGCGGAGAGATAGAATCGGGATTATTGGCCCCAACGGATCAGGGAAAACCACTCTGCTTCAATTGTTGCTCGGAAACCTTCAACCCAAAAGTGGATCCATTGTCAGTGGAACCAATTTGGAAGTGGTATATTATGATCAGCATCGGGAACAGTTGGACCCCAACCTCACACTCAAGGAGGTCGTCGCTGGAGACGATGATCATGTCAAAATCGGCGATCAAAATCGCCATATCTATACCTATCTCTCCGATTTCATGTTTTCACCCGAACAAGCCCGGGGTAAGGTCTCTGCTCTATCGGGAGGAGAGCGGAATCGACTTCTGTTGGCTAAGATTTTCACAAAACAAGCGAATGTGCTTGTGATGGACGAACCCACGAATGACCTCGACCTTGAAACCCTCGAATTACTTGAAGACATTCTATTCGACTATCCCGCAACATTACTTCTGGTCTCTCACGATCGACAGTTCCTCAACCGAGTGGTAACCCAAACTTTTGCGCTAGAGAAAGATGGAAAAATAAAGGAAACAGTGGGTGGATATGATGACTATGAACGTGATTGCCTGATAAAATCCCCAAAAGCTGTCTCAAAATCTTCCTCAACGTCGTCGAGTGATAACAAAACAGGCAAAAATAGTCGTACCGAAAAGATCCGATATCGCACCAATCGAGAGCAATGGGAACTCGATGATATTCCGGAGAAAATAGAGACCCATGAGCAGCGGCAACAGGAGCTAATCGAATCGATGAGTCAATCGAGTTTTGGGAGCGATCCCGAACAAATTCAGTCGGTTCAGAACGAGCTTCACGAAATCGAAAACCAATTAAATCAATTGATGGAAAAATGGGAAGAACTCGAAGCAATTCCGGCGAATCCAAACAAAACTGTTCCTCGGCCAAAATCCAAATAACGATGCCACACTCCCCATCACGGAACTTGCGAATTGATCTGATGCCCGTATCCTTAACATGGGATATTTAAGAAATGCGAACGATGAAACTCACCCTTCTCACCACTGGCGGAACGATCGATAAAACATACAACGAGCACAAGGGTCTGCTTGCCAATTTCGCAACCGTGTTAGACCGGATTCTCGCAGGACTTCGCCTGCCAGATGTTGAAATTGAACATGTAGAAGTTCTTAATAAGGATTCCCTCAACATTGACACATCGGATCGTGAAAAAATCTGCCAAGCGGTCCTTGATTATCAGGTGCAATCAGATGGGATCCTCATTACTCATGGCACTGATACATTGGAAACCACTGGAGAACACCTATTTCAAGCCATCTCGAAGCCTCGGGTTCCAGTCGTCTTAACCGGAGCCATGCGCCCCTACGAATTCAGGGATTCAGATGCCGTGCAGAATGTCACAGAATCGCTCATGGCGGTGAGACTGCTTCAACCCGGTATCTACGTTGCGATGCACAATCGAGTGCTTCAATTTCCGGGGGTAGTGAAAAACAGAGAACGACTCATCTTCGAAAAAGCTACCGAACAATAACAATCAGACGCACCCTATGCAGTTTTTTAGGAAACAGGCTTGTTGTCGGAAAATGATTTAACAACCTGCCACTTTTTATGGTCGATTACCTTCTCCATCTTTTCCTCAATATAAAGTTTCGCTTCTTTATCTGATTTAAACTCTACCGGATGTGAAATCACTTTGGGGTAGGTATCGTTTACCTCATAGTATTTTTCGAATACCCATACTTTGGCGATTCCAAGGCGTATTCGACGCTGCACCCGGTATACATCTTTTTCGTTTTTAACGATTCGATAACGTTTCATAGCTTAAATTTCTGTAGTTGGTATTGATCAACAAACGGTAGCATTTATTCATCTAATAGTAGTAAAAATAAAGGCCCAGAGCACTCTATTTCACATAACAATGTGCGGAGGGGTTCCAAACACTTCTTGACCCGTAATATATCGCCTTTCATCTGGAAACATCAAGCATATTTACAGCATGACGTCATGTCTGCAGGTTTCATCGACCCAAAAAAAGATGAAATGTCCGTATTTTCATACAAGATTGTCTAATAATTTGCAGCTCATCTTTTAATACGACTATTAATTAACAAAAAACGGATAGACATTACAAAAGTTATCCACTAAGATTAAAATTACTCTACTTTATCAGCCATACCCATACTGGCACCAGATTTGCTGAAATGCATCCGCAATGCATTTCATCACAAGCATACAACAAGTCGAAACTTCAACATTGAAGACTGTTTGGGGTGAAAACGCAGGCAAATCAAGTGCAATTACAACAAGACATCCCATGTCATCAAA
Source organism: Opitutales bacterium (assembly GCA_963676215.2). Taxonomy (GTDB): domain Bacteria; phylum Verrucomicrobiota; class Verrucomicrobiia; order Opitutales; family JAFGAQ01; genus JAKSBQ01. Next base: position 63,559 of record CAXXVT010000003.1, on the reverse strand, counting down.
GACCTTAACTGATCCAATACATGTTGAAAGGAATCCCCTTGGGGAATTCACTTTCTACCCGGATTATGTCGTCGCCGAGTGGCTCAGCCCCGAAATCGACTCATTTGATCTGGTAAAAATGGAAACGGTTGCGAAATCCGTCTATGGGGAAAACATCTGGGGATATATCTCCAACCGGACCCATGCGACAGTTTCCAACCCTGTAGCTGTCTATCAGATGCTCCAGCGTAAATATGCACCTAAAGCTGTCGCCATTGTTACTTACTCCATGCGTTCACACATTGTGGCCAAACTGGAAAAAGAACATTGTAAAGCGGTGCCATTGGAGATTTTTACACAACTTCAGGAGGCACACAAATGGATGCAATCTCAAATTGCCGCGCTCAAGGAAGGGAATTCGGAGCTTTTGGCATAATTTCAGGTTGAGCATAACGAACGACTTTTTTATAAACCACGAGCCTTAACGTTCGTGGTTTTTTTGTGTAGTCTTTCGACTAACGTCTCGCTTTGTGAGCTTTTAAACAAAATGATGCAGTTTGTCTCAAGGAAGTCGCTGGGGTTTCGCCATCACAACTTACAGACATTGCCACAGCCAACGTCATCACATGCAAAAATACCGTCACGCATCCCACGCAGGTAATCATGCAGATGTTCTCAAACATGCAGTGCTCATTCACTGTCTTAGACATCTCCTGAAGAAGGAAAAATCATTCCACTACATCGACACACATGCCGGAGCTGGACTGTATGACTTATTTGCGGTTAAAAACTCGGGACATCAGGAATTCATCAGAGGCGTCAAAGCCATCGTTGATTGCAATGATCCGCTTCCCGAGTTTCTCCTAAAATACAAAGAGACTATCCTTGGGTTCAATCCAACGCCCACCCTCGAATTCTACCCTGGCTCGCCACTGATCGCCAAACGCATGCTCCGATCACACGACCAACTGCGCCTTCACGAAATTCTGCAAGAGGATCATGAAATCCTTTACAGTCACACGGCAAGCGACCCAAGGATCCTAACTTTGAAAAAAGATGGACTTCGTGGAATGATAAAAGCGTTTCCTCCTCCCTCTCGACGAGGGATTTGCCTTATCGATCCGTCCTATAAAACTGAGAAGGACTATTTTGTTTTGCCCTTCGCCATCAGTGACGCGCTGTTCAAATTTGTAGCAGGCATGATCCTGGTATGGTATCCACTATTGGAGAATCAGCTGCATCAGCCCCTTAAAGCAAACTTGATTCAAGTCTCCACCACGAGTTGGCTTAATGTTGAATTGGAGATAGGTGCCACAAGGAAGGGCCTTTACGGTTCCGGCTTGTGGGTCATCAATCCACCATGGGATCTACCAAATGCCATTCAAGATGCAGAAGCCGCATTGCTTACACTGCTGGGAGAAACCGGCGAGGCTCGGTTGGATTTGCAATTCAATATCCCTTAGGAGGGTAAGGAAATATCCTTGGTAAATTGAAGGAATGAAATTCTAAAATTGATATCGCTCGAACTTTGTCCAACGAACAAAGTTCGAGACAAATATTGCAGGGTCAACCACCCTTCTTTGAGCATACCCAGAAGGCGTGAATCACGCCTGGTATCCAAAAAATTAATGTCAAAATAAGGTTGATAATAAATGCCCCACCCAAGCCTTTATTAATGAGAACGCCAACAGGTGGAATTAGGATGCATAGAATAATAGTAAGAAGACTCATAGTGCGTTGAATCTTGTAGAACTCGCTCGAAAACGCAAGGCCCACTTCATACTTTCATTCATTCTTGAAGTCGTAAATATCCGTCTTTTCATCCGAATAATAGCCCAAATCTCTTGGTAATACTTGATTATGACTGGTTACTGAGACATGTGTGAAAGCAGCAAGTTCCTAATCCCCTTGAAAATTTCATTTTCCAATCAAAATCTATAGTCTGCCTCATTATCCTTGATTCTATTTCACTCACCCCCATCGATTTCAATATCTACGAGAAAAATGAATCGTTTCTGAGTAGAGTATAGCCAACTTCGATGCGCGTTTCAACACAGTCAATCGCTGTCCCGCACAAAGACAATTCTGACCAACACCGACTATAAAGGGTATCTGATAAATTAATGGCTTCCGAAAACAGAAAGTTATCCCAGCTGCCGCCGACCCAAGGCATTAAATACGCTGGTTCCAAACTAAAACTCCTGCCACAAATTCTTGAATTATGTGAATACACTGGTTCACGCTCAGTCTTGGATGGATTTTCCGGGACCACCAGAGTCAGTCAGTCCATCTCCTGCTCAGGGTATATCGTTCATTCCAACGACATCTCCGATTGGTCCTTCCCAATGGCGACATGCTTTCTGCAAAACCCACTGCCGCAATCCCACTATCAACCCCTCATTGACGAACTCAACGCCCTTCCACCCCAAAACGGGTGGTTTACGCAGCATTACGGTGGTGACACTACCAGCGACAAGAAGCCTTGGCAGATCCATAACACTCAAAAACTTGACGCCATCAGAGATGCTATCGATCACATGCAACTCAAGGGGATCGACCGTGCGCTCGCTCTCACGAGCCTCATGCTGGCGATGGATGAGGTAGACAGCACCCTCGGTCACCACGCCTCCTACCTTCGCAAATGGTCGAAACGATCGTATCGCACGATGCAGCTAAAGGTTCCGAACTACCAGATTCAAACTGACACCAGCCGACACACCGTAACACAAAACGATATTTTTGAGATCGCAGCTACGACCCCATGCGAGTTGGCTTACTACGACCCCCCCTACGGATCCAATAATGAGAAAATGCCGCCGTCGCGGGTGCGGTATGCTGCCTATTATCATCTTTGGACTTCAATTTGCCGTCACGACAAACCCGAAGTATTTGGCAAGGTCGGGCGAAGGAAAGACAGTTCAGATGTCGTCGTAAATTCGATCTTTGAAGATTTCAGGAAAAACGAAACCGGGCAATACCGAGTGATAGAAGCGATCGAACGACTCCTCAAAATCACGCCATGCGAATGGATCCTTTTGTCCTACAGCTCTGGAGGAAGGGCCACTTCAGAGCAATTGCACGATTGCATGCAATCCTACGGCATTCTCGAAAAAACAGTCACGGTCAATTATCAAAAGCACATCATGGCATCCATGCAAAGTGATGGAGCATGGCTCCGCGACACTGATAATGGGAATCGAGAATTTTTATTTCTTATCCGCAAAAAATGAAGAATTCCAAGAAATCGTCTGTCCGATCTTTTTTGTAGAGCTTGAATTCAGTCGAAGAAATCCTATAAAACGACACTGACGCAACGTAACGCCTTCCATAATGACTGACATCAATCGCAGGAAATTCCTTTTTGGACTTGCCGGACTCGCTCTGGGTGGAACCTCTCTGCTAGCGGGGACGACCCGGTCCTACAAAGTACGAAAAGGAGATACGCTTTCGCGAATTGCGCACCAATACGGAATCACCGTCAACGAGCTAAGAGCGGCGAACGGGATCAGAGGAAGCCTCATTAAAATCGATCAGCTACTTATCATTCCCTCCACCGCGTCAGTCCTGGGTGATGTCATTTCCGAGACAAATCGTCTTCGTCTCAATCGCAGCAAATGGAAGTATATCGTCGCTCATCATAGCGCTACTGCTCAGGGCAGTGCCAAAAGTTTCGATCGAGTGGATCGTCGACACGGAATGAAAAACGGACTCGCCTACCACTTTGTCATCGGAAATGGCAAAGGTACCGGGGATGGAGTGATCGAAGTCGGGGACCGCTGGAGGCGTCAGCTCCATGGTGGACACGTCAGCAAATGGGAATTCAACAATCACGGCATCGGTATTTGCCTAGTGGGAAACTTCGAAAAAACCCGCCCCACACCCAAACAGCTTGAATCATTCGAACAACTGGTGACTTACCTAGGGGGAAGTCTATTGAAGAAGAAATATAAGTTTTACGTGCATAAAGAAGTCAACGCGACGCTCTGCCCAGGTCGCTACTTCCCCACCAAAAAAATGCATCAGCTGTTTGGCTAAAGAGAGTTTTTGAATTCCCTGCGGGTATGAGTTACACCGGTCCCACCTTATCTCCCAAAAGATTCCTGGAAGCCATCGCTAGTGAAGCCAGTGAACATGGATTCAAAACCGAGATTCTTGGAACCGTAGGACCATATCCAATCTACTGGCTTGAAAAACCAGCCGACGGCGAAGCTGTCATCTCAGTATTTATCTCAGCCGGAGTCCATGGGGATGAACCTGCGGCACCACTCACTATTCAGAAACTACTCAGCGACGGTTTTTTTGATTCCAGGCCTGAGATCCACTGGAAGATATCACCCATGCTCAACCCCACAGGGTTTGCAGCCAATACACGGGAAAATGCAGATGGCATCGATATCAACCGAGATTTTCGCAATACACTAACTCAGGAAGCTCGTCTTCTAAAATCCAAGCTAGAAACCGGTGATCCATCCGACCTCGCTCTCCTAGTCCACGAAGACTGGGAGTCTTCAGGCTTCTACCTCTACGATCTGTCCTCCAATCCAACATCAAAACCCGCGCGATCGATAGTCGATGCAGTTTCCAAGGTTGGTGAAGTGGACCAAAAGGATGAAATTGATGGGTTGCCAGCACTGGGAGGCATTATTTCGGTCAAGATTGAAGAAGCTGAATCAGATTCCAAGCTCGAAGGGCATTGGCCAGAGGCATTTTATCTCCAACACCTGGAACTAGTGCGATACCAGTATACCATCGAGGCTGCCAGCGCGCTCTCTATGCAAGAGCGGATTCGAACCCTCAGCACCGCAATAGAAGCAGGGGTAAATCACTTCATTTCAGAAAAAATCCACTGAGAACCTAACATCACATTCGAGAAATACTGTCGTTTTTAGTCTGCACCTAGCGTATGAGAATGCCCCTTCATCACCGAGATCGAGCAAGCAATCAAACTGAAACAGATCTCATGCGAGCATAAGATACTACAAATTTGGAACAGTAGCATCCGATGCTCGCATCGGATATTGCTTTAAGTGATTTAAATGTGAATCCGCATGATAGGAATGCGATGCGTCGAGCATGAGCGATTGCAGAAAAGGGGTGCGATTTTCAAATGCAGAATTACCGGACGTTAGGCAGGCATTACCTTCGGTTCCTTCGGTCGAGCATACAGCTCTTCAGTCGCATCACTTTACCATTCAACAGTTCAACAACTCCCGCTTATTCTATAAAAGATACGTATTAATTCATCGAATGAGGTTCAAGGGAGCGTCTACGCTCTAATCCCTACTTCCCAATCTCGGGAACCGCCCAGGTCGACCCAAAAAGCGCTTGCCGTTTAATCCGCATGAGATCGTAACGATCCTGTAAGTAGACTTTTTTCAAATACCTGGATTGGCTCGGATTGACTCGAATGATGCGCTCCATCGTATCGATTCTCTTCTGAAGCGTTGCATCCAACCCATACATATAGGCGATCTGTTCCTGCCCAAGCCCAAAAAACGGCAAAGTAAAGAGGTTGAGAGCCTCATCTATTGAAGATCGATATTTCATGTTATCCCTCCACCCTTTGCCTGTCAGGAATTGATCCGGATTCCGTTCCATGTCCATAATCAGCTGCTGCGTAGTGGTGATAACCGGAGACACTACCATCGGTTCGAGATCAATAATAGGCCCTCCATCCTCATAGAAGTCATTCACGATTCCACGGGAGCTACGTCCTTCAAGCACCGCTTCCTCCAAAGGGCTAGAGGAAATTGATTCTGATTCCATGAGATCTGCTTGCAGGGCAACAGTGTTCACAAAAGCAAAAAGCAGCGAAAACAGCGTTCGGTTCCATTGGAAGGATTTCATAAGTGTGAGTGGGTTCCTATCTCCTTAGTAAATGAGCCAGTCAATTTGTTCAGTTTTTAAACTACCCAAATGGTGGTATTGGCGTCTGCGTTATTTTCCATTGCTAGAAACACTTTATTAAGGAACGATTCAAACGCAAATCATGGCTAAGATCGTCATCCTACTTTTTCATTTTCTTCCATCCTTTGACCAGTTGATAGCCCAGAGTTTGGGCTATTGGTTCGGGCTTATTCCAAGAAGTTTTTCTCACTTCATTCTACCGATGATTTGGGAACGAAGCCCAAAAAAGGCACTCAAAACACCATTCCTTGTTCAGGATCGAAGATCGACGATCATCTGGAGTGTGGGCGGGGCAATCGCAGCTTCCCTTGCGATATCATTGGCTTACCTGCTGCTAAAATCACAGCTCGATGCCGAACAGATTCGAGCAGGAGTGAACGAGTTCTATCCCGTCACAATCCCGATGTATCTAGCAGTCAGCGTGATGATCTCTTTCGTGAATCCGCTGATGGAGGAGTTCTACTGGAGGGGGTTCCTCTACCGAAAGTTTAGAGATTACGGTGGTGGCATCTGGGTCGGCCTTTTGTTCGCGATCCACCATTTTGTAATCTTTCGATCTTGGTTCGAGCCCATCCCGCTCGCAATTGCGCTTGTGGGGCTTGCAATCGTGGGAGTTGGGTTCAACTGGCTCTATAACAAAACCAACAATCTCTGGCCCTGCCTGGCCACCCATTGCGCAGCCGACATCACGATCATGGCCATCGGTTACACGATTCTGTTTTAGAAAAGCAGTCTGAGAGTCGCTATATGCAAAGAACGTTTTTTAAAACGCAACTTCGAATGAGTCTTCAAAAAACAAGCAACCGTGCCCAAAACTTTTACATTCGACCCATCTTGGGAAAGTCCCTCGGTCTACTTGAAAAAACTTCATCAAAGACCCAATATTCGCAAAAACCCTATTTCAACAACTAATTGAAACAGGGTTTTTTACAAAAATACGAATGAATCGAACTCAGTTGCCGTTGATCGACATAACTGATCGGTTTCATCTCGGAATTGGCGAGTTCATTTGCTCCAAAAAGAGCAATCAAACAATGGTTTCGAGTCGGGAGTGGCTCCTATTCCAGTTTTGAGGTTATTCAACCTTATAATTTCTACTGGTAAATCCTCAACGGGAACATTGGAAATGACCTCCGATAGCTTCGACACAAGGGTGTCGTCAAGTTGAGGGTCCAATACAATAGAGTCGGCCACATCATCGCCACTCGTTGCATTCCGCCAGAAGAGATTCTTCGCTACTTTCGACGCAGAAAAATCACCCAAAAATACTTTTTTCCGGTGGTCTTGGAAAATGTTATTTTGAATCCCACCTGAACCGGAACCCGTTATCCCATACTCATTGTTAACAAACGTATTATTCAGAATCCAAACGTGTTCGTAAATTTCAGCGGCACGATAATCTTCTTTTGTGACAGAGTTGTTCATGAAGCCAATTCCAGCCATTTTCGTGTCAGAAATGATGTTCCGAGAGACAATAAAAGTTCGATTGGTTTCGGTATCATAGTCGATGAACTGTATTCCGTCTTCACCATTTCCAATGATGATATTTCCCGAAATCACTGTCAGAAGATTTTCTCCCTCATATGGATGCAAGCGAATTTCGATTCCATCATCTCGGTTATCTTTCATGATGTTATGCTTAATCTCAACTGCACACGCTCCATCCAGATCGACAGCATCGTCATAGTTTTCCACAAACAAATTATGGTAACACCTGCCACCTCCATCTTCGTAATCGATTGCATCCGAATGGCCAATGAAGCGGTTATGATCGATTTGCAGAGAGCCTTCGCACATGATCCCATCATCACCGTTTTGTATGGTGAATCCAGAAATCCGAGAGTCATCTCCAATTGTCTTGGGGACAAAAATGACTGTCTGTTCTCGAGTTTTTCCATTGGAATCAGTTCCATCCAGAATCGTATTGTAGATATCCTCAACTTTTCCAGATTTCAGAAACCAGGACGCTAGAACGACTGACTTATCACTCATCTTCAGAGACTCGCGATAGATTCCTGGAGCGACTAAAACCGTATCACCATTATTTGCTGAGTCCAATGCAGTTTGGATGGTAGAGAACTGCTCCGGAACCTTGAGCTCAGTCCCGAAAACAGCTAATTGCAAAGATACGGTGCCGATTAACAATCTGAGAACCAGAACCAAATATTTCCTTTGTGAAGTTTTCATTTTTCGATTGTGCTGTTATTCTGACTTAGTTAGACGAAGGTTTTCCGGTGGCAATGCTTCGATGAGTTTATTGGGCTGCCCTGCACGTTTTTTCAGCGTGAAAACGTCATACAATGTTCCCGTCACCGTATATGCTTTTAAGACCAATTCATTCCAGGAAACATCGATAACTTGGTAAAGCTGAGTATCTTGAGCGGTGCGTACCGCAAAACTTCCTTTACTGATGTCATACATTTTTGGCCCGCTCACAGAAACAACATAAACAGTTCCAATTTCCGGGTCATAAGCCTGCTGATAACCTTCGGGCACGTTTTTCGCGTCAATCGCATTCATCACTCCGGTCCTCGAGTAGGTGTGATCATGACCGGTTAGCACCAAATCAACCTTAAACTCATCGAAAACTGGTTTCCAAAGTTCGCGAAGGTATTTATTGTCGCGCTCTTTTGCAGGCGAAAACATCGGATGATGAAAGGTGATGATCGTCCAACGTTGCGGATTGTTCTTCAGAAGATTTCGAAGCCATGCCACTTGTTCCTCTTGTTTTTGATTTGAATCTAGTGAGATAAATCTCGCTCCCTGATAATCCATATAGAAACAGGTTTCTTCGAGTCCTTGAGGAACACCTTCCTGGACCGGAAAATCAAATTGAGGACGCCAAACGCTGCATACTGCTGGGGTGCCGCGGATCTGAAGGCGATCATCCAGGGGATCTTTTTCAAAATCCGATCCCAATAATCCGTCTATGGAGAATCCTGTCATAGACACAACTCCATCGCTAACTTCGACGATTTTGTCATCATCATTGACCACAATATATGCGCTATTACCTGTCGCATCGGTCGCCGTCAATTTCGTAAACGCTTCTCCAGAATCGTTTTCCCATTCCTTTTCAAGAATATCCACTTTGACAGGATCTCCACCTTTCGTATTCCACAAGCGCTCATTTTTCGGACCTTGATTGATGCGGCGATAGTCGTGATTTCCAGGAGAGGCAAAAACCGGGATGGTTCCATTGATCCACGAAGCTGCGCCGTGCCATTCCCCCCAATAATAATCTTTGTAACTACTGCTAACCAAATCTCCAGCGTGCAACGTAAATGCCGCATAGGGAGAACGTCTCAAAGATTCCCGAACAACCCTTGACCAGTGGGTTTTTATTTCGTTTTGAGCGTCTCCAAAATAGATGAAAGAAAATGGAACCGATTGGTCACTGGCCGTGCGAAAGTGGAAATACTCACTCCAGTTCACTCCATCCCCCACACGATAAGTGTAAAGCGTATCGGGTGTTAGATGCTGAAACTTTACAGTATGGTAGTGCGCCTCGTTGATATCACTTTCAAAGTAGGTCGTCTCTGCATCGACAGAAACGGGTTGCAAATCCCGACCCGCATCATTGGCAACCGCAAATTCGGCCACCGCATGTTTCACCGATGTATCGGTCCGCCAGGTAACCGACTGCGTCGTGGCTGGATCGCCACTCCAAGTAAGCGTGATCCGTTCCGGCATGGGCGTTGGTAAATAGATTGATTCCTGCGGATACTCAGTGGCGGTCCACTCCGTGTGTTCAATACTCTGCGCGGATGACGATCCCATAACAGCCAAAAGAACGACTAATAACGATGTACAACGACGGTGTTTCATATTTACAATATAGGTTTAAGGAATTTTTAGAAATGCCGGGAACACCTTCCGGCAGGTGTTCCCGGGAAAATTCATTCACTTCATAAGAAGCGATGATGAGTCATAACTGATTGGCTAAAACTTGTATTCTATGCCAAAAGTGTATTTGGCTCCTGCAAAACTCGCGTCTTCAACGAATCGTTCATATCCTTGGTAGGATATTTGGGGCTCACCAGTGATATTGCTACCATTTGCGAAGATGTGAAGACCGTCTGCAAGTTGGTAAGAAACTTCCGCATCCAAACGATACTCACCAGCGTAGAATTCGTCAGACTCGATATCGTCACCCAGACCTTCGATGTAATCATCGCGATAGTGATAGTCCAAACGTGCGAAAAAGTCTCCAGCTGAATACTCCAATGTGAATGTATAAAGCTCAGAAGAGAATCCTTCGAGAGGAAGAACGCGGTCATCATCACGATTCGGGTATTCCGCTTCGGACTCAGTGAAAGTTGCACTAACAGCTGCACTTAATCCACTCAATGGTCCTGGCAGGAAGTGTAGACGTTGACGTAAAATCAACTCCAGACCGTAATTTGTCGCTCCAGCGCCATTTACAGGACGCTCATATTCTAAATCACCGTCTTCTGTACGAATCGGAGTTCCATTGCTGTCCAGTTCATCGAATTCATATACTTCAGTGTAAGTGAAATCACTGATATCTTTGTAGAAGAAACCAACCGAATAGAGTCCACCTTGGTCCGTATAGTATTCAAGCTGAGCATCAAAATTGTCTGACACTGCTGGCTCGAGGTTTGGATTTCCTTCCTCAATGTTTCCATCATCATCTACCCAACGACCCATGGATAACTCTTTTAACCTAGGGCGCCCATAGCTACGATTGTAACTCTCACGAAGGATCAAGTTCTCACTCAGTTCATGGCGAAGGTGAAGACCAGGCAACCAAAACGAGTAATCATTTCCGTAACTTACAGGAGTAACAGTAGCTTCATCATTAAGATAACTTGCGATGTAGTTGTCACTTTTCCAATCAACCTTTTCCCAGCGAATACCTGCGATAATCGTATGTCGGCCAAACTCGTATGTTCCCATTGCGTAAGCCGCAGTCGTTTTTTCTTCCGCTTCGTAATCTGCAACGTAACTGTCTTCTAAAGAATCATCTTCAACGAACTCAAAAAGCTCAGGGTTGCTGTTGAACAAATCGATGCCATTTTGAGGTAACGCATTGAAATACTTTTCCTTCATGAAAAGAGTAGCGTCAGTAGCTTCGAGAACACTTGCGTATGAGAAGTCTTCATCCATTTCATAAAGATCTACAAACTCGTCATTCGTCTGATCGCTCTTACGGTATTTCGCTCCAGTTTTGAATTTGAAAACACCATTTGTAAGATCAACTGTTTTCTCCCAGTCAACTCTCGCGCTCAGTACTTTTTCTGTTTTCTCTTCAGAAACAAGTTCGAGCTCACCTTCAGTCATTAGGCTGAGGTCAGTAGGATCAACCCCATTGACAATATCCACATCCACATCACCATTCGGATCATAGATGGTGTATTCCATTACAAAATAGGGTTCTTCCGGCTCCATTTTCATATTCAACTCGGTATCGTCATCCGTGATACGCTCATTCTTTGAATAGAAAATGTCGTAGCTAAGCTTTGATGAATCGCGCTCATGCAAGCCTCCCATGGCAAGAGATACCAATGTGTTGTGCGAGTTTTCAAGAGTGCCAATCCATCCTCTTGAGCCTTCACTGTCCTCTGTTGCCAGACCATAGTTCGGTGTCAAAACAGCATATGTGTGACGATCTTCATCTTTGTCTTTGAAACGCGTGTCGATGTCCATGTCCGTTTCATAACTCACACCCGTGCGATCGAAATAACTATAAGTTGGACGAACATAAAAACTGTTGTAGTCATCTGTACGATAATCGATTGAACCACTGATGGTATAAGTTTTCGTGGTTTTGGTGGCATGCTCAAAGTGAGTGGACTCCATAAACCAAACTGGCTCATCGTATTGCCCAAGATCGAGTTCAGGATTCAGTTCAGGAGTTACTCGCACCCAATCCTGGTCTGCATTTTCAGAATAACGGTCAGTTTCGTAGGCACTCAATGTAAAGCTAACACCAAGGTTTTGTTCGCCTTCACCAACAGAAAACAGGTCTGTGAACTGATATTTTGCAGAATGCCCCCAATTTTCTGAAAGATCATTGTAGGTTGCACCCAAAGAAAGCTTTTGTTCCCGGCCTTCACGTTGGAAAGCACTGCGAGAGACGAGATTCACGATACCTCCGATCGCATCACCATCACGATCAGGAGTTGGCGCCTTAACAATTTCGATATTGGTTACACCATCAGCAGAGAGTTGGCGTGGATTGAAACTACGACTTGACCCCGATGAAGGAACAGTATTGCCATCGATTTGAACAGCGTTGTATTCCCCCGAAATACCACGGATATTGATGCTTCCCTGAGAACCGTCCTGACTCTCATTTACGCTGATACCCGGCATGCGTTGAAGCGCAAGTCCCACGTTTCCATCTACCATAGATCCGAAGACCTCCTCAGAAACAATGTTTACGATTCCTTCAGCTGTCTTTTGCTGATTGATCGCACGCGCTTGTCCCACTTCTTGGCGAGCAGTAACTGTGTAAGTATCAAGCTCAACAATACGCTGCCCCATTTCAACGTCTGATGTCGCTGTTTGATCAGCAACGACTGTCACACTCTGTGTAACACGCTCATAACCGACGTAATAGAACGTCAGTGTTTGATCGCCAGCAGGAACATATGAAAACTCATATTCTCCAAAGCGATCGGTTGAAGTAACCATGGACTCGCCTTCAAGACGCACGGTTACACCTTCAAGATATTCTGAATAATTTACATCCGATACCCGACCAGAAATGGATCCGGTTGATTGAGCATGTAAATTAGTTTGACCAGCAATAAGACCGAACGTTATCGCTGAAACAATTGTTTTCACTATAGATTTAGCGTTGGATTTCATATTCTCAGTTTCGTTTGAGTTGTATTCGCTTTTTTTTTTGCTACTCACTCCTAACTGAGAATCTGAAACTTCCGGGACGACTTTCACGATCAATGCACCAGTTTTTTTATACTCACTTATCGTTAAACGAGTCCCCAAAACCAACTTTTGCATCGCTTCAATGAGCGTCAATTCTCCCTTTAGTTCCTTAAAAACCACTCCCTCAACTTGATCCGCCATAAAAATAACGGGTCGTTCCACAATCTTTCCGAATCTTTCCAGGTTTTTTGCCGCAGATGCCTTCGGCAAATCAAAATGGAATACAGTATCTGATTCATTTTTCTCCGAAACGACAGATTCTTCCGTCCAAGCCTTGAGCGGAGAAAACATCACCACGACCATCAAGCCTGTCATTGCAAAAGCAATCACACGTTTCATGGATTCGTAGGTAAACATGACGAAGAAGTTTTGGATAGTTATTTGTGGTTAGAGATCGCAATTGATCGGGAATACGTTCCGAATTCAATCAGGATGTGATAGGTAGCACCATCAGGTAGAAATTCGTTGAATATTCCCTTACAAGTTTAATTAAACGATTCTGTAACATTCATGCATCTATCTATATATTAAATAGTTACCGAATTATCATTTCATTAAAATAACATCACTCATCAGAATCAGAGTTCCCCATTACCACAGTATGAGAATCGATCTGACTCCACGAAATACCATAGCTTTCCTTGAGCAAATTCAGGATTCCGAACGGATCACTTGAAGCAAACGCTCCCCCTACGATACGAACGTTATAGATCTTTGGGTCATTCACGATCAGAGTCATGCCCGACTTCAGTTGAAACTCATCGACAAGGTCACGCAGGGTTGGCCCCAGAAAAGTGAGAAGAGGCTCTTGCCACTGTAATTCTTCCTGAGTCTCAGCGATCTCTCGCGATATCGAAACAGGGGATGATTTTTCCTGCTCGTTGCGATAAATTTTTGCTTTTTCACCCTCCGAAAAATACCCTAGTGAATCTCCTGAATCAAAGTTTCCATCCACTAAATACTCAATCTCAGAAATGCCCGGATTTTCGGATTTCTCCGCTTTGATTTCTACCTTCCCCTCGGTCACCAAAACGTTAACTTCAGATTGTCCCACTTTTACATTAAAAGCCGTTCCAACTGCTCTGATTCTTACATTATCAGTATAAACGACAAAAGGAACTTCTTCATTCTTCGCCACCTCAAAATGCGCTTCTCCGTGCATCAGATTTACCAACCGAACCGAATCAGTGTAGCTGTAGTGAATCTTGGAACCACTATTCAGACGCGCAATGGAACCATCGTCGAACCGGATTGTCCGAGGTGATTGAGCGACCTCAACAATCGATTGAGAAGAGGAAGCAAAAGGCCATCCCCCCAACCAAATTACTGCAGCCAAACAACCCAACGCGAGTGTTGAAACTGCGAACATCCAGCGAATGGAAAAAGCAAACGTTGGTTGTTTCGTTTCAACTTTTAACAGATCTTCAGATACATCTGGTAATAGATCCTTAAAAACGTCCCATGATCGCTGAGACTGTAGAACTGCTTCCATGAACTCTGGATTCTCTTTCTTGAGTGTTTCAAATTCGAGGGCTTCTTCTTGGGTTAATCCTTGGTCCAGTTTGATGGCCCAAGTTTCAGCGGAATGATGATTGTCTTTCTTACTCATTCTGATTAACCTATTTAAAAGTGTAGCCCTGTTTCAGAAAGTGTTTTTTACATTTCTTCAAGGCGCGAGACAGTTGGGTTTCCACAGTGTCGACAGATATGTTCAGCCTCGCTGCAATTTGTTTATAGGAGAGATTTTCATAAATTCGGAGCACCATAATATTTCTACACTTTTCCGGAAGACTTCTTAAGGCAGTTTCGAGGTGAGCAATCTTTTGAGAATGCTCCAATTGTTCCACCGTGTCATCACCTGAACTCAGGTCGCCAATTTGATCAATTTCCGCCATAGAAAAAATATTTTCCTTATACTTTTTGCGAACCCGATCATGGGTGACATTTCTCGCAATTTTAAACAACAGGCCGCTAGGAGAACGGATTTCCTGCTTCTGTTTCACTTCCAATATTCTGAGGTAAGACTCCTGCATAATGTCTTCTACGTCTGCTGGTTCAGATTCATTCTGCCTCAGATAGTAGCGTAACTTGCCGTCGTAGGTTTTGATTTCCTGTTCGAACCAAATGGATATGTCCTGATTTTGTGTGGTGCCATGACGAAGTTAATTCCCAAGCCCATATTGTTAGGGCTCTTCCACTCATAATCGATAATCGAGGGCCATGTTGATTTGAGAGTTGAATAAAAACCAATCCAAAATGGGATTCATCCGCAAAGTTTGCCTAACCGTAACATTGAGTTTCGGAAAACAACTTGACAAGATCAAGGGGGTCAAAAGCTATAAGTTAAATGATTATCAGATCAAGGGGGTCAAATCAGATCAAGGGGGGTCAAAGCTATAAGTTAAATATTATCGTTAATCAAATTACTCACACGACTGGGGTGCCCCATGTTAAGAGCTCGGCTATCCAGGAACCATAAAAGGGATCAAGACAAGATCAAGGGGGGTCAGACAAGATCAAGGGGGTCAAAGCTATAAGTTAAATATTATCAGATCAAGGGGGTCAAAGCTATAAGTTAAATATTATCGTTAATCAAATTACTCACACGACTGGGGGTGCCCCATGTTAAGAGCTCGGCTATCCAGGAACCATAAAAGGGATCATTCAGTAACTATTGCAATCGAAGTCTTTCGAATAGCTCAACCACTTACGAAATGAGTTGATGTTTGCCTCCGTCGTAGATTTCGCCAGTATCTGATTTCCATTTGCCTTTTGGAAGCATGACTTTTCGGCTACGAGCCCCAGGTTCTACTTCTCTGGAGTCTGGGTGGAGCGTTAGCCGCAGCATTTGCCATTACCACAGCCTATCTTCTTCTGAAATCACAGCTCGATGCGGAACAGATTCGCACCGGGGTGAACGAATTCTACCCAGTTACGATTCCGATGTATCTAGCAGTCAGCGTGATGATCTCTTTCGTGAATCCGCTGATGGAAGAAGTTCTACTGGAGAGGGTTCCTCTACCGCAAGTTTCGAGAATACGGCGGTGGTATTTGGGTCGGACTTTTGTTCGCGATCCACCATTTTGTAATCTTTCGATCCTGGTTCGAGCCCATTCCACTCGCAATTGCGCTAGTGGGGGGCTTGCAATCGTGGGTGTCGGGTTCAACTGGCTCTATAACAGAACTGATAATTTGTGGCCCTGCCTGGCCACCCATTGCGCAGCCGACATCACGATCATGGCCATCGGTTACACGATTCTGTTTTAGAAAAGCATCAGCCGTTATTTACCCGGCTGATCAAAGAAAATTTCGCACTCAAATACCCATGCTGCTAAGCAGATGCATCACTTGGTTCGCCGCAGAAGTGATCTTTGGATGGGAAACTTCCAACTCAGAAAGACTATCTTTCACTCCAGCCAGGCCATTTTTGAGAGAATCATCCGCTGTTTCGTCGATCTCAGCGACAATGGATTCCAACTTTTCCCTCACCTCAAGAAGTGAAACGTTCACTCTTATCAGCTAAGGCTTCATCCACTTCCTTTTGCAACTCCTCAAGCGAGGTCTTTAACTCTTTTCTTGGCATTCTAATCCTGGGGTTTATTATTTAATCAGCGATGGCTTGATACACCAAGTTTCGCAATAGCTGGTGATCATTAAGATTCTGGGCAGGAATTACTTGGGTAAAATACACTACAACAAGATCCTCCACCGGATCAATCATCCAATACGAACTATGATACGCCCCACCCCAGCCATATTCTCCTAATGATCCAAGGGAGCCCCTGAGACCCAAATTCGTCACCACGGAGAATCCTAGACCAAACCCTGTGCCATTCGTCCAGGAGCTCTTTACATTTGCTGGAAGGTGATTCACATGCATCAGTTCCACCGACTTTCGGGATAATAGTCGCTTCCCGTTCGCCACTCCATTGTCAGCTATCATCTGCAAAAAGGCAGCATAGTCGTGAGCGCTTGAAATGAGACCGGCACCGCCGAGAAGAAAAACACTTGCGCGGGTCCTTCCACATATGCACCTTGGGCCACTCTTCCATTTGTGTCTGGGGCACGGAGAGAGACGCCCGTTTTCAAAAGAATAGACTGTTGCGAGTCGGCTTGCTTTATAAGCTGGGAGAAAAAAGTGGGTGTCGTCCATACCGACCGGATCGAAAATCCTAGATTTAAGAAATACAATTGAGCGGTTCTTCGCTCACGACTTCAACTAAGGCTCCGAGAATATCTGTGTTGTATCCGTAGATCCATTGCTCACACCCGGTGGGGCGTGAAAAGGGAGCCGAGCCATGCGTCGCACTACATCGCGAATGGGTTCATACCCGGTTCGCAAAATACCATTCCTGAATCCCTGCTTTTTGCCAAAGGATCCTCTCCAATGCCGGTATCCATATCCGACTCCTGAAGTATGAGTGAGCAGATCACGGATAGTGATCGCACGTTTTGCAAGGGAACAATTTCGTATCCATCCTCTGTTGCTTGGGGCCACATTGGTTTGCATGAACTCCGGCATATACTTGCCAACTGGTTCATTGATATCGAGCAGGGCCATCCTCTTGCAGCATCATCACAGCGACGCTCACAATCGCTTTGGTTTGAGAAGCAATACGAAAGAGTGAATCCTTTTGCATGGGGAGCCTGAGATTCTTTGTCCCGGTCGCCGAGTGCAGAGAAATACACGACTTTCCCTTCTCTCAATACAAGGGTTACACAGCCCGGCAGTTTTTCCTGATCCACCAATTGCTGAAACTTTTCATCCAATAGCGCCAGACGATCAGCCGACATGCCGACACTTTCGGGCACCACTGGGGTCAACTCTAATGCTGACAGAGGCAATGAGGCCCCAACCATTATCAAGGAGACTAGAATTCCACAGAAAGCTGCCTTGGGAGAAAATTCTTGTAAGGGTGTTTGTTTGCATAGGGTACTAAAGCTGATTTTCGGATGGAAACTAAACTGCGCCAATCTGCAGTTTTCATCGCAGAGAACATTACAAACTTTTGCACTATTCGGCAATGGGATAAGAATTAATTTGTCACTTTTTTTAGTGCTTCCTTGCGCACATATCGATCCCCGTAGAATGCCCTGCAGCGGTTCAAAATCAAGAACTAAGGTTATGAGCCCAAAAATCGATTTATATGTCAGCTTTTTTAGGAATCCGAAGGCAGTTCGATTCATCCAACCGATTCATCATCGAGACTCACCCAATCTTCCTCCAGAATTTCCCAGTATTCATCCCCGTAATCGAAAAAAAAGTTCTGAACCAGGTGCGATATCCTTCAACGCGTCGAATGCGAGCTGACTTCCATCGGGTGCTCGTTATAAGTTCACAATTGGGCTCTTTCGAATGATTGATAAATCGGGTATAGTTGCCACCGCGAGAACCATCGATATAACAGTCGGTGCACACCCCACACCAGATATCGATGAGTGCACATAGGGTTCGCCCATTGGCTTGTTCATCAGTGAGATGCATCCCTTCATAGCGACCAACAGTGTCTCCCTTTTCGGATCGAAGACAGCGCAAAAAGCCCCTGCCCCACTCCCGGAATGGAGGAAGCTTTGACTTCAAAATGATCGACTGTGAGTTCTTCCGACATTTGCTGGATATTCTCCTGGGTTAAATAGATAGAGTTACGAATCCTCAAGGAAAGAAATCCCGTTCGATTCCCTAACCAATTTCGATGTTCTACTTCAACACGCGATGATTGCTAGCAATTTCCGTCCCCCAATCATCCTGAATCTCTGCTTCTTCAGCAAATATTTGCCATTCGTCCACTGTCGCTCTGACCTCATGATAGATTTTCTTGGCCCGCCCTCGCTTTAAGAATGCACTCTTCGACGCTGCAACAAGATCCTCCATATCAAACCGATCCTGTTTCCCGTTCACACTCATCTGATGGGATGATGTCCAATCCCCGTTGGGGTTATAGGAGTAAATCAAATCAAACGCCGGGGACAGTTTCCAAACGCCTTTTTTGTCCATGAGGAAAGCAATATTTTTCACATGATCATCCTGATTCCGTTGTCACAATGTTGGAAAACCATTCGACGAAATTGTTCTTCCATTTGAACGTTCGGGAGCTCCAACTTTCTCATCACCGCAAACGCTTGCTCGTAGGAATGCAACCCAGGGTGATTGTAGTCATAGTGAGCCAACGCACCAAGCGATTGCATATGAAGCTTTGATCCACCAACCCGATCAAATCGCTTCGTCATAAAATGCCGTCGATCTCCATCTTCCAGCAACCGGCATTCTGACATTTCGATCCCGCATGCTTTTGCCATTAAAGAATAGGCGTATTCCACCTTTCCATATCCTTTTGGGTCTTCGAGCTCCTTATCCCGATTTCCTGAGACGCCATCAAACTTTAAAAGCCAATAGTCGAATCCACTTTGCCCATCGATTTGTCCGGAACGGATTTCATTGGTTTCCGGATTCCAAGCGATCACGGCCTTGGCACGGGCTCCCCCTGCAGATGTTCCGACTCTTAAGATCTCCCGTAAAGATCCCTCCCGGCCTTCTTCATCGAAATTTCCAATGACCTGCTTTCTCTTCGATAGAATATCCGAAGCAAGCTTTACTAAAGCTTCGAGCTTGAGCGATCTTCCCGATTCTTGGAGGGACCCTGTGATGGTTCAAACTCCAAAGCACCTATTCCTCTGCGTCCAATATAACAGAGCCGCTCCAATGCTGAAAAACTACTGGGCTCCCTTCCTTGCGATTCCAGCCACGCATCAATGACCGCATGTCCATACTTGTCCGGCAATGAATCCGACAACAGCCCGGGTAGCCCATGAAAGGTTCGCCGAGATAATTCGGGAAACTGATAGACCTTCTTTCCCAATGGCATCTTTAGAGGAGAAACTTCGATTCCACTTCCGATGAACTCGGGATCATATTCGAAAGAGGCATGGGCATTGCCGTGCTCCAGTGAAACCACCCCGATTCTTCTGCCCCACAGAATAACATTAGCGAGCATTATTCACCCCACTTCCATTCAGTTGAAGATTGTTTTTTCTGATGTCTCACCCGTTTACGGGTTTTCCCTTTGCGATCCATTTGTTCGATAGGACTGAGTTCCTGGTCATCGATAACTTGGTCAAAGCTCTCCAGCAATTTCAACGCTCGCATGATCCGGATCAACGCAATGAGCTGTATACTCACTTCACCCGATTCCAGCCGTTGAATCGTGCTCATGGAAACTCCCGCTTCTTCCGCCAATTGTGCCTGAGTCATTTCATTTCGAATCCTTAACCGCGCAAATCGCCCTGCCAATTCCTTCAAAATAATCTCGTCAGTCAACGAACCTTCAATTTTCATTACACTTCTTTATTGATGCATTAACCTAATATTTCAAGCTTATACTTCATTTTTGAGGTTTTATAATCCTATCCACCTGGACCCATCAATTGAAGTTTTCCAACACCGATCCTTAAAAGACATCAACTTAAAACAGATCTCATTCCATTCGACAGGCTCACGGTCATGAACAAGCATGCGATGCTACAGGAGATCGCATGCAAGCATACGATACTACGAGGGATTTGTAGCATACGATGCTCGCATCGGATACTGCACGCTGTAATACAAAGGCTTATCGGTATTAGCTCAATAATTGTCACGACTAAAGTCATGACCTCCGCTTCACAAGACGCCCTTAGCTCGCTGATAACAAGGAATACCCCCACCAACAAAAACACCCGGTCCTCCTTTCGGAAGACCGGGTGACGAAAATAATCTTGTATCAGAGGTTACCCTTTGCCGTGCATCACGGACATCGCACACGCTTCACAGGCTTCACCAATCTCTTGAAAGAAATCGTTGCCTTTGTCGTCGACTAGAATGTAAGCAGGAAAATCTTCCACTTCGATCTTCCATATCGCTTCCATTCCGAGTTCAGGATACTCCAGCACTTCCACCTTGCGAATGTTGTCCTGCGCAAGAAGAGCAGCAGGTCCACCCGTAGAGCCGAGATAAAATCCACCGAATTGTTCACACCCTTCAGTCACGTCTTTGGAGCGATTGCCCTTTGCGATCATGATCATGGAACCTCCAACGGCCTGGAAAGGTTTCACGTAGGAGTCCATACGGCCTGCGGTAGTCGGTCCAAAGCTACCGGAAGGCATGCCTTCTGGAGTTTTTGCGGGGCCCGCATAGTATACCGGGTGGTTTTTAATGTAATCCGGTAAATCACCCTCCGCTTTGAGACGTTCCAATAATTTGGCGTGGGCGATATCGCGAGCAACCACAATCGTGCCCGACAAACTCAGTTCAGTCTTAATTGGATATTGGGTCAATTCCGCAAGGATGTCCTTCATCGGACGATTCAAGTCAATCTTCACCACCCCTTCGTAGTTGGCTGCGCGCAGACTATCCGGAATAAATCGTCCTGGATTGGTTTCAAGCTGCTCAAGCCAGACACCCTCTTTGTTGATCTTCGCTTTAATGTTGCGATCTGCAGAACAGGAAACACCCAGACCAACAGGGCAGGAAGCACCATGACGAGGTAAACGGATGATGCGGACATCCAAGGCAAAATACTTACCACCGAACTGCGCTCCGTAGCCGATCTTTCGACTCAACTCGAGCACCTTCTTTTCCATTTCGATGTCACGGAAGGCCTGACCACCGTCGTTGCCTTCTGTCGGAAGGTTGTCGTAGTATTTAGTGCTAGCGAGTTTAACGGTTTTTAAATTCGTTTCCGCGCTAGTGCCACCGATCACAAACGCAATGTGATAAGGCGGACAAGCGGCCGTTCCGAGAGAGCCCATTTTGCGAACCATAAACTGCAACAGGCTTTCGGGATTTAGAAGGGCTTTGGTTTCTTGGTAAAGGTAAGTCTTGTTGGCTGAGCCACCGCCCTTTGCAACAAACATGAACTTGTATTCATCACCAGCAGTTGCATAAAGATCGATCTGAGCAGGCAAATTAGTTCCGCTGTTTTTCTCCTTATACATATCCAGCGGGATCGTTTGAGAGTAGCGAAGGTTCTCTTTGGTATAGGTGTTATAGACCCCTTTGGAGAGGGCCTCTTCGTCCCCCCCACCTGTCCACACTTGTTGTCCTTTTTTTCCAACAACAATTGCAGTTCCGGTATCCTGACAAAAGGGCAGAACGCCGTGCGCAGAAACTTCTGCATTTTTGAGCATGGTCAGGGCAACGTTGCGGTCGTTTTGGGACGCTTCGGGATCATCTAATATCGCCGCAACTTGCTCCAAATGAGCAGACCGCAAGAAGTAGGCAATATCTCTGGTCGCTGCCTGAGACAGCGCAGTCAATGCCTCTGGGTCAACTTTGAGGATCTCTTTGCCATCGAATTCAGCAGTCGAGACATACTCGTTGGTCAGTAAGCGATACTGTGTTTCGTCTTTCGTGAGTGGAAAGGGTTCCTGGTATTTAAATGCTGGTACTCCCATTTCTAGATTTCTCCTATCTTTGATGCTCAAACCGTATCGACCCAAAGATTGCAGGGCCGATGCTTCACTCAAAGAAATAGGTTCTTCTAAAACCTTCAATCACTTTCTCTAATCTTCGAAAAGGAAGTCATTGCTCAGGCTTATCCATCGCACCACCTTGGACGCGAAGCGCATGGTTTCAACCATAGGTTTTGCAGACAAAATAGCATGCCGAAAGTCAGTCGCGCCTCCAGCTCTTTCATAGCTCATCTACGACGCATCGTCATTTCTGTAATACCGATTAACGTTTAAATCATTACGTGCAATATCCGATGCGAGCATCGGATGCTACAAATCCCTCGCAGTATCGTATGCTTGCATGCGATCTCCTGTAGTATCTCATGCTTGTTCATGACCGTGAGGATGTCGAACCGCATGCGATCTGTTTCAGTTTGTGTCTGTTTTAACGCGAACAAGTATCAGCAGGAATCCTTCCCCAACCTCAATGACTCAAGCGTCTTTTCCATCCTTCAGTCCCACACAAAAAACGACAATATTCATCGAACGAATTACGAGTGAAACGATGTTGGCTATAGTATACCGATGAAAAGACGCGGACAGGAATGTCCACTCTCCCTTATCGAAGGCCTCGATATCCTTTATGGAACGAAGAGACGACCGACCACCTTGCCCATCCGAGAGTCATTAGACTGAAATCCGTCTGCCATCACGACTGTATTCATGTCACAATATCGTAACATTATGACGTCTTTATGTCATTTTTGTAACATTCGTAACACTCGTGTGACATTATCGTAACATAAGGAGTTTCCGCTTGCTCTTACTTCCTCCAATCGACTGAAAGTGCGACGAGTAACATTTCCGTAACATACCTGTTTTCAGGTTGTATTCGAAAACCAACCCTAGACATATAACAAAGGCCTGGCATGAACATCCGATATTCTTTCGGTCGCTTTAGCAAAATACTAACTCTGACAACGCTTCTAATGAGTGCTGCATTCACAGCTTCCGCTTATGAATCCGGTCCGCTGATTGATCTCCTTGTAAAAAAGGGAATCATCAATGACCAGGAAGCAGAAGACTTGCGCGCTGATCTCGCAGCGGAATTTGCGGACACTTCTGCTGGGAAAATCCAAATCGGATCCAAGGTGAAGCAGCTCACAGTAAAGACTGATGTTCGCCTCCGTTACCAACATGAAGAAACTGGAAAACCAGGAGCTGACACAAAGTCACGCAGTCGTTGGCGCTACCGTGTGAAAATTGGAGCAGACTACGCCTTCGCAAATGGGTGGAGTACAGGCCTTCAACTTGAAACAAACGAAGCGAGTGATTCCACAAATACCAATTTTGGGGGTTACTTTGATAAAAATGGCGACGGCGTGTTCCTGGGCCAAATTTACATTGATTACACCAACCGCACGAATTGGGCGGATTTGGTTAATTTCACTGTAGGAAAGAAAAAGAACCCATTTTTAATGAACAAAGCCATTTGGGATGGAGATATTATTCCCGAAGGATTCACCCAACAATTGGGTTGGAATGTTGGCGGCGAGAACACTTTTACTCTCAGAGCAGGTCAGTATGTGATCGATGAAGAACGTGAGGATAAGTCCTCAGCGGCCGAGGACGACTGGCTCTTCATGGGACAAGCGGAATACAAAATCCACACAGGCATCAAATCCGATATCAAGATCGCTCCGATGTTTCTTGTTGAATCCGGTGGTACGACTTCATCTGCAACAGCAGAAGGAGGGAACGTTCCCAGTAATGAGAACTCAATCGCCTATTTTGACGACATGTTCGTGGTCGCACTACCCGTGGAATATGCGTTCCTTCACAACGAAAAATCCCACAAAGTATGGGGTATGGTAGGTTGGAACCTCAACGGCGACGATGCCGTCAATACTGAAGGAAGTCCCTACCGTCCTTCCAATGCATTGGCGGGTGAAACATTCGATTCCAACAATCTTTTCTTCAACGTTGGCTACACCTACGGAAAAGCAAAATACGTAAAAGACTGGCAGATGACTGTGGAATACCGCCATATCGAAGCGGCTTCATTCACTCCTAATTTGAGCGATTCAGACTTTGGCAAAAATAGCCTCAACCAAGCTGGTTTTGTAATCTCAGGATCCTACATGCTTTCTGACATCGTGAAATTGAGCGCAACTTACTTTAAAAGTTCCGCCATCGAAGATAATTGGGCCAGCTCTGCTGCAAACAAGGGAGATGTAAACATCTTCCAGCTCGACCTTAACGCAAAATTCTAAATTTCAATCCATCAAATCAAACCATGCATATGAAAAAATTACTTATTGCTGCGAGCTTGGGTCTCGTGCTTTCACTGCAAGCCAGTGACAAGTTGATCATCAAAGGATCCGATACTCTGGGTGCCAAAATGGTTCCTCAAATGGCCGAAGAGTTCAAAGCAAATCACTCTGGGGTAGTGTTTGAAATCGCGGCGGAAGGTTCCACAACAGGAATCGCGGCCATCATCGATGGCACCGCAGACATTGGAATGTCCAGTCGTCGCGCCAAATCCAGTGAAGTAACTGCAGCGCGGGCAAAGGGAGTGATCATGAAACCTACTATCGTCAGTTATGACGGAATGGCAGTGATCGTGAACGAGTCCAACCCAATCAGCGAAATGAAGTTGCGTAAGATCCAGCAAATTTTCACTGGTGACATTGAAGATTGGTCTGCAGTAGGCAACTTCTCTGGGAAGATCTCAGTCTATACCCGTAACACCGCTTCCGGAACTTACCAAGATTTCAAAACACTGGCGATGCGGAAACGCGACTACGCTCCTTCCTCTCAAAAAATGGCAGGAAATGAGCAAATCGCTTCTGAAGTTGCCAATAATCCTCAGGGGATCGGATATGTCGGGATGGCCTACACTCATACTCCAGGGATCAAAGTGATCAGTATCGATGGCATTTTACCCAGTATCGCAACGGTGAATGACAAATCCTATCCACTTGCTCGTCCAAACTTCTTCTACACCAATGGACCTGCAGATGGACTTGCGGCAGATTTCATCGACTTCGTGACCTCCAGCGAGGGTCAGAAAATCGTAGAGGCCGTCGGATTTATCCCAATGAGCACCGAGTAAAACATCAAAATTCTCAACAATTAGTTACTTTAACCGTTTCTCCAGTTGCACTGGGGAAACGGTTCCTTATTAAAAGGAGAAAAATAGCATCGTGATGGAGAGTGAATCCAACCAGATACCAAAAATTGATTTGACCCTCAAACGCCGTCTCCTTTTGGGAGTGACCACGGACAAGTGGATACAGGTGTTCTTTTTTGGCAATGCCTGGGTCGCTATCCTGATTCTACTATTGATTGCGTTTTTTCTCTTCAAGGAAGGATCGGGATTCTTCAATCAAAACCGAGATTCCCACAACCTCTACCGCAAAGCAGGCCTGGAATTTGTGGAAGAAATCAAACAAACGCAGGAAGATTTCACCGCAATCTATCGTTACATGAACAGCCTTCGGGCCGATCAAATGAATGCCCTGAAGGAGCAGGGGATTGAATACAACGAAGCCAACAAACAACTCACTCCGCTCGAAGATTTTACTTACGATTTTTATGATCTCTCTTTTGAACTGAGTGATCTGAGTTCCGAACTTAGCGATTTTGTAACAGGCTTTCGGGATCAATATACATCCAATCAAAACCTGCGAGAGTATCAAAAAACCTTGGAAGAAACAGGAGAGACGGAAGAAGCGGCTGAAGTCGAGATCGCAGAAATCGACTTTCAGTTCATTGAAACATATCTCAAGGAGCAAATTCCTGTTTATATTGAAGTCACTCAACGTCTCACTAACGACATCGCAACCTCCACCGCAGATTTCCCGACCCTCCCGGTATCCGGATACGAAGACAGGATTGTCCGCTTTCGGGAACTGAATTCCCTATTCATCCAAACGATCCCGACTCACATCGACCAGCTCAAGGCGTGGGATCCCGAAGAACCCGTGAGTTGGATGGCATCCTTCACTGCCTTCATTTTTGGAAGGAATTGGGTAACCAACAGTTTTTGGCAGGATTGGTATGGCATACTGCCCCTACTCTCAGGTTCGTTACTCGTATCAGGCATCGCCCTACTACTCGCTGTGCCTTTCGGAGTCGCCGCTGCAATCTATGTTAATCAAATCGCCTCTCCGACCGAACAAAAATGGATCAAACCCTCCATTGAGTTCATCTCCGCCATCCCTTCGGTTGTGTTAGGTTTTTTTGGAATTGCCGTGCTCGGCGAAACGCTTCGCCAACTTTCCAATTGGGCCTGGCTCGAATTCATTCCCTTTTTCCCTATTTCGGAACGACTCAATGCCCTCACCGCAGGTTGCCTGCTGGCCCTGATGGCAACTCCGACCATCTTCACCCTCGCTGAAGACGCAATCAACAATGTGCCCAAGGCATACAAAGAAGCATCATACGCAATTGGAGCCACACGCTTACAAACTATTTTCAATATCATTCTTCCCACCGCACTTTCAGGGATCATCTCAGCGGTACTGCTCGGATTTGGACGTGTCATCGGTGAAACCATGGTCGTTCTGCTCTGCGCGGGGAATCGCATCGCCATCCCAGGATTGAGCGAAGGATTTGGAGTCATGGTGGAGCCTGTCCACACGATGACCGGAATCATTGCACAGGAAATGGGAGAGGTCGAACGCGCCTCAATCCACTATCGCGCATTGTTTGTCTTAGGAATTCTGCTGTTCCTCATTTCGCTTCTGGTTAACTGGCTAGCCCAGAAAATCGTGCACAAATTCAAAATTTCTGTTTAGGCCATGAGTAACGATCTGACAACCAATCCTTTCGCTCGTCGAATAACTCTCAGAAGCAGGGTTGAAGGCTTTATTTCGATCTCCTTGCGCCTATCTACCTGGTTTATTCTAATTTGCGCAGCGACGATATTTGGTACGATTATCTTCAAAGGAGCTCCCGTATTGTTCCAAGCCGAAGCTCCGTTTATTAATTTCGAGTTCCTCACCCAAGCTCCGGAAACCCTGCATGTATTTGAACATGAAGGGGAACAACATGAACTCAGCGACAGCAATTTCAGGGCATACGAAACCGAGCACGAAGTTGAACTACAAAGTGATACTTACGCCTACTCTGGCGGCGGCATTTTCCCGGCCATTATCGGCACAATCCTACTCGTCGTAGGCTCCATGACCATCGCCCTCATTATGGGCGTGCTCAGCGCCATTTATCTTAGCGAATACAGTAAACCCGGGAAACTGATCAACCTCATTCGCCTGTCGATTATGAACCTGGCGGGAGTTCCATCCATCGTATTTGGTCTGTTCGGCTTTGGCATGTTTGTCATCGGACTAAAATGGAATGTTTCGTTACTTTCAGGCTGGTTTACATTGGCTTTCATGGTGCTCCCGATCATCATTACGGCCAGTGAGGAATCCCTCAGGGCCATCCCTCAAGGGTTTCGGGAAGGGAGCCTCGCACTCGGTGCAACGAAGTGGCAGTCCATTCGAACCAATGTTCTTCCTTATGCGCTTCCTGGTATCCTAACCTCTTCCATTTTGGGAATCGCCCGTGTCGCCGGGGAAACGGCGCCGATCATGTTTACCGCTGCCTACGCGATACGGGACAGTCTGCCTTGGCAGGTGGAAAGGGTCTCCGACTTCTTTTTTCAGGGCGTGATGGCCCTGCCATACCATATCTATGTGGTATCATCCAAAATACCTCAAAACGAATACACTGAGCGCATGCAATATGGCACTGCCCTGGTATTCCTCCTTATTGTTTTTTTCATCGCGCTCGTATCGATCTTACTGCGCGTCCGAATCCGCAAACTTTATAATTGGTAATTTCTGAATCGTCCGTGAACATGACAACTGATCTCAACGACCCCATGCAAACAGAAGATGCAAAACCTGAAGCAGCAGAGCTTTCTACGTCCATTGCAGTAAATGGAGTCGACTTCTGCTACGGCGATACTCAGGCCCTTTTTGATATTGATCTGAAGATTCCAGACAAACAAGTGACTGCGTTCATCGGACCTTCTGGGTGCGGAAAAAGCACACTGCTACGTTGTTTCAATCGCATGAATGACCTGATCGAAGGAGCCCGCGTCACCAAAGGAACCATCGAAATCTCAGGGCACAATCTGTACGATGATAATGTGGATGTCATCGAATTGCGCAAAAAAGTGGGCATGGTGTTTCAAAAATCTAACCCGTTCCCGAAAAGCATCTACGAAAATATCGCCTATGGGTTGCGAGTTCAGGGAGTGCGGAAAAAATCCGAACTCGACGATGCGGTAGAGAAGAGTCTCACTGGTGCGGCCCTATGGAGCGAGGTTAAGGACCGTTTGCACACAAGTGGACTCAGCCTCAGTGGCGGTCAACAACAACGCCTTTGTATTGCCCGTGCCCTCGCAGTAGAGCCCACTATCCTGCTCATGGATGAACCATGCTCCGCATTGGATCCGATCGCTACTGCTAAAGTGGAAGAACTGATCTTTTCCCTCAAAAAGCAGTTTACTATCGTCATTGTGACTCACAGCATGCAGCAAGCGGCGCGGGTTTCAGACAACACTGCGTTCTTCTATCTAGGAAAGCTTGAAGAATTCGGCGAGACCTCTAATCTTTTTATGAACCCACAAAATCAACAAACCGAAGATTATATCTCCGGTCGATTTGGTTGAATTCAGCAATCCTGATCCAGCTCTATGAAGCGATTTTTTGACATCGAACTCGAAACCTACCGTTCCCATCTCTCTCGTCTATTGATGTTAACCCATCAACAAACGCGTTTGGCTATAGAAGGACTCCTCGAACGCGACCAGTCAAAGTGCGACAAGGTTCTCATTATAGAAGAAGAGGTGGATCAACTCGAAATTGAGGTTGATGCCGAAGCAATCCGTTATCTCAACCTGAGGGCCCCAATCGCCTCCGAACTACGTCTCATCATGGCCGGCTCACGCATGAGTCACGAGTTCGAACGCATTGGAGATGAGGCCAAGAAAATCGCGAAACGGGCGACCCGCACCGAAGGAACTCTGCACACGGATCGATTTTCAGATGGCATCCGTCAAATGCATGCGCTGGTAGAACAGGTGTTTGATGGCTTGCACACGATGTTCTCGGAGATCGATCAAAAAAATGCAGAAGCGCTGATTGAAATCGATAACCAAATCGATCAACTCAACAAATCCGTGCAGAAATCACTTTTGCAGTCTATCGAAAATGAGGAGATTCAGCTCAAAGCAGGATTCGATCTGATTTCCGTATCCCGCGCGCTCGAACGTATCGGAGACCACGCACAAAATATTGTTGAAACCACCATTTTCCTCATCACAGGAGAAGATGTCAGAGACGAATAAGAGCTCATGTTGAAGCACCTATTCCACGTCTCGAATCTCATCACTTTCACACTTTTAGTCGCAGCGACGCACTTAGTGAACGCGCAGACCCAATCCGATCCCCAGCCTGAGACGTCCACAGTGCTAACCCAAAACATTGCTGAAAACCTCTCCGAACTCGCCCTCAACTGCATCCACAAGGACTACCCGAACAAACCGGGGCATGTCTTAACAGCGGACTCTGACATCCAGGCACCGCGTGTGTATCATCCATCCTTTTACGGTTGCTTCGACTGGCACTCCGCAGTGCACGGACACTGGACGCTTGTCCGCCTCCTGAAAAGTTTTCCCGAAATGGCCAATGAAGCTACTATTCGGGAAAAACTTAATGTCAGTTTTGCTCCAGAAAACCTGCAAAAGGAGCTCGAATATTTCCAGGACCCGAATCGCAAACACTTCGAGCGTATGTATGGGTGGGCCTGGCTACTCAAATTGGCAGAAGAGCTCTACACCTGGGATGATGTCGACGGAAAACGTTGGTATAAAGCCATCGCTCCCTTGAGTGATCACCTCACTAACGCCTACCTCGACTTCCTGCCCAAACAAACTTATGCCATCCGCAGGGGCGTTCACCCCAACACCGCATTTGGGCTCGCGTTTGCATGGGACTACGCCACGACAACCGGGAAAACAGAGCTTGCTGAGCTGATCGACTCCCGTGCAAAGGACTACTACTTAAACGATACCAATTACCCGGCTCACTATGAACTCGAAGGGGACAATTTTTTCTCCCCAAGCCTCATGGAAGCCGACTTGATGCGACGCATTCTACCGAAAGCAGCATTTTCTGCCTGGTTACACGCCTTCCTTCCCGGGATTAACAGTGCTGAACCTAAGAACCTCTTTGAACCCGCCTTTGTCTCGGATCGGACCGATGGCTACATCGTGCACCTCGATGGACTCAACCTTAGCCGCGCTTGGTGTATGGCTGGCATTGCCAAGGCACTGGATTCAGATGATCCACGCCGGATCATGATAAAGGAGTCTGCCATGATTCATGCCACAACCGCCCTTCCAGAGCTATCCTCCGGTCATTATGAAGGCGAACACTGGCTCGGCAGCTTCGCCGTTTACATGCTCAACGAACTCCACGGGCTTTAGTTTCATCAAGCCATTCTGGTATCCAGATCCCTCTGGAGAGTCTGGGAATCCAAAAGTTATTTTTTGTAATAGACAGCTTCGAGGGCTTCAATCGCATCATTAGCTGCGTCAAGTTTATCAGCGAAAATTGATTCGATTCCTGGGTAATTTACGGAAAACCGTTCTCGAAGCACTGCAATGTAAGCCTCCAGCGCTTCATATTTTTCGTAGATGAACCGATGACCGTAAGCAACAGTGATTGCGGAAGAGTCCTGCTCAAGCAGACCGATTCGAGTCAACTGCTGGATATCGTCCACAAGCCCGTCCATGTAGCGGAACCAAACGTCGTCATCCAGGGATTCTGCTTCCATCTGCTGCACCCATTCCTGTCGGATTTGGTCATAAATTCGATTTTGTGCCTGGGGATTAAAATGCAACAGATATCGTTTTCCATCCA
This sequence comes from Opitutales bacterium, assembly GCA_963676215.2. Lineage (GTDB taxonomy): Bacteria > Verrucomicrobiota > Verrucomicrobiia > Opitutales > JAFGAQ01 > JAKSBQ01. The sequence continues at coordinate 32,393 of CAXXVT010000003.1, read as the reverse complement.
ATTCATTCCAAACATATGGAATTCCACCTCTCGAAGATTTCAAAACCCCAAATCGGCTCGAGAACAGCATAATTTCATCGTGCAAATTGAGCTGAAAATACACATCACCCAACAATTCGTGATGCAGAAGCGGAAAATCACTATCATCCAAATGACCAAACCATCCGGTGTTTTTGTAGCCCTCGACCGCCCCGCTGGGTTTCCCGCTGCCAAATCCTGCAAACTCACTGTTCACAACAACAGTTTCCCCGTTTTTCCAGAATAGGTTGAGGTAACGCCCTTTTCCAAATATCACGCGTCCTGGTGAATTAAACTGGTTTCCCCGTTCGTTCGCAGTTGCCAGACTCACGTGGAAATTTTCATCGATAAAATACCTGTCGTTTCCAAGTGCTTCCCTCATGTATGGCATTCGACTGCCATCGCCCATGTTAACATGTAACCACCTCACTGGATTTTCTTTGTAATAGGCAGGTAAAGTAACAAAGTTGCGATCGAGATCCTGTGCGGTGGTTTTCCATTCCACACCATCTTCAGAATACCAGAGTCGGTTTTGATCTTCGCTCCCTTCCCATCGAGGAGTAATGTGATAGCTGAGCGGGTAGGAAGTCACGAAGTGGGTCATCGAGGTCGCAATGAAGTGACCGTTAAAAACATCCAGATGACCAAACCAGGCGTTTTCAGTTTTCGCGTCAAAGGTGAGGCTCCAGTCGGCACCAGTCGTGGAACGGTAAACTTTGTCATCCCAGATCAGGATAAACACATCCTTCAAGTTCTTAACGGTTAAGATAGATCGTTCAAAAAAGTCGGTATCCCATTCACTGGCTCCTGAGTATTTGGGAACGTGCCACTCGATTCCGTTCAGCGTATCCGTCCAGTTTGCGCCTCCATCGACACTTAACAACACTTCCGCCTTCCGTATGCCATTGATCAGTATCACATCGCCATTTCCAGTAATGCCGAAAGGTTCAAAGGGAATGTCCTCAGCCAGCACATCCCAATTAGATCCTTTTTTCCAAGTGAGTGCCCTGAAATGCTGGTCGGAAACTTTTTCGAACACGACAAATCGATCCAGTGATGGCAGAAAGGCAGCATCCACTAGAGGGTTGGAGAATTGGTAGATGGGGTTCCAATAAAACCCGGTGCCGGAATGAAAGACTTGCTCGTCCTTGATTCCGATGAAATCGGAATTCAAGATACGTCGACTGGCAAAGGCTACGGCATCGAGGGTGGAATTATACGAACGCTCTTCGTAAGGTAACACCTGCCAGCCTACACTAGACGCCTGTCCATGCCTATCGAAATTCTTCTCAAGTCTTTTATCCAAAGGCATCGGAGCGTAGAGTTTACTTCCACCATCGGAATAACGAGATTGAATCTTCTGGAGTTTGCCTACGCTGCCACTTAACGGCACTGGTAATGACTCGGTCTTCCAGTTTAACAGGTCAGTTGAACTCTCCAGGATCGTCGATACATCTTCGGTCTCAAGGATACTCGTTTCAGAAAAGCGATAGAAGGTTCCTTCAATGAAATAAGTATGGCAGCGAACGTAAATACCTGAACTGACCAACTTTGTGCCGAATAGAACCGTATCAGTTTCGGAGTAGGTCACATCATCTTGTGTTATCACCGTTCGTTTCAGTGCTGATATTCCACTTGGATCAACTTCCACGAAAACCGAAACGTCCCACAAGGTATACAGATTGTGATAACCGTCCAGAACGACATCCCAATGCTGTCCATCGATAGATTTATAGACCTTCTTCGTCTCCCAGGACGTGGCATACCAGCGATTGGTCGTCGCATTGAAAGTTAGTTCCGATACAGGCACCTCCAGATCCGCCATCTGCGACCAGTTAATACCGTCCTCCGATACAAAAAGTTTCCCATTTTCGGAGGACCAGGCGACCAGTAGTTGGTTGTGGTTTACAAGCTCAAGGTACAATGGGCTCGATCCATCATGAAAGTTTTCAGGAAGCGTCGCCTCATACCATGCGAAACCATTACTGGAATACCGAATAGTCTCGTTATCACTGGCAATAAATCTGCCTACTGTTGGCAGGAAACGTAACTTGACCGCCCCTTTGAACACAGGAATTTCGTCGGAAAACTCACTGCAATTTTTCCATTCGGATCCATGGCTCGAATAACTTAAACCTACAGCGCCTTCCCACGAGTCCTGAACGACTGGAACCAGGAACGTTCCTTTACCGTAGGCAACCTCATTGATCTGTATTGATGGCTGAAGGTCCGATCGTTCAAATAACCATTCAGGCCCTGCGTCCGTTCCCTGAACACTTAATGAAGCCAGTGCCCCAATAAGAAGGGAGCAAATTAATGTTGCGAAGCCAAGATGAGGAATTCGGGGCATAATAATTCAGGTGCGAAGGTTGGACTTATTTGTTTTCCTTGAAATCTGCATGCAAAAGTTAACAAAAACAAACGAATAAACTCGCAAAAATTGATTAGAAAATCTCCTTGCATCAGATTCATGCACTAAAATCAACGTTCAATTTCTTTTCCCAAATGGAGTATATTTCTTGTCGATTCCCTTATGCTTCAAAGTCTATTGAGAAAGAGCTGACCTGTTATAGCTTAAAAAAAACAATGATCACTTCGCAGGTGATAAGCCAGATTCTGTCACCCATTGCTGGGGGTCGTCCATTTATCTGAAAGAGTCGAAACTCTCACCTCCACCGAAGCGGAGTGCAGCATACCCGGAACCTTAAGGACGGGTCGCCCAGTTCCCTATTTTGCCTTGCACCGGATGGGGTTTATCTTGCCACGACGATTACCCGCCGCGCGGTGGGCTCTTACCCCGCCATTTCACCCTTACCTCAAGACAAGCTCGAGGCGGTATATTTTCTGTGACACTAGCCATCACCGGTTATTACTCCCGGTGCCCCCGCTTTCACGAGGCATCCTACCCTGCGATGTCCGGACTTTCCTCTATCCTACTTTAAAAGAACAGCGAACGACTTCCTGCGAAGCGATCATTAGCGGAGCATGTTGCGCTGATTGTTCGACGCAAGCAAGCGCTTAACCAATACAATCTGTCGTTTTGCGAAAGTAAAACATCTGCCGTGCCCAAGGCACATTTAGCGAAGCGATGTTAAAATTTGTCCCTTTTTCAAAATAATCCTTGTATTGCACATGCATTCATGCACTAGTTCGCTAGTGCATGAATAATTTTGAAGAGTATAAACAACAGCTGATTGAGAGAATCTGTAAACTTGATTCTAAAGAAGCAACTGAGTCCTTTTTAAATTCCATTCTTACCGATCGGGAGATGGAGGACATCGTCCATCGACTTCAGATCTTTCGACTTTTAAAAAAAGGCGTTTCACAACGCGAAATCGTCTCAAGACTAGGCGTTGGAATCGCCACGGTTACTCGTGGATCCAAGGCTCTTAAAAAAGGAAATTTCAACGAACTATAATATGAGTTCCACAACCACACCAACTCTCCCTAAGATTCAATTGACGGGTAAGCCACAGTACAAAAAGCTGGCTGAAGATTTTGATTTCTTTCAACTTTTCAAAAAAATCGAGCGGCAGTACGAGAATTGCTTCCTCCTGGAGTCTCTTGGAGAGGAGAGCACCATCTCTCGCTACCACATTATCGGCTTCGATCCGGAACAAATCATCTACGCGCAAGACAGTGATACTTTGTGTATTGAGAATACAAAGGAACAGACTATTCAGTCTTTTAAGGTTGAGAATCCATACTATGCGCTTCGCGAAGTGGTACCACAAAACGTCATATCACGACGCTATGCTGGCGGGTTAGTCGGATATATCGGATATGACTGCATCAATTTTTTTGAGCCAACCCTCGACATCCAAACTTCTGAAGAGTTCGAACCGTTCAAATTTGGAATCTACAAAGACGGGATCATTTACGATAAAATGACCGGGGAGATCCTCTACTTTCACTACGATGAGGATCGATTTTCGGAAGTCGAATCCCTGCTGAAAAAACCCGATGTTGAAACTGAAACCGTCAGTGTCAGTTTCCTTCACGATACCATGGATCGTAAACAACATGCCGCAGCTGTTGAACGCGTAAAGCAGAACATCCTGGATGGTCTGATTTTTCAATGCGAAGTGGGGTTTAAAAGCCGCTATGAGATCAAAGGTGATACGATCTGTATCTATGAAAAACTCCGAAAAGTTAATCCTTCGCCTCACATGTATTTTGCGAAATTCGGAAAACAACAGATCATTGGCGCCAGTCCTGAATTGCTCTTCCGTCTCCGTCAGGGTGAAATGGAAACTTTTCCTCTCGCCGGAACGATCAATCGTGGCAAAAGCCCCGAGGAAGATGTGCAACTCGCCCGGAAATTACTCAATGATCCCAAAGAAATCGCGGAACACAACATGCTCGTTGATCTCCATCGCAATGATATCGGTCGAGTGGCTAGGTTTGGAACGGTAAAAGTACGAAGTCTTATGGACATTAAGCGTTACAGCCACGTCCAACACATTTCATCCGAAATTGTAGGGATTATCGATGAAAAGGAAGACATGTTCTCAGCGCTAGCAAGCAATTTCCCAGCAGGCACCCTTTCCGGAGCTCCCAAAATTGAAGCGATCAAGATCATTGATGAGCTCGAATCTGAAGCAAGAGGCCCCTATGGCGGTGCGTTGGGTCAATTCAGCTTCAACGGTGACTGCGTGTTTGCGATACCCATTCGGACCCTATTCATAAATGACAACCAAGCATACGCCCAAACCTGCGGAGGCAACGTATACGATTCTATCGCGGAAAACGAATATCTCGAAATCCAACGCAAACTTGCTGCTATGAAAAAGACTCTTTCCAGCTTCGAAGGAGGCGACGTATCATGAAAGTCATCATCATCGATAACTACGATTCATTCACCTATAATCTCTACCAATATATCGGAGAAATACTAGAAGCTCGCGGGCACGCATTCGAAGTCATAGTGAAGCGCAATGATGAGATTTCACTTTCTGAGATTGAAGCATACAACCCCAATCGCATCATCATTTCACCCGGTCCGGGAACCCCAAAAGATCCAGAGTATTTTGGGATCTGCACAGAGGTCATTCTTAAGCTGGGACGCAAAATCCCGTTGTTGGGTGTTTGCCTCGGAATGCAGGGAATCGTTCACTGTTTCGGAGGGGATGTCGTGCACGCACCACTTCCCATGCACGGAAAGGTAAGCGACATCGCACACAACAAGAAAGGCGTCTTTGCAGATCTACCCCAACATGTCGAAATCATGCGCTACCATTCACTCATGGCCGAGCCGTCCAGCTTACCAAAATGTCTTGAAATAACGGCCATTGTGGATGGAGAACACAATGCCAGTGATGATTTCGCTGCAGAATCTCTTAACGGAAATGAAATCATGGGTGTTCAACACAAAAATTACCCGATCACAGGCATTCAATTTCATCCCGAATCGTTCGCTACAGAGGGAGGCAAACGCATGTTAGAGAATTTCCTTTCGTAGAAAAGGTGGGCCATCTCCACCTTCCCACTGCAGGTGCGCTGTCTTTATTGGCATTGCATTGGAGGGTTTTGACCAACCCTTATCAGTGTTGGCTAAAAGACTTACTCTTCCGGGATTTCCACATTCGTTGCCTCAGATTCGAGTATTCTGGATCTGCGGACCTTTCGATTGCTCAAAATTCCATGAATAAAGCATAAGGGTCCGATGAGAATGTAGATGTATCCAGGGAACCCCCACGATACGCCCCATCCAATAGTTGAAACCACGATGGAAATAACACCGACAAATGCAAATATTCCAAAATGTCTCGCACTGTAAATGGCATGCCGACGATCCTCTTCCCCTATTCCCAATTTCCGAGCAACTCTGAAAGCGTGCGCATAGAGCAATGAAAACATGAGAAATACCCATGTGAAAGCGAGACTGTAAAGAATGAACAAAGTCGACAACTCTTCATAACTTTGCACCGTCGGCCTGTTTCCCCAGCCGGTCACCCACGCCACTAGACTGTCGGCCAGAAATTTAAGCGGATACACATAGAAAAGAATCACAAACAACAGGCACGCATTGAGGAAAATAGTCACTCCATCCTGTAGTCCAAAACGCCTAAAAAACCGATTGTGGGTATACCAGATCAACATCAGAGCAAAAAAAGTAAATCCAAATGCCAGAAATCCCTTTAGCTCTTCGAACATCTCTTCAAAGCTGTTGGGAACTTCAAGGGATACGACCAATAAGGTGGCTGATAGGGCAAAGACCGCATCACTGAATCCTTCGAGTCGGCTAACGTCGCGGTTTAGTAAAGGTAGTTTCATTCTCCAAGTAGGGAATTGAAGGAATAAAATTCTGCAAACGTGTTCCCTAAAAAGTGAGTTCAAGGAAAAATACCGAGAACCAAAAAACATCCGCTTTTTCTTCTAAAAGAAGATCAAGGTAATTACCTATCAAAATAGACGACCCGAGCACACTGATCACAGCGAGCGAGTTCTCCCATCTTCGCCTTCTTGAGGACGTCATTGGATACTCTCATGTGACACCCACCACAGTTTTGATCATTCAATTCAACGAGGTATGGAGTGCGTTTTATCTGATCGACCAGAAGAGTAAAAAGACTCACTTCTTTGGGATCCATTTTTTCAATCTGCTGCTTGAAAGCGGCCTGTGAAGCTCCCAGGTTGGATTTCAAGTTTTTGAGTTTTTCATTGCATTCCACAATGAGGCCCTCTTGGTATTTCACCCTTTTTGCGACCTCTGCCTCAACTTCCTTAAGCTTAGAATTCGCGGAATCGGAAGCTTCCATGATTTCGAGCTCCTGAGTTTCGAGACCACTGATTTTCTCTTCCATCAGCTCAATTTCATGAGTTAACGCTCGATACTCATCATTCTTCTTCACCTGCAACTGTTGATTCTTGTATTTGCTAATCTGTTCTTGAGCCGACTCCACTTCGAGTTCCAGTTCTTTCCGTTTCAACTCAAGATCCGTAACCTCTTTCTGAGCCGATGCTGCCTCTGCCTTCTCCTCTTCTATTTTGTCTTTGAGTTTTTTAACCTCTTTCGGCAATCGATTGATTTCCAATTCCAATTGCTGAACAGTTGCATTTCGGTCCTGGAGGACAAGGAGATCTTGAATATTGTCGCTAGCCACGAGGAAAAAACAATCGTATTCCCATTAGAAGGCAATGAAAACCGCTTCGAATTGATGTTTTTGGGTTGAATCCAAATTGCAGACAATCAAAGTCGCAGAATCATGCGCTTCACTCATCTCAGATTACTCGTCAAAGACTACCGGTCTTCCTTCTATTTCTACACCGAGGTCCTCAACTTCAAGTGTATGTGGGGAGATCTCGAAAGTGGCTATGCTGACCTCAAAACTGGCAATACCCTCATTGCGTTGTACAGCCGATCAGAAATGGCAACCGCAATGGAAACGAGTGATCTCCCATGCCAGGTTAAAGCGCAGGACTCTTTTTCAATCATCCTCGAGGTCGACAACGTCGACGCAACTGCTAAAGCATTGAAAGCCAAAGGGGTCGAACTTGAAACCGAACCCAAAGATCGCGAACAATGGGGAATTCGCACTGCACACTTACGGGACCCTGATGGCAATTTGCTCGAATTTTTCGAATCACTTCCAGAAGAATAAGACGTTGATAGGCGGTCCCTACAGTGTCCTTCCCACCCTGACTTAGTCAACGAGACGCAGTATAAGCATTTCGTATAATCAGTGCCTTTTCTTCTCAGACCTTGAAAATTTCAAGAAAACCCCTTCCATTTCCCAAATGGGAAATCCGTTAGAGCTGCAGGTCCAACAATCGATCCTTGATTTCACAATGGGAGATTATGAAGCTGCGCACCAAAAACTGGACTCTGTGCTTAGCGCTGATTCCAAGTATTTTGAAGCACTGCTAGCCAAAACTGAGGTTTTCTATGCAACGAAAGACTATGAAGCGGCTCGGGGATCTGCCGAACGTGCAGAGAAAGTGCGACCCGAAGACGTTCATCTCAAAACTAGTTTGTCCCGAATTTGGATGCAATTAGGAGATAAAGGAAGGGCAGAAGCGTATGCTGCTGAAGCCAAAATGCTGAGCTGGAAAGAGGAACTTCTTCAAAACCCAGACTCAGGTGACGCTCAAACCTGAAACTTGCATTCTCCCCCAGAATCCACTGATAATGGCCAAAATCCCTATGAATAAAAGTGAGTTCATTCTCGATTTCGAAAAACCCATCCGCGGTTTAGAGGAAAAAATTGAGTCCCTTCACGAATCTTCAAATTCGTCCAAAGTCGATGTGAAGGATGAGATCGAGGCCATCCGGAAGAAGCTGGATGCCACGAAATCACAGATCTACCTGTCCCTCACTCCTTGGCAGCGTGTGCAGCTAGCCCGTCATCCACACCGCCCTACTACCCTCGATTACATCGACCATATTTTTACCGAGTTCCAGGAACTTCACGGGGATCGCCATTTCAAAGAAGATCATGCCCTCATCGGAGGACCTGCAATACTCGATGGCAAGCCGGTCATGATGATTGGCCATCAAAAAGGACGGGATACAAAGGAAAACATGAAGCGCAACTTCGGATGCCCACATCCCGAAGGTTACCGCAAGGCTTTGCGACTCATGAAACAAGCTGAAAAATTTCACCTCCCCGTTATCACCTTTGTAGACACCCAAGGAGCATACCCTGGAATGGGTGCGGAAGAACGTCACGTAGCTGAAGCCATTGCCGTGAATATCCGCGAAATGAGCACTCTTCGAGTTCCAATCGTAACTGTCATCATTGGCGAAGGCGGTTCAGGCGGAGCCCTCGGAATCGCGGTAGCGAACAAAATTTCGATGCTCGAAAATGCTTATTACTCAGTGATATCACCAGAAGGATGTGCAGCGATTCTATGGAAAGATCGTGCAGCGGCACCAGAAGCCGCTGCGGCTCTCAAACTAGGTGCAAAAGAGCTCAAAAGCTTTAGCGTAATCGATCACATTGTTCGCGAGCCTCTTGGTGGAGCCCATCGAGATGCGAAAGAGACCGCTCAAATGATCAAAAATCAGATTTTAGCCGATCTTCATGAGCTCAATACTCTCTCCACTGACGATCTTGTATCCCAACGCTATGATCGTTTCCGGAAATTAGGCTCATTTGTCGAAACGGCTTCTGAACCGAAAGAAAGCTAAGCCATGTCGAAAAGGCTTTCGACCTTATCATGGGATTTTTGAACTTTTACAGGAAAGCGGGACACTTCTATCCGCTAACACCTTCAATCAGACTTAAGCATTTCCCTGATGGGCTTGAGCGCAGGAACTAAGGTGAGTGTCGATTTTGAGAATGTGGGATTGAATCCAATCTCTCAAATCACGATAGAGTTCCAATACTGACTCTGGATCATCGCTGTCCAATGCTACATGACGCTGAATCTCTTGAATACTATCAATAAATTGCTTGTGAGCCTCTTTATTTTTTTTGGCGACCGGACACTGGTATTTCTCCATACAAGCTTCCTCAAAAGCAAAGTGCTTTGCGGCGTAGTCCTGCGCAAATGCTAAAATCTCCTCAATGACTTCTTTGCCAAGACCGGAAGTAATCGCATCATGCAAACGGTTGAGTTGATTGAAGATTTCCTTGTGCTGATCATCAATTTCCTCGACTCCAGTTGCATATTTTTCAGTCCATTGTATGAGCATGAGATGGGGTCCTTGGGGTTAAGAATATACTATTATAATAAATTGTAATCGTCGTAAAAAAGAGTTTCTGAAGTATCTTCACGGCGCGCAAAACGGACTCCGCTTTAGTAAAAAAAAAAGTCCACTCTACAATGGCCAAACCTTAACTAAAGTTTGGGGTTTCGCAAACCGCTTTTTCAATGATCTCCCCCTCAATCAAGACTCAAAGGAAACAAATCGCTTTGCCAATTTCGATTGCCTTTTCTTTCGACGCAAAAATCTCAACCAATTTGAGACCAAACTCCACGGAGGTCCCAGCCCCTTGCGATGTTATCACGCAACCGTCCACAACCACTTTTTTGTCATCAATACGGTCTTTCAACTCATCTTGCGTTGATGGGTGTGAGGTGTAGTCGCGTCCTTCCAGCAACCCTTGATCGTTCAATAACAGAGGTGCAGCACAGATAGCGGCTATCCATTTATGCTCCTGATACATACTATCAATGATGTTACTCAAATAACCATGGGTTCGTAGCGGATATATACCTGGTCCTCCCGGGATCACAAGGGCATCAAAATCATCTACATTGATAGGTTGCCTCAAGCATTCATCCGCCATCATTGGCACATCATTCTTGGTGATAACCTGGCGCTCTGTTGACACTGAAACCGTCATTACTTCGCATTCGGCTCTTCGTAACAGATCTAATGGAGTAACAGCCTCAATGTCCTCCATTCCTTCGTGAAACATATACAAAATTCGACTACTCATTTTGAAAATTCCTTTTTGTTATTTTTTAGGAGACATCCTCACTCCAAGCAAATTCCAGATTCACTTTTACATCTGGATGCAAACTATAATGCACTGGGCAGCTTTCCGCCGCTCGAATTAACTGTTTTTTGTGTTTCTCACTATGATTACCAGGCACTCGGATACACACATCCAATTGCGAAATTCTCCGGGGCGTATCCGCTGACATCGTCTTTCCAATGTGCACGTGCGCACCTGTGATGTCGATACCCGAGGTTCTGGCCTGGATTCCCATAATGGTAACCATGCAGGTTCCCAATGCCGTTGCGCAGAGATCAGTTGGAGAAAACGCCTCCCCTTTCCCCTGATTGTCGACAGGCGCATCCGTCACGATCCGCATTCCGGAAGGTCCATGAATCGCTTCACATCGAAGATCTCCCTGATAATGAACATCAACTTCAACCATAACAATCAAACTACCGTTTCGAGCAAATATTCCAAACTAATAACACTCCTTTCGGAATATTCCCAAGCTTTGACATTCGATTAGAGGTTCCTTACGATATTGCTTTCCAAATTTGAGCGGTACCCTATGAATAAATTTCACCCTGATTTCATGAATTTGCGAATAAACTACCGCCACTCGGAGTCCATTTAAACACCTTCCGGATTTCACCGGAACAAACCTCATTTATAACCAATTAATAGCACACCAAATATCTACTATGAACTCTCACGAAGTTGACTACGAAATCTACGGTAACGATCTCCAGGCGGTTGAAGTGGAGCTGGATCCCGGCGAAACAGTGATCGCCGAAGCCGGAGCCATGAACTGGATGGAAGAGGGAATTACCTTCCAGGCCAAAATGGGTGACGGATCTGATAGTGGAGGAGGGCTCATGGGAAAACTCATGGCTGTTGGGAAACGGGCACTCACGGGAGAATCTCTTTTCATGACCCACTTCACCAATGAAGGCGGTGGAAAAAGTCGAGTTGCATTTGCAGCACCTTATCCCGGACATATCATTCCGATCGATCTTTCCGACGTTGGTGGTTCCATTCTCTGTCAAAAAGATGCCTTTCTTGCCGCGGCCCTCGGAACCAAGGTCACCATTGCATTTAACCGCAAACTGGGTGCGGGTTTCTTCGGAGGAGAGGGGTTTATCCTTCAAAAATTGGTAGGAGATGGAAAAGCATTTGTACACGCAGGCGGAACCGTTGTAAAAAAGGAACTCAATGGCGAAACCCTTCGCATTGATACCGGATGTATCGTCGCATTTAGTGAAGGAATCGACTATGACATCCAACGTGCGGGCAATCTCAAAAGCATGTTCTTTGGTGGCGAAGGTCTCTTTCTCGCAACCCTGAAGGGAACCGGCACCGTATACTTACAGACCCTGCCATTCTCTCGCCTCGCTGACCGCATCCTTCAGCATGCACCTGCAGCTGGGGGTAAAAGCCAGGGTGAAGGTTCCGTACTCGGAGGTCTCGGACGTCTGATCGATGGTGATTAATCCATTCGCATTCGTTTCGAACAACGACCCGCTTTAGAAACGAAAGAGCCTCCATCAATCGGAGGCTCTTTTTGTTTGTGGATCTAGAAATCCGTAATCACTTTTGCCAATGGTACTAGCTTATACCAATTTGCGTTGAAAAGATTTCAAGATGAGATGTGGCATCCGATGCTCGCATCGGATTATGCTCGTTTTGATTTAAACGCAATTCTGTACTAAATGCAGAATATGCTAACCATCCAAACAACAGGATCCGTTTATATACCCTATTTTTTCAAAAGATACGAACCCAGGCACTGAAGCATTTTGTCACGGTTAAATGGCTTTATGATACAATCCGAGAACCCTGCAGCCAAAATCCTCTTCTGTTCGTCCACGAGGGCATAAGCGGTTTGTGCAACTGCCGGAACATCGGGAAAGACTTTTTTCGCTACTTCGAGAACGGCAATGCCATCTCTCTTGGGGAGCTTAATATCAAGTAACATCAAGTCTGGAGCAGCCTTGGCATTCTCTAACCACGCGACTGCTTCATCCCCATCCTTAACCCATTCGAGATGTACTCCGGTGGGTTTCATTATTCTTTCAATTAATTTGAAATTAAAAGAGATGTCCTCTGCGACGAGGAAAGTCCTATCCGACCAATCGTAATCACGGTCGTTTTCGGACTCGACAATTGACTTCCCCATTTCTTTTCGGGGAGTTTCAGCCAACATGGGCAATGTCACGATGAATTTGGATCCTTTACCTTGTTCCGACTCGACTGCAATTTTTCCAGTCATTCTCCTCACGAGATAGGTCGATATGGACAGGCCGAGCCCAGACCCGACGGCAAAATCATGCCCCTCTTCTTCCACCTTCTCGAATCTTTCAAAAATTGCTTTGTGCGCTTCCGCAGGAATTCCGCGCCCCGTATCCCGAACATAAAAAACAACTTCTTTCTCCTCACTAATCTCTGCTCCCAAAGTAATGGATCCCTCTTTTGTAAATTTGCAGGCATTTGAGAGGAGATTGGAAAGCACTTGTTTCAGACGGTTCGCGTCGATGTGGATGCTGAAACTTCGATCTTTTGGAAGCCGATTTTCCTCCAAATAAGGAACATCACCGTGAGTCTTTACATACTCCCGAAACTGAAGACTGGTTTGTTCGTAAAATTCATGAACATCCGTTTCTTCCAAAAACACTTTCAAATGGCCGGATTCGATAATGGAGGTATCAATGATATCGTTGATGAGGCTCAGTAAAAGGCTCCCGTTTAGTCGAATACTGCGGTGATATTCATCGATTTGATCGTTCGACTCTGTTTCTTCACGAATAATATCTGAGAATCCCAGAATCGCATTCAAAGGAGTACGAATTTCGTGGGACATATTCGCCAAAAATGCTGATTTTACCCGGTCGGACTCTTCAGCCTTGTCCTTGGCAATCGCAAGCTCTTCAGTCCGTTCATAGACGAGTTTTTCTAGCTCATCTCGATGCGTTTTTATTTCGAGATTCTGATGTTCGATTTCAACCCGACTGCACATAAGCTCTTCGTTGGTTTCCGCTAGACGTGCAGTCCGGTCGGCAACAATTTTTTCGAGTTTGCGTTTCTGTTGTCGATCGATTTCACCCAAAACCAAGTGGCCTCCATAAATGAGACCGATCACCAGAAAAACAAGAAATGCTCTGAACGGCCATGTCTCCCAAAATGGGGACAGGATTGTTATCTCAATCCTTCTCGTCACAAGATGTTGATTCAATCGATCATCAGGATTTTTCGCCGTAACTTGGAACACATATTCCCCAGGGTCCAATGCCGTGTAAGTTGCGAAATTCAGATTACTGAACTCACTCGGCTTTGGATCAAAGCCAATCAATTGACAACTATACTGATTTCTCCCCGGATAGCTGAAATCCTGTAGAGAATAATAAAACGAAATATTGTCACGATCGTGCCTCAGTTTTAGGGGGGCTGGATTCTGAGTATTGTAAGCAACCACAGAATCTTTGACATGGACCGCAGAAAAGACCAAGGGGGCTTCATACACCTTGGATTTAACTTCTTGCGGGTTGAAACTGTTAAAACCGTTATTCCCGCCAAAGAACAACCTCTCATCCTCGGTTTTGCAACTCGATCCATATTCAAAGACCAGACTCTGCAAGCCATATTCCATACCGAACCGCTCCCATGCACCAGTGTCAGTGTCCATTTGTATCAAGCCATCCATTGATGATAACCAAAGTTCCCCATTGGATTCCTGCATTTCAAACAGCGTATTGGTTACAAATCCGTTTTCCTCATTGTATTGGACAAAGTCCTGCTCTCCACTTTTTCTTCGAAATAAGCCACTTAATTTTGTACCAATCCAAAAATCTCCATTTTTTGTTTCGAAGAATTCCCGAGGAGAAGTAACTTTCACAAAATCACCGTTTTTCACCTCGAGTTCATTCATCGAAGTCAGTGTATTTCTCTGATAGTCGTAAATGTAAATACCTCTGTTGCGCGAAGCTATCCACAATCGCTTTTCAGAATCCTCATAGGATTCTATAAAATCAAATTCGTCGATCGGAATTCCCTCAATCTCAGCGTCAAACTTAACCCATTCCAGAGTTTCAGGATTCCAATAGATGAGTCCGTATCTTGTTCCGACTAACATCATACCGGTCGGTAATTCAGTTATGAATCGACAAAAGGGGTACTCGAAATTGACAAAACGATCACTCGTTGGATCCAACAAACTAAGACCACTATCAGAACACACCCAATATCGCTTTTTGGAATCAATCAAAATGTTTTGAACCCGCGGATTTATCAATCCATTCGGATCTTCTGAAATGAGCGGAAAATGATGATACTGATCAATCGCAGGGTTGTATCGATAGAGACCTTTCAGCACAGTACCGAGATAGATATTTTTTCCATCACTGCACATAGTGGCAACATATGGATCTTCTAACCCGTTTTTGTTGAAGCTTGAACCCCGATGGTGTTGGAAGGTTTTTCTTCGGGGGTCAAATAATTGAACGCCTTCATATTTCGTTCCGATCCAGATCAAGCCAGATCGATCCATCATCAATGCCCGAATGGTACTACTCTTAAGAGAATCTTTGTAGCGAATGTCCTTCACTACGATTTTTTGTTTTTTGGTAATCGGATCAATCACTCGAATACCGTCCACCCAAGTCGCAACCCAAAGCATTCCATTATTATCTTTCAAAATCGACCGAATCTCTAGTTGCAAAGTGGTCTCAGATTCATCGGGATCCGTATAGACGACGAGTTCACCGGTCCCCTTGTCGAACGATTTGATTCCGTTATCGGTACCTAGCCAAAAAAGGCCCTGGTTGTCTTGTTCAATTGCAAAAATCTGAAATGAACCTTGAGTGTCCAGTATCGTCTTTACCACTGGGGTTTCCGACGGACTTTCATCGAATGTAATGACATGCAGTCCTTTTCGTGTTCCAAGCCAAAGATGACCGAATGAGTCCAAATGAATCGCTGACACCCTCGGCTCAACTTCATTTTTCAATGGATCAGTCAGCAGGATGCGATGGAAACTTTCGTTTTCAAAAAAGCACACTCCTCCATTCGTCCCGATCCAAACGCGGCCGTGTGAATCACTCTGGATGTCATAAATGACGCTTCCAGGCAAAGTATTGGGGTCATCCGCAATCGATTGGTAATTTTGGAAACGGTTGGAAGAAGGATCGAACAAACTCACTCCCTTGGCTGTACCAATCCAAATATTTCCTTTTTCATCCTCAAAAAGTGATTCTACAAATGCATCGCAGAGTCCACCCTCAGTATTTTCTATCGTAAATAACTGGAAATTGTGTCCGTCATATTTTGCCAGACCAACGCCTTCAACGCCCAGCCACACAAACCCATTTTGGTCCTGCAACATACATCGCACAGTTGTGCCGGGAAGCCCCAAATTACTGCTAATCTGGATAAATTTTGAGTATTCGTTTTCCTCAGACGACAAAACTCCATTCATTCCAAAAATGATCGTTAAAAACAACGTCATGATGGGAAAAAATGAATGAATCTGAAACTGTATTTTTTTACAAATAGATCGAAAAACAAAAAGCATTGATTATTAAAATCGGTAAAAGGGAAAAGTTATTAAGCCAAAGAAGCGATGTTAACAGAATCAAGATGGTTAAGATCCTCAACGGTGGTGATATTTTGCAAAAATCCTTCAGTTTTCTCAGCCTATTGATGATAGGAACTGGTGCGATTTTCCAAACATTCCCGAAGGAATCACTGCCTCATTCAACCGCATCCCGATAGAGAGAAACACTCTTGTGAAATTTTTGCTAAAAACACATGAAGTACGCAGTTCCTAGTAAGGATGATTCCTTGCTGTCGATCATTAGACAATTGCCTGCTCGGGCTTCTAATTGTAGCTCAAAAGGTCTCCATTCACCATTTTGCAGGCAAACATCACAAACATGACTCTTTGCTGGAAATTCTTCCCCACGGTACTATTAGCTTTCTTCACGTTTCCATTATCTATTTGCCAAGCTTTTGATTTTTCGTCGGACGAAAATCGATACGGCGTGATTGAATGGAATATGCAATCTGGGCTTCCTCAAAATCTGGTGAGGGTCATTGAACAGACAGATGACAACTATCTCTGGATTGGAACTGATGATGGATTAGCAAGATTTGATGGAGTTCGGTTCAAAGTATTTGATTCAACAAACACCGAGATAATTAAGCAGGATTCTATTTTTGCCCTAAAAGTGGCGAAGGATGGGACGTTGTGGATTGGCACCGATGGATCTGGAGTGCTTTTTTACAAAGATGGGCGGATCCAGGCCTCACCCTACCACCATTTGGCCGCAACCACTGTTCGCGCATTCTATGAAGAAGAGGACGGTTCCATGCTCGTGGGATGCAATCGCGGGGTCTACCGGTGCAAAGATGGCGAACTAAAGAGATTGGCAGGTAAAACATTAAAAACACCGACTGATCTTGGCGTCATCAAAAAAGATTCCAATGAGAACATTTGGATTGGATCTAGAAACACAGGGATTCTAAGCAACAGTGGTGAGGTAAACTATTTGAGCTCAGATGGAATCAATACGGTTGTGCAGGATATCGAATTAGGGCCAACCGGAGAGTTGTATATCGCTAGCCGGGACGGACTCTATATCTACAGTCAAAATTCAATCGAGCATATCACGACAGAAAACGGATTGCTTGATAATAACGTTCAATCACTCTACATCACTGAAAAAAATGAGATCTGGGTCGGCACTAACAGTGGCTTACAATGTAACTCCGATGGAGATTGGTCGACCATCCAATTGCCGAGTGGAGTCGGAACTACCTCCATCGAATGTATTTTTCAAGACATTGAAAACAATATCTGGTTAGGAACTCATTCCGGACTTTTTCGTTTGAGAGAAAAAAAAGTGATTCCAATCGGGACGGAAGTAGGAATTTCCCACCCATCAATTCTCTCCATCTTACAGGCATCAGATGGATCCGTTTGGGTGGGAACTTTTGGGGGTGGACTAAATCATATTTTGGAAGATGGCAGTATTGAACATTACATGGAAGGTAATGAGCTAATCGAAAACTATGTCTATTCGATTGCGGAAGCACCCGATGGTTCGATTTGGATTTCTTACCGTACCACTTGCACCCTTACTCGTATTAAAGGTAGAGAAATCACTCACTATGACAGTGAAGGTGGCGTTCCAAACGATTTTGTTCGAGGACTCGCGTTTGACGACAACGGAACACTCTATTTTACCACCCACAATACCGGGTTCTGGAAGATGACTGGTGGTGTATTCGAAAAAGTTCAGGATTTCCCTCTCAATGATAGAACCAGAGGGGTACATATCGACAAAAAAGGAAATATTTGGGTGAGTGCGAGTATAGGTATCGCGAAGTTGACGCCCGAAGGTGAGTGGAAAACTTGGCAAGCCGATCAATGGCCTGGCGGAACCTATCTTTTTTCATTTTATGAAGATCAAATTGGCGATATTTGGTTGGCTCGAAAAGAAGAAGGCATTCAACGGATTCGAAACGACCAAATTGAACGTTTCGTTATCGACCATGATCCGAATACCAACGTTATGGGAATTCTGGGAACCGATACCCACCTGTGGGCAATTAGTTCAAAAGGAGTCTATCGAATTGCTTTTGATGAATTCAACGATGCTTCAAAAAAGGGAAAGAGATCGGTAGTTGGCACGATTCTAGACGAATACTATGGGGGAAGATCTGCTGCTCCATCCTACGGAGGATTCCCGTCAGCTGCGTTAATCAACGATCAATTTCTTTGGTTTAGCACCACCAACGGAATTCATCAAATCCAACCCAGTAAACTTTCTCAAAACTCCGTAAGTCCAGTCGTTACGATCGAATCTATTGTTTACGACCGCCAAGACTATAACGATTGGGCGGACCCCATGATATTCCCTCCCGCGAATGCTGCGATCGAGTTTCACTATACGGCAATGGGACTAACGGATTCAGAGCGAAACCAATTCAAATATCAAATGGTGGGAATCGATGAAGATTGGGTTGATGCAGGAACACGTCGAGTCGCCAACTACGCTGGGTTAAAACCTGGGAGACATGAATTCCGCGTTATTGCGTGCAACAATGACAAATTCTGGAGCGAAACCCCTGCAACCTTCGCATTTGTACTCAAACCACGATTTACTCAAACAGTTTGGTTTTGGCTATTGTTGGCAACTGCCATCATTGCCCTTCTGGCCCTCAGCTATCGATGGAAAGTGGGATCTCTCAAGCGACGTGAAACAAGACTCCAACATCTCGTCGAAAATCAAACGGTAGATCTAAGGTTGGCAAAGGAAAGTGCTGAAGCTGCAAACCGGGCTAAGAGCGACTTTTTGGCGAACATGAGTCATGAAATAAGGACTCCTATGAGCGGTTTATTGGGGATGACCGAACTCGCACAATCAACATCCGATCTTAAGAAAATCAATGAGTATCTAAAAACGGCGCAATCTTCCGGGGAAACCCTACTTTCAGTCATCAATGATATTCTTGATTTTTCAAAAATTGAAGCAGGTCACCTCTCACTGGTGGACGAAAGGTTCAATCTGAGAGAAAACCTGGAACACACTATTAACATCATTCGAGTCACGGCTGATTCCAAAGCGCTTGATCTGAAGGTGAAAATTGAAGAGAACGTTCCGACTGTAGTAGAAGGAGACCCAAATCGACTCAGGCAAGTGCTACTCAATTTAGTCAACAACGCTATTAAATTTACTGAAAAGGGAGAGGTATTACTTACTGCGAAAACTCTCTCTAATGACACTTCAACCTCAACGATCGAATTCTCAGTAATTGACAGTGGCATTGGAATTCCGGACGAAAAAATGGAGACCATTTTCGAGCCGTTTCACCAAGCAGAAAACTCAACATCTCGCCGATTTGGAGGCACAGGATTGGGATTAGCCATATGCAAACGCATCGTTACCGAAATGGGAGGAGAGATCCAAGCCACCAGTAAAATGGGAGAAGGAAGTATATTTACCTTCCAAATCCCTTTCAAAAATGCCGTTTCAATCGCTCAATCCGAGACCACGACAGCGGCCCCATCAATTGAGAAAAACAAACGGAAACAATCTCTTCGGATTCTTGTTGCAGAAGATAATCTTGTTAATCAACGAATCATCGATATCCAGCTCAAAAAATCGAACCATCAGGTTGAGATCGTGAAAAACGGACTAGAAGTTTTGGAACAATTGGACCATCAACAATTCGATGTGATTCTAATGGACGTTCAAATGCCACTCATGGGTGGTCTGGAAGCCTCAGAAAAGATCAGAATTAACGAGCATTTAAACCGCAATGCCCCTCATATCATCGCAGTCACTGCAAACGCCCTGGAGGGAGATGCCAAATCGTGTCTTGAGGCTGGGATGAATGACTACGTGAGTAAACCGATCGATTGGAAGGCCCTGAACCAGAAACTAGAGGATCGCATGAAGTTGATTGCAGATGAGTCGTTTTGATATCGTCAATGGAATCATTCAGAAATTGCATCCTCTCCGACTTCTTCCTCTACCACAACGAGTTCGATATCGGGTATTGGAGCTGATATCATCACATGTCCCAAATGGAAACTGGTATGGGGAGGTTGATTGTAACCCGTATTCTGCCACGCGATACTTTGACGATACTGGGGATCGTGCATCAAAGTATACAATCGATAAGAGGTTAGAGCGGTAGTAGAATAAATCCGGATAGCAGTATTGTCCTCAGTCCTCCAAATCACTTCCTCTCGCCAGTCTCCCAAAATATCTGCGGACAGGCAAGGAGTTGCCTTGGATCCATTATTCGAGTCACAGTCAACGGCTTCCAACAAAGGCTCTGCAACATTGTATTTTGTAATACGGTTTCGATCGAGAAATTCTCTCAATAAATCCCCGTCCCACCATACCATGAAATTGATGGGGTTTTTGTGCGCGCCCATATTAATACCGCTGATCGTACTCAAGGGCACACCGCCCGAGGCCCAAACTTCGGCGCCCAAAGAATCCGCCAAGATATCCCCCGCGCAAGCTCGACCAGTGTCTTTGGACGCATCATAGCGAAAGATAATCTCACCCGTGGCAGCATCCCGAAAAGTAGCTCCGTAAGGATCTTCTTCGTGGCATTGCCACAACTCCAAACCTTCTCTCAGTGGATCGAAATCGGAGACATGCAGAGCATCTCCGTGCCCCAACTCCGTCGAATACAACCCTGTACCATCGTCATCGATGGTGCACGAACCATACACAATTTCATCGTACCCGTCCCCATCCACATCATTGATACTGAGGCTGTGACAACCCTGGCCCAAGTAGCTCTCATTGAGGCCTGAAGTATTGCTTTTAAAATACCAAACCTGACTCAAAACCTTCTGTAGCTCGATGCTTTCCTGATCTTCAGTCTCTTGTTCAACCACCTCAAGCTCATCAGGCAAAACTTCTTCTCTCCAATTATAAGCGACTATCTCGTTCCTCGCGGAGTATCCGTTCTTGGGTTTGTAGTAGCCCCTTCCAAGGATCAAACTCGGACGTTCCCCATCGAGATAAGCAACTCCCGCAAGGAACCGATCACAACGATTTCCATAATTGTCGCCCCACTCTCGAACACTGCCACCCCGATTAGGAAAGAAATCCTCCGTGACCAGTGCCGTCCCCGTCGCACCCTCAAAAATCGTCAGGTATTCATTACCTGTAAGAATATAGCCGTCTGCGTTTCGATAATCTGCTTCAGAATCTCCGATCACATTCCCGGCACCGTCAATAGTACCGTCAGATGTTCGGCAAGCCACCTCTGCATAACCATCGCTATCCAAATCATAAACAATGAATTGGGTATAGTGAGCACCAGCGCGAATATTCACACCCAGATCGATCCGCCATAACAAAGTACCATCTAGCTCATATGCATCCAGATACACATTGTCCGTCACGCCGGATCTTGAATTGTCCTGTGAATTGGCAGGATCCCATTTCAATACAATTTCATACTGACCGTCGCCATCCAGATCACCAACACTTGCATCGTTGGGAGAATAAATGACACGAGCTTCGTTAGCGGTATCAGATGCCGGTTGAGGACTTTCGCTTTCGACAACTGTCTCCGATTGCAATCCTGGATTCGATACCGGAATTTCGAGATACTGCTGCTCCCAAACAGGTGTAGTTTCGGTCCTCTTAATTTCAACCGCATCGATCAATACCGAAATTTGATAAACAGATTCGATTGTGCCTTCCGCATCGAGAAAATTTGTCGAATCAACAACTGGAACCGCATTTATGAGCCGGTCGTTTCGGTAAATGTTGAAGGAAACCGTTTCAGGATCAGTCCCCAATCGTCTCCACCCGAGGTAAACACCTTCCTCTCCAAGGGAAATTGCGACCACTCCCCGGTCCAAATTCTCCATCTTGCGGGCGGCATCGAGACGCAAACAACCTACCACAACAAAAACCAAAAATAGAAAAAGTCTCAACAACGACTGAGTTTTGAAATTTTCGGCAATTGCAAAATTGTCACTTCGAATCATGTCCATGGGATAACAACGAGAAAGGGTTAACTTTCACTACACTGAAAACCCTGGTGCGAAATGAGAAGTTTATGGAAAGCGGACAGTCAACCTGCTCTCCATAACAACGGATATCACTTTCAAAAATACAGGAAGCGAGCCTTTGATGGATAACGATTAAGGTCTTCCTTTCTTTCTCGCTTAAAACAAAAGTCCATTCATATCCGTTCAATCGTCCCGTTTCAATTGGAACAAGATCGATACCCAGTCACCCTTCTGATCCCAGGACGTTGAAAAATCTCGACCGCTGTGAACTTTCTCGAGCTCCTCAAGAAAATGCTCAGTAACAGATTCCCGCTCATGCGAGAGCACACCACTCAGTATAAGAAGCCCATTAGGGTTCCATGCATTGACGATGTTATCGGAATAAATTTTCAATACATCGGCCTGGATATTCGCTACAAACAAATCTCCTCTGCGCTCTTTCAACCCTTGCGCCAAACCAGCTTCCTTCACCTCTATCAAGGAATCCAGCTCGTTTTTCGCGCAGTTCTCAAAAGTAATTCTTGCCGCTTCAGGGTCCCGATCGAAGGCATAAATGTGCTGATATCCCAACAGTGCAGCCGACATCGCCAAAATCCCGGATCCGCAGCCTGCATCAATCACCACATGTTCTTTGGCCTGGTCTTTGTGGTCTTTCCAAAAATCATAGATCGCTTCGGCACAAAGTCGGGTGGTCTCATGACTTCCCGTACCAAACGCCATGCCTGAATCGAGGTATAGATAGACACCATCCTCGCGAGTAGGAAAAGTTTCCCGTTCCCATTCCGGCACCCAATTGAGATGACCATATTCCCATGGGTTGAGATGATGACGATACGCCATCTTCCAATCCTGATCTTCCATGGTCGAACTCTCAACAGAAGCCCCCTTTAATTCGGTTACCTGTTCCGACAATTCGTCAAACACGGCTCGGAAATCAGCTTCCGAATCAAAATAACCCTTCAAAAAGATGGGGCTATTGCGATCCTTTTGGAATAACAACCAATGCTCCTGTATTTCCTCACAGAATAGGGATTCCAGCTCATCCATTAATTCACTGGAGATGACAATGCTATATTCCAACATGATTTCGCCTTAAAAAGATACCGAAAGTCTTACTCTCCAAAAAACCGCTTGGCTTTATCCACAAAAGACTGCGCCATGGGGTTTGCAGGATCGCCACTGAGCTCAGCAAATTCCTCAAGTGATTTGCGTTGTTCGCTGGTCAGTTTCTTAGGGACTTCGATGACGACCTTGATCAATTGATCTCCCTTGTGCCCGCTGCGTAGATTTGGCATTCCCTGACTTCGCATCCGGAAAGTCGTACCCGACTGTGTACCAGTTGGGATCTTCAGGGTTCCCTTCCCAGTCAGTGTTGGCACGCTGAGGGTGCCTCCGAGAGTAGCTAGAGTGAACTTAATGGGAATCTCACAAAACAGATCGTCGCCATGGCGCTCGAAAACTTCGTGTTCCTTGACGTGTAATACAATGTAAAGATCACCTGAAGGAGCACCTTGCAGTCCAGCTTCCCCTTTACCTGCAGAACGCAGACGGGATCCTGAATCGACTCCAGCGGGAATCTTCACCTTCAGCTTACTGGTATCAGTCACGCGACCTTCGCCTCCGCACTTCTTGCACTTATTTTCAATGATACTTCCCGCACCCGAACAACTTGGGCACACTTGCCGGAAGCTAATAAATCCACGGTTGGAAGTCACCTGTCCGGCGCCGCCGCAAGTCGGACACTTTACCCGTCGAGAGCCGGGTTCAGCACCATTGCCATCGCATCGATCACAAGCCACTGCCCGGCGATAACGAATCTCTTTCTCCACACCAGCAGCTGCTTCTTCTAGCGAAAGTTCCAAATCATACCGCAGGTCGGAACCCTCCTGACCTGCTTGGCCACCCGCACCTCCGCCGCCGAAAAACTCGTCGAAGATACCTCCGCCTCCTCCGCCGCCAGAGCGACCGCCACTGAATACTTCACGGAAGATATCAAAAGGGTCAGAAAATCCGCCGCCGCCAGCACCGCGGGAACTCATGCCTCCGCCTTGAAATGCAGCATGACCATATCGATCATAAGCGGCACGCTTTTCAGCGTCCTTCAAAATGTCATATGCTTCGGAGATTTCCTTAAACTTGGCCTCCGCCGCATCGTCACCAGGATTTTTGTCTGGATGGAATTTTACCGCCAACTTTCGGTACGCCTTTTTAAGCTCTTCAGCGGTTGCATCCCGATTGACTCCTAAAAGCTCGTAATAGTCAGTTTTTGCCATGCTAAAATTCTCTCTCTTATTTTACTACTAAACCGTCTGGTTTGATGTTGTTTGACTCTTATTGCTGGGATTTTTGTCTTCCCCTTATTTATCTGCGGGTCCGCTGGAAACCACAACAGTGGCAGCACGGATAAGCCGATCTTTAATTTTGTAGCCCGAGCGAATGGTATCGATCACATGATTTTCGGGCACCTCGTCATTGGGAAGATGCGATACACATTCTTCGAACTGTGGATCAAACTCTTTTCCATTGGGAACAATCTCTTCAATTCCCTTTGAGGAAAAAACTTCAAAAAACTGATCGAGGACCATCTTGAATCCATCAGACACCACTTTCGCTTCAGGGTGAGTATCGGCAGCTTTCATGCCCAACTTAAAGTTGTCCAGAGCAGGAAGGAGATCTTCCACAAAATTTCCCACGGCAAGTTTTCCGAGTTCTTCTTTTTCTTTCAGCGCTCGCTTGCGATAGTTTTCGAGGTCTGCAACGGATCGCAGGTATCGAGTCTGCATTTCTGAGGATTTCTTTTTTTCCTCTTCAAGTGCACTACTCACCTTTTCCAATTCAGAGATAAGGGAGTTTAGATCTTCAAATTCAACACCAGGTGCTTCGGATTCACCTTTTGACTCTTCGACGGCTGCATCATCATCCCCAACGACAGACGTCTCTTCATGCTCCCTTGAAGAATCTTGATCGTATGTTTCTTTGACTTTTTTTGCCATAAATTCTCTATCTTTATTCTTATTAGACATAGCTTCCCTGGATCAATATTTGATCCATATTCTGCCAAAAAGTGAAAGTTTCACATTTTGCCAAAAGCTCTATAATGAGATTTGCCTTGAAAAATTCAAGCATGGAGATGGATTCCGCATCAATCGGGCGGATGAATATCCCGAATTTTGCAAAATGTAAGAAAAACCTCCTCTGGATTCTATCATTTAGCATGGCGTTTTAACAACCGAGACATGTCCGTCGTTCCAAATAGCCATAACCCTAAATAGAGAACAAGACAGCACAACAAATACAATGAGCCCGCAAATCAAAAACCGGGTTTATTATTTCAACAAACTTCGCAATGAATCTCCGAGGTAATTGAAAAAATAGAAAGTATCCACTTCATCTTTAGCGGTTTTTATAGCTGGATCTGTGATATCGCGGATCCGGCTTACATTTTCGTGATGGGCTTCGTATTCTACCAAGACTTCCATGCGCTTCCCTCCTTCGACTTCCTCATCCAATGCGACAAGAGTGTCCCACAACAGCCAACACTCCTCTATATGAAGCGGTTCTCTGGTCTTATTTTGCGTTTCCAAATCCGCATTCGAACCCCAGGCTTCTACCAGTGCCTCCACAAAATAGAGAATATTGAATCTGTTGCCGTCGAGACGGATTAGCGTAAGAGTATCGAGTTCTACCTCCAACAATCTTAGCTGCTTGGGAAACTGCTGACTTCGCATCGGATCCCACTCCAACCGAATTCTTCGAATAGTGGCTAAAGGAGTTCTGGGGAAGGGATCAATGTTCCATATGGTCACATCATGTAACTCAATCAGTGATTGTCGCGGATCAAAATCAAATCCAGCGACCTCGCAGGGGTAACCGATTTTCTTTTCAATGTAGCGCTCCAACATCGTTCCGCGAAAAAGCAGAAATCCGCCTAATACTAAACCTCCTGCGATCCCCGCTAATACTGCCAATTGAACAAGACCCACCACCCATCCTGTCATTCGAATGGATTTTATCTCCTTTCCAGGAATTTCGTTGGGAATCTCGTTTTTCGACATATCACTCCGATAAAAAGCAAACCTATGACGAGAGCGGATACTCCGTAAATTGGTCTGTCAAAAGGAATGTCGCAGCATTCACTGCTTCCAATTCAAAACCAGAATGGTAGGGAAGGAACAGATTGTCCCCTTTCTCTGCCACCACACCTGTCAGCTTATCTTTCACTCGTCCGCTGACTACATGCAACAATCGAGCATCTTCGCGAGCATCCAGAATAATCGACGCATCTCCAGATTTGAGTTCAAATTTTTGAATACGAAACTCCTTGCAATTGGCAAGTTCGACATCCCCGACCGGAGCTCTTAGAGGGTCCGGTTCATAATCGTCAAAATCAATACTTTTCATCGACTGCTCAACATGCAGTTCACGAGGATTACCATCCAACCCCACACGTCCCCAGTCGTATACTCGATAAGTGGTATCTGAGTTTTGCTGAATTTCGAGTATCACATTCCCCGCGTCGATCGCGTGAATGCGTCCGCTTTCCACCAAAATCGAATCTCCAGCCTCTACTTCGCAACGATGCACGCATGACTCGAGCGTGCCATCCTTCAATGCTGCTTCAAACTGCTCTCTGGACACTCCGTCTGCAAGCCCAACCAATAAACCTGCTCCAGTTGCCGATTTGGCAATATACCAGTTTTCCGTCTTAGGTTCTCCATTCAACGCCGGAGCAACGCTGGCAGGGGGATGCACTTGCAGGCTCAGACGTTCCTGACAATCCAACCATTTCACAAGGATAGGAAAGCGACGCTCAGCGGTCCATCCCGGTCCCATGACGCCTTCCGGATCCTCTTCAATCAATTGCCTAAGGGTTCGGCGGGGATCTTCCTTTAAAGTCGACTGCGTTTCCTCACGATCAACAATCTCCCAACTTTCACCAATAACCTGATTCTGAGGAAGTTTTCTACCGAGGAATGTTTCAAGGTTGCGACCGCCCCAGACTCTCTCCTTGTACAATGGTTCAAACGGAATCCAATTCATAAGCCCAGTATTGAACAGGATTCGATCATGGGCACAACTCCTTTTGCCTCAAATATGAACATGGAGCACCGAGTGGAGGTATTTTTTCCTTGTTTGGAGATTCATTTCCATTTTTGAACTTTATTCTTCCCGCTCTCTCCCATCCATAGTGCCATGACCTTAAGTATTGCGAAGCGAGATCAACCCATCTATTTTTACACTTTCACAATTTAGTATGCCAAAAAAAGTCGCCAAAAAAGTTCAAAAAAAGGAGGTTAAAACCTCTTTTGGACCCCGGCTCAAAGCGCCTAAGCCGATCCTAGCGACCAGTCTGTGGATTTTCGGACTGCTCCATATCATCGCAACGCTTCATTATCGAGCCGATCAAGAAGGAGTTTTTCATGGGATTGCCCGGCAGACTTCTGATTTTGGTCCCATCAATCTGATAGGGAAATTTGGTGCCGACCTCGGATTCATTACGCTGCTCAATCTGGGTCTCATTGGGATTCTGATTGCTCCACTGTTGTTCCAATTTTGCATTTTGCTCTACATCCGCCAAACCAAGCAGGTGACTTGGATGCACTTGGTTGGAGTATTGCTATTGTTCACAACAGGTGCCGCTTTCTTCGACTTTTCAAATCAACATTTTTGGCCGGAAATGCTGAGCCATTACCCGAAAGACTACCTTCCAAATGGAGCAGGAGGGGCGTTGGGGCACTCCCTTTATAGTGGGCTATTAGGGGGATTCCTTGGACCCGTGGGATCAGGAGTTATCCTCTCTACCTTAACAATCGGAGGGTTCTACTTGAGTTTCAGCAATACCTTACGCCAACTTCATCGTTTGTTGCGCAAAATTCACATTCCTCTACCCAAACTCCCCGAACGAAAAACCAAACCCGTCTCCGTCAAAGCCCCGGTGGAGAGAGAAGAACCTGAAGCAAAGGAGGAGTCCCTACCGAAGGCCATGCGTGTTAAACGCAACTGGCTCAAACCACTGTTTGGAAAATCCATTGTCGAGGCGGACGCTGACGACATCAACAAAGACTTTTACTACCAGGATTCAAACAAACCCAACGAACAGTATTTAGAAGAAATAGGGAAACCCATTCCTAGACCTCAACCCATTCCAGGAAAAAAGAAAACCTCCACCGCTCGGGTTCAAAAGTTAGAGGAACCAAAGCCAACTGAGCCAGTCACTCCCCCAAAGGTGACCGCCCCAGTCAAAGCACCAAAAACAGATGTCGATGTTTCAACTGGTAAGGTGACCATCGTCGAGAGCGAAAAAACGGAGAAGGAAAAATTGGTCATTCCTAAGAAACGGGGCAAATTTATATTCCCCCCAGTCGATTTACTTGAAGTATCCGAGGAGCTCCCAGTTGATCTTACCACCAACCATCAAGAGGTGGCCGAGCGGTTGCGGAAAACGCTGGAAGACTTTAAGATTAAAGTCGAATTAGGGGAGGTCCACGTTGGACCAGTCATTACCCGATATGACCTCCACCCCGCCCCAGGGGTAAGAGTGGAGAAAATTGCGGCTCTTGAGAAAAACCTCACGATGGCTCTCCAAGCCCAATCGGTCCGTATCTTGGCCCCGGTGCCGGGAAAAGGTTGTGTTGGGGTCGAAATTCCCAACAAGGTGCCGCAGTCCGTACGCGTTCGGGACATTCTTGAGACCAAAGTGTGGACGGGAGCGAAAGCAGAAATTCCAATTGTGCTAGGGAAAGACGTAAGTGGAAAACCACTCGTAACAGATCTCACTCGTATGCCTCACCTTCTTATTGCGGGTTCGACTGGCTCCGGTAAAACGGTGTGTATCAACGCCATCATCTGCTCTCTGCTCTACCATTCCAGTCCCGAAGATGTGCGCTTTATCATGGTGGATCCCAAGATCGTTGAGATGAAGATTTTCAACGATCTTCCACACATGCTCATTCCAGTGGTGACCGATCCCAAAAAGGTGCCAAATGCCCTCAAATGGCTCATCTCAGAAATGGAGAATCGTTATCAGATTTTTGCAAAAGTTGGAGTGCGCAACATCGCGGGCTTTAATGCTAAAATTTTGAAGAACCAAGAAGCCCGTGCTGCAGCCGAATCAATGGATGCAGACTTGACGCCAGAAGAACGCGCTGCCGTGCAGCGCATTGAAGTTGAGCGCGATGATGACGCCCTGGAGATACCAGAAAAGAAACTTCCTTACATCGTATGCATCATTGACGAGCTTGCCGACTTAATGATGGTCGCTCCAGCAGACATCGAAACCTGTGTCGCTCGCCTCGCGCAACTCGCTCGCGCTGCAGGTATCCATCTTATCATCGCCACGCAACGTCCCTCAGTAAACGTCATCACTGGGGTAATCAAAGCGAACTTACCGAGTCGTATTTCCTTCAAAGTAGCATCGAAAATAGACAGTCGCACCATCTTAGATGGAGGGGGGGCTGACACCCTGATTGGTCGGGGAGATATGCTCTTTATTCCACCTGGTGTGCACCATCTGCTTCGAGCTCAGGGGGCCTTTGTTTCAGACGAAGAAATAGCGGAAATTGTGGAGTTCCTAAAAGTCAATGGACCTCCAGAAATACTCGAGGAAATTCAAAAACAAATCGAACAGGATCCCGACGACGACGGTGGACCCACTACCAGCTCAGATTCAGAGGACTGGGGAGATGTCTTGGTGCCGGACGCGATTGAAGTCCTTCGCAATACCAAACGCGCTTCTACTTCTATGCTGCAACGTCGCCTCCGCATCGGATACAACCGTGCTGCGCGCATTATGGAAATCCTCGAGGATCGGGGCATCGTAGGCTCGGACAACGGATCCCAACCCAGGGAAATTCTGGTAGATCTCGATGATTTCTAAAAAAGGCCCACCAGTTGCTCTGAGAGAACACCGTTATACTCTTAGAGCATCTGTCTCCCAATGAATCAAAAATGAAGTCTCCGAACCAACATTTCCTGTATGGTTCCATCGTAGTCATAGTCACCGGTGTCATCGGCATCCTGGGATACTCGATTGCAGGCTGGCCCTTCATCGATGCGATCTACATGGTGGTCATCACCATCTTTGGAGTGGGATACGGAGAAGTGAAGGAACTCGATCCTGAACTAAAAATTTTCACGATACTCTTCATCATGACTGGTTGCACCGGCCTCATTTACACTGTGGGTGCATTTATAAACTGGCTGACAGAAGGACAACTGCAACAACTGCTGGGTAAACGAAAAATGGACAAAGAAATCAGCAATCTTTCAAATCACATTGTCATCTGCGGCTATGGCCGAATGGGCCGCTTACTTGCGAAAAAACTAAAGGCTGCAAAAAAGCAATTTCTCATTATCGACAGTTCCGATAAGCGCATCGCACTCATCCACGAAATGGGCTATCTTTTTATTCAAGGTGATGCGACGGAAGAGGCCACGCTCAATAAAGCCATGATTGCACAGGCGGCTGTCGTTGCAACGGTCCTCCCCAACGAT
Organism: Opitutales bacterium; assembly: GCA_963676215.2. Classification (GTDB taxonomy): domain Bacteria; phylum Verrucomicrobiota; class Verrucomicrobiia; order Opitutales; family JAFGAQ01; genus JAKSBQ01. Next base: position 1,943 of record CAXXVT010000003.1, on the reverse strand, counting down.
GCAGCCAACGTCTTTATCGTCTTAAGTTGCAGGGCCTTGAATCCCGACCTCACGATCGTTTCACGGGCCAATCAAATTTCCTCGGAAGCGAAACTCAAGCAAGCTGGAGTCGACAAGGTCATCATGCCTGCTGCCATCGGAGCCGACCGAGTTGCCAACATGTTGCTTAAACCAAGCGCGAGTGAAGTGATTGAAAGGGATCTCAAAGATTCGGGTTTTGCAGATGAGCTTCACGAACTAGGACTGGAACTCGAAGAAATCCCAACCCCCAATCGACTTCCCGATAATTGTTCTCTCCAAGACATTGAAACGGGTGAAAACGCATCATTTATTGTGGTGGCCGTTCGCAAAACCGATGGCAATACGATCCTGAAACCTCAACCGAGTACGAGACTGGAAGCAGGAGATGTATTGGTGGTCATGAATCATGTGGGAGTGATTCCAAAATTGACATTTCGAAAAAGAAAATCCCGGGATGGCATGCAATACCGGGGAACCAACCTGCAAAAATAAGAAGGTCTGATGCAAGAAATCAAAGATAAGTTTACCGTCCTGTCGGTGTTCCATTTTCTCATCGGAGGCGTGTCTCTATTGATGTCCTTTGTTCCGGTTATTTATCTCATTATCGGCTTCATTTTGGTCATCGCTCCCGGTGGACTTGAGGCAGGGAATAGTGAAGAACAAACCGTGACAGGCTGGTTTTTTATCCTTGGAGCCACTCTAATCATTATCGTAGGTCTGTGCATCGCCGCCGCTACCATCTTTGCAGGTGTGCAAATGAATCGCCTTCGGAACTACAATTTTTGTTTTGCAGTCGCGGTGTTAGAGTGCCTTTTTTTCCCCTTCGGAACGATTCTAGGAGTGATCACACTCATTATGCTCAGCAAAGCCGAATCCAAACAAGCCTTCGGGAAACCCGTGATAATCCACCAACGCGAGGATTAGGTGCCTTATTCGATGAACCTTGGAGATCTCATGCGAGCATGAGATGCTACAGCTTGGGAACAGTAGCAAGCATCCGATGCTCGCATTGGATTTTACATGCGACTCTGTTTTCTTAATCGATTTCTTTTTCTTCGATCTTCGCTTTGGAACGCAACTTATCGAGAACGTCTTTAAGTGAATCCTTTTTTGCTTCCTCTGATAGCTGAATAAGGATCTGTTCTTTTTCACCTCTTCGAACTCTGCTTGTGCACCGTCTTTCTTTTCACCGTTCAATAGCAAATACCAAGTCCCATCTTTTTCGATTGGCTCACTGATGGCATCGCTTTCATTGGAAAAGACAAACGCATCAAACTCAGGTGCAAGTTCTCCTTTTCTTACAAAGCCAAGAAGACCATCCCCATTAGGCTCGTCCGAACGCTGTTTCACCAGGGTTTTAAATGATTTTCCGGATCGAACAGCCTGTGCAACTTTTTCTACTTCTTTCAACGTGCTCCGCCGCTCCATCGGATTTTTGAAATGCTTTACAAACCAACGTACCTCAATCGCAGTTTCACTGAGAAACTCTTCTTTGTGCTCCTTGTAATACTTCTTAGCGTGGCGGTCCTTAGTTTTACTAACTGAGCCGTAAATGGTTTCTACCAACTTATCCACAAGCATCCGATCCTCGATATGATTGCGAAGGTCTTCGATCGTTTCACCAATATCTGAAAGATACTTACTAACACTCTCAATTCCACCATTTCGAGTCGTCAAAAGTTGGAGTTGTTCCTCCACCAAAGCAGGGTCTACTTTCAACCCACGTCGCTTCGCCTCTTGCTTACACAAATAGTGATCGATGACATTCTGCCGTGCCCGATCCTGAATCACTAACTTCACTTTGTCATTCGGAAGTGGCTGATTCTGCAACTTCAAATCTGCGATCAACTGTCGTTCCTCCTGCTCTATACTCGCTAAAGCGACTGCTTCCCCATTCACCAATAGTTGTCTCATAAAATTCT
>CAXXVT010000002.1:0-525591 GCA_963676215.2 Opitutales bacterium | reverse complement strand
CACGATAAGCCATTGCGATACCGTCACCTGTCGCAATGGACGGGTTGGTCGTATATTGGTAACAATACCCAATGCCACCGGTTGCCAGCATTACCACTTTAGCCCGCATAGATAGCACCTGGTTCTCCTTCTCATCAAAGACATAGAGCCCTGTGACTCGGTCTTCGCTCTCTTCGGTGGTATAACCAAAATTCCGCATTTTGCGATGGGTAATCAAATCGATCGCGATAGCGTGCTCTCGAAATTCGATATTTGGATGATTCCGAACTGCCTTCAGGTAGGCCTGCTCAATGGCCCTGCCGGTCATATCTTCAACATGCAGAATTCGGCGTTTGGAGTGTCCTCCTTCCTTACCAAGGGACACCCGACCATCTTCCAGTTTACTGAACGAAACCCCAAGTTTCTGAATTGCCTCGATACAAGAGGGACCATCTTTGACGACCTCTCGAACGATCGTTGCATCACACAATCCTGCACCCGCATTCAGAGTGTCCAGAATATGCTTTTCGAAATCATCGGTCTCCGAAGTGACACATGCGATCCCCCCTTGGGCGTAGTTGGTACTCGATTCATCCCCACCTTTTTTGGTGACGATACAGGTTTTCAAGCCCGCATTCGCTACATCAACAGCAAAACTAAGCCCAGCAATTCCGCTTCCGGCAACAATGACATCAAATTCCATTATTAGAGTAGAAATCCTTAGTTTAGAGAGGCAGTCTCAGGGTTCAACTCCTATCCACTCATGAACTACGGATTATTAAAATTCCCTCGAAAGTTGCTAAATTCAAATTCACCAGCATTAGTCCGATAACGGAGCAGGGAGTGCTATCACTGGAAAACTCTTGAAATTGAGAGAGGGAATATCAAAGGTCTCTCTAAATTCCATCAAAGTTTCATGCTCAATACGCCTGAAATCATTTCGTTTCCTTTGTGAAAAATAACCTCATTCATAATGTCTGGCCTAAATCGAGAACTCCCGGTTGGAGTCGGAGTCTTGTTTTTCGAATCCCTGGGCTTTTTGTGGGTTTGATGGCGGCACTAGCGCTTTCAACCTACCTAGTGGTAAATTTCTCTGTCGTAAAACAACTCGAATCTCATGCGTTCTCGTTGGTGCGACAATTAGGTGATGGAATTATAGCAGAGGCTCAACAGCATATCGTTTCGACAGAAACTCTCGCCCTCTCTCTAGCCAGTATGGCTTCCACGGTATCTGAGGATACACCCGAAATCAGACAAGCCTTTCTAGCCATCATCGATTCCGCAGGGGCAGACCAACTCATAGCAGGAGGCGGAGTATGGCCCGAACCCCACGCACTTGATCCTATGCTTGAAAGAAAAAGCTTTTTCTGGGGCCGCAATATCGAAGGAACGCTCGAATTCTACGATTCCTACAACGATCCGGAATCGAAAGGCTATCACAATGAAGAATGGTATGTTCCAGTAAAATTTCTCCCCCCCAAAGGCGTCTATTGGTCGCGGTCATACATTGATCCCTATTCCAAGGAACCCATGACAACCTGCTCTGCCCCTATCTATAAAAAGGATCAATTCTGGGGGGTCGCGACGATCGACATCAAGCTGTCGGCCATAAACCGGGGGTTTCAAAATTTTTCTTCTGAGCAGGGCAGCTACGCTTTTGCAATCTCAGGAGATGGAAGTATCATGTCTTTTCCAGATGACTATATTTCCAAAGTATTCAAAGCATCGGGCGAGTTTATTAAAGCCGAAGAACTTCCCGACATTGACCCAGCATTTGCTGAAATGGTATCTCAAATAAGGGTCATCGATGAGGCATGGATTGATGCGAATCCAACTACATTCAAAGATATTGAAAAACTCGCACCTAAACTAGCAGAGCAGAGTTACCAAATCTCGGAAGAGGAATCTGTATTGATAGCAGCTCAAATTCTCTCCTCTCATCACGGAAGCGAATCTGTCCCTTTTTCACAATACTTGTCGAAATATGATCCTATTACAAAAGGCGAGTCCATCGTCACCATACAGAGTATTCCAGAAATCCATGGGAAACTGATTTCGGTACGGAACTATCAAACTTTAAAACAAAAGATATTCGGCCTCTATTGGACGCTAACTTACCTCTTTTTGGGCCTATTCTCAGGAGCGATTCTTCTCTCGGTGATGATTTTGCATCGTACATTCATGAAGCCTCTAACTTCCATGCGAGACGAACTGCAAAATGCGATATCGAAGCAGAGTTTTATCTCTTCTGAACTCAGCTACAATCGACAAGACGAGCTAGGAACACTCGCACGCCTATTTAACATTCGCACTCGCCGTCTCAATAAAACATTGAAGCAACTCACTCACTCAAAAGAAAAGGAACAGAAAGCGAACCATGCCAAAAGTGATTTCTTGGCCACGATGACTCATGAGATCCGAACTCCTCTTCACGGGATCTCCGGTTACACTAATTTGCTCTTCGATACCCGTATGGATTCCGAGCAAGACGAGTATACGCGAGCAATCATGGCAAATACAGATGCACTCATGAGTGTCATCGACAATATTCTGGATATTTCAAAAATCGAATCCAACAAAATGGAGGTCGAAAAACACCCCTTTGGAATTCGCGAGTGCCTAGACGATCTTTCCAATTTGATGGCTCCCAAAGCCGCTGAAAAAAACCTTGGGTTCAGTATTAAAGTCAGTGATCGCGTCCCCGCGAAAGTAATCGGAGATCGTCAACGCCTTCGACAGGTACTTATCAACCTTACTTCCAATGCGGTGAAATTCACCCAACAGGGCTTTGTGAATGTTCATTTGGATGCGGAATATGAAGGAGACAAAGTCGTCCTCAAGTTCAAGGTAATCGATACTGGGATCGGAATTCCTCAAAACGTAATCTCCAAGCTGTTCACCCCATTTACCCAAGCGGACAACTCTACCACTCGAAAATTCGGAGGAAGTGGCCTGGGACTCGCGATTTGCAAACGACTCATCGAAGCTATGGAAGGGGTCGTTTGTCTCGAATCAGAAGTTGGTGAAGGGTCATGCTTTGCTTTCAATATCAAAGTCGGAGCATGCACCACTCATGAGATTCGAAATAAAGGATTACCCAGTGAGCGGGTACGCGACTATGCAACATGGGGAACCGATTTTCCATTAAATATCCTCATTGCAGAGGACAATCCAGCAAATCAAAAACTCATCGCAAGAATTCTTAACAAAATGGCCTACCAACCTGAATTCGCTGAAAACGGGAAGATGGCGCTGAACAAACTCAAAGACAAACAGTTTGACCTCATTCTCATGGATAATCTGATGCCAGAGATGAATGGAATCGAAGCATCCTTAGCCATTCGAAAAGGACACGTTGGGGAAGACAAAAGAAACACCCCCATCATTGCGGTCACCGCCAATGCATTCCATGAAACAAGAAAACAATGCCTTGAGGCAGGCATGGATGGATTCCTCAGCAAACCCGTAAAAGTGAGTGAATTGGCTGAAACTCTCGAAATAGCCTATCACCAGATCAAGGACAGTAAGACTAACAGTTAATACTAAAGGGCGATAAAAGACTTCAACCTGAAACAAATCTCATGCCATTCGACAGGCTCACGGTAATGGACAAACATGAGATACTACAGGTGATGAGGCGTAGCATCCGATGCTCGCATCGGATATCTTACGTAGCAATTTAAACGCTATTTGCGTTTCATAATCAACCCTTGGGACGATTATCATTCTATGAGGATGTTCACACCGATTGAATTGAAACATATTCAACACTGTTCGAAAAAGAGGAATTCAATCAGAGTAAAAACGATCCCCAGTCGTTCAGCTCGTATAATACAACCCGGAATCCCTGTCCCATGAAAACGCACAAGCTTACCCCCCCCTATTTGCTTCTTATCGTATGCTCAGCTCTTTTGGCTGGATGCAAAACACTTTACTCCCCTACACCGAATCCATCTGAATTATCAGCTCAAGCCGATGATTCTTTGGACCACAGAAAAGGCACGATCATCGTTCACGCTGGGGCAGACCAAGAGATAAAGATAGAGCAGATTAAGCACGAATTTTGGTTTGGAGCGGCGCTAGCAAATCAAGCCTTTGATGGACGGATGAACGAGGAAGATACAGCTCGATACAAAGCGATTTTTCTCGAGAACTTCAATTCAGCCGTCACTGAAAATGCTCTCAAATGGCTGTCCATGCAACCGACCTCTGAACCGGTAAACTACGCTACAGTCGATGCTATTCTTGAATGGACAGATGCAAACGAGATTCCCTTGAGAGGGCACAACATTTTCTGGGGTATCAACAAATTTGTTCAACCATGGGTGAAGAAGCTCAACGATGAAGCTCTCTATGAAACAGTGAGAAACCGAGCCCATGATATTGGATCCCGCTACAAGGGCCGATTTGCGCAATACGATCTCAACAACGAGATGATCCATGGAAACTACTACGAGGACCGGCTCGGGGAAGAAATCACTTTAGAGATGGCAAACTGGATCAAAGCGGAAGATCCCCAAGCGAAACTTTATTTGAACGACTACGACATCCTCACGGGCAGCAAACTAAATCTTTTTCTCGACCACATCCGGGACCTGCTCGAACAGGGTGTGCCTATTGATGGAATCGGGGTGCAGGGTCATTTGCACAAAGAGAGTTTTGATCGACAGGCGCTCAAACATGCATTGGATCAGCTCGCCCAATTCGACCTGCCTATCATCGTAACGGAATTCAACATGCCAGGACAACGATCCAAATACTATCGTGAAAAAGGCACGCACCCCATGACCCAAGAAGCCGAAATGCAAAAGGCAAAAGATCTCACAGATTACTACCGCATCTGTTTTTCCCATACCGCGGTTGACGGTATCCTCATGTGGGGATTCTGGTCCGAAATGAACTGGATTCCGGAATCGTCCCTCTATGATCGCGATTGGAAATCCGCCCCAGCGTTGCAGGCCTACCAAGACCTCGTTTTTAAAGAATGGAGGACAAACGAATCGGTCCAATCAGGTTCAGATGGAAGAGTTGAAATCCCGGCGTTTTTCGGCACCTACAAAATTTCCGTAAAAGGAGAGAGCAAGGTTGTGAAACTTAAAAAACAGCAAGGGATCTTGGAAGTTAATTTCTAAGCGAACTCAATCAATGCGTAAATAATCCGATGCGAGCATCGGATGCTACGACCTCATCACCTGTGGCAACTCATGCTTTGTTCATGACCGTGAGCTTGTCGAACGACATGAGACCTGTTTCAGGTTGAAGTCTTTTTAACGCAAATGGGTATAAGGTAATGGTGCTGCTGCCCTCGCATCCTTTTCTTTTTTCAGCAATCCTAACTGTATATTCAAAATAAAGTTCTATTGTGTAAAAAAATTGCCGATTATGGAATACAACCTATAGCTATAGGCTTGTCCAAACCCTACCGATATTCAAAACCGCTACCCCAATTACCATGCATGGCCATTTTGGAGGGCTCCAAGCCCTGATGAAACCCATACCAAGAAAAAGAATCAATATGTGGGCTCATTTGCTGAGGTCCACAATTCTGATCTTGCTGGTGTTCCCTTGCTCACTAAAAGGTGGTGAACCACACCAGCAGGACGTTCAAGGGCTCCCTCCGATGCGCAATTATCCTCTAGAAGAGATTGGAAACATTTCTGCGGGAGTCATCCTTCAAACGGATCCTATTGGTCGATTATTGGTGATTCAGGAAGGAGTTTACATTGTTTTTGATGGCGAAAACTGGACCAACATCCTGGACCAGACAGACCCCAATCGAAATTTCACTTTTGTAAATTCAACGGAAAAAGGAACCACCTATTACGGTGGCTCGGGAAATTGGGGAACCATCGAATACCAACCCAATGGTTTGATTAAAACCCGCTCATTGCGACCCGACAATGCACCCAGCTGGGCAACAAACGGAGCACTCAATTCGATATTGTTTGAAGGAAACAAAACACTATTCGCTGGAGACACTGGGGTCATTTTGCTCGATCAGGACTCAGAGCAGCAGACCTTCTTTGAGATTCCAGAGGTGGAAACTATCTTTAAAATCAACCACCATTTTTACGCCCCAAGTTTCACCAAAGGATTGGTTCGGATCGATCCGAACACGGGGGATTCCACTGTTATCAGTACCAACGCTGATTTCCGCGCCCACTTCTCTACACCTTGGGATAAAGACCATGTCTTACTCATAAACCAAGCAATGGATTGCAAGATTTTCGATGGAAATTCTTTGCGACCTTGGAAAACCCAAATCGACTCTTTGCTAAAAAACGGTGTCGCTTCTTTAGAAAGAATAGACTCAGATTCGATTGCAATCGCGATAAAAAACACCGGGTTGTTTATTCTCGATAAAAACGGAGAGTTAAAGGCTCATTATCAATCCGGCTTTTTTTCCGAAATCTTTGATCTCCACCTGGTAGAACCTGGAGTTCTGTGGCTATCGACCAATTCGGGTGTTGTAAAGATGCTTCTAGGATCTCCCATTTACAAATTTGGGCATGAACAGGGACTATTTATTTTCTGGCCACGAATCATTGAACACAACGGCCAAACTCTCATCATTTCAGATGGGAAAATCTTTGGGCCAGCGGAATCTGAGTTAGGTCAAATCACCCGATTCGTCGAAAAACCAGCTAAAACTGAATTAGGAATTTGGTCAGCAGTTTCGACCGCTAATGGCCTTATTGTCGGCAACTCCGACGGTGTTTTTGCGTTGGAACCGGATGGAACCATGATTCCTGTTCTTGGTGGAATAAATGTAAATCGCCTTTTGGCTATGAATACCGAAAAAGACGAAATCCTCATCGTTTCCCGGGAGAAAATAGCTGCCCTCAAATGGCAAAACGGGAAATGGTTTGAATTCTGCGAAGAAATTGAAGGTGTTGGATTCGCTTCAACGATCTATCACCCCTCACCAAACTCAGCTTGGCTGGAACTCGGAGTAAATCGCGTTGCTCATATCAGTATTATTGAGGGTACGATCAAACTCGATAATTACAATGACTTCGAATGGCAACCCGGATGGCTCACCATCGGAGGAATTGGCCAAACGACCATTATCACATCTGCCAAACGCGGTTACGCGTTCTTTGATGAAACGGAACAGAAGTTTGTAGAGGATGATACCCTCAAACAGTTTTTGGATTCTCTGCCGCAAGTCGCGGGAAGACCCGTCGAAGACCAGGACGGAATCGTATGGATCCCTCATTCAACAGGAATTTTGCGACTTATACCCAATGGACAAGGATACGATGTTGATGAAGATTCACTGAATATCAGCGTAGGCAGCTACCCCATCATCAGATTATTGGCCAACAATGACCTTTGGATCCACACTTCTCGATCTCTTTTTCGTCTGGAACGTAAAAACCTGAATACGATACACAATCTGTCCCCACCGCTATTGACTGGCATTGTCGACACCCGTCAGAAAACTGAACTTTTTAACGTGCTGAATCAGAACCTGGATGAAATACGGGAAATTTCTTATGCGCAAAACAATCTCAAATTCCAGTTTTTCTCGGGAACATACACACTGGTAAAAACCCCAGGGATCCAATACAAACTACTCGGTCGTGAAGACGAGTGGTCCACTACCAATTACAACTCTGGTTTCACGTTATCAAATCTAAGGGAAGGCAAGTATACGATGGCCGTGAGGCTGGTCAGAGGGGATATACCCATCGGTGAACCTACCATCATTGAGTTCAAAATTCTCCCTCCCTATTATCGAACGAAAACAGCCTACCTTTTATACTCACTGATAATAGTCTTAGCTCTATATGCCTTGATTCGAACCCTCACCCACCGATATGAGCGAAAAAACCGCAACCTAGAAGCTTTGGTTGCCCACAGGACAAAGGAACTGGATCAACTAAACCTCGAACTTACCAAATCTGTCGAAGAAGCGGAACATGCAGGGAAGGCAAAAAGTCAATTCCTCGCCAACATGTCGCACGAAATCCGTACGCCAATGAACGGAGTAATTGGAATGTGCACGCTCCTGCACGACACCCCGCTAACTGCAGTTCAACGAGACTACCTAAGTACGATTCGAACTTCGAGCGAAACGCTACTTACGATCATCAATGACGTATTGGATTTCTCCAAAATCGACGCAGGGAAGCTAAAACTAGAAATTATCGACTTTGATCTCGAAGATTTGATTGATAACGTATTTGAACTTCTGTCCACCCAGGCAAACTCAAAAAAAATTGATTTAATCTATGCGATAAAGCCCGAAATCGCTCCCAAAAGAACCGGGGATCCCACCCGACTGAGTCAAATCCTCGTGAACCTACTGGGCAATGCAATTAAGTTCACAACCAGAGGCAGCGTAGTATTGACCGTCAAAACTGGCCCCTCCTCAGATCACCTGTATTTTGACATAGAGGATACTGGAATCGGTATTGAGCCTGATCACCTTGAATTACTTTTTAGTCCCTTCACTCAAGGGGACGAAAGCACCTCGAGACGTTTCGGAGGGAGTGGGTTAGGACTGAGCATTTCGAAGATGCTGACCGAACGCATGGGAGGCGATATTGGAGCATCGAGTGTCATGGGAAAAGGAAGTCATTTCTTTTTTGATATTCAATGTCCAGAGGCAGCAAAAACCAAACTCAAAAACAACGCTTTCGGCGAACCAGAGGTCATCCAAAAACAGTTAAAAATAGCTCAACTTGGGCTTTTCAGTTACAATGCCTTCGCAAAAAGGCTTTATCCTGTCGTATTAGGGAACTCAGAATGGCGAACCGTATTGTTATCGGATCCAACATCATGGAACACTCTCGAATCCCAACCTGAAGTCTGGCTAGTGGATTTACCCGCCGAACGTCTTCTCATCACCGAAATTCTCGAACACCTGAGGTTTCTTCCTTCGACAACACCCATCGTCCTGCTCTCCCACAATCCGGATGAACTGCCGACGGAACTGCTTAAAACCTTTAAAAAACTTACAACCATCACCAAACCAATTGCCCACCGTCAGCTAAAAAGTTCTCTCCTACAAGTTAACTCGAAGGATTTAGTTCAATCGAATAAACGACGAAATTACGGCAAAATTGAAGCCCTCAAAAACACTAAAAACGTAAGGATTCTGCTGGTCGAAGACAATTCAGTGAATCAAAAAGTAGCCGTTTTGATGCTCAATAAACTCGGACTAAGTGTTGACGTCGCTGCCAACGGAGTCGAAGCGGTCGATTCGGTGAAACGTCAAAGTTACGATATTATCCTGATGGATGTGCAAATGCCGGAAATGGATGGGATCGAAGCCACCCGCATCATTCGTGAGCAAAGCGACAGCAATTCAGCACCTATTATTTTTGCGATGACAGCGGGAGTCACAGAAAACGAAAGAGAACGCTGCATCGAGGTAGGTATGAATGGGTTTATCCACAAACCCGTTAAAACCGACGTTTTTAGAAAAGTGATCTCTGACGCTCTGGAATCAATAGACTAGCCCTTAGTTGTTATGCCATTTCCGATTGAAAGACTTCAAACTGAATCACATCTCATGCCATTCGACAGGCTCATGATCATGAACGAGCATATGATATTACGGTAGATGAGGCGTAGCATCCGATGCTCGCATCGGATTATTCACGTATTGAATTAAACGCTAATTGGTTTTGGAGTATGAAGTGCCGAAGAAAAAGGCTGAGCGAGAGTGGTTGGAAATGAGCAAAAGGTGGTCATGAAAAACAATCCCTAGAGCCTTTCTCCACACATTTTGCAATGCAATGCCTTGGGATCGTGTCCTTCATACCCACAACCTGAGCATTTCCTGGTATCCATGCGCACTTCTTCGATTTCCCGGTGTAATTCTGCGGTCACAATCCCGGTAGGAACCGCTAAGATAGCGAAGCCGGTCAACATCATAAGCGATGCAAGGACCTTACCCGCAACAGTGATAGGAGCGATATCACCATACCCCACGGTGGTCACCGTTACAATCCCCCAATAAATCGCCTGCGGAATACTCGTGAAATCCGACCCGGGCACTTCGCTTTCAAGGATATACATCAGAGTGCCTTCGATACATACCACCGCCATCACTCCAAACAGAAAAACCGCTATTTTGGGGCGACTCGCTTTGAGCGCATTCACCAAATACCCAGTCTCGTCCATATGATGAACCATTTTCAAAATCCGGAACATCCGTAAAAGTCGCAGTACGCGAATGATGATCAAATGGCCCGTACCTGAAACAAAGAGCTCCAAATAAGTGGGGAGAATGGACAACAAATCCACCATACCAAAAAAGCTGAAAAGATAGCGGGATCGTTTCCGAACAACGATCAGCCGGGTCATAAACTCAACAGTAAACACAATGGTGAAGGCCCATTCGAGAATCTTGAGTAACGCTCCATGCTCTTCCCGGTAGCTTTTCACGCTCTCGAGCATCACCACCAACACGCTTGAAGAGATGAGTATCAACAACAGCAAATCGAAGGCTTTCGCGAGTCCCGAATCCGAAAGAAATATGATACGCCAAATTCGCTCCCTCAAGGAATTGGGGTCTACAGGTTTCTGAGGTTCGGAATCACTCATTTAAAGTGCATTGTGATCGAATCTTAATGGAAGGGTCAATTTTCAAAAATCCTATTGAAGATTGTTTTATTTGAACCATCCCGCGCCTGTTTCCGAAGAGGATCGTGACTGCTTGGTTGGGACTGACGGCCTCGGCAGTCCGTCTCAGTCGAAAGTGTAATAAGTCCTCAAACCGATAATCCACCTTCATCACGGAAAAGGTGACGATGACGAGCATCGCACGCTACAACTTCGACCCATCAAATATCAGTGACAATGGCACACAGCTCTCATGTGTCGTAGCATCTCATGCTCGTTCATGACCATGAGCCTGTCGAATGGCATGAGATCTCAGCGTCCGCGATCTCCGAATCGGCTCCACCTTCATCACAGAAAAGGTGACGATGACGAGCATCGCACGCTACAACTTCGACCCATCAAATATCAGTGACAATGGCACACAGCTCTCATGTGTCGTAGCATCTCATGCTCGTTCATGACCATGAGCCTGTCGAATGGCATGAGATCTCAGCGTCCGCGATCTCCGAATCGGCTCCACCCTTCATCCAGAAAAGGTGACGATGGCGAGCATCGCACGCTACAACTTCGACCCATCAAATATCAGTGACAATGGCACACAGCTCTCATGTGTCGTAGCATCTCATGCTCGTTCATGACCATGAGCCTGTCGAATGGCATGAGATCTCAGCGTCCGCGATCTCCGAATCGGCTCCACCTTCATCACAGAAAAGGTGACGATGGCGAGCATCGCACGCTACAACTTCGACCCATCAAATATCAGTGACAATGGCACACAGCTCTCATGTGTCGTAGCATCTCATGCTCGTTCATGACCATGAGCCTGTCGAATGGCATGAGATCTCAGCGTCCGCGATCTCCGAATCGGCTCCACCTTCATCACGGAAAAGGTGACGATGACGAGCATCGCACGCTACAACTTCGACCCATCAAATATCAGTGACAATGGCACACAGCTCTCATGTGTCGTAGCATCTCATGCTCGTTCATGACCATGAGCCTGTCGAATGGCATGAGATCTCATGCGTCCGCGATCTCCGAATCGGCTCCACCTTCATCACAGAAAAGGTGACGATGGCGAGCATCGCACGCTACAACTTCGGACACACTTCATTCACCCTGTCCTATCGTCTCAAAAATAACCGGTAAAAACCGACGGATATCAGACTCATCGGGGGAAGTGAAATTCAGACGAATCCACTGCCCATGCTCAGTACTTTCAGCAAAAAAGGGATCCCCCGGCATAAAGGCGACTCCTCGATCCAGGCATCGGTTCAATGCCATCTTCAAATCGGTCCTTTGATTGAGTCTCAACCAAAAAAACATCCCACCTTGAGGACACTGCCATTGAGCGATTTCGTTCGCATGTTTCAACAACTCCTCATGCATCAGATTTCGCTTAACGCGATAAACCTGTTGTAGATGCTTCATACGTGCATGCACCCATTCGGAATTGGAAAGAAGCTCAAGAACAACTTGCTGGCTCAATCGACTACTGTGGAGGTCTGCCGCCTGCTTCAGTTTCTGCAGTTCGGAAATAAAGGAACCCGAAGCGGCGAGTAAACCAATGCGCGCACCAGGAATAATGATCTTAGAGGTTGTTCCCAGATACACCCAATTGGCAGTCTTCAAGTGGCTAACAATCGGCAATGGAGCCTCCTCTCTTTCGTAGTTCAACTCCCGATAAGGATCATCCTCGATCAGAACAGTGTGATCTGCATAGCAATCCAATATCGCCGCAATCTCCCTTCGGTTATCCTCCGGGTAGCAGTTACCCGATGGATTTTGAAACGTCGGATTCAGATACAAAAACCGGGGACGATGGGTCTTCAATACGTGCTCTAAACGCTCCAAATCAAGTCCCTGAGGTCCCGTTTCTATCGTCACCATCTCAGCCTGGAAAAGCCGAAATACCTGTAAAGCGGCCAGATACGTAGGGGATTCCACCGCCACTGCAGATTCTGGATCGATCCAAAGTTTGGAAACCAGGTCCAATCCCTGTTGAGAACCCGAGGTCACAAGAATCTGTTCTGTCGGAACATCCACACCGATGGAACCGAGTCGGGATGCGAAAAGTGCCCGCAATCCGGCGTCTCCCTCCGATGCGCCGTATTGAAAGGATGTCACCTCCGGTTTTGGCAGGTCGAGACCTTGCCAAGCCTCCCGACCTGGTAACCCTCCTGCAAAACTGATTATGGACTGGTCTTGACATCGGGAAAGGATGTCGCGGGCGACTGATCCCGTAAGGTGTTGAATACGTTCAGCGTAGTTCATGGAAATCTCTAAATCGGGGTTTAAATGAATGAATAGCGGGAAATTGAATGAGGGTTCTTCGTGAGTGGAGTCCATTGTATCAATTACACATTGATATTAATAATAATTCTTTTACCATTCATTGATATCTTATTGATATGAATAAATTCACCCTTCGTCAGATCGAATGCTTTCTGGAAGTTTGCCGTGATTTCAGTTTCACGCGGGCCGCAACTCGGCTCAATTTGGCGCAACCTCCTCTCAGTCGCCACATCCGCGAACTAGAACAGGTTCTCGGTTGTAAACTCTTCGACCGCACTTCACGACAAGTATCACTGACAGAGGCCGGGCATGCCTTTCTCGAACAGGTCTGTACTTTGCCTCAAATGCTAAACCGCGCCAGCGATGCAGCTCAACGTGCTCAACAGGGAGAGAACTCCCAGTTGAAAATCGGATTTGTGAGTGCCATCTTGAATCACCAAATCTACGAATGTTTCAGGGAGTTCCGTTCTTCACACCCAACTGTTCGCTTAGAACTTACAGAAGACTCACCAAAAGAGCTCGTTCAGAAACTCAAAGAATCCGAACTCCATGGTGCTTTTTTAGGAGTTGAGATTCCTTCTCTTCCCAAAGGCCTGCAACAAATCCGTTGGAAATCGGAACCACTTTATCTTTGCCGCCCCCAAGGACAGACTGCGATATCCGAGGATCCGATAAGTCTAAAAGTGCTGCAAAACCAACCTTTTGTCACCTTGTCCGCAAAAGCGGCTCCGTCATACTGCAACTTCATCGAAAAACTTCTTCGAAAGCACAAAGTAGCCATCAACACTGTTCAAGAAGTCGACAGTGTTTCAGCGCTCTTGAGTCTGGTGATTGCTGGGTCAGGCATTGCGTTATTAAGCAAATCTACGTTCGTCGCCGCAAAGGAATACTTGACGATCCAACCAATTGAAGAACCAGATGCCGTATTGAAAGAAGTCTTTGTTTACAGAACAGGGGATCTTCCAATTCTAAGCCCCTTTCTGGAATTGGTCACCAAGGAATAAGGAAAGTGGACATTCCTGTCCGCTTCTTGTCTCACGCCACCTCACCTGAGACTATTCGGGACAACACTCAAATAACTCCATTACGGGTAAGAAAACCCGCTTTCCTTCTCACGCGCGTAGAGAATGGGATCTCCGCAACTTCCAGAACCAGGTGTCCTAACCTTTCAGGAGATCGATCAAAACTCCACCAAGTTAACAAACTGGGTTTCGTAGTGATTGGAAACCTGTTGGGACAAGGATTCAGAAAGTTCATTTAACACAAGCAATCTTTGGGATTGGTCGTTTTGTTCAGTGGGATCTTCCGAAAGACTCAAATAAGCACAACGCCACACCTGTTCCTGAATGCGGTGCTGCACTTGGAACCGTTGGTATCTTCGCCAGCCATCTGCCGCACTGCCCGTAGCAGAATCGAGCTGCAGCAACCAGTTCGCCTCAACTTGCAGGGCGTCAGTTTGTTCCTTGGTCTTCTGATACCATTCTTCAAAACCAAAGCTCTCACTGGTCATCTTAGCCGCCCACTCACCGGTCGTATGATTGTAATATCGCTGCACCGCGCCTTCATCTTCGGCGTATGCACTCGTATAAAAATTGATATAATAGGTCGTTCCATCCATCGGGGAATAACAATAAGGGGATTTCTGAGGAAAAAATTCAACGACCCCAAATTGATCCGAAAGAAGATACAGTTTACTGTCGGAAATCGCATCTTCCACAATTTCAACTTCGCCCAAAGTTTGATGCATCCCATGCAAAGTATTGGAACTCATGTTGCCTAAGTATCCCGTATTGGAAACCACTTCCTGAGGGGATATTCCAGATTCAAGCTGTGCATAGTAGGACGCATCTCTGAACCCCTGGAATGCTGTTTTTGCCGTCGAGTCCTCATTGAGTAAATAATACCGACCCCACGCCCAAACCAGCGTGCCTTCAATGATTCCCCACGGTTCATAAACTCGTGCAATCGATTCACCCCCGTCTGCGAGGGTTACGGTTGAGCTCGGAAATCCATAGAGGAATTCCATCAGTTTTGGACCTTCAAGACTAGGTTCATCCAAATAGATCTGGCTCTGTACTTCAGTTTCGGACCAGATGTCACCGTCTGCCGATGCATACACCGCGTTTTTCGGATCTACCCCTTCTGGAGGAGGAGTATAAATGTGATTTGCTTGGAAATAATTGGTCGTGCCCACCCATAGTTTGTTTCGGTAAACATAAAGCGCAGTAATCCAGGAATACTCCTCTGTTTCATATACTTTTTCCCAATCGGTTCCATCCGTAGATCGATAGAGATGATACCCCGTTGCCAAATAGAAAGCTCCATCAAAACTGGCGATTCTGGGGGACCCCGCATTTTCGGGATAGGGATAAGAGGTCCAATCGATGCCAGAAACCGCATCCGAAAAAGCGAGGTTTCCTGCGGTGTCCAACAATTGCAGGTCGGATATTCTGTCCACTGAATAAAATACTGCGGGGTGGTGCTCCCAATCCCTTCCTGCAATCAACAATCGTCGATTCGCTCCGACAGCATCACTGGCGTAGAAACCAGTATTTTCAAAGACTGGAACTGCCCGAGTTCCGTCGTAAGATGAGAACACTTTATCGAATCCCAAAAGAAAAAAACGATTCAACTCCCGATCAAACACAATGTCCTCAGCGTCCACTTGCTGGTGTAGATCCCATCGATCACCCCAAAACTGTCCCAGCATACCATTTTTGATCCCCGCTACGACATATTGATGAAATCGTCCCTGCGAAGCTTTAGCAGGAATGTTGCCCCCAACTCCTCCATACTGTTCGACAACCCAGTTGGAACCCACTTTCAGGAAACATCCGCCTCCGGCGTGACCCACCCAAGTGTTCCGTTTGTATGCTTTTGTGGGAGTCGCCCCAGTCACCATCGTGCCAGAACTGGTCCAGGTCGTTCCATTGGAAGACTCAAAAACCTGCCACGTATCAGTTTTGATGGATTCCCGCTCAAATTTGAGATAATTTCCTGTGTGTTCGAAAACCACAAGCGTATCTGAGATCTGAGGATAGGCTTTTTTCGGAGTACTAGTGCCATCCTGCCACACACTCCATTCGGCGCCATTTTGGCTGATCAAAACTTTTCCATTACTGGTCTCCGCAAAAAAATGCTGATGCTCTGGTAGATAGGTGAAGGAAAGAATATCGTTAATTGAAATGATACCACTGGTCTCCTTTGGGCCCGGCACCACTTGCTGCCCATCCCAATGCACATAAAACCAATGGATAAGGTCTTTCGAATGGGCGAAATTCCCTTTTGAACCAGCCACAACAAACATGCCATTTCCATAGGCAATATAGCGCGCATCCTGGATCTGTAAGGGCACCACTTCCCTTACACCGATTCCTACCGAGATCACCGCATCCTGATTTGTTTCAAGCAGCGCAAAGGTGTTTTTCCCAAAAGCCATGTCGCCGATACGTTCATACGACGGATGCGCTACGTAGAACCCAGAGTCCGGAACAAAAACCGGGACTTGAAGGGCCCATGTGCAAATTGGTACGAATAGAATGACGGGGAGGAACAATAGTTTTTTCATTGTGTTGTATCAGAATCAAAAACCAGGAATTGTGAAAGGGCAACCCCAGTAGCATATGGTATATTTGGACACACCCAACCCACAGACGTTCAAGGAAATAGGGTGCTGTAGCTTAAAAAGGATAGTGGACATTCCTGTCCGCTTTTCCATCACACCCGGGCCACCGTCCATCGCCACAATTGAATTGGAGAGAAGGACGCTCCGAGAGCGATGGGTATTTTAAAAGTGTTTCTCAGCCTATGTATTTCAAATTGACTGGCCTAGCTGAAGTTCCCACAATTTCAAAAACTCGCAGTCAGATCAAACCAGTTCAATGACTCAGGTTGCGCTTCCCCACCCGCTGCTATCCAACATTACACCCGCATAGTGAACACCCCTGTTTCAGGACAATCCACCGGCCCTGCGGCCCCGCACCCTATAAAATTCGGAACTTTTCTCGGAGTTTTTACCCCAAGTGTTCTGACCATTCTCGGTGTGATGATGTATCTGCGGTTTGGCTGGGTCTTAGGCAATGCCGGACTCCCAGGCACCTTACTTATCCTCACGATGGCCAGTGGTATTACTTTCATTACGGGTCTCAGTGCATCGGCCATTGCCACCAACATGCGCGTAGGCGTGGGAGGGGAGTATTTCATGATTTCCCGCTCCCTGGGATTAGAAATCGGTGGCGCGATTGGGATTCCGCTTTTTCTCTGTCGGACCCTCAGTTTTACACTCTATGCGTTTGGCTTGGCCGAATCTATTGCATTTTTGTGGCCGGCGGAATGGGGGGTATTTCCGTTGCAAGCAGTTGCTGCCGGGCTTGTGATTGTTATCACTCTACTCGCCGGAAAGAGTGCCTCACTCACGCTGAAATTGCAGCTCCCAATCATGGTAGCAGTCATCTCCAGCATTGTCGCACTGGTTGTTGGCGTATTGGGCAATCCGTTACGTGCTCCGGAAATGACATCGTCCTTTGAGCGCTCGGCCCCGGAAGGCTTCTGGTTTGTCTTTGCCGTCTTTTTCCCTGCGGTGACTGGATTTACGACAGGGATCGGCATGAGTGGAGACCTCAAAGACCCGCAACGATCGATACCACGGGGAACGATTCTAGCGGTGGTCACAGGATATCTGACCTACGCAGCGATCTTGGCACTGCTAGCAGTCAATTCTGCAGTGTCACCGGAAGCCATGGCGGTAATCGACCCATCGGCCCCACCCGTTTGGACAAATATAGCCTATCTGGGTTTTTGGGTGATTTACCCTGGCATGTGGGGAGCCATTCTTTCATCGGCTTTCGGCAGTGCTCTTTCCGGGCCAAGGGTGCTCCAAGCACTGTCTAACGATGGATTGGCGCCTCGAGTCTTTGCCCGCACAAGTCGTTCTGAACAACCCTTTATCGCCACCGTTTTCACTGGAACCATCTCACTAGCAGCCGTTCTTCTGGGTGACCTCAACACCGTTGGCCGGTGGGTGACCATTTTCTTCCTCACACTCTACATTGCTGTAAATCTCTCAGCTGCGATTGAAAAACTTGTGGGAGATCCCTCTTTTCGACCCACCATTCGTGTCCCATGGCTATTCTCTATATTGGGGTGCGTCGGAGCAGCGTCGATCATGTATCTCATGAATCCAATGGTCTGCCTCATTGCGCTGGGTGCTGAGTTAGGGCTCTTTCTTTTGCTCCGCCGTAAAGCCCTTAGCGTCAGCTGGGGCGATGCGCGCGCCGGGATTTGGAATGCTGCCATTCGGCTGGGCCTGATGAAATTAAGAGCTGTCCCACGACATGCACGGAACTGGCGACCTCATATTCTGGTCCTGACTTTAAATCCAGAACGACGCGCCGGACTCGTTCGTTTTGCCAATTGGTTCAATCAAAACCGCGGAGTTGTTACAGTATGCCAAATCGAGGTCGGCGAGCTCACCAACGGGGGTTCCAATCGTATCGAGGCCGAAGAACGGCTCAACGCCGAACTGAACGAACGTGGCGAATTAGCCTTTGGCGAAGTCGTTGTGGTTCCCGAATTCCGATCCGGAGTTACCACGATTCTGCAAGCAAATGGCTATGCCGGCCTGCATTCCAATACTGTCATGTTCGGCTGGCCAGCAGATGTTGATGGTTTAGCGCGTATTCTCGAAATCATGCGGACTGCTGCGAGTATTGAGAAAAGCACGATCATTCTAAAAGAAACGGATTCTCAGAGGGGTCTTCCTCGCAAAAAAGAAACTCCACCTCGGATCGATATTTGGTGGCGTGGCAAACAGGTAAATGGAGACCTCATGCTTTTGCTCGCTCACCTTTTAGCAAGCAACCCACACTGGGTGCGCGCTCGCCTCGTAGTGCGTTCAGTATGCGAAGCGGACGAAGACAAAGTTGCGCTTAAATCGTCCCTCGATCAGCTTGTAGAAGACGCTCGCATTCGCGCGGAAACAGACGTTGCAGTGCGGCCTAGGGCGATACCCGTTCGCGACCTTATGCATGTCCTCAGTCAGGATGCCGACGTTGTGTTTCTTGGTCTAAAGCTACCCAACCCCGATGAATCAGAAGTCTATGCGCAACGCCTATGGGAGCTCGCTGATGGCTTTAAAACAACCGTTTTCGTTCGCAATGCTGGACTGTTCGCGGGAGAATTGCTTTAGGGTGTGCAAAACAAATTGAACTTGATAGGGTTTAAAAAGATCAGAGAGAGGCTCTCAGGATTAAGAAATAAGGTCTTCTTTGCGAATAATGAATTCTGACCATCGAACTGATTGATCATCCTAGTAATTCACATCCATGACACAGCATAACATCCTAATCATCGAGAGCAGCAAAGTCTTTCAGAAGCTCTTGATCAGCCACTTAATTGACGACGTTTCCAATGATGTTGAATGGACTTACGAGGTGAAAGGAAGTTGGAAAGAAGCGGAACCTCTCCTTCGGGAAAAGGTCTTCGATGCTGTGGTTCTAAACGCAACCCTAAAGGATTGTAATCCGGAACAAGCCCTTAAGAATACGAAATCAATTGCTCCAGATACCGCTATTATAATCACAACCAGCGATGATGATCGTTTTGTTGAAACAAATGCGGTTTTTACTGGAGTTCAGGATGTGTTATTCAAACCAGAAATCACCCCTCTTCTTTTCCGAAAAACGTTATTGTTCGCAATTAGCCGACAAAATTTGCAGCTCGCAGCCCAGGAACGGGAAAAATTGCTTCTTTCAAGATTGGCAAAAAAGAGATCCGTAAGCTCCTCTTCCTCTTCTCCTGCAATCATTGAAGAATGTGGAAAGCTCCTAAGTTTTCTCGGGCGACAGTTTGAGGATGGGCAACTGAACACTTCCAAACTGACGCTACAACTTTCCCAGTCCATACTAAAATCCCGAGTAAAAGTGGGGTCATTTAAAGGGATTAATTGGTTGAGCTTCAAGATTCCCGAAAAGCATTTAGATCAAATCCCTGTCATAATCGAACCTTCGAAGGAAACTGCACAACCCAAACAATGCCTCGTTGTCGAGGACAGCTTGGTGAATCAAAAGATTGTGGTTCGCATACTCGAAAAAATGGGATTTGAGGTGAAAGTAGCGAACAACGGAGAAGAAGCAGTTGGGATCCTGAAAAAGGAGTATTATCCTTTGGTCCTAATGGACATTCAAATGCCCGTCATGGACGGTGTAGAAGCGACCCGACACATCCGCAATGAATTACCAGAAATACGACAGCCTAGAATTATAGCACTCACTGCTTCGGACCTTGATCGATACAGCGTAGTTTACCAGGAAGCGGGAATGGATGGAAGCATCTGCAAACCCGTCACTTCATCTAAGCTGACGAAAGAACTCGAACAGGTTTATTTCAAGCTCGAATCCAAAAGCTAATACCAATAAACTACGATCGCTAAAGTGGTTGCCAAATACAACTACGGTGTATGGGGAAAATGAGCGCAATGTGAATAAACCCACGGATAAACTCATGGGCTCCCGAACAGAATGACGGAGGCGATGATTTCAATCGTCGCACCCATATCTCCAATTCCCGCTTGAATGACTGCCATTTGCGTTCGTTCGCAAATGGTAGAAACTTTTTCCGAAACCCAAACCCAATTGCCTTTTACGATTTGAATTAAACCAAGTTTCTTTTGTCATTTACCCTAAACTTCCAAGTTAGACATCAACCGAGTTTTCCTGACACGAGTTCAGCTTTTTCATCGCAGCAGAACTCCATAAATTAGCCTGTCCCGATTCTCCTCCCCTATGTAGCAGCCTTAATATGGGACACCCCGCAACAATGAGCAAAGGAGTTGGGACCAATAACAAGAGTGAAAAGGTTAACTGTCCGTATTTCAAAAAACTAATCGAGGTTTCACTAAACAACTAGGACCGTCCCCTTATCCTATCTTAGGACCGTCCCCTTATCCTATCTATAACAGCCAGAGAAGAGCGATGAGCTGCAAGAATAGCGGGAGCGCTAAGGGGTCATTTTTTGGATCTTGACAAATCAACGCTTGTCAAAATCCAAGATATGACCCCATGTTCTGGCGCTTAAATGTGGAATTGGCAGGTCATGAACGGCGACCGTAGATACCCCTTTTAACCCCCACCTACGAGGCTTCGCCTCGAAAAAGCGATTTCCTATCAGTTCAGTAATGGGTTCTCTAGAGGAATTTTACTATTGTATTGTCTATGCAGCGTTATTCGCTTCAACTGATACTAATATTCTCGATAAGACAAACTAATCTCGATAATACTGGTAGTGACCGTAAGGATCGGAGAAACCAATACCATTGTGAGTGGATCCATCTTTTCCGGTCTTGTCATTGTCAGTTCGGCTTTTGGTGCGGGTCTTGAAGATTTAAAACTAAATCAGCACCAATCATGAGTTGGTGATTCCCGCCATAATAGATGGCTCTCCCTTTAATCCACGATTCCTATGAATAAGCTCACCGATACCCACCTGTCAGTCTCCAGTAAGTTGACCTTACTGCTGCTGTCCCTACTGTGCTGCACCGCCAAGACCCTGGGCGGTCCTTCTTTCTACGGTGATGGGGTCGTCGAGCTTCTGTCGCTCGTGGGTTCGGCAGACACCTCGGTCACCTATGGTATGGAGTATGTCTCGGACACAGATCCGGAAACGGAGGGCGACCAGCCTGGCTGGATCTTCAACACCGATGGGGTGAAGCCCTATGCAGGCATCGACGCCGAGACACTCAGCATGGTAGATGCCACAATGCACGCGGGCTATGTCAATCTGGGCGTCGTGGCCCGGGTCGACGGCGAAAACTTTGCGGTCACCAACTCGGGCAGCACCGGCACTGTGGACCTGTTCCTCGGTGAGGCGATCCTCGCAGACGGATCTCTGGGTTCGCCCGCGCTGTCACCAACTGGCGTCTGGTCGTTCGTCAACGGAGACGGTGTCACCTTCGACATCGATGGAAATCCGACGAATCCATCCGTTGTTGGTGCTGGTTTCATGACAGTCACAGTGAAAAATGCCACCCTCCCGGCCGGCGGCAAGCTGAACCTGTTCTATGCGGATTTGGTCATTGCGGGGAACGTCGACATCTCGGCCATAAATCCAGACGATTTGAATATCTTCTTCGACCCGACTCCGGGCAAAGGCGCGATTCGTGTTCTGGAAGGCGGCCAGCTGACCTTGACGGTCGAACAGGTGGATATCCTGCAGAATATTCCTATTGATATCGTTGGCTCAGGAACCGTCATTACGCTCCAAGCCAAAAATGCTACCCAGGTCGCCAAGTTCGACGACCCTACTGCGTCTAGCTTTGCGAGTGATGTCGCGGTCTCCGGTAGTTTGGCTTTAGTGGCTGGTGCCAGCGGAACCGGAAATGAAGAAATCGGAGGAATTTATAGCTACCAGAAAATTGCAGACGAGTGGGTCTTCGACGAGCAGTTCTTTGCCCCTGATGGTGAAGATTTTGATCCTTTCAGCTCCGTGGCGATGTCTGGAGATGTCGCGATCATCGGCGCGCCGCGTGATGATGATCCTACTAATGGTGAAGATTCCGGATCGGCTTTCCTGTTCCGCCACAATGGAGCCGATTGGGTTTTCGAGCAAAAAATCACCGCGAGTGATGCCGCAAGTAATCGCCAGTTTGGAGGTGCCGTTGCGATTTCCGGCACGGTCGCCGCCGTCGGAATTCCGGCTCAAACCGGTGCGCCGGGTGGAACGGTATACGTGTTTCGCTACAATGGTGCCACTTGGCTGGAAGAGAAGATTCTCACCGCGAGCGACGCCGCTGACGGAGACAACTTTGGCACGGCGGTGGCGGTTTCCGACGACCTGGTTGTCGTCGGAGCCTTAGCGAAGAGCGGCGGTGGAGCCGCCTATATCTACCGGAATACCGTAGGCACCACATGGGTGGAGGAAAAAATTCTTACCGCCAGTGATGGAGTGGATGACGATAAGTTTGGGAGTGCGGTCGCCGTATCCGGATCGTTGGCAATCATCGGTGCACCCAACGTCAATGGCCAACAGGGTGCAGCCTACCTCTATCGCAACACGGGAGGAGCCGCATGGGACGAGACCAGGATTCCCCGCGAAAACCCGCCTCCTGTTGGCACTGCGGGTTCCTTCGGCGATTCCGTGGCGATTTCCGGGGAAGTCGCGCTGGTGGGTGCCTGGGCGGCAGAGGGTAACAGGGGAACAGGACACCTGTTCCATTTCGATGGCTCGGAATGGATTGAAACTGTGATCGTTCCTGAGGATCCTTCAACGAATTTCGGGTTCGGAAATGCTGTCGCGCTCAGTGGAAACTCCGCGATACTCGGAGCCGCCTTCGATAGTGACTTCGGCAACAACGGTGCCGCTTTCCTTTACAATATCGCCGTAGCTATCCGTAGCGTCACCATCGGAGGTCAAACGACTGGCGAGATTGAATTGTCGGGAGAGGTGGACGGCTTCCGGGTTTCCCTTCAGGCAAATACCACCTACAAGATCAGCATTCTCGGGAATGAATCTAACAACGGAACGCTGCTCGATCCGAATTTGCTTGGGATTTTCACTTCCAGCGATCTGAGCGGAACACCTATTCGTTCTGTCCAAACGCTGAAAACGCAATTTGTCGGTGATGACAGCACTTCCTTTTTTACACCGCAGAGCGCGGGCGAGTATTTTATCGCCGTTCAGAGTTCAGATGGTGGGATTGGAACCTACACGGTAGCCGTCGAAGACATAGGAGTCAGAGACGATTACAGTGCTGATGTGGGCACGACCGGATCGATTGTTGCCGGCAGCAGTGCGATCGGGCGCATCGACTTCTCACAAGACAACGACTGGTTTGAAGTCACCCTCCCTGCAAATCGCCTTTACGAAATCAAGCTTATCCCGTTGGCTGGAGGCAATGCCTTGGCGGATCCGTTTTTCCACGGTGTGTACGACAGTAGTGGAGTGCTGATCAAAAATACAGAAAATGATGATGGCGGCGACGGCACAAGCAGCGCACTCCAGTTTGTCACTGACGACGCGGGCACATTCTACCTCGCCGCTGGCGGCTTTGGTGACACCACCGGCCAATACTACCTGGAGTTAAACGACCTGGGTGTCTTGGACGACGACACTTTCGACATAACGATCGAATTTACCTCTGATGACACGCCAAACAACTATATTGCGGCATTTGAAGACGCAGTAGAGAGATGGAAAGAAATTATTACTGGTGATTTGCCCTATGCATTTGTCGAAGGCTATGGATTTGTAGACGACATTTTGATCGAGGTCGCTGTCGAGAATATTGAGCTTGTGTTTGAAGGGGTGGAACAAAGCATTCTGGCTCTCTCGACGGTGCTTGACCAACGTTCAGATGCGTCTGCCGGCGCGGGCGCATTGCCGACCTATTCCCGTATCGTTGTCAATTCGGAAGAGGTCGGGCAGCTTTTGAACCTTGATGAATTTGTGATGCACACTATTGGGCGTGCGCTTGGGTTTGGCGCACTCTGGGAAGAATTTGGTATCGTCCGCGATATTGATGGTATCGCGACCTACACCGGACCCAACGCGCTACGCGAAATGCAAGCACTGTCTCGAGATCTTAATGGGGTCAATGTCCTGGAAGACGGGAAGAACGGTTCACTGGCTGCTGAATACTGGAGTGAATCGGTCCTTGATAACGAGTTGATGACCCCAAGGATTGAAATGCGCAGGCCGGAGGCTGGCCCTGGCACTCCTGGAATTCCGGACAACCCGATCAGCGCACTCACCATCGCAGCGATGCAAGATCTTGGTTATCAGGTGAATTATGACGCGGCTGATCGTTATTTCCTAGCAAGTGGTGCCCTCGCCAATGTCCTGCAGACCTTCAGTTACGATCCGCAACCCAGCTCCGTGTTTTCTGCGGGCACGCCCACTATCACTGAAAATCTCATACCGACCGATACGACCGCGACAGCGATGATCAGCAACAGCTTCAACACAAACGGTATCGATGAGAACCTGTTCAACTTCGAGCTTAGTCGTGTTGATACAACTGCAACTTCCGCGGGTCTGGCATCGAGTGATTTCAACTCAGACGGTCAGGCCGATATGCTGCGGCACAATGAGACTAGCGGGGCTGCGGTGGCTTGGCTCATGAATGGCACACAGGCCGAGAGCTTTCCTACCTTGGGCACCGCGCCGATTGGCGACTGGCATTTGGTCGGAACGGGTGATTTCAACTCAGACGGTCAGGCCGATATGCTGTGCCAAGACCACAGCCGCGGCGAAGTGGTGATCTGGTTCATGGATGGCACGACGGTAGCGGGCTACGATAGGATCGCGCTTTTAAGTGACCTGTCTTGGCATGTGGTCGGATCCGCTGACATCGATGGCGACGGCAGTGGCGACATCGTCTGGCGCAATCAATCAGACGGTCATTTGGTGATCTGGTTGATGGAGGGCAGCGCGAACGTTGGTTTTATCGATCTAGGCGCAATCACCGATCAAAACTGGAAGATCGTCGGGACGGATGATTTCGACGGCAACGGCGAAGCAGATTTACTCTGGCAAAACCGCAGCACCGGCGAAGTGGCGCTTTGGTTCATGGCGGGCGGGGGCGCTACCGATTTTGCAGGCGTGACCACTCTGGCAGACTTGGATTGGGAAATCTCCGGCACAGGCGACTTTGATAACGACGGACGTGCCGACATCATTTGGCGCAATCAGTCCACTGGTAATACGGTGATTTGGCTGATGGATCGTGATCACCCCGTCGATTTCGTGGACCTGGGCTTTGTGGATGATACCGTTTGGCAGATCAGAAATCGCTAACTTGGCGGTTCCTGCTTTGGAAACAATTATTGAATTGAATTGATAGTAAATCGCTTTTTTAACTGACAGTAGATTGGGCTGGAAACGGTATTTTGATTATCTGGAAATACTGCCCGATGATGATTCTGGACAGCGTGAACTTGGGTTTTCAGAGCTGAGTATAGGTTCGTGTAAAGGGGAGGAACCTTTCATCAAGGAGAGTTTCAAAAATGTGACGGAAAAAGAATCGGCGTCGGCAGGAGGCAGGCAGCCAGGGGTGAAGTTGAGCGAGTTGTCTAATCTCCGGGAGCTAAAATGGGACCCACAACTTAAAGAATACGCGGACGATCTGGACATCGATATGGGTAATCTTGGCAGCAAAAAATCATCTATCCAAAAACTGAAATTGGCCTACCTCATGAAACACAGTGGAAGTGTTACGAACGCTTGGTAAAGCAAGTAATTGGACATGGGGCATCCAGCAACAGTTAGCCAGTCGGTTGGTTGTTTTACTCGCAGTAAATCGAAGGAAGTGAGGGAATTGAACCAATACTTGTCGAAATCCAAGATGTGACCCCATTCTCCCGCTCTCGCATAGAAGGATCGATACTTTTCTTTGCATATTTAGTGTATCTTACACTGCTCATCATCATGATTTAGAGCATGTTGCATTTGTGCAGAAGCGTTTGAGGTAGAAATTCTGTCATGCATAGGGATGCCTTCTATTGGAGCGTCCCCATTAAAAACACAAGCAGATCAGTTGAGCTACACCTCCAGATTATCAATCAGTCGGGTTTTCCCGATAAACATGGCTCCAGCCATCAACAGGGTGCCGGGCTCGGCTGTAGGAGCAGGCTTGAGGGTGCGACGGTCGACAATCTCGAGGTAATCAATCGAGGGACCATTCTTCGATTCGATCAATCCACTCATCTGATTGAGAATGGCAACCACATCAGTTTCGCCGGACTCTACCAGACGCTTCCCCAATTGAAGCGACTGCTGCAAAACAGGCGCAATTTCCCTCTCTTCTGCGGTCAGATACGCATTGCGCGAACTCATTGCTAATCCGTCTGCCTCCCGTTCGGTCTGTCGTCGCACAATTTTAAGAGGCATGTTCAGTTCTCTCACCATTTTTTCGATCAAGGTTACCTGCTGCGCATCCTTTTGCCCGAATACAGCCACATCACATTGAGAGAGATTAAAAAGCTTGCAGCAAATGGTCAGAACACCACGAAAATGTCCCGGACGGGATTTTCCGCAAAGCCCAAGACTCGCATTTTCCTCAATTAAATAAGTGGAATGGTCCGGTTCATACATTTCTTCCGGATTGGGACAGAAAACAAGATCAACTCCCCTGAGTTCGGCTGCTGTCAAATCCCCTTCAAGGTTCCTGGGATAGGCATCTAAATCCTCATTCGGTCCAAATTGGGTAGGGTTTACGAAGATCGTCAGAATCACCACATCCGCATGCTGTTTGGCGTCGTCAATTAATCCCAAATGCCCTTCATGCAGATACCCCATCGTTGGCACCAGGCCGATTTTTTTCCCGGTAGCCTTAAAAACCGAAACCGCCTGTTTAAATTCCTCAATCGTATGTGCTATTTGCATGAAAAACAGTTAAGTAGATTTGAATAAAAATGAAACTGAAAAACTGAATCTACTTACGCTTCGAGAACTGCTGCCAGGCTTTCATTCCCTGAAATGAGGGAGTAGGTCCTTCAACAGAATGCACATCATCAACGATGAAATAACTCCCGGAGTCAATGGATCGGATCGTCTTGTAAAGCCGTTTTTGCTCCTTTCGTTTGATTTTCATCAGCAGCATGTCGACGCTACCCTCGCGCCCTTCACCGGTGAAACGGGTAATACGCCATCCTTCATTCCGCAACGCTGGAATAAGTTTCTCCCCTTGTCGTGTAAATACACGAATCAACAAGTGTCCAAACCCAAGAAACTGATCAATGGAAACTCCAACATAATTGCCCGCAGCAAATCCAAAGGCGAAAGCAATGATCAATAAGGGTTCACTCAATTGAGTAGCCACCTTGGAAACTGCAATTACCCAAATGAAGGCTTCCACAAATCCTAGAAAAAAAGCAGGAACTTTTCGCCCTTTGGTCACAAAAATCATGCGGACAGTGCCGAGAGATACATCCGCCACACGGGCGATTGCCACCACTAATGCGGTCAAGAGAAGTTCTGAGTTCATCAGACGAGTGTCACACTCTATCTTTTCAAATCAATCATAAAGCTATACTCCACTGCAACTTGCTCGATCAGTCTTGAAAACGAATCCAACCGTGGCTTTTTCATTTTACTCGATAGGCGATTTCGAGCACTGTCGTAGGATCCAACATGAGTTCAAGCTTAACAGAATCCAAACAATCAATTACCAAAGGGTTTATTTGGAGTCTTACAGGCTATCTGATATTTTCGAGTCACGATGCCATCGTCAAATTGCTCAGCGATTATTCGGTGTTCCAAATTATTTTTTTTGGGATGCTATTTGGATTTGTTCCATTCTCAATTGCACGGGTAAATGATCCCAATCCGGTATCACTGAAGCCAAAAAATCCAGGACTTGTATTGGCAAGGGCGATTCTGAGTGTAGGTTCCCTCGGGTTTGCGTTTTCTGCATTCACCCTTCTGCCAATGGTACAAGTCTACGTCCTTCTTTTTCTGACTCCCCTATTGGTATCTATCCTGGCGATTCCTATGCTAGGTGAACGAATCCACCTCGTGCGTTGGGTCGCAATCATCATGGGCTTAGCAGGAATCGTTATCGTATTGAGACCTTCGCCAGACACCCTTCGCATTGGCCATCTCTTCGGTCTTTTGGCTGCTTGCTGCAGTGCTCTCGCAGTCGTTATCACACGGAAAATCAGTCGAGTGGAAAACTACGCGACGATGATCGTGTTTCCACTGATCGCAACGATTATTGTCTCAGGAATCATCATGATTTTCGTGTATCAACCCATGCAGTTGAAAGATTTACTTCTGATGTTTTCCATCGGAGTTCTGGGATTGACGGCTCAGTATTCACTGTTGCAAGCCTACCGTAATGCGCCTGCGGCCAGCGTAGCCCCCATGCAATACAGCCAACTGATATGGGCACTCATTTTCGGTGTTCTTTTTTTCAATGAAACAATCGATACTGCTGTGATTCTAGGATCCCTCATCACAATCAGTTCAGGAATCATCATTATCTGGAGAGAGACGAAATACTCCCAAACCCAACCCACTTTACGGACTCGAAACATGCGTGGGGCTGCCGCGCCTCACGTAATCCCGTCTGAATCCGAAGAAGTCTAAATCCCAGACCAGGATCGAGTTTGTATCAACGGGATCACAGATTTTCAATCGCGACTTGCACCCCAGATCAATAGACATACAAAAACTGAAAGATCGTTCACCACAAACGCATTCAAGAGAAGTTTTGAGCACATTGGCAAGATCGTCACTTACACAATCGAAGGGCAGACAACTATGGAAATTCGCGTTATCAGTCTTGACGACGAATCCCTTTTGACTAAAAGACAGATTAGTCCTTCTACGATACCTTGATCCCAATGGATTACTCCATTTCGCCTATTTCAAGTTGAACATTTGAGCATTATTTGCACAATGCCTTCTATCTCAAGTATCCCTCGTGTCTGATTCGAATCAAATTGCATTTTCCCTAAGCGGCAAAGTTCGTGGTGAGGCCATCACTCCGAGCTCGATATCTTTCGCTCGTTTCAACCGATTCAATCAGCAAGTCGAAGCCTTTGTCACAGGTAATTCAAAAGAGCTTTTGAATGATGAGATTAAACTAAAGATTGAAGAAGGTTCCTACAGAATTCTACTTTGGTTGCCTCTAACACTGCTTCAATCCCTCAATGTCGACATTGACGCACTCACCAACGATTCTGGGCTGCAATCTCTCGACAGTCGAAGGGCGAAAATTTTGAACGAGTGGCAGGTGGAAGCAGAAACCAACCCAGAGATGGCCATTAGTATTACACCCTCGTGGCAATCCGATCCCGCAACCATCCGTATCGACAAAAATTCCAGCTATAAGAATCAGCAAGATGATACGCTATGGTTTGAAACCGAAAAATACATAAAAGGTGAGATTCTCGAGGCAGGAGGATCCACGCGCACCAATCTTCACTTGAAGGTCGAAGAACAATCCAAAGCCCTCACTGTAGGCGCTTCAAAGGAATCGCTCAAAGGACAATCACTTGGCACACTATACGAAGAACACATCATTCGGATCAAAGCCGAGGAAAACTATCAAACAGGAGCGCTACGAAACCTGGAGTTTATTGAATTTGTCGACTACCAACCGGAATACGATGAAGATGAATTGCATCAACTTATCCAACAAGCTTCCCCAAAATGGTCCGACATAAAAGATGCAAACGCTTGGCTAAAACAAATCCGCAACGATAACGATACCGATGATCTCTAAAACAGTCCTCCTCGATACCAGTTTCCTCATCACGCTTCTCAGTGTCGACCGCCCTCACCATTTAGCGGCCAAGCAGTACTATCGCTATTTTCTGGAGAACAGTTATAGCCTGTTTCTCTCCACCATTGCAGTTTCCGAGTATTGCCTAAAAGGCAGTGTAGACGATCTTCCTCTCCGCCGATTACGCATTCTCCCATTCAATCTGAATCACGCGGTTCATAGTGGAAAACTCAACTTTACCAAACATCGACTTGAGGCAGACGCACGCAACGTCATCAAGGACGATTTCAAACTGCTTGCGCAATGTGCAGTGGAGAGTATGGCACTGCTGATCACCGATGATGGAAACACCCTTTTCCGATATGCGAAACGCCTTGCCAAAGAAAGAGCACTTGATTTGCGCTGTGTGAAACTACAGGATGGCTTCGACGTTGCCCTCGTAAATGAATCCGGCCAACGCGAATTTCCCACTCCGCAAACATGAAATGAGTTCCAAATACGACGATCTCAGCAACGAAGAACTGGTCGCCTTGCTTCATGCGAGGGATAAACGTGATGCTACCCGTTTTGGCTTGGTATGGGAAGCGAACGAGATCGAACGGGACCGAGCACTCAATGACGATTTTGTTGCTCTCGACCTTAATCCTACTTTGAGTTGCGGCTCCGCTCCGTGGCAAAACCTCATCATCGAAGGAGACAATTTTGATGCCCTGCGCTACCTCAAAATGGTTTATTCTGGCAGCGTAAAATGCATCTTCATCGATCCACCCTACAACACGGGCAACAAAGACTTCGTCTACAATGATCACTACGTAGACAAAGACGATTTGTGGAAACACTCCAAATGGTGCGAATTTCTATACCAACGCCTGCTGCTCGCCCGCGATTTACTCACTCAGGATGGAGTCATTTTCGTCTCAATCGATGACAATGAATTCGCGCCACTGAAGTTGATCATGGATAAAGTATTCGGAAGTCAGAATTTCGAAGCAACTTGCGTATGGCAAAAGAAATACTCGGCAGCAAACGATCATAAGAGTATTGCGCCGATGCATGATTATATCCTGGTCTATTCTGCTTTTGGTAATTGGCAAAGAAACTTGCTCCCACGCGAGAAAGGGAAGGATAAGCAATATCGGCTCGAAGATGATCGCGGTGTTTTTAGGGCCGACAATTACACATGCAACAAAAGTGCGGAAGAGCGCCCCAACCTCTACTACCCCATTGTTCAGCCTAATTCAGGGGAGGAAGTGTGGCCAAACAAGAACCGGGTTTGGGCATATTCAAAAGAAGAACATCAAAAACACATTGAACAGGATTTCATCTACTGGGGTAAAGACGGGAAGGGAAAGGTTCCATCCTTCAAACGTTACAAACACCTACTCCGAAATGACGGCATCGTACCCAATACTTGGTGGACATTTGATGAAGCCGGTCATACTGATGCCGCAAAAAAGGAACTGCTTTCAATTCTTCCCGAAGCGGAAAGGGCATTTTCGACTCCAAAACCAACGAAATTGATCCAACGTATCCTACAGATTGCCACAAAACCTGGAGACTTAGTTTTGGATTTTTTTGCAGGTTCTGGGACCACAGCCCATGCATTACTAAATCTAAATGCAACCGATGGAGGAGACAGAAAATTCATTTTAGTATCCAATTCCGAATCAACCGACGAAGAACCCAACAAGAACCTTTGCAGGGACATATGTGCACGAAGAGTAAAGCGTGTGATTGAGGGAAACGACGAGAATGAGCCTCATTTGAGTTCTTTCGCATACCTCAAATGCCAACGCATCGCTAAAGAGAAGGTAATTGAGATCGATCACGAACAGGTTTGGACGGCGCTCCAACTGACTCATTTTGGGCAGGTAAGTCCGTATGACTCCACTGCTTCCCTGCAATGTTTCGAAGATGAAAACACTTGCATGGTGTATCTACCAAGCGTGAAGGAGGCAGCAATTCATGAACTCAATAAACAGTTGAGCAACAAAACCGCTGTGGTTCTTTACTCATGGCAACCGGAGTGGCTTAAGCACCATGTATGCTCTGAACACGTGCAATTTGAAAGCATCCCCGAAGCTTTGACACGACGCTTTGGACTCCAGTCGAAAGGAGGAATGTAAATCCGATGAGCCGCATCAAATCACTTAAGGACTTTCAACAACAAGCGGTCGACAGCGCATTGAATCTCTTTGCTGCCAATCGTGACCTACTCGATATCGATAGATTGCAGAGCGCCAGTAGAGAAGCAACTGTTGGGCAAAATGGCTATCTTTTGATCGAAGCTCCCACGGGCTCGGGGAAAACGCTCATTGCGGGGCAAGTGGTGGAAAAATTCTCCGCTCAGGAGCAAGTGGTGTGGTTTTGGTTTGCTCCATTCAAGGGAGTCATCAGCCAAACTGAAAGTTTCCTCAGAGAACAATACCTCGGGCTTCGTCTATTAAGCCTTAAAGCAGATCGTTCGGCAAGTGGGTTCCGGGCAGGAGATGTATTTGTGACCACCTGGGGAAGTGTCGCCGTCAGCCAAAAAGAGGGAAGGATCGCACGAAAGGAAGGAGAATTGTCTCCATCAATCGACCGGATGGTACAAGAGCTCAAAGATCAGGGATTTCGGATCGGAGTAGTCGTAGACGAAGCCCATCACGGATTTCGCAAGGGAACGCAATCATTTGATTTTTTCAAATCAGTTCTGGATCCAGACTATACACTGCTGATAACCGCTACACCCGATGATAAGGATGTTGAAATCTTCAGAAAACAGGTGGAAATCGAACGCCTCAATCGGATCACGATCTCCCGCCACGATGCAGTCAACTCCGGGCTCATCAAAGATGGGATAAAATGTATCGCCTACCTTGCTGACCCAGACAAACAGAATTTGGTGGATTTTGAGCAAACAGCGCTCAGGGATGCGTGCAAACTGCATCAGAAGCTAAAGGAGCAGTTGGGTACTGAAGGGATCAATCTTGTACCTCTCATGCTGGTGCAGGTTGATTCTGCCAAGAACAGCGTAGATACGGCGAAGCAAAAATTGATGAAATTGGGTTTCCGGGAGGATCAGATCGCAATCCACACCGCAAAGGAACCCGACCCTCATTTATTGGCTCTGGCCAATGATGAAAAAAAGGAGGTTCTTATTTTCAAAATGGCCGTGGCACTTGGATTTGATGCGCCACGAGCGTTTACGTTGGTTTCGATGAGGGCCTCACATGATGTCGATTTTGGAGTGCAAATTGTAGGTAGAATCCTTCGAGTCCATCGACGCCTACAAGGAAGATCAACTTCAGCACTGCTCAACTACGGCTATGTATTTCTCGCGGACTCTGATGTGCAAAAGGGGATCGCACAAGCAGGAGAACGAATCAACCGGCTCGAAACAGCATACGCCGCCATCAGTCCGCTCGCGGCTGTAGTGAGGATCGGAAATTCCGATACCGTTCAATTATTGGACTCCAATGGTCAAAGCCATCTTTTCCACGCTCCAACACCACCCAGTATTTCTATTGAAAATGGTGATTCATCGGCGGGTTTACCCAATATTGGACAAGCAGGACAACCGGTTGAGCTGCCTTATGCATTGGAAATTCTGACAGGAAAAATTTCGGTTAAATACCCTCAAAAGCAGGATATCGGAGGATTAAGCTTCGACTCCGATTCAAAGGAGTCTCCTTCGATCGAATCAGGATATTATCAATATCTACTCAAAGAAGGCATCCCAAAATTCTTCAAAAGGGAAGTATTGCCAAAGCACTTTGATGGCATCGAAGCAGAATGCGCAGATCGATTTTTATTGTCCGCTGAGAACATGCTTCAGGCCATAGCCAATAATGTTAAAGTAAAAAAAGTAACACTGGATGTCTTCACCCAAAATCAACTGCTTGAATTAACGGACGCTACGCTATCCTCAAAAGAAGTTGCTTTGCTTGCACAATCCATTCTCCTCAAATCAGGTGTATTTAATCCTAGAACACTCAAACCTCTGCTATTAAAATCCGTCCGAAAGTCTTTCGACAGACAAGGACTTAAAGACCAAGTGGCGTCAAATGAAGCCCTTGAGGTTATCTTGAATCAGCTATTGGTCAAAAACCCTACATTGTTGTCTGACGCACAAAAAACAGCTCTGGCAAATCACACGATTGTCGAACAGGCTGATCCAATACCCAAGCTTATCAAATCGATTTCGCCGCTCACACCTTCGCTGAAAAACGTTTACGGCTGCATACCAGATGGTCTCAACCGTTGGGAAACCGCATTTGCGCAACTGTTGGATTCTGATCTAGAGGATGTTGTGCAATGGTGGCACCGCAATGAACGTCAAAAACCTTGGTCTTGCAGCTTGGTACTACCTGATGGTCGCAATTTTTATCCAGATTTCATAATCTCAGCCGATGGCCGCAAGAGTGAAGACAATCTACTTCTGTTGGATACGAAAGAGGCGGTGAACCGAGATTCCGAGATCATTAAATCCGGAGTTGCCCACAAGAGTTATGGAAATGTGATGATTATCACCCAACTGGGAGATAGAGAAAACTACGAGTGGTATACCGTAAGATACGATTCAAGAACACGGTCGGCAGTTAAAGACCGTGTTTTTCACACTCAATTGATGAAAATCCACTAGTGTTCAATTACCTCTCTTTTCTAGCATCACATTCCAATCCACATTTCATCCGATCTCAATCCTTGATCTGACAATTCTGTGAAAAAAAGAAAACCAAAAATTTACAAAACCTGTGTTGTCGCCTTTATTGATATTCTAGGATTCTCAAAATTAGTAGAAAAAAGTGAATACAGCGGTTCCCTCCAACAAGATATCCGCGGTGTGTTAAATTCCATTTCTTCACATCAACTCGCGAAGGACTTACAAGGACAAAAACTGAATAAATCTGGTCATGGAATGACGGAGGGACTGAAAAGAACCTTAGAAATAACAAGTGCAATTAACAAGGACATGTTTCCTGTCGAAACCGCTTTTTTTTCTGATTCGATAGTTTTGTCAGCCGAGGCAAACAATGTGATCGCATGCCAACTTCTCTTGGATCTTGTTGCGAAGCTAAATACAAGACTTTGGGAAAGGTGGCAACTTCTGACGAGGGGAGGGATCGTTACTGGAAAACTCTATCATGAAGAAAATGGACCCTTGTTTGGTCCAGCTCTGAATTTGGCTTACAAACTCGAAAGCTCAAAGGCTGAATATCCTAGAATACTAATCCACCCCGATTGCCATATGATTTTCAAAACCCATCCCTCTTTTGCGAAAATGAAAAATTTGGTAAGTGATGGCGAAACAGATCAATATCCTCACATCACAATAGGATCATCTCTCCTTTACATGGCAACATGCACATTGGAGTATAAAAACAAAAATTCTTTAATATTTGCTCTGGTTGAAAAACTACGATCTTTGGAATCTCAGCAAGAAGTTCCTCGAATTAAGAAGAAATATCAATGGCTGATTTGCGAATCTGAAAAATACACCGGTATGACCTACTAGGAATTTTAGTTGGCTGAAGGCAGATTAGCTTCATTGGAAAGGAGTATGTATCTCCCTAAATGATGCGAATTGTCACAATAACTTACCCTATCTAAGTTTCCTCCAAAAGATAAGGGAATTGTCACTCACATGACCTTGGATCTGGTTCTCCAACCGCACTAGATTAATAGCACATAAAATAGATTGATCATGTCGCGAATTAAACTTCTATCCCTTTTCATTGTTTTAATTTTGAGCACTTCAATCCTGGCTTCGACAACGCCCCCTTCCAATAGTAACAACGAATTCGTCCCACAGTGGGCGAAATCTGCTATTTGGTACCAGATTTTTCCCGATCGCTTCCGAAATGGAGATGGGTCCAACGATCCAACAATCGAATCTCTCGTAGGGGCCGATCCAGTAGATCCACCTAAATCGTGGCAGCCTCATCCATGGGGAAGTGACTGGTATGAGCTCCAGGAATGGGAAAAGAAAAACGGCGAACCCGAACTTTGGAAACATCTATTGCGACGACGCTATGGAGGGGATATCCAAGGCATCATCGACAAACTCGATTACCTCAGCGAGCTTGGAATTAACGCGATCTATCTGAATCCAATTTTCGACTCCCCTTCCTTGCACAAGTACGATGGGAACTCTTACCATCACATTGATCCACACTTCGGT
This sequence comes from Opitutales bacterium, assembly GCA_963676215.2. Classification (GTDB taxonomy): domain Bacteria; phylum Verrucomicrobiota; class Verrucomicrobiia; order Opitutales; family JAFGAQ01; genus JAKSBQ01. Next base: position 489,355 of record CAXXVT010000002.1, on the reverse strand, counting down.
CCAGATCCCGATGGAGACCGAAAAATGATGGCCACTGAAAACCCAATTGATCCTTCGACCTGGGTTTGGACGAAAGCAGATGAATTGGTACTCACGCTCATCCGAGAGGCTCACAATCGTGGCATCCGCATCATTTTTGACGGCGTATTTAACCACATGGGCACCCGTAGTTTTGCATTTCAGGATCTGCTTAAAAATCAAAAATCATCTCCTTACAAGGATTGGTTTACCGTCACATCATGGCGGGATGAAGCCGCTGGCACAAAGTTCGACTATGAAGGTTGGTTCGGGATCAAATCATTACCCGAACTGAGAGAGGATGAACAAGGCATCGTCGAAGGACCCAAAAACTACATCTTTGCGGCCACCGAGCGCTGGATGAATCCCAAGGGCATGGGGACCCAATTTGGGATCGACGGCTGGCGCCTGGATGTAGCTTTTTGCGTCTCTCACGCGTTTTGGAAGCAGTGGCGAACCCATGTGAGATCCATCAACCCAGAAGCCTATATGACCGCGGAAATAGTCGATGAGCCTGACAAGGTAGTCCCCTATTTACAGGGAGATGAGTTCGATGGTGAGATGAACTACAACTTTTCGTTTAATTGCGCTGGTTTTTTCTTTGATCCAGAACCCCTGCGTATCAAGGCATCGGAGTTTGATCACAATCTAAAAATGCTTCGCGAGCTCTACCCCAAAGGCGTTCCATATGTCGTGCAAAATCTCTTTGGAAGTCACGATTCGAACCGCATTGGCTCTCACATCGTCAACCGCGGCATAGGGGCATTCAAACAATGGGGAGATTATTTCAATACTTCGAAAGCCATTGAAAATCCAAACTACAAAGTCAACAAGCCTAGTTCTGAAGACCTTCAGCTACAGAAACTCTTTGTCGTCATGCAGATGACTTATGTGGGTGCCCCGATGGTCTACTACGGAGATGAAGTGGGGATGTGGGGCGCCAACGATCCCGATTGTCGTAAACCAATGGTGTGGGATGACATCAGATACGATAACGAAACCTATCTACCAGATGGCTCTACACGCTCGCCTGATTCCGTTGAAGTAAACTACGACCTCCATAGCCATTATCAAAAGTGGATTTCCATCCGAAACACTCATCCAGCACTGAGGACCGGTGACTATCATACCCTGGTCGCCGATGATGAAAGAGACCTGTTTGCCTTCAAAAGAAGCCTCGATAACGAACAGATTTATGTGGTGTTCAATAACGCTTGGGAAGAGCAGGAAGTGAAAGTCCCAGTCGAAAGCGCAGATGAAATCAAGGATCTAAGCTCTGGTGAACAATATCTCGTCAAAGGAAATACTACTGTTGTAAAAATTGAAGGCAAAACGGGTACAGCTTTTATCGCAGTGAACAAAGAATAAGGAATTCGGGGACCATTGCAGTTTTTTGAATTCTATTCTCCAATATTGCATTGCGTCCTCATTGTCTGCAGAGTCGAAGGTATGACTTTTCCAAAAAATCTGCTTTTTCCAGTTCTGCTATTCGCTATACAATTTACCTTGTGCGCTGACTATTCCAACTTGGCTGCAGGGAAAAAGTTTCTGGAAGAAAATGGAAAGAAAGAGGGCGTCATTACCACAGAAAGCGGCCTGCAATACAAAATTCTGGTCGAGGGTGACGGAGATCGACCCAGGATGACCGATGCTGTCGAGGTTTATTACCATGGCTATTTGCTCAACGGGAAAGAATTCGACGGAACTGACATTATTCGCCCTCCCGCCATTTTTGAAATTGGAAAACTCATCACTGGATGGAATGAAGCGTTGATGCTTATGCCCGTGGGGTCCATTTGGGAGGTCTACATTCCATCGGACCTTGCCTACGGTTCAAAAGGTTCTCCCAAAATCCCCTCTGATTCGACCATAATCTTTGAAGTCGAATTGGTGAGTATTCTCGATTAAAGTGAAGCTTCACCCATCTGGATTTCATCCTAAAAACCAACATCGGGGAAATTATCCGTTTGAACAATTAGCAGAGACCAACCCAACACTAAGGAAATTCTTAGTCCCAAAATCAAAGGGCATTGGAGTCACCCTCGATTTCTCCAACACCGAGGCAGTTCGTTGTCTCAATCAATCTATTCTTCAACACTTTTACGGCATAATTGACTGGCGTATACCGCCTGGATACCTGTGCCCCGCCGTTCCAGGTCGAATCGACTATCTTCATCACCTCAAAGACCTCATTACACCACTCAACTCTCAAAAAGTGGTCATGCTTGACATCGGAACAGGAGCAAACGGGATATATGCGTTATTGGCAGCCTCGCATTTTGATTGGAGTGGAATTGCAGTAGATGTAAACCCGGGTGCTCTCAAAAACGTAAAATCGATTCTAAGCGCCAATCCAACCATCGAATCAAATATCGAGCTCCGACTTCAGACTGAGGGAACACAAATCCTCAGTGGTGTGATAGAGCCACAGGATCGTATCTCTGTAACAATCTGCAACCCCCCATTTTACGACTCCGAAACAGCCTCCAATCTAGCCCATCAGAAAAGACACCAAACTCACCAAAAACGATCCCTGCCTTCAGATCCACTGATCCGATCCATGCAAGGTCGATCTCCCGAGTTAATCTACCCCGGTGGCGAAGTCGAATTTGTAAAAAAACTCATCCGCGAAAGCTCAGGGTTTCGCAAGCAAATCAGCTGGTTTACCACCCTGCTTTCAAAAGCCAGTTCTCTCAATTTACTCGAGTCAGAGCTAACCAAAGCCAACGTAAGCGAAATACGCATTATTCCCATGAAACACGGAAACAAAACGACTCGCATCCTCGCCTGGCGGTATGAGGGAGTTGCTGCTTCCATCAAAAATGATTAGGATTATACCTATTAGTGTTTATAAAAGACTTCAAACTGAAACAGATCTCATGCGAGCATGAGATACTACGGTAGATGAGGTGTATCCGATGCTTGTCTGAAAGATCCTGAGCCTATCAAAGGGCATCGGATTATGCAGCGCGCAATGAATTAAACGCGAATGGATATTATATACCAATTGAAGTTCTTTGCATCTTGCGTTCGGAACAAAAAAAGCACCTCAACTGAGGTGCTTCTCACAATTAGAAAATGGATAAATCTATTTTTTCTTCTTTTTGATAAATCCAATCAGGAGTAACAAAACGATGGAACCTACTAAAGCGGTCACGATGGAGTTGACGATGTCTTTCCCGATAGAAATATCGAATAAATCGAATAGGAATGTACCGATAAAACTACCGATGATACCGACGACGATGTTACCAATCAGGCCGAACCCTCGTCCACTCAGGATGAGACCGGCTAACCAACCTGCGATGGCACCAACGATGATAAGGATGATAATACTATTTAGGTCCATAATTTTTAATCTGGGGTGAATAGAAAATCCGATTCCCTTATAATCGAATGAGAGGGGAAAAACGGGTAACCTATCTTAGTCACAATCCACCCAGAAATCAAGTTAACGCGAGCATTAACCATAGCTCTCGGAAACTCGCTACACCAAAGGTATGAAATGAACAAAACCATCGATTCCTCAATGGCCGAAGACCAATAGTGTTGTCATATAGCATTGCAAGGAAACAGCGCTGATTTGGCACTCGACTTTACAAACCCCGGAGAATCCACAAAGATTCAATCAAACACCACCAATCAATCAATGGGGATGACTGAATCAAAGGGCCACAGCGAAAAAAAATGGGATTTCTGGATCGATACCGGAGGCACATTTACCGATTGCTTGAGTCGCAGTCCAGAGGGAGTTCGGCAACGGGTCAAAGTACTGAGCAATAGTTCGATCCGAGCCCGATTTCTAGGCCACGCGGGTCGACATCGAGTTCGTGTGAAGTTCGATCACCCATTCCCGGAGGGATTTTTCATTGGTTTCACTTGTACCTGGTCTGATGGGGACTTTGTTCAACGCGTATTGCATTGGGATCCGGCTACGACCGAACTCACGTTGCAAGGAGAGATATCCTCTTCTGGCAGGGAAGGGGATCTCTTGCTTCTGCAATTCTCTGGAGAGGCGCCTGAACTCGCAGCAAGATGGGCAACTGGAACCCGAGGGGATCAACCCTTACCACCATCAAGATTGCGCCTTGCCACAACCAAAGGGACCAATGCCTTGCTAGAGCGCAAGGGCGGTAGAACGGTCATGATCATTGATCGTGGACTCAAAGACTTACTTCACATCCATAATCAGCAACGTCCCGATCTTTTTGCCCTCAATATCCAGCGACCCTCCCCCCTGCATGAACGGGTGATTGAGGTCGAATTCCAAAATGATAAACTGCTCAACCCGGAAGCGTTCGAAGAAGCGTGCATGGACTGTTTGGCAGAAGGAATCGATTGTGGAGCGATCGTGCTAATGCATTCGTGGAAGGACACTGTTCGCGAACGTACGATATCCAAAATCATGAGACGTTTGGGATTTCACCACCTTACGTTATCGGGTGAGTGTGTTCCTTTTATCAAGATACTCGACCGCGCAGAGACCACTTTGGCAAACACTTCCCTTTCCCCTATCCTCAACGGTTATTTAGACAACGTTGCTCAAGCCTTTGGGAAGGAGGGGCTGAGTGTGATGACCAGCGCCGGGGGATTGATTCCAAGAACTGCATTCCAACCCAAAGACAGCCTGGTCAGCGGACCGGCAGGAGGAGTCGTTGGGGCGTCCCATATCGGAGAGCAGGCTGGATTCCCAAAAATCATCGGATTTGATATGGGAGGCACGAGCACAGACGTATCGCGCTACGCCCACGCATTGGACTACCAGCATCTTTCAAAAGTGGGAGACATTCGAGTCGTCGCTCCTTCTCTTCGGATCGAAACCGTGGCAGCAGGAGGTGGGTCAATGTGTATTTTCGACGGCAATCGCCTCAGAGTCGGACCCGAAAGTGCCGGCGCGCAGCCTGGACCCGCTTGTTACGGAACGGGAGGTCCTCTGACCGTAACAGATGTCAATCTGCTCTTGGGACGAGTGGATGCAGACCGATTTGGAATCCCAATTGATCCTGGCAGCAGTCGAGGAGAGTTGGAACGATTGCGAAAACAACTAACCGATGCGGGGAAACCAACCGATTCCGAAGAAACACTCCTGTCGGGACTGCTCGCCATCGCGAACGAAAACATGGCAGAGGCAATCCACAAAGTGAGCACGGCTCAGGGATATGCGCCGTCGGAATATGCACTGATTGCATTTGGTGGAGCTGGCGGACAACATGCCTGTGCGATTGCCGAGAAACTGGGGATCGAAACCGTGCTCTTTCCTGAAAATGCTGGCTTACTGAGCGCCTATGGCCTGGAGCAAGCAGTAGAGGAAGGAATCGCAGATCTTCAATGCTTCCTACCCTATCAGGAATTTTTAAAAAGGGCACCGAAAATTCTGCAATCGATGGAGGCGCAAGCAACGGAATCGATGCCAGTTGATGCCCGAAACTTCGCACAAACCCACCGCGTTATTCTCGGGATGCGACTCCAGGCGCAGGACAGTTCCATCGAAGTGGATTTCATCGATGGAGAAGACTTGCTTGAGCAGTTTCTCCAGCAATTTGAGGAAATCTACGGCTACCGCGGGCACGCGGACAAAGTCGAAGTAGTGACCGTTCGAGTGGTGGTGAATGTGCCGGGAGAAAAGGGACCTCGGGAATGCTTTGAGCAGCCACAACAGAACTTAGTTTCCACTCGATTGATCCCAAGTTTTGTTCAAGGAAAATGGAGGAAAGTTCCCGTTTTCAGCAGGGAACAGCTAAGTGCCGGAACTGAAGTCAGGGGACCTGCGATCATACAGGATGCCTTTAGCACTTTTTATGTGGAACCCGGATGGTCAGCGGACAAAGGAAGCGCCGGCACCGTCCGAATCACCCATCAAGAAAAGATCACCGTTGAAGCCCATACTTCTGAAGCGGTGGAACTTGAGCTGTTCACAAATCGATTCCAAAGCCTGGTGGAAAATATGGGGTATCGGTTACAACGCACCGCCCTCTCCCCTAATGTAAAGGAACGACTCGACTTTTCCTGCGCATTACTCGATTCCCAAGGCGGCTTAGTTGTTAATGCGCCTCATATTCCCGTTCATCTTGGAGCCTTGGGTGCATGCGTGCGTGCTATTTCCAAACAGCACACATGGAAACCGGGAGACATGATCGTGACGAATCATCCGGGGTTTGGAGGATCTCACCTGCCCGACGTGACCACCGTTACCTCATTGTGGGATGAAGAGAAGAACCTGATCGGGTTTTTGACAAATCGGGCCCACCATGCCGAAATGGGAGGAATTGCACCAGGCTCCATGCCGCCTCACGCAAAAAACCTTGAAGAGGAAGGAGTCGTCATCCCACCCACACTGATCATGAGAGACGGCGCGCTCGACCTTGAACCTGTCCGGGCATTACTCACCCATTCCCGTTTTCCAAGTCGTCAGGTGGATCAAAACCTCGCCGACCTCAATGCGCAGATCGCATCCCTGCTCAAAGGGAAATCGGAGTTCCAAACCTTTCAAAAACAATGGGGTTCGCTGCGATTACTTCACTACATGAATGCGCTCCAGTATCGAGCCACTCAATGCGTAGCAAATCGTCTTCGCACCATGCCAGATGGTGTCTACAATGCCGAGCAACATCTCGATGATGGAAGTGCGCTGGTCGTGAAAGCAACCGTCAGCGGAGAAACACTGCACCTCGATTTTGAAGGAAGTGCCCCGGTTCATCGGGCAAGCTACAATGCGACACCTGGTATTGTTGCAAGCGCTGTCATCTACTTTCTGAGAGTGTGGGTCAATGAACCCATTCCGTTGAATGAAGGACTGATGAAACCCATCACGATCCACTTGCCGGAAGGCCTGTTAAACCCTCCGTTCCCCGACGATCCTTCTAAGTGTCCACCGGTGGTAGCAGGCAACGTGGAAACCAGTCAGCGGCTCGTAGACACCCTATTTCTGGCGTTTGAACTCTGCGCCTGTAGTCAGGGCACCATGAATAACCTTATTTTCGGAAACGAAGACACCAGTTTTTACGAAACCATATCGGGTGGCAGTGGAGCCGGAGATGGTTATGACGGAGAGAGCGGAGTTCATGTGCACATGACCAATACTGGTATTACCGATCCCGAAATCCTGGAACAGCGCTTTCCCGTGAAGCTTCGGGAATTTAGCCTACGCTGCGACTCTGGAGGGGAAGGAAAATATCGTGGAGGAGAAGGTGTCATTCGCGATCTGGAGTTTCTCGAACCTGTCACGCTTTCCCTGCTCACGCAGCACCGCAAAGAACAACCCTACGGCTTAAAGGGAGGCCAAGCCGGAGCTTGTGGCGAGCAGTTTCTGATTCGCAAAAATGAAGCTCCATTGCCGTTGGAAGGCAATACGACCCTTTCACTCTCCGTCGGTGATCGAATCCGCATTCTCACCCCCGGAGGCGGCGGTTACGGTCGAATCGTCGTTCCTTAGAAACAGAGACTCCTGCCCGCGCAGTGTTCCAGTTGAACACTGTAGGTCTCAATACGATCCAGGTTGATAGCGCTTAATATCGAGTCTTGTTTTTTCAGTCTCAACGTTTCCGGTATTAACAGTCGAGTTCGGCTCGAACAACATGACTAAGGCTTCGTTTTTTGCGACAGGACGGTGTTCCACCGTGCGAGGAACGATGAAGAATTCACCCTTTTTTATTGGTAAGATTTCTCCACGCATATGCATTTCGAACTCCCCTTCCAACACAAGAAAACACTCATCCTCATTCTCATGATGATGCCAGTCGAATTCACCTTTTAACCGGGCCAACTTTATCATCTGATTGTTAAGTTCTCCAACGATCAACGGATTCCAATAACCTTCAATTTGGGTCGCTGCTTCTGCTAAATTCACTTTTTTCATATTCGATTCGAACTCGAAAATAGAAGGCCTCCATAAATGACTCAATCACCTTCATCCCATTCTTAATCACAATGTCTGATAGAAGAGATCAACCATTCTGATGGAAGAAAACCAAACAGCATATTAAAAACTGAATATATTTAGGTGTAGCAACCGATGCTTGCATCGTGTTTCTCAACGATATTAGCGATTTACGAGGGCATCCTGCAAGCAGGAGCCGCTACAAAAAGGGTTTTGTTATTCAGTTAACAATAAGCTAATTGGAAGAACACCACCGCATCTCTTTCCCTTTTCCCGATGTGGGATTACGGTCGTTTAGCAAAAAAAACCACGATCAAAATCGTGGTTTTTGTTCAAATAAATCCTTAGAGATCTACGATCAAAAATCGATCAATCAAAACTGACAGTAGGAGCAGCTTCTGCTCCCTGAGCAGCTTCGAAGTATTCATCTCTTACGGGAAATCCCATCATATTCTGCGGGAATTGCCGAACGTAGGTATTATAACCTCGCAGTGTTTCATTGTATCGGCGTCGCTCAACAGAAATCCGGTTTTCTGATCCTTCCAATTGAGACTGCAAGGAAAGGAAATTCTCGTTACTCTTCAGTTGCGGATAATTCTCCGAAACCAACATGAGTCGGCCCAATGCGCCTTCCATGCGTGAAGCAGCCGCTGCTTTTTCCTGAGTGTTTCTAGCTTCTCCCCATTGAGACCGTAGCCGAGTGACTTCCGTTAAGATCTCTTTCTCCTGCTTGGCAAATCCCTTAACGGTGTTCACCAGATTTGGGATAAGGTCATATCGTCGCTGCAAAACGGTCTCTACCTGAGCCCAGGAGGTGTTGACCGCTTCGTCCAAAACCTGAACTTTGTTGTATTTCGGAATGATGGTCGCCGCAGCAATCACTGCAATAAGCACTACAACTCCCAATACAGCGCCTACGGCCATAAGGGCGGAACCCTTCTTTCTGTTACGTATATCTAGGTTTTTCATAAATTGATGGTTTGATAATGATGGTGAGGTCTACAAGGAATCAACTTTGTCGGAGATCAACTCCAAGACTTTCAAATACTGAGAAAATAGATCCACAACATCCGATCCTGTGACAGAACTAGTTGAGGTGCGCAATGTTTCCAGTGAACTGAAAACGCTGCCATCGATGGCAAATTTTTCTTCGACCACCGTTAGCAGTCCATGCAAAGGTTGGGAAGAATCTTCTCCGATCAGACTCACGAGTGAACGAAACAAAGATTCGAAAGCCCCGAGCGAGACGACCATCATTTTGGTCAATTCTTTGGGTCGCCCTTGCAGGATGATAAAACTCTCCCGGAGTTGCAATAGTTTGCCCTTAAACTCCGTCTCCAACTGCAATCTCAAGTTCGATTTATCAACCTCGATTTCATCGATCACATCCTCACCAAAAAGCACCTCATGCCGTGTCTTAATTTCCAGACATTCAATCGGGAACACATCGGTCGATTTTTTGAGCCGCTCCAGAGTAAAGAGTTTTGGGATTGGATGACGGTTTTTCATCCATCGATTCAACGGTTTCACCAGCAGCTGCAGTTCTTTGACTGAGAGAGTGCGACACAACACCAAGACTTGAACCTCCTCTGGGTGAGCACGATCCAATGCACCACATGCAGGGCCGTATAAAACAACAGACTGCAACTCATTGCCCAATGCGCTCTGCAGTGATTCTACAAATTGATCTAGTTTCTTTTTCATAAACGTTTCTTCTAAATTATCATTAATAGGGGTATTACCACCCTCCACTCGAGCCGCCACCGCCCGAGAATCCGCCACCAAAGCCTCCAAAGCCACCGCTGTTGGAACTGCCAAATCCACCGCCGGAACCACCGCGGAACCCACCGCTACTAAGGAGAATGGAAGCGAGTAATCCTCTGCGCATTCGCCCACGCCTCGAATTGCCCCCAGCTAAGGAGGAGAGAATCACGATACCAAAGAAAATCAATTGAATGAGACCTCCGCCTCCTCCACCGCCCTTTTGACGACGAACGGTATGCTGCGCACTTCCCCGAACCGGAATGCCTTCGGCGGTGGAAATCTCACCAACAATCATTCGGCTCACCTGAACGATTCCGGCGCTATATTGCTGGCCTTTAAATGCTGGACGCGCCACTTGTTGAATCAACGAGGCTGAAAAAACATCCGTTATGATCGGTTCCGTCCCATATCCCGTTTCGATGCGCATTTTACGCTCCTCCATGCTCACCAGAAAAAGCACCCCTTTGTTATCAGGTTTGGTTCCAACACCCCATTTTTCATACAAATGGTTAGCGAAATCATCAATCTGTCCACCTTCCATGGACGATAGAGTCACCACAACGATCGGAGTATCGAGACTTCGAAATGCATCTCTGAGAAAGGACTCAAGCTCCCGTTCGGAACGATCATCAATGATGTTCGCAAAATCATGAACCGCTTTATCACCACGAGGCAGCGTTTCCCATAGTTCTGCTGCGCTTGAAAAGGTTGATAACCCAATGCAACAGACAAGAGAGATCAAATGGTATCGACGCAATTTGAGAAACGGCATAAGTGCTAGTTATTGAAAGAAAAGAGTTAGGTCAACACAGGGGCGAGATGGAATGGCGAACTATTCATATTTTATTTTCGAACCTGCTTTCCCAATAGACCGTTGAGCCCAATTCTTATTCAATTTTTTGAAATTTTTGATTCAGAATTCGTTTCAAATAATACCCCATGAGGGTTTCAAACTAACGATAAGAAGGTCATGGCTTGATTCGTGACAATTGTTGAGCTCATCTTGGCTGCATAACACCTAGTTGAATCCAGGCTATGCTATTTGGACACTGTTGGCGCTGGGATAAGAAAATTTTGCGCCGTTTATGGGTACAACTAGATGCCGAAGTCTCTTGAATGAATGATACTAGTTCGAGTTATAAAGACATCAAACTGAAACAGATCTCATGCGAGCATGAGATACAGGTGGTGAGGCGTAGCATCCGATGCTCGCATCGGATTTTCCGTTGGATTGGAGGTTCTCGTGATGTCCAGGAAATCGCATGCAAGCATACGATGCTACAGCGGAAGTCATGGGCGGTAGCTTGTCGTGGTGCTTGTTTCTCATACCCGTAGCATCCGATGCTTCGGATATTGCACGGACTGGTTTAAAGAATAATCGGTATAAGAACTGGATGTTCCTGCCCGAAACAGAGACCATTCGTTCCTATTCTTTCCTGGCAGCGTGTATGGAGACAACCGACAGAGACTGATTTCCAATGGAGTTCTAATTAACAACTGAGTTCATGAACTCAGAAATTCTTTATTCTTCCACCCACTGGATTTCAGCATCCTCCCCCAACCCGTCACCATAGCTACCGTATGAATCCCCGACTTGCAGGTAACAACGAAACTCAGCAATAAACTCTTTATTCTTCCATTCGGGTTTTACCGGACCATCCAGATGAACGGTTACTTTCACCTTCCGGAGATCGACTTCGGTAAAGGAACTCATCACCAACTCCATGGGGGTTTTCTTAAACGGATTCAATCGGAGTTCGAGTGCTTCCAGTAAGGGTATATCTTCATTTTCACCCATATAGAGTTCGGCAGTCACCTTCCCGGTGCTGGCATAGGGTTCAAGACGCAGGAGTTTGAAATGAGCACTCACGATACCTGCCGCAGTATCCCCGCCCCAATCAAATCCTCCATTCATGGAGCCACTTCCATCTGTTGCTCCAGTCATCCCATGACTGTTGGATACCGATGGGTTTGTGTTTCCATAACCATAGGAGGAGCCACCCTGTTGGCTTTCCCGTTGTTTTTTCTTAAAATACATTTTGAGGCGACTGTTAACGACCTTCGATTCCCCTTCCAAAGTGATTCGGTCCTCTCCTTCAACTGGCTTCCCTTTGAGCTTAATTACAAATTCCACGGGTAGCACCTCGCCACTCGCCTGTGAGGATTGACTGTATCCAGTAGCATTCGAGCCCCAACCTGTTGAGGAAACTTCACCATTGGCTTGAGCGGATGCCACCGAAATCCCAAGTCCTGGAAAAAAGGAAAAAGCCACAATAGATAAAACAATTCGGGCGCACATTTTCAGCTTTTGCATAACATCGGTTCAATTTCGTATATCTGTGACGCCGAGAGTGGAGTTCCTATTCTAAACTTCGGCGACTTTTCAAATCTTCCTTAGAAAGGGTGTTGTTAAAGCAGCATGAAATGCAAGGGGTTTTCACGAACTATTAGCATACAACTTTCATAAAACTGTGAATATTTCGAAACATCATTAAGGGAATACTAGAGCATCCGAACATTGCGTCATCGCTCCTTTAAAGTGAATTCATACTCACCACCGCAATGACGATCAAATATGCCCTATGAAATTAAATGGTCTCCGAAGATGGTAAGGAGAATTTTTTTTGAATCAGTTTCAGGATGGGATATGTTAAAAAGCAGCCTCGATGTTTATGCTGATAAGAGATTCGACCAAATCGATTATCAAATCATTGATTTTTCCAAAGCAGAGAAACTGAAATTCGTAAAACTGGATATTCAAAAAATCGATCAGATCGAACGAGCTGCCAAGAAATCCAACTGGACTCTCTCAGTTTTCGTTATCTTCCCGAGTGATCAATTTGAAACGCATCTCTGGTTTTTGAAAAGTTACGGAAGAGAAACGGCGTGGCATATCGTGAAGGCAGAATCGGAAAAAGAGTTGTTCGGAAAAATCAAATGATGCCATTCGCTTGGCCAAATTGGCCCTGCCAATCCTGGGATATCCCGACATTTCGAGCGGTTAGATAACGCTGACGTGCAATAACACAGTCGCTTCCCACTGCGCTACAATGGTGTCTCACCATCGCCAATGGCGATGGGATAGGAACAGTTCCTTGAAAAACCATAGAAAAAAGATAAAACAAAACAATCCTGCAGCTTCATCCGTCCTTTCCTTATTAGAACCTGCTACGTTCATCGATTTACAATCACATGAAATCCGAAAAAACCGCTACGCCAACCCACGGCTCCGCAGATTCCCACTCTTCGGGTGGAGGAGGGTTCATGGGGGTAGTGGCCGCCATCCTGCTCATCCTATTCGGATTGGGATTTTGGGCATGGATCACGAGTCCCCAATGGTTTGCTTCTCTCATGGACAAATACACCGAAGCTGGGATTCAGAATTCGTTTTTTCAGGAATCTGAAAAAACAAATCTAATGGTACAGGTTCATCAAATTACGGACGACTTCAGAGATGGACATATCACTTGGTCAGATCTTCCGAAAATCGTAAACTTCGTCAGCAAAAGTGATTTTGCACCCTTTGGGCTGTCGATCATTATTGAATCGTCCATCATTCATCCATCCGGGTTGAATGATACGGAAAAGCAAAATGCTCATAAGCAATTACTGCGCTTGCAATGGGCTGAAATCAACAAAGTGATCGACGGAGAGACGATGGACAGACTATGGGCCATTGTTTCGATGCCCAATGAAAAGGAAGGCGAAAACAACCGAAGATACAAAAAGGATCTTTCGGATGAGGAGATACGGCAGTTTTTCGAAGAAGTTCGAAGGACAATGGATGATCATAATGTTCCAGAAAATCCATTTACGGAAAAACCTAGCGTTTTGTTGAACAACGCCATCACAAATTACCTTTCAACAAAGAAAGAAATTAAGGGTCTTTAAAATGATGGAGAACCAACACCACGAAACCCTGCTAATTTCAAGTGCAAGTGCAGGTGAGAACAAACGAATCCGGTTATCTGCCCTACTCGGTCACATGCAAGATGCTGCCTCCAACCATGCATCACGGCTTGGAATTGGCTATGAACAATTGGTTCCACTTCATCGCACATTTATGCTCTCGGGGATGGAGATACAGGTAGCAGAAGAACTCCCCATTTGGGGCACCCATATCGAACTAAGAACATGGGCAAGAAAGTTAGATCGTCTCCTGGCCTATCGAGATTTTTCAATTTCGGAAAAAGGAGCATCCACCCCATTTCTAAAAGCCAGTAGTGCCTGGTTACTCATTGACACTCTGAATCGTCGACCGGCTCGTCCTCATCAAGCATTGAGCGAATTTCCTCTGCGCCCGGAAGTCGCTGTCGGAGACTCTGCGCCGGAGCGAATCTCGAAAGAAAGCAAATGCTCCTTCATAAACTCACGTAACGCCTACCACAGTGATTTAGACCCCAATGGACATGTAAACAACTCCCGATATTTTGATTGGATCACGGATTCCCTAGCGCAACATTTAGGGCAATTTCCTTCCATCGACCGAATTTGCATCAATTTCCATAAAGAAATTCAACTGGGGAACGAGGTGAAAATCTCGATCAAGTCGTATGATAATCTTCAGTTTTACATTGAGGGAAAAACGGAAACTCATCCTCAATTCTCCGCCAAGGTGAAAATCCGAGTTTAAATCAAAAGCAATCAGAAAAAAACTGTTTCATCTCTGCCTCAGGAAATTGCAACTTTGAGGAAATCGGTTTATTGTAGGGACGACTTTTTTAAAATCCGAACCCATCGGATAACCCCTTCCTTATTATGAAAAACTGGAGTATTGGTATTGTTATTTCTTTTATCCTTCCAATCCTCCTTTGGACAAAACCTGTCAGTCCGGAAAGCGCACTGAATCTTGCGCACAAGTATTTGCAGTCACAATCTGAAGGGAAAGGACTCCAGCTTCACTCAAACCAAATGTCAGGTCAAATACCTCGGGATCGCGACAACTTCCAGCGAACCGAACTTCCGCCTTTTTCCAACTCTGAATCTTCGCAACCGCCTTTCCACATCGTCACTGACAAAACCGGAGGGTTTGTCATCATTTCGGGTGACGACCGGGTATTGCCGATATTGGCGAGCTCGCTGGAAGGCGAAATCGACCCCGACAACCTTCCACCAAGTTTTGTGGCATGGATGCAGTATTATGAGCGGCAAATCTCTGCCGCAATTGCCCAGGATATTTCACAGGATCCTTCGATTGCAGCTCAATGGGAACTGCTCTCAAAGACCGGAGTTGCGTCTTCAAAATTGGAGACGCACGCCATCAATGCACTACTAGGGACCAATTGGGATCAGAGTCCCTATTACAACCATTATTGTCCAGTTGATCAGACGGCACAAGAGACGACCTTGACGGGCTGCGTCGCAACTGCGATGGCTCAAATCATGGCATTCTGGCAATATCCCCAGAACGGCAGAGGCTCGTCCCGTTATCAGCACGCCACTTATGGTGTGCAAACTGCCGACTACGCTTCAACCCAATACCAATGGGCACAAATGCCGCAACGACTTACATCGTCGAGTCCGAGTTCCCAAGTTGAGGCAGTCGCAACTCTCATGTACCATAGTGGGGTAAGCGTTCAGATGGACTATGGGGTCGATGGAAGCGGGATCAGTGACATTACAAGAGTCGTGAACTCACTCCGCAATTACTTCAACTATGCAACGACGGTTTCGCTGGTAAAACGAGCAGAAACCACCGATTCCATCTGGCTCGCAAGTCTCAAAAATGAACTTAACTCCGGTCGACCTGTATTCTACGTGGGATTCGACCCAGGAGGAGAAGGAGGCCACGCTTGGGTCTGTGATGGATTTAACAATGAGAACCGTTTTCACATGAATTGGGGTTGGGATGGTTATGCCGACGGGCACTTTGCGTTGGGTTCACTGACGCCCTCCGCAGATTTTGATTTCACAGATTATCAAATGGCGGTAATCGGTATCGCACCACAGGAAGCAAGCGCACAGTCTGAGGTGCTGAAGCTCTACCGATCAGTCTCGATTAGCCCCAACCCCGCAGACAGTGGGCAAGCCATCACCGTTGAATGTGATGTCATCAATGACTCCGCATCCACCTTCACAGGAACCATTGCAGCCGGGGTCTTTTCATCCAGCAACCAACTGGTGTTCACAATCAATTCAGTGGAAGAGCCCTCTCTTGAGGCGGGTTATCACTATAGTAGTCCACTCACGTTTACGAGTGCAAGCACCGGAAACCTACAGCCCGGAACCTATTATATCTCCATCATCTATCGGCCCTCTGGCAGCAACGCATGGATAAAGGTTTCAGACGACGACTATAGCAATTGGGAATCCTTTTCAATTACAGGAGGAACCCAAGGTGCTCTAGCACTCTATGCTCCATTGGAAATAGGCGAGGATGACATCATTTTCCAAAACACCACGTTTGATCTTTCTTTCAACATCACGAATACTGGAGGAAACAGCTTTAGTGGCGCTGTTGAAGTCGATTTTTACGACCTCGATGGATCTTACCGTTCTGATATCGGAACCATCTACCACTATGACGTCAACGCGTTGGACCCGAACTATCACTACAGTTCAAATCGTTCAACGACGATCACAGGTGGGGTCAATCTAGCTCCTGGGGAGTATCTCGTAGCAGTCACCCATCAACCGACAAGTGGAGGTGATTGGGAGTTAACCGGCAGCGGTGACTACAGCAACCCTATCAGTGTTTTTGTGCAAGAAGGCTCGGATGTATATGAACCCAACGATCTCGCAGAAACGGCGACGTTATTGGTTCCGAGCTATTCCGGCAACAGAGCAACTGTCACAACGCGTAATGCTTCCATCCATACGGATGAAGACATAGACCTCTATTGGTTGGATTTCCCTAGTGGTCACGACTATCAGATCGATGCCAGAGTTCACGATTATTGGGATTCCGCCAATGGCAAAACCTATACCACCGATGTCTTCTGGATTCTGGGAACCTCACAAAATGAGGAACTGGGATTTTATGATGACATCATGGACAGTCCTTTAACACTGAGTAACGGCGGTTTTATCGTCATCGGAGTTGGAGGATGGGGTTACAACCTTGGAACCTACCAACTCGAGATTGATATTAATCGCACCGCCCCGGGTCAACGGGATCTAAATGATCCCAGGAATTATTTAACCGCACTGCATCGCTTTTATCGAGCGGGTAACGACAGTCACTTCTTCACGGCCAATGAAGCAGAGAAGAACTCTATCATCAGCACGCAGCCAGCCAATTTCTGGGTCTATGAGGGGGTCTCTCAAAGAGTGCTGCACACGCTCATACCAAATGCCGTGCCCGTGTATCGAATGTTTAACCGGATCTCCAAAAGTCACTTCTACACTGCACTGCCATCAGAACTGGCCGCAATTCAACAGAACCTTGGGCATATATTTAGCCTCGAAGGGATCGCGTTTTATGCCTTGGACAGTGCTGTTTACGGTGCCAAACCCGTCTATCGATTTTTCTCAACCGCCACGGCTTCTCACTTCTTCACTATCAGCAAAGCGGAGAGAGACCAGATCATCGCCACGATACCGGAGTCGAAACTGCGCTACGAAGGCGTAGCTTGGTATGCCTATCCTTAAGTCTTTAATAACGATTAGCGTTTAAATCACGACGAGCATTAACCGATGCGAGCATCGGATGCTACCTTCCCATCCTGTAGCAAGTATCTCAAGCTCGCATGAGATCTCCTGGTCAGCGATCTCCCATCGATCCAAAGAAAAATTCGATGCGAGCATCGAATGCACCATTTCATCAGCTGTAGCATCTCATGCTTGTTCATGACCGTGAGCCTGTCGAACGGCATGAGATCTGTTTCAGTTTGAAAGATTATAACCGCATTGATGGGACGATGGATATTTAGTCCTCTCGCTCTACAGTCTCAGCTTTCGCCACAGCCTGCTCGAGCGTCATATCATAAAAATCGCCAGCTCCCAAAAACCGCCCGCTCTTTTGATCGTTTACAAATGCTCCAACAGCGACTCCCGGCAAAGCGCTAGAAGGATCATTCGGAGCCTGAGGTCCGCCAAGGTCTGTTCGGCACCAACCCGGATCGGTGAGATTGATCATCACATCCGTTCCCTCTACCTTAGTGGCGAGGTCTTTGGTTATTTTGTCCAGTGCCGCCTTGCTCGCGGAGTAGCCTGCTTGTTCTGGCTCGTCACGGATGCCACTGGTCGTGTTAATAATCCGACCGAAGCCACGTTCGATCATTTTTGGCATGAGACGATAACAAATCAACGCAACCGAAATGGTATTGATCAAGAAACTCTCGGTGTAGTCCTGCACGGGGGTTTTCCAAAAGTCCTTCCGATACGCAATTTGAACTGCTGCGTTGTTAAACACCAAATCGATGTCCATTCCTTTGCCCTCGATGGCATCCAGCATGGAAGAGACTGACTCCGGGTTGCCGAGATCTGCCGCAATACAAAAACACTCCACGCCCAGCGCCTTCACTTCTGCTTCAATTGCTGCACAGTGTTGAACATCCCTACTATGCAGAATGAGGTTACACCCCTGCTCAGCCATGAATTTCGCCAACAGCTTCCCTATGCCTCGACTGGCACCAGTAATCAGCGCCCATCTTCCTTTTACATCTACCATCGTCATAATACCTGTCCTTTAGTTTCTAAAATTCGAGTGTTAGCGGCAATTCCACTATTCTTCATGTTTCACCGCATAGATTGCATTCTGCACTGCCTTGATCACCCGGTCACACCAGGCGTCAAACTCAGAATCCTCTAGCTGGAGTTCGGGTGTTGCCAGCACATGCGCTATCGTTTTTTTGACTCCCTGATCAAAACGCTTTGTCGCAACAAAACCCGGAACCAAACGCTTGAGCTTGGCATTATCAAACACCACGGAATTCGCCTTATCTCCGAGCAATCCTCCTTCAAAGTCGTAATCACTGCAGGCCGATAAAAAAGCTGAAGGCACATGCACTGCTTTGAGCTCGACCCCCAATGCATCCGCAATGCAGGCATAGATCTGATTCCAGGTCAGCGTTTCGTCCGAGGTGATTTGCACTGCTTCTCCGATCGCATGCACGTTTCCCATCAACCCGATGAATCCCTTCGCAAAATCACTGTTGTGAGTCATCGTCCAAAGTGAGGTTCCGTCCCCATGGATGATCACTGGTTTTCCCTCAAGCATACGCTTAGCCACTTGCCAGCTCCCATGGTCGCCATGTACTCCCAGTGGGATCGAACGCTCATCGTAGGTATGACTGGGCCTTACAATCGTAATCGGAAAATCATGTTCCCGGTACTGCTTCATCAAATAATCTTCGCACGCAATTTTGTTGCGCGAGTATTCCCAAAATGGATTTTGCAATGGAGTGGCTTCACTGATTCGATAATCGGCCGGAGGAGATTGATAAGCAGAAGCTGAGCTGATAAAAATATACTGTTTGCACTTTCCTTCAAAGAGACGGTAATCCCGCTGCAAATGATCAGGGGTGAAGGCAATAAATTGGGCAACCACATCAAATTCCATGCCTTCCAGTTTTTCCGCCATTGCTGCTTCATCGTAAATATCTCCGGTAATATAATGAAGGTTATCACCCGCGAGCCCTTCGTTGCGATTACCACGGTTCAACAAGTAGAGCTCTACACCCTCTTTTAGTAACTGACGAGTAATCGCCATACTGATGATACCAGTTCCACCGATAAAAAGGACTTTTTTCATGAATTGCTTTTGGGTTTGGGGGTTACTTATGGGACATGCTTCACCGTCCCGATACTTCGCTAATGTTCAAGAAAGAATGGCGCGCACAATATTTCCACAACCAAAAGCTCCATGATCTCATGAAAGACCCTCGGGTGGGTTGCAGTTTTGCCGATCTCTCGGTTAAAATAATAAACACAACAACCATTACTCTCAACCCCAATAAGTAAATGACCCCAAAGTATTTAAAAATTCTGAACACTGCCATCATCACGACATTTTTTCTGTCTTTCAATTCAACACTCTGCCTGGCTGATATGAACCAATCAAACACCCTCGGACTTTTTGAAACCCATATGGATATCGGTGATCCAACCACCAGTGGTTCTGCGAACTATGATCCGGAAACACAAACCTACACCCTCACCGGTGCAGGTGAAAACATGTGGTTTGGGAAAGATCAGTTCCACTTCGCTTATAAAAAAATCAAAGGGGACTTTATTATCCGCGCGACAATCGAATTTGTCGGAGAGGGAACCCATTCGCATCGGAAAATCGGTATCATCGCAAAGAATGAACTCACCGGCGATTCTCCCCATGCCAATGCATCCATTCATGGGGACACCCTCACTTCGATCCAATACCGTATCGAAACCGGAGCCGACACATTGGAAACAAAACTCAATGTTTATCATCCAACCGATATCGAATTCCAGAGAAAGGGAAACATCTTCACCCTCTCAGCAGCGGTTTATGGTGAAAACTACAAGTCCGTGAGCCAAGAAGTCCTACTCAATGAGGAGGTTTTCGCAGGGCTGTTTATCTGCTCCCATCTCGAAGATACAACCGAAACGGCAATCTTTCGAAACGTTCGTATCGTGATCCCAGCAGCAGATGATTTTGTGCCCTATCAGGACTATATTGGCAGCCATCTCGAGGTCATGGATGTTGCAACGGGTCACCGTCGCATCCTTCATAGCGAAAATCGTTCATTACAGGCTCCCAACTGGACCCCTGACGGCAAAACTCTTATCTACAATGCCGAAGGGAAGATTTACCAATTTGATCTGGCTTCGGGGAACAATACGGTTCTCAACACTGGCCCCTGCACCAACAATAACAATGACCACGTGCTATCGTGGGGAGGAGATCAACTGGCAATCAGTCACCATGTTGCCCCCAATTGGACGTCTGTCATATACACCCTGCCCATCGAAGGAACAGACAGCCCTCGTCAAATAACCGATCCCGCAAACGGCAACTCCTACCTTCATGGCTGGTCAATCGACAATGAAAACCTCCTCTTCACCGGAGAACGCAATGGCCAATACGACATCTGGTCCATCAACATAAAAACAGGTGACGAAACCCAACTCACGAACGAACCCACCCTCGATGATGGTTCCGAATTTTCCCCTGATGGAAAATGGATCTATTTTAATTCCGTCCGCACTGGCACCATGCAGATCTGGCGGATGAAAGCAGACGGATCAGAACAGCAACAAGTGACTTTCGATACATACAACAACTGGTTTCCCCATTTTTCACCCGATGGAAAATGGATAGCCTACCTCGCCTTCCCAACTGACATCGATCCGACGGGTCACCCTTTCTACAAGAAGGTGTATCTGCGTTTGATGCCATCGACAGGAGGCATAGCCAAAACGATCGCTTATATCTATGGAGGACAGGGAACGATCAATGTGCCGAGCTGGTCTCCTGACAGCAAATCCTTGGCGTTTGTGTCCAATACCCAAATGTAAGATCACAGACCGTTACCGTTTTTCTTATCGTAGTTATCAGAGCCTCCACGGGTCTCCTCAACCCGTGCGAGGCATTGAGGACATCCAAGCTCAAAGTGTTTTCGGAATACTGGTCACTGAGTTGCATTCCTCGCAACTCTCATTTCAATGCCGTTCAGTGAAATTGGAAGCCGACAATCCCGAGCTCTATATTGCAACCCTCCCTGACGAGCGAAAACCCTGGATGCAACGTCTTCGTTCGACACTCAAATCCAATCTTCCATTCGGATTCGAGGAAACCATGAGTTATGGCATGATCGGATTCGTTGTCCCCCATAAGATCTACCCCGAAGGCTATCATTGTGATTCACAGCTCCCGCTACCTTTCATCAATATCGCTTCCCAAAAGAACTTCATCGCGCTTTATCATATGGGGATCTATGCAGATCAAACCCTTTTGAACTGGTTTGTAGCCGAATATCCAAAGTTTGTTAAAACCAAACTCAACATGGGCAAAAGCTGTATTCGTTTCAAAAAGCCCGAGTTGATCCCTTTTGAACTGATCGGAGAACTAGCGGGTAAAATGACACCTGAAACCTGGATTTCCATTTATCAAAAATCATTGAAATAGAAGCAAGAATGAGGGAAGTTCTTCTCGGGTGCCACACACACTCAAAATAGAATTCGAAAACCATAGCCTGATGTATTTTTATTAAATCGATACCCTGATCGAGGGAGAGTTTAGAAATAGTCATTTTGATGGTGTCTGAAGAAAATCAATGCAGTGCAAAGCGTCACAAAACTCACGACATGAATGTCGGATGATTGTTGGCAAAGCCGTAAACATGAATTTGCACGAAAACCGTTTGCGGCTATTTCAAAACGCGGCTTAAAGAAGCAAATTTCCAAACCGATAATCATTTGCCTACTTCAATGAACCATTATTGGACAAATGAATTTGAAATCAAAGTACCTCACACTTCTCGTGTCTTGCGTTGCTGTTGGCATCGTAATCTCAATCATTGCCTATCACCGTACCCAGGTGCAACGCGATGTGGCCTTGGACACTCTTCGGAACGAGCTGGTTGATTCCATCAAAGAGGAATTGAAATGGTTGACCGAAACAACCATTCAACAAATTGATCGTGAATTCGACAATGCCGATACTTCAGAGTCAAAATCTGATGTGATATGGACAGTGGTTGAAAAAGTCCGTTTCTTTGACGACAAAACCGGGTATTTTTTCGTCTATGACTACGATGGCTCCACGGTCGCACTTCCTCCGTCGCCCGAAAAGCATGGGGAAAACCGGATGAACCTCCAAGATACAAACGGAGTTTATCTCATCAAAGAAATGATCAAACAATCGAAGTCAGGTGGAGGATATACCATCTACCACTACCCTAAACCGGGGGCATCCGTTGCTTCGCCAAAACTCGCCTATACTGCAGAGATTCCAGGAACGTCTTACTTCATTGGCACGGGTGTGTATATTGACAGTGTAGATGCGAAGGTCGATGCAACTCGGGTCGAACTCGATCGGACCACAAGAACAACATTAATCGTTTTTCTGATCGGTGGATTAATATTTGGGTTGTTAATCACGATTGCGGTTTTCATCACGTCTTCAATGCTCAAAGCATTGGGCGAAGCAGCTAAATTCATGCAAGGAATTGCTGAAGGGAGCGGAGATCTC
The DNA here is from genome assembly GCA_963676215.2 of Opitutales bacterium. GTDB lineage: Bacteria > Verrucomicrobiota > Verrucomicrobiia > Opitutales > JAFGAQ01 > JAKSBQ01. The sequence continues at coordinate 466,586 of CAXXVT010000002.1, read as the reverse complement.
ACCGTACGCATGAATGACAACGGAAAGGATGAAATCAGCTTCATGGGCAAACGTTTTAATGAGTTTGTTGCGAAGCTCCGCAACGTAATTAGCGAACTCAAATCGAACGTGATTGAAGTGGATGGAGCGTCCTCAGAGTTGAATAAAACTTCAGGAAATCTCGAATCGATCTCGAGCCAACTCCAACAAAGCGCCGACGAATCAACCTCCACGAGCGACCATCTAATGAGCGCTATCAGCCAGTTTTCCACAACCGTAGACTCGGTCTCTCAAGACGTAACCGGAGTGGCTTCAGCAGTAGAGGAACTCAATGTCACCATTCAGGAAGTCGCCCGCAACTGTACGGACGAAAGTGAGAAAACGAGCGTTGCGAGTAAAAAATCGCAAGTCATGAAAGAATCTGTGGATAGCCTTAAGACCGCATCCGATGAAATCAATCAGGTCATCGAAATCATCAGTTCCATCGCTAAACAAACCAACCTACTCGCCCTCAATGCTACGATTGAAGCCGCTAGTGCGGGTGAAGCCGGAAAAGGATTTGCAGTTGTGGCAAATGAAGTGAAGGAACTCGCGAAACAAAGCGCAGATGCCACAGAACGCATTCGCTCACAGGTTGAACGAATCCAATTAAGTTCAGGCCAAACGATTTCTGGTATCGAGGAAATCACAACAACGATCACAGAAGTTGATGAGATCGCCAACTCGATCGCAATCACTGTTGAAGAACAGTCAAGCACCACTAATGAAATCTCCAATCTCACCCAAAGGGTTGCAGATAGTCTGCGTTCTCTGGCGGACAATATCAGTGATATTTCAGACTCTGCTTTGCTGGTAAACCAGAACGTTAAAAGTGCGGGAGAATTGACTCACCAAACTTCCGAAAGCGCATCTGAGACCAATTCGAACGCCCAACAACTCAGCGAGATATCCAGAAAAATTCGCGAAATCACGGACCAGTTCACTCTCTAATTTACGATTGTTCGTGAAGAGCATTCTGCGTTTACTCTGACAGGATTTGGTGTTCAGCTTAAATGCAGGATGCTCTATCTAGGGAGTGTCTGGGAATGCCGACAAAGATGGTCATGGGTCTTTTTGCTGAGAACAAGGCGATCAAAAGTGGTTGGGCTGAAGCCCTACTACTTTTGATGAACGCTGTGCTGAACAAAAAGAGCATGATCCTTGCGGATTTCGTGAAAATTTATGCCCGCGGCGTTAGCAAAAGCCACACGACATTCATGTCGCACGGCTTTTGCCGTCTTGCGAAGCATGAATTTTTCATTAGAAACCATCAAAGTCCGAATTTCCAGACACTCCCTAATGGGTCGTTTCGACGGAAAAGGGAGAGGAAGTGTATCTTCTCTTAACCGTCGTTACAGAATTACAGTATCGAGTTAAATCGAATTAATTGCGAGGGGCATTCATTTGCCCATTCCCTTCCCGCCACGCTCTCCTCCCGGAGGAGGTCCACCACGGCCACCTTTAGAGCGACCTTTTTCTCCACCCCCTTTAGGAGCACCCACTTTCATTGCATATTCATTGGGAAATTCAAAACCGGAGTCTGAAATTTCCTTTTCTTCGATGGACACCAGTTCCATTTCAACGGCATTAAAGTGCTTCCGTTTTGTCACGTGTAAAAAGACTGGAATCAAATGGTGGTGTTGAAGTGTGCTGGCCAGTATTGGTCCCATTTCTTTGAGATCTTCAAATTGCGCAAAAACCTGAAAAGGAAAACGTCCGTAACCTGTTATCCCCTCAAGTTCTACTTTCCGTTTTTCTTCTTTGAAAGCAAACTTAAGAGAGGGTTGACCCAACGCTGTTCCTTCGTCGACGGGGGTTTCGGGATCAACCATTTTATTTGTGTCGGGTCCACCTTTCATGCGATTTCCATCGAAGGGAGGTGGTGGTGGATCCCCTCTTCCTTTCTCTCCTCGGGCAGACTCGTTTGCGCCACCTCTCTGTCCTGCAGCTCCAAACAAGGGCACGATGCGCTTTCCAAGATGATCAATGAGATACACCTCGTTACCGATACTCAATACACTTTGAAACTTGAGATCATTCAAATAGATGTCAGCCTTGGAGTTTTGCCCTTTAATAGTGTTTTGAATCGTCCATTTCCGCCCTCCAACATCAAGTTCGTATTTCAAAACACCCTCAAATAAAGATTCGCTATTTGAAAATGGTTCTGAGTGCAGGATACCAATCCCGCAAAGCAGCAGCATAGCGGAGGATATGTATTTAAAAATTCTAAATTGCATGTAAGAGGCTAAACGCCAATTCGAGGATTCTCGTTACATTTTTTTCGAATTAAACTCCAAAAACAGAAAATTTCCCGTCGCAAACAACAGGAAATTTCCGACTTTTGCTTTCGTAACCCCATGCGGTCCAAGATAGGTGCGAATTCCGCAAATCAATTGGCCGTTACAGAGACTGTTCCCAAATTGGAATCCCGTTTACCATTCGATGCAGCATAGGTAAAACTGTCAGATCCTACATATCCAGGATTCCGGAAGTAGACAACACTGTTACCCTGCACTGCAGCAGAACCAAAACGAGGTTGTTTTACGATACGAATAGATACACCTGAACTTGGAGTGACGCCCACTTGTTTAGAAGCCTGAGACAACCCCACTGCGACAATGAGATCCACGGTGGCAGAAACAGACGGTGCCGATGGAGCACGACCTTCACCATGGGAGCCATTATGACATTCGTAACATCCCACGGTTTGCCCTTTCCAGAAAGTGGTACGCCCAGAGCGGAAACTACGGTCATCCTTCGCCTGTGAAAGCACCGTGCCACTTCCATTCGATCCGTGACAGGATTTGCAACCCGAATGAGAAACATCCTCATGTCGGCTTATCCAGGAATCACCAATCGGATGCATCCCGTGAGGTCCACCGTTGGTGGTATTTGGAACAGAAGAGTGACATGCAGAACACTCCGCAATGACACCATCATGGCCCTGAATTTGTTCTGAAAGGATGTTATCGTTGGCGTGAACAGAGGGCCAGATCGCATGCGTCGAGCCATGACACGCAGAACACTGCAATCCTCCGTGTCCCTTGGAGAAACGATAGAGTGATGTACCTGCAATCGGAGTATTGGCATTCGTAGCAAAGGTATCGTCGGCAGCCTGACGCATATTTCCGCTAGCATCAAAAACAGACGTGAAACGAATCTGCCCACTATTATTCGTTGCGGTTCCTGTATGACAAGCTTGGCAACTCGGTTCATCAAGCCAACCCACTCTTGTGGATGCTCCCACCTGGCTCATGTTGCCATGACAGTCCTGACACTGCATTGCGAGTTGGCCTGTATTTTGATCAACTGCGGCTCCCATCGCTCCTCGTAAACACTGAGTGGAAGAACCCGGGTGACATTGATAACAAGCAGAACGATTCGAAGCTGCGTTCAACGGTTGATTAGTATCGACACTAATCACCTCAGCATGCGATTTGTGCATTGCCTGGGTCAGTGGAGGCACATCCGCTACACCCGTGCCGGGAAGCGCCTCTGAGCTATGACATTTGGCACAAAGAATCGGGGTTCCCCCTTTTACAGTCATATAGAGTCCCTCAGATGAATACCCAGCCGTTTGCAGAGCGGCATCAAAATCTGCAGTACCGAGTTCCATCTCATCGTGCAGTTTGAGAATATTCAGACGAAAATCATGTTTGTCATTTGAATCATTTTCCCAGCCTGCAGTCGGTTTTGCAGCTGGCCCTGCACCAGAGCCGTGACAACTTCGACAATCCATCTCGTCGGATACCGGTAAAACGACATCGACTTGAGCTAACTGATTGCCAGCGCTATCCCAAGCTTTGACACGCATTAGTGGATAACTGTTAGGATTTCCTGCATCGTCTGTCGGCGCAATAGGGATACCGGTTGCTTCAAACCATTTCATCAAACCGCTGCCATCCCATACAAAATCTTGTGGCTGATTGGGCAATCCAGGCATATTAAAACCTTCGAGTCCTGCATCTGGCTGAAGGGTACCATTTCCATACATCAATCGTCCTTTTTCCCAGAAATTGGTTTTCCCTACGGAAGAACTATTGATGGAACCCGCCGGATCCTGAATCGCTTCATAGGTAAGTTTATATTCAGGACCTCCTAGAATGTTTCCGTCTTTAACGAGATGAGCATTCACAGTGTTAAAGGGAGGTAAGATGCTAAAAATTTCGTAATCATCATCCATGCAATGCATGCCCAAATTGTTCCAGGCAAGAATAGTATAACCAGTGTTTGAAACTGTTCCACCAGATCCTGTTCCACCAGATCCTGAACTGCCTGACCCCGAGTCGCCTGATTCCGAGCCACTTGAGTCTTCGTCCTTCTCGTCTTCTTCGTCTTTCTCGTCTTCTGCGTCTTTCTCGTCTTCTTCGTCCTTCTCGTCTTCTTCGTCCTTCTCGTCTTCTTCGTCCTTCTCGTCTTCTTCGTCCTTCTCGTCTTCTTCGTCCTTCTCGTCTTCTTCGTCCTTCTCGTCCTCTTCGTCCTTCTCGTCCTCTTCGTCATCTACGGCCCGATAGCCAGAATGAACGTCGCCCCTAACCAAATCTAACGCAAATCCCAAACTAAGGGGGGTTACAATTGCGAGAAATAAAACGATCCATTTTTTCATCATGTGTGCCTTTGCTCGGGAGAATTGAACTGGGTGACAACACATGAGATTACTTCACAAGAGAGAAAGTTCAAAAATTTAATAATACTTACACCATCAATTAGAACCTCTAATCAGTCATACCGCAACCACATTAGACTCTCTTATGGGGAATCAGTGTCTCATTAATCAAAGTTTTTGACGCCACTCTTCCAACGATCATTCATCTATCAAGACTCTTCAACTCAACCCAAACTTCAGTTGGGATCTGCTCTGGGCGACTCTGCATGGTGAATCCATTTTTTGACAATTGCTCAGACCATTTATCAAACAACGTTGAGCTTAGGATCTTCTTGAGCTTTCCACCGATTTGCTTGCGTCGTTGCATGAACAATTGCTGCACAATTCCAAGGAACTCTTCATCGAATGCCGACAGTATTTCCCGTCGCTGAAAAACAACAATCTTAGATTCAATTTTCGGGGCAGGATAAAAACTCTGCGGTGGAACCGAGTGAACCCCTTTTTTTTGGTAAGCAGCCTCTAAACGAATCGCCAAAACCCCGAAGTGTTTATTCCCCTCCCGGGCTGTGATACGATCAACCGCTTCTTTTTGCAGCAACAACGCAACGGTTTTCGGAAAGCCGAGATCAAGCATTGCAGCCAACCATGGGCCTGTGATTGCAAAAGGTGGATTCGCAATGACAGAAAGATTCTCCACTTCATCCGCGCCCGCAAGTGGAAGCTGCAATGCGTCTCCTTCCACCACATGAAAACGATCGCCGAACTCATCGCCGAAATTCGACTGAAGATACCGCAGTAGCCGTTGATCTTTTTCTACGGCCATCAACTCCGCTCCTTTAGCCAGTATTTCCCGTGAAATCATACCCATACCAGGGCCGATTTCTACAACTCGTTCACCCGGTCTCAATACGGCCAAATCAACCAGCTTATGAGCTAGGTTGCGATCGATCAGAAAATTCTGCCCCAAGCGATGACTTGGGTGAAAATCGATCGTTTCAAAATACTGGACTAATTCTCGTTTATTCAATTCCAGCAATGATAGATTCGCTCATCTAATTGTTCAATCAGAGAGCGAATCAAATTGAATATTATGCCACGAATTCCAATGAGAGAGCATTTTGCAAATTCAAAACAATTCGCGGAAAAACCCGTGATTTTACCGAATTCGTTAACAGCACTACTAACTTAAGCGAACAAATTGCACTAAATAAACCTAAATTAGCACATATTAATATTTACTTTTAAATGTAAATTTTTTATAAAAATAAACCAGAAACTATTAAATCCTAACTCATTCCAGAACACTCTCCGCAGAGTAGACAGAAAACAGTTTTAGTAGCTTTCTTGATGATTCTCTTGCTTAAAATGGTTTCGTTAGCCCGGTTTTCTCGCCTGGGCATTTCGAAAAGTGGCCACAGATTACTTCTGATTTTGTGTTCCGTGTGTGGATTAGCTTTTTTCCACCCACGCACAAATTGTTGTACTCAACAGTGGGTATGACATTATATCTTTGGGTAACACTACGATCCAACAAGGATATATCCCTGGACGAATTGCAGTAGGCGGGAATGCCTCAATAAAGACTTCCACAACCATTGGTGATAGATCGAATGACAGCCTTCCTATTGTCTTCGTGGAAGGAGATATTTCGACGAGGGGATGGAGCAACATTAAAAATGGCAACATCGTCTATGGTGGAGAGTCCGACATCAAAAATACCCACTTCTCACCAGGCTTTGGCGCTTACAATGTCAGTGCTTCCCATTCATCACCGTTTTCAACTAACACGGTCAAAAAACATTTCGAAGGGCTTTCCCAAAGTCTGGCAGGTCTTCAGAGTAATGGAAAAGCCTATGTTCAATCGGGGACTCTAATCCTAAACGGAACTAACAGTTTTAATGTTTTTAATATCAATTCAACCGACTATCAAAATTGGAATCAGATAGGGATTTTAGCTCCCGCTGGATCAACGGTAATTGTCAATTATTTTGGAACAGACATCGACGCATTCGGTGGTTATTTGAATGGAGTGCAGGCATCTAATGTCCTGTTTAATTTCTCCGAAGCAGAATCTCTGGGATTCCAATACAACCCAGTGCCCGGCAGTTATTTGGCCCCCTATGCTTCTATTTCTGGTTCCGGGTATTTTGATGGACAAATCATTGGAAACGATATCGATTTCAAAGGAATGTCGATGTCCGGGAAATCATTCACTGGGAACATCCCTGCCAGTGCCATTCCCCGAACCTTCGTTTTATACCGGATTGATGGGTATCGGAACTCTGGTTTTCTTCGCCTATAAGCGACGTAAATCAGCACTAAATAAGTCCGTTTAGTCCAACGAGTGTATCATCCCGATAAACTCATCGGGATCGTCACATTCCATCAATGCCTGTCCGATCAAAACAGCATTTGCACCTGCATCCCTGGCTCGACTCGCATCTTCAATATCAAAGATACCACTCTCACTGATTTTAAAAACTCCTTTGGGAATCATCGGAAATAGCTCCTCAGTTATGGCTAGATCCGTCGTAAATTTGCTCAAATCCCGATTATTGACCCCGACAATCTTAGGATCAAATTTCAACGCGCGCTCCAATTCAGCCTCAGTGTGGACCTCAAAGAGACAATCAAGTCCAACCGCTGTAGCGACATCCTGCAAAACACAGATCTCATCGTCAGTGAGTGCCCTTACAATAATAAGGATGATAGATGCTCCTGCTTCTACAGCTTCGACGATTTGCACAGGATGCACCATAAAGTCTTTGCGCAAACATGGGATTTGACGATTGTGCTGGATCAACAATTCCACCACTTCCCAAAGATCACGGATGTGGCCTCCGAAAAATTTATTGTCAGTCAATATCGACATTGCATCCGCCTTGGCATTCACGTATCGAATCGCTTGTTCCTCTGCGCTGATGCCTTCAGCAATTGCCCCTGCAGAAGGTGAACGACGTTTGATCTCCGCAATGACCGAAAGCTGTCCGCTATTCTTTCGAAGCACTTGCGATAACAGAAAAGGATTGAGATCTGGGCGCTGCGCAAGACGCTCAACTTCTCTATCCGAGATTGGACGGATCAAAGAAGCGATTTCTTTTCGCTTCCATTCCATGATTTCTGCAAGACGGTCACTCATTGAGGTTTACAAAAAAACGGGAATTCCCTTGATTACAACCCGATAGTGACTGCATTTCAAACAAACCTGGCAAAGACACGCACTCATGGACAGCAAATACCCACATTACGACGCCCTTGTTCAAACCGTTACAACATTGCGTGCCCCCAACGGCTGCCCTTGGGATCGTGAGCAAACGCACGGGTCTCTGACTGAGTGCCTTATCGAAGAATGCGCGGAGCTGATTGAAGCGATAGACAATCTCGATTTCGAGCACATGGTTGAGGAGTTGGGAGATGTAATGCTCAATGTGATCATGCAGGCAGAGATTGCCCGAGAGGCAGGGCAATTCGATATCGAAAGCGTTTGTAAGGAGATCAACGAAAAACTGATACGTCGACATCCCCATGTATTTGAGAGAGATGAAAACGCAGCAAAAGATTCTGAACAAGTGCTCAAGCGATGGGATGAGATAAAAGCAACCGAGAAAAAACATGGTCCTCAAATCAGTGATGACTCGCCTTTCAAACCTCAGCCTCCCCGTCTGCCTTCCCTTTTGTTTGCGAAAAAAACTTACAAACAAATCGAAAAAGCAGGGTTGGAAAAAAGACCAGAACTCCCTTTAAAAAAAATCGCTCACTATACTGAGTATTCCGACGCAGAATTGGCAGAATCCCTTTTTGCAGTGGCAGCTGTGTGTCGGAAACGGGGTATTGACCCTGAACAACTGACTCGCCAATACACTGCGGAGATTCGACAAACCCTGTCTTAATTCAACACACAGGATAATAACAGACATGGACTCAGGGCTAGATCCCACTCCCTACGTGGAAATCAAACCCCACCCCAAAAGCCGAAAATTGAAACTCAGTTTTCGGCCTAAGCGAGGGTTTCTACTCTCTCATCCTCCCCGAACGTCAAAGCGTGCTATTCACAAATTTCTGGAATCCCAGCGTGAGTGGATGCAAAGGGTTATGGTTCATGCGGAATCGCATCCACCTCTTCCGTCTTTACGGGAGTATCTGGAGCAAAACCCTGTGCTCACTCTCAATGGTATTGAAAAAACCGTTCGTTTTACTCCAACAAGGGGACTTTTGAGCGAATCTGATAGTGAAATCTTCATTTTTCCAGAAATCAGCGAGTCCCAGCTTCTGCGCAAACTCCAACAACTTGCCAAGGAACACCTTTCCGATCATTTGGAATCGCTCAGTTTGCAAGTAAACCAGTCGATTGGAAAAGTGCAAATTCGGGACCAACGATCCCGATGGGGTTCGTGCTCAGGCAGGAAAAACATCTCACTCAACTGGCGTCTGATCTTAATGCCTCCAGAGCTGCAACGACATATCATGTTGCACGAACTTGCTCATATTCCACATCCCGATCATTCCGAAAGATTCTGGCATTGCCTGAAACAGTGGGATCCAAACACTCCATTTCACAAGGAACAACTGCGCCTAAGCGGAAAAATCTGGATTGAATTGGGCAGATAACGACTTTCAAAAACATCAACAGTTGGTAAAAAAGGCCTCCATTTTTGAAATTGCCAAGGATCACAGTAATTTGTGAAAATGGACCAACTGCAAAGCCTATCTCCATGCGAAAAACTGTATCACCCCCAATTGCCCTGATCACTGATTTTGGAAACCGAGACTGGTATGTCGGGAGCATCAAAGGCCAAATTCAGCATCATTTCCCCGATGCCGAAATAGTGGACATTACCCACCAGATCCCAGCGGGCAACGTATGGCAGGCCAGCTATGTCCTTTCTGCCTGCATCAATGATTTCAGATCCGAAACCCTTTTCATGGTGGTCGTTGACCCGGGAGTAGGAACGAGTCGCGAGTGCGTCTTAGGTCGAATAGGAAAGCATACCGTCTTGTGTCCCAACAATGGTGTTATCTCCCACTCCTTCCAATACAATAGAGATCAACACGGGCCTTTCTACGAAATTTTGACAGAAAGAGTCATTGATGATGCCATTAGTTCGACTTTCCACGGGAGAGATGTATTCGCTCCTATCGCAGGAAAGATTGCGGCCAAGAGCCTCAATCCTGAGGATTTGGGTCCGATCATGAGTAATTTGAAGCAACTCTCCATTTCAAAACCAGAATTCAAAAAAGGGGTTATCCACGGAACGATTCAATACATCGATCACTTTGGAAACGTAATCACCGACATATCCCACCGTGAGCTAGATCTTTTCAAAATGAAGTCCTCCTCATTTGTGGAAGTGAAAGAGACCAAGATTGCAATGAAATCAACATTTGATGAGGTCGGCATTGGAGAGCCTCTCACCTATATAGGCTCTACCGGATTCCTCGAGATCGCCACCAATCGGCGTCATGCGGCCAAACAACTGAGCCTAAAAATTGGAGATTCTGTCAGTTTGCACCTGCAATCGGAGCGTGAGACGGGACCCTCTGTCAGTGACATCCTCAAAAAGTCATAAACCTACGACTAAACTTTCAAAGATGAAGCTCTTACTTTTTATGGCTGCCTGCGTTCTGCTCATGATGCTACTACTTTGGGTTCTGGGTCCAAGGGTCACCGTAAAAAAGGCGCCGACTTCGAAAGCAATGATTCCTGAGGATGTGGAAGAATACCTCAGAGAAAGGGAATCAAAAACATCCCAACCTATAAAAAATGGGTTGGAGGCAGAAGTTATTTGGGCAGACCCAGACCACCAAAAAACGAAGTATTCGATCGTTTACCTCCACGGTTTCTCTTCAAGTCGGGGCGAAATGAGTCCTGTCTTCGAAAGGGTGGCAGATTCACTGGGTACAAATATTTTTTTCACCCGCTTCAAGGGTCATGGAGGTGAATCAGGTGAAATGCTCAATGAAGTCAGCCCAGAGGATTGGATGCTCGATGCAATCGAAGCAAGAACCATTGGGGAGAAGATAGGAGAAAAGGTCATCATCGCCGGGACTTCGCACGGAGCACTCCTTGCATCTTGGGTTTCCACCCTTGAAGGGTTTTCAGATAGCCCTGAGGCTGTCATTCTTATTAGTCCCAATTTTGCGCCCTACGACAACCGTACTCGCCTATTGACCAAACCGTGGGCACGCCAAATCCTTCCACTTCTTTTTGGAAGTCATCGCGACTGGGATCCACAGAACTCTGGACACGAGTATTACTGGAACACAGTATACCCCTCTCACGCGCTGTTTCCGATGATGGCGCAGGTTGATTTTATCACTCCCAGTTTACACGAAAAAACTCAACCACCGTTGTTAGTTCTTTATTCGAAAAAGGATCTCACGGTAAAAGCGGACAAGATCGAAACTGTCTTCGCTCAAATCCCATCCGAAAGCAAAAAACTCATCGAAATCCACCACATAGCCGACAAACAACAGCATATTCTCGCTGGCGACATCCTCTCTGCCGGAACGACCGAAGATGTTATTTCTGAAATCCAGGATTTCCTCAATGAAGTAGGTGTGAGCGCTGAATAGTCCCAGAATGAAACAATTCCAGGCGCTTGAGTGCGCATAGCGATACGATAAAAGGCCAGCTGGAGGTGATCACTTCAATCGCGACTTAAAGTATCTTTAGAAATCAACGAAAAGAATCTCTAAGGTAGCGTCACTGAGGCAGAATAGACTTTACCTTGGTCTCCTTCAAAAGGTAGCTTTCAGAAAAGCAAACCTAGCGACTTATGAGCCATTTTTCAAACAAGGCAGTCATCACCTCCGCAGGCGTATCCCACCGACATCTACCGGTTCAAACCCTCACAGGGCGAGAGGGATATCCAGTCACCACTCTTTATTCCCAAATTCAGGAACTTGTCGAAGCCGGCATCCGTGAAATCGGCATGGTGATCTCTCCTGGTACAGAAAATCTTTACATGGAAGCTGCCGCTGAGCACGTTGATAAGCTTACCTTTATTGTGCAAAAAGAACGCCTGGGATACGGGCACGCAGTCTCTCTCACCCGTGATTTTGTAGGAGATGATGACTTTATCCTGATGGTGGGGGATCACATCTTCGTTAGTCAGGATCCAAATAAAAACTGTGTCACACAAGTGATCGAACCCTACCTCCAGGAAAACTGCCCAGTTTCGGCAGTGCAGTCTACTCACGAGAGTCAAATTGGTTTTTTTGGCACAATCGGAGGAGAATATTTCGACGCGAACCGCTCACTTTACCGAGTGCACCAAGTCGTCGAAAAGCCGACGCCAACTGAAGCAGAAGATAAACTTTGGGTGCCCGGGATGCGCAGTGGTTACTACCTTTGTTTTTTTGGGATTCATCTCTTAACGTCCCGAATCTATGATTTCCTCAAACCCACTGACGAAGGGAATTTCGTTGGATTTTCCGAAGCACTTCAGGCCTATGGAAGCGAAGGGCAATACCTAGCAGTCGATCTGAGAGGGAAACGTTATGATCTCGAGAACCGCCATGGTCTTCTATTCGCCCAACTTGCACTGGCTCTCGACAGCAAACATCGTGATGAAGTGCTTTCAGGACTCGTAGGACTGCTTGCTTCGGAAAAACGATAACCCTGATCAAAGATCATCCATGAATCCATTGATTGAGATCATTCTATCGGAAACCCCGGAAATCCGCGACCAATCCCTGCTCCATCATTGCGAGAATTGCTCTACCGAGGAGCTTCTGCAAAACTGCGAGGAACTCGAACAATTCTGGAAATCGACCGAGAACCTCTACCATCGGGTGCGAGCCCTTTTTTTCCTCTATGCGATCCATCGATTTGTACTGCCCCCTCTCACCGAGAGCAAGAATTATGGTCCCATTCCATACAATGCCTACCAACACCTGTTGAGCCGCCGTTTTAACGAAGCCATCACCGCCTTCGTTCAAGCCGATGAAAATCCACGCTTGAATGATACGATCAGCAGCGGACTCTCCCTCTCCTATATGCAGTTGGGATTACAATTCCTGGCAGATCAAGTACGCTCCTGTGTCAGAGGTGTCGTCGGAAATCAATGGATGTTTCGAATCGGCCATCCGCTGGATTTTCCCCTGCGTGTCAGAAGTGAATTACTGGGTGGAGATGGAGAATTTCCGATACTCAACGAAAAGACTGCTGTGCGGATGGATCTTTCCCACAGTTCATGGAGCGACATCTTCTTCCTCGGAATGGATCGACCGGAATTTGCCCGAGTTATCAACATTTCCATCGACCTTGCATTGCGTGGGTTTTCAGAGGGTCCAAAGCCTCCAGTTCAAGCATTTTTCCGCATCATCGACGAACCCGTGATTCGTCTTGTTTCAATCGATTTAGAAACACAGGCATCGATCACTTCTTTCAACGAAATTTTTGACTTCGGAAGAGACTACCTTGGACTGCTGAAAGCAGCGGTTATTGCTTCGGGACTCGTTCCTCCAGGAATGGAAGGTTCGGAGGAACCCATGTCAACCTTGCTGGAACGTATGATTGGCCCAGGGCTGGGTTTCGAACTCGTGAGCTCAGTGGAAAACATCCCCAAAGGTTCCCGACTCGCAGTTTCCACCAATCTACTCGCAGCCCTCATCTCGGTCTGCATGCGTGCCACTCGACAAGTCAAACATTTGACCGGACCCTTGGAAGAGAACGAACGTCGATTAATCGCCGCTCGCGCAATCCTGGGAGAATGGCTCGGAGGTTCTGGAGGTGGTTGGCAGGACTCTGGTGGAGTGTGGCCCGGCATCAAACTAATCGAGGGCTGTTTCGCTGAAGAGTCGGACAAAGAATTTGGAGTCAGTCGGGGAAAACTCCTCCCAAAACATCAGGTATTTGGCAACGATTCGATTTCGGAAGGGTCACGAAAGGCCCTACAAGAATCACTCATTCTTGTCCACGGAGGCATGGCTCAGAATGTCGGACCTATTCTTGAAATGGTAACCGAGCGCTATTTGCTCCGAACGAAAGATGATTGGGTCGCCCGACAGGAATCTCTTCAGATCACTCAATCCATCCTCGAAGCCCTCCAAGCGGGTGATATAAAGAAGCTTGGAGAACTGACAACTCGACACTTTTTTGGTCCACTCAAGTCCATCATTCCGTGGTCAAGTAATGCATTCACGGAGTCTGTGATTCACCAAGTGAAAGCCGCGTTTGGAGAAGATTTTTGGGGATTCTGGATGCTGGGCGGGATGTCTGGCGGAGGTATGGGATTCATGGTCGCGCCTGAGAGGCAAAAAAGTGCGAAGACGCTCATTCATGAAATTCTACTAAAGACCAAAAAACAAATGGAGCATTCTTTGCCCTTTGCAATGGATCCGGTGATTTACGATTTTTCCATCAATGACCGCGGTTCTGCGGCTGATTGGGCAACTATTTTCCCCTCAACCTACTATCGTTTCAGACTCAACGGCCTTCTACAACAGGCACCCGACGAACGCACCCAGACAGATCGCTACGACCTTGAGTCGGTTTCGATGGGGCTCAACCAACAGGGGTGGCCATCCGGCGTAGGCATGGACCTACTCTCTGGGCTTCTTCCCGAGTTAGGAACACTCAATTCAAAATCAAACCCTGCCACACAGTCTCTTGATCAGCTCCTTGAAGAAAACGGATTCGACCCAGTCGAGCACGAATCAATTCGGGCTGAGTTGCAGAGTGGTAAAATCGGAATTTCACAGAATCGACTACGCTCCAATACCAAAATTGAAGATGTAAACGACGATGAACTGCTGCCACTGACGGTAGAAACTGAAGCACTCCAAAAAGCGGAAGACGCATTGAGAGAGGGAAAGGTTGCCATCGTCACCCTAGCCGCAGGCGCGGGTTCTCGCTGGACTCAAGGAGCTGGCGTGGTCAAGGCCCTTCATCCCTTCGCTTTCATGGGTGACAAGCACCGCAACTTCATGGAGGTGCATCTTGCAAAGTCCAGAAATATCCAAGAAACATACGGTCAACACCCACCTCATGTATTTACAACGAGCTATTTAACCCATGATCCTATTAAACAATGGTTTATGGGCTCTGAAGAAAGCACAACAGGGGCCCCTGTTTTTCTATCGAAAGGAAAATCAGTTGGCCTGCGATTGGTTCCAACTCTAGAGGACCTTCACTTTGCTTGGGAAGTGCTTCCTCAACAACAATTGGATGAACAATCCGAAAAGGTTCGCCGAAGTGTACGCAAAGCTCTCATGGAATGGGCGGCAAAGGTAGGAGAAGCAGCAGATTACCGTGACAATCTGCCATTGCAATGCATGCATCCCGTCGGGCACTGGTATGAGGTTCCCAACATGTTACTCAATGGAACGTTGGCAGAACTATTGGAACGGCAACCGAACCTTGAGTATCTCATGATCCACAATATCGACACGCTTGGAGCGAGTTTGGACCCAAAGGTACTAGGAACCTTTATTGAATCGAAAGACGATTTGATGTTCGAGGTCATTTCCAGACGCATTGATGATCACGGAGGAGGACTGGCAAAGGTCGATGGGAAGCTTCGTTTGGTCGAAGGCATGGCACTGCCGTCGGAAAAGGAAGAATTTAAACTGCGCTATTACAACACAGCCACTGCGTGGGTTAAACTCGATGCTTTATTGGAAGCATTTGAGCTGACTCGAGAGGCCGTTCACGATTCTGATAAAGTGCGGAAAGCCATTCGTAACTTTGGCGCACGAATGCCCACCTACATCACGCTCAAAGAAGTGAAAAAACGCTGGGGTCGCGGCCATGAAGATGTGTATCCGGTTCTGCAATTCGAACGCCTTTGGGGGGATATGAGCGCAGTGCCAGATTTGAATACTGGGTTTATCAAAGTCGATCGTCAACGAGGGCAACAACTCAAGGAACAGGCACAGCTCGATGGTTGGTTAAGAGATGGCTCAGCACAGGAAATAAATTCCCTCTGCAGCTGGAATTAACCGAAGTTTAACCCTGACTTTATCGTTCTTATTCCTTTTCGTTTTCGTCAGGGCATTCGGATTGGACCAACCCATCCTCGCTCCATTCCCAAAGGAAACCTATTCAAAAACCCAACGCCTGATCCTCTCATTTTTGTCTCTTCCATGAGATTAAAAAGAACGGTTGAAAATAGAGATGCTTGAAGCTATGGATCAACTCAATGAGAAAACGACTCGGGAAGACCTTCTGGCTACTTTGCTCAATGGAAATGTGGGAACGACTAGCATACTACGGTATGCGAGTAGTGGTACCCATTTATATCGCCCAGGCAGACGAACCAGGCGGACTTCACTTCACCCAAATGGAAAAGGGGAACATCTACGCGTGGTGGTTCGTTTTTCAATCAGTATTGCCTACCTTTACTGGTGGTTTCGCTGATCGCTATGGCTATAAGAAAACGATTTTCTGGGCCATTACCCTCAAAGTCATTGGCTACGTGCTGATGGGCACGCAGCGGTCTTACGAAGGTTTTTTCATCGGTACGATGATGCTCGCCACCGGGACCGCCATTTTCAAGCCAGGCATTCAGGGTTCATTGGCACAGAGTCTCGATAAACATAATTCCTCCAAAGGTTGGGGCATCTTTTACTGGCTCGTGAATGTCGGCGCCATGATGGGACCGCCGCTGGCTGGTATGCTAAGAGGCTTATCCTGGCCATGGGTTTTCTTTGGATGTGCCATCATCGTATCCATCAATTATCTGATGCTATTCACTTATGCCGACCCGAAATCGGGATACGAAGCCAAAGACAGCTTTTTTAAAGTATTCAAGGTGACGCTGAAAAACTTACTCGACGCAAGGCTGCTCACCTTTCTCCTCATCATGTCTGGGTTCTGGCTCATGATGTATCAGCTTTGGGATCTCCACCCCAACTTCATTGCCGATTGGGTCGATTCAAAGCCAGTGGTGGATCTACTGCCAGTGCCTGGCGCCTGGACTCACCAAACTGATCGTGGAGTGCAAATGCTCCAGGAAAATCTGCTCAACCTGAATGCTTTCCTTATCGTCATCTTTGTTATACCCATTTCGATGTTGGTGGCCAAGATGCGCACGCTCTCCGCGATGCTCATGGGCATGATCATGGCTTCGGCGGGTATCATCGCTGCAGGCTTGACCACAAGTGGGTTTATGTTACTTCTCGGAATCGTATTCTTTTCGTTCGGCGAGATGCTCACTGGCCCCAAAAAGAATGAGTATCTTGGGCTCATAGCCCCCGAGGGCAAAAAGGGTCTCTACCTCGGATACGTCAATATTCCGGTTGGCATCGGTGGCTTCATTGGAGCCAAGCTTGCTGGGTATCTGTATGGAAACTTTGGGGAAAAAGCCATTTTGGCCCAACGCTACCTGGCAGAAAAGAGTGATTTTCTCCAATCAAAGGGTCTTTCCCCCTGGGACGGCGATATTACTTCTCTTTCCACAACTCTGGGGATCGAACGGCACCAAGCTTATGCTACGCTTAAGAGTCATTTGGATCTCAGCGGTGAAACCGCAACGCGTTTGCTCTGGGATACATACCAACCTTATCAAGTATGGTATTATTTCGCTGCCATCGGATTGATATCGATTATCGCCCTTGTCGTCTTTAACCACCGAGCGAAGAAGTGGAAAGACATGAACGTATAGGAGGAATCGTCCGTTACTTACAAATGGCCCCGCGCGTCATCGTTGTGGTTTTAGGCATCTTGTTCTCGGCTTCGTCCATTGCTAGCTTCATCCCGACCATTCACTTCTGACAGTGGGATTTGGTCGGATATGCCTCGCAGTCCTAAACCTGATTCTTCAAACTAGAGACCATGCAATACATTCCAGCATCCAGTCGTTACGAACAAGAAGACTTCTACCGCCGCTGCGGCAATAGCGGACTCAAATTGTCCCGCCTCTCTCTGGGATTATGGCACAATTTTGGAGATGACACTTTAGTCGATAACTCCAGAGCCATGATTTTCAGAGCGTTCGATCTTGGGATTACCCATTTTGATCTCGCAAACAACTATGGTCCACCCGCTGGTTCTGCCGAAAGCAACTTTGGCCGTATTCTCAAAGAAAATCTTCGCGCTTATCGAGACGAGTTGGTCATATCAACAAAGGCGGGTTATTACATGTGGGAGGGTCCCTATGGGGAATGGGGATCTAAAAAATACATGATCTCCAGTTTGAACCAAAGCCTGCAGCGCCTTGGTCTTGACTACGTCGATATCTTTTATTCTCACCGATATGATCCCGAAACTCCAATCGAGGAGACAATGGGGGCACTAGACACCGCAGTTCGCTCAGGAAAAGCTCTCTATGTGGGGATTTCAAACTACCCCGCAGACAAAACTCGTGAAGTCGCCAAAATCCTAAGAGATCTCGGAACTCCCTGCCTCATCCACCAACCCCGATACAACATGTTTGATCGTTGGGTAGAGGATGACCTCCTTACTACATTGGAAGACAATGGCATGGGCTGCATCCCATTCTGTCCACTTGCGCAAGGACTCCTTACCAATCGCTATCTAAAGGGAATTCCTGAAGATTCAAGAGCTGCCAGTGATTCTCCCTTTCTGAAATCAGGTGATCTTACGGAAAGCCGCCTCAATCAATTGATTGAACTCAACGCCCATGCCAAGGAAAGAGGACAATCCCTTGCACAGATGGCATTGGTTTGGGTCATGCGAAATTCAGTGGTTACATCCGCTCTGATTGGTGCCAGTAGAGTTCAACAAATTGAAGACAATGTGAGAGCATTGGAAAACACGCATTTTGAGAGAGAAGAATTGGAAAAAATCGATAAGATCCTCTCTGTGTAACGCAATCAGACGCTCCGAACTCGTTTAACCTTTTCTTCATCGGAATAGTCCGCAAAATGGGCCTTTGTTCGAACATTCGAATGAAGGCTTTTTTGCTGAATTCCATCCCCTGTTGCTAATATGAAAACCCTGGCTCTTATCCCATCCCTGAAAGCGGCATTCACTTACATTTCCACCCCATTGTTGTGCATCGCTTTCAATTTTGAATTGGGTCAATCCACACGTATCGATGTCGATACCGACACCGGTTCTATGCAAATTCATCACAACGATGAATCGATCCTTACAATTGAATCAATCCTTATCGACTACACCGAGTCGACCGGAATGAAGGTTGTCACAGCAAATTCGCAGAGTGTCATTTTAGAACTCACATACCCGGCTTCGGTCAGCTATCACCACCATGCCGATGACACCCAAGAACGAACCGCCGAACTCAGTATCCAAAAGACTCAAGGTGGGATCCGCTTCCACGCTACCCCTGAGTGGAGTAATCAAATAACCCTCGTTCTTAAGGATAGTGGCGATCACCAGTTTGGGCTGACCGAACCGCTTCAACCCGATAATCGCCTATCGCCCGACCTCCGCGGAACTGTGATTGATGTCGAGGTTCAAAGCGATGGACAAACCATCGTCGAAAACTACGCTTCCGCCTTCTCGTCCCTCTACATGAGTAGTGCTGGCTACGGAGCTTTTTTCGACACTTTTGCTCGTGGGCGTTACCAATTTGCAAGCTCGGCCAAGACTCACACCATCCACCACCAAACTGGCACTTTGGATTGGTATGTTTTTTTTGGAACGAACGGTTCAGAAATACTTCAGAGCTACTATCATCTCATCGGTGCCCCAAAATCTGTCCCGATATGGGCCATGGGACCCGTACTGTGGCGAGATGACAACAAAGGAGGAGCGGCAGAAATTCTCGACGATGCCGCCAAGTTCGATGCCCTCAAGATTCCAGCAACCGCATGGTTTGTGGATCGGCCCTACAGCGACGGTGCTCATCGATGGTCAAAGATGAATTTCGGCAAGGGATTCGAAAACCCTGGTGAATGGATTCAAAAACTTAAATCTGAGCATGGAGTCGAGTTCATGACCTGGACAGCAACCGCTTTTTTCGGGGATGCGCGTTTCAATCATCATTTGGATGATTGGCACACCTACATGGACGTGTCGGATGAAACGAGTGTGAGAGCATTTCAGGCCGAATTAGCAAAGAATCAATATGCATACGGAGTAAAAGGTCACAAAATGGACCGTGCAGATGAGAACTTCCCCTCTTATGCTCCTTGGACAGATCGCAGTGTTTCCGAACCCGAACGTCGCAATAAATACGTCTACCTTTTTGCTAAAATTCACCATGATGCACTTACCAAAGCTTGGGGGGAGGACCATTTTAGTTTCGCGAGGGCGGGCATTCATCGGGTGCAACCCTATTTGAGTGCAATTTGGGCCGGAGATCCACGATCCAGTTGGCACGGTTTTCGCGGAAACTTCGCCAATGCGATGAGATCTGGATTTATCGGATTCCCAGTATGGGGCAGTGATGTGGGTGGCTATCTCGGCGATGGAAATATTCCGGAGGATCTCTACACACGATGGCTTCAAGCCGGATCTATGAGTGGATTATTTGAAGTCAAGTTGGACGGTGCTGGGGGTCAAGGAAAGGACCGTATGCCTTGGCATTACCCCAAATCACTGCAAGACCAGTTTCGCAAAGTCTGTGAAGACCGGATGCAATTGCTCCCTACCCTCTATTCACTCGCCAATACATCAGCCACAACGGGTGTCTTGATGCGGCCCATGGCCTATGCCGATCTCACAGATCCCGAAACCTATTCCATCTGGGATCAGTTTTATCTTGGAGAATCAATCCTGGTTGCACCGGTTTTTGACCGTTCGGAAGAACGAGAGGTCTACTTCCCAAAAGGAAAATGGTATGATTTTGAGAATCCGCGCATCCAATATGAGGGAGGTCAGAGAATCACCATCCCAGCTCCGATGGAAAAACTGCCCAGGTTTGTGAAAGCCAATAGCCTTTACCTTACAGGGAATATCTTTCGCGGAAGTGATCGAAACTGGAAACCTGCTGAAACACATCTCACCCTCCATGCCTTTCCGGGGCGAAAAGGAGAACAAACAATCTTTCACTACATCGATCCTTCGGATTCCAAGCACGTATTGCCGATTACAATGCGCACCCAGGCGAGCGCACTGGAAATAGAGCTTCCGAATCTGCCTCATGCGACACAGGTTCAGTGGATAGCCGATGCAAAGGCAAAATCGGTGAAATGGAATGGAGAATCAATTGCATTCAAAACGACTGATTCCATTTCCGTCTGTTCCATTCCCGAAGGTGGACTGGAAGCCGGTGGATCGTTGCTCATCGAATTTTAAGAAATCGATTTCCCAGGACTAAACTTGTTCCGAGTTCGTCGTCTCGGGAAACTTTCAATTACCATTTTGATGGTTATTGGAGTGTAAAACAACGAACTCTTCTCTATTTGGCTCGATTCTGGCTCTAAGGGCTGCATCGGGTCATTTTGTCTGGATATCTTCAAAAATGGAATTGAAGGACAATCCTCGACAACACCTCTACAACTAAAAACAAAGGGAATAGATTTTTTTTATACAATATGAGTGAAATTTGAGAACAAATAGTCCTTAGCCGATCATCAATAGAGTGAATCCTACACAGAAACGGAGCATTAAAAAATTAATGTAATCCAAAAAATGATTTTACGTGTTATAAAACAACACATAAAGGGGATACGACGCTATTATTACTTGTTTTCTGGTCAAACTCATCCATATTAACGATTTCACACATCATTTTTCAGCAAGTCATCGATTTAAAACCCACCACTCAGCCATGCCTAAAAAATCCGACATTCCGGAAAAGATATTATCCATTCTTCTTGAAAATCCTTCCACTACTCGCGAAGAGGTGGCGCAAAAACTAGGTGTCACTTATCCAGCCGTTCAAAAACACTGGCGTAATCTCCAGGACGATGGGTTCATTGTCCCTTCTTTTCACGTTAAAAACTATGGCCCAAAAATCTTCCGATTCTGGATCTTTATGGAAACGCAATATCCCGGACAAGATCCACGGGCAAACGACGAATTGGGCAACGACTATCAGGCTCGTCTTTGCAAGGAGATCGCTGAGTCATTTCACAATGGCAATGACCTCAGTAAGGGTATTGCATTCGGCGGAACCCATGTTCTCCTAGGGGGTGATCATGATATTGTAGTGGTTCTTTATTCCGATGACGCCGACAAAGTGGGCGAATATGTTACTCAATTTTTGCGTTCTCATCCTGCAGTTTTGTCCACAAGCACAGCCTGGTCATTGACAAAACGTAACAAGCACCAAACCCCGGTTTGAGATCTCCAACTCAGAATTTGTGCTGGATAGGCGTTAACTTCTGGTAGAAATGAGCTGGAGTAGAAAATGATTCTTCCGGTTTAGGATTGATTCCTTCACAGTATCCCATAATTGGAAAAGAGAGAATTATGGAGGAAAATCAGAATTACGAAACAACATTACCAGGAGAAGTAATGGTCTACAATCGCTTCATCCGAAACAAAAATGTTCTTTTATCGGAGCTCGATTGTTCAGTATTGTTTTCACAACTGGAAAAGCATCAAAGCGAAAACGGAATCGAGGGAGAGGAATCCGTTCAAAATCTATTCCGCGAATTACTAGCGGCATTTACCCTGCACTGTGCTTCCCGTCCACGCAATGAGATGATGGCATGGACCATCCGCTACACAGAACCGATGGCAAATTTCTTTTTTGCAGGAGATACAGAAATCGGATCCGTGGCCGGAAGATTCTTCGAACAACATGTGAAAGAAGCAGATCTCGGAGAGATGCATCAAGAGCTTCATCGCCCGGGCAAAAAATCCCACACCAGCATGGTGGAGTTTAGCGGGAATACGGTTCAGTCAGCGATTCATCAGTTTTATAACATCAGTGAACAACGTCCCGCTCGATTCTTCGCCTTGGGAAACAACCGCTATGCTCTCGTTTCTGCCCATCCAGACTATGACGAAGGATGGTTCACCCACATCGATCTGAAAACGATTCAGGAACTTGAGCAGAATGAAACACTCAACCTTCTCGAAACCCGCAAGTATTTTTGGCTGTGTGGCTGTTCGAAAACCAAAATCCTCGAAATGCTAGCCCCAATGATGAAGAAACAACCGGAAGCCATTTTCGGAGAGGATGAAACCGCAATGGTCAACTGTCCCAGATGTGGAGCTCAATATCCAATCGAAAAAAAGACCTTAGAAAAACTGGCAGCTGAGTTAGATGAACAATAGGTAATACCAATTAGCTTTTAAATAACGACCCATTCAAACAGATCTCGACAAGGAGTTGCCTTCATGACGATTGAAGCTTTAGCAGAGTTCGTGGCAAATCCTAACAAACTGTGGGTTCTGCGAGTGTAACCCCTGCAAAAATACATCGTGTTTAAAACGCGAAATGGAATTAGTAGTATGCTCTAGTGAGTGTCTGGGAATGCCGACAAAGATGGTCATGGGTCTTTTTGCTCAGAACAAGGCGATCAAAAGTGGTTGGGCTGAAGCCCTACTACTTTTGATGAACGCTGTGCTGAACAAAAAGAGCATGATCCTTGCGAAGCATGAATTTTCATTAGAGACCATCAAAGTCCGAATTTCCAAACACTCCCTAGTCCCCTGCAGCCACTCCGGTCAGCAAACGCTCAATCATAACCTGCCCTTTTTCCATCATCTCCAAGCTGAAACTTTCGTTTGGAGCGTGGTATCCGTCTTCCGGCAAATAGAGACCGATCAACAGAGAATCCAAATCGAGGATTTCCTTGATATCGTTGATAATCGGAATACTTCCACCTTCTCTCATGTACAGGGCAGGTTTACCAAACAACTCGCTCGACAACGCATCGGTCAGCTTAAAAGCGTCTGCCAATACCGGGTTCAAATCTGCTGGGGTGTTTGGTTTTTCCGGAGGAACGACCAAATAGGCGGTCCCATTGTGGTCTTTCGTGAATTCAATAGAAACACCTTCTGGACAACGATCCTTAATCGTCTGAATAACCAAGTCCTGGATCTTGTCTGGGTCTTGTTTCGCTACCAATCGGCAGCTGATCTTCACGCTAGCTTCGCTCGGGATAATCGTCTTTGAGCCCTCGCCCTGGTAGCCACCCCAAACGCCATTGTATTCCAAAGTCGGGGCATAACGGGTCGCCTCAAGTGGAGTGAGTCCCTTTTGCTCAAAGAATCCTGGCACACCAAGGAACTTTTGGTATTCGTCCAAATCGATTCCGAGTTTTTTGAGTTCGCCCCGTTCCCATTCTTCCACAGGGAGAACATCGTCATAAAAGCCAGGCACATTCACTGAGCCGTCTTCGTTGTGAAGAGAATGGCAAATATCCACCAATGCTTTGATCGGGTTAAGCACGGCTCCTCCATAGATGCCGCTGTGCAAATCCTTATTAGGACCCTTAAGTTTAAACTCGAAGCAAGTGATCCCTCGAAGCCCAGCGGTCACCACAATCTGGTCACTTTTCTGACTACCCGTGTCGCACGCCAAAAGAAAATCACCTTTCAATCGATCTTTATATTTTTCCAGAACGGGCTTAAAACTGGGACTTCCGATTTCTTCCTCGCCCTCTAGCATGAACTTCAAATTCAGAGGAAGATCGGGTTGTTCTTCGAGCAATTTGGATACCGCGGCCAGGATCACTGCAACAGGGCCTTTATTGTCAGCCGCACCTCGTCCATAGATACGATCGCCTTTAACCGTTGCCTCAAACGGAGAAGTGTCCCAAAGCTCAATGGGGTCTTCAGGCTGCACATCGTAGTGGCCATAGATCACGACAGTTGGGGCATCACCCTTCACTTTGCGTTCCGCGATGACAATGGGGTGAAGCTCTGTTTCAATTGCTTCAGTTTCAAATCTAATCGACTGCAGAGAAGTAACCAGGAAATCCTTGGTCTGTAGTAATGCAGGTTTGTATTTGGAATCCGTCGATACCGACGGGAAGCTCACGAGGGTTTTCAGAGTTTCAAGTGCATTAAGTGCCATGTCTCGAGCATGTAAATCACCTCGAAAGTTGCAAGTCAGGAAGCAGCTATACTAGGGAGTGTCTGGGAATGCCGACAAAGATGGTCATGGGTCTTTTTGCTCAGAACAAGGCGATCAAAAGTGGTTGGGCTGAAGCCCTACTACTTTTGATGAACGCTGTGCTGAACAAAAAGAGCATGATCCTTGCGGATTTCGTGAAAATTTATGCCCGCGGCTTTAGCAAAAGCCGTGCGACATGAATGTCGTGTGGCTTTTGCCGTCTTGCGAAGCATGAATTTTCATTAGAAACCATCAAAGTCCGAATTTCCAGACACTCCCTAGCGTTGAAGAAGACTGATCGCACTATTTCAGCAAAACCTCACCGCTTGATTGAGATACAATTTTTGGGCAAATCAAGAAACCATTTGCCCCTATGAGGCAGTTTACTCAGCAAAACATGAAAAATCGGAGCTTCACTTCGTCGGATTTTGTTTTCGATATCCCGCAATCCTTTACTCACAAACCCAGCTTGTTCACTAGCTGGCATGGCCACCAAGTTATCAAGCACCCCTTCGGTGCGGTAATCAATGTCACTACTCTGATCACTCCAGTCAGTAAAGAGTCGCTGAAACTCAGAGAATATCAGCTCGGGGCCACTTCCATTCGTCGAAGTTTCCAATGGAAATGCGGCAGTTGCCATCAGTAAAAAGAACTGTTTTGGGGTGCATTTCATCGCACTTTTGTTGAGGCGCACCAACAACGCTGACATATCAAAACTGAGGGATTGAATCTCCAGAATTCCTGAAGGGGCAGGTTGTAATTCTTCCATATCCTCAGCACTGTCTTTTTGCATGAGGCTGTAGATAAAGGTGAAGTCGCTCTCAATCCCATAGTCCATACGATAGAGCGTCGGCATTTTGAAACTCGAACGGCTAATGGATCCTACATAATTCGAAAGAAGCCGCTCAATCTTAAGCACTGGCAATTGCCAACCCGCATAAAGCGATTTCGAAATCCCCATCTTTTCCAAGTCTTCAATATCCTCCGCCCTCAATTCGTAGACATACACATAACTGATGCCTTTCCCCGCAATGCATTTGCGATAGAGCTTAAGGCACTCCGGCACAATACTGATGCCAAGAATTCGCAATGGGGAAACTACAAACTCAAAACGATTGTCATGGCGAGGATCGTATTCTTCAACCAAAACCCCAAATCGATCATCGTCTACATGACTGAACTTAATAAGATCCTTATAAGCCTGTTCATCCGCTAAAAGGTACTCCATGACCAAAGTGTCGCCACGGAACATATAATGGGAAATCGTTTGCAGAAACACCTTCTGGTCGAGGTTGGCGAGCGTATTGCCAAGCAGTAAAAATAAGCAGGGGATGTTTTCCCCGATATCCTCGCGAACGGCTGCAATTTCCGAAAGCGATTCTTCAAAATCGAGAATGAATCCACGGATATCCAATCGATCGTCATCGATCCGTTTGAAAGCCTCGATAGATTTAGTCATCATTTCCTCAGAAATATCGAGTAACCAAATACGAATACTCTCGATTTCCGGATAATTATAAATCAACCAGCGCACCATCTCCGACTCCCGACCTCCTAAACCCGCGCCGAGTATAAAAATGCCCAAACTTCGATTTTTTTGAAGCGAAGGTCCGATCAGTTTCTCAATGTTTTCACGAAAGAATTTATTGAGGTCGCTGCCAGCAAAATTGATAGGGAAACTGTTATAGATTTTCTGATGAATACCCGACTTGGTGAGTTCCGAATATCGAAATGCGCCAATATGATTGGCGTAAAGGAATTTTTGGGGGAGCATGTCTCCCCTCTCGACCCAATTCATCAGCGTCGGGAAGATATAATCTTTCCTGCACCGGTCATCGATCAAGCATTTGGTAATGGCCATAGATAGAAATGGGGAAATCGGAGGTTTGGACTGTTGATTTTATTGGGTAAACAGAACCTAAAACACCTGTGTTTCAAGTTCAACTCCTTCTTAGCTTGAGAATTGAAAGAAGGGAGCGCCCATTACAAACACTCGGGACACTCCCTTTTTCAGATGAGTTAGATGAGAATAAAAATAGATTAACCACGAAGACGGTTCATCAAACGAACTGCTGTGGATCGCTGAGAGGCGGAACCTTCGAGCACAACAAAGATACCGTCAATTTCAGCTGAAACCTGCTCGAACAAATCCAAGATTTGATCCATTTCATTTCCTTCGAGTTTCAATTCGATTCCTGCAATGATTTTCAAATCCTTTTTGTTTGATCGGGCTCGGGCGTGGGAACAACTCTCTTTAAAGAACGCAACCGTCTTCTTTGGATCCGACAATAAGGCTCGATCGAAATAAATTATCAATTGGTCACACTGTCCTCCCAAAAAAACCAAATTCGCAGGTCGATCCACGGTTTTTTTGTCGACACAATAACTCAGATTTTGTCCGTTTTCAGTAAGATACTCATGGAAACGCCTTCGGTTCGATTTTTGTAGTGAGGATCTAACTTCCGGATCAAACTCGGTAACCATGACTCCACCAATACTGTTTTGGAGTTTTTCAAAGGTGTAGTAAAAATGCGAACCCGCAGTTGCATGATCCAATTCAAGCAATACCCGCTTTTTGTTGATCTGGTATTCATCCGAACAGAACCAGCCTTTCAATCCAAGGGCACCAGGATAGACAATGTAATCGCCCTCTTGTAGTTTTTGATCAGCCACAGTCTCGATATTAGAGCCAATCCAATCATATTTTGGCCACAATATGAGGGAACAATCTTCAAGAGATTTTGCGGGCAGAACACTGCAACACGCGAGACTGAGGAGTATTGGGAGTATCTTTCTCATCGTAAGGAATTTCGTTATCAGCACACTGAAACTTACCACCAATTTTGTCAGTCATTCGAAATTCGATCGAATTTTCCCCAACATCAGAAAGGCAAACGATTCTACAACTTATTGGATCTGGAGCTTCTCAAAGCCAACAGCAAAAAACAAATTCAGCCTGCTAATTCGACTTGAATAAACAACTTTCTGATTCTAATTCGTAGCCGGATTCGTGAAAACTCGAAACATTTGTGTGAAACCGTGAGCCTTGAAACTATGAGTTTTTACAAAATCAGCTATACAGTTTTTCGATCACAGCAATATAACTAGGTAGAACCTTTAAGAAGCACCTTCCCTTGTTTGGAATTCACAAGCGGAGAAATAAAAAAACGGAATAACTGTCGCTGCGAAGCGGATGCGCCAACAACGCCATACGAGAACATTCTGCGTTTTGTCTGACACAATTTGGTATTTTCAAATGAGCAAACAGCGCAAGGCAGCATGTGTTTCGAGTGCATTGAAATATTCCCAAGTTCATGCAACGCGGCAAGCTTGTTCATTTCACAACATCCTGCAGGACAGAGTGATGAGTTTTTTTCGAGGCGTTGCGCAATCTCTGCCCCAATTGGTCGGGGCCTTCGATTGTGCCCTTGCTAAATACCTCATTCCCTCTGCTAAACGTGTCAGCATCAAAATAGGATCCTCTAAACTTCGTAATCTGCGACTGCTGTTTGCTCCACGACTGAAACGATAAAATCCTTCACAGCGACGTGGGCCGGATTCACTTGGTAAGCTTGCAGGCTCTCTTTGGATTCAAAAGTAGAGTAAAGGCAAAGATCGTATGCAACTGGCGCCGCATTAAAATTCACTCCCACTTCAAAATCGATAATCTGCGAAATTTCCGCAGGCAATGCCTCGAGGCGTTTCTTGATTTCCACCGCATTCGCAGCGGCAGTCGACCCACCCGCTTCCGATTTCAACTTCCACATCACGATATGTTTAATCATAACCCATTGTTCAATTTCACCTCGAATAGAGGCAAGTCGTTTCCGTTTTCGCCGAGCCGAATCATAACAAAAACGTAAATATACAGCGATCAAACACGATTTTCCGCAAGGATTCTCATAAGCTGCCGAAGACTCAAACTAGAACGATGGCAATGAAAGATACAGTTAACCGTCCAGATCGTGTTTTGATCATAGATGATCAGAATACCATGCTGACCATTTACTCGAAGATTCTAAAAGATCTTGGAGTCACTCACATTGACACTGCATCTACTGGAACCGTTGGCGTTAGAAAATACCTCACAGATTGTCCCAATCTCGTACTGCTCGACATAAAGATGCCAGGGAAAAGTGGTCTCGACGTCATCGACGAAATCCGCGCCATCGATATCGACGCCAATATCGTTATGCTAACATCCGTAGCGACAAGGGATACGGTTATCCAATGCCTTCGCAAAGGGGCTAAAAACTATCTGGTAAAAACGGATTCTGTTACAGAAACCAAGGAACGCTTGAAAGGCATCTTTAATAAGCTCGATTTCCATCGAAACTATTACTATCGAAAAGGACGCCAGAGTGCGTAATCGTTCGTATTCATCACTCTGACTGCGACTCCCTACCCGACAAAGATAGGGGATTATAATAGCCGAAAAGGATTCCCGAATCAAAAACCGGGAACATTTGATAAAGAATTTCGCCGAAGTAACTGCTTAAGCTTCCTCGTCAATTCCCAGTTCGCGCATCACTTCGGGGAACTCCTCCAAATCCTGTTTGAACTCGTCCACGCTGAAGTCTGCAACGATGAACTCTCCATATTCAAAAGTAGGAGTTAGAGTCTGGCCACTGATCTCTACCATACGATCCATATCCTTGCCATTGACAGTGACATCGCGAATATCAAGCTCTACTCCGTGCTGCTCAAAATAAGAGCGTGCTGAGCGACACCATGGACATCCGGGTTTAATATACAGAACAGGTTTCATTATCATAATATCGGTAAAAACTTACACTCCTAAACCAAAGACATCAACCCTGGCTGCACTTTTTTAAATCAACACTTGATGTCATCGAAGAGTGGCATGGGCCCCGTTTCGAGTTTGCCATTTATTCAAGCACGTTTCTTCATGGAAGCTCCACATGACTGATCCGCAAGCCATCCACATCAAAGGTGCAAGAGAACACAATCTCAAGAATCTCGACCTGGTTCTTCCCAGAGGTGAATTGATCGTCGTAACAGGAGTCAGTGGTTCCGGAAAATCATCATTGGCATTCGATACTCTGTATGCCGAAGGGTATCGCAAATACATCGAAAGTTTGTCTTCAAAGGCACGACAAATCCTAGATCAAATTGATCGTCCCAACGTAGACTTTATTCATGGACTATCGCCAGTAATTGCCATCGAACAACAAAGCGGTGGCGGAAGCAATCCACGTAGCACAGTCGCAACGGTCACCGAAATTGCAGACTATGCTCGCCTCATTTGGGCTCTCAAGGGAAAACGATTTTGCCCAGTCGATGGGAGTCCAATTGTGCAACGCACCCTGGATGATTGTATCGATCACTTGTATCGAGAGGCACACGAATGCAGGGTCATGCTCCTTGCCAATACCATTACCGCAAAATCTTCGATCCTCAGGGAGGAAATTCCTCGGTTGAAGCAAAAAGGATTTCAAAGGGTCCGTATTCTGGGTGAAATTCGCGATATCGATGAAGTTGACCTCATCCCTTCTGGCAATGAACCCATCGCTGTAGACCTTGTCATCGATCGCATTGTGGTCCGAGAGGACCAGCGAAGCCGCATCGCCGACTCCATGGAGTTGGCCATGCAAGAAGGGAAAAACCGGTGTATCGCGCTCATACAGAATCGGGAAACATCAAAGTGGAGAGAGGTAAGTCTGAGCCAACATCTTGCCTGCCAAAAAGAAGGACATGTCTATCAAAAACTCTCCCCCCGGTCCTTCTCATGGAATCACCCAGACGGTGCTTGCCCTACCTGTGGAGGCACAGGCCAAACCTTGCAGTTCCACGATCATTTGCTCATTCCAGATCCCTCTCTCAGTGTCAGAAAGGGTGCAATCAAACCTTGGAGAATCGGTTCAAAATCAATGATTATCAAGCGCAACGCCATCCTCAAACAATTGGCTGAGCAATACCCATTTGATCCAAAAACTCCTTGGCAAGAACTACCGGAATCAACACGACACGACATCTTACATGGAATCCCGGATCGCGAATTTCTCTTTAAACTCAAAGGGGGGAACAGCAAACCAGAAGCAATGGTCTATGAAGGAGTCATCGCTGATTTAATCAATTCACAGCTTCACTCCAGCAGCGATGGTTTCAAGGCTCGACTCATGACTTATCAGATCGCCCAGGTCTGTAAAACATGCGAAAGCAAACGGCTCAACAAAGAGAGCCTTTCGGTTTATGTCGAAGGTCTCAACTACTCGGATTTCCTTCAGCTCAGCATTGTCGATTCCCTGGATTGGATGCGCAAAGAGGTTCTTCCAAAAAAGGACTACGAAGCCATCGGCGACGCAGTACATGGACTCGAACAGCGACTCCACTTCCTCAATGAAGTCGGCATCGGATACCTGTCATTGGATCGAAAATACCAGTCTCTCAGCGGCGGAGAAACTCAAAGGGTGAGGCTCGCGACTCAATTGGGAATGGGACTTGTGGGAGTCATTTACGTTCTGGACGAACCTTCCGTCGGTCTGCATTCCGTCGACAATAAACGGCTCATCAAGATTCTTCTCGAACTCCGCAATCAGGGAAATACCGTCATCGTAGTCGAGCATGACGGCGAGATCATGAATCACGCTGACCGCCTGATTGAATTGGGTCCTCAGGCGGGTGCGCGAGGAGGTTATTTGGTATTTGAAGGATCGCCGGCGGAGTGCAAAAAATGCTCCAAAAGTCAAACGGGAGCATATCTCAGTGGGAGTCTTCGGGTCGATCCAGGAGGAGAGACTCTCATACGTGATACCGACGAGCTCGCCATCCTGGGGGCCGCTGAAAACAATCTCAAATCAATCGATGTGCAATTCCCGGTGGGACTCATGAGTGTAGTTGCCGGGATCTCTGGATCTGGAAAAAGCACACTTGTAAACGATATCCTAGCAAATTTTGCAGCGTTTAAACTCAACCGAGCCAAAACTTTGCCAGGCAAACATGGCAAAATAGAAGGTCTCTATCACTTTGATCGCATCATCCGAATTGACCAAGATCCGATCGGTCGCAGTCCGCGCTCCAACCCTGCAACCTATACCAAACTCTTCGATCAATTACGCACCCTCTTTGCCCAAACTCCTCTGGCAAAGGTGCGGGGCTACAAACCCAATCGTTTTAGTTTTAACACCTCGGGTGGCCGCTGTGAACGTTGCAAGGGCGATGGCATGATTAAGATGGATATGCAATTCCTCAGCGACGTGTATGTGCAGTGTCCCAGTTGCCATGGACAACGATACAATCGTGAAACTCTCGAAATCCGATTTCGTGGTGTAAACATTGCGGAAGTGCTCGATATGACTGTCGATGATGCTTGGGAACTATTTTCAAAGCATCCGCGCATCGCTGAGAAACTCGATACACTTCGCGCAGTGGGCATGGGGTACGTCAAAATCGGTCAATCAGCGACAACCCTCTCAGGAGGAGAAGCACAGCGGGTTAAACTCTCTTTGGAGCTTAGTAAAAGACAATCGGGTCGTACCCTCTACATGCTCGACGAACCCACAACTGGTCTGCACTGGAACGATATCCAGCACCTCATGGATCTGCTCTTTAAACTCCGAGACCAGGGCAATACCATTATCATCATCGAGCACAACCTCGACGTCATTAGTTTAGCCGATTGGGTGGTGGAACTCGGTCCTACCGGAGGCAATGCCGGTGGACACTTGCTGCACTGCGGTCCGGTGGCAGCCTTTAAATCCTCGGCAGAAACCCCAACTCAAAAGGCTTTGCAGGACTACGAAAACAGTTTCGAAATCAAACTCAGCCATTGAGCAAAGAAGCTCAAAGTATATAAAAACCCGTAGGCCTCATCGTATGGTTCCTTCAGACGATAGTTAAACTGATAGACGCAAAAAACGCTGCCCAAAAGGAGCAGCGTTTTCAATGGTAGTTATAATATCAATATCCCGATTCTTCTATTCTGTGATAATCAGGTTGATCCACTGAACACCACGTCCGCGCCAATCCAAAACAGAGATGACAAAAAGATATTCTCCAGCGGCGTTTGGCACTCCCATAATTTCACCTGTTTCACCATTGAGGACCAAACCCGGAGCCAGTTCTCCTCCAATCACACGAAAGGAATAGTCTCCTTTAATGAAATCCCAATCAAACGACATCGCCAAGGGCTCTCCTATGACTGCTCCAAAATGCATCAATTCCGTAACGGCAGCAGCACTGTGGGTTCGTTCCGACATGAGAATGGTAGGGAGATAGGTTCCATTAAAATTCACTCCGTAAATCATCGGAGTCAGCGTTGGAGTCAGCACAGTGATCTCAAAGCGAACGGTGACCATATTATCGCCATCCACCCCAACAATACTGAAGCTATAAAACCCGGTGGAAGCGAATACGCCTTTCAAGAATCCATCCACAATCTTCATCCCTGAAGGCAACACACCTTCCACAGCGAAAGTAGCATCCGAAGACAACTCTCCATTTGGATCGAGCGGAATACTATGATACGCGGCAGTATTGGTGTAGAAGGACTGGGAATAAACCGACACGGGTTCACCCAAAACGGCTATGTGTACGGCAAAACTGATCTGCGTCGCCCCGTTGATCGTATTGATAGTAAAAACAAAGTCTCCTTTTTCACGAATGGTGCCCTGTAGTTGTTGCCCATTTAAAGTTAACCCACCCGGCAGTGACCCGCTTGCCAATGAGAATACAGCGCTAGCACCGTAATGTCCGTTAGGATCCAGCGAAAAACTATTTTCTGTCACCACGTTAGTTTGGAAATATAAGTCCCCCCCTACGCTCACTGTAGATTCTGCAATGAGCGCACTCATTCGATCACCAATCTCAGCATCGGTCACATTTTTCATCAACTCTACCGGCATATGGATCTCATTACTTTCACTGCCTCCTGGAATAACAAACCCGACAGAGGTTGAAAGATTGGAGCCTGAACCATACAAGATCCCATCCGTCCGAAGAAAAAACGAATAGTCATTGGTACTCGCAAACACCTTTTCAACTCCTGTCATGATCTGAGTAGGAACGCCGTCGACATAGTCCGCGTCTTCAAGCCCCAACTCTCCTCTCGAGTTTTTGCCCAAACCCCATGCGCTTCCGTCGGTCTTTACATATAAGGTGTATCCATCACCAGCCGCACATTGCACCACATTTGTATCGATCAATACTGGACTTTGTTGATAGTTGGAACCGCCTCCTAATGCATCATATGTCCCTTGATTGCCCATACCCATAAGGTTACCGTTTTGAACAAAAAGTGTAATATTATTACTCCCGTTCGGACTAGTGCCTGAGACATCCGTAACCCCACTTGCAACAACCTGGACGAATGAAAGTCGGTTAACGGTGTCACCTAACCCTAGTTTTCCAGCATTATTATCGCCCATTGCCCAAAGGGAACCATCGGTTTTAACGATAAAAATCGAACTGCCAGCCACTTCAACCAGATTAACACCAGATGCAATTTGAGCCGGAGTTAATAACGGATTAGGCCCCCCCGGAAGCAAGATTCCGCCGCCCCAATTATCTCCAACTGCCCAAACGGTGTTATCATTTTTAACCCATGCTGCAGTCCCATAACCCGCGGAGACCTGTCTCACATTAGTATCCAATAGTATCAGCTCACGGTTCGAGGCATCGATAGTCGGATCCTTTTCACCACCTTCGCCTTCGACACTCACAACACTCCCGGTAATACTCATCGGAGTCAGTCTTGAGCTGGGAGCTCCAGTATAGGGGCTTTGATAGGTCAATGACCCGATTTGCCACAAACTCCCGTCGTGCTTGAGTATAAAGGTATCGTTACGACTGCAGGCCACTTGTATCACATTTTCTTGAACCTGAGCATACGATTCATAACCGTAGTTTTCGATTTCACGGAGTGCCTTATAATTTCTATTACTACCTGCCGTCAGTAAGACTGAGCTCGATTGAGCGGAGAGCAACCCGAGAACCGTAGGCATCAACCCAAAAATCAGTAATAGTCGTTGAATCATTATTCGCGAAGAGTTCCATCGCCCGGTGAAAATGGATAGTAATTTCATAGCGTCATTTTTGTTAATTTTGAGACTCGAAGTGATAACACCAATGCAGTGAATACCACTATTGTGAACGCCATTATTCTAACGCAATCTGCCGATATACCGCTAACTCACATGAGCCATTCTTTGATGCAAATGGGACATTTTGAAGAATTTACAGCCTTCGTAGCTCAAGGTATCTCAAACTTCGAGTAATAATGAATTGCGACAATTGGAGACGATGCCGGAGGTCCCTTGCTCCGTTGTGGGTCTTCTGCGGAAACCCCTACTCAAAAGGCCTTGCAGGATTACGAAAATAATATTGTTAAGAAATCGAGTTCGAATTCAAAGGGTATAAAATCCCGCTTCCCTGCAAAAAATTCTCACAAAGGGAAGTGGACATTTCTGTCCGCTCAAAGAAAATGTGGTGGAAATATCGCGCCATCTAAATCCGTTATTATCGCTTGCGAGCAAGCGATGCTACAAATGTTTGACCATATAAGGGCAGAAACACATCGCCAGAGACAAATCGGAACTTTTCCTTGCGGTCCGGCCTCTCCTCTGGCTTTGGGATAAACAAAAATGCGAAGAGTGCCATCCTTCGTTGGAAAGATGACACTCCGTTTGCGATGCTATAATCAGCGGTCTATCCAACCCCTCAAGTCAAAATCTGTTGTCTGGAAAACTCACACCGCAGCGGTTTCACCTTCATCAGCGACAATCGTCGCGCACAAATTCCGAAGAAAGTTACATTACATGGTTGGGGTTTAATAGTGCATTATTCCTATTAAAATTTGTTGTGACGATGAAAGAATGGAGACCTAAAACACTCTCTCAAATCAATGGACTGCAGTTTACGTTTTATCTTCGTATTACGCTAACTCACATGGGTCATTTATTGATCCATAATGGACTTTCAGGCATTTATTACCCAGGATGCTCACCCTTTATTGAAAAGGCACGATTTCCTATTCAAATCAATTTCCTCTTATCTCTATTCACTCTTTTCCAAAAGTTCTGAAGGATTCACACCATACTCCGCTTTGAACATGCGTGCAAAATAGGAAAGACTACTGAAGCCGACCTCATAGGCTACTTCGGTGATAGATCCATGAGATCTTGATTCGATAATTTTTTTAGCCTTTCGCAAACGAATCGTGCGCAAGAACGCAATCGCGGTTTGGCCAGTGCTAGCCTGCAACTTGCGCAGTAACTGCCGACGTCCGAGTCCGAGTTGCTTCCCCAACTCATCAACGCCAAACGTTCATCTGAAAGATTCGATTCCACCACCTGGAGCAGTTTTTTGAGAAATGCCTCTTCTGCCGAAGGAAGCGTTTCATCTTTCAGCGTTAGAATACCTTCTTTCGGAAGCGCATCCGCAAATATTCACGCTGTTCAATTAGCTTACGGATACGAACATTCAACTCCCGAGCATTGAAGGGTTTAGTGAGGTAATCATCGGCACCCGTCTCCCAACCTTCCATGCGAGACTCATCCCCCGCCCGTGCGGTAAGTAGAATCACTGGGATATGACTCACTTTTTCGTTCTGCTTTATCTGATCGCACAATTCGAAGCCGTCCATTTCAGGCATCATTACATCGCTGATGATCAGATCCGGGATCGTTTCTAGAGCCAATTGCAGACCTTGCACACCATTGCTAGCTTCAAGCACCCTGTAATTCTCTACGAGGTGCTCCTTAATATAGTCCCTCACTTGTTCATGGTCTTCCACAATCAAGATGAGTTTCTCTTCACCACCGGGGTCCACTTCTGCTCCTCGGCATTCCTTTTTCAGGAATAAGCTCATTCATATCAATATGAGCGTCGATCTCCTTGTCGACAGCACCATCCACGATCTCACAGGATTCAAAAATGCGAATATCAATGGGTAGACGAACGGTAAAAGTGCTTCCTTCATCAACGCTACTTTCGACGAAGATTTCTCCTCGATGAAGTTCGAGTAACTCCCGAGTGAGCGCCATTCCAATCCCTGTGCCTTCTTGAAAACTGTTCTTGGATTTTTCGTTTTGATAGAAGCGGTCAAAAATATTTGGAACTTGCTCCGCGGGGATCCCACACCCGGTATCGGATACTCGAATAAAAACGTCACTTGCTCCTTCAAAACTGACGATAATCTGGCCTCCTTCAGGAGTGAATTTCAGGGCATTTGAAAGTAAATTGTATATAACCTTCTCGACAACATCAGGGTCAAAATACGCTTCTTTCTCCAGTTCAGTGACTACCACAAAGGAAAGATCAATTTCACGTTGTTCCGCGGCAGAGCTGAACATCTGGACCACTTGCCTTACAAACATTTGAAGATCACCGTGATGGACCCGTAATTTCAATTGTTTCGCCTCCACTTTGAGAGGTAGAGCAATTGATCGATCAAGCGTTTAAGTCGATAGGCGTTTCGACGCACAACATCCATTTTTTTCACAACCCCGGGATCGTCAGATTGCTGCAGGGTCGATTCGACTGGCCCTAAAATCAGTGTCAACGGCGTTCGAAACTCATGGGAAATATTCGCAAAGAAATGAGATTTGATACGGTCCATTTCTTTCAACTCTTCGGACTGTCGGGCAATCTCAGCGGTACGTTCCTGAACGATCCCTTCCAGTTCATCCGCTTTTCGTTTAAACTGATTCACACGCCAACGAATCATCAGATAAACAAAAGTAACAAAAACTAGACTATAGAGAAGGTAAGCCCACGCCTTCAAATACCATGGAGACAAAACAACCACCGGAAGACCTTTAACCTCCGATACTCTCCCCAGCACATCCTTCGCTCGAACATTGAACGTATATTCCCCTCCCGGAATCCCTGTGTAGTCTTTGTAGGTGTCTTTCGTCCATCGAGACCATGCCTTCTGGTATCCCTCTAACATCACCTGATATTGAACCTCTCCTGGCTCTATAAAGACAGTCGCAGCATAGCTGAATTTTAAATCGTTATTGCGAAAAGGAACTGCACGCATGGGATCATCACTGACAGCGTCGCCGTACCAAAACATTTCATCAGTGTCGATGACCTGAACATTTCTCACAGCGACTACGAAATCAACTACTCTTTTAACCTGAACTCCCGCATGTGAATCGTATCGGTAAATTTTGCCATCCCTTGTCAAAATCCAAGCAGTGTCCGGAGCATGAGGGTCAAACTGAATTTCGAGCAAGGATTTCACATCCACCAGTCGCTTCATCGTTTGGGTGTCTAAATCGTATCTCCCTTTTTCTTTCAAAATCCCAATGCAAATACCACCCTCATCTGCCCTCTCATCATCCAAAGTCGCCCTCCAACTCCTTCAGTGAGATGGCTAACCTGTTCGTCCATATCAATTCCCAAGGCATCGGCTAACTCATCCGGCACAAAGGCATCTGAATCTAAATCATAGCGATAGAGTCCAGTCTCGGGAACCACGACCAAGCGTCCATCCACTTCACTCACATGCAACCAACTTTCAGGCACACCTTCATCTTTGCCGTATCTAGTAATCGTTCCACTTGCGGTCCTTGGGTCCAAATTATATAAACGAATCACTCCGCTAGCGGGAGTCCCCAACCAGATTCGACCTTGGTCATCCTTCACCATCGACCAAACGGTGTTAATCGAATCACTGATTTTTCCAGATAGTTTCCAATCGCCATTCTCCTTGACCAACACCCAAACACCCTGTGCACCGCCCAAAAGAATCGCATTTTGATCAGGAAGAGGAAGGATTGAGTAGACACTATTCTGGCAGTCAAACGACTCTACAATCTTACCGTCGACAATACGATGCACATACCGTGCATCTCCTACCCACAAAGAACCATCGTAGGATAGCATTGACCAGATTTCAGTTGAGAGTTTTTCTTCTCCGGCTAGGTGATATCCTTCAATCGGTTCGAAACGACTCCAGGGGATAATCTCCTCATCCCTCGCATTTTTGAGCTGAAACAAACCAACACTTGTTCCCACAAAAAGAGTCTCGTTATAATACTCCGCACATTTTGGAAGACCTTCTAAGCCCAATCGTTCGTCAAAAATCGAAAACGGAGAGGGAAATTCAACGCGAGCGATTCCACTATTCAAACTGATCCAGAGCGCTCCATCACGGTCCTGCAGGACATAATGGGCTTTATCTCCGGGCAACCCACTTTCCTTGTTCAACACCTGAACAATGCTTCCTGCCCGGTCAAACACCACCACGCCACCATTGTAGGTTGCATATGCAAATAATCTTTGCTGTCCGATTTGGATCAAATTTCCGCGATAGATCCTATTATCCATCAAGAATGCTTCCGCTTCCGTGTCAAAATCCTTCACCCCAACACCAGGCTCAAACACGAAACATCCATCAGTCGGAGAAGCAAACAACACTTTCCCTGAGTCATCGAATGGCAACCCAGAATACAACCGTACATCTTGAAGGGAAGCACCGCTTTCGACATCTTCAATTTCACCTTCCCTCATTCGCTGCAACCCATGTTCTTTCTGAAGCAGATAAAGCACATCCCCAACCTTCTCCAAAAAGGTAAACGCCCCTGGGATCACTTCTAGTGCTTCCCCTTGGAACCGAAATATCGCGCGGTTACTCCTGAAATAAACAGCGCCTTCATCGATTACAATATTCCATATAGTATTGATCAATGCCTGCTGATCTTCGGGAATCCGCTCTCCCAGAGAGGTGTAACGGTAACCGTTGGTCGAATCGAATTCGAAATACCCAAAATCCCCTCGACCACCCAAATACAATCGCTTCTCACCGTCATGCTTAAGCACCGTGATAGAAGACCCAGCAATTAACTCATGTCGCCTCCAGTTGACTCCATCAAACTCAAGGAGTCCCTGAGTGTTGGCAAAAAAGAGTATGCCCCTGGGGTCCTGTTCGATACACCAGTTTTGGGGATGAAACTGAAACTCCTCAGATGAATAGTTGTCGATAAATGGAAGCCCAATCGGATTCGACCCAAAATCAGGGTTTCCATCTTTTCCTTGAACCAGAAGGCCTAGAGAAAGGAGAACCAACAGAAATAAAACTATCGAACGCTTGATCTCTAAAAGGGATAAGGGCAAAGAAGACAACATCGAGTAATTGAAATTGAGAGTGTGGATAGTGGAGATCGGATACCCAATCAACTGGTGCACAAGCCCACAACAAAGTCCCAACCTCTGATTTTTTCAACTCCCTGAAGCGCTTAGAAGTCAATCGCTTCAATCCCGCATCTTTTCCTTAGCGAAACATATAATCCTAAGGCAGCTTCTTCACTCGGATGTTGCGAAAGTAGATAGGTGCGCCAGCGTGTTTTCCCTGAAATCCGATATGACCTTTCGTTGGCAATGTCGCAGGAGGGTTGCGCAACCATGAAGGGACTTTACTGCCATCAGGATTGGTAAATCCATTCGTAAAGTCTCGCAAATCAAACAAATTCACGCACGTGCCATTCAAATAAACCACCACTACCGGACCATGGCAGAATACCGTCATTTGATTCCACTCTCCGGGTTCTTTAACAGTGGACTGATAGGCCGCCTGACGACCAAAAAATGCTCCACATTGGAAATCCCTCCGACTATTCCCCCAACGCGCCGAATAGTCATCTGCGATCTGTATTTCGATCGAATTCGGAATCCACTCGACCCTATCACTACCATAAACAAAAACCCCACTGTTGGTTTCGTGCTCCGTCTTGAATTCAAGTTTCAGAATA
Source organism: Opitutales bacterium (assembly GCA_963676215.2). Lineage (GTDB taxonomy): Bacteria > Verrucomicrobiota > Verrucomicrobiia > Opitutales > JAFGAQ01 > JAKSBQ01. Next base: position 426,357 of record CAXXVT010000002.1, on the reverse strand, counting down.
ACGTCTTCATATTCTAGCTCAGACCAAATAATCTCATCCGCACTCGCGGTCAGTATACCATTCTCATCCACGGTCCAAATCCCTTCAGGGAAAAGCGCGTTACTCAGATCGGCTTCAAATAGGGCTTCAAAACCATTCTCTTGTGCCACGACCATCGGAACGGCAATCATTGGAACCAAGAATATCAATAGAAAACGAATAGGGGTTAGTTTCATAATCTTCATAGCAAACAAACTAGATGGGGTTTACAGAATTTGACACGATTCTATGTTCTGACCCCGTTCAGATCAACAGAAGAAATTCAGCAACATCATCCTTCACTCAACAATTCGATCGAAATTCGAATCCCTGACTTTTTAAGGATTCTGGATATGAATAAAGATAGGTCACAACCCGTCATACCCCATCAACAACACAAAACAGGAGTCCATATGAATTATTTTCGCAGATACATCCCCATACTGGCGATCGCAGCCATCCCTTTTGCGGCACAACCCACCCTGTTTGCAGAAGACCGTGTTATCGTCGTTTCTTCAGCGGGAGATCTGAGTGAAGGACTCGATCTCAATGCACTTGGAGAGGTTTTTAAATCATCCGATGATCTGCAACACTTTGAGCAACAACTCAACAATCCGCAGCTTTATCTCAATAATCTCGATCTAAACGGTGATGGACAGGTCGATTTCCTACGCGTCATTGAAGAGCAAACTGAAAACGGTCGTTTGGTAGTAGTTCAGGCCATTGTTGGAGAGAATGCATTCACTGATGTAGCTTATATTGACATCCAGCGAGACACTTCCGGTCGCTATAAAGTTCAGATTAGAGGAGAAGAAGCACTTTACGGTGATCACACTTACTACGTTCCAAGATACGACTACGTAAGTTGGCCAATCGTATCGAGTCTCTGGGCAGCAAACTATTATTACTATTCTTCCCCTTACTATTGGGGTTACTACCCGAGTTGGTATTCCTCATACTCATGTGTTCGCCATGGATTCTACCGCGCACGCGTCGCCTACCGTTACCCACGTTACAATTTCCATTTCTCATACAACGCAGGGTTCAACAACTACAGTCGTTATCATCACAAGAGTCACAAATACCACCGCGATTACAATTGGCACCGCAAAGACCACCGGAAATATGACCGTCACCCTGACAGAGGACGCGGGGATCATGGGAACAAACGAAGCTACACTAGTAGCAGCCGAAATAACAGTGATCGTTACAACCCCAACTACCGTCGCGCTGATGGAGAAAACCGCAATGTCAGTGATGAACGCATCAAGCGTTTAGAAGACAGAAGAAAAACGGATCAAAATCGGGTCATCCAGGACCGCACAAATCGCAACGATTCCAATCGATCCAACAGGATCACTCAACGCACATATGATTCCAATCGCGACTCCAGTCGAACCAAAAGAGACAGAGACATTCGAAATAACGACCGGAATAACCGAAACCCTTCGACGACCTCCAAACCAACAACACGGACCCGCACAAAAGAAAGCTTTCGATCTTCAAAACCCACCCCTTCTGCTTCTGGGAATCGAAGAGAATATTCAGCCCCTAAGCCCAGTAATCCCTCTCGGAATTACTCAGCGCCCAAACCAAACAAACCCTCAGGGAACTATTCTGCGACTAAGCCAAATAAGCCCTCTCGGAGCTATTCTGCACCCAAACCAAGCACTCCTTCGCGTAGCTACGAGAAACCCCGCAGTCAGTCCAGACCAAGTAGCGACTATTCTTCCAGATCGTTTAATAAACGAACCGAATCCCCGAGGAGTAACCACACTCGCACACGGGAAAATAGCAATCGCGGTGGATCTGGCCGCCCCAAACGATAAAAAACCAACCCAAAAGACATCATCTCTCCTTTCGCAAAACGTCGGAACTTTCTCGAGGTCCGGCGTTTTTCATTGCGTCATTGAACCAAAATCCCGGCTAAATCTCCGACTCGTCGGAGCTGAGCAGGATTAAGGAGCACATGACTTTAGTCGTGTGTTTTTCTACCGTTCTAGACGACGACTGAAGTCATCGCCTCCTCACCCATCTCCACGAATCCATACCTTCCACTGACAGCACGGATCAACAGCATGAACCGACTCGTCGGGGCATAAGCGCCCGTTCAATAAAGGAAAGCGGACATTCCTATCCGCCGCGTATCAAGCTATCAACTCCACTGGAACGCGGTTGCGCGAGTCGCACAACCCTACCCACTGAACTACAAACACTCACCTCCATTGGGAGGGCGAAGCACCTCGCTGAGCCGCTAAGCCGTCTTTGGCTGAGCCACGGTCTCAGGAGGCGATCACTTCTCCGCCAAACCAAAAAAGCCTATTGTTTCACAAATACTCATCTCCAATAGAGTGGATATCCTAATGAGAAGATGAAGACAGTGAATAACTCTGCAGAATCAAAACCATCCGGCAGCCAGCGTATAGGAAAAAACCTAATAAAAGAAGGCATCGTCTCGATCACTCGAGTTGCAGATTGTTACAATATTGCCGGTTTGGCCGAGGACCATTGACAATACGTTAGCCAATCAAATTGTTGGCCAGGATCCCATTCAATGGCTTTTGAAATCATCACAATAGATGATGTGGGATCAGGTATTTTGCGTCATTCGTTTCGATCCATTTGAGCTATGAAAAACAATTCTATCGCAACAAAAACCTCCAGCAGAGATTCCAGCACCCTTCTTAGACACTCCCTTATTGGTTGGAGTAAAAAACAGGGTAAGAATCGAGTCTGTTGGACTGCCATCTCAACCATTTTCTATCTCTGCTTTATTTCACCCTTCACTGCAACGCCATCAGAAGCTCACTCAACAGCCATCATTGATAAACTGTTGTCGGCTCGATCAAAGATCCTTGAATCCGTTGATCAGAGGGATCGGGACGATGCCATTTTCCTGGCATTCTGGGACTTCGATGGAACCCTGATTAGCGGCGATTGCACTGAAGGCGTGGTCAAAGATGGGAACCAAGTTTATTCGGGTTTAGCGCAAGTGTGCATTGAGAACGGACTTTCCGAAAGGTATGCCCCGGACGGAGGATTTCGGAAGTTTTGGGATGACTATCGTCTGCTCGATGAGCAGTTTGGACACTGGTTAGCTTATCCCTACATTCCACAGATGTTGTGTGGTGCAGATAAAAATACTATATCTGCAATCGCTCGAGAGCATTTCCGATCGGTTCTTGGAGCCCATTACTTCGATTCTTCAGTTGAGATACTCAAAGCTCTCGAACTCGCGGGAATAGAAAATCACGTAATATCAGCTAGTGCGGATATTTTCGTCGATGCAGCAACGCATACATTAGGGATTCCGCAGGACCGTTTTAATGGGATTGAAGTCGCCATCACAGCAAACGGACGACTTACCCACGACCTCATTGCCCCGGTTACTTGGGCAGAGGGAAAAGTTTCCAAACTTCTGGAGATTGTTTGCGATACTGTGCAATCTCATCCCGGATGCCCAGTCGTAGTGCTTTGCGGATTTGGAAATAGTTTTTCAACCGATGGGCCTTTTCTAGAATTCATCTCTCAGAGAACGTTGCCTGGTGAAGAAAAAGGACTCGCAGTGATGATCAATGGTGGCGATACACCCAAGAGATATACCGGTCGCTTTCTCGAAGTCTCCCAGGGAAAACTGGTAGATCTTCGGGGCCGAACGCCAGAACACTCGACAAAATCGAAAACGACAAAAGCCACGGATTAAGACTTCATCTTATTAATAATTTCCCGAACGAAGCCGCTACCCAATTCAAGTAGGAGTTCTTAGGCCAATGTAAATAAAGGAATAAGCGACGCTGTATCCTGCAAAAATACGGAGAGTTGTTCTTTGAACAGAAATCTATTACCCACAAAAGAACCCAGATCCATTTTAGAATCTGGGTTCTCATCAAAATACAAGAGAATCTATCTGGACTTTTGATCAATTGAGATAGGGAATGAGCTGGTGCTCCACAGAACCATCATTATACAGATCGATGAGTGCATAGGCCGGCGGAAATTCCTGGTAATTTCCGTTCCACCAACCACCACTCACGGCTCCATTGCAAAGGTATTGAATCCCGAGGTAGTCCACCCGATCCTGTAAATGGATGTGTCCACTGATCGCAAGTTTGATCTGAGAGTATTGACTGAAGAGACCTTTGATTTTCCGAGCATCAGTATGCATCCATGCTCCCGGCACTTTCCAATCTCCAGAGGTTTCGTTGTCGCCGTCAAAAAAGGGACAAAAAGAGATTACCGGGATATGGGACACCACACATATCGGGGTCAGGGGATCCGCAGCTTTTAGGGTGGATTCAAGCCAGGCAAATTGAGCTTCGTCGAGTTTGGCCGTGTATCCACGCTCAGATTCCGCATCAAAATGGGTGCTGTCCAGCACAATGAAGTTCCAACCATTTTGAGAAAACGTGTAATAGCGTTCGCCCAATCCCAATTGTTCTATGGCGATGGACTTGCCATAGGCAGTGTTCTGCAAACGATCTTTGTTCGCCCATCCCCATACATCGTGGTTTCCAATGGTGCTGAACATGGGCAATTCCAACTCGTTCTTCAATACACCCTGCCATTCTGCCCATTGTGCATGCACTTCTTCTTTAGTTCGACGAAGCGAGTCCATCACACAATCACCTCCATTGATGATAAAATCGGGTTTATCTTCAAGGGTTTGCACATGGCGAATACAAGATGCCATGCTTTCCGCTGGATGTAATTTGAATTTAACATCATGTCCCGAAACAGGATACGGCATGACATGAACATCAGTAAGGTGAGCCACTCGAAGCAGGCGTTTTCGATGCTGAGTCGAAAGTGTGGATTGAGTAAATCCGAAGGGGGACAGTGCCGCAAACGCACCAGTTCCCAGGATGAAATGTCGTCGGTTCATAAGTTTCAGTTATTAGGAATAGAGTATTTGAGATCTTCTAAGCGGAGGGAGTTCTGTATCTGAATCTCTCCACGTTTGTTCTTAATCGAAATCGTTATCATCGGATGAGTCGCTTCCCAGTAAAAATCGACAACACCATAATTGGCATGCCAAAAAGTGGGTCCGATACGGTTAGCGTTGGGGCTAACTTGCTCCCATTCCTGAGTCAGACCACTGGAGGTAAACTCCCACAATGGATAGGCATTCTTGCGGTCCAACCGCGAAGCCTCAGCCCAGTGAGTGTCTCCACTGATGAGAATAAGGTTTTCAACCCGATGTTTCTTCAAAATGGAAAATAAACGATCCTGATCCTCAGGAAAATTTGCCCAACACTCCCAACCGCTATAATTCGAGAGTGTCTGAATACCCGATCCGAAAATCCGCACATCAGCAGGTTTCTGCAATTCGGATTCCAACCATTTCCACTGGGCTTCAGAGATCATGTGGGCACCCACATCGAAATTGGGTTGATAGGGCCCCATCTGAGCCTTTACCCGGCTATTATCGTATTCACTTCGAGACACTGTTTTTAGATCATCTCGATCCCATCGGGTGTCGATGAGTAGTAACTGGATTCGTTGCCCCGTTTCTCCCCAGTAGTAGGAGGTATAGATTCCACCTTCTTGATCCCATCGAGGTGAATGGACTGGTTCATTAAAAAAACTCAGAAAGAGTTTTCGCGATTCATTTTTGGCTGGGTAACTTTTCCCACTGTCATTCATACCGTAGTCATGGTCGTCCCACACGGCAACCAATTGGCTCTGTCCACGCATTTTAACAAATCCCGGCTTGGCGGCGAGTTTCTGGTATTTGGCATCGAGATCGGCCGGATTTTCCGAGTCACCATAAATATTGTCGCCCAACATCACCATCACATCAGGGTTGTCGGCGTTGATCGCGTCCCAGATCGGTTGATCCACTTCCTGATTTGCACAGGAACCAAAAATAATTCGATGGATTGCTCCTGTTTTCTCCTGAGCAACAGTGGTTGCCAACGAGAGAAGCGAAATGAGGACAAAAAATACAGATTTCATAGCAAAAAAAACAGGATGTTTGAGAAAAACGAGCCGTGGGCATGCCTAGTCCACGGCTCGTGATAACAACGAACTGATAGGTTAAACTAAAATTCAAAACCTACTGTCGCAGAGACACTGCGTGGCGCTCCGATGAAATAAGTGCCCGTGTGGGCAGCTCCGTCGCCGTCCGGAGCCGCAAGATAGCTGGTATCAAACAAATTGTAGACCTTGAGCTCTGCCTTAAACGATTTTACGAAGGCGTCCTCATCTTCAAAATCGCGACGATATCCAAGATTGAGATCGATCTTCGTGTAAGCACCCATCTGCTCACTGTTGTCGAGAGTTCCCTGGCGTTCCCCAGTGTATTTTGCAGTCAAACCACCATAGACTCCTCTTGGATCGGAGTAGAGTAAACTCGCGACAAAGAGTTGGCTCGCAGCACCCACAACTTCATTCCCTTCAACAACCGAATTTGAAGAAATCGTAGTCGTGTATTCCGAGTTATTGAAAGTTGCAGATCCATAAACTGACCAAGCCGCGGAAAGACGGTAGTTACCCGCAAACTCGGCTCCGGTGGATTCGATACCGCCGACATTCAAGTAGGCTCCACCATCACCAATATCATAGTTGATCCCTCCGGATGCGTCCTGTGGAGTCACATTCGATATCTTGTTGTCGAATTTGATCTTATAAACAGAAACGGAGAATGAATAGTTCTCACCGGATGCACGGTATCCAAGGTCAAAGCTGTCTGCTTTTTCGGACTCAATTTGAGAGATGTCCGTGTCTTCGAGCAAATAAATGTCAGAGACAGCACCGTGATTGCGGGTGTAGTTGGCGAATACCTGACTTCTGCTTTCTCCATCCAAATCATAGGAAACACCAACACTTGGGAGAATATCCGATTCACTGTCTATGGATGTGACATCTCTCTTTTTCACGTTGTCGTATTTGGACAAATCAACAACGAATTGTTTCAATCCGAGAACCATCGAAAGCCGATTCAATTCGATTGTATCCTGGATGTAATACATGATCGTATCGGTGTTAAAAGTGTTATCAAAGTCCGTCCAATATTCACGGTGATCATACTGCATGCTCACAAGCGAGTTCATCACTTTGTGCCAGTTGCGCCAGTTATCACGTTCCTGATTTTCGAACCAAAAACCCGCTTGCAGCTGGTTATTGTCACCAAGATCTTGCTGGTAATCAGCGCGTATACCCGTTCTACCGTTAGAATAGTGTGAGGTGCGGAATGAAGAAACCGGAACCGCACCTGAAGTCACTTCCTCACCTTCAGGGATATCATTCCCGTCTGCATCGACATAAAAAACGCGGTAGCCACTTGTAGCAGAATCAGCATAGGAAACACTGTTTCCGTTCGCATCAAATCCACGACGTTGGTAGGGAGGAATCCAGTGACCTTCACCACCCTGACTATGAATATAAGGTTGTACCACGAGCGTTCCTGTATTTCCGATAGACAAGGTCATTTTGAGTCCTGCGAGCAAGTTCTGCCGAACTGTCGACCAACCTTCGACAAACATCTGATCGATAAACGGATTTCCGGTCCATTCGCCCGTCAAACGATCCCAATTCGGATTTTGAGCAAATTGTTCCTTACTTACACCGTTATAATTGTCCTCGTGGATATCGTCCCATGAAAACCGCAATTGAAATTTTACGTTTCCGTAAGATGTTTTCCAATTAGAATCTACGTGAGAACGATCTGATAATCCATTTTCACCCTCTTCAGTCCAACGATTGTGGTGAGAATCCGAAAAACTTACAAACCCACGAGTGTTTTCACCGATCATACCAGTATCGACACGGGCGTAGTAACGGTGCATGTTATTGTCACCAGAAGACATTTCAAAACGGAATCCCTGTTCTACCAAAGGATCTGTCATATAATACTTGATTGTTCCACCAAGTGCAGTCGTTGAGGCAGAAGAAATGTCACCCGCTCCCTGTGATACAGTTACTTCCCGAATGTTTTCGGGATCGATGAATCGATTTGGTTTTGCACCACCTCCGTAGTTTGTAGCACCATTTGGTAGATCATCTATTGTGTAACCAAGCTGGTTAGTATCACGAGTGGTCTGGAAGCCACGAATACTGACATTCGTAGACCAATCATCACCTCCGTATGCATCCCCTTCCTGGATAATGACTCCAGGGAGCACATCGATACGGTCCAAGGCACTGGTGACTGGAGCAGCAAATTCCTGCAGCTCATAACGCAATACCGTATTTGCGTGAGTAGATTCTTCCGCAATTACCTTAACCGGGTCCAAATTGATGATTTTCCCAAAATCTTCCGATTGGGCCGAAACGGATCCAACGACTCCTGCGAGCGTGATCAATGAAATTAAATGTTTGTTCATTAGTAGTTGAAGTAGTTCTCTAACGAGGAGTCTCCCCAAGAATCAGGCAAAGCGAACCCATAACACCCTGTTATTCAGTGTTTTAAAAAAGGATAAGAAATGACCGATTCTTTGAAATACCGCTCCCCTAAATTGGGTATTTCGATCGCTGAGTTAAGAAACCGATCAGCGTAAATCAACCGCAAATATCGCTTATGGCGAACTTGTCACAAGGCGCCACGCAACTATGCTGGGTCGTAACTTTCCCGTAACAATTTACCCCCCGCCATATTTCGGTTTTTTCATATCTCGACTCCGTATTGAGACGATAATCAGCAAATCAACATGTTTTTTACCGGTAGGACGAAACGACCTCGTTGAGACGCCTTTTCGGAGCACATGACCTTAGTCGTGTGCCTTCCGACCCGCCACTCTCATTGACGACGACTGAAGTCATCGCCTCCTCAGTTTTCCACACAACCCATCCTAACAAGAAAAAGGACACTCCTGTCCGATTCCAATCAAGCAATCCACTCCGACGAAACGCTTTCGTTTAGACTCCGCAAGGAGGAAAAGCCACTCACCTCCATTGGTAGGGCGAAACGACCTCGTTGAGCCGCATTGCCACCTGGAAAAGATATTTCCCAAAGCCGTTCCCGACAAAACGGTAAGAACGAAACAACATAGAACGTAATCGGATACACTCTTCAACGTGAACAGAACAAAATCACACTTGAGGCAATCAACGCTAGGTAACTGAGAGGGCTTTTAATGGTGTAAACCAATGGATCAGAATCTACTTTGTTCCGAGAGGCCAAATACCACATCCTTAACATCATAAAACCATAGGGAACAGCAATGAGGCTAAATAGGTCGGTGTTCGAATAAAACTCTGAAAAATCTTCAGATTTTGCGTAGAGAATCATCAGTATGATAGACGCAAAAATCGTCGCGATTCCAGAAGTCCTCAAAAACTCTTTATCGTCCGAGTCGTATTTCCGTCGACCATTCCCAGGTTTCTTCTGCTGACAAACTTCGATGTACCGCTTCAAAAATGCTAAATTTGCAAACAGAAGGATACAAAAAGACATGAGCCAAACGGAATTGGGAACTTCGAGCGTTTTTATTCCGATAAAGATCCGAATCACATAAAAGCTGATTAGAACAAAAATATCGAGAATCGCTATCTCTTTCAAAACCATTGTATAGGCGATAGTGAGCGCAAAGTAGAATGCAAACAAAGGCCACGTCGGAGGTTGCCAACACAATAATGCTATAAACGCTATTCCAAAAAGAATCAGGGCCATAATAAACCCAAGCTGGACCGGAACATCCCCCGATGCAAAACAACGTTTTTTCTTATCCGAGTGCCCCCGGTCACTTTCAACATCTGCAATATCATTTAGGATGTATACAACAGATGCCAACAAACTCATTACACTGAAAGTTGGAAGAACCAACCACAACAAATTCAGGTCATAAAACCCAAAACCAGTGACCGCAGGAAGAAAAAATACGATATTCTTAGCCCATTGATGAGGTCTCAATAATTTGGAATCGTAATCCCAAATATTCCGCAATTGGATATCAACAACATCAAAGGACGGGAACCGTTCCTGAAATCTAGCTCGGAATGATTTACTTGGACTGACTAGATAACCTTTTTTTGATGCTTCAAGAATTGGGAAATCCTTACCACAATCCCCGATATACTCAAATTCTGATTGATTGGTAATACCTCTAAGACTTCTCAGTTTTTGTTCTCCTGTGTTGTTAATTGTCTCATCAGAGGAAATAACATGGTCGAATAATCCTAAATACGCAGCAACTCCATCTGCGTATTTCTGATAGGCTCCCGTTGCCAATACGATACGATAACCTGATAGTTTCTTTGAGCGGATGATATCCAATACCTCCAAACGATATGGAAGTTTACTGTAATCGACTTTGAAACGATCAGCGATGACGCCTTTCAGGCTTCTGCAATTTGGTTTGTTGTTAAAAATCCATCTAATGAACAAAAAAGGATTTGTTAACAAGCAGCGCAAGAGCCCTTCAATAAACAAATCTGTTTTGATTAGTGTTTGATCGAGATCAACGACAAGCCATTTATCGTGAGAGTTCATTGTATTGGAAGGATAGGTTGATGAAACGGAAGCCAAAGATCCTTGGGTCAAAAGGGAGCTCTGATTTTGCTGGATTCTCGGTGTAGAACTCAACGAAATTATCGCAATTGGTGTGTATTGCTTTCACGTCGTAATTCAAAACTAAATCCTGTGGACCTTCGAAAAAAGCCCGTTTAAGAATCTGACCATTAAACTTGATCGAAATATCTTTCCCTTCTCCCTGAGGAATGAACTTGATTCTCATCAGACCAGAATAATGGCCTTCAGGAAGGCACAATTGCAAAACACTCTGATTGCCAATTGACCATCGAAACCCATTTTCTCGATAACTCCATCCTTTCGAAAAAAGTGAGTTTTCATCATATTTAAAACTCAACCTTTCAGGGAGTTCTTCTTCTTCAAAACCCCCACTGACATAGATCCAACCGCCAGGTTTCTCCCAAACCGATGTTTTCCCCAAAGGAAACAGACTCAAATCGTCAGTCCAAATCTTTCCTCCAACAAAAGAGTCGGATCGCATCAACAATTTGTAGAGGGATCCACTGCCCTTTCTGACGAATAGCGCGTCATTATTAAGAACTTCCTCTCGTCCTAAAAGTCGTTCTGCAAAGATCTCAGGATCTGGACTGTAGCACACTGGATAGTGATCGAGCAGCCACTCACTCACAGCATTGAACTTCAAATAATCTGCAGAAGGAGAAATGCCCCGAGACGTCCACAACAGAAGTTGCGAGACAAGAGTAAAACTCATAAGGCACCATCCAAGTGTCTGAGGAAGTCCCCGAATAATCCATACGAAGCTTACGCATAGTGGAATTCCCAACCATAAGCAGTATCGAATGATTCCTGCTGCGCCAGAATTCCAGTTTCCCTGGGTCAAACAAGGCAACGAAGAAACAAAAACTGCCAATAGAATCGAAGCGCTATTCCAACACCAAACAAAGCGTTCTTTATTGTCGTTGGATCTCAATAAAACTCCAACCCAAGCTGCAGCGATCCCAATCATAATACCGACAAACCCCACTATCATCCCTTGGTTAATATCAAACCACAATGAAAAGAACCTACTAATGGAGACGTTATCGAGACTCGCTCCTCCCAAAAAAACGATCGGATTTGCAGTATTCGTCGTAGATAGATAATATGCACTTGGTGCTAAGACCACGATGGAGCTCACGAGTATTGCCATCCAACGCTCAACAATAATAGAAGAAACCGCTTCAAAAAGTTTGTGCCCCTCCCATCGCCAACGTTGCACCGTCATTGCAATAAAAAAGACCGGAAGCATGAATGCAACGGGTTGGTTTTGAGTCGAGGCAACCGCAATACAAAGCAACGCTTTTCCAAAATGCTTCTTATCCAGATAAAGAACTGTTCCGACTAAGACAAAACTTGCGGTAAAGACTTCTGGGTGAATCCATGTAAAATAGAAAACAAAACAACTTCCTAAAAATTGAAGGACAATAAATAGCTTTTCGAAGGGTCTTAACCCTTGTGACTGAAGCACGACTGAAACCGCAAAACTGAGGAGACAGGCGTTGAGGAGAGTGAACGAAAACAATGGGTCCAAACCAATCAGATCCACCAAGAATCGGAACGGAACACTTAATAGTGAATAGAGAAAAAAATGGTAACTATAATGATTGCCTCCATTCCCTAAGACATAACCACCCCCAAAGGCTTCGCCTTGAACAACTTTGTGAAACTGGAAACGAAACCAATTAGTTAACTGGCCTGAATCTACAACCCGAATCAATTCCTCATATGAATCGAGATCCCCTTCACAATACTCCGGCGATCCATGATTCATAAAAGACTGTTGCATCATGATATACTCAGAAGCATCGCCTTCTATTTGAGGATCAAACAAACAAACGAAAACTAAAGGAATCGAGAGGATTATGATTTTTAGGAACAGCGTTTTTGGAATTGTTCTTATCAAAGGAAAACTATTGGAAAGTGGTGAGTTGAATGAGAGGAATTCCCTTTCCCCGCAAAACCCTACCTTGGATATATTTTCAGCAACGATCAAGAGATCAATCATTCGTTTGCTAATCGGAGGGAACAACAGTACCAACTTTGCGGAAGCACAGCGTCCGCTTGCCCACCTTGTCGATGGGCGAGCCGCGTTCTAAGGAGCACATGACTTCAGTCGTGTGTCTTTCGACCGCCACGAACCTTGACGACGACTAAAGTCATCGCCTCCTCTGTTCTCCACAACACCCATTCTAACAAAGAATAAGGACTTTCCTGTCCCATTCCATTCAAGCAGTCCGCTCCTTTGGGACGCGGTCGTTCAGACTCCGCAAGGAGGAAAAGCCTTCCGTAAGTCGCTCGCCCTACCCCTTCATTTACGAAAACTCCGGATTTCCGGGTAGGGCGAATCAACCTCGTTCCCCCCGGAGTCATCTGTGGTTGAGCTGTTGCGTTCGCGGTTGAGCCCAATTCGGAGCACATGACTTTAGTCGTGTGTCAGTCCACACTCCACTCAGATTGACGACGACTAAAGTCATCGCCTCCTTTCTTCTCGGCCGAAACAACCTACAACTTCACGAAAATCCGTCTCCGGTAGAGAGGATAGACTAAGGCGAATATAAAAGTGGTGTAGAACACTGCATAACCGAAAGAAGCCAGTTTAGGCGCGACGCCAATTGCCATTAAGCCGTCCATCCAACCCGATTGCACAGTGACTCCCAACAAAGGAATTTGAAACTGCATCACAACCCAAAGCATCCCGGCCAACGTATAGGCAACAATCGCGTTACTACCAAAGACTTTGCCCACAAACGCCCACTTTTGGTATCCCCACTCATCTGCAATCAACATACAAGTAGCCAATCCGAGGATAGAGCATCCGCCGCTCACAAGCACAAAACTGCTACTCCACAAATTTTTGTTTATGGGAGACAGCCAACTCCAGGCTATGCCAATGACCAAACATCCAACGCCCATCAGAAACAATCGATTGATTTTCTCTGATCCATTCAGAGCAGACGCTAAGATGGCGCCAGCTAGCAGGCCTAATAAACCAGTAGCCATTGCTGGGAAAGTTGAAAACAATCCCTCGGGATCCCAGTTCACTTCATACCGCTTCCCTGGAAGAAACTTCCGATCAATCCAAGCGCCCAAATTGGTTGCAGGCTGCAAATTTGCATTGAGAAAATGCTCGCCATGGGCCTCCACTTCAACGGACTCCATGGTTCCATGACTGCGAACAATGGTTCCCGTTTCCAAGGCCGCCTGGTTCACTTCATCGAGGGGAACCGGTACCCATAACATCAAAGCCGTATATCCCACCAATAGCCCACCGGTGATCCACGCCTGAATCCGCCAACTACTGAGCAAAAATATTGCAGCACACACGCCATAAACAATAGCGATCCGCTGCAAAACTCCAGCAATCCGGATATTCTCAAAATCAAACTGGTACCAAAGGTTCAAAAACAATCCAACCGCGAAGATCTTCAATACGCGAGTTCCAAGGTGCACCCACACTTTACGGTTTGGGACACTGCCATTCACTTGCTTTCGCATCGATAGAACAACCGATACACCCATGATGAAAAGAAAGAATGGAAAAACGAGATCTGTGGGAGTCAGTCCGTTCCAGGAGGCATGCTGAAGCGGCTCATATACGTGAGCCCCACTACCGGGAGTATTGACGATAATCATACCCGCAATGGTATAACCGCGAAGCGCGTCAAGGGAGAGCAATCGGTTCGACTTTTTTGATTCGATTGGTGTCATCATCCCTTATTAGTCCGAATTGCTTTTGGGATCCAGAAAATAGAATTTCACAAGCAACGCCATACCAGCCACCGCTACGGTCAGTAAAATCGTAGCATATAATGTTTTCCCATAAATGGCTTCACCAATCCCAAACAATCCGCTGTAGACTGTGAGCACTCCCACGAAAAATCCTAATAATCCTTTCGCGATCGAATCTTGGGGGGATACTTCAGATATCTTCAACCCATCATTCACTAACGCCTTGCGGACATGCTCCCAGCCAGAACCACCTGGGCGAATCAAACGGTAAAAAGACTTTAGCACTTTGGAGTCAGTCGGTCGGGTTAAATAGGTCACAGCAATCCATACTAATGAGGTGATGCCAACACTCAGCAACAATCGAACATAGGCAGGCAATGGGGTCAGACCGAGTTTGGGGTAAATGATCTCCCAAAATACAGCCACAATGAGGGAAATCGCCATACCAGCGATCTCGGTAAATGCATTGATACGCCACCAGAACCAACGAAGAATAAAGATCAAACCTGTTCCTGCACCAATGGATAACAACAGTTGGAAGGCTTGCATCGCACTTTCGAGGTAAAGCGCCAACAGTCCAGCAAAAAACATCAGCACGATCGTCGACAATCGACCCACAAGCACGAGCTCCTTTTCACTTGCGTCAGGTCTTACGAAGGGTCGATAGAAATCACTCACCACATACGAAGCTCCCCAGTTCAAATGGGTCGATATCGTCGACATGAACGCAGCAATCAATGAAGCTACGACCATTCCAAGCAACCCTACTGGCAGAAAGGACAGCATCGCTGGGTAAGCCAAATCGGACTGCACAATGCCTTCAGAAATATGAGGAAACGCCGCTAAAATATCATCGAGTTCTGGAAAGACCACCAACGAGGCCAATGCCACCAGGATCCAGGGCCATGGGCGCAGGGCGTAATGCGCGAGATTGAAAAATAATACAGCCCCCATCGCATGCTTTTCACTCTTAGCGGAGAGCATGCGTTGGGCGATATAACCGCCACCACCCGGTTCCGCTCCAGGGTACCAGATACTCCACCACTGTACTGCAAGTGGAATGATAAAGGCTCCCACCAAGATTTCGGGAGTACCAAAGTCCGGCAATAGATTCAGTTTTCCACTTACATTCGGATGCTCCAATAATTGAGTCAATCCACCCACTTGCGGTAAATTCACCAGTGTAATCGCCGCCCATACCGAGCCAATCATGGCAATCACAAATTGAATCATATCTGTGACCAATACGCTCTTCAACCCACCTAGCAACGAATAGGCCACGGTCACAGAAGAAGCGATCAGCAGCGTTTCAACGGGAGAAAGGTTAAGTACAATTCCTCCCAGTTTGATTGCTGCCAAACAGACATTGGCCATGATCATCACATTAAAAAATACGCCCAGATAAATCGCACGAAATCCCTGTAAAAAGGCAGCTGGCTTGCCGCTGTAACGTAGCCGATAAAATTCAAGATCCGTTTGCACTCCCGAACGTCGCCACAGTCGGGAATAGACAAATACTGTCAACATCCCGGTCAGTAAAAAGGCCCACCACACCCAGTTACCAGAAACTCCGGAGTCCCGGACGATCCCGGTGACTAAGTTTGGAGTGTCGATAGCGAAAGTCGTAGCCACCATGGACACACCGAGCAACCACCAGGGCATGTTACGCCCGGAAAGAAAGTATTCCGAAGCCGAGCTTCCCGCTTTGCGAGAGGTTATAAATCCAACAACCAGGTAGACCACAAAAAGGGCCAGGATGATGATCCAGTCAAATTGAACAAGTTGCATATTCGTTTTGGGTAATCAATAGAAAGAAATTAAGATGTGAATGAGTGCAGGAGCGCTGCTCCCAGAGTTCGAACAATACGGGTGAGACGTATTTTGAAAAAAAAGATCCATCGTTTTTCATGGAAAGATATCCGCATCATCCTTTTGAAGACGCTGCCTCAAAGAGCTTTTCAACGGCATCCACAATTTGGATCTCACAGGCTGCCATCGGTTTTCGGGCTTCCTCAAAAATAACAGCTGCACCTTCCTTTAACTGACCGTCAATAGCAGACGTTTTCCCCTCGATCACGGATATCGCTTCAAGCGCAATTTCCGAAAGTTCGCGCAATTTGACAACGATTGCATTCCCTTCCTGCAACACTGGTTTATCTTTTGCAGTATTCAAAAACGCAGCTTCATTGAGCACCCATTTATTGAGCATCACGATCAATTCCGCCGCAACAGCGGCATCTTTGTTCTCGAGATAACAATCAACCTCACGATTGAATTTGCGCGCATCCGGAGCATCGGCTCGTGCAATATCAACGATCAAACTATAGGGAGTGAGCTGAGTTTGGGTCCGATAGCCGTATCGGTTGTACCGCTTCAAGGGTTCAATCACATCCGTAAGGATCGAAATGGGCTCAATATTTTCCGAACCTGACAATCGTCGCATCATGGCATCGCGGTTCAGTTTATGCCGCAATCCGAGCCCCTCAAGTAAATGACTCACCCGGTTCATCCGCACATACATCGACTCAACATCCTGCACTTCCTGTGCAGACCAATATCGCTCTGCGATCGCCGCCGTTCTGGGCCAAATTCGGCTGTCCACGGTTTCATTCGTCACATATTCCGCCCACATCGTCGCCTCACCTCCGAGTATGCGCGATTGTTCTTCTGCAGAAAGCTCACTATCCGCAGGTAGTGGATCGTTGAGATAGTGATCTTCTGCAGGATACATCAGATCAATATAATACCCATTCGACAGGATGCTCGCATAGCCTCCCTTTGCTGCTGCTTCCATTGAATCGCGCCCTCGCCAGGATTGAATCATCACGTCCGTGGGCATATCTGGCTGTAAGATCTCATCCCATCCGATCATCTTTTTGCCGTCGTTCGTAAGCATTTTGAGCACTTTCTGATTAAAATAGCTCTGCAGGGCATGATTATCTTCAATGCCTTTGGATTCCATAAATGCCTGAATTTGAGGATTCGAATCCCAGTGCTTTCCATTCACTTCATCTCCTCCAATGTGGAAGTAGGCGTCTGGGAAAAGCGCAGTCATTTCATCAAAGAGTTTCTCCAGAAACACATACACTTCAGGATTTGCAGGATTCAGGCACGGATCGAAAATCCCCCAACCTCGTTCTATTTCATAAGGTCCAGGAGCACTGCCAAGCTCAGGGTAGCCAACCAACCAACTTGTTGCATGTCCGGGAATATCAAACTCTGGAACCACTCGGATTCCCCGCGCCTCAGCATAGTCAACAATCTCCCGAATCTGTTCATGGGTATAGTAAAATCCATCTGAACCCATTTCATGAAGTTTGGGAAAAGTTTTGCTCTCGATCCGAAATCCCTGGTCCTCTGTAAGATGCCAATGCAGTACATTGAGTTTCACAGCAGCCATGCCATCCAAATTCCGTTTGATCATATCCATTGGCATAAAATGCCTGCAGGAGTCGATCATCAGGCCACGCCATGGAAATCGGGGTTCATCGTCAACTTTGCATGCTTGCCAAAAATAGCTCTTTGAATCCGAATCGAGCATCTGTAACAAAGTTTCAAGCCCTCGAATAGCCCCAATATCCGTTTGGGCTTCCAATACAACTTGTTCAGCGGACACTTCGATCGAATAACTCTCGTCCATGCCCAGCTCCACGACCCCAGGAGCAGCGATTCGAATGAGTAAAGACGCACCCTCGTTTTGGTCAGTATCATTCAGAAATCCTTGCTGAAAAAAGGATCCCGTCCGCCCATCCAAACGGCGTAAAAAGCGCGTTGCAGCAGAATAAATTCGGGGATCCGAATTCCCGACAATACCAATTTCAAACTCTTTCGTGATTCGAAAAGAAGCGGCGTCAAGAATCTCCACCGTTTGGGGAACTGGCATCAATTGTTCAATCGCCGCTAGCTGGTCCAGCGATTGAGTTTCAGCAACAGATACTTCCATCGAAGCAACGACGAAAAGTGGTGAGAGTATTAGGGTTTTGGTAAGTGCGGTCATGGGGCTGATTTATTTTAAAAGTTGAGAATAAGCAGAGGCAACATCGGATCGAAATTGTAGTATATGCTGTTCTGCCAATACTGGCAATGAAAGGGTCGAGTCTTCTAATAATGGCCGTAGATCCATCGCAAAGGTAATCGCACTACAACCGTCCACTGAATGACTCGAGAAATAGGTAGCGTTCGCATGCCGTCGACCCAGAGTCGCGGTCACATAGTCCTTCCCACCGGACACCTGCGATTCAAACACTTTGATCAACTCACGCGCCAATTCAGGATGCGAATCGACCGGTAGTGCTATTTTGTCCTCATCCCTCAACCAATCAAGGTCTCTCCATACTTCACATCCGTAGATCTGCTCAGGAATCTCATCTGCATCGAGCTTCCGAAGGGCCGCGATGCATTGGGTCAACACTCCAAGGTGGGTTGCATGCTTATCGACAGGATTGTGAAGATACAGCGTTTGAGGACGGCAAGCTTTGAGCAGCACGGTGAGCTGCTCCACTAACGATCCGGCCTCATTCGAATTTTTAACAACCGAGCTCGGCACTTTCAATTGTGTCTGGAAGCTATATTTCCCGATTTTGGCCGCTTCATTTTGTTCGTCATATCGCACTCGTTTCATCTCTTCATCCGAGTATTCAGCGTAGAGACCAGTACGGGCACTGCCACCTCCATCCGTTACCGTCACACCGCCGAACCAACGTTCTTCTTGTTCGAAACAGGCTGAAATGCCGTGATAGGCGAAGATTTCCAAATCATCCTGGTGCGCTCCAATCGCCAAATGAGTCGTCCGCTTAAAGGCAGAGGCACAGGAGATTCCATCAGGAATAAAAGTGTATGATTCTAGGGATTGCATAAATTAGGATCAAAAAAGTTAGGATTTAAGCTGAGGAATCGCAGCGGCGACAATGGCCTGACCGTGTCGTTTGAAGGTTTCATCCGGCACATGAATCCGCACCTTCTCTCCCGTTTCTGAGAACTGTTTATCGAGAACTAGCTCTGCCTCGCGAATGAGATACTCTCCAGCAACTCCAGAAACCACCCGACCGAGCAGCAATAGATGTTCAAATTCATAAAAGCGTTTCCAAAAGGGAATCGTTTGTCCGAGATAGCGACCCATCTGCTTAAAGATTTCAATCGCAGATTCGTTTCCGTCTTCGGCAAGATCCTGCACATAGCGCAACCGCATCGCAAGGGTGCCATCTTCGGGGATTGTTATTCCGGAAGACTTGGCCAAACGAAAGACGGCTTGCTGGGAAAAATACTGTACTCCACAACCCATATCACCCGACCATTCATCCACGGGGGCATTAGGGTCAAAATCCACCGGGCAAAACGCCAATTCGTTGAGGTATTGACCTGCATTTCCAGAGGGATCGACATACCCCGCTGCCAAACTGGTACCCATCGCAACTCCCAGGACACCATTTGTTCCCAACCAACTCGCACCAGCGAGCGCTGTGACTTCTCCATCGTTCAACAGTGTCACAGGAATGCCTCCCCACTCTGCAGAAAGCCCACTAAAAAAAGGACGTATATGCTGCTGCATGGCGGATTCATTCAATCCGCGAAAAAGGGAACCTACTTCTGGGATATGGTTGATGATCACTCCCGCACTGCTGCCACCAATCGCATCCACCCTCGGAAGGTGGGAAGCAGCCCGTTTAAGAGAATCTCGAACCCCATCGATATGGTATTGGGCATCACTCTGATGATAAGGATCCCATTGTATCTCTTCGGAGAATACGACCTCCCCATCCATCACTGCGGCACATTTGCGGTCGCTCCCGCCAAGATCATATCCAATTCGACACCCTTTAGGATTTGAAATCGACTCCGAAACATTCGAAATTTCAGTCTTCGCCTTTTCGGGAATGCCCAAACGAAACTCCAACTTCTGGTGATAGACCTGATTCGAAAAGAAAGCATCATCAAAAGCCCGCGTTCCACAGGAGCAATAGGTGCCACGCAAGTGCTCCACGAGGTCAAGGCGATCACTCAACCACACTTCACACCCTCCCCGTTGCCACAGCAACATTTTGACAACCCGTTCAATCCAACGACGCGTTAATGCATCATGCTGTGCTTCGCCTCGAGGAAGAATAGACAGTGAAATCGCCGACCCTTTTCCGAGAGCGTCCATTACCGCGATTTGAAGTTTTTCAGCATCGCTACCAGCGGCTGCCACAAGTCGTTCGTAGGCAATCAACCACTGAAAAGCAGGTTTAAAATGGGGGTGCATCTTATGAGTCTCGAAATCCAAGCGTATTATTTCCTTTTCCATCTCACAAAACACTCAATCGCTTCGTACTCCGCCAATCCCAATCGATCATAGACCTTCGCCGTTTCTCGATTTCGTGAGCGAGTTTGTTCCCACAATTCTTGATGCTCTGGCTGGATTAGAGGGACTTGGCTCATCTGTGAACGATGTTGATAAATAGCTTGAATTTTTCGACTCAACTCGTCGGGACTACAAGGGACGGCCATGTCGATACGATCCGCTTCCCACTCACGATTTCCCGCTGTAAATTGCCAAAAATAGCAGTCTTTCAGCCATGGCTCATCTTCAAGTAAATCGACGGCGGATCTCATCACATTAAAACACTTGGCATACACAGAACTGGGATCTGCATCTGAGCCGGTAAAAAAAACTTGGTGCGGCTTTGTGTTCTGCAGGACTGCCTTAAGCAGTTCCACATCCTCTGCTGAATCGAAGAACTGACGATAGCGGCCTTTTTCATAGAAAGGCAAATCAAGGAAGGTAACTTTCCCGTCCGGCAATCCGCACAATTTGAGAGCCGCCCGAGCTTCACTTCGTCGAAGGTGACCTTTGAGACGCCTCAAAACTTCAGTATCTTCATCCGTTGATGTTTTTGATTGAAGGTCATGAAGCGCCGATGGGGCAATCGAACCTTCCGCCTGAGCATCCGCCTCTAACATGAATTCCGCCACCCACTGGGCATCCGCATCGGGGACTCCGAGGTTTCCCGATGTCAGGTAAACAACCTTCACATCATGCCCCTGGGTAATGAGTCGGTTGACCGTACTGGCCATCGCGAGCATATCGTCGAGAGGCTCTGGGCTGAGGATGACCACCCTTTTCTTCGCAGGTGTTGCCCGCTCAGGACGATTGTGATCATCCGTGTCTGCTTTCCCGCCTGGCCAACCTGTGATGGTATGTTGCAGTTCATTGAAAATGCGGATGTTCAGATTATAGGCCGGTCCGGTTTCTGTTACCAAATCCGCAAGCCCATTTTCCTGGTAGTCTTTGTCGACCAATCGCAACAGCGGTTTTTGAAGTCGAAGCGAAAGATCGGTCACAGCTCTACGAATGAGCGGAGCGTCCCACTCAGGCATCGAAACCAACCATGGATATTTGCATCGCGTGAGTTCTGCTGCAGCTGCCTGATCCACGAACAAGGTCACATCATCGTGCTGTTGCAGAAAAGAAGCCGGTACACTTTCATCCGGAACCTGCTCGATCGCTTGTTTCAAAATCGCCGCTTTCGCCCGCCCCCAAGCCATCAAATAGATTTTTCGGGCCTGAAGGATCGTTCCCACCCCCATAGTGATCGCGTGGCGTGGCACATTCGCTTCTCCATGGAAATCTTTGGCCGCATCACTGCGGGTGAGGCTGTCCAAAGTGACCAACCGGGTGAGAGAATCGGGACCCGAACCAGGTTCATTAAAGCCAATATGACCCGTTCGACCAATCCCCAGTATCTGGATGTCCAATCCACCCACCTCACGAATCGCTGCTTCATAAGAATCGCAGAATTCCAAAACCTCATGACGATCGCAATTCCCATTGGGAATGTTAATTTGGGATTCCGGAATGTTCAGATGATCAAACAGCTGCTTCCGCATAAAGCAGTGATAGCTTTCGGGATGCTTCGGTGAAATGGGATAATATTCGTCCAGATTAAAAGTGATGACATTTTCAAAACTCACCCCTTCCTCCCGATGCCTGCGGATTAATTCCTGATACAACGGAACCGGTGTTGATCCTGTCGCCAATCCCAAAACCGCGTTTCTTCCTTCCCTTTTTCGCTCCTCAATCAATGCCACAATCGCATCCGCGATATGCAATATGGCTTCCTGCTCATTGTTTGTAATGATCGTGGAAATCCGTTCTTTTCGGGTTAAACTGTTGTCGCTGCTGTCCATAAAAACCTTTCAAAGCATGCTCAAATGCAAAATCTGGATTCTCCCATAAGAAGCGGAAGGATCCACATACCCTTATCATGGGCTTGTCACTATCGTATCAAAATCGAATACGATAAATATTTGCAATTTTGAGCTACTATTTGATATTTATGACCAATGAAAACTGAGTCACAACATTTCAGCCCTTCAAAATGGGAGATACCGACTCCATCAAATTATTTCCACGGGCTCCAGATGCGGAATCTGACCCTTGCCGACAATATCCTCATTTTTCATCGCACCGATCGCTCTTTTCTCAACATCCGGAACTTCGAAAGTCGTCCCCATCATCGTTTTGTTTTGATCGTCAATGATCAGACAAAAGGGCGTATCAATGTTGATGGTGACACCTACCATATTGAACCAGGCCAAATTTTTCTGATCGCTCCCTTACAATTTCATTTTTATCACGACATCCCATCCGAGCAGATCTCGTGGATTTATATGACATTTGAATCCGATCAACCAGATCAGCTCTCACCTCTCAAAAACCTTCCTCTTCAAATGGACAATGAAGATTGTAGAATACTAAAAACTATTCTCGATCAATACGCAAAGCTGAGCGATTCAATGGATAACATGACCGCAAATGATCTCGATACCAACATTTGGATACTGCAATGTAATCGACTGATACAGCGACTCCTCGCCCATGCCAATTCGAAATTAAAACCCCAGATCCATCCTACTCATTCCCTGAGTCAAAAACCGGATCAAATGATCCAAAAAATCAACCACTACCTTGAAGAAGATCCTTATCAACAGACAGATCTCAATACGCTCGCAAAATCCCTCCACATATCCCCAAGTCACCTTCGCAGAAAATTTCGGAATCTCACAGGATTGAGCCTGGGAAATTATCAGATTCACTACCGCATGAACCGCGCGATAAAATACCTCGTCAATACAGATACTCCACTCACCGAAATTGCCGAAATAAGTGGATACAATTCGCTTGCCGCCTTTAGTCGCAGTTTCAAACAACGATTCGGCGAAACTCCCTCTGACTACCGGAAAAACAGCATACTATAGGGGAAAAATAAAGAATTCTCAAATCCGGAACAGCCATGTCATCTGTGACTTTGAAACAAAGAGTCGAGAGGGGGATCCCCCAGCGACTCATTAAAAAACCAACTCTCTACTAGTCGATAGAAGGACATCCCAATTTGTCTTTTCGATTCTGATTTGTGAAGTATGCATGGTAAACCCGCAGCCCTACGATTCCTATTTGGTCCCCAGAAAAAGGGAAGACTCTGCTTTCACCATTGCATCCCAGTAAAGGGCAGCTGCTCCTAAGACTGGACTATCTTTCAATTTCGAAACATGAATGTTCAGTTTTTCGATGCAATGCCCATAGGGAAACTCTTCAAGCACAGAACGCATCGAAGCTTCAAAGAAATCATAATCCTTGCGGATAGATCCACCGATGATAATAGCTTCTGCATCATAAGCAAAAAGAATGGTCTGTATCAAATGACCCAAGTGTTCGCCGTAGTCGGAGAACGCCCGGAGTGCTTCCTTATCGCCTTGCATCGCTCGTTCACTAACGATTTTCCCGTCCACTCCAATTTTCTCTCTGAAAAACTTTCCACTGCAGTAATCTTCATAGATCGAATCCAAATACGAAATGCTTCCGAATTCGCCCGCACAGCAGTTCACGCCCTCATAGAGTTGTTGATTCAAGAAAACACCCCCTCCGACGCCGGTTCCCAAGGTAATTCCTATGAAATGGTCGTATGGTTTTCCTTCGCCAAAGTATTTTTCACCGACAGCAAAACAATTCGCATCATTGTTGACATAAATAGGGACACCATAGCGTTGGTGTAAAATATCTCCAACTGGAACCTCGTCCCATGACGGAATGTTTTGTACATTCAAAACGGTTCCCGTCTTCACATCGACTAAGCTCGGCACACCCACACCGATACCTTTAACCTCATCGTCCATGAGTTCATCAATGCAGAGGATCAAATCCGAAAGAACGATCTCCTTGGCAGCGTTTCCATCGATGGATTTAAACGCATGTTTGAGCACCTGATTATGGGACACCAGACCCGCACCAATTTTGGTGCCACCCATGTCCACTCCGATGACAGAATCTGTGTTAAACTTGTCCATGTTATGATTCCTCCACCGTCTTAGGATTTTTCTTCCCCCATTGAATCGTCGAATTGGTAATCAAAGGTCGTGCCCAAATACCGATCGACAAGATGTAGGCTAGAGTGAGAAACAAAATCCCCATTCCAACACGCAGCCCCAAGTGATCGGAAATGAACCCAACAATCAGTGGAACAACTGCGCCTCCCATGATTCCAGTGCAAAGAATGCCAGAAAAGGATCCATGATTCGATGCGACCGAATTCAACGCCAGCGATACAATGATAGACCACATTACGGAGGCAAAAAAACCAACAGCCGGAAAGGCTATCAACGCAACCGTCTCATTTCCGATCAGCGCAGCCCCCAACGCTAGCATTGCACCAAGACTTGCCCCAATAATAACGTGACGGCTGTCGAACAACTTGATCACGATCAATCCAAGGAAACAACCAATCGTCAGGCACGCCCAGAACAAGGAAACGGTATTGGCCCCGACTGTCTGCGGATCAGCTCCATGATATTGGTAAAGGAATTCAGAAATCCAGTTCCCGACTCCCTGTTCAGTTCCGACATACGCGAAGATTCCCAGAAAATACAAAATGCCAGTACGACTCTTAATCAAGTGAAGATAAGACTGTTTGTCTCCAACTTGCTCCTCAGAGGTCAATTCAATCGGAGGAATCTTCACCACCCAGAGCAATATCACCATCAAAAGCGCCACAAATGCAAAAACCCAATATAATGAGAGCCAGGGCATTGCTTCAGGCGTAAAACGACCGACCCATGCCATCGCTCCTGTCAAATCTCCACGATCTGCCAATCCTGCAACCAGATATTTGTATACCTGAGGGGCGAGATAGGCCCCCACGCCAAAGAATAGCTGTCCAAAAACAGAAAAAGCAGCAAAGTGACTTTCTCCACCAGCGGCGCGGAGCAATGGATTGATCGTAACCTGTAGCATTGCCATCCCCAATCCGATGGAGAAGAGCGAGACGAGATAAATGCCATAGTGTGGAAACGCCGCGAATCCGAAAGCTGCCAGAAATGCGATGAAAAAAGGAAACACCGTCATCACTTTGGCGCCCATTTTGTCCAAAATCACACCTGCAGGAATCGACATGACACCATAGGCAATAAAGAATGCAAAGGGCAGTAACCCCGCCATGGCATTACTCAACTCAAAACTCCTTTTAACTTCGGGAATGAGGGGATTGAGGATGTTGGTAAGAAATGAGATCACCGCAAAGACCAGGAAGATCAGGGCGACGGTTAGATACTGTGGTTTTCGGTTCATAGTCGTAGATTCTTTTTTCTTAAAGGTTCTCTGCATTGAGGAATTCAAGAGTGAAGTCTACACCCTGTTTTTTGTCCGAGTCAGGAAATTCCACACGAATCGTGCGGCGTTCTCCGGCAAGGAGACTCACATAGTTGTCTTCCCAAAAGACAGGGAGTATGGAATCACCGCTGATCGAATCCTTAAGCTGAAGCTCAATAAAAAACGCAATATGGTCGCTTGGGTTGTAAAGCTCCACCTCAGCAATGCGTTTCCCATTTTCAACGCCCCTTTCGACGAAACGACTTTCAACTTCGGCCTGGGGGAGATTTCGTAATACCGAATAATCGGCATACTGATTGTTGGGAGTGTGATACCACGTAGAATCCTCATAATTTAAGGTCTCATGGCGACTGGAAACCCAGTAGAAATTATTGGCAATTTCTTTTCCCTGAGCGTCTCGAAGACGTAGATCGAGAAAGGTAACAGAGTCATCATCCACTCCCAGCTTGGGGACTTTCACTACATCCATAACGGATTGTGCAGCGAGGTCCAATGAATCCACTTTTTTGCTCCAGATCAGTTCAGAATCAAGGCCATAAAGCCTTAACTCGACTTCCAGTCCTTCCTCGTTTTGCAGGGTGTCATTCGACAACACCACTTCTCCGGTATAATAATCATAGATCGGATTGAGAGGCTGACAGGCTTTCTTGGTTCCATAAAAGGCACCAGTCGGCATCAGATAATAATCATAAAGCTGCCATAAGTGATTGGGGAAAGAGGAATTGAGCATCCACTGGATGACTCCGGTCGCCACTGGCTTATTTGCAGCAAAAGCTTCAAACATCGGACGAATAGCCTCGTAATTGGAAACTTGGGCCCAAGCACTGAAATCCTCGACTGAATCGCTTGCTCCGTATCGAGCTTCAAACGGGCCAATCCAGTGTTTGAAATCACCAAAGGTTTCCCCTCTTCCAGTATGGAAATCCCAAACATCATTCAGCGGCCACAATTTATTTTCTGGAGTGAAGCGTTTAACTGATTCCAATACTGCTGGCTGTAATCCTGGGCCAGTTTCAGTGTTAAAGCCAAACGCACCGCCGAGCTTTTTGTCCTCATACCAATAGTTGGGAGTCACGTAATGATAGGGTCCAATCATCTTCACCGCTACAGGGCCATAGGCTTCACTTCCGAAATAAAGCTCCTCGCCAAAGGCTTGATTCCGACAGCCCAACAAACGGGGTCGGGTAGGATCCACTTGATCCAGGACTTCCCAAAGTCTCTTTTCCAGAGAGGGTCGTGGGATCATATCACTTCCAAAAACCCACATGATCACAGACGGGTTGTTCCTAACCCACTTAACTTGATCTGCAAAAGACTGCACTTGAAACTCCTCTTCATCAGGACGAATCAACAAATAGTTGTCTGCGGGACGGTTACAGTATCCTTCCCATTCCCAGTGACAACTCCATCCGATCATCAAAAGAATGCCCTTTTCGTCACAAAGATCAAACATCCGTTGGGTGGAGCCCCAGAATCCTTCCAAACGAACAGTATTGAGGTTCATATGCTTCACATAATCCAGTTGCGCTTCGAGTTTCACAGGATCCTCCCGCAAGAATAGATCATCGACCCATCCACCTCCGCGAATCAGTACTTCCTTACCGTTGACTTTCCAACCCCGGTGACCTTCCGCATTGATGTAATCACAGACTTCCCGTATTCCAAAACGCACCCTTTGTTGTTCGCTGAAGTTGCCTCCGACACTCACACTCATGTCCATGTGGTATAGCGGTTGTGCTCCCAAATCATGGGGCCACCATACTTTTGGATTATCGACCTGCAGCGATTCAAATTCAACCGGACTCAAACTCATTTGTCGGCTTTCAAAGGCCTCGAGTTGAAACGGAAATTCAACTTTATCACCTTCAAAAAAAACCGTTAAGATACCTTGCTGAGATTCAGCCGTATGATTTTCCAGGACTCCTTGGAGTTCCAATTCCGCCGTCGCGAACTGTTCCAAATCAAGCTTCGTGATAACGAAGGGTGAACGCAAAGAAACCGCACCACTCTGTTTGATTTTCACAGGGCGCCATATTCCCATATTGTCATCGGGCGGATAGGGATTCCAATCAACCCAACCGATCGTAAGATCATCTTTTACCGGAGGAAAAATTTCAACGACAAGCACATTGCCAGTAGGGTTTGCATGAGCAGTTACATCAAACCGGGCCATTTTGTAAGGTCCTTCAAATGTAGAAGCATCCGCGATTTTCTCGCCATTCAACCACACACTAGCACGATAGTTAATACCTTCGAACACCAATTCTACCCATTCAGAAGGCAATTCTGCATTCAGATCAAACTCAGTGCGATAGATCCAGGATTGATCGTAGGGCGCAGTTTCAAAATCAGCCAATCGTTTATCCCAGAAAGGATCCTCAACAGCCCCGGCATCCACCAACGCTCCAAAAACGGTCGCAGGTATCTGCGTATTCACAACTTCACTAGACTTCCAATTCAATTCATGCAGTGCCTCTCTATCGGAAACGAATTCAGACGAAATCAAAGTCCATCCCTTTTTCAATTCAGTTTCACCTGCACCACGATCAAATGAAAGCCCAGTAGCATTCATTCCATTTAGTGTCATCATAATCGTTAATCCTAACCACAATCGTGCAAACATATCTTAACTCCATTTCGGTTCTTTGAAGGGGAATTCAATTCTCCATTCGTTTTCCAGATTCAATATGATGGAATTATAACTTAACTAATATAATCAAATATATCCATTTTTGATTACTTATTTTACCAATCTGATCATTCAGGGAAACCACTTACTCAAACAAGGAATGTCCTGATATTTCATACCACTGTCGGTCGATCCCATAGCTGTTTACACGACCCACCCGGCTATGGTTTTCACACCGTATGAGGACTCATTGGAACCAAGACCGAAATCTTGATATCGCCAAGATGTTTTGACTCAATATCTTTACCAAGCTACAACCAAACGCTTTCTACCATTTTGCACGAATCATGAAAAAAGCCATTTATCCAGGAACCTTTGATCCAGTCACTCACGGTCATCTTGATGTATTGACGAGAGGCTCTCGTATCTTTGATGAAGTGGTCATGGCAGTTGTTGATTCCAAAACGAAAAACCCGCTGTTTTCGTTGGAAAGACGCATGGAACTCATTAGAGAAAACATCGGACATTTGTCCAATGTGACCATCATGCCATTCGAAGGTCTTGTGGTGGATTTTGCCATTAAGATCGGTGCTTCTGCCCTCATCCGAGGATTACGCGCCGTTTCAGATTTCGAATACGAATTCCAAATGGCCCAGATGAACCGACTTCTCGACGGCAAGGTAGAAACCATTTTTCTGATGCCCAACGAAAAGTATTTTTTCACCTCTTCCAACCTCGTAAAACAAGTTCACATGTATTCCCATCGGGATACGGGATTGGTACCTCCCAATGTGCACAAGGCCCTCACAGAACACTTCGAAGCATTGAAAGAGAAGTAAGAGGGTAGTCTTGATCTGACTTCACCTATTGTTTGGCGATGGGTGAAGTGCCGTCGTTACCCTGCCTTCGTAAGAGGTTCACTCCATTTTTTTCGGAGCTGAGCACACCATAGGAGCACATGACTTTAGTCGTGTGTCTTTCTGCCACCCAAAACGACGACTGAAGTCATCGTCTCCTTAATCCATATCCACCAAACCCACATCAATTGGTAGGGCGAACCAACCCGATGAGCCGATTCGTCGGTGGATGAGCCGATGCGTCCCAAATATTCTCCAAAAGGAAAGTGGACATTCCTGTCCGCTACCTATCCCACCAATCTCTCTTATCAAATCCGCACTCTCACTTTTGCCAACTCCAACAAGCGGGTGAATTGCACCACCAGAAGAGCCAATAAAATCGACTTCAGGATTCCAACACCGCCAGTTGAAAGCAGCTCCGGCCATTGAAAACCTGTGAGAATCATCACAGCATATAACCAGTAGGGAACGAGATAACAAGTAAGCGTGCTTCGTCCTGCAGGAGCAATAGATTTAACCCAGCCATTGATTCCTTTTCGATCACAGAGCCAATACAGTCCCAGAAAACTAATAAGACTGATCGCACTGCAAATGGCCACCCACGATGGAGTGCCATAAATCTTTGATATCCCCCAAACGGGACGGGTCGCAAATCCATAGATCAATAGCCCCACTGCCAACAGAATCGTCCACAGTACCCACCGATTATTTTCATACTTAAGACCGTCTTCTCCTTGCTGCCGAATGAGTAACACGGACATCCAAACTCCGACAATCACACTGCCATAGTTCGCTGCACCCACTACCACACTGGGTTGGAACTCAATTGGCAGAAACTCCACTGCATTCATGACAAAGAACCCCAATGCAACCAAGCCGATCCCCAAGATGGAGTCTCCTATTAACAGATAGGCTGTCGCACACAAAAAGTATCCCCATCCAATCAACCCAAGGATCCCCCACCAGTGCGGCTGCATCCAATGCAAATCATCTCCACTACCCGCGCGATAAGTCGCAGCCAAACCGATGAGAATCCCGACTCCCGCAATCTGTAGAATCCAATCCGGAATCCCCATCCATTTGCCATCCCGATAGCTATTCCAAATCAGCATGAATCCGAAGATCATCAGGATCTGCCATATCGGTTTAGAGATCAACATCGCTTCATTAGAACTCATCTCCAGGTTCACCATGAAGAGTCCCATCACCCAAAGCGCAATGGAACGGATCAATATGTGGCGGAACACCCGTATTTTAGAATCGCCCTTGCGCAGACGGGCCCGGATAGCGAAAGGAATGGAAAGGCCCACAATAAAAAGAAATCCCGGAAATACCCAGTCCGCCAGCCCCATTCCATCGACCTCAGCCGCAGTGTGTTCGAGCCATTCAGGGATCCCTTTGAGCGACCAAAGGTCGTTCACAAAAATCATCAGCACCATGGTTAATGCCCGAAAACTATCAATGGAAGCAAGTCGTCTATCCGGTGCAATCGAGGAACTATTCATTCCGTATCTTGCACAATTCCGGATGTCCGAGTCAACATTTGCACAGCTTCAAGCCACGCCTCAAAACACTGCACCTGTTTCATCATCGACTCCTCTCCTTCGCGGCTTTCCCATGCATCCAAAAATTTTGCCGCCGAACTCCAGACGGTTTGCATCATTCCTCGGTAACGATCTTGTGTCGCAGAGGTACTGTTCGCACGGAAATTGACTGTCATGTTCACTTGCGCCACAGCCACCTCTGCACGGTTCCATGGGCAGGTAATCACCGAAAATCCTTTAAGCGCAAACAGAGCGGCGGTTGGATCGGCCCTTTCGTAATGCCAATCGCAGATCACGATGTCCTTCGGAATTAGGTCAATCGCTGGATGGGTCTCATTTTCACTGCCTTCCCACATTCCGATTCCTGTCGTTTTCCCATCAATCAGGCGATCACCCCACATCCACATCTCAACTCCATTTTCAGCAAGATGATCATGAATCTTGGTGACTTCTCCCGCAAAAAGTTCAGCCTTATTTTTCCCCGCACATCTGGGACAACGATCATCCCCGATGTAAAAAACCTCATCCAGCCCCGGATGAAAGGCATCGGCTTCAAACACTTCCACGATTTCATCCACCAATGCAAAGACAACCTCATGCACGTCCGGATGCAACGGGCAGTAGCTTTTGCAGTAAAGACCATCTTCATTGGGCCATTCATAGCCACCTGGTTCGGGTAATTGAATGTGCGGAGTTTCATCAAATTCCGGATACTCCACCAGTAAGTTCCCCAAATCACTGTGCCAGGATTGATGCCCCAATAGATTGATGTGTGGGATAAGGCGAATCCCGAGCTCCTTTGCTGCAGACACCAGCTTTTTTACCTCGGTCCGACTGAGTGGGTTCTCAGAACGTAGATTAGGATAGGTCTCGTATTCATAGCGAAAGTCCACTCGCAGCAACAGCGTATTGACTCCATTCACTGCAAGATCCTCCCGCATAAATGTTATGAAACGATCCAATCCCTCCGGTCCCGGCGCTGAAATAGCCAGACCCACAACTGGAAATGGCGATACAACAGCGGCGTTCTTCTTTGCAATCGAAGAATCCCCAATAGCAGGAAGCAAAAATCCAATGAGACCAGTTCCTATGAGCACTAAAAAAGTTCGCATCCTTCCAGTATAACAAATCATATTTATCACAATTTTCCTTTTTAGCGCAATTATTTGATCTATTTAACCAAATACCACCCCACAATGGGCAAAAATTCACCCTTCCTGCATCAGAACTACTTTTTCCGGAGCACATGACTTTAATCGTGTGTCTTTCCACCTACTCAAGACGACGACTAAAGTTATCGCCTCCTCTACCATCCCTCTCCACCAAATCCGCGTCCGTCGATAGGGCGAATCGATCCCGCTATGCCGCCCATCTGACAAAGGAAAGTGGACATTCCTGTCCGCTGCTCTTCCGGAGCACATGACTTTAATCGTGTGTCTTTCCACCTACACAAGACGACGACTAAAGTCATCGCCTCCTCTACCATCCCCCTCCACACACCCATCCATGGGTAGGGCGAACCCACCGTTATTTTAGATCTGCGTTTTGACTTGTTCAAAACATATGCGCCCGAAGGGCATCAACGATAGCGATGTCAGACAAAACAATCCTGCCTCATCGTCCCCCTTCACTGCCCCTTCGCGATACCATCCCATCCAATTCAATCTGCCGTTACACCGAAATTCCGACCTAGCGAGAGCAATTAAACGAACGAAATACTAAATTATTCCATAACCCCTTTTTTTTGAACTCCAATGGAATAATCACACCTCCCATTCGTATTTGAGAACAATGGAACGAGCTCTATTGCTCAGTATTCAACTCAAATCAATATCATGAAAATACATCGTCGATTCTATACCATCCCTTGTCTGGCAATCGCCATGACGCTCGCATCAATCTCCAACGTATCCGCGGATACAATTCGAATTACCGTCGAATCCCGTGCACCCGAAAATGGAGTTTCGTTCACTCCAGTATGGATCGGAACTCACGATGGTTCCTTCGATCTGTTCAATGAGGGAGAAGCAGCAAATGGCGCAATCGAAAAAGCCGCCGAGGATGGAGACTTTGGGGCCCTTCGTGAATGGTATCAGTCCTCCGTCAATTGGGGCGTCGATCTGGTTGTAACCGGTCCCGAAAATCCTGGCACCCCTCCGTTGTTTTTCCCGCAAACCACGAATTATCAGCAAATCAACCTCGATGCGACGAATCCCAACCAACGTTACCTCAGTTTCTTTGCGATGCTGCTTCCCAGCAATGATGCCTTTTTTGCCAATAATGACCCGATGATGATTCCGATTTTTGATGAAAATGGCAATTTCATCGGAGGAGAATACGCCGTCATGGGCAATCATGTATACGATGCTGGCACAGAAATCAATGATGAGGTCGCAGCCAATGTTCCCCTTTTGGGACAAACCGTTGCAAATTCTGGAACCACCGAAAATGGAGTCATCTCCAATCACTCAGGGTTCACTCCAGGAGGTCCAATCCAGGCAGCCTTTCCAAATACGCTTTTTGACTCGGCCGACTATGGTGTCTTCTACCTCAAAATCGAACGCATCCCGGAAGATCATACTACGATCGAACTTCGGGTTAAAAACTACGCCGCCAGTCAAGGCACCCTATTGACCCCATTTTGGTTCGGACTGCACAACGGAAGTTTCGATCTGTTCAACCCGGATTACGCGGTTTCCCCGATCATCGAACGTGTCGCCGAGGACGGAAATCCTGCTCCACTGGTCGAAGCATTCAATAGCAGTACTTTCGATGCCTGGAATGGTGTGCTCACCGGACCACAAAATCCAGATGGCCCACCACTCTTTTTCCCCGGACAACAAAATAGTTTATTCATCAACATTGACGCCAATAACCCATCCCACAGCTACCTTTCGTATCTCGCGATGATACTGCCGAGCAATGATGCCTTCATTGGAAATGCGGAACCCATGGCCCATCAAATCGCGGACAAGGGAGCGGTAATGGAAAGCGATATTTGGATCACTGGCGCTCAAGTTTGGGATGCCGGAACGGAAGTGAATGATGAGACTCCTTCCAACGTCCCAGTGCTCGGACAACAAACACCAGACACCGGAACAACCGAAGACGGCGTAGCCACCCAACACCCAGGTTTTAATGACGGAGGAGCTATCCTCTCGATGTTCCCAAATGCGGATTTTACAAAAGAGAACTACAAAGTGGCTAAAATCAGCGTGATTCACCGATTTAACCCTTGGGAAGGCATTCCTTTGAAC
Source organism: Opitutales bacterium (assembly GCA_963676215.2). Taxonomy (GTDB): domain Bacteria; phylum Verrucomicrobiota; class Verrucomicrobiia; order Opitutales; family JAFGAQ01; genus JAKSBQ01. Next base: position 392,214 of record CAXXVT010000002.1, on the reverse strand, counting down.
CCCGACGGACTCCGCGATTCTCCTACCTTCGGCATTGTTGACGATTCCGGATACCCGTGGCTACAGCACCGTCATCACGGATCTCTATTCATTCCTGAAGGTGGCAATATGGAAGGATTCTGGCTCTACAACTCTCAGGGAGATTTTGGATGGCTCTTCACATCAGCCAACTACTACCCACGCGTTTACCGCTTGGAAGACAACACTTGGTATCAGTATCAAGAACGCACTTCCAATCCACGTCTTTTTGAAAACATGGCCAACGGCGAAATAGTAGAATTCGAATAAACCAGACAGAAATCGTTCATTCTTAAAAATCATTGAGCGCCGGATAAAAAAAATCCGGCGCCCTTTAATATTGGTAGATTCCTTTTCCCACCTATCCACTGGTAGGGCGAAACGACCCATTTACCCCGATTCGTCGGTGGATGAGCCGTCCTTCCTGCCTCAACAACACTACCGGAGCACATGACTTCAGTCGTGTGTCTTTCCAACGCCCTTGACGACTGAAGTCATCGCCTCCTTTACCAATATGCATCAACCCAGCTCTCTTCCATTGGTAGGGCGAAGCGACCCGTCTACTCCGACCTGTCGGTGGCTGAGCCGCACGTTACAATATCTTCAATCAAAGGAAAGTGGACATTCCTTCCGCTACGTATCCCCAAACTCACTCCATTGGAACGCGGTTGAGCGAGTCGCTCAACCCTACCTTGAATTCCACGTAACCCTCGTCTATTGGTAGGGCGAATCGACCCGATGAGCCGCCCGTCGGTGGATGAGCCGATTTTCGATGATTAGGCCCCACCACAGGAGCACATGACTTCAGTCGTGTGTCTTTCCAACACCCTTGACGACGACTGAAGTCATCGCCTCCTTCGCCTTTTACAAAGCGGAGCCGCTACGATTCTCCTTTATAAAAGATCGCCAATGCGAAATTAATAGACGCGTCCCAATTAATGGCATTCTCGTTGGTGCGGGCATCAGGCATTACATCGTGCCAATCCAGTTCAGTTGGGTTGGCTCCCCCTATCAAATGCCCTGGCCATGGTTCTGTGATTCCGTCCGCTTCGGAAGGTCTGTGATGAGGAAACATGGGTGGTTGCGAACCTTCGCCCGTGACGAAAGATCGGCCATAAGGATTCCGACCATAGAGATAGTCCAACTGAGCAACAATGGCGTTGAGATATTTCTTTTCACCACTAATTTGATAGGCAGTATAAAGGTTCATGGCCAGTCGTGCGATACCTCCATTAACTCCCCAGTAATGCGAGCGAATACCCCGGCGATATCCATGAGTTTCAATCTGATCCAGCACGCGATCGGCAGCCTGCAGAAAGTCATGCTTCAGCAAAGCTTCCATATTGGGATCGAGTTCAACATCAGAATTTAAAAGAGATATCGCCCCAATATTGCGGCCTTTCCCCCAATCAAAATTAACGTCAACGACGTAATTGTCCTCACGATATGCATCAATCAGCCAGGGAAGTATGCGCTCTTCACCCGTGAGCAGCCAGTATTCGGCAAGTGCCCATTTTTTGTCGTGACTTGCAGGAGCATGATAACCTCCGGTGCGGAAAGCAGATTGATCCGGAACTTGATCCCACCACTGTTTCATATTGGCTTCCATTGCTTTGCTTGCAGCGTCCTTGAGAACCGCGGCGTAATCGGCATCATAAGGTTCAAACACTCGCGCTGCTTGCGCGGTTACTGCAGCCAAACAAGCCGTTGCATCGGTACCCCAAGGAACAAAGAACCGTTTTTCTTTATCTTCCGAAGGCATCTGCATCGCCCCGAAATTTTGCCGAGTGAGTTTGTGGGAAACCCGACCGTCCTCAAACTGCATTTTTAGCATCCAGTCGATATTGAACTTCAATTCCGCCAAATAGTCAGGAAGGGATCCACCAGACTCCGGTATAGGGAGTGTTAAGCCGTTGAGTGCTTCTCCGAAATGCTCCCAAGCTGACAACATGATCCCTGTGGAAAAAGCAGCATTCACAATATATTTTCCATAGTCTCCCGCGTCATGCCAACCGCCACAACCGTCCTTGATCTCTCCAGCTCGTTCAGGATCATAAAAATCCAGGTATCCGTCATCCAAGTGGCAGGCTTTCTTTTCAAATACCACGCCATCGTGTTCAAATTTCACAGGAACCCCGCAGCGCTGCCCATAGAAACCAATCATGTTAATCAACATCGAACGGTTATAAACATCCTCCGCGATTCGAAATACGGCTGAATCCGGCAACCCGGCAACCCGAATAAAATATTCACCCAAGTCGGTAATACTCGAGAAGTCCGCAGATCTGACCCATTCCGCGCTGTCTTCATGCAACCACTTTGCACCCAGCTCGCCTTCAAAAACAACGGTTTCATCGGCAGCTCTAATGAGTGAAAAATCCGAAATTTCATCCGAAGCTCCCACAACCGTTGCACCTTTTGGGAAATCAGGCAGAAACCCGATGGAGTTCACTCGTATTCCATCTCTCAGCGGCATACGTTCGAATTCGTTGTACTGCGCGTTCAGGCTAACAGAAAATAAGAGTAATAGGGGCAATAACTTTTTCATAATCAGTTTTGGGTAAAATAGACTCCAGGAATCAGTTTTTAAACCCTATTCGAGCTCTTAATAAAGAGGGCAACGGTAAAGCAACGAAGGATACCATTCGAGCATTGAACGGACACTCCTGCCAGATGTGCAAGCATTCACAAAAAACGATCATTTCTGTCCCCCACTCTTCAGGAGCACATGATTTTAATCGTGTGTCTTTCACAATCCACCTCCCCTGGACGACGACTGAAGTCATCGCCTCCTGAATCCACCCACATCAGAACGGTGTTCAGCGGTAGGGCAAATCGACCTGATGAGCCGACCGTCAGTGGATGAGTCATCCGCCGGAGCACATGACTTTAGTCGTTTGTTTGTCTTCGCTAACCCTGGACGACGATTGAAATCATCTCCTCCTAATCTCGCCATCAACCCAGTGTCTTGTCTAGAATGTCAGTCGATAAGCAAGCTACTCACCACACTAACCCCACCGCAAAAGCTTAGCGTCCCAAAACGCTGCTGAACGTGAGATAGAGTCCAACGAGGATCAAAACAACTGCCGTGAGATGGGTAAGAATCTTCTGCGCTCCCTGAATTCCAGCCAAGAGCCTCGAGGCCCGCTGAATACTAAAAACGATGGTCAGGGCAACAACCCCCACTGGTAGCGCGGTTCCCAGTCCAAACGCGAGAATAACCATCGGAGGAACCGGGGAAGCAACCGCCATGGGCATCAGTGATCCAAAGAACAATCCCGCAGAAATTGGACAAAAGGACAGGGCAAAGAGCACTCCAATGCAGAATTCGCCCAATAGTCCCCATTCCGCCACTTTTTTCATCCGCTCGTTGTTTCCTGATCGAATGTCCAGTTTGATCGGCAACAGATCGCCGATCACCATTCCCCCAAGGATCAAAATAGGGCCCAGAAAGGGTTGAATTCCGTTGCGAAGGAATTCGGAAACCGCAGGCATGCTCGCTAATCCTACAAATAGAATTAGCGCGATTCCACCATACGCGCACACTCGTCCCAGCGTATAACTCAATGCACCCAATAGTGCAGATTTACGACGCTCCGCTTTTCGGGACAAATACGAAATCGCCGCAACATTGGTTGCCAAAGGACAGGGACTGATGGATGTCACCAGTCCCAACCACAAAGCAGCAAAAAGTGATAGGATCAAACTCATGAAGTTATATGCGACAAGGCAGAAGTGATTCCTTCCGAAATGTAATCATCAAATTGATCTTCGTTTGAAAGTAGTTCCCAAACCTTATCCATTTTCCGCCATTGCTTCTCCCCAGTTTCATCACCATAGGCAATGACGACCGTTTTGAATGAAAGCTCATATTCCTCAATATAATGCTTATTTTCAGGAAGATCGATATTGATGGTCTCGAAAACCAGCCAGTGTGAGCTCATTTGTTCTGCAAACTGCGTTTCGATCGTGTTCAGCGTAAGGGCTTCGATTTTCCGACAAGAGACACAGCGAACATTCGAAGTAAAGTAAGTAACAGTGACTGCGGCCCTTTCGTTCGCTGATGCGATGGTATTGGATTCCACGGCTTGAATCGGAGCAGTTTCCTTAACGGCCAATTCGGATCGATTCCGAACCACCGCCACCACAACTCCCAGTAGCACAACACTGAGTAGGACCCATTGAATTATTTTTTTCATTCGATACCCCTTCCGCCTTAGCTCAACATCGATTTGAGAGCCTCATCCGATGGTATTTTCCCAGCGGTCATAACGTCGCCATCAATGACCAAAGCGGGGGTCACCATCACACCAAAATCAGCGAAGCGCATCATGTCGGTGACTTTTTCGAGTTCGTAGTCAATCCCGAGTTCATCCGCTGCCTTTTTTGCAGCTTCGGCGAGTTTGTTACATTTGGTGCATCCTGTGCCTAGAATTTGTATCACTTTCATCGTATTATTTTTTGAGCTTTTGTTTGTTAAAAAAACATTCCGTATGTCCACCCAGTCAGCGTTGCCATGAAAATCACAAGAATGACATACGCCGTTGTTTTTTTTGGTCCAATAACCGAGTTGATCACCAACATATTGGGTAAACTGAGCGCGGGTCCGGCCAGTAACAAAGCAAGCGCGGGTCCGCTATCCATCCCATTTCCCAACAAGCCTTGCAGAATGGGCACTTCCGTCAGCGTAGCAAAATACATGAACGCCCCCGCAATCGAAGCGAACAAGTTAGCCCCGATGGAATTACTCCCCACTGCCCCCGAAATCCATTCCGAAGGGATCAACCCCTCATGACCTGGTCTTCCAAGAAGTAAACCAGCGATCAACACTCCACCTAACAAGAGCGGCATGATTTGCTTCGCATAAGTCCACGATTGCTCAAACCATTCCCCAGCTTCATCCTCGCGACCCGCAGTCACCCAAACCAGTCCAAGAATCGCCACAAAGACGGCCCAAATCGCATTTCCTCCCGTCAAGACAGCGGTCAAAACGATGGCTCCGCCAACGCTGAGCAACTTCCATCCGGAGAGCTTGAACCAACGCCAGAGTAAATAACCAAGCGTGATCGCAAATGCGGAGGTGAGCCACCACTTGAACCCATAAAGAGCTGCAAAAAACCCTGCGTCCTGATTGCCTGCGCTCCAGTTTGCAAAGACGAGAATGAGCACCAGATTCCCGAAAAACAGAGCAGTCTTCCAGAGCGGTCGATCATCTTCAGAAGGTGGAACAAAAACCGCCTTCGCCGCTTTTTCCTGTTCCTCTTTTCTAAATAGAAACGCCATCGTCAATCCGATGACTACACTAAATACAATCGCACTAATCGCTCTAGCGGTTCCGAGCTCACCACCAAGGATCTTGGATGTCATAATGATTGCCAGTGCATTGATTGCAGGTCCCGAATAGAGAAATGCTGTGGCGGGTCCCAATCCCGCACCCATTCGGTAGATGCCCGCAAAAAGCGGTAACACCGTGCAGGAACAGACAGCAAGAATCGTTCCCGAAACCGCCCCGACTCCGTAGGCTAATGGCTTAGGAGCCTTTGGCCCCAAATACCGCATCACTGAACCCTGGGAAACAAAGGCTGCGATGGCTCCGGCGATCCAAAAGGCGGGCAACAAACACAAGATCACATGTTCGCGAGCATACCACTTGGTCAGTTCCAGGGCCTCTGAAACAGAGCTATCAAAGCGAACATTGCCCACTGGCAAAAAATAGAGTGTTGCAAAAACCGCTCCCAGATAAATCGCGATTTTGATTTCTTTCTTCTTCTCCATAAATTGTTTCGTTATTTAGCGAAATAATGCTGCAAAAAAAGGATCACTGCCCGATGCAGGAACAGTCCTTTTCGTTTTCATCTTTCTCGAGGCAATCGATAAACTGCCCTACACATGGCAGCTTCAAGCGGTAAAACACCTGAAGTCCCCGTTTTTCGTCCTCGATGATTCCTGCTTCCTTCAAAACTGAAAGATGTTTGGAAACGGTCGACCATCCACACTCAACTGATTCGACAAATTCACAGACACAGCGCTCTTTCTCCCGAAGCATACTCACAAACTCCAGTCGAGTGGGATGCCCCAAAGCCTTAAAAACCGCAAACGCACCAGTCTTGCTTGTGAATGTTTGAATCATAAGAGACTTACTATTTCGCCATTAAGGAAAACAGTCAATCCCGAATGTCGTTCCATTCCTTTAGCTAGGAAAGCCCAGTGGAGAACATAACTTTAGTCGTGTGTCTTTCTACGTCTGCCTGCCAGGACGACGACTGAAGTCATCGCCTCCTTTATCAATATCCACGAAAACCCGCATCCGTTGGCAGGGCGAAACGATCCGTTTACCCCGATGCGTCGGTGGATGAGCCGCCCGTCAACCCTCAAAGCCGCCAACAAACCACAACCGGAGCACATGACTTTAGTCGTGTGTCTTTCCACGTCCACCCCAGACGACGCCTGAAGTCATCGCCTCCAAGCTGCCCCACATTATCAATCAATAATATCCCCCACTACAAACAGAGGAGGTAGGCAACGAGGTCCTCTTTTTCCTGCTTTTCCAACCCCAGATTCAGGACGAGATTAAAAAACTCGACAGTGTCATCGAGTGTGGGTAGGCGGCCATCGTGTAAATAAGGAGGGGTATCCTTGATTCCACGAAGCGGAAAAGTTTTGATCGGCCCCTCTGGACGCCCACGATAGAAACGCTCTACCTGAAGGTCATGGAAATAGTCGTCCACGAAAGCGGGTCCGTTGTGGCATTGGATGCAATGGCCCTTTCCATTGAAAATCTGTTCACCCCGTAGTTCGGCTTCACTGGATTTCGAAGGAATAAGGCGCATGAGCGGGTCGAGTTTGGGCGCAGGTGGATAGGCGATTATCGAGTTAAAATCTCCCATTCGATTGGTCACCTCCCGTTTGGCTGCCCGCGGACCGATGGCCTGTTGCATCCCAGGATCGCCGTCAAAATATTCTTCGACTTCTGCAAAATGATCCATGCTTCGAATCGAACGTTTGGAAGCAAGCTGCATGAGATTGAAATTCCCACGCATGGTTGGAGTATCAACCCGGAGACGAGCCATGTTGGGTCGGGAATCAGGGGCGAGTTCGAAAGCACCATTGGTATGCCCGTTAACATGGCAGTCGAAACAGGCAACACCCCCCGAAGGATCCTTGGTTACACGGTGGGTTGTTTGATTAAACCAAGTCGTGGGAGTCGGACGCAAGAACTCCTTGAGCCCTTCCATTTGCTCGGGAGTGAGCAGACCGTCAAAAATTTCGTAGTAATTGTTGAGTGTGATTTCCTGACCGTTTGAAACATCTCCAAGTTCAAGGTGAGTAGTCAGAAACAGGGGAGCCGGAAATTCGGGTAGATAGGCCTCCGGAATGTCCATATCAACATCGATTCGTTCGTGTTGCGGGTGAACCGCAATCCAGGATCTGGGAAAAACCATGTGAGCTGTCGACTGAAGCGGATGAGCAAGAGGTTTGAATGGGAATAGATCCAATTCTCGGATTTCTTCAGGGGATAACTTGGCGAGAGACTCAAACGAGTCGATACTTTTGGGTAGACGAGCAACAGGTCCCTTCATGATTCGTTTTTTCCCTCCTGACATGTATTTCCCCTCAATCGCTTCGCCACTGAAATTAAATCGACTGTTCATGTAGTTGCGAACGTCTGACATCAGTATTGGCTTTTGTTTTTCATGAAAAGCCAGCCACTGTTCAAATCGCATTGGAAGGGTTGGAGAGCCAAAGGAACTTTCACCCTTGCCGTAGTAGTTCCAAAGGTCGAAAGGAGTTCTCATCCCTTTTTCGATAGCAGGATAAATCTCGAGTTCGTCAGTGAGCCGAGCAGAGGTTATGTGGATATCTGATGTTTTGGCAGTCGATACGATTGGGTCGGGATCAGCTTGTGCGATAAGAAGAGTCTTGGATGACGGCAAGCGGCTGTTGTCAGTACCTTTGTAATGCTCATAGTTTAGAAAAACTCCAAGAGACAAAGTCACAATGATGCCAATTGACATGGTCGTTAGAAGGGGTGTTTTGGTCATCGTTTAATAATTGTTATTGGTTGGATTTTAGCTTGAGTAAATGGGGTCTGAAAACAACCCAGCCCGAACTGAGCAATACCAGATTTTTGAGTATGTATTGTCCTTCAAAAGTTGGAGCAAAAGGCACAATTTTAAAGGCATATTCGGGAAGAAGAAACAAAGTGGCCAGCGTTCCCAGCATATGGATGGCGAAAAGGGGCGCACACCATTTCAATTTCCAATTGAGCAGTAACATCAGACCAATGAGCACTTCAAAACACGCAATAAAGATACGTGCACTATTCAGATCGATTAAACTCGCAAGAAGTCGAAACACCATTTGCTCGGCAATAAGCTCCGCTGGGCTCAGATCTGGGAAGAATTTCAACAGTCCGAAATGGAAGAAGATAATCCCAAGCGCGTAGCGATTGATGGTTGCCGGATCGCTGTATAAAAAGGGTTGAATACGATTCATACGTTGGTCGAATGGTAGCAGTAGTTCAGTGCGGTCGTAACGAGCACCATGCCTGTGTATTTAAGAGGATAAAGATACACTATTTTGATTTTTGACATCGTCGTCGGAAAGAATGACTAGTGATATATATATTTCCCTCCCTTTCAAAACTCCAATTTTGCCTGGTAGGTCAATAATAGCAGTGAGATGAAGTTCAAACATAGATCATTGGTTTCGTCTAAATAGTAGTTACAAGCCATTTCCAATTAACCGATACCCAAAGAGGTAGACGTTGTCAAAGTTCACATAGTAATATCAGCAAAAGGAATCGAAGATGAGCCGTTACGTCGGAGGATGAGCCGAGCTTGAACGATTATGCTACAATTCGGAGCACATGACTTTAGTCGTGTGTCTTTCCACGTCTACCACCCTAGACGACGGCTAAAGTCATCGCCTCCTTCGCCTCTACCTTGGTCGGAAGGCGCTCTCGAATCCTTTGAGGTGGGCCACATCCCCGAGAGTGTCGAGAACCCAGTGGCTTCCGTCAAATTGCAGGATATTCAACGCACAGTTCCAAAGCGTGTAGGGACGTTCCGCCGTCAGTCCAATACCCAGCGAGGTTCGCAGAATGGCGTCCACTCCCCCTCCATGAGTAAACACCGCCACTGTCTTCCCTGCATTCGTCTTTGCTATTTCTAAATAAACTTCATCAAACCGAGCCTGTTTCTGTCGCAAACTTTCGCCACCTTCCGGCGCAAAATCCACGTCCTTCTGGCTCAGTCCTTCCCATACACCAGGATAGGCTTTCTGACTCTCTTCTTTCGAAAGCCCTTCCAGCACCCCAAATCCCCGCTCCCGCAGCCGAACATCTTTCCGCAGTTCCATGCCAAAGGCTCCTGCCGTTGGAGTCGCACTTTGAATACATCGTCCAAGGTCACTCGTATAAACCGCACTTAGCGAAAAATCTTTCAATCGCTCAGCAACAGCAACAGCCTGCTGTTCTCCCTGCGCCGTAAGCGGACTGTTTAGCTGCCCCTGCCAGATTCCCTTCACATTCCATTCCGTTTCCCCATGACGAATGACTATCAATCGCGCTGCTTGTTGTGTTTCCATAGCGTTCGTTTCAAAGCACCCTCTAAAAAATCACAATCCAAAAGCGGAAACCTCAGATTCAATCCATGAAATTCAGCTTCAAATCATTATTTCAAATTCTCATCCAGAAAACGGAGAATTTCCTTAAACACCATCACCCTGTTTTCCATTCCAAAAACGTGATGCCCTTCTCCCTTGATGAGAAGTGTTTTGTGCGGCACTTGATTTGATTTGAGCGCTGATGCAAGTTCTTTAGACTGTCTAATCGAAACGTTTTGGTCATCCTTTCCATGAATGATGAGGACAGGAACTTTGATTTTGTCCACATGTTTAATTGGAGAGATTGAATCGAACTTCGTTTCGGCTAATTTGGGATCTCCCAATTCCTTTTTCATCTTGAAATAGCTGTATTTATGTCCCTGCCGTTTCCGGGATTTCATCAACTCCTCCCAATCAAAAACACCCATATTGGTGATGGCGCATTGATAGAGATCAGGCTCAAATGCGACTCCGAAAAGTGCGGCATAACCCCCAAAACTGGCACCCATAATTGCGATACGATCGGGATCTGCGATCTTGAATTTGATAGCAGTCCGAACCGCCTTACTGATATCAGCATTCATGTTAACGAAGTCCCAAGCGCCATCGTCTGACACCCTTTTCCCATAGCCCGTGGATCCACGGTAATTCACTTGAAGAACGGCATAACCCTGTGATGCCAATAGTTGAACTTCGTCGTAATAACCTCCGGTGTCCCTTGCCCACGGTCCACCGTGAACCAAACAAACTGTTGGGTGAGGAGCTTTACCGCTAGACGGTCGAGTGAGATACCCTTCCAGTTTTAATCCATCATCAGTCTTAAAACGGAAAGGGGTTGTCTTAGAAAGCTGTTCCGATGATAGCCAAGGAGCAGATTTTACGATTGTTTTAAAGGATCGATCCTTTAAATTGAGAAGCGAATATTCCGGTGCTATTTTGTCAGAATAAGAGGCGATCAGGTGACGGGTGAAATCATCGCTGGAACCGATGAAGATATTGGTTCGATCAGGCAGCGTTTGGTCCACCATTTTTTGGATTTCCAACATGTCGGGCATGATCCAAACGATCGCTGGCTTATCTTTCATGTAGCGAAAGCCAATTAAGTCTCCATTGTAGAGGATATAACTAGCACTATCTGAAAAATCGTAGAACGGATCGCGGAAAATCAGTTCTCCAATTTCAGCTGATTTGATGCTGTAGGGATACAACCCCTTGGTTTCCTGATCATTGTAACCTGAAATATAGATGGTATCCTTGTCTTTACCAAAAAGCTCAATACTCCAATCTTCTGGATCGAGAGGAATCTGTTTCCATTCTTCATCCTCATGAGTGCGATGCATATACTCCAATTTTTCATCTAGAAATCTTTGGACTATTCTGGGTTGATGATCCTGATCTAAGAACCAGTTGTGGACCTCTCCCGCCGGGTCGAAGATTTTGTCGCTTATTAAGCGGTTGGAACTGGTATCTTGGACAGCCGTATTTCCCGACAGCACCTTTTGGGAAGCGCTTGCGGCTTTCGCATTGCCGGTCGTATCAAGTTTAGCGATACAAGGCTTCATCCGGTAACCTCCGAATATCCTGATCCATGACCAAGGTTCTTCGGTAACAGGATCTAAAATCGTGCAACTTACGTCGTTTTTCAACAACGCATCCGCTTCACGGTCGTTGACATTGATGCAATAAACTCCGTCTGCCCACATCCCCCATTTCACGACCTCAATCACGAGGTCCTCATTGGTCGTCCAGGTCACGCCGTAGATAGCACATGAAGGCCAGGAGAAGGATTTCTTGATTTCCATCGTATCCAGGTCAATCACCACCACTCCTCGATCATGGGTTTCCCCTATTGAAGCGGGCCCGGCTGCATATTTCCCATCCGGAGAAATTTGTAGACTGTAGACTCGGGGAGGCCTGAGGAAGTTCTCAACAACACTGTTTTGAATCTCAGCCCTTGAGACATGTGAAAAGGAAAGAGCGAGTGCCCAAGCAAATAAAGGAGGAAAGCGGTTTAGCATTTGTTTAAGAGGTTGAATTAGGAATCAGGAGTCTGAAGTTACTTGTTTCTAATTTTTTCGTCCCGATTGAATCAAGGATTAACTGGTGGGTCGTTTCTCAGCGGAGGCTAACTGACCGGACCGTCATTGGAATGGAATCATACGGCTTTGTCTCTTCTCCGCAGATCAACTTTAGATGAATATGAATTATTTAATAAAATCCCCTTTCTTCATCAATCAATCCTGCAGTTGTCGATTTGTAAATTGAGGAATAATTTTCGACGACTGATTTATGATACTAAGGGAAACATCACTGCTGAAATACTCCACGCATTGGGAATCCGGAGGGGTCTTTGTTCAAATCACTGGCATCGTTACCGTTGAAGAGGCATTTATACTAGTTCAAAGTCTACTCACTGACCCTCGCTTAAAAAACTGTCGTTACAGGATCTATGATTTTACCGGAATTCAAAGAATTGATCAGGATGAAAACTCCTTGAAGTCTCAGGCTGCTATCAGTAAGTCGGGGAGTTTTTCCTTAAAAAGACGAACTCATCAAATTGCGTTTGTGGGAAAAAACACCGTTCACAACCGAAGGTTATTTCAGACCTACTCGAAGTATATGTCATCCCCAAACTTCGAATTGCGTTTTTTTCAATCAATGGGAGAAGCGAGAGCATGGACCCATTCTTTCGGATCTCCCACTCCTAGACCGTTGTTCTAGTTCTCAATGGCGTATCACGAATGATTCTGATGTTTCAGTTTCCGCGGCCTTCGTGATATTCCCTCCGATCGCAACAGTTCGATTGACCACCGAGGCAAGGCGGTGCACAATGATTGCCGATACCCACTTTTGCCCCGTTGACCCCAATCATGAAACCCAATCAATCTCCGATTGCACGGAGAGAATTTATCAAACGCTCCAGCCTCGCATTAGGAGGCACCATGCTTCTTTGGTCTGGATGCAAGCAACATAAACCCACCGCTCACTGGCAGTATCTGACAGAAGAAGAGGCTCAGATTATCATCGCGATGAGCTCGAGGATCATCCCAAGCGATGATGCACCGGGTGCGGTTGAAGCAGGGGTCGTTTATTTTATCGATCAACAACTCGTGAGTTACTACCGCAGATGGACACTTGTCTATCGCGAAGGACTCAAAGGAGTGGAAAAGGCTTCTGAAACTTTGTTTTCAAAACCTTTCACGGATCTTGATCCCCAAAAAATGGACGCACTGTTGGAGCAAATCGAAGACGAGTCGATACCGACTGAACTCAATCCTGGGAAGATGCTGACCCGCTTTTTCAACTTGTTGGTGGATCACTGTATGCAAGGTTTCTATGGAGATCCCCGGCATGGAGGCAATCGTGACTGGGGTAGTTACCAGATGCTCGATCTACGGGTCATTGATCCGGATACCGTTAAACTTTCCTGAGCCATGCAAACCATCCATACCGAAGTCGTAATTGTAGGAGCTGGAGCTGGCGGCGGAGTCGTCGCATGCGAATTGGCGGAAGCCGGAGTTCAGGTTCTGTTACTGGAACGTGGGAAACACCAGGGATTTGATGATCATGAAAATGATGAACTCTATTCGCAACGAACCATTGTGCTCGGCAATGCATTTGGCCCGGACAATGAGCGCTATAAGCGGGTGTTTGAAAGCCCTGATGGCAAAACACGCACTGTCCTGCCAAACGAATGGGACTACAATAATGTAGCTGCTTGTGTTGGAGGGGGAACACTGAGTTATGGAGCGATGGGTTGGCGTTTTATGCCACAGGATTTCCGAATGAAATCCACTTATGGAGAAGTCAAAGACTCTACCCTTGAGGATTGGCCGATTTCTTATGAAGAACTCGAGCCCGATTATGTCCGCGCGGAATGGGAAATTGGCGTATCTGGAGACGACAGGGATAACCCTTATGCAGCGCCTCGTTCCAAGCCTTATCCTATGCCGGCATTCCCATACAACCTGGAGGGGAAACTCGTAGCAAAACACACTCAAGAGATGGGGCTGCACCCGTTTCCGATACCGATGCTGCGGAATTCGATGCCCTACGGTGGGCGCAACGCCTGTTCCCACATGCGAACCTGTGTCGGGTATGCTTGCCCGGTCGGAGCAAAAGGGGGCACTCAAAACACAGTCATTCCCAGGGCCATCAAAAGCGGAAACTGTCAGCTGAAAACAGATTGTCAGGTCACAAAAGTAATCGTCAACGAAAGCGGGAAAGCGACAGGGGTCGAGTATTTTGATCCAAATGGCCAACCCGTTCGTGTTGAAGCCAAACGGGTGGTATTGTCGGCTTCCGCCACCGAGACTGCGCGGTTACTTCTCAACAGCTCCCATCGACTGTTTCCAAACGGACTCGGAAACAACTACGACTGGGTTGGCCGAAATCTTCAGGGGCACGGTTATTCCGGCGCAGTCGGCCTCTTTGATGATATCGTTTACGATGATGTGGGGCCTGGGGCCACGATCGCACTCTGCGATTATAATCACGGCAACCCTGGTATCATTGGCGGCGCAATGCTAGCCAACGAGTTCATCCGCATGCCTTACGCGTTTACCCATGCTCGCCCAAGCGGCTCAAAACGATGGGGCAAGAATCACAAAGATTTCCAACGCCAATACTTCAAGCGCCACATCGCGATCAAAGGTCCGGTTCAGGAAATGCCAAATTTCGAATCAAGGGTAAGGATCGATCCTCGGGTCAAAGACCATTGGGGGAACCCTGTACTCCGAATCTCAGGTCAAAAACACCCGGAAGATCTCAAAACCGGACAGTTCATTGCGGAAAAAGCAGCGGAGATTCTCAAACAATGTGGTGCCAAAGACATCTGGCTCGAACCAACCGGCCCTTGGGTAAGTGGCGGACAACATCAGGCCGGAACCTGCCGAATGGGGGACGACCCGAAGACCTCTGTCACCAATAAATTTGGGCAACTGCACGACATTGAAAACCTACATATTGCCGATGGTAGCCTTCATGTGACCAACGGAGGGTTCAACCCCGCTCTCACCATCATGGCGCTGGGGTTCAGGGTTGCACGTCACATCAAGAAAGAAATGAACGCAAGTTAGACTCAATACGGATAAACACAAGAAAGGGTCCTAGGGTTCGAAATCAAAAACAAGACATATCATATGAGTACACACTCACTAGCAGACTTCATCGATAGAACGAAAAATCAAGACCGAGGGGAGGGACTTTTCGAACTGGAAACGGATCGCATGCTCGAGGTGAATCTTGAAGGGTCCATTTGGACGAAAATGGGGTCGATGGTTTCATACAACGGAACGATCAAATTCACTCGAGAAGGGATTCTGAGTCAGGGAATGGGGAATTTACTCAAAAAAGCTATTAGTGGAGAGGGAGCAAAGCTTACCAAGGCTGAGGGAACAGGAGTGCTCTACTTAGCAGACTCGGGAAAGAAGGTGACAATCCTAAGGTTGGATAATGATTCTATCGTTGTGAACGGTAACGATATTTTGGCCTTTGAAATGCAGATCAAAAACGAGATCACAATGATGAAGAAGGTTGCCGCCATGCTTTCTGGCGGGCTCTTCAACATTAAATTGGAAGGCTCTGGTTTAGTCGCGTTAACCACTCACTACGATCCGGTCACTTTGCTCGTAAAACCAGGAAATCCAATCACAACAGACCCCAATGCGACCGTCGCGTGGTCAGGTAATTTACAACCGACTTTTAAGAAAGACGTATCGCTGAAAACCTTCATGGGCCGTGGCAGTGGAGAGAGTATTCAAATGGAATTCGCAGGCGAAGGCTTTGTTGTCATACAGCCCTACGAGGAAGTTTATCTTCAAGAGTCTGAAGGATAAAAAAGTCGATGAGGCAACGCGACGACGGAAGCGTTAGCATACCCGCCCTTTGCCGGTCATTAATTCACATATGCTACTGTTTGTTTTACCAAAGCTCATTGCGATGACGAGAACCATTTTATTTCCCAAGCAACAATATGATCGGACTGCCGAGGCCTCAGTTCCTACCTTTTGAGAATTTTTTATTAAGTTCACATTCATTTTGCCGAAATATGAATGATGCGTAACATTATTTTAATACTGTCCTTGTCTCTATTCGTCGGTGTAACCGCTTTTGCTCAAGACGATTGGAAAGATGCAGTCTCCATCAAGGCTGTCGATTCTAAACCGACACCCATCAAACAATCTCCTCCTGTGGTTCCTGCCGGACTCGCGCGTGAATCTGGAGTCATTCACGTTTCCTTCATTATCGATACAAATGGAAAAGTTCCGGATGCGAAAGTTTTGAAATCAACGAATGACAAGTTAAATCAAGTCGCAATTGATACCGTTAGAACATGGCAATTTAAACCTGCGACCAATGTCGGAGTTGAGATTCCAGTGAGAGCGATTGTTCCTCTGCGATTTAAATAGACGTCTTTAGTGAGTCACTTTATTGGAGCAACCTAGAAAAGGGTTGCTCCTTTTTTGTGTTAAAAGAAACCTTGGAAAATCGTTCAAACTAACCCAATTCACCTCCCTTGGTTTTCCATGACGCTTCCTCCGCACAAAGGAGAGTCTGGAAACTGAACCCTACCAGTTCCTTTTCCACCGAAGAACAACATCCGATCAATTCAGAGGTCTTACAAAACCTCGAGAGAGAGTTCTTCATACTCGTGAATTCGGGACTCAATGCTTTCGCTCATTCCCAGCTCTTTTAGGAAAGTTCCATTCACAAATGCTGAATCGAGAATGGAATCGCAGCTATTGTCAGTTTTGAGATAGTTGATGATTCCCTCAGCGATATGCACGATCAGCGCATAATTGGATTGGAATGAAGAGGATTCTTCCGGTCGGTGATGAAAGGCGACTCCGTTCACAATTCTCGCAGGAAGACCCCACAGCGCAAGTAGCGCGGCACCTACCAGTGCATGTCCACTACCCTGCTTCTCATCTTCCACCCTCAAGCGCTTAGCATAAACATCCTCCCGAAGGCCATTTTTGAGATAATAGTCTTGAAAATGAGAGATCAAAACCAGTTTCCCGACATTGTGCAGTAAACCTGTAGTGAAAAGAGAGTCTTGATCCACATGATTCAATCCAGATTTTTTGGCCAACCACCGACACAGTTGAGCCACTTGAATAGAATGGTTGGCATATGCTTCCATCGAGAGGATGGAATTCAATTCCTCTGCAAAATCCCCAGTGACGCCAACAATCAGGATTAGGGATCTAACATTTTCAACTCCTAACGCAATTACGGCTTCATGAATGCTATCGATGCGCTGACTTCTTCCAAAAAATGCGGAATTTACCATTTGAAGGATCTTCGCAGAGATAGCAGCATCTTCGCTGATTAAAGTAGAAACATCAGATAGTTCGACATTCGGATCCTTCAATTTCGAATCAATCTTCAAATACACAGATTTCGGAGTGGGAAGACTCTTTACGCTTGAAACAATATTTTGTAACTCGGAACTCTGAATTCGCTTATAGAGAGAGCGCCCCAAACTCAAAGCTTCGATGATTTCAGTTAGGTCAATGGGTTTATTAAAAAACTGATGAGCAAGACCCACCGAATCCAATATGTTTTCCTTGTTGGATTGGCCTGAAAGAATAAACCTTAGCGTATTGGGGTAAGCCTCCCTAATGTTTTGAAGTAAACTCACCCCGTCCATTCCGGGCATCATCATATCAGACACAACAATATCAGCGGGTTCTTCCTTTAAAAGGGCCAACGCTTCAGCACCACTTTCCGCCATACGACAACGCCAGTCAGGGGCTTTTTTCCGAATAGCTCTCGCTATAGTTTTGAGCAACAATGGTTGGTCATCGACGAAAAGAACTGATATTTGTTGCGGTAATAATTCAGACATAATCGACTTCATTATTGTCGGCAAATATCGAACAGCAGTTGAGGGTTTTATTGAAATAAAATCAAATAAATAGAGATTTCTAAAAAGAAGGTATCATAATACCGGAAGTAAAAGATACCTACGACTGGCGGCTCACAAAAAACTCGGGGCTCTTCGGAGCCTAATTCCTGCTCCAAACCATTTTCAGTAAGATGGAAAATTGGTTATGGAGACCACCTAGAAGCGGTCATCAACCGACATGCGGGTTCCTTTAGAGTTAAGAAACTACTGCCCCTAGGCACGAGATCAAAGAGCACCCAGAGGTATAGAATACCAATTCCCCTCTGATTTCCGACCTTCCTAATGAAGTAGTTTTGGTAGTAGTCCAGGAACGAAGCGAAAAAGCCTGCCTGTCGTAAAACTTCAGTTGATGGTGAGTATCACCTCTCTGGTACCGTCAGCTGCACCCACTATTGATAGCGGTTAAGCACTTTCTGTTTTTCCGTTGCGAACTCTTCTTCAGTCAAAATTCCTTTTTTAAGCAAATCATCCAGCTTCACCAAATCTTCATACATGCGATCAGTCGCACTGGGGCTAGGCGCGCTCGACACGGAACCATTCATCGCTGGCGCGACAGGTGCGGCTACTGGGTAATTTTGATTCGTTGAGGGTGAAGTAGATCCATAATGATTTGTTTTTGGCCATGCCTTAAAAACCAGCTTCACTTGCGAGAACCCTTCGTCTGCAAAGAAAGAAACATCATCCGTATCAACTGAAACCACTTCATACGAAAGTTGGTTTGCCTGACAATACTCAGCAGCGTCCTGTTTCACTCGATTTTCAATCGATTCTACACTGGAGAAGACCGTACGAGCATCTCTAGTAATGCTATAAGTTCCATCCCCTAAATCAACCACCTCTGCCGGTGGAACATTCCACTTAGTGGGAACCATGGAGCAACTTGTGAGTGTTGATAACGAAAACAGCAGAAACCATTTAACCGAACTCATTTTCAAACGGGGATTATTTTTCATAGGAGTAAAAAGTAGGATTCAAAAACTGGTATCCATCATAAACCATTGCGAAAACCATTACAACAATGGAACCGTGATGCTTCCTGAAGGCTCTACAAATGGAAATCTGGTGTGATCATTACCTATTTTCAGGATCGATTTAGACTCGAACTTTCTGCATTCCAGAGCGTCACTTAGCATGAAAATATTCTGATAAATAAATTCCGGAACGATCGATCAAGAAAGGAGTCTAACGTTCAAATTACCCTAGGTAATTTAATTCGCCATTCGACCTAAACCAAGGTCCTCCACTCTCAATCTCAAACATGGCCACTATTTGTAAGGCAATCTTCGAAGAAATCTGTATTTTAGCAAACGGCGAGGTTGTTTGTTCCTGTGGTGACCCTTCGGGACTGAAAGTACATGGAAGTATATACAAAGAGAGCATCGCGGAGATTTTCGCGGGTAACTCCTACCGGGAGATGCGAAGGTACCAACTTGATGGGAAAGCGTCTTCCTTTTGCCCTGTAATAGGATGCAATTGCGGAGGACGAGTGTATCCTGCCTTAGAACTTCATCGCGAAAAGGGCCTGTCCATCAAGAGACTTCAGCTCGAACCCATTTCATTGTGCAACCTCGATTGTCCAGAATGCCCGGTCCACTTTTTTGAAACAGATAGCAATTACCGAAGAAATCGAAACGGAAAACTGTCTTTGCAGACCATGGTTGATGTCATTCAGCAGCTCCCTGATCTCGAAATACTATGGTTCTACAACTTTGGAGAACCTTTTTTACATCCACAGGCCACTGAATTTCTGAAAGAGGTCCGAAGGATACGACCATCGGTAGAGATTCAGTGTTCTACCAACGGAATTCCTTTAACCAATTCAAAGATCTCACAGATCGTCGAACAGCAACTCGTGGATCATATCGTCTTTTCGATCGATGGGGTCGATCAAGAAACGTATCAAAAATACAGGCGAAAGGGATCATTCGAAAAGGCGTTCCAGAATATGGCCTTCATGCGTTCGGAAATGCAGCGCTTTGGAAAGATAGATACCATCAACCTGCGATGGCAGTATATTCTGTTTTCATGGAATGATTCAGAGGAAATGATTCAACAGGCCAAAGCGCTTTCGGCATCCAGTGGAATTCCAATAAAATGGGTTTTAACCCATACTGAGGGGAAATCAGAACGATATACTCCGGATAGCCAAGCCTACAAAAACTTGGTAGATTCGAAACGCTTCTACGAAAACCTAACTTGCGAATTACAGGTTGAAGACCTCATCACCAATGGGAGCAAAGGCGAGTATTATTCTGCGGATATCAATGTTGAAAACACAGGCATTGATGAAAATGAAATCACCTTTGACGTGATAGTGCGTAACAAATCAAAAGGGACATGGAGTGTCAGCGAAGCCAATCCCTTCAGAGTGGGAGTCTATGTCATTGATAAAAACGGGAAACAACTCGAGGAACGCCATGGTGCGGCAATCGATGGTTCGATGGACGTCGGTCAAAGCAGAGAGTTTTCATGTCGGATTCGCAAATTGATGCCACAGGATGCTGCCTATCTGATGATTGATATGGTTCATGAGCATGTTTGTTGGTTCCATCAAAGGGGTTCGACTCCTTTTCTAATGACCCTTAATCTCGATGATGCGTGACGAGCGATATTCCAAAAAATCAAAGCGAACTTAAGATCTGGTTCCATGTGGGATCTTATAAACACGTAATGGAGTTATCGGTCTTTCTGATCTTAAAGTGAACCTTATCCCTGTCGGTATCTCCTCCCGAAGGGTCATTCAAAACGGTTTAATGCTTTAGGGAGTGTCGGAAAATTGCTTCGAACTTCGTTTGATTGTCGCTACGATCTTAACAAACAAAGAGGGTGTTGAGTAAAAAGAGCATTATCTGATTCGGATTTCGTCAAAATTCATGTTCGCGGCGTTGGCAAAATCCATTCGACATTCATGTAACAGGGATTTTGCCGCCTTGCGCTGCTTGCTCATTTGACAAAACCAAATCGTGTCAAAGTGAATGTAGAATGCTCGAACTGGGAACAGACGGATACGGCGCCCGTGTCCCTTTTTCAGATATTTTCTGAGTAGTAATGGCTTGCCCAGTTCAGAGCATCAAGGGCGGTTGTAATTAACGCATCGAAGGAGACATTATTAATTGGCCATTCCTCATACATCGGATCTGTGCCTGCGGCCTCTTCTTCAAGCGCCTTTCCCATCTTAACGAACTGGCTTAATGTCTTGTTTTCACGAATCGTTTTCTGGAGGAAATCGTATGCATCGAGGACGTCACTTTGCTGAACAGCTACCACCGTTGCTGTTGCGACATCTTGCACTCTGACAACCTGATCATGGCAGACTTCATACCATTGTTCGTAGTCAAAGGACTCGCAGTCCATTGTTTCCACCCATTGCCCGATGCTGTGGTTGTAAAATTGATAGTATCGGGATCCAAAAAAATACGTGACTCCGTCAGCCAGAGAGGTGAAATAGGGTACATCCGATCGCGAGGTTTTGAGCACTCCATAACGATCCGAAGTCAGGTAGATCTCATCCTCTGAATCGATTTCAAACTCCACCTCACCGAATCTGTTATGTTTTAGGGTCGGATAATCTGTTGGATCCAGTGAACCAAACCATCCTCGCGTATTACCTGAAATGTTTCCAAGGGAGTCTTCATATTTCATCCAGTGGTACCATTCATCCTCAAAACCTAAAAATGGGCTGATTTCCGATGAATAATCCCGATATGCCAGATATTTCCCCTTTGCCCAAAGATAATGGGTCGAAGTAGGCAGAGAGTCGGATGTTGCGGTCAAGTCTGGACCCTCGACTGCTTCAAACTTCCGAGTCACATTCAGTGAGGTATTCACACTTTCGATTAGCTGTGGGCCGTTTGTCGACGGATGATCCAACAGCGGCTGGAAGTCTAGCTCTTTGCGTTCCCATGTGATCGAATCAGAAGAGTAGAACAGTTGATTGCTTGGCTCTGTTCCTTCTGGAGGAGGAACGTATATTCTGGTTCCGTATGCATAATTTGTCGCACCAATAAAATACTGGTTTCTGTAAAAGTAAGCACAGGTAATCCAGGAGTGTTCAGGCACTTCCAACACCTCTGCCCATTCTCCATCATCTCGTCGATAGACCTTGGTACGGGTCGTTAGAATTCCGTCTTCAGGATTATTGTTACTATAATTATTTCCGCCGACCACCCTGGGGATCGACGTAGACCCATAGAGTGTCAATGTGGAATCCTTATCAATGCCGTCCATGTAATCTTCAAAATGGATATCCTCCGAAGTCGGCAGTCCATTGTATTCCAAAGGGAGGCGTTTTCTCCAAACCATCGAGCCCCCTGAGTCCTCTTCATTTTCTCCTCGTCCCATTACCACCACTTGCAGACCCATCTGAGCGACATCTGTAATCGTGTAATTTTCTCGCTCGAAAATGAGTTTAGGACCGTCCCCATAAAGCGTCAGGAAAAGGCGTGCATATTTGGATCCTGTTACAGAATCATAGATATTGCTGGCCAGGATAAATCCATTATTTCGGACGTAGCGAACGATGTCGACATCGAGATTGAGAATCTTCAAGTCATCGAGTTTCTCCCAATTTTGTCCATCTTTTGAACGATACAAACCGTCGATTTTCGAACCGATATAAATCGCTTGCTCCTCCCTGTCATGAGCAAAGTCCACACTCCTAAACCCGGCGAGTCGCGAACGATCCAGTAGGTTGTAAATTTTCCAGATATCACTTTTTTTTTCAAACAACACGCCATTATGGATACCGATCCAATTGGTGCCGGTATGGATTGCGACGTCATTGCTAAGTCCCCATCCTCCCTCAAATGAGCTGTCGGGGAAAACTCCGGTTGCCAACCATTCCCCTGAATCCTGGAGCTCCAAAACTCTCCTACTGGTTGCACTCTCCACATCAAAACGAATTTGTTTTCCATTGCTTGAAAACGTCTTCGAAGTGTCCGTTGTAATGACATTTGGGTCTGTTGGAAAATTGGCAGCCAAAATTTGTCCTACTAATTCCCAATGGATACCATCAACTGAGACCAGGTAGTCCCCATCCTGTGTCATCGCATGGAACTTTCCCTCGGTGAAGACTAGGTTGGAAAATTGAGGTCGAACATGGTCATTTGGGTTTCCGCCATAATTCTCGACCTGCTCAATGGATTTATCGCTGAATTCAAAATAGGTCCAGTTCCGCAAGTCGCGGGAAGTTGCAAGAAATCCGACATTACCGGCGACCACAAACACGTCATTTCCGAATTCGAGATGATTGCAATGCTGGGGCAACTGAACCACCACAGGTTTCTCTCCTATAGAGTGCAACGCATACACATGCTGGAATTCCAGTAAGACGATGGCGTTTTTTCCATAAGCGATGTCATTGAAGGAGAATTTCCATGCGTAGGGAAATTGATCTGGAGTGGGGAAATACCCCGGTGTGCTGACGTAGCTGAATCCAGCACTTAAAATTGAAAGGAAAAAGGAAAACGAAAGGAGGATTTTTTTCATGGCAAGAGTGCTTTCAGGCTTCGATAACCCGACTTATTTGTTCACAGAATTTCATCAATGAATTCTGATGAGTCCAGATATTAATCGAGGTTTGCAACCGAGTTACGAGTTTTAGCGGGCCTCAAACTTACAAAAAAGAGGATACACCATACTGGAAATCGTTACTTTTATGGACTTTTTCAACACGATCAAGCACGGGGAATGAACAAGTTCATATAACAACACCTCTGTGTCACTGCGGCTTGAAGGAGCAATTGCGACTGGGCGTGATTTGAATTTATCCTTGATAATAGGGCTTTTGCTTACCGAAAGTCACCCCGGAAATCAAAAAAAACCGCGGTTCACGACGAGAACGAACCCTACCCAATATTACAAAATGTAGCGCAGTGAACCCAAAGAAGTCAAAGCCACTGGGCACGAGTCTGATAACTGGGAACACTCACTCAATGGGGGTCAGTTCCACTTTGCGGAAATGGATTTCGCTGCCTTCTGATTGTAAACCAATCGGACCTGCGAGGACATCACAACTGTTTCCCTCATTGACCTGCTTGCCGTTGACCCAAACCTTGAGGCTTTGACCTTCCAAGAGGATCTCGTAACGGTTCCACTCACCAACAGGGTTTTCATTTCCAAATTCCTTTTTTACACCTTTGATGTAACCGGTGAAGTCGCCCCCTTCTCTATCGATTTTGCGATCATCGACGCCGTCCATGTTCATGCCATGAAATCCATAAATAGTGCCAGCATCTCCACTGGCTAACTGTGCTTCCATACACTTCGGTAACGGCTGGGGTTTCTCATTGATCCGCAACAATACCCCACTATTGGTCGCTTTTTTTCCCGGTGCCCAACGCCATTCGACAACGAGCTTAAAACTCTCGAAAATTTGATCGGTGTAAAGATATCCAAGCGGTTCTCCTTTGCAGACCAGAATCCCGTCGTGAACACTCCATACATCGTCGATTTCAAAGCCATGCTGATCAAGGTAAGCATGCCATCCATCCAACGATTTCCCATCGAACAATTGCAGAGGTGAATCGCTCTTGGCAAAAACCGTAAACGCAGCCGCAATATTCAGAATAAAAAGAATCGATAGCGATAATGGAGTCGTTTTCATATACGAATAGTCTATAACAACCTCACCGGCGTAACAAATACAAATGGTGAGATTTTATTGAAGAGCTTTGTTGATCCCCCTAATACCCGGCATATTAAAAAAGTTGGGTAACGAATCGCCTTTATCTTGCAAAGTTGTAGAGGTAAAGTGGTTTAGTGATTGCGATCGATTGCCTTTGAAGAACGAATGAATTCGATCGTCGGATCGTTGGGTTTCAACTCGACTGATATCTGACTACCAGTTTCTTTAGCAATGTAGGGTAGCGCCGCAGCAAGCATATAGGGCAAATACTCCTGAATATCCTCCGACTGATCTGCATTCGCAATGCCGATACTCCATAATCGTTCCCGTTCGTGGGAGGGTGCAGCCAAACGATTATCGAAAGCCTCCAACTTTAGATATTTTTCATACACCGTTTTTCTCTCCAAGCGATCTTGCGCAGGTTCGGAGCCTTGCGAAGGCACTTCTACCAAATAGGTTGAGGTGCCATCACCAACCACCCCACCACTATCATCATATTCCCTGCGAATGGCATAGGTTGGACTCAAAAGCGAATTTGCGGAGTTACTACCCCTTACAACCAATACCTCCTGAGGATCACCAATTCCATATGAAACAACAATCAATGTGTCCGCAGAGTCGAGGTCTTGTGCATTGTGAAATCCTTTGTGTTCGAGTACCGTTTTAATATAAGTGCTGGCTTCCTCAAAGTTAATGTCAGTCGCATTCTTCTCGGCGTCATTTGATGTCAGGTAAAACGAATCAGATGACTGAACTGCTCCACCCGCAATGGCATCAACTTTGAAATGATAACTGGGTGCGCAGGAAGTAAGTCCAATGAGGGCAAGGAAGCATATGATCCACTTGAGGTCATTTAATTTCATAGTAGGAGATGTTTTTCAAATGAGATGAGGGGGATTATACAGTCCTTAGAGAAAAATGTTAGGCCCTCTATTTTCCCAAAACCGACAATAGATTACATTCAAAAAATTTGCCTGTCAGCAATTCGAAATTCGATCGAAATTGCGGAAAAAAAAGGATCGGGGGATAAGCAGCAACCCGCGTGATTCAGGAAGTAACCGCATGGTTTCACTGGTGGTTTTTCGAAAACGACGACCCATTCTGATACATCACGACTCAAGTCATGACCTCCAGATACACTACAACCAGGGCCAGGCGACACAGCCTTTGATCTCGGGGAACAGCACCACATCTCCTTTTCCTTTTAAAACTAAGGTTTGGATGGAGGCGTATTGATCGCCGAGAAGATTACGGGCAGCATCAAGGGTGCTACCGGATACGGAAACATCATCCACGAGTAAAACGCGCTGCCCTTCTGGCGGGCGCGAAAAATCTTCTGAAAAGATAATGGGTTCATCGAATTCCGGTTTATTCGAATCATCCCGAAAATGAATCGGCAGCATGTATAGCGGGCATTTCAAGCGATAAGCACACAAGATGGCAGGGATGCGCCCACCCGTTTGGATACCGACGACGGCATCGACTTCCGGTAGCTCCGTTTCGTCAAAGCGTTTGGTGATGGCTTCGAAACTAAGAGGTGTTTTTTCAGACTTAGGCATGGGCAGAAGGTGGAAACATGCGGTGGGTCAAATAACTGAGCAGACCCAAAATGATGATCCCTGGAATCGCGTTGAGGGTGGTGTTAATTAAAAACGGAAAAGCTGCAACTCGCGGTAATATCGACGGAACCAGAACAAAAAGAATCAATACAAAAGGTTTGCTGATAAGATAGGCCGCAGGGCCCACCCAAAAGCGAGATCCGTGTTTTTGACCAAAATAGTAAGCAAACCAGCAGAAAGGCACCAACTGAAGAGACAGTAATGCGGCCATTCCTACGCTCGGTGCTCCAAAAATGAAATAGTTTAGCCAGGGGGACACGAGGCTTGCGATGACCGACACATGCCATTTCCGAGTAAGCGCAGCAATGAGTGGGGCATAGAAGATCGGCAATAGTTTTCCCCCTATGGGAGAATCATCCCACGATGGGATCATGTGCACGATAATTGGCAAAAACATCGTGAGTCCAATCACAATCGCCAATTCAGAAATTCCCTGAATGACACCTGATGAATCCTCCGTGCCGGTTACTGTGTTTGAATTTGCCATATCGTTTGCGCTTATAGAGTTTTCCCATACACGATGCAGGTAGTCAATCCCAGTCAAATTTTGAAACACACAGTAAGTCTATTAACCGTCATTATTGGCGCCAATCTGTCATTTGCGCAGGAATCGATTGTCGAACTCGATCCCGTCTATTCTTTGTCCATACCTATCGTGGAAAGCTCTACGATTGAATCAACTGGCCGCAGCGATTGGATATCGGGAGATATTTTGCAGGCAATTCAAGCAAACGACCTAACTTCCGCGCTGCGACGAGTCCCAGGCTTGACGATCTCCCGCTACAATCCTGTCGGTGCCTATGGCGGTAGTGATGGAGGGGGTATTTTTATACGGGGTCATGGGTCTGGACGCCCCGGTGCGGATATCGCAACGATGATCGATGGCGTTCCCTTATTTGTCGGCGTCTGGACACATCCCTTGATCGACACCCTCTCTATCGATATGGCGGACTCGATTGAGGTGATCAAAAGCCCACAGCCCGTGCGCAGGGGCAATATGAGCTTTGGGGCAATTAACATTCGTCCCAAGACCGCACTGGTTCAAGGACACCACGGAGGGCTTGAGACCAGTTACGGACACTTTGATACAAGCATGGTCAAAGGGCTGTATGCCTTCCAACAAGACAAACTCGGCGTCCTTCTATCGGGCTCCAATCGTCAGAGCGATGGGCACAGGGATAACGCTGATGGCGAGGTGCAGGCATTTTACGGGAACCTCAACTACGCAATATCCGACAATTGGACTTTCAGTGCCCTGGCCAGTATAACCGATTCCACAGCAAATGATCCCGAACCCATCGGGACCGCGCTCCCTATCACTGAAAATTATCAAACAAAAAACCGCTTCTATCTCGGCAAGATTCAATACCAGTCCAGCCAAATTGTGTTCGATTTGAAGCTTCATGTCGAAGATGGCACGGGCGACTGGCTGCAGTGGCATGCAGCACCCCCGCCCCCTTTTCCATCGCAATCGCTTCAATCCACCACGGATTACCTGAACTACGGAATGAAATCTACCCTACGAGGCCAGGCCGGTTCAATCGATTGGTCAGTAGGATTTGATTGGGATCGATTTGGAGGAGGACTCACTGAAACCTATTCGATCAGTCCAACCAACAAGTTTGAAGAGGTCTATTTTGAACTCGCTTCCCCCTTCGCTTTCGTCAGTCACACAATTGAACTGCAAAATAATCACTCCCTGGAACTCAGCGGAGGGGTCCGCTTTCAAAAGCATTCCGAATTTGAAGATCACTACAGTGGCCAAGTAGGGATGATTTACAAAACATCCCACACCCAGTCCTACCTGCAATTTTCACAATCTGCGAACTACCCCGGCGTCTATGTCAGCGTTTTCGGTCGGCGTCCCCCTCCGTGGCAGGTAAAAGAAAACTGGAGAGACCTGGATGTCGAAACCGTGCAACACATTGAACTCGGCACTCAAATCCACCTCAACAATGCCTGGACTGTGGACTGCAGCATTTTCCAGGACGAGGTCAAAGATGCCATCCGTCTGGTCACCCCTCCTCCGTCCGGATATATTACCAACATCGGATCCTATCAAACGCAGGGAATGGAGGTCATGATACGATTCCAACAACCCCACTGGTCACTCTTCTCCGGGCTAACCTGGATGGACAGTGATTCCAGCACCGTACCAAATTTACCCAAATTTATGGGCACAATCGGATTTCATGCCCAGCGCGGTCCGTGGATGTTTGCCGCAGATT
The DNA here is from genome assembly GCA_963676215.2 of Opitutales bacterium. Taxonomy (GTDB): domain Bacteria; phylum Verrucomicrobiota; class Verrucomicrobiia; order Opitutales; family JAFGAQ01; genus JAKSBQ01. Next base: position 364,206 of record CAXXVT010000002.1, on the reverse strand, counting down.
TCCAACGGATTTCCAGTCAATATGTCAGCAATCCCCGCTTCGGCACAGCACTGCAAAGCGTTGACGCCTATCAAATGCTCAGCGCGAAGATCGCCTATACAACCGAAGGATCCTTGAACTGGGAGTATTATCTCAGCGGAGAGAATCTCCTCAATCAACCATACGAATATCGTCCCGGATATCCTATGCCCGGCATATCCCTCACCCTCGGCGCGAAATTGAGTTGGTGAGGCAAAACAAACTCTGCGGTTGAGCGAGTCGTTTCAGGCTTTTCCTCCTACCGGAGCCTGGACAACCTACCTTGAACCCACGAGAACCCAACATCTATTGGTAGGGCGAACCGACCCGGTGAGCCGATTTATCGGTGGCTGAGTCGCCGATAGATTGGTAAATCCAGATTCTCCAATTCATCCACATTCTCGGTTGAGCGAGTCGCACAACCCTACCTACAGATCCACGAGAACCCGACATCCATTGGTAGGGCGAACCGACCCGGTGAGCCGATTTATCGGTTTTGACAATCCACAAATATTAGACAGCATTTTCTATCAGCATAATGTCCTCTCTTCCTCAAAGAAAGACCCTTCCTCACGAGGTCCCTTCGTGGGTAAAAACGGGCGAGCTCTACTTTGTCACGATTTGCTGTAGCCCAAAGGGGAAAAATCAACTTTGCAGCGATAGGATCAAACAGCTTATTTGGGCAACAACCAAAGTGTATCAAGAACAACCCAATTGGTATTGTGAACTTCTCTTACTCATGCCCGATCACCTTCATGCATTGATCGCTTTTCCCGGTGATAAAGAAATGAAAAAAGTGATCAAAAACTTTAAATCCTACCTATCGAAGCATTCGACCATAAAATGGCAAAGCGGATTCTTCGATCATCGTCTGCGATCAATGCAAAAACGAAACGAAACCTATTTGTACATTCTGCAAAATCCTGTCAGGAAAAATCTATGTGCGACGCGGCAAAATTGGAACTACACCTGGACTCCACAGAGTGGGGAGAAGTAGTTTTCTAAATCCGACACGAATGCGGTTGAGCGGGTCGTTGCAGGCTTTTCCTCCTTACGGAGTCTGGACAACCCTACCTTTAGATCCAACAGAACCCAACATCTATTGGTAGGGCGAACCGACCCCGGTGAGCCGATTCGTCGGTGGGTGAGCCGATTTTCAGCTCATCCTCTCAAAACCGACGCCTATACGATCGATCAGACGAAATGAAATCCATATCCTGCAGCTCAAAAACGGACACTCGGTTGAGCGAGTCGCACAACCCTACCCTTAGAACCCACGAGAACCCAACATCTAATTCGGTAGGGCGAACCGACCCCGTTTACCCCGATTCATCGGTGGGTGAGCCGATTCGTCGGTAGCAAAGCCGACTGTTGAGCGGACTATGCCTGTCCACCTTTCTCAACGATGACTGAAGTCATCGCCTCCTCGTTTGATCCTACGATCCAACTTTTACACAAAATACCGATCGGCCCGCTCGAGGATCTGGGGATAATCGACGCTAAAGGCACATTGCTCTTTCAAAGCATGCAAATTCAGGTTGCGGGTGTCTTTGGCAACACTTGGTAATTTCCGATAGAGATCCCGACCTTCATTACTGCCCTCTTGCTCGTAGTAGCACAAGTAGCGTGAGATATCATGGAAAGCGACTTCGGTTTCTTTCGCCTTTGCATCACAAGCCGGACATCCCGGACACATGGCGGCAGGAGTGATTGCCGCCACTTTTTCCAACGCTTTTAAATGGGAGGGTTCCATCGCCTTTTCAAACTTCAACGCCGCTTCGGAGTTTTCCTTTAGCTGACCGATGTTTTCCATTGCCGAGCAGATTGAGGAAATTCTCGGGTCGCTCCATACGGCGTGCAGGATGCCTTGGTGCGTGGTTAACCCCAGTGCTTCCATATCGGGATTCGCCTTGGGCGCTTTCGCGAATGGGCGCATTTCTTTCATGGAAATCAAACCAATTCCCTTATCATAACACGCATCCAACGCACGATCAAAGGCATCTCCTTTAGTAAAAAATGGGTTATACTTTAGCATGATCGCGTCCACAAAACCGCCTTCGGCAGCGGCATTGAGATACTCAACCAGTTGACCATCGTGGCAGGAAAAGCCCACCATTTTGGCTTTTCCATCACTTTTGATCTTATCGATCACCTTTTGAAAACGACTACTCTTAGGCCAATCAAAGGATTCCTGTCCATGCCCACGAGGGCCAATGCCGTGCAAAAAGAGAAGGTCGAGATAGTCTGTGCCACACGCTTCCAAACGCTCGTCAATGGAGTCAAGTAGTGCTTCTGGACCACTGTTGGCGGGTTCTTTGGACACAAGAAATAAGTCTTTGCGTCGTTCCGGGTAGCGTTGGATCCAACCCGCAACATTCTTCTCGGACTTCCCCTTGATATACACTTTTGCAGTATCGAAATACCGAATGCCATGTTGCCACGCGAGTTCGAGGTATTGCGGACTGTGAGCACTCATCATACCTCCGATGTTGAGAATCGTCACATCGGGTCCATTCTTCCCAAGTTTGCGTTTCGGAAGGGGCTTTGAAGTGTCGGGACGAGCAGGGGCTGCACTTGCGAGGCTTGCAGTGGAGCCGACAGCAAAGGCTGCAGGGATTGCCACTGAAGTTTTGAGAAACTGACGTCTGGTTGGGTTTTCTTTCATGGTCTTGCGTTTTCTAAGTGACTATTAATTTTCTATTTTTGAAAGCTTTAACTCCAGGGCACGAATACGGTCGTTGAGCCGCTTCATGCTCTTCGCTGCTGGCACAGAAAGATCGACGCAAACCTCGCATTTGTGACGGGTCGCGGTGGAACCTTTGCTGGGATACACATATATCGCCCCGCAGATCGTGCACGGCTTCTCTTTTGTGGCAGGAACCAACCGCTTCTTCGCTTTTCCTTTTGGCAGAGGTTTGGGATTTTCATCAAGATCACTGCTCATCGTGTCCTTTCCTTTGCCAGGTCGATCAAATTCACATTTGCACCACCATCCATCAATAACCCTCTTTCAGTCGATCGTGTTTCTCCGATAGCAGTAACCCGAATGGCGGCATGATCTTTCACCGGACATTCGTGCTGACAGATGCCGCATCCGATACAAAGAGAGGGATCAACGTAAGGTTGCCGTAGCGTCACCCGTTCTCCGTCTCGACGAGTGATGGTAACCTCTCGCGAATAAATTGCCTTGGGGGAAGTCGGACAGACCTCTTCACAAACGACACAGGGGGTTTCCATCGCCCATGGCAGACAACGCCCACGATCGTAAAATGCAGTTCCAGTTCGGACAGGGCCCTGAGCTTCAAATTCTCCACGACCCGTTTTTTCATCGATACTGATTCTTTGGATGGCTCCGGTCGGGCAAACCTGCCCGCAAAGCGTGCAGTTGAGTTCGCACCAGCCCATTTTCATGTTCATGACTGGGGTCCAGAACCCTTCGAGTCCTGTCTCCATTAATGCAGGTTGTAATACGTTTGTTGGGCAAATTCGAATGCACTGGTCACATTTGATGCACTGTCCTAGGAATGCTTCTTCTTCGACAGAACCCGGTGGGCGAATCGCCTCCTTTTTAAAATTCTTGCCACTGCTTCCGGCTGCTCGAGCGACGGCATATCCGGTAATTCCAAACATAGCAGCCAACGCAGCTCTGCGACCAGAGATGGGAGGAGCAGCAATCTCATGATCCCGATTAGGAAGAAATTTGAAGGACAACGCATCCACGGGACAGTCTTCGATGCAGTCAAAACATACAAAACACTCGCTCTTGCGTAGGTCAGTGTGCGGATCGCACCCTCCCTGGCAACTTTTCAGGCATTTGTCGCAATCGATACATGCATTGGGATCGCGTTCGATGCGCCACAACGAAAAATAACTCAAAGTCCCAAGGAAAGCGCCAAGCGGGCAGACGGAGCGACAAAAAAATCTCGGGATTACGACATTCATCACGAGAAAAAACAATAGAATGCCCCCGATAATCCATGAGCCTACGTAATAATGATGCTCAATATAAACACTATTGGGCAAAACGATATCAAGACCGGGCAAAATGGCCGTTGTAAAAGAGCGATGTAGAAGGCAAATCGGGTCCAGAAGTCCAATTTGCAAACTGCCAAAAACCGCAGCGCCGAGCGCAAATATCAACAGGACGTATTTGAGACTTTGGATATTGCGAAAACGATTGGATTCGATGCGTTTTTGTTCATCCCTGGTTCCAAATAAAAACCGAATCCACTGGTGCAAGGTGCCATAAGGGCAAATCCAATTGCAGAAAAAACGTCCAAGCAGAAGGGTTGGAACAATAAGAATAAGACTGAGAATCAGTCCTTTATACAGACTATGAGAAGTGATCGTAGTTGCCACCGCCACCAACGGATCCAATTCAAGAAAGAGAGATGCAGGGTAGCCTTTGAGATAACGCAGATCGGTGACAATAATGAGGAAAAGAAACAGCAGGAAGAAAAAGGTCTGAGAAACCACTCGGACACGGGTAATCCTCAGATCTGCAATGAGGAATTTGAGCAAATGGGAAATTTTCTTCATGTGCGAACCTCCTTGAGTTTGATTTCGCCCCAGTTCTTGTTGCCCAACCCACGATCATGGGCTTTGTGCACATACTCCAACAATTCGATATCCCGTCCCAGCAACTTGGTGAACCCATAACTATCCACCGCCACCATATCTGTGCCAGCAATGATAGTATTCATCTGCTGCACATCGGAGAGTCGTCCTCCCGTAGGACCATTTTTCATCAAAACACTAAATCCATCCAGCACCACAAAAGTTGGCTGAATCATTAAAGCAAAGTCAGAAATAATGGAGTGAATATACTGATGAAATTGATTCCGCCGACCTCCGAGCAAACCATACCAGTTTTTCATCGTCATCGAAGCGTGGCAGAGATTGTGGTCTTTGCAGGGAGCAAGCCCGATTACCTTATCCACGTTCTCAAGCGGGCGGTGAAACAGTGGCCAATGGCGTAAGATTTCACCCTCCATTTCAATTGGAGCAAAGGCTGAGCTTTCCGGATAAACAAGGTCGAGCTGGAGATCAGACGCAACGGCCTGTAGCCCACTCTTCATAAAACAACCGACTGGAGAATTGATAGGGTTGTCGGCGACCACTACTTTTTTGGCACCCGCTTCAAAGCATAGCTTTGCAATTGCGCGCAGCGAATCCGGATGGGTGGTCGCGCCGAGGGCGGCGGGCCGATCAAAGGCCACGTTCGGCTTTATCAATACCCGGTCTCCTTTGCTGATAAAGCGTTGGATCCCACCGAGTCCATCAATGGCTGCCCGTATCACAGCTTCCCGTTCCTCACCGCTGGCAACCGCAACATCCGCAAGATATTTTGCAGGATCAACTCGATAACTGGGCAGACTGAGACCGGACTTATCCTGAAATCCCGGTACGTAATGATTGCGCTCCCAGAGCTTAAATCCCGCTAGCAATGAACCCGTCACAGCCGTACCCGCTAAGAGCATTCGCTGCGTAAATTCTCTGCGGGACATTCCCTTGGGGTCTGGCACGATGGGTTCTGATTTCACGTTATTGGTCCCCTGAAAGGGTTTTTAAATAGGTCTCCACATAGAGTTTTGGGGCGTCGAGTTCATCTGCATTCATCACCCCGCCAATGGCATCAGCAGTGAGAAATACAATGCTGAATTGCCCAAAACTTTCAGCAACTAATAGCTTCGCTCCAAAGAATTCATTCGTTTCTAAAACGGTTCCATAATCCGTAAAAAAGGCGGTCACTCCTTCGAATGCAGATGCCAGCGTATCCGAATCCGATTTCATTCCAAAAAACGGAAACTCCAACTCATCAATTTGGTATCGCGCTTCAAACACGTCATTCAACTGCTCTAGCCCGTAGGCATAGGCCTGAATGTAACTCATTGACCCTGAGATTTGATTTTCTGAAGGCAACATGGCTGCCGCTCCGACCCCGGTATCGTCAGTGGGAATCGCCGCTGCCAAAATCTCAGAAAATCGAGCGGTCTCCTCCATTACAGCATCTGAAAAATCGGAAGCGATCACTTGCACATACGTATTGCCCTGACGGTAGAAAAAACCCATTTCACTTCGATAGCCATCGGAAACAAATTTAACGGCTTCGGCGCCTGCTTCCCTTTCGAGGGAAAAGATCCCAAACGCATTCACAGGTGTATCCATCTGATAAATAAAGACATCCAAATATTGCCCCTCTTGATTATCGATCGTGAACGTGCGAAACGCGAGTTGTTGGAAATTGAATCCAAGGTAGGCCGGAGCCCTTCCGTTAATCTTTTCGTAGAGCGTATCTGGAGAGTAATATTCAGTATCTCCCATATCCGAAAAACCCTCAAAAGCATCGACCTGTTCCAATACCGAATCTCCAATATTGACACTCGAATCGCTCTCCCCGGAAGCATCATAACTGTCGTAGGAATCATATCCGCCGGAGAGTTCGTCATTGGGGGATTCGATAACAGTCACTTCTTCCTTCAGCGTCCCAGCTTTATTTTCGATTGGGGTTCGTGTGCCTTCAAGCGATCTCTCATCAACAGTGAATAATAGAGGATCGTAAGACTTACCCTTGGTGATTACTCCAAACCCAACAAAAAACAGCAACAAAAGGATCCCTCCACCGATGACTTTTTCAGTGGTTGAGACATGTGCTCTGCGGGGTAGCGTCAACATGGATTTTGATCATTCTGCGACAATGGAACTCCAGCATCTTTTAGAATGACGATTGATTAGACTTTTTATAATTCGACCTGACATTAGGCAATCTAATAAGAGCAAATTGACCAGCATTAAGGCATAATCGGTCCTCCTTCACCAACCAACTGCAATGAATTCAAATTTTCAGAACCTGAACAATCGAAATGTCTGTATTTTTCGAATGAGTTGACCCTTTCACACTCTCTCCTTATTCTGAATAACCTTCGAAAACCTAAATAATTGAACTCCTATGAACCGTCGAAAATTCGTCAAAACAAGCTCCACAGTAGTGAGTGCAGCAGCCTTGAGTAACTATTGGTCGGCAATCCACGCAGAAATAGGATCAAACCAACTATCCCTTGTTCCGAAACGGGAGTATCGCGACGGAATCAAACTATCCACCATCGGGTTTGGCGGAATCGTAGTCTGTGGACAGGATCAAAGCTCAGCCAACAACGACGTTGCCCATTCTTTCGATCAGGGAGTGAATTATTACGATGTTGCTCCCAGTTACTGGGACGGAGAGGCAGAAGCCAAACTTGGAGTCGCCTTAAAACCCTATCGGGATCGTTCCTTCTTGGCATGCAAAACGACCGAACGGGATGCCAAGGGGGCAATGGAGGAATTGGAAACTTCATTGGATCGAGTGGGGACCGATCGATTTGACCTCTACCAATTCCATGCTGTATCCAAAATGGAGGAGGTGCAGGCGATCTTTGCTCCAGGTGGTGCGATGGAGACGTTTTTGAAAGCGCGTGAACAAGGCAAGATTCGCTATATTGGCTTTTCTGCACATTCGGAAGAAGCGGCTCTCGCCCTACTCGACGGGTTCCAATTCGATTCTATTTTATATCCGATCAATTATGTTTGCTGGGCAGAGGGCTCGTTTGGGCCCGGTGTCGTCAAGAAAGCGAAGGAACAGGGCGCCGCCATCCTCGCCCTAAAGTCATTGGCATTCACGCCATGGGATAAAGATGCCGAAAAAACCCACCCTAAGTGTTGGTATCGACCGATCGATGACTTGGATAAAATTCGGAATGCGCTGAGGTTTACCTTAGCGCAGGGAGTCACCGCAGCAATTCCTCCAGGAGATCAGACCATCTACCGATCCGCATTAGCCATGGCCTCAACACTAGATGCGATGCCCCAAGAAGAACAACAAAAGCTACTAGCAGATGCTGCAGGACTTTCCCCCTTGTTTCGGGCTTAAAACAGGATCCTAAATACTGCTGGGTTTTCTAATTCCAGCCGTTTTGGTAGAATAAGAGAATCTCTATGGGGTTTGATCTTCATTCGGATCCCAATCTCCAAAAATGTTCGCAAGTTGATAGTGTTGGGCTCTTTCCGCATTCAACTGATGACTCCATTGGATTCGATCGCCTGTATTGGAGCCCGGACCCGAATTATTGAGCTCCGCATAAAAGGTGGTCGTAAAGTCTTCACTGTTGCTCCACTCCTTCCATCCCTCGGGATGAATGTGTTTTCCCAGCTCACATTCAATGAAAACGGTTTTGGCGTATTTGCGCCAGGGTCTGCCCAAATAGACAGACGTAACGTCATCCGAATGGGTTAATCTACAGTTTTTAAATACAAATCCATATTCGGCCCCTTTGGATGTGCTGGCCGCAGTGATGTAAGAATCAGACAAACTGCGGATTTCGCAATTTTCAAACAGGGCAGTTGCCGCACCAAATATAAAATCGGTCGTGCCTTCAATCGAGCAATCCTTGAAATACTGACGACTGTTGCTTCCAGCAGCATATAACGTATCCTGGTTGCCGAGCATCTTAATGTTTCGGAACACGCAACGATCACCCTCCACATGCAATGCAACCGCTTGTCCGACACATCCTGCGGAATTTTCAATGGTTAAGTTCTCAGCAATAAAATCATCACATGACACCTTCATGGTATAAGTATGAAAGGTGCTGTTTCTCCCGAGATTCAGTTTTGAGAAGTGGTCGTCATAGGTGATGATAGTATATTCCACACTTTCTCCAATGAGCGTCAAATCCGGGTTCCAGGAATACACGTGAACCTTTTCGTGATAGGTGCCATTTTTGATATAAATCTTTATCCGTTTTGGCGGAAATGATTTCGTGGCATTGATCGCTTCCTGGATGGAAGTGAAATCACCACTACCATCGCTGGCGACAACCATGTCGTAGTCTGAATTAGCGGAGAGACAGGAGGTTAGAAGACTCAATAGCAACAGTTGTAAAAGGGGCTTCATCATTCAGATTAATATTATTTGGCAGTTAGCAATATCACCAAGATTTCAACTGTTGGACCAATCGTTCGTTCAAACAACCAAAAAAAGGAACAAACGGACCTCCATACTCACCAGTTGCATCGACTCTGCAATTTCAAGACTACTCCTTATTGCAGACCATCAGTTACTCGTATAGATTCCCCAAACACCCCCTTTTTGAACCCACACTATTCTATTTATGAAACTCCCTACTCTATTGTTCATATGCGTTGTCGCCGGAATATTTCAAAGCACCGCTAAACCCGTATCCACTGCTACCATCACTGGGGAGCCTTTCGTCTGGAATTCCCTCACCTTCAGCTTTGAAGGTCCCAAAGCTTCAGAAACGGAAGATACCTTTTTGAACCACCGCCTAAGCGTTTCGTTTTCCAAAGATGGAGACATTTATGAAGTGCCGGGTTATTTTGCTGCCGATGGAAATGCGGGGCATTCCCATGCGATGGACGGAAACATTTGGAGAGCAAAATTCACCCCTCCCAAACCCGGAGTATGGACCTATCAGGCAACTCTGGTATATGGAGACAAGGTGGCTATTGATGCTTCAGCAGAAGGAGAAATGCGAAGTCTATCTCCCGCATCAGGAACATTTGAAGTCTATCCTCAAGCCCCGCAACTCGAAGAAAAGGATTTCCGAACCAAAGGTAGACTGCAGTATGTTGGAAAACGCTACCTTCAGTTTGCGGGTTCGGGCCAATATTTCCTCAAAGGAGGCGCTGGTAGCCCAGAAAACTTCCTTGCATTTGATGGATTTGATGGCACTTGGGATGCCGCTCAAAATCCCGAATTCCCCTCCCTGGGAGAAGACCAATTGCATCACTTTGGACCCCATCGGAAAGACTGGAAAGACGGAGATCCCAAATGGAGTAGCGAAACAAACAAAGACAACAAGGGCATCATTGGAATGATCAATTACCTTTCGGAACAGGGAGTGAATTCCATGTATTTTATGCCACTGACACTCGAAGGGGATGGTTGTGATGTGTGGCCCTGGATCAGTCCGGAAGATGACACCGCCTACGATGTTAGCAAACTCGCCCAGTGGGAGCAGCTCTTTCAACACATGCAGGACAATGGAATTTTCCTAAACATTCTGCTCACCGAAACTGAGAATGAGAGCCTGTTTGAAGTCCGTGAGGGAGACTGCAACTTTGCGGATTCCCGGAAACTTTATTATCGTGAAATGATCGCTCGATTTGGACATCACCTCGCCCTCAACTGGAATCTTGGAGAAGAAAATGGATGGAACGATGAAAAAGGCGATATTATCGGTCGCGGCAACACATCGGAACAACGTCATCTTTTCATCGATTTCATCCGCGAGCTCGATCCCTATAATCATGCGATCACCGTTCATGAAATCGAAATGGTTGATATCTACACCGATTTGTTAGGTAAAAAAGCATTCAATGGCCCATCCTTGCAACGCCATGAACACTACAATGCCATCGTGCAAGAGTGGATCCAGAAATCTGAACAAGCCGGACATCCCTGGATTGTCAGCATGGATGAGCCTCTGGGTTGGGAATACGGATTAAAACCTGATGCCGACGATCCAGAACACGATATTCCCAGGCAAGAAGTGCTATGGGGCACCACCATGGCAGGTGGGGCTGGAGTCGACTGGTATTTTGGGTGGCAAAACAATGCTCCAACCAGCGATCTCAGCAGCGAAGATATGCGGGTGCGTGAAAACATGTGGAAACAGACCAAGGTCGCACTCGATTTTTTCAACACTCATATTCCTTTTGCAGAGATGGAGGCAGACAACCCACTACTTAGTCATGAAGAAGGATACGTGCTCGCGAAACCAAATGAGCACTACCTTGTGTATCTCAAAGAAGGCAAACCCAGCCAATTGAATCTGTCCGATGCCAAAGGATCCTTTCAAGTTTTCTGGTTCAATCCAAGAACTGGTGGCGAATTGCAAACCGGAAGCGTCAAAAAAGTCGATGCCGGAGACTGGGCAATTTTGGGAACCCCTCCCAGCAATCCCGAAAGGGACTGGGCAGTTCTCCTGAAGCGTTAGGGTGTGTTTGGATCAGATTATTTTTCCGTTTTGCGGCATAATCAAACGAGTGAAATGCTATTCCATTGTAACTGAAGAAGTTGAACCAACTTTTGGAGCCTAATACCAATTAGCGTTTAAATAACGATCAATTCAAACAGATCTCGTAGGGATTTGCCTTGGCAAATCCTAACAAACAGCGGGTTCCGCGAGCGAAATCCTTGCAAAAATAAATAGTGTTCAAACCGCGAATGGGTATAACAACAACTCTACTGAGCCTTCGCAAAGACTCTGATTGCAATGAGTCCCACAAATACTAACGGGATCGCTGCGGACAATTGAGGGCTCACAAAACCACCCTCTCCCAAGACCGTTGAGATGTTGGATATGACGAAATAAATGATAAACATGCCAAAGGCCTTTGAGATGCCGATCATCGGGTTTGTTCTCACGCCTGCTACTGCAAAGGGAACCCCAAATCCAACCACCAAAAAGCAACTCAAGGGTGATGCAAAGATGCGATAATATCGCACTTCATAAGGGATCAACTCCGGGTTTTCATATCCCTCATAGGCGTTGAGCACCTGCCGCAATTCGAAGAGGGACAAATCCTGCGGCTTCTTTCGCAAAGCAACCATGATATCGGGTCTGTCCTTATAATTCGATTTCACCAAGGTTTCAAACCGCCGATTCCGATAGGGTTCATCGGTATTGCCATCGTAGAATAGCTCATTTCCATTGGTGAAAACCCAATCACCCGTATCCGCTCGATAATGGGCATTGGCAGCACGGATGCGATACCGTTCCCTGCCCGTTTCATCGATCTCATAAACAGTCACTCCTTGCCCGGTTTTTTCAAACGGAACAAATGTACTAAAGAGCCACAGTCGATTCTCTTCAAAGTTCAAGGACCCTAGATTTAGAATCGTTTGATCCTTCTCCTTTATCGCTTCGCTCTCAGCATCCATTCCCTTGGAGAAAACGTCCTTTCTTAGATCCTCCTGCTGCTGTACAGACCAGGGGATAAAACTCCCATTGAGGTAGAGGATGGCACCAGCACAAAGGGTCGCTGCACCGAGCAGGGGTTGACTGATTTTCCACAAACTCACCCCCGCTGCTTTCATGGCGATGATCTCGTTTTTTCGATGCATCGCACTCGCACTGAATAGCACGGACAACAGCAATACCATCGGAATAATGGAGGGCAAGAACCGGGGAATAGTTAGGAGAAAAATCAAGAGAATCTCTCCTGCGCTCGCCCCCCGTTCAATGAGTCCATTCAGTTTACTGTAGACCTCTTGCACCACGATCAACCCCATCACTAATAGGCCGGAAATCAAAAAGACTTTCAGCCACTCGCTTAGGATATATCGTTGAATTTTCTTCACCTTAAAACGCAGTTAAACCCAATTCAAATCCCCTAAGATTTCTCCGCAGCCCGGCGGATTTCCACATGTCTTCGAAAAGCCTCATACAACCCGAAGAGAGTAATATCTTCGTCGTGAATAATCGCAGAGAATTGTTCGCTCTCAACAAAACTCGAATCCCCTCCCGCAGAGATCAATACAGGTGTCTTTCCGGAGCGCGCTTTCAATTCATCGTAAATCGGTTTTACCAACGCCGTAATCATGCCCCCGAACCCTCGTTTACAGCCGATACTGATGGCTTCCTTGGTTGTTTTTCCAATCGTTGGCACTTCCTTCCAATCATCGGGATCCACTTCTGGTAATAGCGCTGTTTTTTCGTGCAAGTATTTTGACATCAACGCCAAGCCCGGAGCAATCACTCCTCCTTCATACCCCCGATCCTCACTGATAATATCCAGAGTGACCGCTGTTCCCATATCAATCACGATCGCAGGGACACCGTATTTCGCCTGAGCTCCAATCGAATTCGCGAGACGATCCTGTCCAATTTCAGATGGCTTCGGATAGTCCAGATTCAACCCATGACATGTTTTGGGACTGAGATTAAACACTTCCGAGGTGAAAATCCGAAAATGTTTTATCAAATGCGGATAGATACCCGGAACAACCGAACAAAACGAGACTCCGACGACATCACCCTTGGAGATCAATCGGTGAAGCATGGTGCCCACTTCGGGCCCCTGAGCGGTGAGTTTCTGAGTCGGAATTTTTTCCATCATCAGAACTCCATCTGCATTCACGACTGCAATTCGGGTATTGGAGTTTCCAACATCAACACACAAGACATTCATAAGGAGGTTATTTTTCAAAAGCCATCGTCACTTCACCGGAGTTTACCGTATAAAAGGTTCCGTCATGCAACCGTATTCGCAATTCTCCCCGTTCGTCAATCCCGGCCGCTATTCCTTCGATCACACCGCCTGGAGCCGTCGCCTGAACCCGCTTTCCCACAAGGAAATCAAATTGATTCCACACTGCTTGAATCTGCTCTTCCTTGCAGCCTTCAAAGTAGGATTGGGAGGCTTCAAATAAGGTCCTGGCGATATCCGCCGCTAAGGAATTGAATTCCAATTCCTTTTTAAGCTCAATGCGCAGTGAAGTTCCCTTCTTTTTGAGGGACTCGGGGAAAAATTCTTCCGTGGCATTGATGTTCAATCCAAGTCCTACGATGAGATGCTGCACATGATCAGTGTCGATCTTCGCTTCTGTCAAAATGCCAGCAAGCTTACGTCCGTTGAGGTAAAGGTCGTTGGGCCATTTCACCATCACTTTCAGATCCAGGGTCTTTCGTAATTCGGCTGCAAGTTGGGTCCCCAACCAAAGGGTGAATTGACCAATACGTGAAATGGGAAGATTGGGGCGGAACCCCAAAGAAAGATAAAGGTTACTCCCGGAATGGCTCTCCCACTGATTCCCTCGTCGGCCTTTCCCCTGTGTTTGACTCCCGGCTATCACGACAATGGGCGTCGGTTCGCCCGCATTCAAGCGACGGTCGAGTTCGAGGTTAGTGCTGTCGATCGCATCGAAGGTCAAAACCTGTGATCCCGGGATGTCTGTTTCTAAATGGAAGCGAAAGGCATCAGATTGAAAAGTGGAAGGGGAACGCTTCAGGCAGTAGCCTCGGTTCCGAACCGCTTCGATCTCAAACCCCGCTTCACTCAATTGATCCATGTGGTTCTTGATGCTCACTCTGGACACTGCAATTTTTTCTGAAAGCAGCCCACCCGATACAAATTCACCTCGGTGAATGATCAATTCCTTCAATAGACTGGAACGAATGTTGGTCATGCAAAATCCTGCCCACAGCGCATCGAATTTGCGGCTTCGAGGCAACCTCAAACAAGACCTGTAGGGAGTGGTTGGAAATAAGCCCAAATTCGTCTTCGTTGGATCGAAGAATTCAACCCTGCCAATTGCCTCCATAACCTCACTCCACCGGATAGGAGCAAGCTTTTTATTTTGCGTCGATTCCTTTCACTTGGCACAATCCTTCGTTCATGAAAATCCTTACCCCATTTCTCTCCATTGTGCTGTTCGCAGCGATGTCCCTTCAAACGTTCGCCCTCGAAATTCGTGGTGTCGACGTGCCAGAAAACCGAACAACCGGAGCAGGCGATGAACTTGTGCTCAATGGCGCAGGAGTGCGTAAAAAACTGATGTTCAAACTCTATGTCGGGGCATTGTATCTTACGGAACAAAATTCAGAGGCAGACGCGATCATTGCGGCAGAAGATCCCATGATGATCGAACTGCACATCATTTCTTCCAAGATCAACAGTGAAAACATGACAAGCGCCACACTGGAAGGGTTTGAAAAGGCAACGGGCGGCGCCACAGAAGCCATTTCAGAGGAAATTAAACAGTTCATTAATGCGTTTAGTGCTCCCATTACAAAGGGCGACAAATTCACGATCTGCTATAAACCGGAAATGGGGGTCACCATTGCTAAAAATGATGAGAAAATCGACTCTATCGCGGACACTCCTGGATTTAAGGAGGCACTGTTTGGCATCTGGCTCTCTGATGAACCCGCACAGGAGACTCTCAAAGCAGCGATGCTCGGACAGTAAGCCCTACCCCAATTCATCGGTGAGAAGAGCTTTGCCTTCGAACAACCGCGGGTAAGAAAACCCGCTCTCCTTTCAACTAAATGCATTCCCAAAAGGAAAGTGGACATTCCTGTCCGCTGCATTTACTCAATCCCACTCCACTGAACTGCGGTTGAGCGAGTCGGTCGTTGCAGGCTTTTCCTCCTCACGGAGTCTGGAGAACCCTACCAAAAAAACATCACCGGAGCACATGACTTTAGTCGTGTGTCTGTCCCCAACCATAAACGACAATCGAATCAAACGTCATTTTTTAAATAACCAAGGCTCAGAAACTGAACAGTCTTCAATAGGGCTCCTTCAAACTAAAGGGAGGTTATTTAAACCTACAAAGCAGACACTTAGTTATAGTATTGTGGCCTAATTTGATACGATACCCAACAGTACTAGACTTCTTGTGCCCCATTTAGTGATTAACGTTTTTGACTCATTTCGACTAAAACATATGAAAAAAGCTCCCTCCACTCCTTCCATATTCAAAGTAGCGATTCTACTTTCACTTTTTGTGATCCAGGCAACGGCTTCAACTGAAATCCAGCGCTACAGCTTCAGTGAATGGAGCGGAAAAATCGGTTATTCCGAAGCAGTTGCGGTAGACAACACCCTCTATCTCTCGGGCATTGTTGGAGAGGGGGACACCATGGAAGAAAGTCTTTCAATGGCCTTGGGACGGCTCGATGGAATGCTCAGTTTCTTTAATTTAAGCAAGGATTGTGTCCTAAAAGAAAAGATTTACACCAATGACCAAAAGGCCCTGAGAAAGGCGACTGGAATTCGTAAGGAGTATTACAACGGCGAATTCCCAGTAGCACTATGGATCGAAGTCGAAACCCATCGGGAGAACGCATGGGTCGAGATAGAATACGTGATCCATCTCCCCAAAAACCACAAACTTCCGCCTGTTGACAAATAGGAGAAATGCGCGAATTCGTTACTCAATAAAACCGATGAAAAAATTACCTTCCACCTTCTACATGCTCGGCCTTATTGTAACTGTTCAGTTACTCGCTTCCAATTCATCCCATTTCCCAGAAGGGAAAACATGCGCGGTAACATTGAGTTACGATGACGCTCTGCCAGTGCACTACAACCACGTGGCACCCTTGCTTGAATCTAATGACATGCGAGCCACGTTTTATCTGCCAATTCGCTTTCTTGAAAGCCCTGACAAATGGAAACTAGTCGCTTCCAAGGGTCATGAGCTGGGCAATCATTCTCTCTTTCATCCTTGTAGGAGAACTGCTGAGTTTGAATCCTGGTTGGCGGAGTATTATGACCTACAGGAATACACCCCGGGACGGTTTCGCGATGAACTGCACGTGGCCAATCAATTCCTTGATTTGTTGGACGGAGGAAAGGCTCGAACCTATGGCAATACCTGCACCAACCTTACCATTGGTGAAGGAGAAGATGAAGTTCCGCTGGATCCTATTCTCGAAGAAATGTTTGCGGCTTCCCGAGGAGAAATAACCAACAAACCCGTCGACCCTGAACGACCCGTCTTCACTCGACTCGGGCATTATAGCGGAGATGCCAAGACATTCGAACAATTGAAGGCAGAAATCGAAGCCGCCCGTGAACAGGGAGAGTGGATAATCTACATGTTTCATGGCGTCGGCCAAGGCACTCACGATCTTTTCATCTCCACAGAAGAACACCAGAAACTCATTCAATGGCTACACGAAGAAAAAGAGACGATCTGGACCGCCCCAATGGTTGAAGTCGCCCAATACCTAAAGGAAACGAATCATCAATGAATAAAGGCGTTAAACAAATCAGCGTTCTTTATCCAGATCATGATTGGTGGGCTTCCTGCTTGCAGGAATGCCTATGGACCCATGAGCAGTTGGAGAGTCTAGTCGCGCCTGACTTTCTCCAATCGCTCATGTTCGACGCATCGACATTGCTATCATAGCGACTCGCATTTAAATCCCCCTTCCAATATCCGATGCGAGCATCGGATGCTACAGTTCTAACGTAGTATCTTATGCTCGCATGAGATCTGTTTCAGTTTGAATCCTGGCTCGATCTTAATGATTAAAGAGTTTTTTCCCGCACTTTTTTTGTCGCAGACTAAAAAACGCCAGTATCCATCGAATGAAGTGCTAGAGTATAAAATCATCGGACAACGATCAGGACAAAAAACAAAAAAATCCCACCGATTGCATACACCCTTTCTATCGGAATTGGAGTCGGAACCGCAGTTGGTGTTGCCACTGACAAACTGGCAATTGGCCTCGCGGTGGGAATTGCGATCGCAGTCATAATCGCAACCATTAAAATGAAACGCTAACTCCAGTAGTCTTTTACCAAACTCCTATTCTTTCATTCCTTTGGTCATCCAACCTTTCAGGAAAATGGCAATGATACAGCCTGCGACCGCCCAGCAACCAAGAAATAACCACATCGCTTCGGGTCGATCCCAGTAGCTGAGTTTCCCTTCGATCATCGCATTTTGTAATGTCAGCTCAACCCCATCCACACTTACCGTTTCAGGCGACCAACGATTGAGTAAATTACCTGAGAAATAACTGACAACTGTCTTAGCCAAAAACCAGGGGACTAGAGACAACCCAAGGTAAGTTCCTTCCTGCCCCTTCGGCGCAATCGCTGCGGTGTATTCATTGAGTTTTGGAGACCATATCACCTCACCGATCGTGAGAACCGCCATCGCACACAACGCCATGGTATAATGAGCCATTCCAATGGACATGCCATAAGCCGTCCAGGGAATCGCCATCGGAGCTAATGCAAACGCTGAGATCAACGCTCCGTAAACCAACATGTTATATACCTTGAACTTATTGGCGATGGGAATGACAAGGATGAGCCCGATCACGATACCAATCGGATTGATGGCATTGAGCGTACCAAAGGCCGCATCGGGACCAATGGTACGGAGCCAGTATTTTGGCATCAGCAAATACAAATAGGCGAACACCGAACGAACACCCAGGATCAACACCACGAGCACAATGAGTTTCCAAATGGTTTTATCCGATAAAACATTCTTCGCGATGGACCATGGGTTGCGGGTTGCCTTCGACTCAGGTTCTGGGTCGGGCGTTTCACCTTCTCCAATCAACTGATCCTCGTTCCTGATCATCGTAAGCACCACTACATAACAAATTGCGGCGCAAGCAGCACATAAGGTGAAAACGTGAACACTCGAAAGGCCCATCATTTTGCGGATGATATCAATCGAAAATCCACCCCCGGCGGCTCCAATATTCATGAACAAATACCAAATATTAAATCCCGCACCCCTCGACCTCTGCGTAGTGTATCGTTTGCAGGCCGATTGAAACACAGTCTGCACCCCCGCCATAAAGGGAGCCATCAACAGTAACATCAAGGAGGCCAAGAGGCCCTTGTGCGGAATTCCCGGAACCAAAGCAATGACGACGACAGATATCCTCAATAGGAACATGCCGATCATGGAAACATGAAGGGATTTCCGAATACCGAAGGCGTCCGTAAAGGTTCCAGAGAAAAAGAGAAAAATGGAAGTCGCCGAGGTAAAGGCCGTAATCGCCCAACCCGAGTGAGTATCAGACATTCCCAACTCCTCAGACAAAAAGACCGAAGCGATGGTCAACATGGCGAAGTACGCCACACAATCGACGAAGTTGATGAGCTGGATACCCCAGAATTCCTTGCGCGTTTCTCTCAGAACACTGAAGTCCTTAAAGTATTGAATGAAGGCATGAAATGGGGAAACGGGAGCCGACTGGTTACTTTCCATAAGCTAAAAAAGTTCTCACACAATAATGGTAATAATGGATTTATGAAAAATGTATTAAGCAGCAATCAATCCACCCAGTCCAGACCGATATCGATCCATTGGCTCTGGTGAATAGTGGCACCGCTGGAGATGTAATCAACTCCAGCCTTCGCGATCTCGGGCAGTCGATTAAGTTCGATGCCGCCACTGGCTTCGGTGATCGCCCGGCCAGAAATTAGCTTTACAGCGTCAGCCAACTGTTGATTATTGAAATTATCGAGCATGATGATATCCGCTCCGGCATCAAGCACCGGCTCAATTTGCTCCATCCTATCCACTTCCACTTCCACGATCACATCGGGATAGCGTGCTTTTGCTCTCGTTACTTTTTCTTCGAGTGCAGCTCCACCGGTAGCATTCGCACTGCTTAGATGGTTATCTTTAACAAGAATCCATTCATAGAGCCCGCGACGATGATTCCAGCCACCCCCACAGGCAGTGGCATATTTCTCGAGGATGCGATACCCAGGGGTCGTTTTTCGGGTGTCAAGGATCCGGGTTTTGGAACCCTCCAAGGCGTGTGCATACATCGCAGTCAAGGTCGCGATACCAGAAAGTTTCTGCAGAAAGTTCAATATAATGCGTTCCGCTTGCAACATCTCGGCCACATCACCTTCCAGAACTCCAAGGCAGTCTCCGTTTTTTAAACCATCACCATCTTTACAATGAGACTGAAACTGACACTTTCCGCCGTAGAGATCGAGGATTAGTGGTACCATTTCGACACCACATACAATCATATCCTTTCTTGCCATTAATTTGGCTTTCCCTGAGCGACCAGGATCCAGCATTGCATCACTAGTGAGGTCCAATTGATAGGGGAATTCCTCAACTAACCCTGCTCCATGTAAATCCTCTGCCTTTGCAAGGCCAATGAGGTGCACCACAGTGCTCAGATCAATTTCCTGCCATTGAAGTTGTTTGAACGCCTGTTTTTTCATGACTAATTTCTATTTCAAACGACTATTGCAAAATCAACGACGCGATATGCTCTACAACCTCTTCCAATGTCATTTCAGAGGAGTCAACCAATGTAGCGCCTTCCGGGACCTTCAATGGGGCCGTCTTCCGACCGGAGTCTAATTTGTCCCGTTCTTGGATCGAATCGATTTGTCCCTCTTTTGCCCGTCGAGCTTGTCGGGTTGCAGGGTCAGCAAAAAGATAAAACCGATGTTTCGCGTCGGGAAAAACGACCGACCCAATATCTCGACCTTCCATCACCAATCCCTCAAAACCTGCGGTTGCAAACCCATCTGCCTGACTGCGCTGATATTCGAGAAGTTTCTTTCGAACCTCGGGAATCGACGCAAACTTCGAAACATTCTGGTTTACCGATTCCGAACGAATTTGATCATCACTAAGGCTATTCCCGTTAATCAAAATTTTCGCCTGCCGCTGTTCGATTTCGGTACCAAGGACGATATCCGCCAAGCCTTTAACGACCTGTTGCATGCCTTCTGGGTCGCAGCCCGCATCCATCAGTGCATAGGTCAGGCTTCGGTAATGGGAACCCGTGTCCACATGGAGTAGATTAAGGCGCTCTGCCAATAGGCGTGAGGTAGAAGACTTCCCGGATGCTGCTCCTCCATCAATGGTAATAATATTATCGGTGCTCATGACTCTCTTCCAGAATCCCAATTGCCTATCGGGAGGCAATACCAAAGCTCAATATCGAAACAAAAGATACGCGAGTATTATAACGGGCAGCGGACAATCCTGTCCGCATCTTGCCTCTCAGATGCTTTAACTAACATCGTTTCGCCCATCCTTTACCCTAAGCGTTCAACTCACTACTTCCGATATCCGATGCAAGCATCGGATGCTTGTTACAAATCCCTCGTAGTATCGTATGCTTGCATGCGATCTCCTGTAGTATCTCATGCTTGTTCATGACCGTGACCCTGCCGAATGGCATGAGATCCGTTTCAGTTTGTGTCTCTTAAACGTTAATTGGCACAAGTGGACAATCCGATGCGAGCATCGGATACTACACCTCATCTAACGTAGTATCTCATGCTCGCATGAGATCTGTTTCAGTTTGAAGTCTTTTAAATGCTAATCGGTATCAAACCGAACACGGCAAATAGCGGACAGGAATGTCCGCGTTCCTTTGAAAAACCAGAAATCCGGAAGAATCTTCGCCCCTCATTGAAACGTTCGACGTGGACCGCATGCTTTCAACTGTGCGCGTTGCAGTCTCGATGAGCTCAAAAATGGTCACGACTGAAGTCATGACCTCCTTAGGGCGCGATAGGGACAAAATCGCTATCCAAAACAACCGCTAATCGATTTGGAAAAACTCTGGACTGCCAACGTCCAGTCTTTGGCCCTGAAGTTGAACTCCAACAAATCCATCCGAGTTGAGGAGCTTGTTCATCGAATCCGTGAGCTGGATTTCCCCGCCGTAACCGGTCTGCTGTTCTGCTAGAAACTGAAAAATTTTGGGCTTAAAAACGTACCTTGCTGCAAAAGCAAAAGGGTCTTCTGTCTGTTTTCCCTGTTTATCAAAAACAACCGGTATCTCCGTTTCTGCGGGTTTTTCGATCATCGAGTCCAGAGCAAAGAGGTTTTCAGAGATTTGTTTGCCACCACAAACTCCATACCTCGTCGCCTTTTCTCGCGAAACGCCTTCGATGGCCACAGCAGAAAGGTCATTTTCGACCGTAGCTCTTACAAGTTCGGACATCAAATCTGGATCGGATCGGATGATGGTGTCTCCGAGTAACAGCGCAAAGGGATCGTCACCAACAAATGCACGGCCAAAGAGTACCGCATCGCCCAATCCTTTCATTTCGGGCTGACGAATAAAGTGAATATTGGCCATCGATGAGATCGCTCGGACTTCTTCCAACAGATCCCATTTCCCTTTTGCTTCCAGTTGAGCTTCCAGTTCCGGATTTCGGTCAAAATATTCAATGATGGCTTCTTTACCACGACTGACAACAATCAGAATATCCGTGATTCCGGCCTTTACGGCTTCTTCGACAACATAGTGAATCACTGGTTTATTCCCGACTGGAAGCATTTCTTTAGGAATTGCTTTGGTAATCGGCAACATACGGGTTCCATACCCCGCTGCCGGGATAATCGCTTTTTTAATTCCGTTCATGATTTGGTGAAAAAATCAGATTACAACCTTCGGGTTTTCGGCAAGCATCGATCCGTTCTTTCGTGGGGGAATAGCCAAGGTAGGTTTCAATACTTCGATCCCCTTCTCGGCGAGCTCGATCTTCATTTTTTCGAATACACCCTCATTGGGGTATATCCCAACGACTGCACCGCCACTTCCCGCAAGTTTCGCACTGGAGCCATAGGACCGCATGGCTTCGATCAACTCGGTGTTGCCTTGGCTAACGTAACAAGTCTTTTTGCGGAGATTGAAGTTTTCATCTAAAATTTTCCCAATATCCCGATCTCTGGATTCACTTTGTTTTGTTCCGAGAAGATCCCGGACTTCCTGAGCAAATGAAGCCCAAGTGTCGATAGCCTTTAAGACATCTTTATCCCCTGCCTGCCAACGAGACCGAAGATCACTGTGCGTTACTTCAGTTCCTTCGGCGAGCGTTGCCAAGTAGCCGACGTAAAAATTGGGGAGATCTTCAGTTCCGAGCGTTTCGTAGGATCCGTAACCTCGCTTTTCCATCAATTTCCGATCAAAATCCATATAGATCAGATCTTCATAGGCCTGGGCCACCCTATCCTGTAAACCTGCAGGGATACTCAACTCATCATTTTCAACTGTCAGTACTAAATCCGCCAAAATCGGCTTTGGAATGGTCACTCCATAGAATTTCATCAATCCACGAAGACAAGCTGTGATGATGGCAGAAGAACCCGCCAACCCAACTCGACCCGGGATGCTACTTTGGTAACGAAGTGTGAAATTACGGTTATCAAGCAGGATTCCGTTTTCATTGGTATAGTCCCAAAACCGTTTAACGGTGGCCTTGAGTAGTCTGAACCCACCATAATACCCATGTTTGTGAACATCTTCTACCAGTGCTTCAACACTGCTAAAAACAGAATGATCTCTCCGGCTTGGAAGAATCTCAAGTTCGGGAGATTCATAAATCACAATTTTCGCCGAAAATTCGGTGAAAGTGAATGCGATCGTTTTTCCGAAATAGCCGTCAGAAGGATTTCCGACGAGACCTGCCCGGGGGTATGCTGCAGTATGGATAATCATAGGGATGGAAGGATATAGGTGTCCGTTATGCTGGAAATTCCTCTCCGCGGGAGCAACCCATAAATTCAAACAAACAGCAGAAGATCTTGTTGAGATAACACCGGACCTACCCGTTGTCCTTCAAGATCGATCCTGACAAATCCAAGCTTTCAGTTTTCATGGGCACATCGATCCAAAAATGCGATCCGGTTTTCCCATCACTTTGCACTGAAATCGAGCCCCCCAACAAAGTCACTAGTTTTTGACTAACAGCTAATCCGATTCCGATGCCTTGAAAGTTTCTTGAAATAGATCCATCCCCCTGTGTAAAAGGATCAAACAAGTTCATCATCACTTCTTTACGGATTCCTATCCCCGTATCTCTGACACTAAACCTCACCTTGATCTCACCGGGTTTTCCTTTTCGAAACCCTAACGCGGTGGTAATGGTTCCTTCATTGGTATATTTACAGGCATTATCGAGGATTCGATTCAAAACCTTGTGAAGGATCAGCTCATCTGTTCGAGCAAGTAATCCAACGGGAAACTCATCAAACCCATCTATGCTTCCAATTTTGAACGACAGAGACTCACATTCAGATTTCGCCTGGAGAATGACGGTATCAAACAACGCCTGAACATCACAAAGACCATAATTTATCGCCTTCGAACCATTGCCCAATTCAATGAATTCCAAAATACCATCGATCAGTTTCAACTGATCGGAAGCAGATGAAATAATATCTTCCAAATAGGATTTTTCAGGTTCATCAGTATGGTCATCTTGCATCAATTGAGCATAGCCAAGGATTGGGTTAAGAGGAGTTCTCAACTCATGACTCATAATGGCAAGAAAATCATCTTTGGCTTTAGACGCACTCTCAGCCTTTTCTTTCGCCTCAAGCAATTCATGAAGGACTTGCACCTTGTGTTGTTCCAATTCGATGTTCGAAATCGCAAAAGCCAAATCATTACAGACTTCTTCAATCAAGTCGTTGCCCTCTTCCTCCAATCCGCCTTGCTCATAGACAGATGAAAGAAACCCGTACACCTTCCCTTGATATTCTAACGGGCAAGTGACAACTTCGAGATCCGCCCAATCCACAAAACGGGCATCAAGCATATTAGCTGAGGGATACCGAAAATTTGATAATTCGGATACCTCTCCAGAAATCATAGCGGATAAATGAGGAGGATAGAGTTCCACATCACCTTCAACTTTCGAACTGAGTTTACCCTGCGGATTTTCTGCTGTCACCGTTACCCGATCTTCTTCCAGTAAGACCGCTCCGGCATATGAGAACCCCTTTCCCTGAACGAGTAAACGAGTTGCTTTATCCATCAATAAATCCACATTGACCTCTTTTACGATTAACTGATTGATCCCACGGATTGAATCCAGAAGCATGTTCAGTCTTTCGAGGTGTTTTTGATTCAAAATTTGAGGGGTAATATCCTGTGTAATTCCCACCATCTTCTCTGGATTTCCGTATTTCGAATGGTGAACATTCGCCCAAGACTTCAAATAACGCATTTCACCATCGGGATGATTATAGCGGAAGATTGTCTCTATTGGCTTCGAGAATTTAGTGGCATCAGCATGACTTTTCCGAGCGGGCTCTCTGTCATCTGGATGCACTCGCATCATAAATGATTCAATCGACGGAAGTTCTATTCCCAGAATTTCTTGAAGTTCGTCCGACCAAAACGTAAATTTCTCACCAAATTGATAATGCCAACTCCCAATTTTGGCGTAGCGTTGCACCTCTTGCATTTTTGCCTGGTTTTCAGCTAACGCCAGCTCTGCTCGTTTTCTCTCAGATTCATCAATCAGAAAAAACTCAACGATTTCAGGTTTATTATAGGAAACGATTTGCGCAGAAAACTGCACCCAGAACCGTTCGCCATCCCGTTTTTTTGCATGGAATTCACATGATAACACAAGTCCTGTCTGCTTCAACTCGTCGAGGATCTGCTTGCGATCTACTATATCGACATACAAATCCGTCATTTTCATGGACGATATCAACTCTTTCTCGGAACGATACCCCATCAATTCGACCCCTTTTGGATTCGCAGACAACACCTTATTGGTCAGTGAATTACACTTAAATAAGGCTATCGGAGCTCGGTCATGGAGTTTCCTGAATTTCGACTCACTCTTCTTGGCTCTCGCGAAACCATATAGCAACCCCAAGATTGCGATAAACATGCAAACGAAAAGTAAGACCGTTTTCCAAATGAGTTCTCGATGATTGTCATAAAAAGAATTTGGAAGATGAAGAATTTCCGACATCAAAGGCAAGTCTTCCAACTTTATCCCATGCTGCTGAAGTTTTTCGTAATCGAAACCGTATCGACTTTTGCTTTTCCACTCGATGGGAATGCTTTCGACAGGAACATCTTGAAGAGCCACAACCCCCTTTTTTGCGGCAATGATCCCTTGGTCATATCCACTGGTGAGACAACCACCTACTATGCCATGCCCGAGGTTGAATTTCCAGGCAGCATAGACAGGTACTCGTGTGTTAGAACTCACAAATTTAGCCGCAGTATCATATGTCAAAAACTGTTCTGAGTTGTCTCTAAAGAAGAGCGTCAAAAATACAATGTCTCCATCAGTGAGACGATCCAACTTTGCAGCTAATTCGTCGACAGTTACGTCACAAACCAGTTCGATTCCTAAACTACGAAACTCGTTTTCTTCGCGCAGTCTAAGCACTTCATCCTGAATACGCCGACCTGATACGGTGTTGTCTGCGATTGTGATGATTCGCCGAGCGTCTGGATGAATCTTATGAATCAAATGAAAGTTACTTTCAAGGTCGGCAGTTTCACTCACTCCTGTCGCATTTTCCAACCCTTCGATGTCTTTTTCATTTAGATTATTAACACCACAGAAAATGAAAGGGATATCGCCAAAAACTTGTTCTCTCCAATTTTTTACAAAATCAAATGCAACATTGTCTGAAGTTATCACCAGATCATAGTGCTGCTTTTCATGTTTTACCTTCAGGATATCTTTTAGAAGTCCCAAATACTCGTCATTATACTGACGCTTGGCATCCATGTATTCCACATGAAGTTGAATCTTTTCGCCCTTAAAAACATCCTCCACACCTCTCGTAATTTCATCCGTCCACAAAAAACCTTTGTGGTAGGAATTCAGAAGCAACACTGATTTTATTTCTGCGGGAGCAGCAGGCTCTTGCCCGTCAATAGAGAGACCAGGGTAAAGAACAGTGCAACTGAATAAGATGAGGAAATTGCTCTTGATTGAGGTGATTAAACTGAAATATTTTCGGACTAAACAACTCATTAAAAATGGGAAAAAGGGGGAGATACCAGCAATTGTGGAAATTCGAAAGAAACCCGTAGAATCGATTAATCGTCACATGTAGGTTTTAGTGAATGAGAAATTTCTTGGTTTTGAAAAAAGTCCCGGCCCGCCCAAGCGAATCTTAGGCTTTTTGCTCAACAACAAGAATGCTGAGCTGAACAGGTTCTTGTTTTAATGAACGTGAAATTGGCCCTTCATGGTGAACCTTTGAGATTGTATCAGTTCTAGGGAGTGTTCGGAAACACTCCCTAATGCAACGAGACAGAAAAACCAAAATCCCCAACACTGATCGATAAAGGAATAAATCCCAACTTTGCGACTATGCTCAACGCCTACTCAAATTGGTGCATAATCGGTTTACTGAATTTTCATCCGAGAAAATTTGTCTTTATCGATATGCGATGCTCTGTTAACATAAACCCTACGTTAAACCTCACTTATGCAAGAAACACGGACTTCTCTATGAGCTCAAAAAATCGACATATTTCCCTCGGGTTCACAGAAGAAAATGTTCCTGCAGGAACCCACATGTGCTTAATATTTACTGATGAAAAGGAGCGAATCGATTCACTACTTAAGTTCCTTCTCAGCGGGCTCAAAGAAGGCGATCGAAGTCTTTGCTTGTCGCAAAAAGTGACCGAAGATGATTTGAGGGAATACTTCGCAAAAAATAACATCTCCTACGATGAGCGAAAAGAAAGTTCCGCGATAAACTTGATGGATACCGGCGAGGTTTATTTTGAAGATAATCGTTTTGATCCGGATAGAATGATTCAAAATTTGATCAATTTCTACAATGACTCCATTAAACTAAGTTTCAAGGGAGCAAGAGTGGTCGGCGAAATGATACCTGAAGTAGAGAAGATGCCAGGAGGCGATCGTTTACTCGAGTATGAATCAAGAGTTAGCATGCTCACCCGGACCGTTCCTGTGACAGCGGTTTGTCAGTACGATGCAAACTCCTTTGATGGTGGCACGATCATGGAGGTGTTAAAAGTGCATCCAATGATGATTGTAAATGGCTCAGTTGTGCAAAATCCATTTTTCATCGAACCCGAGACTTATCTCTCAGAGAAACAAAACGCGTGAACGACCCCAACAACGAATTTGGAAAAATTATCGGGCAAATCGCTCTGATGCAAAGTGTCGTTTTGCAATTACCCGATCGTATTTCAATTCTTAATTTTGTTTGTAGAGGCTTAAGCGATGTTCCCGGTCTCGCAAAAGTCGATTATCTGATTGAAAACGGACAGCCAATCGACGTCAGCGACATTAACGACAAGGCAACTTCCGGGGTTCGGTCTTATGCAATCCAGCGTAAAGAGGTGGTCTATGCTATCATTCAATTGCATATTGATAATGGTGAAACCTTTGAACCCTACATACCCTACATTGAAAATTTCACTACAGTATTGGCGGTCATTTTTGAGGAAAAACGCCAACACAAACTAAATGACTCTTTACTCCATAATTTGGAGGACCTTGTTGTCGAAAGAACCGCAGCGCTGGAAAAAGCAAAACTCAAAGCAGAAGAAAGTGACCGCCTGAAATCGGCTTTTCTTGCAAATATGAGCCACGAAATCCGAACACCGATGAACGGAATTTTGGGTTTTTCTGAGCTGCTAAAAACACCCAATCTTTCAGGGCCCGAACAGATCGAGTACATCCAAGTCATCGAACACAGTGGTCAGCGTATGCTCCGAATCATCGATGACCTCGTCGACATCTCCAAAATAGAAGAGAACCAAATCGAAATCCGGAAAACGATTCAAAACATTGAACCCATTTTGGAAGAATTGTATCGGTTCTATCGTCCCAAAACTGAGGAAAAAGGCCTAAAACTCCGTCTATCAACACCCAACAAGAACAATGAATACCTATTGAAGCTTGATCGATCTCGAATCGTGCAGGTCTTCAGTAATTTGCTAGAAAACGCGATCAAATTCACTCCCTCCGGAGACATCGAATTCGGATATACTATTGGGGAAAATCAGATAGACTGTTTTGTGCAGGATTCGGGTATTGGGATCGAAAACGAACAACTCGAGAAGATATTTGATCGTTTTCATCAGATTAACGATTCCTACTCTCGATCCCATGAAGGTTCAGGATTAGGATTATCGATCAGCAAAGCTCTCGTTGAGCTTCACGGTGGTCAGATGGTAGCCAAGTCAAAATTTGGAGAAGGCTCTAAGTTTTGTTTCTCGATCCCTCTCGAAAAAAGCAAAATTCCAGTCAAAGAAAGCTCCCAAAAATCAACTGAGTTGAGCCTACCGTCAAAAGGGATGAAGGTCTTGATTGCCGAGGATGATGACTCCAATTATTTCCTATTACGGGAGTTCCTTAAATCTGACATGACTGTTCTACGCGCAAGAAACGGACTCGAAGCGGTGCAGATGGTCGAATCAAACGAAGATATCAAGATCATTCTCATGGACATGAAAATGCCGATCATGAGTGGCTTAGAAGCGACCCAAAAATTAAAACCAAAGTATCCAAAGATCCCAATCATTGCACAAACAGCATGTGTTCAAGCGGAAGATCAAAGTGCAATGAAGGCGGCTGGTTGTGATGATTATATCTCGAAACCCATCAGTAAGAGCACGCTTTTTGACATCCTCAATAAGTTTGATCTCCACTCCGGAAAAGAGAAACACACCCCTGTTAGGTTCTGATCGCAATCGGTGAATGAGCGTCTATCGGGCTAGCATGCAAACGTTGGCCAAGATCGTGAATCGAACTCAATCCACCACCTTGACCTCGCTTTCTAAATCCAGACACTACTTATGCCAATTATCGCATCCTGCATATAAACTGACACGAAGTTGCGTTTAAAACACGACGATTATTGGACTTCATCAGGTGCGAGCATCTGATACTACCTCTACTTTCGTAGTATGCGATGCTTGCATCGCATTAAAGCGGGGTTGGAGTCGATTTAACGCTCAACGGTATGACACGTTTGGCAGAAAAAATAAGGGGTTTTAGCAAGGCATACCATACAATCGAATACCATTTTGCGTTTAAAAGACTGCAAACTCAAACAGATCTCATGCCATTCGACAGGCTCACGGTCATGAACAAGCATGAGATACAGGTTACTAAGCGTAACATCCGATGCTCGCATCGGATTATACATATTTAGAACGAAAGGCTAATCGGTATTAGCTAAAGGGATAGTCCGTATATCCCTTCGTGTTTGGACCATAGAAGGTATCAGGATCAGGTTCGTTAAGTGAAGCCCCTGATACAAAACGCTTTTCGAGATCGGGATTGGCAATATAAAGTTGTCCAAATGCCACAGCATCCGCATTGCCCGAATTAACGGCTGCTTCTGCGGTTTCTTGAGTGAAACCCTGATTCGCGATGTAGACCCCACCAAAGGCTTCTTTAAGATCAGGGCCAATTTCGTTTCCATCGTAGGACTCCCGAGCGCATAGGAAGGCGATTTTTCGTTTTCCCAATTCTGTTGCTACATAGGAAAACAGTGCTTTGGAATCAGCGCTTCCCACATCATGCGCATCTCCTTTTGGAGCAATGTGCATTCCCACTCGACCCGCATCCCAAACAGACAAAACGGCATCCGTTACCTCCAGCATGAATCGCGCTCGGTTTTCAATGCTGCCGCCATAAACATCGGTTCGTTGATTCGACTTTTCGTGGAGAAACTGATCGATGAGATAGCCATTTGCTCCATGGATTTCGACTCCATCAAAACCTGCGGCTTTTGCGTTTTCCGCTCCTCGTTTATACTGTAATACGATCTCGGAAATTTCCTCTATCTCCAACGCTCTGGGTGTTTCATATTCCGTAATAGGACGTTTGTGACTCACGTGGCCTTCAGGTTGAATCGCACTTGGTGCAACCGGCTTAGCACCATTGAGTAAACTGGAATGAGAAATTCGACCCACATGCCAAAGCTGACAAAAGATAATTCCACCAGCGTCATGCACCGCATCGGTCACTTTCTTCCATTCTTCCACCTGTGCATCGGACCAAATGCCCGGAGTATTGGGATACCCCACCCCCATGGGATCGACTGCGGTAGCCTCTGACAGGATCATTCCCGCCCCGGAACGCTGCCGGTAATACTCCACCATCCACTCGTTTGGCACACGATCATCAATCGCACGACAACGGGTAAGCGGTGACATAATCACGCGGTTTTTTAAAGTTAAATCTCCAACGGTTAGTGGAGTTTGCAATATTGAACGACTCATATATTTGATGATTGTGATGTTTGAATCCAGGATCTCTAAGAACCGGAACAAATGACTATATTCGAACCATTCGATATTTCAACTCACCTTCGAAAAGGTTTTGTATTTATTTTTCACCAAGGGCTTTCGCAAGTGGACAGCTTAGCAGATTCTGAACATCACCAGAACGATAACGTTTTAACAGAGAAACACTTTTTTTTGCCAATTGCCGGCGCACTTCCCTACGCTTCCCTTTCACATGAGGGATCGATAGGTTGTCGTAGGCAGTGGTCTGATGGCGCATCCATGCAATAGTGGCGGCCTCCACTTTTTGCTCCAATGGAATTCGGCTGGTTCTCGCAACTGTCCCACTTCCTACCGGAATAGCGTGTGCCGTGATAGATTCCACCATCCTACTCTCAAAATGCTCATAATCAGGATGGAATCGGAGAAATTGGCTCAGTGCGCACCGAAACTCTTGTTCATACTGCAATTGCTCTCTGGCACGTTTCTCCCGCCCAGCTTCCAGCTTTTTTTTGTATTCCGGACGACTTTTCTCCGCCTGCACTTCTCTTAAAACTGAATCAATCCGTTCCGCATCCGCCCAGACGCCGAGAGAAAACCATTTGTTTCCCTTCCGCCGCTTCACGATCCAATGGGGACCGCCAGCTTTAACCCGACGCGTAACCGTCGCATCACCGGGGGGCAAAAGCTTCCAAGCTTTTGGAATCGCCAACACCACTCCCTGGGAAGTCATCACACTTCCAGGCTTCTTACATTCCCGCACTTCCAAAATTTGCTCCTCGAGATTATCGTCACTCATACCGTTACCGTGAGGGAAGTTTTCAAATACTGCTCTCGATCCGGGTTCCCAGAATAAAGAGAGGAAACATAGGCATTTCGCTCAAACCACATCACTTCCATGTCATACAAACAAAAAGAGTATTCCTTCGATTTTCGCCATTCACCCTCGATGAAAACCCTGACTTCAACAAAAAGTTCGTTGTCATTTCCCCATGCACAAGCGACGAGGTAACGCATGGTGCTGCCTTCGTGACAGATGATGTAACCGACCCGCGGGCACGCAACCATGGCCTCACGATTCACCAGTTGTGGAATCAAACCCTCAACACCTTCATCATAGCTGCCCCAATCCACCCTTTTTCCTGCAGCATGGATTTGGTAGATTTTGAAATCCCAGTCCTGCACCTTCTGCATGCGATCGAGCGATATGTTCCGTGGTTTAAACATTTCGCAGGCGCTCCAACTCATTAAAAAACTCGGGGAATGTTTTTTCGCAACATGTTGGATCCAGAATCGTCATCCATGGCACCTGATCTCCCAGCAGATCTTTGCACCCAAGGATCGCAAAACTCATTGCGATACGATGGTCTTTGTAAGTTTGGATATCCACTCCCTGGCGTGCCACTTCAATCAGATTGTTTCGGTTAGGAAAAATGTGGAGATAGTCTTCCCCTTCGTCCACTTCCTGCCCCAGCTTACGCAACTCCGTGGCCGTGGCATGCACACGATCACTTTCCTGTTTGCGGGTGTGGGCAATTCCCTCAATTCGAATCGGTTTTGGCAAGAGCGGAGAGAGGGATGCCAATGTCATGAAAGTATCTGATATCGGATAAAAATCGAAAGTCTGCGGAAATTGCGGCACTTCGCTGACCTTCACAACAACCCCTTCACCTTCCTGTTCAAAATTAGCTCCGAGTTGTTTCAAAACCTCCGAAAAGGCCACATCTCCCTGTAACCCTTTGGGGTCAAAACGACTCACATCCATTTGCCCACCGACGACAAATGGTAGAGCGAGGAAATAACTCGCAGCGCTGGCATCGGATTCGACTTTGTAACACCCCGACTCACAAGTATACCCGGTGGAATCGGGAACAAAAAACTCGGTAAACGCTTCATTCCATTCGATGCCCTTCACCGCAAAAGACTCCATCATTCGGGCAGTCATGATCACGTAGGGTCTTCGTATGCCTTCCTTCTTCAACCGAATACTGACTCCCCCATCTGCCAGAGGGGCCGCCATCAACGCTGCCGAAAGTACCTGACTCGAGGCCGATGCGTCGACTTCAACCTCCAGTTTTTGATATCCTGCGGGTTTCAATACAAATGGAAGCGCTCCCTCAGTGCCTTCAAATTCGATTTCACAGCCGAGCTGACAAAGAAGGTCGGTCAGTCCCTTCATCGGACGCCCCCTCATCACTGCAGAACCATCCACTCGATATCGTCCCTCTCTCTGAACCCCAAGGATACCGACCAACAACCTGGCGACGGTACCGGCAGTTCCTACATACAGTTCAACCTCTTTTTCAGGAAATTGCCCAGCAACACCATCGACCTCCACAATATCATCGGAGATCAAACGGATTCCTACTCCGAGTTTGCGAAGACACTCCAACATGAGATCCGTGTCTTCACTGCGCAGAATCCCTTCGAGTCGGGTATTCCCTTTAGACAAAGCTGCAAATAACAATGCTCGATTCGTTATACTCTTCGAACCTGGCAGCTGAATTCGACCTGATGTGTCTTGTTTGAACGGCTGTATCTCAATTTTTTCCATATATCCTATTAGAAAAGGCCAAAGCTAGACTTCACAGAATAACAAATGCAAACACTACACAGTTGGCACTGGATATAATGAAGAAAAATGCTATTATAAGAAAGTCCCAAAATGAAAAAGGTGTTATGAACGAGTGCCGACTGATATATAAGAGTGTTTCAAAAGATGAATTTGTGTCCAATGAAACCGTAGAAAGTATCTCCCAAAAGGGAGCGATCAATAACAGTAAAAAAGGAATTTCAGGCCTGCTAATCCTTACAGGAAATCATTTCCTCCAAGTCCTTGAAGGCCCCGAAACTGCCGTCAATGAGTTGTTTCAAAAAATCTGTTTGGACGATCGCCATCAGCAGATCAAATTAATCAACTACGACCTGATCACCCAGCGCCAGTTTGAAGTGTGGTCGATGCGTTTAGTCGATCTTTGGGATATATCCGGAGACACTCGGGATTTTCTGAAAACAAAATACCCTTGCAAAGATGACATCATCGAAATCCCGGATGACCCCATGGCCGTGCATGCGCTGCTACTCGATGCGAAGGCGATGAGTCCACAATAGTCATTTTACAATTTTTGCTTGAATGCAGCCCCGCATTCAAATGCGCTGGATCGGATTGTCTGGGGATTCTTAATCCATGCCCTAGTATTCGAAGTTAATCTCCATCTATGCATATCTATTTCATGGGAATCGGAGGAACGGCAATGGGATCCGTTGCCATCCTTTTGAAAAACCAAGGGGACAAAGTCTCAGGGTCCGACCTCAACGTCTATCCTCCGATGTCGGATCGTCTCAGCGAAGCCGCCATCAAGGTCTTTGATGGATTTGATGCTGAGCGTCTGGCGGAGATGAAACCCGACCTGGTGGTGGTGGGAAATGTTATCGGAAGGGGAAACCCCGAGGCGGAATGGTTGCTCAATACCCGGGAAATTCCCTTCGTATCATTGCCTCAACTCATTGGTGAAAAGCTAATCGGGAAGCGCCATTCCATTGTCATTACCGGAACCCACGGAAAAACCACGACAACTGCCCTCACAACCCACCTCTTGCTCGAAAATGAATTGGACCCAGGCTTCCTAATTGCTGGGGTTCCAAATACCGGACAACCGTCTTCTGCCCAAGGAGGCAAAAATGCTCCGTTTGTCATTGAAGGGGATGAATATGACTGCGCCTTTTTTGATAAACGTAGCAAATTCATCCACTACCTCCCGCGCACGCTGGTCATCAACAATCTCGAATTCGATCATGGAGATATTTTCAGAGATTTTGAAGACATGCAGCGCTCCTTTTCCCACTTGGTGAGGCTCGTACCGCTCAAAGGAAATATCTTGGTCAATGGGGACGATCCAAAACTCACACAGTGGGTCTGTGAGGAAGCCCACAGTTCGGTGTGGAGAGTCGGGTTCGAAGCCCATAATGATCTCGAAATCTGTGACTTCCATGAATCTCCTGAAGGTAGCTCATTCCGACTGAAACTCGAAGGAAAAGATTGGATCGAAATATCATGGCAGTTAGCCGCTCGCTATAATGCGCGCAATGCCGCGATGGCCATTCTTTCGGCAGCGCTTCAGGTCAATCCTGAGAATCCAACAGCCTATCAACCAAAAAATGCTTTCGAAAACTTCACTGGGGTTAAGCGCCGCCAACAAACGCTGCATCACAGTGAGAATTTGCTCCTAATCGAAGACTTTGGCCATCACCCAACTGCAATAGGAGAGACCTTGGTGAGTTACCGCAACCGCTTTCCGAGCCATACACTACAGGCTGTGTTCGAACCCCGCAGCAATACCTCCCGGTCTCACGCATTTCAAAACCTCTGGCCCGTCACACTGTCCCACGCCGATGAAGTATGGATCGGGGCGATCCATCGACTCCACCTCCTCTCAAAGGACCGCAGGCTCAATACTCAGCAACTGAAAACAGACCTCGAAGACCGTGGCACACCCACCCAGGTATTCGATGACAATGAAACGCTCAAAACAGAATTGCAGCAGCTAATTTCAACTCCTCATCAGCCCTTGCTCATCTTGTTTTTCACAAACGGATCCTTTGACGGAGTCATGCAATCTGCGACCAAAACC
This sequence comes from Opitutales bacterium, assembly GCA_963676215.2. Classification (GTDB taxonomy): domain Bacteria; phylum Verrucomicrobiota; class Verrucomicrobiia; order Opitutales; family JAFGAQ01; genus JAKSBQ01. The sequence goes on along the minus strand of CAXXVT010000002.1, from coordinate 329,036 downwards.
GCAAATCACCAGATAGGTGGGTAAGGTTCTCACACCCGCCCAAATGCTGGTTATCGAGAATCAGAAGTGCCACGGCATTCTTTGATCACCCTTAACCAAACCTCCCGCAGATCAAAAAAGAAATTTTGAAATTCTGATATAACCGATGTGTTCAACGGGGTTTCCTCATTTTCAGCAGCCTTCTGGAATAAGCGCATCGTTTCATTCAATGAAGTCAATGACCGTAGAAGATGAACGACCACAAGATTGTAATCTCCCATCTCAAGAGCGTGAATGCCCATAATCGCATTTGTTTCACCAGTCCTTACCGATTCCCCAAACAACACCGCATCGGCAGATTCGATTAATTCCGGCATCTCGGTGGAAATGACTTTCCAATAATGGGCAAGCAATGCGTAGAGTGCACGAGTTGTCACATACAATGGATGTTTGTGGATCGTGTATGGATCATTGTCATCCATATCTTCAAAATCATCCTCATCATCTGACGATTCATTCAACCAATCGAGAGAATCATCATTTTGATACTCTAATTCGGCAGACCATTCATCGGAATCCCAACCCATGCCAAGGGCGGTGTGGTCCAGGCGTTGAGGATCGTCCTTCAGGGATTGGTAGATTTTAACAAATCTTCCAACTTCAGCGTCAGAATCCTTAAGAAACTGTTTCCAATTTCTTTCAGTCCACTCCAATTCTCCTTTTCCATCCCAGGATTCATTGTCCCCGGAATTATCAAAATTAGGACTGTTCATAGTTTATATAACTCTAACTTGATTGATTCCATTGGATTTACAACACGAAAAAGACAATACAAATCTTCGATCTCGGAAGTTGTTCCACTGGTATCAGTTACAAAGGCTTAATTTTAGAACAAGGACTTTGATTGCCGATTTTGAGCCTATTGCGTTAATTTTATCCAGCAGGGTGCACTGAAAAACGTCTGAAAATTCGAACATTGTTCCATTGCCAAAAAATAGGATGCCTGCACCATTCAATCAAACATGAGAGTATACCACAAAAAGGTTGTGTTCAAAGGACACGTGCAAGGGGTTGGATTCCGCTATCAGACTCTCGATGTCGCGAAGGGATTTGATGTTTCGGGATTTGTACGCAACGAGATCGACGGATCTGTGACGCTAGAAGTCGAAGGTGAAATTAAAGAAGTGCATGAATTCATCGACGCCGTGGAAGAGGAATTGCGAACTTACATCCGGGAAACCGATGAAAGCTCGGAAAACAGAGATTCGCTCTTCAGTGGTTTCCGTATTGCTTGAACGCTGGTGAGGACACTAGAATAAACTCGATTTTGACCATTCATCGATATTCATGATTCACATCAAAGACCTCAAAAAACGCTATCCCTCTCAATCGAAAGGAGTCGCCGACTCAATCGCATTGAGAGGATTGAGCATCGATATTCAACAAGGTGAAACCATCGTCGTTATCGGTCAGAACGGATCAGGAAAATCCACGTTGCTCTCACTTTTATCAGGTCAAATTGATACCTATGAAGGAACACTGGAGGTGTTTGACCAACCAGCTCCTGGATTCACCCGAAAATATCCAGTTGCCTATGCTGCTGAACAAGCCCGTTTCAATCCCTATTGGAGCGTGCGCCAGTTGTTCCAGTTTGTCGGACGCATCCAAAACCTTTCGAAAGAGACGATTTTCGAATTGATCGAAGATACCTGTCTTCAATTTCAGCTGGAGGACCTTCTCGATCACACTTTTGACAGTCTTTCAAAAGGAATGCGGCAAAGAGTAAATTTGGCCCAATCCCTCATTACCCAAAGCAATCTCATCGTCTGGGACGAACCGACCTCAGGATTGGATTGGATTTTCACTGACCTCGTAGAACAACAGATTTTCAAACTCAAAGAACAAGGTCGTACCGTCATCATCAGTTCCCACGATTTACACTTAGCTCGCAACATTTGTGATCGCATCGTCTATTTGAAATACGGTCAACTCAAGTATGCCGGAACTTTTATCGGTTGGGATCAATATCTGAACCTATCGCGCGACCCACTCGAAAAACGTTTAGTCTCCCAGCTCTAAAAGTTCGCGATGCCATCCATTTTACATTCCTAACTAATTTTCCCGACAACCATTCCCCAAACGTGCGCTCGAATCGTTTACTTCCCCCTTCTGTATTCACCACCCTGCAATTCAGTCTTTCTGGAGTGCATCGCACGCTTTGGTTCCGTTGGTTTCTGATAGCAGCGATTCTATTACCAATACTGGGCTTCATTAGCCAGGACATCCATGTCGCGGATCATCCCCTTGTGCTTTTCATGGATTTTCAATACGGCCTGCAACGCTATCTTCTTCTGTTACTCGGTTTGGTCAGCCTGCACTCGCTATGGATCCATGAAGAAAACATCGGCACTGCTTCCGCACTAAAGGCTGCCGGAATTCGCCCCTTGGAACATATGATGGGAAAACATATCGGAATTGCCTGCCTTGTCGGTTGTTTTCAATTTGCCCTCACCACTTACACTTGGTTGCTGAGTCGCCTCTGGACACTGGGTCAAGACCTACCATCGGAAATCATCCAGAATGCACACGCCTCTGCGGCAAACCTATTCGCCTATGCTTGGGCAAATACGTTAATGGTGCTAGTTGTCGCCTTTTTCGCTCGTCTCATCTGGATAACGTCCTCGCAACAATTGCTGGGATTCGCGGCAGGAGCCACCCTTGTGCTGGCTGGATTTACAAAACCCATTTGGGTGCCCTATTTCCATTCCGACCACTTGATCTGGATCTTCAGGTTTTTCGGGAAAGCACTCGATTGGATCATCCCAAGCTTATGGCAGTTCGATTTGTGGATCATGCGCGAAGATTTCATTATTCACTCCATGTTTTTACATCTTCTAAAAATTACCCTCTTTGCCATGTTCTGGCTATTTTTGATCCATCTAGCTTCATGGCGTGTCACACAGTTTAAGCGGACCTAATAAATCCAAACAGAGTCGGTGTTATAATCCGAAGCTGTTTGACATCATAGCATTGGCGAATTGTCTAAAGCTTTTTTAGAGACCACCATGAGCGACAACAAACTAACAGTTCTTTTCGGAACAATGACTGGAAACGCCGAAGATCTGGCTACCCAGATCCAGGAAAAAGCAGATGAACTTGGGTTCGAAACCCAGCTCAAAGACTTGGCTGAATACCCAGCCGGTGACCTCGCCAAAGAATCCGAAGTCGCCATTGTCATCTCTACCTGGGGAGAAGGAGATCCACCAGATGAAGCGGAAGATTTCTACTATGCGATCGTCGATGGCAAAGTGCCTGGCCTCGATAATCTCAAATTTTCGATGGTCTCACTCGGAGACTCTTCCTACGACGATTTCTGCGGATGTGGACGTAAACTTGAAGAAAGCCTTACGAAGCAAGGGGCCAGCCGAGTCATGGACCGAGTGGATCTCGATATTGATTTTGAGGAAGGGTTTGAAGCCTGGCTCGAAGGCTACGCTAGTTATCTTCAGGCAAAACTTTAGTTGCCATCACACCCGCCCCCTTTGTATGAAAAGCGTTTCCAATTTTGGAAACGCTTTTTTATTTCTGACCTGACAGACTGATGGTGAACTCTGCTTGGACCTACCCAACAAATCCAAAAATGTGGCAACCCCATTCAAACGGGATTGCTGTCATCCGGCTATTTGGCGCTCTTTTGAGTTTGCTCATCTGCCAATCACTTCAGTCTCAACCGAATGCAGAACTAGGACCTAACCCTTCTCCTATCTCACAATCTCAATCCGCTGAAGGAGATTCCATAGGTGATGAAAAAAGCCATGCCGAATTGACCCTTGGTCTATCCCACCATCTTGGATACGGAAAACTCTACGATCCCGAACTTGCTTCCGCCTGGATCCACGCCGCCGCATATGATGGCTGCGAAACCGCCATTTCAATCCTGGAAGGCATGCAAAAGGCGTCCATCGGTGACGTCGAATCTGAGCAAGCGATACCGATGGTTCAAGTTGAGCAAGTAGAACCTATGTTTGCACCGTATTTTCAAAAGACTGATGCCAACACTTATCAATTCAACTATGCTCTCACTAGGAAGTGGAACACCGAACAAGCCTTAGCCAACAACCCGGTCGCACTTTACAACTGTTACATCATGGGTGCGCAATTGGAAAAAATTGGCTATCTATTTGCACACTCCACTCGTTACTATCGAAGAGACGCACTAACGTTTGAAAACCCAAAACTGACTGAACTCATTGAGCAGTGGAGGAGCCACCCCGAAAACTACGATCATGCCGACTCATGGATGATCGCTTTTCAAAACGATCTCAATACATCCGGATTCAACGAAACGTCATTGGAACGGCTGCGACAGGCAATCGAGGGAGGGTCTCTTCGAGCCCGTCTCTACCGCCTTAAATACCTCAACGATACCATGCTCAGTGAGAATGATAGTGTCGCTTCGAACGAAGACGAAATTCACGACCTCCTGCAGGAAGCATACCCCCCAGCATGGGATTTGGAATGCGCCAGACTCCTCGAAGAGTTGCAAGCACTCGAATCCGTTGAAGACCCCAAACCTTTTTTCGAAGCCATTCAGCAGGGTGTGAGATTTGGATATGAACTGAATCCACTTCGACTGCTGGGAAACCTCATGGCAAAAAGCCTGGACCAAAGCGTTTACAATAAGGGATTTGAGATCTATCAGAAAGCAGCAAGTATGAGCATGCCCACAGCCTATTTCAGCTTGGGATTCTGTTATCGCAACGGTTTTGGAGTCGAAACAGACATTGAAAAAGCAATATTTTGGCTGCAAAAAGCAGAGGAAAATCATGATGCCGCCGCCAGTTATCAACTGGGTTGGATTCTCCTTGAAAGAAACCAGCTTGAAGAAGCCTTCAAAAGCTTCGAGCTTTCGGCCGAACAGGGTAATGCAAAAGCGCAACTCCAGTCGGGGCTCATGCTCAATGAAGGAGTGGGAGTCGAACCGAATCTGATGGATGCCTATCGCTGGCTCGAAGCAGCAGCCGAACAGGGAAACGAAACGGCCTCCCTTTTCTGCGGACTTTACCAAGAAAACGGTTGGATCGGAGATCCGGATACGGATCAAGCACTCTATTACTACCGAAAAGCCATCATCAGTCAGTCGGAGCAGAGCTACCAGAACTTTTTCCGCTTCCTTGTCGAACGCATTTCCGACAAATCCACTTCAATAAACTCCATGCTAACAGTTGTGGATGAAATGCGGCATTGGATCCCCGCAGACTACTTGGAAAAGCTAGGGGTGCTTTGCTGGGAACACCCTGACTGGGACCCTCAAACACGCTGGGACAGGGCAAACGTCTATTTTGAGGCAGCAGCGGCACAGGGCAGTGAAACTGGCAAACTCATGATGTATGTCCTCTGCATCAACGGATACCCCGGCCACAATACCGCCGAAGCTGTCGCTTTTTTCAATTCCATTCTCGAACGACCTGTTGAGGAAACTGAACCCCGCTTCCGGGCGCGGGCTGTTTCTGCTCTGAGCATCGCATTTCTCAATGGGATGGGGGTTCCACTCGACTATGAAGCCTACCTCGATCTGATGGATCGTGAAAAAATCCCAGAGTCGCTAAGGAACCAACTCGACCAAACGGCGCAAGGAAGTAATGCCTATCAAATTTACAGAAATCGGTCGCAATATGCGGATCTCTATCGTCGCTCCCAATTCTCCGCTCGAAGCCAAGAGGATAAAGTACCCCCAAGTCCTGTCATTCAGATCAAACCCCAGTATCCTCGCTATCTCAGAGAAATGGGCATCGACGGCGAAGTCACGATATCCATGGTCATCGACACCGAGGGAGCGATTCTCGCACCCACGGTCTCGAAGTCGACCCACTCCGGCTTTGAGGAACCGGCTCTTCGAGCCCTTGAACATTGGAAATTTCTCCCAGGATTAAAAAACGGGAAACCCGTCGAAGTTCGCACCCACCTGCCCATGATCTTTCATGTCAACTGACGGTTGGGTTCTGTTACTTCCCCACCATTTCCATTTGATCAATAGAATCTGCCGTTTTGCGAAAGCAAAACATTTGCCGTACCGAAGGCACATTTAGCGAAGCGATGTTAAAGTCTTCTTTTTATGGACGGAAGGAACAAGTAGTAATTGCCTATTACTATCCCACCATTTCCATCAATTCCCCATATTTCACGAGCCAATCCTTGAGTTTTTTTAAGTAAGTTGCCGCGTCATAGGGACAAGTCTCAGGATCGTATTCTTCAATGGCAAACGCGCGCTGCCACATCGCAGCTTTCCCTTTTTCCTTGGGTCCAACAAAGTAAGTGATTCGATCCCCCATACCCGGGACAGGATCCATACGAAGCGCTACTTCGAGTGCTGCTCGACGCGGTTTTTTACTCTCCACAACCGCTTTCTCATATTTTTTGGGCGACTGATTGAGGGTTTCGCTTTTCGCGAGCATTTTGATCGGAGCATTCCCCTCTTCAATCTCAGTTTGCAGTGCTTCAAGAGCCTGTTGAGGATCTTTATCTGAAGCGCCCAGAAGCGAATGAATGAGAGTCTTTGTGAGCATGGAAAGGAAAGGTTCAATCCCTCTCGATTTAAGGGCCGATCCGCGAATCATGACTTTCTCTCCATCATAAAGCGCATAGTTTTTTGCCTTATAACAAAGCATTGCTTCGTATTCGCCACCCAATTCCAGATCAATCCCAACCGGAAGTTTTGACTGCACCTTTTCGAGCAAATCCAGCGGTTTTGCAGCCCATTTTTCGGAAGTCACATAAATTCCGTCCGTATCTGCTTCAAGCGGCAGAGCCTCGAGTTCAGTCATCGTATCAATGATCAACTGCAGCAGTTCCCGTCCTTCAGAGGTCACACTGGCTGCCAATTCGGCATCCCCAAACCGGGCCCCGGGAAATCCGAGGTATCCATAAAAGGAGTTAATCAGGATCTTGAAACTCGCTTGTCGTGCATTGTATTCCCGACGCAAGACCGGATCGGGATCGGTTTTGGCCAGGTCCTTGTATTTCAACCGATACTCACGCAGTTCTTTCAACAAGGGAAGAAAGGCACCCAAGTCATCTGGCCATGGATTCTCGTTGAGTTTGAGCAGTAGACTGGGATAGAGCGACGCCACATCGTAGTGCATCACTTTTTTAAAAACTCCGGTCTGGAAGCTTTTAGTATACCCCCCCTCAAATCCGGCAAACCCTTCTGCTGGCATCGGCAGGGCCTGACCCGCATGGAAGTATTTTTCGAAAAACAGCAGGTCAATCTTACTTGAGGTCCCTCTGAGGCAGGCCTCCTGCAGCATAACCGGGAAGCTCTTGCACTGTTCGAAATAGGTAGGCAATAGGATGGCGGCGACACCTTCCGTCTCCAGGAGGTCATCTCGGAGATACTGTAAAAATGCCTCCCTGTCTTCCCTGAACTGATTGTGAATTTTACTGCCTTCGATGTAAGTGCGATCGTGGTCCAGCTTCTTTGTCACACCAAAGTATTTCGCAACGACCTTCAGTCCATAACCGGGCATATCACGCGAAGTTACATCATACAGTTGCACCATGAGATAGGTGTCGAAAACGGTCCGACCCGGAATATCGCAGCGTTGAAAGTCGATCCAGCGCTCCGCTACTTTCAACCGACTTTTCCGAAATTTGGCGTTCTGCCCAAAACGACCCCAGGCACAAGGAAGCTTGCGCCGCTAAGTGAGCGGATCTTGAGGTAATTCAGATCAAACGAAAAGATATTGTGACCCTCAATCACATCGGGATCCCATTCCTGCAGCGTCGCAATGAATTCCTCCAACATTACTTTTTCACTCTCAGCATCCACAGACTCCAGGCAGAGCAGTTTTTCCTGGTCTCCCATTTTCATCCCGATCGCGAGCACACGATCTTTGTAAGGATTTGAAAAGTGCACTCCATCCGAATCGGTTTCGATATCAACCTGGCACCGTTTTAAGTCATCAAACAACAATCCTTCAAAGAGACGTTCTTTACAGCGAAGCATGTGTTGGCTTTCAAAGGGTTTGAGACACTCGCCATACCGACCGAGCGCATCCCTTGAAATCCACTTTTTGAAGGTTTCGAAATCATCCGTTTCCAACAGCCGATCAAGTGGACCGTTCCCATTGAGCACTTTACCAACACCCTCTAATCCCAGCGGAGGAAGATCTCCATGATTGGCCCAAAGAAATCCTTCGAATTTCGATTCTCGAGTCTCGCTTTCTCCTGAAGACTTGCGGATGCACTCATGCACAGTCCCCTCGTCCGAAACCCAGATACCAGTAAGCATTTCTTCCTTTTCGATTTCTTGTAACGCCATGACCGAGCATCATAGTGCAGTCCCGCCAAAATTCAACTATCGATCGTGCGCACTTTTACCTGCAAGCCATTGATTACTCTAGTTTTGGCCCTAAGCAGGCATAGATTATTTAACAGATGGCTCACTTTGTTCACCGCAGATGCGCCGTCGGCGCTCACCACAAACGAAATTGAGTTTATAATACTACGATTATTGGACTTCATCAGATGCGAGCATCTGATACTACCTCTACTTTCGTAGTATGCGATGCTTGCATCGCATTGAAGCGGGTTTGGTGTCGTTTTAACGCTCAATGGAGTATCAGATGTGCCGTTGGCGCGCAGATTTCGTATAAAAAATTACTTATTTAAGAGTCGGTTATTAAATATGCGTTTCGACTAGATCGAAACATATGCGCCCGACCGAAGGGAGGGTATTAGCGAATGCAATGTTAACAGAAATATACGACCGGTAATCTACGGATATTTGCGACCGCATCGGAAGCATACCGCACAAGCTATTTGTAGCATTGTTGTTTGAATCAATACCGCTCCGCAACAGATTCCAATACGATACTATTTTGAATAGTCATTTAGCCAAAAATCCTTATAACGAAGCCATGCAAATTCCGATCTATCAGTTGAACTCCTTCACTCAACAACCCTTTTCCGGAAACCCTGCAGCGGTTTGCCCGCTTTCATTCTGGATTCCCGATTCTGTCATGCTCGGTATTGCACGAGACAATAACCTCTCCGAAACCGCATTTTATGTATCGGAACCCGAAGGTCTAAGGATTCGCTGGTTTACCCCAGGAGGTGAAGTCACGCTCTGCGGACACGCAACCCTTGCAACGGCAAAGGTGTGGTTCGACCAACACCCCGAAAAATCACTCGTCGAATTTCAGTCACTCAGTGGGATCTTAAAGGTCAGTAAAAATGAAGATCAGAGCCTCACCCTTGATTTCCCTTCTCGCGAAGGGACACCTTGCGAAGCTCCCAAAGGCCTCATAGAAGCACTCGGCGTTGAAGCACTGGAGATCTACCGTTCTGTCGATGATGTACTGGTAGTGGTAGACCAAGAATCCACCGTCAAAAATGCCTCACCTGATATGGCCCAGCTCAAAACCATTGATGCCAGAGGCGTCATCATTTCCGCCAAAGGAACCGAGGTGGATTTTGTCAGTCGTTTTTTCGCTCCGCGATTTGGCATCGACGAAGATCCTGTCACGGGTTCCGCGCACTGTGTGCTCACGCCCTACTGGTCCAAAAACCTCGGAAAATCCCAACTTTCAGCCCAGCAACTTTCCTCTCGAGGAGGCGAACTGCTCTGTGAACTCACGCCCATGAATCGCATCCTCATCACCGGCCATTGCCAATCCTACCTTGAAGGCGAAATCACCATCCAAATTTGAGTCAGATTCGGACAACATACGGATAACCCAGCTTCTTGACTCTCCGCTTTTCACATGACTCCAATCTCTTCAATAACACTAAAAGCTTCATTCCCATCATTAGCCTGTCCCTATCCCCCTAAATTTGCGTTTAACCCCTGCTCCTCCCTCGTTCACAACTGTACAAAATAAGAAAATCCTTTAAAAGGAGACGTGTTCTCATACAGGAAAGCAGTCCAAATCAAAGTAGCTCTGAGTAGTCGAATCATATAGATTAAAGGAATCGAAGGGCCGATCAATCCAGAGCCATAAATCCCTGTAAGTAAACAGATTCCAGCGCAGAAGAGCCACTAGATTTGAAAAAGCCCACTTAGCTTTGGATCGTAATTGTAAGATCCACAAAAAGCACAATGCTGATTAATGCTGTCCAAATCTGGATATGAACCGCGTTTTCACTGGTTCCAACAAATGTTTTAATTCTAAGGTTTTGCTTGATCGTTTTGGAAAATCACCAATTCCCAAATGCTTGATTTTGCCTTCGCAGCTCTTCAAGCCGAATTCGATTTCCCTCATAGACTTCGCTTGAGCTAGTTGCAAAACAACATCGACACCAATTGATCCCAGCTTTTGAACGCTTTGCTCGCTCGGTCGTTATCGTGTTATTTGACCAATCTCTCAAATTGATGACGATCAATAATCGAAAGTCTTTGGCTAAATAAACTCGATGTTTTATTCATTTTTATGCCTCCGTCGATGGTTGGTTTTAGGTTTAGTTCACCATCAATTCTACCCGGATGCGGAGGCTCTTAAAATCTTATGTTGGACAGTAGTGTTTTAGCGTTTAACCCCTGCTCCTCGTTTCGACGGAAACGGGGGGATTGAATTGATAGGCCAGGAGGAGAAGTCTTACCCACCTCTATGCCTTCAGCGTCAAAGTAAATTCTTATCACTTCAGAGAGAAATCTTGTCAATTTCGAAAAAACGAATTGCCGTCATACTACTTAAAGTTCAATTTGATAATCTTCTCAAAAGAATTCCTTCAAATTGATTTTTCCGAAATCTTCCGTGAATCACCTCATTTAATCGCAAGTATATTTCAACCTTACTGTCTTCCAAATCCCAATGATGAAAATGAGCAAATTCTATTTTATTTTCTTTCTTCTAATTACGTTAAATGGGTTGAATTCGGCTCCGATATCCAGCAGTCAAGCCTTCAACGTAGCGAGGAAACAGTTGCAGTTAAGTGACCTCGAACGCACTAAAACAAAGAATCTTCAACTCCATTCAATTTTACCCGAAAGAGATGCCCGAAATCTGAGACTTCTCGATTCACGAGATTTAGGGTTGAAAGTAGATTACAATTCTAATCTTTATGTGATTGTCGACTCTACCGGAGGCTTCGTTGTAGTTTCCGGAGATGATCGAGCCACACCTATTTTGGCTGTCTCAACCGACACTGTGGTAGATCCTAATAATTGCCCACCAGCATTTGTTTCCTGGATGAAACACCGCCAAAAGCAGATAGAACATCTAATTGCATCTAACCAAAATGCGTCATCAAACACCCAATCCGCATGGGAACAATTATTGACCGAGAAACCCACTTCAAATTCGGTTTCTGATTCAGTAGGCCCACTTTTGGAAACTAGTTGGGGCCAGGGAACCTATTACAACAACGAGTGTCCTACAGATACAGAATCTGGCGATAATGCACCTACTGGCTGCGTCGCCACCGCAATGGCACAAATCATGAATTATTGGGAGTATCCCGATAAAAGCTATGGTTCTTCAAATTACAACAACGAGCATTATGGGAACATAGCAGTAAACATTGAAGAATCCGTGTTTGATTGGGCGCACATGCCCAACAAGCTTTCAGATTCCAGTTCCCAGGAAGAAATCAACGCGGTCTCCAATTTAATGGCTGTCTGTGGCGCAGCAGTCGAAATGGAATATAACCCGGACGGGAGTGGTTCCTATGGATACAAAGCGCTTAAGGCTCTAAACAGTCACTTTAATTTCGGTAGTACTGCTACGCTGATAAAAAGAAGCGAAACAACCAACTCGCTTTGGATTGCAACCCTTAAACACGAATTAGAAAAGGGGCGACCCATCTATTATCGTGGAATAGATCTTTTTACAGCTGGACATGCATGGATCTGTGATGGCTACGACGTAAACGGAAGATTCCATATGAATTGGGGATGGGATGGAAACTTCAACGGCTTCTTCACCATCAAAGATGAAATTGAGGTTGATGGACTGAATTTTGAGTTTGCCCAACACGCTATCGTCGGAATAGCTCCTCAAGCATTTACAAACGTCGGCCAAAACCTAGTCTTGGGATCCACTCTCAACGTCGTGCCTAATCCTGCAGAGGCTTGGCAAGGCTTTTATCCTCATTATGCCGTGCAGAACATCGGCGAGACTGCATATACTGCTACTTTCGCAATCGGGCTCTTTGACGAAAACAACAATTTCCTGAGAACGCTAAATGATACGGCAACATTTGAAGTTCAGCCGAAGCAGAATCCTCAACTTATCCATTTTTATACGAATTCCAATGATTGGGTAGCACCAGGAACATACTACATTTCGGCAGTGTTTAGACCCTCGCCCAACCATCGTTGGGCAAAATTGGGAGGCGAAGGACAACAAAACCGAACGAAACTTGTTATTTCAAATAGCACTGCGATGGACGAGGAGCTTACTCTCAATTCTGATTTTCAGATTGGAGGGAATCAAACGTTAAAACAAGGAACACCATTCAATGTGTTATATGATGTGCGCAATTCCAGTAAGTTCAGTTTCAGTGGCGGAATCGGGTCGATTCTATACGATTACAATACCGGCGGCAGAATGGAAGGTTATTTGTTCAGAGATGATGCCCAATCAATTGAATCAAATGAATCATTAAACTTGTCATTTCAGATAGATGAAGAGACGGGAGATATTCCAGCCGGTGATTACTTAGCCGTGTTATACCACTATCAAAATGGAGAAGAATACTGGCAAATGACTAATTCAGGGAATTACGCAGCTGCAAAAAAAATTAGCATCACTCCCGGACCTGATCGTTTCGAACCAAATGAATGGGATTATTCAGGAGACTATGCGAGATTCACTGCTACATTTGATTACACCAATACTTACAAACTCCGACCCTGGTGTACCTCAATCCATTCTGCATCAGATAAAGATCATTTTTATGTCCGCCTTCCCGAAGGATACGACTATACAGTTGACGCTGAGGTTTTCGATTCATCCAACCCAGAAGAAGACTACACCTATACAACGGATGTAGGTTTTTTTGCACTAGCCTCCAATGAAGAGAACATGCGAGGTCATTATGATGATGTGATGCCGCTACCGATGAAAATCGAAGATGGTGGCTATGCATTTTTTGGAGTAAGAGGTTGGGGTACGGATACTGGGTCCTACAAGCTTGAAGTGAATGTTACCAGACATGAAAGAGGAGAAACCGACATTCATGACCCTCGAAATTATGTAACCCCACTTTATAGGTTCTATAGAGAAGGAAATGAAAGCCATTTCTTCACAGCAAATGAATCAGAAAAAGAGTCTGTAGAACCGTTCCTGGAATACGAGGGAATCTCCCAACACGTGCTACATGCTATGGTGTATTCAGCAACTCCAGTTTACAGAATGTTCAACAATATTTCTAAAAGTCACTTTTATACTGCATCAGAGGCTGAACTTGAAAGTATTCAACAAAACCTCAGCCACGTTTATTCGCTCGAAGGAATCGCCTTCTATGCGATGAAGTACCCTTGGTATAATGCCAAACCTGTCTACCGATTTTATTCTCCCAAAACTGCTTCACATTTTTTCACCATAAGTGAGACAGAAAAGGACCAAATAATTCAGACCATTCCTGAATCTGTTTTAAAATATGATGGTATTGCCTGGTACGCTTTTCATTAATACGTCCGTTCCGTTTTTAAAATCAATTTCCACCCGCATCGTCGGATTTCCCTACAGGTCAGTATCGTTCATACACCAGTATTAATCTGATGGAAACTGCCCTCTTCCGGTGAAAATTTCTCCCTCGGAATTGTGCCCGGCCGCAAAGCACTACGTCCAAAATAAGAAAATCCTTTAAAATTTGACGTGTTTTCATGAGTGAAAGCACGCCAAATTTCTTGATTTTGAAAAGTAGTAGAGGACTGGGTCAGAGAGAATAATCAAGGGGACGGTCCTAGTTGTTTAGTGCAATCTTCATCAACTTCTTAAAATATGGACAGTTAACCTTTTCACTCTTGTTATAGGCCCCAACTCCTTTGCTCATTGTTGCGGGATGCCCATATTAAGACTGCTACATAGGTGTGGATTTCTTATACCAGTCGATGCTTTTGGATGGCTTGCAATTGCAATTTTCCATTGGACTGACTTTTTGTCGGTTTCAATATCATGCTGGCCCTTGCCAAGGTGTCTCAGGCTACTACTCAGGAGCTCTTCCAGTCGAAGGCTTTCCAATTCTGTTTTTGCCTCTCGATTTGCACTTGCGACTCCCTGTTTCACTTTGAGTTTTAAACCCGTTTTGCCCTCTTTGGTTCCTATACTCCAACCTCGATTAAGATCCTTATGTAGCCTGGATCCTCCTCCATGATCTGCATGAGTCGTTTGTGGTAGGATCGCATCCCGTTGGGTGTGGGGCTCATTCCCATCATTAGCCTGTCCCTGTATCCCCTTAATCCTTTTCCGGGAACCCTGCAGCGGTTTGCCCGCTTTCACCCTGGATTTCCGATTCTGTCATGCTCGGTATTGCACGAGACAATAATCTATCCGAAACCGCATTTTATGTCTCGGAACCCGAGGGCCTTAGAATTCGCTGGTTTACCCCAGGAGGTGAAGTCACGCTCTGCGGACACGCAACCCTTGCAACGGCAAAGGTGTGGTTCGAGCAACACCCCGAAGCATCCCTCGTCGAATTTCAATCACTCAGCGGCATCCTAAAGGTCAGTAAAAATGAGGATAAAAGCCTCACCCTTGATTTCCCTTCTCGCGAAGGGACACCATGCAATGCTCCCAAAGGCCTCATAGAAGCACTCGGCGTTGAAGCACTGGAGATCTACCGTTCTGTCGATGATGTACTGGTAGTGGTAGACCAAGAATCCACCGTCAAAAATGCCTCACCTGATATGGCCCAGCTCAAAACCATTGATGCCAGAGGCGTCATCATTTCCGCCAAAGGGAACGAGGTCGATTTTGTCTGTCGTTTTTTCGCCCCTCGATTTGGAATCGACGGAGACCCTGTCACTGGTTCCGCCCACTGTGTGCTCACGCCCTACTGGTCCAAAAAACTCGGAAAAGCCCAACTTTCAGCCCACCAACTTTCCCCTCGCGGAGGCGAACTCCTCTGTGAACTCACGCCCACGAATCGCATCCTCATCACCGGCCATTGCCAACCCTACCTCAAAGGCAAAATCACCATCAAACTTTGAATCGATCTTCAACCGATCCGGGGTCCCATAATATGCTAATGTTGTGGCATAAAAGCCTGTTTTGGCGAAATTAGTTGTTCGACAAGATTTGATTCTCTCCCGCCTGATAGTCTGCCTGAGCCTGCCCAGTAACTTCATCAATCTCATGAAGCCTTCTTAAAAAATATTCTTTCCAGAAGGTTTTCAGATTTCCTGATTCATTATCAACGGCAAAGTGATAACCTTCCCAACCTATGTGATTTGTGAGATTGCGGTAGAAAACCACCTGATCGACCCATTTCCTCATAATACCCCAAAGGCGGGTATCAGAGGCGATTTCCAATCTTAAATCTCTAGCGCTCTCTTGAGCTTTTCTGAATGAAGCCTGCATCAGTTCGTCCATATCCCACGTGTCTTCGATGAGAGTCATCAGTGGCAATCGATCAATGTAGGACTCGGTTTGATAGTCGTAGAAAACGTATGGAGACCCTAAATCTCGATGGATAAAAACTGCGTGTGGTGATCCATAGGAAGGGTGGTCGGGATCACTGTCGTCCACTACCTCAGCAATGTTGATGATTTGCTCGTTCTGATCATTATGTAGGATTTGGAAAGTCCCCAAGAATGGAGATGTTAATTTCATTGCATGATCCTGATCTATCTCAAGCTCACCCCATCCTAGTTGCGCGTGTTTGATGACAGGCCAAAATTCATCGTAGTAAGCCCCTAGGTCTGGATGAAACTTCCAATGATCCACTTCATCTGTGATCCCAGAGTCTAACCAGTCCTTCCCTTTTGCAGTCCAAAATCCAGAAATGCGTAAGTATTCGGTGGCATATCGCTCACCCATCGTCCGCTGCCCTTCAGATGTAAAATGAACTGGGTCGGAATCCATGTATGGAACCTTTTCTGAACTGACGTATCCAGTCTGAAAAAAACTGTGACCAACAAATTTCAACTGATCGTTTACTTCCGTTCTTAGATCAAGCAAGTCCTTGATTTCGGGATGCCGAGCCTGAGTGAGCCCTCCAACGACGAACGGAAGATATGCATTGTGTAGGTCTTTTCGTATGTGATCGACCAAATTAATGAGCTTTCTCCCATAAGTATTTGCGTTCCAAGGGTCACCCGTGTCACCTTCTCCCTGATGCCAAAGTATCCCTTTTAGGACACCTGATTTGTTTGCTTCATTTGCGAAAAATATGACATCCCTGTAGGGTGTTCCCAGAATGTTCCAGTAATTGAGTTCTTTCCCTCCAACTGCCAATGGAATCAGGCCGATCGAGATTTCTGGATTTTCCTCAATCATCTTTTTCGCGAATTGAAATCCAGGACCGACAGCAACATCATAATTGTTTGTGATGGGATCGGAAGCAACGATCCAATCGCCTTGCTTGTTCATCTTATAAATCCTGTTATCTTTTTCCTTGTCCATTTCTCCGTCAACAGATTGACCACCTTCCATGTTGGATTGTCCAAGAAGAATAAACACATGGAAATTTGGATCTGGTTCTGGTCCGAAATTGGGTTCCGCTGTTAGGAAAAGAGCACCTGATACAATCGGCATCAAAAGTGTTACAAGTCGGAAGAATTTCATACGTGTGAATTTGAGGTTGGTAAAAAGCCCAAGGCTGATTTTTCGAAATTCAATCTTGCGGCTGCAGAAATGCTTTTCAATCAAAATATCGGCTTGGAACACCAAGCTAAAATGACCTTAGCTACAAAGGTTCGAAAAATTATATAGTATCCTACGAAGTTCCAGCAGCAGGCGAAGAAGTGATATTGACTCAGCCTTTAAAACAGCAGAATTCGCCATTACAGGTTACTTTTGGAAGTCAAAGCACTCATGCTACTGCCCTATATAAAGCCGAATTCCATATATTTCCATACTCCTCCCCAACAACATCTTATGTAATTTTTATTGCCGTCTCTGGATTAGCCTATCCTGTTGATGATCGGTCCACCAGAAGAACGTCCCAGCAAGCCCGAAAACCAAAACAATCTCCTCATTGAATCCTTCCAATACCGCAACACTGATTGGTCGCAAATTCATTGCTAAAACTGAATAAGTTGGTTTCCGTTGTCCCAGATTGGCATCTCCCTCAGCACTTTTCAAAAATGCGCATCAGAGCAACTCATCCGGTTAATCATTTAAGACCTGCGTAATTTCTTCTAGTTTATGCTTTTAGCTGCCAGAACTCTAACTGTTGCGCCCGAACAAAGTTTATCAAGAAATGGATAGGATTCTTCCTCATGATTCATTTCCATTGAACCAGTTCGTGGTGCGGTTGGCGAAGCCTACAAGCATCAGCATAATAGGGACCTCAACCAGAACGCCGACAATAGTGGCGAGCGCAACGGGTGATAGGGTGCCGAACAGGGCAATGGCAACGGCCACAGAGAGTTCGAAAAAGTTGGAAGCACCAATCATCCCTGCAGGCGCGGCGATGTTGTGGGGTAGTTTGAGAGCCCTAGCCGCAAGATAGGCGATAAAGAAAATGAACACTGTCTGGATAATGAGCGGCACCGCAATTAGGCCAATATGCAATGGGTTATCCAGAATCGTGTCTCCCTGAAAGGAAAAAATAATCACCAGGGTTAGCAAAAGGCCCCCCATGGTAACGTTTCCAAACTTTGGAAGGAACGTTTTTTCGAAGTATTCCGCACCCTTGGTTTTGAGCATGTGACTGCGCGTAAAAGCCCCGGCGGTCAGCGGCACTACCACAAAGAGCACGACCGACAAGAAAAGCGTTTCCCACGGAACAAACACATCGCTGACACCCAGCAGGAATTTCACAATCGGTACAAAAGCCACAAGAATGATAAGATCATTGGTCGCCACCTGCACTACGGTGTAGGCCGGATTTCCTTTCGTGAGATGACTCCATACAAATACCATGGCAGTGCAGGGAGCGGCTCCCAATAGCACCGCACCAGCAAGATAATCCTTGGCCAGATCGGACGGAATGAGGTTTTTGAAAACGATGGTGAAAAAGAACCAGGCGATCCCATACATAGTGAATGGCTTGACAAACCAATTTGTGATCCATGTGACGAACAGTCCTTTGGGATTCCTCCCAATGTATTTCACGCTCTTGAAGTCGACCTTCATCATCATTGGATAGATCATGATCCAAATCAGGATGGCCACTGGGATCGAAACGTTAGCATATTCCAGTTTGCCCAAAAATTTAGGAATGGCTGGAAGGAACCTACCAATTAGAATACCTCCCACCATGCAGAGTCCCACCCATAAGGTGAGAAATTTCTCGAAAAAGCTTATGCCTGTGTTTTGGTTTTGTTCGCTCATCAATATCTCTCTATTTAGGACAACATTTTTCGCCGCGTTGACGGCGGCAAAGCTCTTCCGGCTCGCACGCCACAATCGTTTCAAGTAATTCTCGGTCACTCTCCAGATTCGCAACGAACTTCAATTCTTTTTCTATCCATTGAAACAGGTGAGAAGCGATGGAATTGGATAAGCAGTAATAGACCCAGCGACCCTCTTTTCGACTCTCCACGATGCCCGCCTGCAGCAGCAACCCCATGTGTCGCGATGCTGTCGCGCCAGTGACTTGCAACAGCTCCACGACCTGACAGGCGCAAAGTTCGTCGACATGCATTAGCGCTGCGACCACACGCAAGCGATTGCGATCGGAGAGAGCTTTCAGGATTTGCAGTGTCTTATCCATCCGCCCTTATAATTAGTTAGTTAGCTAAATGTCAAAATATTACTACGATGTTATTCGAAGAAACAAATGCCGAGGTCGATATTTAGCTGGGATTCGCCAGCGCTTCTTTCGAGGGAGTCGAGTAGGAACCGAAGAACTCAATCATTAGACTCTGTCCCCACAAACTCTTTGGCAAAAAAAAGCCCCGGGGTTCAATAAGAACGCCGGGGCTTTCGTTTTATTAAAAACTAAAGAAGAATCAAAAGTAAAATTGGCATCTCAGATGATCACTCACCGATGACTGCTCTCACGGCTGCTTTGATAGCATCATCTTTGCAGTTCCCGTAGAAATACTCTTTGAACTTGGGGCCGGAGATGGCGCCCTTCAACAAATCCTGATCGAGATTCTTCAGGATAGAGAGCATGTCGGAGTGGGTGACCGCTTTTACCTCATTGAGGATGTTGCGGTTTTTGGCCATGATCGCTGCGCGTTCTTTGGGGTAACCCAAGCCCATTTCGGTGCCGAATAGCTTTTCGAAGATATATTCAAGGTTCAACTCTGCTGCCCATCCGAATCCCTTTGCATAAGGCATCGCAAGTGCATTTCCCGCGTTGATTTGAGCAAATGTAAAGGCATCAACAGGATCCTGCGCATGACCGCAGACCACACCCGGAAAAGCGTTGAGGGATAACATTGCGCCTGCACCCGTGCCACAACCAGTCACAACAAAATCAACCGCGCCGGAATTCAATAAAATCCCAGCCAAAATCCCATTCTGCACATAGGTCAATTGTTCCTTATCTTCCGCAGAGTACATTCCGTAGTTGAAAACCTCATGCCCCATGGGCTCTACAACTTTTTTAAGAGCAGCCAACACGATACAGTTTTTGGCTGCCTGGCTGTTTTCGTTAATCAATGCAATTTTCATGTTCTTTGTAATTTTTTGTTTATTACCCAATGAGATGAGATCAAAAATCATCTGAGGTTAAAATCGATGAAGAGCTGAAGTTCAATCATGCAATTGAAAAAGAAGACCTCAAACTTGCGAATGACCAAGCTCTATCCATATAATTTTACGCCAATTCCGTTGTAACTAGGCCAGATGCGTAATCATTAACATTTCCCAATCAGTTGAGTGAGTCGTTTCACTGCATCGGACCCTCTGCCCCGTTGCCTCAATACATATAAATCCCATTTTGCCCAGGTATCGGAGAGTGGCCTGTGGACAACTCCGGGCGGCGGAGCTCCCTCGAGGTAATCTGGGAGTAATGCGACCGCTCCTTCACTCACTACAAGGGTGTAGGTTTCTGAAACATTTCCGGTCTGCTCGATGAATCTTGGTTTAAAACCAGCAAGAGAACAAAGTTGTTCAATCCACTGGTTTCTACCTGGCACAGCATCTTCGGAAACTCCGATGAACAGGTCTTGATTCAAATCACTGAGCGATATCCTTTCTTTTTCGGAATGTGGGTGGGTTACAGGCAATACTGCGCAAACACCCAGGCTAACAGCGCGGCGTTGATAAAAAGCATCGGCGAGGTGTATCATGTCCTGGCCGATCATTGCGATATCTAGCTTTCCAGCACGGATACTCTGGAGTTGTTCCATCGGAGTCTGGTCGTACAACTGCAATTTGAGATCTGGAAATTCCTTTTTCAATTTCGCCAGCGCGGGATTTAAATACTTCGTAGCGGCCAATCCAATATACCCAATCCGGATTTGATAATAACGACCTTGAGCGAAGGCTGTGATGTCTTTGATGGCACCATCATATTCCTTCAACACAGGAAGAATTGTGTCCCTAAGGTAAAAGCCCAAATCCGTCGCTTGCATTCCCTTCGATCCCCGGTCGAACAGAGCTCCTCCTAGCTCAATCTCCAGACTCTGAATGTGCCGTGACAAAGTGGGTTGCGAGACACCAAGGCGTTGGGAAGCCTTATTTACGCTGCCTTCCTGCAAAACCGTCAGAAAACTTCGGATCCGATCGATCATGATCCTGTTATGCAAAAATTGCATAACAAAAGCAAGTTCTTCGTATTATCGGACCATGAGAAATTCCCGTAAACTACGATGGCGCCAGTGAAATGGCATACCCCAATACACGACCTAACATCATCCCATCGCCACCCATCATATGAAAA
This sequence comes from Opitutales bacterium, assembly GCA_963676215.2. Taxonomy (GTDB): domain Bacteria; phylum Verrucomicrobiota; class Verrucomicrobiia; order Opitutales; family JAFGAQ01; genus JAKSBQ01. The sequence goes on along the minus strand of CAXXVT010000002.1, from coordinate 308,111 downwards.
CAAATTCCACAACAACGAAGCCATCTTCCGGCAGTGATATCAATCTAGCGACCCCCTTCCTTACGGCACTCGCACCAGTGTTATGGGGATCCACCTACATCGTCACTACTCAATGGCTGCCACCAGAACGGCCATTGACTGCTGCAGCCATTCGTGCACTCCCAGCCGGTATCATATTAGTGATCATGGGCCGCCATTTAGTACCCACAAAACAAATACTGCCGATGGTTGTGCTCTCCATTCTTAACATAGCACTCTTTCAAGGGCTTCTTTTTACTTCTGCATACCTACTTCCAGGTGGCCTCGCCGCGATTGTTGGGGCATTGCAGCCTCTTTTGGTCATGATGTTGGTCTGGGTATTTGATCACAAGGCACCGAACCAAATCAAAATCATAGCAGCAGGGGTCGCCATTGCAGGAATGTCGATACTCTTCACCGGACCCGAAACTCAATGGAATCTATTGGGTGTTCTCGCTGCACTAGTAGGGACCTCGTCCATGGCAGTAGGTCTCTTTTTGTCGTCAAAGTGGAACAACAAGCTCCCCACCCTTGCCTTCACAGGCTGGCAACTGCTCATCGGCGGCCTGCTGTTGACTCCGATAGCCATGGTGGTCGAAGAACCTATCCATTCGTTCACGCTGAGTCATCTGTTGGGCTACACCTATCTGAGTCTTTTTGGAGCCCTCATCGGATATTTCCTGTGGTTCCGAGGATTGCAGAAGTTGCCTTCGACAGCAGTAGCTTCACTGGGACTCCTAAGTCCGGTAACAGCAACGCTGCTAGGGTGGATTTTTCTCGATGAACAACTCGGGATTCAGGGTTCCATTGGGATCGCGATGGTTTTGCTGAGTGTCTTCGTTATCCAGGCTCACATTCCAATCAAAAGGAAAACGTTTCAACCTTTGCAGAGCCCGACATTGCGAAAATCAGCCTGATTAGCGAACCCGGACAATCATTCATCCACACTTTTTTCACCCAAAAACATCAAACCCAACCATTAAATCATCATGAAAACAAAAATCATCATCTCAGCACTCGCAGTGTCATCAATACTGCTTACAACAACGACCAGAGGCGCATTAACAGGCGTCGATCAGGAAAAAAAGGAGGATACTATCGCCCTCTATTACAGCGATGAATCGAGTCCCTCTTACGGACTGGAAAACGTCAATAGCAAGCTATACGAAATTGGAGTCAGGGTCAGCAGGATTGACATCCCGGAAACCGCTAGGCCCATTCTTCAAATCTCCAAAAAGCGCGCACTGACATCCGAGGAATCCAACGAATTGATTGAGCATTTTCACTTGGGGCGAAGGGAACTGAATCAGGAAATCCTACGGGCAGGCAGAACACCTGAAATGCATAGAGGAGGCTATCTGCAAACGTCAGAAATCGGGGTTCCCCCTTATCCCAAAGTCTACGACATGCTAGCGTTGGACGAGGCTACGACAGTTTATTTGCAGCACAAATTCGGTAAACTGCATGTCAACAGTTCGGAATCTGGCGTTGGAATTGATGAAGTGATGACGATTGTATCCGGCGGCCCCTCCACCTGGTTCTTCAGTTTCAAAAATCAGGTCGTCGGGAAATTACGGTTTCCCACAGTTAACTCAGACGGAAAAGCCTGGAGAATCAGCTACCCCGGGTTGGTGCCTCACGGAGGATACTTTGATGCGCCCCACGGGCTCGTCGTCGCCCACGCGCACGGCCCGGAGACATTCGTCATGAGATATGAAGATCCCAGTGTCGAAGGGCATGAAATGATGGGGAACAATCCATGGATTGATTTCGATGAATCCAACCCGCGACTGCTGAACAGAGCGATAGCCCAGGGAAAATAAACACTAACACCATTCTTAACCATGAATACCATTAGCCAATCCATACTTGAAGATCGCGTCTCTACAGGCCGTTTTGATTCTTCAATCTCGGTTTCAAACGAAACAATCCACGAGTTAATTCGTCTCTCAACCAAAGCTCCGTCCGCATTCCATATGCAAAACTGGCATTTTATCGCAGTGAAATCGGATGAACAAAAGAGAAAGCTTCAGTCTGCAAGCTACGGGCAACGCCAGGTGGTCGAAGCAGCAGTCACCTTTATCGTATGTGGGCTGCTCAATGCTCACAAATCTCTTTCAGGGAACCTGCAGCCTTCCGTGGACGCGGGCATCATTCCAGAATCGTTACAACACTCCTGGACAGAAATGGCACGTGCTTCCCATGAAAACAATGCCCGGCAACAACGGGACGAAGCGATTCGTTCCGCATCCCTTGCAGCGATGTCCTTGCTTGTTGCGGCGAAGGAAATGGGACTCGATGCAGGAGCCATCGGCGGATTTGATCCACTAGGACTTCACGAAACTTTCCAAATGAAAAAAGAGCAATTGCCGGTCATTCTCATCCCGGTGGGTCGAGCCTCCGACTTAAACTGGCCACAAAAAATCCGTAGACCCGTTTCTGACGTATTACAGGTTATTTAAGGCAATCCACTGAAAGGGATAGATCCAATAGTAAACAATCGTAACAATTTTCATACAAAATCGTCCATTCGAATATGAATAATAAAACGATGAATTTTAGACCCTATTGCTTCCATTTGGGATGGATTCAGTGGTTCATAATCCTGTTTCCATCCCTATGTATCGCTAAACCGATGGAACCTTTCCTAAAAATCGAAGGGAATACCGTTCTAGCGATTCATGGCCTTGCGTTTGAAATTGAAATTCCAAAAGGATTCCGTGCCATCGCACCAACAAGTTATCAGGCCAGGTTTCACGACCATCCATTTCGAGTAACCGTATCTGCTCTTATCAAGGAGGATACGATCATTGCGATCCACGCAGAGCGGCTCGAAGACCAGTCTGGTACCCTAGATTACAGTTATCTGGAAGAGACGACCCTTTCTGGTTTTCCATTTTATACGCACACAAAACGGGTTGATTTGGATGTAAACGCGGTTAATAGCGCGGCAGACCTAAGGTATTTCAAGGAGAACAGCTTCGACTTTGCGCCCGCAATTTATTTGAAGCAGTTTTTCGTCACTTCAATAGATGGCAACGCCGAATACGTCCTCACCATCGGCAAAAAAATCAGCACAGAGACTGAAAATCTTGAATCTGTCGCAGAGGAAGTTGAAAAACTCACAGCACAGATACATTTGCACTACGATCCCGAAAATTCACCCGAGTATGAACCACTTCCAATTCAAAAACTCCGACGATCCATCCATAAGAACAATGAAGCGAAACCTACGATTAGCGGGGATCCTCTATTTGATGATCATCATATGTGGACTCTTCAGCGAAATGTTTGTCCGAGCCCAACTCGTAGTTCCCAATGATGCTGAAGCTACCGCCAGCAACATTCTCAATCATTCCTTTTTATATCGGATTGGATTCGCAAGTGATCTGCTTATGGCGATGTGCGATATCGGTGTGGCGCTCCTGTTTTATTTCATTTTTAAAGCAACTCATCGAGAGCTTTCGTTAACTGCATCTGCATTTAGATTTGCTCAAGCTATTATCATAAGCCTGAACTTGCTCAATTTTTACCTGCCACTACTACTCTTGGGAGAAGGCATAACATTACCCCATTTTTCAGAGGAGCAGCTACAGTCCTTGTCCCTTATTTTTCTACAAGCACATGCCTATGGCTACCTGATCAGTGCCGTGTGTTTCGGCATTTCCTGCATCATCACCGGCTGGTTGATGATCCGAACACGACAAATCTTCCCTAAATGGCTGGGCGTGATCGTTGCCGCTGCAGGAATCAGCTACCTATCGGACAGTGGTATAAACTTTCTGCTGCCCGATCTGGCATCCACAAGTGAATTACTGTTAATCTCCATTGCAGCCCCATCAGAAATACTTCTCTGCGCCTTCCTTATGTTCAAAGGACGAAGAGGGGAACAACCCCATTGATTTCTGATGAAACTCCCTTTTCCGAAAAGGAATCCCATGGGATTGAGTCTCAAGCGTGGAACAAACAATGCAAACATGCGAATAGTCGGGAGGGATTTTTCAGATAAGATTCGAATAAGAATGACCTATAGCGGGAATATCGGCCATAATATGCTGACAAATTGGGAACCGTGTATTCGTAATGATTTATATTCGTCTGCTTGAGTTCCTTTCCATTAACATGAAGCTTTCAAACAAGTAAATTGGCTAATATGAAAAAAAGATTGGGAATGGAAGCTCAGCTTCAATTCCACGAAATCGATTCAGATGCGTTCGATTTCAGAAACGTGCAATTTGAAGATTGTGCAGAAATGGGACGGCTTGATCTGTTAACGATCACCAATACGATTGAATTCGATGGTGAAACTGAAGCCGATACCATTCATGAGATGAAAGAAACTTTCCATGGCAAGTATGGTGAGTTCATGCCATCGGCTTCGTTTGCCATTGAAGATCATGGCAAAATCGTCTCAGCAACGATTTTCTGCCTTTCCGAAGAAAGTGACACTCCATTTTTGGCATATGCAATGACTCACCCTGAATTTCAGAACAAAGGGTTATCTCAGTTTCTGCTAAAACAATCGATGAATGTGCTCGCTGAATTGGGTCATCATAAAGCTTCTCTTTGCGTGATGAAGAATAATTCACCGGCAATTTCAGTTTACCAAAAGCTCGGGTACAAATTTATGAGAAACTAGCTCTATCTTCCTGCTACTCCAAAACAGAAAGCGACTAGTGGGTCGAGGTCGTCAGATAATGGGATCAGGCGGAACGTTCGCAGGATCAAAATCTGCAAGGGTATGAAATCCATTTCCCTTCAAATCTTTCACCCTGTCAGAAGATGGCATTCAAATCTGACCCTATCGCCTGCTGCTGACGATATATTCTTAATCCAAAAGAGTGAGGAAAATGCAGAATTTGAACGAAGTTTCATAACCGGACTCCAATAGAAACATCTAGTATTGATTACACTAGAGATTCCAATCACCCCAACCTGGTATTCCTTATATTATGAGCATCAATTTGTTTCACTATTCTCATCCTCCAGTTTTTCAGAACCTTAAGACACCCGATAAAGTAAAACGCTTGATACTCGCGGTACTGCTATTGTTATTTTTCCTGCCTCCAACACTCCGAGCTGATGCCTCAAAACAGCATAAGGAAACATCCGAGCTTAGGATTGAGAAACTTACAGCTTTTACCCGTATGTATGGATACGTCAGGTTCTTTCACCCCAGCGATCAAGCGAGCCTTTTGGATTGGAACAAGATGGCCCTTTACGGGGCAAATGAAGCGCTGAATTCAAATAATGATGAAAACACCCAAGAATTCTTACAACGAGTATTTGGTCCCATTGTGGTGGACCTGGAATTCTATTCTGGCGAAGAAAAACCTCATTCAGAAACCACTGAGGTTAATTCTGCCGACATCATTGCGTGGCAACATATCGGAGTGGGTCTAGGAAACAAGGGAATCTATAATAGTAAAAGGACCAACCGGGATCCAGTTCCTTATACGAACATATCTCCCCGACCCTTTGGATATATCTCTCAAAATATTGATGAAACGACACTGAGAGGAAAAGAAGCTCGATTTCGTTTCAACGCCATCGTTGATCAACCTGATGGGAGCTTGCATGGATGGTGGAAAGTTGTTCTAGAATCAAAAAAGATAGGGCTTTTTGACAACATGACTGACCGGCCTATAACAGCTCCTGAGTGGTCTGAGTATGAACTAAAAGGGATTATCGATGATGATGCGGACAGCCTAACAGTCGGTTTCATGAAGATCGGGACGGGTTCAGGTTTAGTAGATGATATCACGCTTGAAGTGAAAGATGAGGAGGATACCTGGACTAATGTCGATATTGAGAATTCAAGCTTTGAACTCGGAGACAAGATACCAGATAATTGGGAAACCAACACATACAGGGGTCAATTTCAGTTTGTGTTGGATAGAAGCAACAAAACCCATGGTGAACAGTCACTTCGGATTAGAGCCCGCTCAAATGAGGCCGCAATCGGTGCAAACGAGACACTATTTCCCAAGCTCCCAAAACTGGGAGAAGTGATTGATTCGCAGATCTGCGAGGACCTTCGACTGAGGATTCCTTTAACGCTTCCCATATCACACCAGTATTCCAATGGGGATAATCCCGACATCGATGAACACATCGAAAAAGTGAATAATTTCACCACGGAAGAACATGCGGCTACAGCACTGGCCAATGTCGCAATCATATGGAACATCATGCAGCATTTTTATCCTTATTTTGATCAGATTGAGACTGACTGGAACGAAGTGTTATTGGAAAGTATCGATCATGCTAAGAAAGTAAGAACCAGAGAGGATGTCACTCACACCCTACAATGGTTGGTTGCTCAGCTGCAAGACGGTCATGGTAACGTTCGTGATTTAGAACTTAAAGCAAAGAAGCTTTATTTGCCCCTAAGTTTCGGATGGATTGACAACGCACTCGTCGTGATTGCAAGTCGTGAACCATCTATCAGACCAGGAGATGTTATTACAAAATTTAATGGGCAAGAGCCATTGGATCGCCTCATCCAAGATGAACAATACCTTTCGGGATCTCCTCAGTGGAAACGGTTCATTTCAGCAGACAAACTTAGCACAATAAAGGGGAAAAATGCCTCGATATCCCTCGAGATTGAAAGAGGAAACCAGGCATGGGCAACAACCCTTCTAGCAACAAAGGAACGGAATCCTGCTCCGTATCAACGACCCCAAATCGATATCATTGAACAGGGTGAGGACGATGGGACCGGAGTCGTTTATTATGTCGATCTCGGAAGGGTTGAAGCTGCAGACGTTGACCCAATGATTGAGAAATTTGCCAATGCGAAAGGTATTATTTTTGACCTTCGTGGTTATCCGATCGGAACCCACTATCTGTACCAGCATTTCACTGATAAACATTTGCAGTCAGCTCAATTTTCAGTAGCAAAACAGATCCAACCCAATAGAATTGGCATGGGTGACGATGAAGAATCATCTAGGTGGGAATTGCCGCCTCTAGAACCCAGATTTAAAGGAAAAAAAGTCTTCATAACGAATGGTTCCGCCATCAGTTATGCGGAGAGCTGTATGGCTATTATTGCGAACCATCACCTGGCACCCATTGTTGGCACGCCAACGGCAGGTGCGAATGGAAACATTAACCCATTTTATCTTCCTGGGAAATACCGGGTTGTTTACACTGGAATGCGCGTGATCAATCATGACGGCTCACAACATCATGTCGTCGGTGTGCAACCCACAATTCAGATGAAACCAACAATAGAAGGCGTTCGTCAAGGAAGAGATGAGTTACTGGAAAAAGCGATTGAAGTTATCAATGAGTGAACCGATCGCGGTCCCATGACCTGAGCTAGCCCTCAACTTTCATTTTGCCCCCTAAGATTCCGTAAGCAGAAACCCCACGTCCTTTCTTTCGAATCCTAAAAATCCGAAACTCAGGAATGGAGGCAGACAAAAATTGGACGGGACTCCATCCAGAACACTGTTTCAGCAATTTCCAACGATTATCAAAGTTATCACTAGCTGCGATACTATGAATGCGTCAGTTTATCTTTTTCATTTTCATGTTTCTCCATGTCATCTGATCTGAACGAAAATCGAGACATTGCCCATATGGGTTGAAAAACAGTCCCTCAGAATGCTCGAAAAGTGGCTGTCGACCCACCCACAGTTCTCCATCTTTTTCGTAAACAGGAAGTTTCAGAAATGCAGGAGTATAGCCTAATCTGAATGCAAGTTTGGCATACCATTTGAATTCGTAACCATTTAGAACCAATGCATAGGTTCCAACGTATTTTCTCCATTCAGTCTTAAAGGTTGAATGGAGCTCCGGTCCTTCTCCCATTTGTCGGTCGCCTAAAGTGTAAGCGATTGGATCAAAGAACGTATTTTTCGTCCTTTTCTCTCGATAAAATTCTGTTTCGATCAAATCAGACAGAAATTGATCACACAGTACGATGTGTTGATTGTCCCCGCCTATCAGATCGCCCATATTGTTCGTCATCACGCAACAACCTATTCCGTAGTCAGGATACCATTTCACAGTGGATTTGAAGCCAAAACCCATTCCATTGTGACTAAGCGAAAACGTTTCATTTTCAGCAATACGATCGATGCCCATTCCATAGCTCCCGCTTGCCAAAGTCGGGGTGTATATTTCATCAATGAATCGAGACTTCAGTTTTTGTTTTCCACCAACCTCGCCTTTGTTTAGGAAAAACTGAATCAACTTTCCTACATCCATTGCACTAGAATAAATCCCTCCTGCTCCAAGCATGGGGATGCGAACAAACCCGGGTTTAACAAAAGAGTTGATATGCCCAATAGCGGTGTCTGATTTTTCTGCAATTTTATTAGGATCAACCAAACTGTCTGTTAATCCTAAGGGGTTGAACACATGATGGTTGAGGTAGTCGGAGTAGGACTCTTTGGAAACTTCCTGCAAGATCCAAACCGCCAGATCAATGCCAAGATTGGAATAATAGTAATGCTCACCAACCTTGCCTCGCAACCAGGTTTCCTCGATACTTTTTATGTGAGCTTCAAATGAAGGAAAACTCGCATCAATGTTGTTCCCTACGGGCGCTTCGTGCGCCAAGCCCGAGGTATGATTGAGAAGATGGCGAAGGGTTATCCGATTCTGAGCTTCTCTCTCATAACAACTGTTGATTTTGAAATCTGGAAGGTAAGTTGAAATGGGAACATCGAGATCAAGCATACCTTCTTGAACCGCAAACATAACGGCGAGAGCTGCAATAGTCTTCGAATTGGATTGAATACTGAACAAAGTGTCAGGAGTTGTTTTACTCTTATTTTTTGAATTACTGATTCCAAATCCACCAGACCAAAGCACCCCTTCTCTATCAACAATGGCAATCGCTAATCCTGGGATATCATTTGATTTCATCAGTGGGGCGATACTTTCGCGGTGTCGTTCGATGACTTGCGCCACATTAGGGTCGATGTCTTTTCTCAGCTCCTCTTTGTTCAATCGGGAGGATGAGTTGCATCCTGCAAACACAAGGAGAGATAGGCATAGTAGAAGGCAGAAGGTTTTTTTCATGGAATACTGGGGTTGGGACACAGAGAGATTCGTTTCTAACCGAATATCATGGAGCTGTCCTTTATAACGCACCAAAATCCAATTTATTAGGAATGAGCAGCTTCTTCTCGTTTAAGCCTACCATTAGGGAATCAAAGATCGTTTCCAATGGAACGCAAAATTTCCTTCGTGCTCAATTGGACCTCAGCACCTTCTTCAAGTCACGACTGAAGTCATGACCTCCAGATTTCCTCTACGATTCTCAAGTGTTCGAAGAACCAATCTCCTAGCATTAACTTATTCTGAACGGGAATAGCTGAGTAATGAAACTCAGGAATCACACAGTTCAGCGAAGATCATCTTTCCACCCGCTGATGGAATGATGCTGCTAATCTCAACTTCGACGGATTCTCCGAGATTCGGGCGGCCTTTATTCACGACCACCATCGAGCCATCTCTCAAATACCCCACGGCTTGATTGCTTTCTTTGCCTTCGCGAACGAGCTCGATCTGAAAACGACTGCCGATCTCGGGTTCCGGCAGCAATGCTTTTGAAAGATCATTGAGGTTGAGCCACTCTATTCCTTTGAATTGAGCGAGTTGAGCCAAATTATAGTCCGTGGTTAGCAAGCGAGCTCGCATCGAATTGGCCAAAAGCAGAAGTTTTTCGTCCACTTTAGTATCCGTATCCAAATCGACTTCATGAATCCGAAGATCGATGTTCATTTTCTTGAGTTCATTGAGAACTTTCAGTCCCCTTCTACCCCGTTCCCTTTTCTTGGAATCGCTGGAATCTGCAATTGCCTGCAACTCCTGCAATACAAATGAAGGAATGATCAACCCCTGGGTTAACCAGCGCGATCTGCAGATCGCTTCAATGCGTCCATCAATCAACGCGCTCGTATCAATCAAAATGACTGAATTATCAGAAAACTTCGGATTAAACCGTACGTAGGGAATGACCAGATAGAATTCTTCCCGCCCTCGAATCGCGATGACTGCCCCCAGATACATCAAAATCACGGTCATGACCAACCGCACCAGAAACACCATGCTCCCAAATTCGCCTTCTTCAAGGGGTTCAAACAATGGGGATGCCGAAATAAGCATCGAAAATAAAAGTCCAAGGGCTAAACCAAAAGTTAAAGCCGTAAATCCACTCAGAGAGAACCCTTTGAGATAAATGTCCGTAAGGATCACCAAAATCCCAATTCCTGCTCCCACAATTACGACAGTCTGCGGATTAAAATCCGGGCTCACATACGTAATCAACCAACTGCCAAACAGACAGAGAGCGAAGAAAAAGATACGCATGACTAAGAGGGTCTGTTTCATGGTGATTTTTTGTTACTTTTTGAAAAAAAAGAAGACAATAAAGGGCGAAATCACCATCAAAATCATGGCAACGTAAAGCAGGATCAAATGGCGTTCCGCACGCTTCTTTTCAGCCGGTGTGAGTTTCTGCCATGGATCCTCAGGAGTGGGATCATTTTTTATTGAAGGGTCTTCTGCCATGCGGTTCTTTTGTTACTATAACAACTGCCCAAACTCAACCAAAACGGCCCTTTCATGGCAAGTTACTTCCACAATTCGATAAGACGTTCAATCAATTGATATTGAAACAAAACATGCAGACATACACAGGTAACAACTGCGGCACCCACATCATCGAGCAAAATTCCCCATCCACCTTCGATTTTATCTAGCCGACCGATAAAAGAGGGCTTCGTGATATCAAATAATCGGAACAATGCAAAGCCAACCAACAGCATCAGCCAAGCGTTTCCCTGCATAATTCTATCATCAAGTCCTAGGAAACAAATCGGGATCACCACAAACTCGTCCAAAATGACTGATCCAGGATCTTTGATTCCCATCCTCGTTGCGGCCTCTCCGCAGATTCCTGCAGCTAGATAAAGCGTAACCAGCAGGAATATCAGGTGCAAAAGCCCTGAGGTAGAGGTAAAGATAGTCACATACCAAAGGATCCCAAGAATTGAACCAATGGTGCCAGGTCCATATTTAAAATTTCCTGCTCCGAACAAGGTAGCAAAACGCATCACCCATGGTGTGGGGATGAGAGAGGCCCAAAGAAAATGATCTACTTTCATGACTGCTCTTTCTTTACCGAAACCTCAGGTGTAGAGGCGAAAATATCGGATCCCTGAATAGATCCCCAAAAGGCTACCGATCCACAGAGTGGCGATTCCAAGCCAGAAAATTCCTTGTATCAGCCCCCCGCTCACGCCGTAATCAACCGATAGCATTTTTCCGATCACAAACAAAAACAAAGACACAAAAAGTAAGGTCGTCTTCCACTTTCCATACCAGTCTGCTCCAAAAGTTTTTTTCCCGGAAGACCCACCTCCACGGAGACCCGTAACTGCGAGTTCACGAAGAAGCAGTAGCAATACGATGACCACATTCCACGATGGTATAATGTCAATTGCCAGCATCCAAATCATCAGCCCCAGTATGAACAATTTATCAAAGAGTGGATCCGCAATTTTCCCGAAATTACTGACCAAGTTCAATTTACGAGCAAGAAATCCGTCCAGGAAATCGGTCACCATCGATAGTATCACCAACACGAGAACGATCGTAAAAGGTTTGGGAAAATTGAATTCGCTCACCGCCAAAATAGCAAAAAGAAGCGGGAGCCTCAACAGAGTCAGGATGTTTGGAAGATTCCAAGTCATAGCAGCATAGCGACAATCAATTGCGCTCATCATTATCGATAAAGAACAACCCTCCTTAATTGCAATAGCAAACGACATTCATCTCTCTAGAGAGTGTTTGGAAACAACCCCTAGCGTTCTACCGGCTTTGGCGGCTTTGGCGGAGCAAAACAGGAAAGCAGTGAGCTGCAATCGTGGCCTAGGGTCGATGCCCAAACAAAGCTGTGCCCACTCGGATGCAAGTGGACCCCTCTTCAATGGCGGACTCAAGATCGCTGGTCATACCCATCGAAAGTTCCTTCATTTTGAGACCAAACTCACGATTTATTCGCTCGAGAATGCACCTCAGGTTTGAAAAAGTCTTCCGTGCTATCGCAGGATTTTCAGAAAGAGGGGCGATGGTCATGAAACCATCCAAATGCAGATGATCACACTTCAGTGCAGCCTCCACTGCAGCATCGACTAGGTCCGGATCAAATCCGTGTTTGGCAGGATCGTTCCCGGCATTCACTTGAAGTGAGATATGGATCTTTTGATGGGTGGATGCACAAGCGCGCTGAAGTTTTTCTAATAGTTTCACACTGTCGACCGACTGAATCGCGTCAAAATGGGACAATGTTGGCTTCACCTTGTTGGACTGCAGATGACCAATTAATTCCCAGCGAATTTGGTTTCGCAAATCCCCCTGTTTATCAACGACCTCCTGAACACGATTTTCCCCAACTGCTTGAAACCCATAGCGGATACAATACTTGACGGCATCAATGGGGAATGTTTTGGTCACTGGGAGGATTCGAATTTCCGATCCCTCTCTACCACTCCTATCTGCTGCTTTTTCAACCCGATTTTTCAAATTGTCAGCATTTTCAACAAAATTTTCGTAAACTATCATCTACTATAAGTTTTTCTTAAAAGTTTTGTTTACTTTGGGTTGATTTTAAATTAGGAAACTTTATAAAAGTATTAAGACGAATAATGCACATTGAAAATTTCAAGATCTTTGCGGACCTAGTTCAAAGTAAGAGTTTCTCCCAAGCGGCGAAGATCAATGGCATCACCCAATCTGCCGTCAGTCAACAACTTCGTGCAATGGAGAATCACTTCAAGATTCTTATCGTTGATCGAAGTCAGAAACAGTTCAAACTGACGAACGAAGGAAAGAAGCTACACGAGGCCGCAAAAGAAATCCTCAACCTCTATGAACGATTGGATTGTGAACTCCAGGAGATGAAAAAGGTCATTTCTGGAAACATCCGGGTCTCTACAATTTACAGCGTTGGACTGCATGAATTGCCGCCATACATGAAGCACTTCATTCAAAAGTTTCCGACTGTGAATGTGCATTTAGAGTATCGCCGCTCCAACCTTGTTTACGACGACGTACTTCATAATGTCGTGGACTTGGGAGTCATCGCCTATCCTGCAAAGAACCGCGAGCTTGAGTATATTCCTTTCCTTGAAGATGAATTGGCTGTGATTTGCAGTCCAGAGCATCCATTGGCGAAACAAAAGACCGTGGAAATTCAGGATATCGCAAAGCACAACTACATTGGCTTTGATAACGACATTCCTACTCGTAAAGCAACGGATCAAATCTTCCGCGACACGAAAGTCAGCATTCTTCCTGTGATGGAATTCGACAACATTGAAACCGTGAAACGGGCAGTTGAAATCAATGCGGGTGTTGCGATTGTGCCAAGAGGTACGGTTCGTCAGGAAATCGAAAAAGGCTTGTTGGTTGCAAAGGAATTTAAAAACAAAAAATTCCAACGCCCGATTTACATTATCCACCGCAAAGGAAGAGTATTGACTCCGGCTATGGAAAAATTCATCAGTTTACTTACGTCGAAAGACCTTGAGAAAGCTGAAGAAGCTACCAAGTAATTGCGTCAAACCTTCCATGAAAAACCACATTTCAGTTTCCCGGATCGTCGCAACGACGGTCTTCATTGCGGGTATACTCGCGTGCCAACCGTTCCTGTCAGCCCAGGGCTCAGGTAATAAGATCCAACTGAAAAATGAAGTGGGTGGCTACGCTGGCGCTCAGGATTTCTACACCTACCAAATGGATGGCGGGGTGTTCAACAGTAAGACAGATCTTGATGATCAAACCCTTCGTGTCGCTCCACTCGATGCTGATACGAAATCGGTGATCCGCTTCAATGGCATCCCACTGAGTCGTTCATCCTATGGTAGTGTGAATAGAATCGCATTGGTGCTGACTTTCAAGAGTCCTGCTTCACCAGAAACGCTCATGTTGCATAATCTAAACGACAGTGATGTGTGGGATGAAAAAACTGCCAGTTACAATTCCATCAATGGAGCTGCTCCTTGGAGTGGTGCAGATGGTAAGCTCATCGACGCCTGGACTAATACTGATGGTCTGGTAACGATAACTGGAGGTGAAGCATCGAATTCCACCATAACGATCGAAATTCATCCACACGACCCCTCTGCAAGAAAGGCTGTACTGGATAGCTGGCTGGACGGAGGGAACCAGGGCATGGTGATTAATGGAATCAGTGGTTGGAACGAATTTTACTCCTCAGACGCCTACAATATCGCTAATCGTCCCGAATTGATCATTGAACTCAGTCGCTACTAGTTGATTGATTAAACCCCTTTAAATCGAAAGCCGGATGCTTCATCGCATTCGGCTTTTTTATTTGGAGCAAACTAGATGGTTGCTAAAAATAACTTCCGCAACGAATAAAACATGAATGAATGGTGAATAAACCCACGAATGAATTCATGGGCTCCGGACCAGAATGACGATGGCGATGAATTCCATAAAAACATGAGTCAGATCGAAGGGCTTACATCTAAGAAAGAATACCATAAACAAGAGCATCATGACGCGTTTGGCAGAGTAAATGCAAAATGCCAGAGAATTTACCGTCTTGCGCGGCATGGATTTTGGACTGAAACCAGCAACGTTGGAATTTCCAAGCACCTGCTAATCAAACACTACCGTTTTGTTTCCGTAGCATAAAATCCGTTGCTCAAGGTGGAAACGGAGCGCTTGGGACAATACTACTTTTTCGAGGTCCCTGCCTTTTCTTACGAGATCCTCCACCACATGACGATGGTTTACAGGAGTAACAGCTTGAGTGATGATGGGACCTTCATCCAATTCTGCGGTTGCATAGTGAGCAGTTGCACCAATGACTTTCACCCCCCGACTGTACGCTTGATGGTAGGGTTTGGCGCCCGCGAACGCGGGCAAAAATGAGTGATGAACATTAATGACCGGCCGCTTCAACGCTCTCAGAAAATCGGATGAGAGCACTTGCATATACCGGGCGAGAATCACGACATCCGCTCCATGCTTCTCAAGAATTTCTATTTGTCGAGCTTCGGCCTCAGACTTCGACTCCCGGCTAATAGGAACATGATAAAACGGCAAGCCATAGCCTTCCGAAGCTTCTCTTAAACTTTCATGATTTGAGATGATGCAACTGATATCACCATTAAATTCGCCTGACTTCCCACGCAGAATCACATCGTGAAAGCAGTGCTCATATTTGGACACAAACATCGCAACCCGTGACCGTTGGCAGGACGCTTTAATCTGCGAAATCATATTCAGCGAATCGGTAAATGCGTTAAACTCTCGGATTTCGAGCTCTATATCGTCGGTTTTGGGAATCCATTCCACTCGCTGAAAGAATATTTCAACGGAATTATCGCGGTGTTGATCGGCATGGAGGATATTTCCTTCCCGCTGCCATATCCAGTTAGAAACCTTGGCAACAAGCCCCGGTTGATCAGGCCCATAGAGCAGTGCAATGATGGAATTCGCGGCTGACATGAAAATTATTTTGAATGATTTCGATTGGTTCGAAGACTAAACCCTCGAACCCTAACAAAAGTAAATCTCTCTATTTCAGAGAAATATGTAACTCACTGAAATCTGATGAGTGGAAAAAACGTTTTGTTAGGAAAGGGCAAATAAATTTCTAAACAATCATTCACGCAATGACGAAATCAATATTCGATAAATTGAAAAATTACTCAATAACCTTAGGCCTGTTTGCGCTGTTGGTCACCTCTGCGAATGCAGAACCACAGTTAATTACACCTGATCATTTCCCGATCGAGGCAACCGACATGGATCGGACCCAGCAAACACCAGTTACATCCTACTCCCAGGCACTTTCCGAAGTGAAGGATTCGGTAGTAGCGGTCTATACTTTGAAAAAAGTATCGGGTCGTCGTTACCAAAATCCTCAGGAGGAGATGCTGCGTCGTTTTTTTGGAATGCCGCAACAGAATACGCCTCGAGACGAAGAGGAAGAGGTTGAAACGTTGCCCGCGGGTCAAGGCTCAGGGGTGATCATCTCTTCCGACGGATACATCCTCACCAACAATCATGTCATCTCTGATCGGAGCGGAAAAAAGGTGGATGAAGTTTTGGTAACACTCAACGACGGCGAAGAATTCCAGGCTGAAATTGTCGGGTTCGACGAAAAAACCGACGTTGCTGTGCTTAAAATTGATGCAACAGAACTGCCTTCAGCCGTGATGGCCGATAGTGACAATCTGCAGATCGGGGACGTGGTCTTTGCGATTGGGAATCCCATGGGAGTGGGTAAAACCATCACAATGGGAATCGTTTCCGCAACCAGTCGCGATTTGAACATCCTCGGGAACGAAGGTTATGAGAGTTTCATCCAAACAGATGCTGCAATCAACATGGGTAATTCCGGAGGAGCCCTTGTGGACGCGTGGGGTCGTCTGGTTGGCATCAATACAGCGATCGTCTCCCAGTCGGGTGGCAACATTGGCATAGGGTTCGCCGTACCGATCAGATTAGCACGCAGCATTGCAATTTCATTGGCAACCACCGGAGAAGTTAAACGCGGATTGCTTGGAGTCAGCCCAGGCAGCATCGATTCCGCCTTGGCCGAGTCGTTTGATCTGGAATCCAACGAAGGCGCAATCGTAAACCAAGTGACCGAAGACCTGCCGGCAGGCAAAGCGGGCGTCGAAGTGGGAGATATCATCCTCAAAATCGACGAACAAAAAATTAAGGATGCCGAACATCTTCGCCTGGTGGTTGCAAGTTACCCACCAAACACGGAAATCGAACTTCACATCCTTCGAGATGGAAAGAATAAGACGATCAAAGTAGAACTCGCTGACTTTGATGACCCATATGGAACTGGAATTTCCAAAACATCTGAAATTCTACCTGGCGTAGAAGGAAAGGAACTTAGCAAGGAAATCAGAGACCAGTATGAGATTCCGGATGAAATTGACGGAGTCCTCATTAGCGATATCAGTTCGGACTCTGCATACAACCGTGTGCTGGCTGAAGGAATTCTCATCCTTAGAGTAAATGGAAACGCAGTAGAAAGCGTGGAGGATGTTCGGGAGTCTCTTAAACCCGGCATTAACCGACTCTACGTTTTCGTTCCCGGTCGCGGAAACTTCGGGTTCATTGCTGTTAAGGTCCAATAACTCCGCATTCAATCAGTCGTTTATTTATCCAAAGACCTCACGAATCATTGATTTGTGAGGTCTTTTTTTCATTGGAAGTGCGTATTTCCGAAAGCTGGGGTTGACCTCGATTCCTCGCAAGGGTTAAGCCTAAGAAGAGGTGAGGAATCCTATTCAACCTTCAACCATTCTTATGAATCCATTGGTATCCACAATCCAAGCCCTTTCGAAGGAGCTCAAGCCAATCCCCACAGAAACGGCATCGAAGCTCCCCACCCTTTTCGATATCAAATGTGTCTTGTTCGATGTTTATGGCACGTTGATGGTTTCTGGCGTAGGTGATATTAGTCACTCCAGTGATGACAATCGAAAAGCTGCAATAGAGGAAGTATTGGGACACCTGGGCATCCAACTCAAAATTGAAACTTCAGATCCAGGTTCGAACCTGAAATCGATCATCCTTGCTCACCAACAGATACAAAGGGAAAATGGCATCCAATACCCGGAAGTGGATATCAGGGAAGTGTGGGAGGAATTTCTAACCCTGCACACGGACAGCGACACTGAAGCGGCACCAATATCAGCATTGGTGGAAAATTTAAGTGTTCGTTTTGAACTTTCGGTAAACGCCACTTGGCCAATGCCGTTTTTAGCCTCAACCCTCGCGGGCTTAAAAACTGCAGGGATCAAGCTCGGTATTGTTTCAAACGCCCAATTTTTTACTCCTCTGCTGTTTGATGCATACCTAGAAAAATCAACCCAAGAACTCGGATTCACGGACGAGCTCTGCCAATGGTCCTATGCCTATAAGGAGGCAAAACCTTCCCAACATCTCTACCAAATCAACGCCGATATTTTGCGTGAAAAATTCGGTATTTTTCCCCATCAGGTTCTTTACGTTGGAAATGATATGCTCAACGACATTACTCCCGCTACCGCGGTAGGGTTCAAAACGGCCCTCTTCGCTGGAGATAAACGGTCCCTGCGACTGCGCGAATCGGATGAACGTACCCAGGGGATCGTGCCCGACCTTATCATCCAATCGTTGGATCAAATCATATTCAGCGTTGTCTAATACCGACTAGCGTCTAATAGGCCTCAAACTGAAACAGATCTCATGCCATTCGACAGGCTCACGGTCATGAACAAGCATGAGATGCTACGGTAGATGAAGTGTAGTATTCGATGCTCGCATCGGATTAAATAGCACTTATTGAATTAAGCGGCTAATTGGTTTAAGATTGTAGAGTCTTCCTCAAGCTGAAGACGAAGGCTGAAAGGCCTGCTCCACAAGTTGATCCAAACCGACACCAGGGGTTATTGCAGCAAGTTGCTTTATACTCTCGAGCCGAAACAGTTGATCCACTTGCTTCTCAAGCTTGGAATTAGCCTGTACGACCCACTCCTGTCCTTCGGAGCCTGTAAGTACAAAATTGCTCCCTCGTTTATCGATCGAAAAATCTGCTGATAGTCCTCCATTTCGCGAAACAAATTGAGCCAGTTCTGGATCACTCAAAAGACCATCTTTCACTTTCTGGCTGAGAAACTCAATACCCTCCATCGAATCGACGAAGTTACTTTGGAGGAACTCTTTGAACTGCGCTTTTTCTGGATTCACCGCAAAATCCAACCGCTTGTCGAACTGTTGCAATTGCTCGGCATGAGAAAGTTTGGAGCTCGAAGCGTCATCGGTGAATGCGTTCAAAACCTGTTTGCCGACTCCTGCAAGGACATTTGAAATAAGACTGCTCATAATCACTGCTGTTCCGATGCGGGCAAATAGTGCAGCCCGCTACCCCAGAGGGGTGATTCATCAATCAAAGCAAGCAACAGGCCAAATCCGATGGACGAAGTGCACAACACGAAGGATTCATCCTCACATTGATTGGATCAGTGACGATTTCGTATTCAATCGAAGCCTTGAGCTAATTGCTACTTCAAGCACAATTTCCTACGCAAGCGTCATGAACTCGAACCGTTCGAAACGTCACTCCTCAATAGTGTAGGAATTGAACAACTCCCAACTTCCAATTTCTTCTCGATTAGCAACAAGAGCGCTGGTTCCAGAACTACCTGCGCTCACAACTTGACCGTTTGCTTTGCAACGAAGAGCGATATGTCCGTTCTCTTGAGCAATGGCGACAAATTTCTCCCAATCTCCAACCGAACTCATCGTCGCTCTCAGCGGTAGGGAGCCTGCCGTCCTTGCAGAGACAAAGAGTCCTGTATCAAACGAACGTAAGGTAATAAATCCATCCATACTTAGATCGACGTAAAAAATGTTTCTAAGCCCTGCCACTGTTTCAGACGGGAGTAGGACTCCATTCTCCCCTGGCGAGATGAAAAGCCCACTCACAGCCGATTGCAACGCCACCATCTTACCAATTGGTAGTAAATGAAGTGTTTCAACTTGGAATGTTTCCCATTCGCCTAGAGTGTCCCTATTCGCAATGAGAGTATCTTCCGCTTCGTTTTCTGCGGACACCAGCATTCCATTTGCTTTGGAACGGAAAGCATAATTCCCATCACCTAGATTGATCGGGTAAAAAAGTTCCCAGTCACTAACAACATCGCGAGTGGCAGAGAGTGGTTCTGAGCCTCCGGCTTCAACGGTCACATACTTCCCGTTGTGCAATGACTTGAAGGCGTAAGTGCTATCATCTACTCGTTCCACTTCAAAAGTTTGAGAGGCCCCTCTTGTAACGCCATCGGCAATCAGTTGGTTCGATTGGTCCGTTGATTTTGGGTTCACATACAAACCGTTCACTGCAGATTTGATCCGAATATGCAGGCCATTGGGGAAAAAGGTATTCTGCATGGCAAAACTAACCGCCGATTGCGCATTGATTCGACCACCCGACACTGTTCGACCCGCAGCAGTTGGAATCAGATCAACGGTACTTAAAATCGCTTCTTTCAGCATACTGGCGTCCCAGTCAGTTCTCACTGACTTCACAAGAGCGGCGACTCCGGAAACATGTGGAGCAGCCATAGAGGTGCCAGTGTAATACTCGTAACCATCAATGGCAACAGTACTGAGAATTTGGGTTCCAGGCGCGCAAACATCCACAGAGTTTCGCCCCCATGTGGAGTATTCCTCCATCTCATCAAACCAATTGCTGGCAGCCACATTTAGAATGTTGTTGTGAGGATAGGATCCGGGAAAACTCTGGGTGACATCCGAATTCTTTCCGGAATTGCCGGAAGAGGTAACCAGCAATATTCCGTGTTTTTGCAAATCATCGATCATGGAGATCTCAGCTTGGCTCTCATCTGAACCCCCAAGAGAAACATTGATAATGGAAGCACCCATTTTTGCGGCATAATGCATTCCTCGGATCAAATCTGAAGCATAGCCCCCATTGTCATTAAAAATTTTCACAGGAAGTATCGTTATTCCTGGGCTCACTCCAATCACACCAACTTGATTATTGCCATTAGCTGAAATGATACCGGCAACATGAGAACCATGACTCTGGGAGGTATCGCTCACATCGTTGTTGCCTTGATCGAGTTCGTAAAAATTCCACCCATTGATATCATCCACAAACCCGTTGCCATCATCATCGATACCGTTCACTTCTTCGCGCAGGTTGTAGTAGATACGTCCCAACAAATCGGGGTGATCAATTTGAATACCGGTGTCAATAACTGCCACTAACACATTGGCATCCCCGGTTGTAATATCCCAAGCCTCAACAGCATCTATATCCGCATCATAATTTCCACTCCCACTTCCGAGGTTATTCAAAGCCCACAAATTGTGAAAACTAGAATCGTTTGGAGAGATGGTGGACACCCGATAGAAGTTTGGCTCCACATAGGAGACTGCTCCATATAGTCGAAGAGTGGAAATTTTGTCTTCCAATGCCTCAGAAGAATGGTCCCTAAATTGGATCAGAAAATGATTATCATCCCTCAGATTCTGCACCAGTTCCGCATCAAGATCTTCAAGTATGGGCTCAAGAGCATCGAGGCTTTGACCTTCTTTAAATCCGATCAAAACTTGATCTGCGACCCATGCGGATCCTTTCACTGGCACCCATTGGTCCAATCCCTCGTCGTAGCTATACTTAACCTCTCGGGTGATGAGCGGGTATTTTTCTTCAGTGAGAAGAGTGTCCCTTTTGAGTAGAGATCCGTCCGCTTCCACTATTTCCTGTGAGTCCACCAACCTCGCATCTACAAAACTGGCAAGCAATCGTTCTGCGAAAAAGTCAGCATCTACTGATGAACCGCTTTGAGAATGAGAATCGGAGTCCTCTTCAACGATGCCTGCGGAAGGATCGCTTCCCTGAGGGTCCGTTGGTTCGGATTGTGCAACCATCGATCCATGCACAGAAGAGATGTCGGCATTGTTGGCCTGGTAAGTTCGGTCTGTGTACACCAATACCGCTACCAGAGATAAAATTATCCCTCCAACAAACATTCGGTATGCAAGACTTTGCTTTTCAATCATAATTGGCCCTCACGACACCCGCAGAAGATGTAACTTAACCCTCTGCCACGACAACTCAAGCGACGTTACCGTATTTAGAATAAAAGATAGACCATTTGTTCAATCAACGCTGAATTTATGTCCACCCTAAATTAGGTAACTCCATATGCGCTCATTGAGAACATTCGCGACTACCGTCATCAAGGCTTTCTCGAAAGGATCTACCGCGTTCCAGAATCTGCTCAACTGCATTATATTGCCCTGCGTGCAAATGGGAGCGCAAATGCTCCAGTGCTTCGATCATTTCACGAATCACTGGAAGGATTTCATCTCGATTGTGATCCACAATATCCATCCACATGGGCACACTTCCTGCCGCTACTCTGGTGGTATCCAGCAATCCACTTGAGACAAATGGGTTCCAGTCCTGCCCACCCATTTCTGCGACCTTAGCGGCAAGTGCGGACGCAACGAGATGGGGAAGATGACTGATACAAGCAACGATATGATCATGCTCTTGAGGCGTCACTCGATGCACCGTCATACCAAGATCTTTCCAAAACGTCTCTATCACTTTCACCGCATCCGCCTGGCTAGTGGCTGCGGGAGTTACGAAACAAGGCTTACCGGTGTAGAGCTCTCTATCAGCAAAGGCCGTCCCACTTTTCTCTGAACCCGCCATTGGGTGAGAGCCCACAAATCTACCATAATCTCCCAATGCTTTTTCACATTGAGCAACCAACTTACTTTTTGTGCTACCTACATCTGAAACAATCGCCATCGGTTTCAGGTGAGGGGCGATTCTTCCTACCAATTGGGCGATACTTCCTACGGGGGCACAAATCCAAATAATGTCGGCGGCTTTGACAGCCTCTTCGATGGATTCAAAACACTGGTCACACCATTCCTTCGAAGCGCATTGGAGGCGCGTTTCTTCCCGCCGCGCCCAGATGTGAATAGAACCCACAATACCCCTAGCTCTCGAAGCCGCGGCAAGAGAAGCCCCAAGAAGTCCAGGCGCGAGTATGGCTATCGTAGGAAGGGAACTGTCTGGAATCGGTTTCAAAATAGGAATAACTGTGGTTCGTTCATTTATTGACGATTTAGAGGCCGAATAACTATCATTTTATTCAAGCCAACGCTGCCTTTGTAAAACTTGGGAAATCAAACAACTTCCGCAAACTCCAAATTGTTTGATTTTACCAGAAATCACGACTCATTTGAAAATCGCGGGATGACCAAGGGATCAAGCGTTAAACATTTTAACAATGCGTTCCCTCAAATTCATCATTCTATCATCGCCTGTCACTGGGGTGAGAACTTCGCCGATTGGCCTATCTCCATCTCTCCCGTTATCCTTCAATCCTGGAAATGTAAGCACTGGCAAATCCAATTTATTTTCGGGCGAATTTGCGGTGTCCATTAGAGCAAAATCAAAGGACTCGGATCGTAATAATTCCTTTGCTTCATCACTGGAACCTGCGAATGCACATTGAATTCCCAACCGATCTAGGATGTCCTCTAGGCCAAAGCGAGTGGCTTCATCTTGTTCGACCACCAAAGCCGTTTTACCCATCGTCTGTGGATTCGAAGCAGTTTCTTCTGAAGAAATATCCTCCCGACAAGATTCCCCGATTTCGAGAGGAAGTTCTACAATGAAATTACTTCCAAGATCGACTTTGCTGTTCACGAACACATTTCCATGCATTTTTTTCACCAACTTCTCTACGACGGCTAGCCCAAGCCCAGCTCCTTGATATTTTCGAGTATAAGAGCTGTCGATTTGTTGAAACGGTTTAAAGATGGTTTTTAGTTGGTCCTCAGAAATACCGGGTCCGGTGTCTGCGACTTCGATTCTAATTCTGGCAAAATTGACTTTTTGACTTCGTCCATCGTCGATTCGCCTCACAGAGACTCGAATTCCGCCTTTTTCAGTGAATTTGACAGCATTGCCAATCAAACCCGTCAGGACTTGGTGAATCGCCTTTGGATCTCCCACTAATTCCTTTGGAATGTCATCCAATAGACTCACTTCGCAGAAGAGGTTCTTCACAGCTAGTTCATGCGCAAATTTTTCCTCAATACTCCAAATCAAATCCTCAAAAACAAACGAATCTCTGGAGATTCGGAGTTTGTTCGAATCAACACTAGAAAGATCGAGGATATTACTTACAAGAGACCCCAGCGAGTCGCAGGATTGCATGCCCAAATCAACATATTCTTTCTGTTCATCGCTGAGCTCGGTATCCTGCAACAACTGCAGGGTTCCCATAATGCCGTTGATAGGCGTTCTTACCTCGTGACTCATGTTGTCTAAAAACTGAGTTTTGGTGCGACTGGCGGCTTCAGCCAATTGTTTGGCTTTCACCAACTCTTGTTCCATCTGTTTGCGTCCCGAAACATCTCTCACAACACCCAACCAATAAACGCGGTTGTTAATGCGTAGAAAACCAAGATTAACTTCAACAGGGAAACGATGCCCCGCCTGATCCGCAAAAATGGCGTCCACCAAATGCTTTTCCTTGAATTCACTAGTGAAACTTCTGGCATCGATTTTCTCCAGTTTCCCATTGGGCTCCAACAAGGTGATAGTCTTTTCGATCAAGGACTTTTTGTCGTAACCCAATACAGAACAAGCCTCCGCATTTACATCAACAATTTCTTTCGTAAGCACATCGACAAGTAAAACCATATCCCGGGCGTTTTCCAAAAGAAGGCGGGAACGATTCTCAGTTTCGGACAATTGAGTATTTTGCTTCTCAAGTCTTCCAATAAAACCCCACAAAATCCAACCCGCTCCGACAATGCACAACAATGTCACTCCGATGAGAACAAATTGAGCGAAACGAAATTGATATAGCCGGGCACCAATGACCTGCTCTAATCTTTCTTCGACCGCGATCATGCTTGCCAATGACACTCCCCGTGGCAAGCCACGGGGTATCTTGAATTAGATATTCACCACAAAGTAAGTTGCACTTTAGAAGGTTCAACGCCCTGATTTCTTACATATTGCTCAACCACGCTCCAATTTCCACCTTCTCCAACCGTACAAGCATAATATCCGTCACTCCAAAACTCTCCACCCCATAGTTCTTTCTTCAATTCGGGCATTCGCCTGAACAACTCCCTCGCTGTCAAACTCTTAAACTTTCGAACCGTTTCCCCTATGCTGTATTTGGGATGAAATGAGCACAACACATGAATATGATTTAGATCACAGCCCAATCTCTCAAAGCTGATCTCATAACGTTCGCTAATTTCTGAAGCGATTTCCGCGATTTCTTTACTTATCTTCGCCTTCAAAAGTGATTTCCGGTATTTCACAGGAAATACCAGATGGTAATGCGTGTTATAAACACAATGATTGCTTCGAACCAATTCCACATTCTCAATCTGAATGAAAACCTACGGTTTTCAAACTTTCCCTTAGTCAGCCCCACGTGGCAAGCCACGGGGAATTACAAGTTAAATGATCATATTGAAAGGAAGACATCACTGCAAATTGCCTCACTTCTCCATTTCCATCCACATTCGAAACACAAGCCCCGTAATCCTCCAAAAGGTCATAAAACTCGAGCTGTTGATTTCGAACGTCATGCAAACAACCCATAAGTTGTGAATCATCAAAGCTAGGTACTTTTATGCCTTGATATACTCCACCCTGAAGCAGAACTTGGTTCAAATGCTCGGCCCTCCTTCGAGACTGATCTAATTCTGCGACGGTATCCAAATGCTCTCCGATACGCTCACGCTCCAACAGGAGATTTGCATGGGTTGCCTCATACCGCATTTCTTTCGCCGCGTCCGCTAGAATCGCATACTGCCCCGCAACTTCAGCTCCTATTTGCAACGAATAGATGACCATCAGAAACAAAATCGCGGCAACCCCACCGCAAGCCCAAAAAACACCTTTATGCTTTTTGGCCATAATTGGACTGATACGAGTCGTGAGCATAAAAACTGGACCAAACTTTTGATGAAATGACAGCGATTGGCGGAAATCGCTGAAGCGGAGCGAGCAAGTAAGCAATTGCAACTAAGTTGCATTAACCTAATCGGTCAAAATTTGGTAAACTAAACGATTTTTTAGGCAAAATTCGCTTTTTTTGAATGTCGCAACGGAAAGAGATGATCATGGACCAAAATGATCGGTATTCCGATAAACACACTACTTTTTTAATCCTTCCAATTGTCAATATTCCACGTCTTCAACAAGAATAAGCTTGATGTCAGTTTTAGTTTCGTTACTCATAAAACTTCACGATCAAACGAGGTCGTAGAGTCGGGACGTGGCGCAGCCTGGTAGCGCACTACTCTGGGGGAGTAGGGGCCGCTGGTTCAAATCCAGTCGTCCCGACCATTTTTTGAGCGAATTCGAAATTTAAAGAATTTCCTCGATTTACTGGAAAGGCAAAATGAAAGCACGAATGCGTAATACTTCATTTGCTCGAGAAGACCATAAGCAAAGCTTCTAGCACCAAGAACAAATCCTTCTTGGTTACCCATTTTCTCCACTTATGGTCAAGTCATCCGATTGGTTGATTCGACACGTATGAATTCTGTAAAAAAATTTCGTTGGGCATGGATGATTTGCCTTCTTCTGTTAGCTGGTTTTTTGGTCAATAGCATCAGTAACTACCTCGTGAGTCGCAATAACATCAGAAAAACGATAATCGAAAGTTCTCTCCCCTTAACCTCCGACAACATCTATTCAGAGATTCAGCGGGATTTACTGCGTCCTATCTTCATTTCCTCACTCATGGCACAAGATACTTTCTTGCGAGACTGGGTTGTAGAAGGCGAAAAAGATCCCAACCAAATGGTTAAATTTCTGCACGAAATCAAATTCAAATATGGTACCGTCACCAGTTTTTTTGTATCAGATAAAACGCACAATTATTACCACGCCGATGGTGTTCTCAAAAGTATTGATAACGACGACCCTAGAGATCAGTGGTATTTCCGCGTTAAACAGATGTCTGAACTTTACGAGATCAATGTCGATCCCGATCTCGCGAACAAGGATGCCATGACAATATTCATCAACTATAGAGTTTTTGATTTTTATGGAAATTTCATTGGGGCGACGGGAGTTGGACTTACCGTCACTCGCGTCAATGAACTCATCAGTGACTATGAGACCCGTTACAATAGACAGATCTATTTCGCAAAAGAAAACGGTGAGATCATTCTGATGACCGCGAATGGCGAAATGAACTCCTATGGCAATCTCACCGACATCCCAGGACTCTCGGAAAAAACGGAGTCTCTCCTTAGCGGAGCCGTACACAAAGTCCGCTATGTAAAAGATAGAGAGACGCGGTTTCTAAACTGCAGATATGTAGCAGAACTGGGATGGTTCCTCATCGTAGAACAGGCTGAAGATGCTATGATGGCACCACTGCGCAGACAACTGAGAGACAACATTCTCCTGGCATTACTTATCACAATTGTCGTTGCAGGCATTTCCGTCGCAACGATCAAACGATACAGCCAACGCCTTGAAAATCGAAATGATGAGCTAAAACAACTTCTCGAACGTAACTCCAGACAACAGTCAGCGCTGGAAACATCTTCGAACAACCTCGAAGAAGCAAATCTCCAATTATCGGAGCTACTCCACGAAAAAGACGAAATCATTAGTCTGGTCGCTCATGATCTCCGAAATCCACTGAATGGCATGCTGGGTCTGGCTGATCTAGCGGAATCTGACCCGGACAATTTCGAATGGAAAGAATTCATATCTGATCTGCAAACGAGCGGACAACAGATGAATACTCTTATTCAAAACCTATTAAGCGCAAGTCAGCTCGAAGCGGGACATTCAAATGAAACACCCATTAACGTTAATTTGCAGACGCTGATCCAAAAATCCATCGATATTTTTAAGAAGGATGCACAGAGCAAACATATCACAATGAATCCCGAAATACTGCATTCGCACGATTTGACCCTCAACACCCATCCAGATTGGCTAAGTATCTGCCTCAACAATCTACTCAGTAATGCAATAAAGTATACTCCTCGGGGCGGAACCGTTGTTCTTCGTTCTCAAACAAAGGATGATCAAAAAGTTCATATCGATTTCATCGACTCTGGTCCCGGAATTAGTGATGAAGACCAATCCAAACTTTTTCAAAAATTCGAAAGACTCTCCGCTCGTCCTACAGCTGGGGAAAGTAGCACTGGCTTAGGCCTCTATCTCGTCAAAAAAACCTGCGACCGCATCGGCATCGAAATTGGTGTCGACTCTCAACTAGGTGATGGCGCACGATTCACTTTATCGATCCCTCTTTAACACAATTGGGTATACGGAATTTGAGTTACCCCACCGCACGGAGGTTATGACTTCAGTCGTGACAACAAAACGCATGACATGGTTCAACCCATGCCGTATGAAGCGTTGAAAGATACAACGGGTGGGGATAAAAACAACATTCGTTGAATTCAAACGAGCAAACTCAAGGAGTTCCCAATGACAAAAAAAGGGTGCTTAACCGCACCCTTTTGAAAAGAAATCAAAACAATCGATGTTAATCTGATTTTGCTTTGGTATCTGCTTCTGCCTCCACTTTCGATTTCTCACGCGGGAGAATCAAGTTGAGCAGAATTCCCACAATCGCGCCGAGGCCGATACCGCTAAAGGCAACACCTCCAAATTTGAAAGTCATTCCACCGATCGCAAATACAAGAATCATAGAGACGATGATCATACTTCGAGTATCCCCAAGGTCTGTTTTTTCCCGAATCAAGGTCTCCATTCCAATCGAAGCGATAATCCCAAATAATAACAGCATGATACCTCCCATTACAGGGACTGGAATCGTCGCCATGAGTCCTCCAAGCTTACCAACAAATGCCAATAGTATCGCGAAAATGGATGCCCAGGTCATGATGGCAGGATTGAACGCTTTGGTTACCGTAACAGCACCGGTCACCTCAGAATAAGTCGTATTTGGCGGTCCGCCAAAACAAGCAGCAGCCGAAGTGGCCAGCCCGTCCCCCAGTAGAGTATTCTTAAGACCAGGTTTTTTGAGGTAGTCGTGTTTGGTTACATTGCTGATCGCGAGTATATCCCCAATGTGTTCGACCGCAGGAGCAATCGCTATCGGGAGAATGAATAGGATCGCTTCCAAATTGAATTTGGGTGCAACAAATTCTGGAACGGAAATCCACGCTGCATTTGCAATCGTCGAAAGATCGACGATTCCCATAATCAACGAAGTAATATAACCGACAATGATACCCGCAAGGATAGGCAAAAGTTTAAAAATCCCTTTTCCCAGAAGCGAAACCAGTATTGTCGTTGCTAATGATAACAGTGAAACGATGATAGCTTGATTGAAGGGCACTAACACGACTGAGCCGTCACTGGTTTTCCCCATCGCCATGTTGACTGCAACCGGAGACAAAATGAGTCCAATTGTCATAATCACAGGTCCTACCACAATTGGAGGCAACAGATAATGCAGGAATTTTGAACCCCTCCACCGGATGATAAAACT
This sequence comes from Opitutales bacterium, assembly GCA_963676215.2. Classification (GTDB taxonomy): domain Bacteria; phylum Verrucomicrobiota; class Verrucomicrobiia; order Opitutales; family JAFGAQ01; genus JAKSBQ01. The sequence goes on along the minus strand of CAXXVT010000002.1, from coordinate 279,006 downwards.
AAGGAGAACATAAAAAAGACCCGCAGCCATCAATCCAGACATCGTTCCAGCAATACCCCACGTTTGCACACCATAAATGATAGGTGCAATGAACGCGAAAGAGGATGCCAAGAAAATAGGCGGCACTTTTTTCCGATTAACCAATTGGAATAACAGCGTTCCCAATCCAGCAGTGAACAAGGCCACATTAGGATTTAATCCGGTCAGAATAGGGACTAAGACAAGGGCTCCGAAAGCCACAAGGAGAAACTGAAGTCCAATGACACTGTCCTTCAGTTGGAAGCGGTAACTTGTATCACTCATGATAGTAGCAGAATATTACGATTAGGCTCATCGAGAGCTTTACCCTAACACCCAAAATAAGAAAAGCTTATTTTAAGCATTGTTTTTGAGAGCAAATTTGATTAATCGATTTCTCCGAACACGACCCATTTTATCCTGGTCCGTTTTCGAGAAGGAACGAGCACCAAGGCGGGTAATCTAAATCACCGAATCCATACTATCGACCCTATGAAAAAACAGGTTTTCGCCATGCTAGCAGTAACAGCCGTTTCAGTGCTATCTGCTCAAAATCTCCAACTACACTACGACTTCGACAGGGAGCACCCGACTTCGACGTTTGAAATGTTTAAACCCGATGAGTGGGGCAGCAACTTCATATTTATCGACTTTGACTACGACGCTGAGGTCAAATCAGCCTACGGTGAATTTGCACGCGAATTCAACATTGGAGACTCCGGATTCGCTGCTCATCTCGAGTATGATGGTGGCCTCACCAATGAATTCTCTTTTGGAAATGCTTATCTAGCCGGTATCGCCTACAACTGGTTATCTGAAGACTTCAACAAGGGATTCAGCCTACAATTGATGTATAAACACATCACCCAAACTCCAACAGACAAACCCAATAATTACCAAATCACCGCAGTCTGGTTCATCAATTTCATGAACGGCAAGATGACCTTCAGCGGATTTGCCGATTTCTGGAAAGAAGATCTTTTCTTTGGAAAGGGCTACGTCTTTCTCGCCGAACCTCAACTTTGGTATAACGTGAATGATCATTTTTCCGTCGGTAGCGAAGTGGAATTTTCCAACAACTTTGGTGGAGTCGAGGGATTTGAGATTCGTCCAACACTCGCGGTTAAATGGACGTTCTAGGATGTTTCCCAGAACCTAACCCTTAAGAAAGGAATTCTATGTTAGAAAAACTTTTTAAACTCTCAAAAAACGGAACCTCCGTCCGCACTGAAGTCCTCGCAGGTATTACCACTTTCCTCACCATGGCCTACATTCTGGCTGTGAATCCAGATATTCTGAGCGCCGCGGGGATGGACAAGGGAGCGGTCTTCACCGCTACTGCTCTATCAGCAGCAGTGGCAACCGCGGTAATGGCACTCTGGGCGAACCTTCCGTTTGCGTTGGCACCTGGGATGGGACTCAATGCTTTTTTCGCATTTTCAGTCTGTCTCGGCATGGGTCATTCCTGGCAATTTGCCCTCACGGCAGTGTTTTTGGAAGGGATCATTTTTATCATTCTCACGGGTTTCAATATCCGAGAAATGATCATCAATTCGATTCCACTGAACATAAAACACTCCATTTCTGTTGGTATCGGGATATTTATTGCTTTCATCGGTCTCAAAAATGCGGGTATTATCGTTCCCGATCAGGCAACGTTTGTGGCCCTCGGAGATGTGAGTAATCTTGCCGCCAATCCGGCGCCTATGCTTGCCCTGGTAATCATTCTCGTGGCTGGAGCACTGCTTGCACTCAAAATCCGTGGGGCACTACTCATCGGAATCGCAGTTGGAACCGTCATAGGCATCCCTCTTGGCGTCACTCAACTCCCTTCAAGTTTCGACTTTAGCCCCCCATCTTTAGCACCCATTTTCTTCAAATTCGAGTGGAAGGAGATTCTCACGACAGATATGGCAGTCGTGCTCTTCACTTTCCTGTTTGTGGATATGTTTGATACCATTGGAACCCTCATTGGAGTGTCATCCAAAGCAGAAATGCTCGACAAGGATGGAAAGGTTCCGAACGCCAAACAAGCATTATTTGCCGATGCTATTGGTACCACGTTTGGAGCAATGGTAGGCACATCCACCGTAACAACTTATGTTGAAAGCGCTTCTGGTGTTACTGAAGGCGGAAGAACAGGCCTGACCGCTTTGACAACCGCAGTATTCTTCATTATCGCGCTATTTCTATCGCCCTTTTTCCTCATGATTCCCGCAGCCGCTACGGCATCTGCACTGGTACTAGTTGGAGCGATGATGATGACACCGATTCGAAATGTGAATTTGGATGATTTCACCGATGCGGTTCCAGTATTCCTCACGATTGTGATGATGCCACTAACCTTCTCAATTGCAGAGGGAATTGTCTTTGGAATGCTCTCCTATGTGATCCTGAAAGTGCTCACCGGAAAACACAAAGAAGTGACCCCACTCATGTATGGGGTGTCGGTTCTTTTTGTCGTCAAATTTTTCATCTGATCATTCAGGAAGTTACTTTCCTTTAGAAAGACCCGGATCATCCGGGTCTTTCTTGTGTACAATGCAGACTCAAATTACCTGAATGAGGGCATTTTGAACGAATCCACACGCTTGAAGTCGGTGTAAAAGTCACTAACATAATAAAATCATGATGATGTGCTTTAAAAACCCCCGCGGGTTGCCTTTAGCCTGCTGCGTGGGAATCGCTGCCCTTTTTGCATCGGCAGAGACAGATCAATCTCAACTGACTGACACTTGGATCGTTAAAACAGCGAACGCCCCAATCTCCAACAGTACCCTCATGGAGTGGAAGGCCAATGATCGAGGTCCTCTCGGATCGCTGAAGGGATTTTACAAAATCGATTTTTCTCAATCTGAACTCAGTGCCACAGAAATCGATGCTCTCCTCGAAAAACAAGATGGAGTCCTATGGTTTGAGCGGGAAATACGGGATCAATATCAAAAATCGAAGGCAATTATCGGAACTCCCACCGACGATCCTTCTTTTGGTCAAGCGTGGCACATAACCAACGCAGGCCTCAAAAACGGTAAAAAAGGAGAAGATCTAAACCTCCTTCCCACCTGGGATTGGGGACTCGATGGAACAGGAAACCTTATCGTCGTCATCGATACGGGAGTCGAAATGGATCACCCCGATCTGGAGGCAAATATTCGCCAGGATCTTGCACTCGATAAGATTGGGACCAGAACGACACTTGACGACTCAGATACCGACAGAAGCCACGGGACTGCAGTCGCTGGTATTATTGCCGCTGATGACAATGACATCGGTGCAGTTGGAATCGCCTATGGAGCCCATCTGATTCCCATCCGTTACATTGGAGTGAGTCATTCTGATGCAGAATCCGCCGAGGTGCTCAGTCATCTCAATCGCATGGTGTCGATCTACAACAACTCTTGGGGTCCTGTAGTAGGCGACCCTGATGAAAATCTCGTAGGCATGACAGGATCCAGCACTCTGGGCCGCATGGCCATAGCCGAAGGGGTCGAAGACGGCCGCGGAGGCCTGGGCAGTATCTATGTGTTTTCTGGCGGCAACGATGCTGAAGCAGGCTCCAATGTGAATTACAACTCGTGGGCGAATAACCGCCATACCATCGCGGTAGCTGCCATTGGAAATGGAGGAAAACACGCGAGCTACAGTGAACCGGGGGCTCCATTACTAGTGAGCGCTCCCAGCGGAGGCCAATCACTGGGTATCTACACAACTGACCGGACAGGTATCAATGGTTACAATACCACCGAAGATTACACCTCCGGCTTTAGCGGCACTTCGGCTGCGGCACCCATGGTATCGGGAGTAGTCGCCCTGATGTTACAGGCAAATCCATTGCTCACATGGAGAGATGTGCAACACGTGCTCGCCAAAACCGCGATCAAAGTGGACAGCGAAGATGAGGGATGGAAGTTGAATGCTGCGGGACTGCCTTTTAATGACAAATATGGGTTCGGAAGAGTGGACTCATCAGCGGCCATCCAGGCCGCATTGGCCTGGGAAAATGTGGGGCCCGAGATATCTTCGACCATTTCCCGATCACCCAATCAAAGCATACCCATCAATGGAACACCCATGGAAACATCGGTTACCCTAAGCAAAGACATGCGGATCGAACACGTAGTTGCCACCCCCACCATTAACCACACAAATTGGGGTGATCTTAGAATAACTCTCATTTCTCCCAGCGGAACAGAAAGTCTTTTAGCTGAACCCCATACCGATGCCATAGGGAACTATACATCATGGAACTACAGCTCCGTACAATTCTGGGACGAATCCTCCCAAGGGACATGGACCTTAAGAATTGAAGACTTAGGGGATGAAGGATTTGGTTCTCTGACTCGCTGGAGTTTGCGCGTTTATGGCAGCGAGCTTGACGATGAAAGAAATCTCGATCCCATCGCGGCAGCTGATCAATATGTGACCACCGAATTCCCGGCTACTTTGCCCGTGCTCTCGAATGATTCAGAACCCGACGGTGATTCACTTTTTATTGTTTCTCTCTATCAGCCCGAATTTGGAGAGTTGGAAATCGATGAGAACGAAAATTTGGTCTACACCCCTGACGAAGAGTCCTTCCTGGGCATTGATCAATTTGGATACACTCTCTCAGACGGAAAAGGAGGTTCTTCTGACACGCTGGTTAATATCACCCACCCTGGGCCCGTTGCGATTTCGGATCAGGCCGTAGTCGTCGAATCGGGAACCGTCTCTATTCCGGTTTTACTCAACGACTTTGACCGATCAGAAGATGCAATCGCCTTGGTTTCAGTTGAAACACCCGAAAATGGCACAACCGCCATCGAGGAAGATGGGGTGAGATATTCTCCCGATTCCGGCTTCATTGGTTTCGAAGATTTCTCCTACACCATTACCGACAACAATCATGGAGAGAAATCTGGAAAAATCAGAGTTTTCACATCGGGGGATCCCGATTTTGCTATGCTCTTTGACGGGGTTAATGATTACGTGAAATTCGAGCACAACGACGCGTTCAATATTTCCACCACCATCACCATCGAAGCGTCTTTTTACCTAAGATCCTATGGAGAAAACGGAAATGTGGGATTTGGACGCATTATCGATCGCGACACCTATAGTCTTTTGGTCAATGGAGAAGAGCATACCAAATATCCTGACCATAGCATGGTGTTTGCTATCGAACTTCCTAGCGGGGCAACCGCAGTTGCCAACACCGCGGAAAACACCATTCAACTCAACCGCTGGTACAAGGTGGCCGTCACTTATGACGGAAGCTCCGTCAAGTTTTATATAGATGGTCAGCAAGTGAAAACCCATTTTGATTTCACTGACGATGAGGGAAACGTTTTGACACCTTTCATCGGCCCGATCGCTACAAAAGAAGCGGAACTTTACATTGGTGAAAATGCCGCAGGGACCCGTGGATTCGACGGTATCATCGACTGGGAAAGAATTTGGAATAAGGTTCTGACTCCAACTCAAGTTTCCAACTACGATCTATTTATCGACGAATCCGAACGTGGAGGGCTCGTCGGTTGGTTCCAATTCAACGAAGGATTCGGTTGGGAAACACTTGAATCCATTGGAAACGGTGGAATGGGCACGATCCACGAAGCACTTTGGGTCCCGAAGGATCCTTCAATGCTCTCCGCTGCGATTGCCGTATCTGAATCCCAATGATGGATTGGCGAGAGCTGTCTTGGTCAATCAATGTTACCAAATTGACTCAATTCATTAAAATTAAGATTGAGCACTGGGTTGTATTAGTTTTACTAAAACTGAGCATCGCTTAAAAACTTCCGCTCTAATACAACCCCAGCTTCATTCTGTTATGGCAATCAAAGTAATATTGTATCGCCGAGTTCCTGCTGAAAAAGCCAACGAACTCAAACCCCTACTCCTGGAAATGCGTGCGCTTGCGCTCGCTCAAAGAGGATATGTTTCCGGAGAAACTCTAATGAACGCCGATGATCCCGAAGAATTCATCGTCATTAGTACCTGGAACAACGAGTCCAACTGGGACGAATGGGTCAACAATGAGACTCGAATGGCCATTCAAGACAGAATCGACCAATTGCTCGGTCGTAGAACAATGTATCAGGTTTACTACAATGCCTGATCCATGGTGTTCAAAAGATTTTATTCTCAGATATTTATTCTGAGACACATCCGATTATCCCAGTAGCAGTATTCTTTTGTTTTCTTACTGTTTGTAACATCACATCCCAAAAACCAAGACCAATAATGAGTCACATGGACGATAAGATTAAGGTCCTCATGAACAAGCGGCGCCAAGCCCGCTTGGGAGGAGGCGAGGACCGAATCGCTAAACAACACGCGAAAGGCAGATATACTGCCCGAGAGCGAATTCAACTGCTTTTGGACGAGGGCTCGTTCGAGGAGTTTGATATGCTCAAAGAGCATCGCTGCCAAAACTTTGGAATGGCTTCAAAGCAATTCCCTGGTGATGGGGTGATCACCGGATATGGAACCATCGAAGGAAGACTCGTCTACGTCTTCTCTCAGGATTTCACTGTCTTTGGCGGATCGCTTTCAGAAACCTTCGCAGAAAAAATCTGCAAAATCATGGATATGGCCCTCAAAAACGGGGCACCACTGATTGGACTCAACGATTCGGGCGGTGCCCGTATTCAGGAAGGCATCGAGAGTCTTGCTGGATACACCGAAATTTTTCAGCGAAACGTAATGGCATCCGGAGTTATCCCACAGATCTCCGGAATTTTTGGGCCTTGTGCCGGGGGCGCAGTCTACTCTCCCGCCCTTACAGATTTCACTATAATGGTGGAAAAAAACAGTTACATGTTTCTCACTGGCCCCAAGGTGGTGAAAGCTGTCACCCATGAAGATGTGGATGTTGAAGGTCTGGGTGGTGCTTCGATTCACACCGTTAAGAGTGGTGTTGCCCACCTTTCTGCTGCTACTGAAGAGGAAACGATTGCAATGATGCGCGATTTGTTCTCCTTCCTTCCGCAGAATAATCTCGTGCCTTCAGTAAAGGTTGAAACCGAAGATCCGTGCGATCGTGAAATTCAGGAACTCAATGATATCATCCCTGAAAACCCGAATCACGCATATGACATGAAGCAGGTCATCGTCAACACAGTAGACGATGGTAACTTTTTTGAAATTCAGCCCAACTATGCAGCTAACCTGATTATCGGGTTTGGTCGATACAACGGAACCACCGTTGGAATCGTTGCGAACCAACCTCAAGTACTCGCAGGAGTGCTCGACAACGACGCCTCCATCAAAGGCGCCCGTTTTGTACGCTTTTGCGATTGTTTCAATATCCCTGTTGTGACCTTTGTTGACGTTCCCGGTTTCATGCCCGGAACCCACCAAGAACATCGGGGAATTATTCGCAACGGGGCAAAATTGCTTTATGCTTATGCTGAAGCAACGATTCCAAAAGTTACCATTACTACCCGCAAATCCTACGGGGGTGCTTACTGTGTGATGAGTTCCAAGCATCTTCGAGGGGACATCAACTATGCATGGCCTTGCGCAGAAATTGCAGTCATGGGGGCAAAGGGAGCCACCGAGGTTTTGGCAGCTCGGGAGATCAAAGCTGCTGGCGATAATGCAGCGAAAGTCATCGCAGAAAAGGTAGCAGAATATACTGAGAACTTTGCGAATCCTTACGAAGCTGCCAAACGCGGATACATCGATGATATCATCCGCCCACTCCGCACTCGTTTGCGGATCTGCAAGGCACTTAGCATGCTTGAAGGGAAACAGGATAGCAATCCACCCAAAAAACACGGAAACATCCCACTGTAATCAGTCATGGCAACTACAACAACCGAAATGAAAGCAGGGGAAATCGTTACCAGCGAGGTTGCCGATGCTAATCAGGCGGTACAAACATCCGAGGTTCAGGAGACGAAGGCGGGGTGGCAAAATGTAAAAGATGTCGGCGGAGTCGAGATTTCGATATTCGGAATGGCCATTGTTTTTGTCGGTCTCTGCCTTACCTTTTGCTACATATCGCTACTCCCCTTAATCGTGGGAGAACGCAAACCTAAGGTAAAGGCTCCCAAGCCAAAAGCAGCCGAGAAGACTGTCGATGCACCTGCCTCCGATGGTCTCACTCCTGAACTCCAGGCGGCAATAGCCTATGTGATCGCCGCAGAGCATGAATACGAACAGTTGACGGACTATACCAAGATTACCATCCGTCGGGATGAAAATCACCAGGCATGGGGAGTCGCCGGAAAAATGCGCACCCTGGCAACACGCAAAATTAAATAATTCAATGAAAACCTACGAACTTTCAATTAAGGGCAAGGAATACAAAATCAAGGTGAAATCCTTTTCGCTTGATTCTGCCGAACTCGAAATCGACGGAGAAAGCATCAAAATTGATGTCAAATCCACAGGAGATGATCTGATAGGCAAAGGGGCACCCCGAGCATTACCGACCCACGGTAGCTCACCTGCTCGTGCAGCACCAAAGGCGGCATCCAAACCTTCGGCCGCACCTGCTGCACCCAGTGGTGATGGCTCTCCCGTGACCGCGCCCATTCCAGGAGCAATCATGGAGGTGTTTGTGAAGGTCGGTGACGACATTCGTGCGGGTTCACCTGTGCTGAAAATGGAAGCTATGAAAATGGAAAACGTCATCAACGCACACGTTGATGGCAAAATCCTTTCCATTGCAGTCAATGCGGGAGATGCGGTTAGCCAAGGCGAAGAACTCGCTACGATTGGATAAGGTCGAAGACGTATTCATCGAGAATCAATCAACTCATGGAAACACTCATAGAATTTATCCATACGACAGGCTTTGCCAATCTTACTTGGCAGAATCTGATCATGATCCTGATCGCATTTGTCTTTATTTATCTGGCGATTGCGAAGGACTACGAACCATTGTTATTGGTCCCTATCGGATTCGGAATTTTGGTGGGGAACATCATTCCATCGATTCCAGGAATGAGTCTGGGGTATCTGGATGATGGCAGTGTCATCAATTTACTCTACTTTGGCGTTGGAAAAGGGGTATACCCTCCGCTCATCTTCCTTGGAATCGGCGCAATGACAGATTTCTCAACGATGCTATCCAACCCCAAATTGGTACTGTTGGGAGCGGCAGCACAAGTCGGAATCTTTTTGACCCTAGTCGGTGCTTTAGCATTGGGATTCACCGGAAAGGAAGCCGCATCGACCGCCATCATCGGTGGAGCAGATGGACCTACTGCCATTTTCCTATCTTCACAGTTAGCCCCTCATCTTCTAGGTGCGATTGCGGTTGCGGCCTATTCCTACATGGCGTTAGTTCCAGTCATCCAGCCGCCAATCATGAAGCTGCTGACGACCAAGAAGGAACGGTTAATGCGAATGAAAGCGCCTCGGGTCGTGAGCAAAAAGGAGAAAATCCTTTTCCCTATCGGGACTTTCATTATCTGCGCCCTGATTGCTCCAGGCTCTATTCCACTTGTGGGTATGCTCTGTTTCGGAAATCTACTAAAAGAAAGCTGCGTAACAGAACGGCTGGCCAATACGGCGCGTAATGCAATGATTGATATTGTGACGATCCTTCTCGGATTCTGCGTTGGTGCATCGACTCAGGCAAAATACTTCCTGACGATAGATTCGGTGAAGATTTTTGCACTGGGCGCACTTTCTTTCATGGTAGCCACAGCCGGAGGGTTATTATTTGCCAAATTCATGAACCTTTTTCTTCGAGGGGATAACAAAATCAATCCACTCGTTGGAGCAGCAGGCGTATCCGCTGTGCCCGACTCCGCCCGTGTTGTTCAACATGTCGGTCATAAGGAAGATCCCAATAACTTCCTACTGATGCACGCCATGGCGCCCAATGTTGCGGGTGTGATTGGTTCTGCCATTGCAGCCGGGGTATTACTTGGAAAGTTTGGCGGATTTTAAATGCTCTAAAATCAGCGTCACATCTTTAAAAAAATAAAAGCCTCTCGGGTTAACCTGAGAGGCTTTTTTCATCTAAAATGATTCTACAGACTTCACTGTCTACTGCTGTAAAAGAAGTCTATCCCAATATAGAGATGAAATAACCAGCGGCCAAAGCACTCCCGATCACGCCCGCAACATTGGGTCCCATCGCGTGCATCAGAAGGAAATTAGACTTATCAGCCTTCTGTCCTTCCACGTGACTCACCCGCGCCGCCATCGGAACAGCAGAAACACCCGCGGAACCAATCAGTGGATTGATTGGATTCTTACGCCATATCAAATTCATCAATTTTGCCATAAGCACTCCCGAAGAAGTTGCCACTGAAAATGCGAGAATACCAAGAGCCAGAATCATCAATGTTCTGCCATCGAGGAAATTCTCTGAAGACATCTTCAGTCCTACGGTTAGCCCAAGAAATATAGTCACGATATTGATGATCTCATTCTGAGCAGCTTTCGCCAATCGTTCGGTCACCCCACTCTCACGAATGATGTTGCCAATGAAGAGCATTGAAATCAAAGGGGCTGCATCCGGAACAAACACCAGACAAAAGACCATCACCAATACTGCGAAGATCAGCTTTTCCAAGCGACTTACTTTCCGCAAAGACTTCATGCGAATCGTTCGCTCCTTTTGAGTGGTCAACAATCGCATGATTGGCGGTTGGATCACTGGAACCAACGCCATGTATGAATAGGCCGCAACCGCAATTGCCCCCAAAAGGTCCGGAGCCAATTTGTTTGCGACAAAGATCGAAGTTGGACCATCCGCACCACCGATGATTCCAATAGCAGCTGCTTCATTTAATGTGAAAAACCCACTCCCTACCGCCCCCAAGAAGGTTGCAAATATGCCAAATTGAGCCGCAGCTCCAAGAAGCAATGTCCGAGGGTTTGCAATCAAAGGGCCAAAATCTGTCAATGCTCCCACACCCAAGAAAATAATGGGAGGAAACAATTCCAGTTTAACCCCTTGTTGAATGTAATAAAACAAACCGCCAGCCTCGATCATATGCCCAAGATCATCATAGACTGGATGTTTCAGTATGATGTGCTCAATCGGCAAATTGGCGAGTAAAGCCCCCATCGCGATGGGCACCAGTAAAAGCGGCTCAAATTTCTTGGCAATCCCCAGGTAGAGCAGTGCGATCACTACCAACCACATCACCATCATCTGCCAGGTGAGCATGGAGAAACCGCCCGATTTCAGGGTTTCAAAGAAGAGTTCCATTGTCTGTATTTCTCAGTTGGAGACTGCCTTAGGCAATCGTCAACAGAACATCTCCTTCCTCGATGGTCTGTCCCGGAGTAACGTTAACGGTACTCACTTTACCTGCAATTTCAGCGGAAACTTCAGTGTTCATTTTCATTGCCTCCAAAACCACAACCACATCCCCTGCAGCAACATCACTTCCAACTGGCTTGGCGATCGAGACGACCGTACCAGCAATAGGACTCGTTACGTCACCTGGAGTGCTTGAAGCAGTGGTAGCTGCCTTTGGCTTAGGAGCGGCAGGAGCTGGTGCACTAGGAGTTGCATCTGCACTCGCGGACCCCGCCATCACATTAGCAGTGGGAGGTGCTGCAGGCACTCCTTCATCAAGGATTTCTGCTTCTACATCGTAGGTTTGGCCTTTTACCGTAATACGTAATTTCTTTTTCATTGAATCAAACTTTCTTCTAAAATTTTACTGTGTTCTTTTGTAAAGGATTATTTGTGCGGTCGATGAGACTGTAGGTGTTGTCTACGACCTTCCTGACTCCATCCAGAGCTGCTCGTGCGAATGGAAACCATGCGATGAGGCCGGTGACCCAATAGCAACGCAACAGTAGAAGCAATGACCACCAATTCCTCTTCGGCGATGCCATCATTTGAGGTTTGGGAAGCAACAGCAGGGGCAACAACAATTGGTTTTGCTTTTGACTTTCCTGCGCCTTGCTTTCGAAAAATCGCTCCGATGACTTCAATAACTATCCACAATAGAGACAGTACAAAGACAACGAAAAGAAACCCAGACAAGTGGACTAAGGCACCACTCAAATCCTGTAACGATGCAATCAACATCATAGTGTTTCTCCCTTTAAAGTGGAATGTTTCCGTGTTTCTTAGGTGGCCGTGTTTCGCTCTTAGAGAGCAAACTGCGCAACCCAAGTGAAATCGTTCCCCTCGTGGTCGACGGGTCAATCACATCTGTAATCAAACCATTTGCTGCGGCTTGGTAGGGCGAGGCAAACTCTTCGCGATATTGCCCATTGAGCGTGGCCATCAATTCGTTTGGATTTTCGGATTCTTTGATTTGTTTTCCGAAAATAATTTTGACCGCTCCATCAGCGCCCATCACCGCAATTTCAGCGCTCGGCCAGGCATATACGAGGTCAGCTCCGAGATCCGAACTACACATAGCAAGGTAGGCACCCCCGTAGGCTTTGCGCATAATAAGGGTGACTTTTGGAACCGTCGCCGCTCCGTATGCAAATAGCATTTTGGCTCCATGACGGATAATACCCCCACGTTCCTGAGCCAGCCCTGGGAAGAATCCAGGCACATCCACAAGAGTCACGATCGGAATGTGATAGATATTACACACTCGCACAAACCTTGCACCCTTGTCCGATGCATCAATATCCAGACAACCCGCTTTATAATTTGGCTGATTTGCAACGATTCCAACCACAACACCATCGATCCGAGCAAACCCGGTCACGATGTTCTTGGCGAAATCTTTCATGATCTCAAAGAAACTTCCGTTGTCCACCAACGCATCGATGACTTTTAACACATCAAAGGCCATTTTAGGGTCCGATGGGATGAGCTCATTGATCTCTGGTTTTTCCTCAAAACTAATCTGATCAGTCAACTGATGAGGAGGCTCATCCATATTATTGAGTGGCAGATAAGATAGTAGCGTCTTCGATAGCTCGACCGCATGGCCATCATCTTCTGCGATGAGGTGAATATTTCCACTCACCGATGCGTGGGCTGAGGCTGTTGCAAATTGTTCAAGCTCGGCAACCTCACCCGTAGCACTGCGAATCACCTGCGGACCACAAATAAACATGGCCGAGTTTTTCTTCGTCATGATAAGGAAATCTGTAAGAGCCGGAGAATAAGCCGCTCCGCCAGCACAAGATCCTGCGATGATCGCAATCTGCGGAACGAGACCAGAGGCCTGCACGTTTCGGAAGAAAATCTGTCCATATCCGGAGAGGGAATCAACCCCCTCCTGAATGCGTGCTCCACCAGAATCATTGATACAAAGAATGGGAAGTCCTGCCTTCATGGCGTAATCCATGAGCGTGCATACTTTTTTCGCATGAATTCTACCCAATGAACCGCCACTTACGGTAAAATCATGGGCATAGGCTGCGACCAATCGGCCATTGACACATCCAATTCCGGTAACTACTCCATCCCCGGGCATCTTCTTGTCACCCATCCCGAAATTCTTACAACTACTCTGCGCATGCATTCCAAACTCTTGGAACGAACCTTCATCAAAAAGAATGTCCAACCGCTCTCTGGCAGAAAGAAGTCCCTTCGCCTTGCGCTTTGCTAATTTTTCTTTTCCCCCACCATCAAAGGCCTCTTGGCGTTTGACGTTAAGCTCTTCAATCAATTTTGGGTCGATTGCCATAGTCTTAGAACGTTAAAATCTCAATTATTGTGAATACTGTAGATTCAAGCGCTCTCAATCAGATCTACTACAATTGATTCAAAGTCGTGTTTGCAAAAATCCAAATCACAAACACGAACTCGTGGCGCCTTTCCCCAAAGACAATCGACCAATCGTTGTAGCTCTTGAACTAAGAATTCCTAAACCTGCATCTTCGATAGCATGATTGCCCTGCAAATGAAAGACTTTTTCTAATACTAGATCAAGTTAAGTTAAGTATTTCTAATTGAAGGATCACATGCTTCGATGTCGTGGAAGCATACATACTCAAGAATTGCGGAATTTCAACCGTACATAGAACGAGGCGGCGAGTCCTCCTCTCGCCGCCTCAACTATTTCTATCTTCTATTAGTCTCCCCGATACATATACACTGTATCTACCTAACAAAACGAGGTTACTCCGTGTTTGATTTCAGAGTTTCAACTTTTTTTATTTTTGACGAATTTTGCCGCAGCGAGAATCACATCCCCGCTCAAGCGCTTCTTGTAATCGGGATTCAAATAAGAAAACTCGACGACACCATCCTTAACCAAAAATACTGCTGGCACCGGAAGATATCGATGGTTGTTACCGGATGCCTTTTCCAGATCGATCTTATAACCCTTGAGCATACGATCCATTTTATCATCAACATGATAGGCTACACCAAACCCAAGGCCCGCACCATGAGCACTGTCGGAATAGACAGTGTAGTTAAAATCATGATCTCCCATAAATGCTTTTAACACTTCAGGTTTATCGGGGCTCAACGCCAAAATATCATATCCCAGTTCCTTTAGATCAGCATCAATGGTCTGCAATTCTTCCAGATGTGTATTGCAGTAAGGGCACCAACCACCGCGATAGAACACAACCATGCTTAACCCGGATTGCAGTTGTTTCGACAAATCCACTTCGTTTCCTTCCATGTCTCGTACCACGATTTCAGGAACCGGCAATCCCTCAAATAGCGGCTCAATGTCGTAAGGTGATTGTGGAACACCTGAAGTATTCGCAGAAATGGTTAAACTCGCAAAGAGCGCGAGCAGTGACGGGAAAACGTTTTTCTGTATTTTCATGATGATGGTTTTGTGTATTGTGCAAGCTTCGCACACCCAACAAACGCTTTAACACTCTGTGCGATTGCTCAATATCACTCAAAAGCAAGCTATGCCGCATCTGCACCCTCCAGTCTATTTTCTCATTACGACTTCGATTGGGGTGTCTTTCAGATGGGTTCCTTGCGACTTATATGAATTCCCACGCTGGTTTCTGTATCCAGCCATTTTTCTGTTTTTCATCGGTATTACCTTGGGTGCAGTGTCTGTCTATCTTTTCCTAAAATCCCATACCGGGATAATCCCCTTTTCTCCCACAACCCAAGTGGTGCAAAAAGGATTCTACCGATTGACCCGCAATCCCATGTATTTGGGGCTGTTAATGATACAAGCGTCGCTAATGTTTACTCTAGGTAATCTGCTTTCGCTAGCAGTGATCCCTGTTTTTTGGTGGATTCTTCATACCCAATTTGTAGTAAAGGAAGAGAAACTGTTGCTTGAAAAATTTGGCGAGGAGTATGAACAATACCTCAAACAAAGCCGTCGATGGTTATGATGAGATTGAAGGACAGATGCTTACTCTCTGGATTGTTAATGTTTTTTTGTGCCCTCGGAGCAGTCGATGCGGTCTCAAATATCGGAAATGACATTGAAATTCATTCACAAGATGAAAAAGGGAACCTTCTGGGCGCCTCCAACCGTCGTTATCTCGATATTAGGGAGGTGAATCTAACAACACATGGAGAAAAACTCATAGTGACTCTAATCGTTGATGCAAATTTCCCAAAACCCGAACTGATGCTCGGCACCGGTTTCCGCTTCGAGATCAATTTTAACTCCCCTCCTTCCCTAGATGAAAACACACCCCAGTTACGCGATCAACTTCGTTTAGCCCTGAGTTCCAGAGGTTGGCAATATGGTCTATTCCACGACGAAACGACGACTACACCCATTGATACAGATCTCATACTAGAAACCGGGCAACGCACATTGTCCGCCACCATTCCAGCCACTGTGTTGGAGGGAATTAGCGAAGTTGTAATAACCGCCACAACCGAAAACTATCCCAAGTGGACGCCTGTGACCACCCATCCTGCCATTTTATTGAAAGTCGCGGAACCTACCGAGGACACGATACGGTAGTTTTCTACGATTGAGAATAGTAGAAAGCAGAGGAGATTCATACCACCATAGGTCACTTTTTTTGCTTTTGACTTGTTATTTCCACTAACCGGGGCTGATTTCGAAGTGTCCGACTATGAACCCAATTTACCGAATCTCAAAATACTTACTGCGCTACAAAGGGTTGTTCACGCTCACATTGAGCCTGGCGCTTGGAACAACAGCATTCGCACTATTTGTTCCAAAAGTTATTCAGTTTGCAGTCGATCGCCTCTTACAAGAGGCAAATACTGATATCGCAATTCAAGCAGCCTTGTTGATGTTGGCCAGTTACCTTGGCAGAGATTTCCTGAATTTCCTTCGAATTCGTATCAACAATTTGCTCGAGCAAAGAGTCCTCATCGACATTCGCAAGGAAATCCACGCTAAACTATTGGAGCTTCCCATCTCCTTTTACGACAGACGCAAAAGCGGCGACATCGCCTCCCGGGTGATTGAAGATGTCAATAATGTTGAAAGAGCACTGCTAGATGGCACCGAACAAGGTAGCACTTCCCTCCTCATGCTCGTAGGAGTGACTACCATGTTGTTCCTCATGAATGCCTCCCTGGCCACCCTCGTGGTCCTTCCGCTACCCATCGTTCTGTTCATGGGAGTCTTCCACGCAAAAGCGACTCGCAAAAACCACAGGGCAGTTCGAGAGACCTCTGGCGAAATGAACAGTATGCTGGTTGAGGACATCCAGGCCAATCGCATCATCCAGTCATTTGCATTACAGGAGCGCGAATCGAAACGCTTCATCGACATCGCCCATGAGCTTCGGGAACGAACCCTTGTTGTGATGTGGCGCTGGTCAATTTACAATCCCGGGACCAATTTTATTTCGAGTCTTGGCCTCGTATCAGTCGTCGGGTTTGGAGGCTATCTCCTCTCTCAAAAAACAATTTCAGCAGGTGAATTTGTCGCATTTTTTGCCTACGCAACAATGCTGTATGATCCACTGGGGCGATTGCATCAAATCAATCACATGCTTGCTGCAGGCAAGGCCTCAGGGGAAAGGGTTTTTGAAATATTGGACCACGTGGTTGATATCCAGAACCCTAAAAATCCTATCCCCTTCGAAGATATTTTGGGAGATATTCGATATGAAAGTGTTGGATTTGCCTATCCAGACCGCCCCGAGGTACTGACGAATTTCAATCTGACACTTAAACCCGGGGAAGTGACCGCGTTAGTAGGACACACAGGAGCCGGCAAAAGCACCGTCGCTAATCTGTTACTGCGCTACTACGATGTCACCGGTGGTCGGGTTACAATCAATGGCCATGATGTGAAGGATTATGACCTCGCTGATCTCCGCAGCCATATCGGCTATGTGGCACAAGAACCTTTTCTTTTTGATGGCTCCGTTCGCACCAACATGCAATTGGCAAATGAAACCGCCACGGAGGATGAGATGATCGAAGCACTCAAATCCGCTCGAGCCTGGGACTTTGTGCAACGGCTACCCGAGGGAATGGATACCTTAATTGGCGAAAGAGGAGTTCGCCTTAGTCAGGGCGAAAAACAGCGGCTGACGATCGCTCGCATCATGCTGCGCAACCCCCATTTGGTAATACTCGATGAAGCCACTTCAAGTGTCGATACCGAGACTGAGAAGTATATTCAGGAAGCCTTGGATACTTTAATGAAAGGACGTACCGTAGTAGTCATCGCCCATCGTCTTTCCACCATCCGACATGCTCACAATATTGTATGTCTCGATAAGGGCGAAATCATTGAACAAGGAAACCACACCAAGCTGATCAGTCAAAAAGGTCAGTATGCCAAGCTCTGGCAAATCCAGGCGGATATCATTCCTGAATAAACATATTCAAAAGAAGGAACGCGATTTCAGCTGGCGTTAATAAACCGGCTGATTCGTTGCTCATAAGCTTAAGTTCCTCCTGATTCGACGACTGAAACAAAAATCACGGGACGATTCGAACCGACCAATAGTCAGTTATTGGAAAGTGCATTTGACGAACATACCATTGTGAATAATTTCACCCATGTCTTCATCACAAAATACCCCAAGTATCAAAACGCCCTGGCATCTTTGGGTCGTGGCCATTCTCACGACTCTTTGGAATTCTGTTGGCGCCATGGATTTCATAATGACGATGACCCAAAATGAAGCCTACATGAAATCGTTCACGGAAGAACAACTCGAATACTTCTATAATTTTCCAACATGGGTCAATATATCATGGGGAATTGCAACCATTGGAGGAGCCTTCGGTTCATTGCTTCTTCTCTTAAAACAGAAACTGGCTTTCAGCTTTTTTGCTGTTTCACTCGTCGGTCTGCTTGTAACCACTCTCCACAATTACGTGCTTAGCAATGGTTATGAACTCATGGGAGGCATCGGTCCTGTTATCTTTTCGATCGCCATTTTTGTGATCGCTTTGTTCCTCGTCATTTATTCCAGATCCATGATCCGACGAGGCATCCTGGGCTAGTTCTACTTAGGAGTATTGCTGAAATCGAAAACCTGTACAGCAGAATTTAAAGAAAATCAGAGATTTAAGGCTTACGTTTTCAGTCGATTGCTCCGAATTCTCACGAATCCGACTGCCAATTAGAATCAGAAAATTTCCACAGAAATATAACTAGGGGTTGTCGGAATAAAGCTCGAGAATCATCGATTCACTTGGGTTTAATCGAATCGAAATCGAGTCAACTTCGCCCTCTCCTTCTTCCCATTCGCATCGGTCGGGCCCAAATAGAGTCCTCAAATGAGGGCGCGATTTCTCATTGTTGTCACCCAATAACAATTCTTTCGGAATATGGAGATCAAACTCTTGTTCATTCGCATCTGAGAAATTGACGACGACGATCACTCTTTGAGTGTCCTGGATCCTAACAAAAGCAAATACATCCTTTGCCGGGTAATTTGAATTTTTAGATTCATTGAACCGATGGATCTCAAAATACTTTCCGCGGAAGGCCGGTTCATTCCGGGTCAAATTCAATAAATCAACGTAGTATTTTCGGAGTTTGGCTTCGGAGTCAGTCAAAGCGCCACCGTCAAAGAGACCATGGTTCATCCAGCGCTGATGAGCTGGTACTCCAATATAGTCAAACAAACTCGTGCGAGTCGGATCTCCAAATCCGGCATCTTCACTGCCATCTTCCCCCACTTCCTGTCCAAAATAGATCATGGTTGGAGAGCTGCTAATGGTTGCCGAAAGAACCATCAATGGCAGCGCCCGGATGGGGTCACCCGCAAAATCCGGGGAAGCAATTCGTTGCTCATCGTGGTTCTCCAAGAAATGCAGCATGTGGTGTTCGATGTCCGCAATCTGTTCTTGGACTTCAGCAATACGCATTGGTGCGACGTCGCCCCGCAAAATCGCCTTTAGAGAATCATACAGATCTACCTTATCATAAAGATAGTCCATTTTCCCCAGCTGGATATAGCTTCGAAAGAGCGCTGGCTGATAAACTTCTGCGAGTAGAAAGGCGTTTGGTTTTGCAGTCTTAATACTGGAATTCAAGAAACTCCAGAACTCCACAGGCACCATCTCGGCCATATCAAAGCGGAAACCATCAACCCCCCGGTCTAACCAAAACAATGCAATATCTCGAAATTGATACCAGGAACTGGGAAGTTCCTTGTCTTTCCAGAACCTGAAGTGTGCTGAATATGTTTCTTTCTCGAACCCTTCAGGTAAAGAAGGAAAATCATGCGTCCCGTCAGGTCGCACTCCATAATTGATTTTCACCGTTTCATACCAATCAGTAGCATCGGGTTTTGCTTTTCGAGCACCATTTCCCGTCCATTTTGCGGGGGTTTCTTCAAATTCCCCATCTGCTAATGGATGGTCCGCTCCTCCCAAAGCTTGAATCGCTTCTGGAAGATCTGGCGCTTCAAATGCCCGACCTGGAAGATAATAAAAATGGTTATCCCTAGAATACTCAACCGATGCATCATCCCCGAACCCAAAATCTTCGACACCCTCGGGGTTGTTCAAGCCCTCGTAGCGCCGCGCGATATGATTGGGAACAATATCAATGATCACCTTCATTCCATGCCGATGAGTACGCTCGATCAGCGCATCAAACTCTGCCAGTCGGTTGGCAGGATCAACTGCCAAATCGGGATCCACCTGATAGTAATCTTTTACGGCATAAGGAGAACCAGCACGGCCTTTCACAACATCGGGATCGTCATTGGAAATTCCAAACTGAGTATAGTCTCGTATCACTGCATGGTGCAAAACCCCTGTATACCAGATGTGGGTTGTCCCAAGTTCCTTGATTCCTTCCAAGGCGGCATCCGAGAAATCGTCAAATTTCCCAACACCATTTTCTTCAATGCTTCCCCACGGTATAAAATGCTCCTGCTGATTTCCGAAAAGTCGGGTGAATACTTGATAAATGACCAACTTCTCCTGGGCAGGAGGCCCATCCCTTTCACACGCATCATCCATGGCAACCCCAACATTGAAGGTCAAAGTGGAACAACCCAAAACAAAAAGTGAGATTAGGCATTTCGTTTTCATCATCTTGGCCTTTAAACGTGATTTAATTCTTGCGATTACCCCTATTTCGAAAGCTCAATAATGGCAGGCTGATGAGGTGCCAACATCAGGCTCCCATCGAGGGATAGCGTTTCATCCGCCACAAGATCAAATCCACTGGTATAACCCGCAAGCACCTCAGCGAATCGATCAAGAGACAGAGAATAATAAGCTTCGTTTTTGTTTAAAACCACCATCACCGTTTCCTCATCGTTTGTGCGAAAATATACATAACACCCATTCTCGGGACCAAAATGCAGTAGTTTGCCATTGTGAACAACGGGCTTGTCTTTGCGCCAGTTCAACAACTTTCGAGTGTAATCAAGGTTGCGTGCTTGGCGAGAAGAGAGATTGTATTCCGTGAACACATTGGCGCTGTCGCCTTGCCATCCTCCGGGGAAATCTTTGCGAATGTCCCCGTGCCCATTGCTTTCATAATGGGTCATCAAAATCTCATCTCCATAAAGCAACTGTGGAATGCCGCGAGTGGTGATGAGAAATGCAAACGCATTGCGATAGGCATTTTCATCGCTGCCCACTTCCATGAAATATCGGGGAGTATCATGATTACTCAGAAAAGTCACAAAATTGTTCGGGGCCGGATAATTGAAATCTGCTCCCAGCGTTTCGTAAACCTTGATCAAACCACTGCCCCAGTCCTCCTCTTCCTGAAAGGCCTGCTTAATCGCATTCTGAAGCGGAAAATCAATCAATGAAGGGAGATGCCCCTCATATCCATCGGCATTCGCCTTCCCTTCTTGCCAATAAGCCAAAATCAACGGATTCACGGACCACTCTTCCCCTGTGATATTAAAATGGGGATATTCTTGCATCACACGTTTACACCACGCCGACATCGCATGCTTGTCGGGGTAGGGGTAAGTATCCATTCGAATGCCTCCTAGCCTCAAAGTCTCGATCCACCAGAGGCTGTTTTGAATCATATAGTCCGCAAGCTGTGGCTGTTGTAAATTAAGATCTGGCATGGTCGGAACAAACCACCCTTTTGTCATCAATTCCTTATCCGCTTGAGAGGCATATGGATCCTGATGGGTCGTGCGACGATGGTTCGTAACCTTATAGTTTTCGGAGTAGTTGATCCAATTCGCAGCCGGTAAATCTTCCATCCACCAATGCTCAGAACCACAGTGGTTAAAGATCATATCCATGACCAACTTCAGTCCCCTTGCCTGAGCCTCTTTGGCCAGTTTTTTATAGTCTTCCAACGTTCCAAATCGTGGATCTACTTTGTAGAAATCGGTGATCGCATAGCCGTGATAGGACGAACTCTCCATGTCGTTTTCTAAAACCGGATTCAACCAAAGCGCCGTGATACCTAACTGTTGAAAATAGTCCAAGTGTTCGATGACTCCTGCCAAATCACCTCCATGTCTCCCGTAAGGATCAGTTCGATCGACATCAGTCTCCCGCATTCCTTCAACGCTATCGTTTGACGAATCTCCATTGGCAAAACGATCAGGCATCAAGAGATACATCACATCCGAACTATCAAACCCCTTCACTTCAGAAGCCCCTGGATCCCTAACTCGAAGCGGGAAATTAACGACATCCGATGGGGTTTCATCTTCATAGTTCAAGCGGATTTCAATACTGCCCGGCGAAGCACTCTCCGAAACTTTTAAATACAAAAACAGATAGTTCGGGCTTTCCAACGTTACGATACGTTCGAGCGAAACTTGAGATCCAACGATTTTCGGCGTGGCGCGGGAGATATTGTCACCATGCAGCAGTACCTGGAAAACCGGTTCTTTCATTCCGATCCACCAATTGCTGGGTTCGACTCGATCAATGGAAGCCTGTCCGATGGTCGTTAAAAACAGACTCAATAGGGGGATGATACGAAGGATAGATTTCATGGTATGTTGCGGGCTTAACAAAAAGAGACTCTGCAGAAGTGATTTTTACAAAAACAGCCACTGGAATCATCCAGTGGCTGTGTTTCAGGCATGAGTTTTCTTAGAATTGAAAACTAAGTCTGTGATTTACTTGAATTTGTAAGAGATACCCAAGGAGTATTGAGCACCATAGAGCTGATAATTGCGAACAAGGCGGCTATCACCGTTGTCCACACCAAAGAGAGGCTCATCGGTCAAGTTGTAGGCTTGCAGTGTCACTGAAAGACCTTCCATCTTGCTACCTTCTGCAAAGGCATATCCGATCTGCGCATCAACCACGGTTTCCGGCTGGAGTTCGCGGTAGTTTTCACCACGCGGTCCGAAAGTGGAGATATCACCACGGTATTCTGAACGATAGCGACTGCTAAGACGCGCTGAGAAGCCACCTTTTTCGTAATAGACAGTGGTGTTCACAACCCATTTGGACAGACCCGGAATTTGCTGGGTATTTCCTGGAGATGTTTCGATCTCACTTTCAGTCATGGATGCACCCACAATGATACCAAACCCTTCAAGAGCATCGAAAAGTTTTTCACCTGGCATGGACAGAGTGGCTTCCAAGCCCCAGATCTTTCCACCATCACCATTGACTGGTGAGGAACGATATCCTTGATAGATCGCAGGAGTCAGATCCGAGTTGGTGTCGTATCCTGTGAAATCAGAGAGTAGTTGTTGGTCGTAAGTATAGCTTACAAGATCCTTAAGGAAACCATTGAATGCCCAGTATCCGCGACCATCTTCGAAATAGTTTTCGTAAGTTAGATCATAGGAATTGGAACGCCAAGGTTCGATTTCGGTGTTTCCACCATATCCGCTCCAAGGGCTTTCCTGTGGGTCAGTGGAGAGGTAGAGAGATTCGTTGAAACTATAATTAGAGTTCGCACGCATATCTACCATTTCCTGGCGAGCCAATTGCCGCGCCACACTGAAACGCAATTTCTTGGTATCACTGAAGTTAAAGATCATGTTCAAACTTGGAACAAAATCGATGTAATCATGTTGATTATCAACGAATACCAACGATGTACCATTCGCAGAATAACCCTGTGAACTTTGGTCAGATTTCACAACCTGCGCACCAATGTTACCACTGATGAGCTTTCCGCTATTAGTTTCTTTTTCAAAATTCGCTTGTAGATAGAAAGTTGTCACTTTCTCTGTTACATCAAAGTTGTTTGCAGCCTTACTAATATCCGAATTGGGAGTCAGATCGTAATAGCCATCTTCCCAGAGCTTGCGGGAGTCATAACTATACATCGGTCCAAATCCGAGGAAATCGAGTTTAGTAAGTCCAACCGACGCGGGAAGTTCCGCAGATTGAGCACCATTGGGCAACGCAAGGAAGAATCCTTCGAGCCCACCAGGGCCTGCATCAATTTCCCATTTGTTGCGACGGGTATGAGCAAGACCTGCTTCAACTTGAGTAAACAATCCATCGTAATCATGTTTGACTGATGCACGAATTTGTTTGAGATCATCCTGTGCGATGGGACCTTTAAAGAAACCCATTTGTCCACCAGGAACCTGGTCTCCTCCCCAACCTTGTGGGCTGGCAAGTTTGATGACGCTAGGGTCAGCATAATTAAGGATATTTGAAAAACGAACACCCTTATCTGTCATGGTGAATGTCAAAGAATCAGGTCTGCCCACTTGGTTTTGTCCAGAACCGGAATACGTTTCCAGTACATTGTCCTGGCGTTCCATTTTGGAGCTACTCAAGTCGAGTTCGAAAACCCAACCAGATCCATCTCCAAGTCTCATGTTCCAACCGAAGTTGCTCAAATCAGCGTCACGCCAAACATTATCGTTCCGCATGACAGCGAAAACGTTATCAAAAGTACCAGTAGTGACTAACCCATCACTCACAGTGTAGCCAGGTTGCAATTGAGCGGAACTCCATTGAAGCGGAAGCTCCAATCCACGCAGGATCTGAGTTTCTTCGAAATCAGAAATGAACATATCAAAAGTAGTGTGGAACCAACGGTTTGGGCGGAATTCCAACACTCCCATGTAAGTTTTGCGTTTGAGTTCACTGGAGCGAACAAATGGCTTGGCACCACCAATGACATAGTCGCCATCACCTGTTTCAGGATAACCCCATGCTTCCCATTGCTCGCCTTGGCCTGCTTGGTCAGTGTGAGAATAACCAAATGCAACACCAAGTGTTCCATCAAGGAATTGGTCAGCATAGTTGATAGAGTATTTCATTCCTGAGTCCGAAGAATCAGGGTTAAGTTTACCCATACTCGCCTTTTCAAAAAAGACATTGGTCGCCAAGATGCGCTTGTCCAAAGAAAGCGGACGAACGGTCATCATGTTCACGGTACCTGCAAGACCTTGGCCAATGAGGCCAGGAGTTGTGGTTTTATAAACAGTTACACCGCTCATCAATTCAGCCGGATACTGGTCAAACTCAACGGAACGACCACCAGAGGTGCTCACTTGTTGACGGCCATTCAATAGTCCAGTGCTAAAATCACCTTCAAGACCACGGATCACGATCCCTTGAGCACGAGAATTGATGCGCTGAGTGGTGAGACCTGGCAAACGGGCCAGAGATTCCGCAATACTAGAGTCAGGAAGCTTTCCAATATCTTCAGCAACAATCATTTCAACAATGACTGGCTGGGTCTTCTTCACTTCTGCTGCAGCAGCTAAAGAACCGGCAAAACCTGCGGTTACTTCAAACGCTTCCAACTCATAAACTTCATCATCATTATTATAATCGTCAGTTTGAGCGGAGATCACCGATGCAGCTGCAAAGCTGAGCAGACCTACTGTTAGGTATTTCTGCCAAAAAATGCCCAAGCAATTCGTGGGTTTCTGTCTTTCAGAATTCATTTGTTAATAGTGGTTCTAAGTTGATACTCACTTCCGCCTTCAGATTTTCGATACAAAGCAACTTAGGGGGTGTAGAGTACAGTTAAGTTATTATGGAGTGGTGGGACAGCAACGGCGGTCGCTATTCCGAACTACCTCTAATGTCGCACACCCATTACAACTTATCTATATCCTTGTTTTTAAGAAACTGATATTAGTACGACAAAACTTAGCTCGTATTTTTTGGAGGCACTCTAGTGTAGTGAGTTTAAAATAATCATCATAAATGCTTGTACCTTGTTAGCAATTCATTTAGCATATATGAATGAGCAATAAAAGAGGAAGACCGGTAGCAAAAATAGAGTTGAGCACTCAAGATCGTGATTATCTTGAAAGTTTATCTCGTCGTCGGAACGCGCCTGCCAAGGAAGTTGAACGCGCCAAAATCGTGTTATTAGCAGCCGATGATATGAGTAATAAATCCATAGCTGAACAACTTGGAGTGAAAAATCATACAGTGGGTCATTGGCGTAAACGCTACGCACAGGGAGGTATAGCAGCTTTGAGTGAGTTGCCTCGTAGCGGTCGTCCCCCAACTGTGAGTGACCAGCAGATATCTGAAGTAGTGCGTTTAACATTAGAAGAAAAACCGCAAGCATCCACGCATTGGAGCACTCGCAAAATGGCTGCACATACAGGTTTATCTCAAAGTACAGTGAGTAAGATTTGGCGTGCTTTCAAATTGCAACCTCATCGCTGTGAGAGTTTCACATTGTCTAAAGATCCTTATTTTGTAGAGAAGGTTCATGATGTTGTGGGGCTGTACATGAGTCCTCCTGATAACGCATTGGTATTTTGTGTTGATGAGAAAAGTCAAATACAAGCTCTCGAACGCAGTCAGCCAATCTTGCCGCTTCGCTGCGGTGCTAGTGAACGTCAAACTCATGATTATTACCGCCATGGCACAACTTCTTTGTTCGCTGCACTAGATGTGGCAACTGGACGCATTATTAGTAGTTTGAAACAGCAACACCGTAGTCGTGAGTTTCTCGCGTTTCTACGACAAATCGAAAGAGAGGTTCCCAAAGAAATGGATATCCACATCATCTTGGATAACTACGCCACTCACAAAACTGTCGAGGTCAACCAATGGTTGGATAAACGCCCACATTGGCATCTGCATTTCATTCCTACGCATTCAAGTTGGCTCAATCAAGTAGAACGCTTTTTCGCTTTAATCACTAATGATCGCATCCGCCGAGGTTCATTCCGGGCAACTACTGAACTTAAACAGGCGATCAACGATTACATCGATAAACACAATGAAAATCCAAAACCATTCGTTTGGTCGGCTTCTGCAGATCAGATTCTTGGAAAAGTAGCTCAATTATGTCGAAAACTTTAAACTCACTACACTAGAGGGATGGATTGGATCAGAAAACGACAAAAATCGCTCTAAAAGTGGTTTTTGAACTGCGAAGTGTCGATAAATGCGTGTTCAAAGGACGGTTTGCCTTCGTCACCGTAATACTGATTGAACGCCTCGTAATTCTCGAACTTTCCATCGTCCCTAGGATTTTTCCTAGCCTTGAGCCGTTCTTTCCGTTCCTTCGGCTCACAGTAAACATAGACAATGTTTACTCTAGATTCTAGACGCTCTACCAATTGCTCTGGCCAGTCTTCAACGCGAAGTTCCTTTGTAAAAGGTCCCACCAATACGACATCGCAGTGAGGTATATTCTCTGAAGCGATATCAAACATCGTTTCATAAATAGCGTCCCGGAAAGCTGTTTTAAATTCGGGGCTATCTCGATCCATCGGATCCAAGCCCGCCATATTTAACCCTGCCATAACCAAACGCTCAGAACAGGTGTCGATATCCAACAGGACAGCACCTTGGGCGTTTGCCAATGCTTTCGCATACGTGGATTTACCGGAACCGGGACTTCCACAGATAATGGTAGCTCGTTTGGAATGTTTCAAAGCGGATGGACTTAAAGGACTAAATCCCATAAAATCCGTAATATTTGTCTCGTAAGTAGTTGATAAGGGGTACTTCGGAAAGCGGATTTCCCGTCGCAACCTTGACTAGCTCATGGGTTGAATACTGCTTACCCTTTGCATGAACATGGTCCCTTAACCAAGTTAAAATCGGTTGAAATTCTCCTTTTTGAATATTTTTTACAATATTAGGTGATTTTTCATTAATCGCACCCCACAATTGCGCTGATATCATAGTACCAACCGTATAGGAGGGGAAATAGCCAAAAGCACCCGAAGCCCAATGCACGTCCTGCAACACTCCTTCTTTGTCATCTCCAGGTCGAAAACCTAAATAAGTTTCGTAGGCTGCATTCCACGCTTCAGGCAGATCCTGCACTTCTAAGGATCCGTCAAAGAGGGCTTTCTCCATCTCAAATCGAATGATGATGTGCAAATTGTAGGTCACTTCATCTGAATCCACTCGGATCGGAATACACTTCACTTCATGGATTTTATTCAGCCATTGTTCCTTGTTGATCAATGCCATTTGCTCAGGAAATAATTCCCGATACCGAGGTTCCCAGTAATCCCAAAACGCTTCGCTCCGCGCCACTTGATTTTCCCACAACCGGCTTTGAGATTCATGAATCGCCATGCCAACACTGCATCCCAAGGCGTTGCCAAACTCAGCAACAGGCAATCCTTGCTCATACATCGCATGCCCCGCCTCGTGAATCGCACTGTAAAGAGAATCCAATGGATTGTCCTTGAAGAATCGAGTTGTCATACGAATATCCATTCCTGTGCCAGAACAGAATGGATGGACTGACTCATCAATCCGTCCGTGATTGAAATCAAACCCTATTTTACCCACTACCTCTTTCAAGAATTCACGTTGGGAAGGAACATCGAAAGCTCGGGGGTCAAAGGTTGCACGACCCTTCTGAGCCTCCAATAGCGGCGGCACCATACCTGAGATGGCCCTACCAAGAGTCTCAAAGAGCGGTTCAATCATTTCCGTGGTCAACCCAGGATCAAACGTATCCAACCAAAAGTCATACGCTGATTCATGGGAACCCACGTAAGCGGCTTCCTCTCGACAAAAATCAATTTGCTCCTGCAGACAGTCCGCAAAGCGGCCAAAGTCCTTTGCCTCCCGCGCACCTAACCATGTTTGATAGGCAGCACTCTGACGTTCGGCTTTCTTTGCGGCAAATGCTTCCGGGATCCTCGAATATCGATCAAATTGCTTCTTGGCATCCAGAACAACGATCTGATCCTTCGATCCCATTTGACCGATGTCCTCACACAAGTCATCGATCAAATTACCAAATTTCGGATGGGTTTGCGCCCGATGCACCATCTCGGTCATCGCACTCGTCTGACTAGCACGAAGTTCTTGCCCCCCTTTGGGCAGGAATACCTGGTGGTCCCATTCCAATAGCTCCAAAACCGATCCCAAGCTCGCAATTTTACGAAGCTCCAGTTTCAACTGGCCGACTTTTTCCTCCACCGATAGCACATCAAAAAGATGGGGTTTTTTTACAATTCAATCAAGATCAAATTGAGACTGAATCGCGGCAACTGTGAATAAGTCTACGGTTTTTCACAATTATTCACAAACACTTCGAGGGTGTCTACTTCCTTCGCTTTTTTCTCCCAAGCAATCCTTTTGAAGGTCACGTGCTCCAGTTCCAGCCCACATTTCCTGCGAGGGGCAGATCTCAAACCCGAAAACCCAATCTCTACTACCATTGTTTTTTCAAATTCCGTAATGGGTCCTTTTTTGAAATCCACATGATTTTTCATCCACTCCTCGAGACGATCCACATCGAGTATTCCCACTTCGCTCATCGGCACTTTCGTTAATGGAATCCATTTCCCGCTATCATTCTTCAATCCCACTGTAAGATCCACGAAATTACGACTCCGAGGCTCTCGCATTGCATAGAGCAATACCCCATGCAAGACTTTTTCCTGAGGCTTCATCCGGAACCACTTCGGACCAAGACTGGCGGATTTATTTTTACGGACGAATAGCGACGAATCCGAAACTTCCACAGCGTCCCATGATTTTATGATTTCCCCCTGTGGGCGTTCACAGGCTTCAGGAAAATCGCCCGAGAGTTCTCCCATAGATTCAATAAGATGAAAAGTCACAGGATAATGAACTGGTTTTCGAAGAGAACTCCCCCTCTTGACTGCCGCTAGTCGTTTTTCAACCATAGGGTTTCCTACGTCTCCATCCGTATCGCTTATCACCCCAACCCATCGAACGGGCTCTGAACAGGAAAATAAAAGGTCTTCAAATCCAAAATTCAGTTGATTCCCTTCAACATCATAGATGGCTCTCTCCATCTCAGTCACAACCCATTGAACCCACAATCCATCCGGAGAATGGAATAGAGTGTAGTCCTCGGGATTGAGCCGTCTTATTTCTTCGAATGAGAGCTTCTCAATCGGTTCCATTTCGGAAAAATAACAGCCTTTGGGAATATCGCCCAACTCATAATGACCTTCTAGCAACCGCTCGATTACATGGGGGTGATCTTTGAGAAAATACCAGCTGGCTTCTCCTTCATTTCCCAATTTAGCAACCTTGGACAAGCACTTAAAGATCCCTTGGCGAGAAAGTCCCCAATTAGTCTTTTTCAAAAACAATTGCATAAGTATCCACCGCTGAGACTCTGCCAACTCATCGAGCAGTGAAACGAATGTTCGCTCACAGTCATCCTTGTTTCCCTGTTGCAAGCGCTGTTCCACCTCGCTCCAATCAAGCACACCACAGTTCTTCTGCGTTTTACACGGCCAGAGACGAGCTAAGCAATCTACCCAATCTCCCATAAACGCCTGAGACATGTCCCATTCCCATTGCTGAATGCGTTGCAAAAGCAAAACCTGTATTCGATTTTTGGATATCGCAGTTTTTCCAACCCCTTCCAGCAAGACTCTGAGAACCCAAGCCCTCATCGGATCACCGGATTCAAGAAATTGCTGAAGGTGACGCATCCTCACTTCTTCGTTTTCAGCAAAATACCATCGTTCAAATAGACCAACCACTGGATCAGCATGGTCTTCATTTTTGCGGAACTCATCCACGCCACACCTCCTTTAAGTCCAAAACCTGAAGTCCTTCTGACTTCCCCCAGAGACTGAGTGCTTCAGAAGGGCCATGGGTCACCCAAACCTCCTTGGCCTCCGTTTCCCGAATACTCTGTTGAAGTCCAAGCCAATCGCAATGATCTGAAATCACCATCGGCACTTCAAGGCGACTCGATAGCGCATGTTTACGCACACTATTCCACCCCGATGCCCCGCTCAATACCGGAACAAGCCCTTCCGGTAGATTAAGCTTAAGATTCCCTCCTTGCGGAGCGACGATGACATCCGCAATCTCAGAGACGTGGTCGTAATGGAACTCTTCCAACGGAAACACAGTGCCCAACTCGATTCCAAAATGCTCGTAGACTGTATTCAGAGCGATGATGGTCGAATGCGCGTAAATTTTCCCTTCAAACCCCAATTTTCTGAGTGTAGCAATCAAACGCTGCGCTTTACCCAACGAATAGGCCGCAACCAAATGGGGGCGTTCGGGGAAAAGACGCGTGGAAGCCGCGAGTTTTTCGAGTTCACTCCAAGGATCCGGAAAAACGAATAAGGGATACCCAAAAGTTGCCTCTGTGAGAAATACTTCACAGGGCACTGGTTCAAAATCAGCACAGCTTGGGTCTCCCCCTCCCCGTTTGTAATCACCCGATACCCCCAACCGTTGCCCATGATATTCGACCTGCACCTGCACACTGCCCAGAACGTGCCCGGCGGGATAAAAAGTAATGGTCGTATCCCCGATCGTCATACTTTCATGGATACCCAATGGAATCGCATTTTTACAAAAGTTTTTCCCATAGCGGCATTGCATGATCGCCAACGTCTCTGGGGTCGCCACCACTGTATGGTGTCCCCGCCTAGCATGATCCGCATGTCCGTGAGTGATGACTGCCCACGGAGCAGCTCGATCCGGGTCGATGTAAAACTTGCCCGGTCTCACAAACAACCCATTGCGATCCAATTGAGTCCAATGGCGAGGGTGCATCTTACGATTTGACAAAACTCAGGAGAGTTCGATCCCAGCATCGCGTAAAAAACGGGTCGCTACAGGACGAGGAGTATAGTGTTGAAGAGCCCATAAACGACCTTTTCTGGCGATCTCAGGTAAGCGATCACGTTCATCAAAAATTCTCTCCACATCTTCCTTGAGATTATCCAATGAAAGCCCCACATAGTGCACCCAGTTTTCAGGCATCACAGGTAGCTCAAATCCATATTTATCGAAGTCTAACTGGAGAGTAAGGCACCCCATACAAAGAGATTCCCAGAACCTCCAACTGTCCCATCGGACAATAACAGCTGGTTGATATACATGTTTACTCACTAAAAATTCGAATCTGGGATCTTCCGTAGGCAATGCTCCTCGGAAAAAATCGGTGGAATCGTCCAAATAATTGCCCCCATAACAAAGACACATCAATGACCTGCAACCGCTCAAGGAATTCATTGTCAAATCGTCCAGTAGGTTTGGTAAGTCGGCGGTCAATCCCTATTTTGTCTTGCAATAATGGCAAAAGGCTAAGCTCCATCGACAACCTCAGATGTTGATTTGCCGAAGATCGAAAATTCCGCAATACCACTTCGTCGCGTTGAGCTTCAAAATCAAAAGATTCCGAAAAAGTCGCAAGCCGATCAGAAACACCAAATCCGAGAGGTTTATAAGTGTAGGGATTTCCGATGAGACGGTTACAATGTCCACGATACAAAGGAAACACACTCTGATAGTTCAACGATTCAATGCTGTCGCATACTGCTACCACATGCGTGTGTTGATGTGCCCCATCAATCCGAAATGGCATATTCGGAGTGAAGGTTCCTTCCCTTACATCGATCAACATCATCGCAGGCGTTGTATCTGACTGAAGTTTCGGGATTTTCAAATCGCTAACGAGGGGATTCTCGTAATCGATATTTCCATAAATAGGGATACCCAATTGATGAAAGCCACTGGCCAGACAGATGACAGTGTAGCAGAATTCCTCTCCAGTAGAGTGAAAGTAGATTCCCTCTTGCTTTAAATCATCAATTGTCATCTTCACTCTTTCCAAAGACTTAGGTCCCATCCTAGTTCACTCTCGAGATCCATAATATCTTCGCTATAAATGTCCCGCAATATGGCCTTGAGAGATTCTTCTATAGGAGTCTTTCGCCCGCCAAAATGGGGTATGACTAGTTTTTCATTGAGTTGTTGTAACACTCCAAGCACATGCGATTCGACCTGATCCATCGACTTGGGTTCAAACCGACTCCGATCATCAGTATAGGCATAGGCCAGATCCGACATCAGACTACTGAGCTTCAAGATAATCTCAGATTTTGCAGTTACCTGAAAACGAGATTGCATAGCTTTTGGGATATACGATGTGTCGATACCTAAAAAATCATAGACTGAGCGCATGGTTTCCAAAGGATGCTGAGTGATCTGTTCGAATTGAATCACCTTTATTTGCTCCCTAGGAAACAATTTGAAATAACGCATCAAAAGCTTGTGGTAGAATCCAAATTGAATGACTTCATCAGCCACAGCATACTCAGAATAGTGTCCATTGATGAGGTTCCTTAACCCGTTGTTAATGGGTTCGACCGGTAGACATGAATAAGCAACAAAATTCAAATAAGCCGATATCGCCCGTTCCACTGGATCTCGAAGAACGAAAAGGATTTTTACGTCAGGAAGTTTGGATGCAATGTTCTCCGCACAAAGTTTACGCCCCATGTAATCGGGACGTTTTATACCTACCGCGTTCTTTCCACCTGCTTGATCAAATTCCCTTAAAAAGGTATCCCACGGAACGGTCTTGAAATCGGTCTCCTCAAAATAGGTAGTTTCATCAGCTGGCATGAACACATCAGGATGATCCTGAAGACAACGCTGCAAATAGGTAGTTCCTGATTTTTGCGCACCCGCGATTATAAAATTGGGACAATACATGAGACCCATATTATAATATGAATTCTGATAATAAGTGCAAAAGATTTCGAAGTAAACTTCCGCAGTATTCATTTCGCCCAGTACACAAAAACACCGGAAGCAAATGCATACCGGTGTTTTCTAAATTGAGCAGATAGATTTCTCTATATCGTCATGTTTTAGGCTCGTTTTGCCTTCAACCCTGAATCAAGGGCTTCAAGGAAATCCTCAGTGGTCACCCAATGCTCATCCTTCATTGCCCTACCGTGAATGCAAAGCGCGAGATCCTTGGTCATAACGCCACCTTCAACGGTTTCGATACAAACAGCTTCGAGGTCATCGCAGAACTTGATCAAATCCGCATTGTCGTCCAATTTACCGCGGAATTGTAGCCCACGAGTCCATGCAAAAATGGAAGCAATCGGGTTCGTCGAAGTCTTGTTCCCTTTCTGATGTTCGCGGTAGTGACGCGTTACAGTGCCATGCGCTGCTTCTGCCTCCATCGTGTTACCATCGGGAGTGATCAACGTAGAAGTCATCAGTCCGAGTGATCCAAAACCTTGAGCCACAATGTCAGATTGCACATCGCCATCATAGTTTTTACACGCCCAAACAAAGCCACCTTCCCACTTCAGTGCAGCTGCCACCATGTCATCGATCAAACGATGCTCGTAGGTCAAACCTTCAGCATCCATATGTTCTTTAAACTCAGTTTCGTAGATTTCCTGAAACACGTCCTTAAACCGACCATCATATTTCTTGAGGATCGTATTCTTAGTAGACATGTAAAGAGGCCATTTTTTGACCAACGCTTGGTTGAAACAAGCCCGTGCAAACCCACGAATGGATTCGTCCGTGTTATACATGGTCAAAGCAACACCATCGCCTTCAAAATTATAAACCTCATGCTCGATGACATTACCATCTTCGCCCTCAAACTTCACCGTTAGCTTGCCCTTACCTTTTGTAACGAAGTCAGTTGCCCGATATTGGTCACCAAACGCATGACGACCGATACAGATCGGCTTGTTCCAAGTGGTCACCAGACGTGGCACATTCTTCATGATAATGGGCTCACGAAAAACAGTTCCATCCAAGATATTGCGGATGGTTCCATTTGGTGAACGCCACATGCTCTTCAGCCCAAACTCTTCAACGCGATCTTCATCGGGAGTGATCGTGGCACACTTGATACCCACACCACATTCCTTAATCGCCTTCGCCGCATCCACGGTGATT
Organism: Opitutales bacterium; assembly: GCA_963676215.2. Lineage (GTDB taxonomy): Bacteria > Verrucomicrobiota > Verrucomicrobiia > Opitutales > JAFGAQ01 > JAKSBQ01. Next base: position 244,679 of record CAXXVT010000002.1, on the reverse strand, counting down.
TGATCATCTGTATTGTCCCGCGCTTCGATACCGAGGTCGTAGTATTTAATATCGAGATCGAGATAAGGAAGGATCAATTTTTCCTTGATGAACTTCCAAATGATTCGGGTCATTTCATCCCCGTCCAACTCAACAACGGGATTTTCTACTTTGATTTTAGCCATGATTTGAAGATTTCTTAATTTCTCTTTTACGAAAGGTTTACCATCGGGGTGAGATCGCATTAAATAAACGCGAACGACCTTTTTAGACCAGATTAGCTCTTCAGTTCAATCACGCAAACCTTTGGCGGGGCAAACAGAAGCACTGGTAATAATAAAAATCGGAGAAATTAGGCACTTAAAAGTCAATCAGGGACTCATCGCTTGCTATCTGTGTGCTGTTTTCTACATCATTTCTCACCATGACATCATCAAGATTTCAAACAGCCATCGCCAGATTCGACGAACTCAATGCTAAAGACCCAAACAAAGTCGAATCAGCCGGCGGACCTGCTCCAAAAGAGTTGCACGATGCCCAGGCGATGAGTCGCTGGATCGAAGCACTTTATCCTGAATCCTCCGAAACCGTTCGACTCGCAGCCCGATGCCAACACCTCTGTCGATGGGAAATTCCACGATCTTCCTACCCTGAAGGGCGGACGGCCTACCTTAAATGGCGCAACGATCTCAAACAATACCATGCAGCGAAGAGCGCCGAAGTCCTAAAGGCCGTTGGCTACGACAATTCGACGATCGAAGAGGTGCAGAAAATAAATCTCAAAAAGGGACTGAAAACAGACCCAAGTGTGCAGGCCATCGAAGATGCCCTCTGTCTCGTATTTCTCGAACACCAATTCGAAAGCTGTCTCATCAAATGGGAAGAGGAGAAAACGATCTCAATATTAAGAAAAACATGGGGTAAAATGAGTGAAATCGCTCACAACGCAGCCCTTGAGCTTCCAATGACTGAAAGCGCAAGTGCTTTGATCAAAAAGGCCTTGAGCGCATAAACGAGGAGGACTCAATCATTGCGAATTGACCACTTCGTCCTAATATCAGTTCCAATGAGTATCCAAAGAGAATCTGAAACCGTCGCCATCATCGGCGCCAGCGACAAAGAGGGCCGTTATGCCAAGCTCGCTCAAGAGCTTTTAATTGAAAAAGGACACACGGTTGTTCCGATCAATCCCGTAAAAGACACTGTTGGCGGTATCACAGCCTACCCAAAACTTACGGATGTGCCAGCGTCCACTCTAATTGACACTGTCACGCTTTATGTTCGCCCCGAAATCCTCGACCGCCACATCAGTTCAATTGTAGACAGAGGGGTCAAACGAGTGATTTTTAATCCCGGCACCGAATCCGATATCCACCAGAAAGCGCTCGAAGAGGCAGGGATTACCTACGAAGAAGCTTGCACGCTTATTCTCCTTCGAACGGGTCAATTTTGATCGGAGTATTTGAGCGCTAGATGTTCACACATTCGCTCCCAAATGCGCTCCCAGGCATTCCACCGATGTTTTCCCTCTGGATCCACAAAGATTTGTTCCGAAGAAAACAAGGTCCCAAAAATCTGCTGCCATTCTACAAATCGGTCGTTGCCTCCGTATCCCAATAAAATCCGATCAAGATATTCTTCGTTGTCGGAAACAGCTTGAAGGTGCTCCCATAATTTGACCTGGAAATCTCGTTCGAGTCCTGCAGCATCAAAATCCCAATTATTTGCTTCTTTTGTCTGCAATTCCTTCAACAAAGCTTTCTTGTTTCCGAGGAAAGGAGCGATGAGCACCATCTTATCAAAAATCCCCGGATGATCCTGGTCTAATAATAGGACACCAAGGCTACCTAAGGATATTCCGACGACCCAAACCTCTTGGTAATCCCCTTGTTCAATGAGGGGAAGAATATCCAACTCAAACCGCTCTGTCAGCGTCTCCGATGCATAATATCCAAGATGCGCATTCACCAACAGGGCGTCGGCATTCACTCCAGATTTCCAAAGTCTTTCCAAAAATCCATGCTCAATAAAATCTTGCGGGGAGTCTTTCCGGCCAGGAAAAAAAATAACGAGCCGTTCAACCTTTTCACCGTCAGGCGCTTTCAACAATTGAAACGGAATCGGCACGACCGCTTTCGGGATCATACATCCACTACACCCCAGGAATAGGATCAAAAGCATGACGCTCCCCCACTTTCCAAAATGCCTTTCGATTTTTTTTCGCATTACTAACCCAATTTGAGAGATTCCGTTTATAACTCAACCGCTGTCAGGGTTTTTCATCACCCATTACGCGATCACTTCAATAGCGCTCGATTTTAAAATAAGAAAAACATCCGATCCCCGAATGATTTTCAATTCATCCAATGCATCAGTTGTGAGCTGGACAACAGCCTGACAATCTTTTGAACCCCCAATCTCACATAACACAATCACTTGATCCTCTGATTCTTCAATCGAAACAACTTCCGCCTCCCATTGATTTCGAGCAGAGATACCTTTTATTGGCGAACGGGACAACAAAACATCCGTTGGAGAAAAGGAAAGCTTCACCGTATGTCCCACCAGAAGATCAGAACCGATGACAACGGCCTCCTGCCCACGGACCTCGTCACCGATTCGCAAGTGAGAAACATGGACATCCACTTTATCGACCACAGCGTTGATCACATTTCGGAATCCTTCAGATGCAACATTCCCAAAAAGCGTTTTCTCCGAAAACACCTTCAGCGGGGTATCCTGCGCAATGATTTTTCCATTCTGCAGCACCAACACTTCGTCGCAAAGCGTCATCAAGTCCACGGGATGGTGCGACACAATGAGCATCGGAATCTCAAAATGCTCACGAATTCTGAGTAAAAATGGCAAAATCCGTTTGCGAAGACGAATGTCGAGGGCGGACAAGGGTTCATCTAACATTAGGATTTCGGGCCCTGAACAAAGGGCACGGCCCAATGCCAAACGCTGGCGCTCTCCTCCAGAAAGCTGATCAACCTTCTGATCTAAAAACGGTCCGAGTTCTAAAGTCTCGATCACTGAATTTCGAAGGGAATCACTATCAAGCCCGCGAGCCGCGGCCCTTGCCTCTCCATAACGCAAATTTCCCATCCCACTGAGATGAGGAAATATCAACGGCTGCTGGGGAACATAACCAATGTTACGATGTTGCGGCTTCACCCTGATGCCCGCATCATCATCCAACCAATAGCTTTTCCCGAATCGGATACACCCTTTCGCCGATGTTCTCAAACCAATCAAAGATTCAACGAGACTCGTCTTACCCGAACCGGATGCACCAAAAACACCCGTTATCTGCTGCGAAAGTATCGTATCTATTTCGAGCTCAAAGTCCCGAAGTGGATATCTTAACGATAGATGGAGTTCAGGCTTCATGCGTCCCGTTTCCTTTCTTTTGAACTCGGCCGGGAAAGCCATTCAGTCAAAAACACCGCCAAGAATCCCACTGTCAGTGCAATCACAAGCAATACGGTAGCCTCTCCATCTCTACCGCCCTGCTGGGCACTGTAGATTGCAGACGCCAGGGTTTGCGTTCGACCTGGAATATTCCCTGCAATAGTGACCGTCGCTCCAAATTCTCCCAATGCTCGGGTAAACCCTAAAATTGCAGCCGCCAATAATCCTTTGGATGCGAGCGGGAAAGTGACACTGCAAAACACATTCCATTTCGATTTTCCGAGTGTCAGAGCAACCTTTTCTAGCTGAGGATCGACACTTTCGAAACTGACCCTAGCAGTCCTTACTACGAGCGGAAAGGACATCACGGAACACGCCACGATCACCGCCTTCCATGAGAAAAGGATGTTAAAATCGAGTCCCATCCAACCATCATCAGCAAGTAATTGTAAGAGGAGAAAACCGACAGCCGTTGGCGGAAGTACCATCGGAAGACTGAACAAAGTTGATACCACGGATTTACCGCGAAAATTACAACGCGCGAGCATCAATGACAGAGGAACCGCCAGCGCAAACGTCAGCAAAGTCGATAACAAGGCCCAACTGAGCGATGCGATGATGACTTGCAGCGTTTCTTCCATAAATACATCACTTTGTTTCCGAGTATGCGCAAATGCAAGTGCTCAATGGGATGAGACCGAGAAGCCCGCCTGTTTCAAGATAGCACTTGCTTCATTACCCTGAAGGAATTCCAGAAAATCCCGCGCTTTACCAGGCCGTTGACTAGAGGATAGAACCGCAGCGGAATAACGAGCAGTGCAATCCAAATTGTCCGGCATTTCCAGTAAAAGTTTGAGCTGGTCGCGGAAGGCGAGGTAATCCGTTCGATAAACAACTCCCACCGCCGTTCGACTGGCCATCACTTGTCTCAATGCTCCACGAACATCGGATGCAAATGTGAGTTGGTTCCGAGATTTCAGTTCACTCCATACATCAATGTTCTCTCCCTCTCGTTGGATCACCATGGACTGCAACCATGTCTCAGCATACTTCCCCGCAGGAACATAGCTTGGGTCGCCAACTGCTACAAATCCGATCGCTTCATCCATCCAATCACCAGGTTCTTGAATGGACACCTCTCCACGCCGGTTTCCGACCACCATGAGTTCGTTCGATAGCCACCAAATCCGTGTGCCAGCATCCACTCTTCCAGCAGTTTCGACCTCATCCATCCATCTCTCGTTGGCACTCAAGAACAAATCTGCCTGCACTCCAGCTTGAATCTGCCGTGCCAGCGTGCCTGTGCCAGCGAGATTAAAGGAAACCGGCTGGCCTGTTTTGCTTTCATAAAGTTCCGCAATCGGTTCGAGAACATCAGTCAAACTGGCGGCCGCAAAAACAAGAAGAGGTGATGACTCAGTTCCGGGTTTTTGGCGAGAACATCCAAAAAGAAACACAAAAATGAAGGCTGCGAATATCGACCCCCCCTTAATCGGCCATTTCCTTAATTCAAGTTTTTGCATAAAGTCTCTGAAAATAATCAAAGTGGAACTGGAACGAAGCAATAATCAAACATCAAAAACCTCATTCTCCTGTCATGTTACTGATTCTGGTATTCCCATTAATCATCCAATCAAAAACACCGACTTAGAGCATCGATTATGCAACCAGCGACAGATTTAGACCTCGTCAAATCAAATAATACCTGTTGCAATTTCAGTATCCGAACCACCGAAAAGGCAGCGATCTGTCGAAACTCTCACCGTCATCGTCACCATACCAGTTGAAATGCAAAAAAGAGGAGTCATCTACGTCTACTGGGGTGAAAAAGTGGAAAAAGAGCTCGCGCGCTCGATTGATTCCCTAAAGCACCACCACCCCGATCTGCCATACAAATGTTTCCAACTACCCAACGATTCGACACTCTTGGACAAGGCTAAAATGCTCAAGATGTCACCATTCGAAACCACGTTGTTTCTTGATACGGACACCGTCGTGATGGACAGACTCGATTTTGGGTTTGAACAAGCGGAAAAGCACGGGCTCGCTTGCTGCATCAATGAATGCCCATGGGCAAGACGATATGCAGATATTGATGGAGATCAGGTTGAATACAACACAAGTGTAATGTTTTTCAGTAAAATTAAAAATACGGTAGATACAGTTTTTGAAAGCTGGGGAAATTGCGCTGAAATAATGGATTCTTCCATCGTCTCCTATCGAAAAGGGAAAAGAGTGGTTACGTCCAATATTGAACAAGCCGCCTTTTCTCAAGCAATCGTCGACACAAAGTTCAATCCATTTGTGCTCCCCCTCAATTGGAGTTATCGTCAGGAACGAAATCGTGCTATATTTGGACCGATCAAAATCTGGCGTGATCGCAGTGAAGTGCCTTTGCAATTGCGGTTCTGGAATGAAGATCAAACCCATGAAGCCTCGATCATCAAATGCTTCGGTGACGCAGATAAGTGATACAAGAACCTCTACCCATCGATCGACTCTACGCATGAACATCCTTTTCTTCACCCACGCCGAACCCAAATCACTGCCTAATACCCTCTTGAACTCGGAGGAATGCGTATGCGGACCCTATTACAATAATTCGCGCAAACATGGAAAATGGAAATACATTTCAACCCCGAGAGGAGAGTTTGAAGCTGAATCGGTACTGAAAAAACTCAGCCCTGAACAGCGCCCGAACATGATTTTGGTGCACTCGGATGCCAGTAAAGGATGTTTACCCCGCAACCTACCAAAGACCACCAAACGCGTTCTGTTGATTGGAGGAGCAACGCACATCCAGGAAAATCCACTGCAATCTCTGATCTCATATGCCATTGATGAAGCATTCGATACCGTTGTTCTATGGAACCGACAAAACGCTCACTTCTTTAAACAATTTGGCATTCCGAATGTGTATTGGATGCCGGGCCTGATCTTCGCAATACCCGAAGTCCAACAGTCCAAAGAGCGTCGAAAGCAGCTGTGTTTCTTTGGTCAACTCGGCAAACACCATCCAAGACGGAACAGAATCATCAAGGAATTACAGCAAAAAAAAATCCCTATTGTGGGGGGAAAACTTCCTCGATTAGACTCGTTGGAATTAGCCGGCCGTAGCCTCATTTCACTGAATGTCTCCGTCAACGGAGAACTCAATCTTCGCGTCTTTGAAAGTACTTCCGTTGGAGCCCTTCTACTGACTGACAGACTCTCTCCTCATGCAGGACTTGAACACTTCTACGAAGATGGAATATCCATGCTTTCATACGACAGTACGAAGGAATTGATTCAAAAGGTAGTTAATATTTCAAAAAATCCCGACCAGGTAAAATCAATCGCTCAAAAGGGAAAAGAAATTACGAATCAATATTTCTCACAAGAAGCACGCAGAAACACCTTTTTCGCCCTGATCTACGGGGAAGAAACCCTTGAGGCATTCCGGTTGCTCGATGAACCCAGGTGTCAACTGCCTCCTGCAGGACCGGATTATCGTGATTCTCTTGTATTCCGAATTCAGCTCTATGAATTTCTCCAAGAACAACATCGGATATTCGAAACACTCGAAACAACAGTCACAGAAGGCGTACATCCACTTCTTCTTTCAGATGCGGGGGATCTTGTCCGCCTATCTCAAACACTGCTCATAAAACAACAAACGTATTTCGAAGATTGGCAGGCGGCGATGCAGGAATTGCGTGTAACCAACATGATTCAAAAGGAACCCGAAGTCATTGAACAATTGAAGGGGAACGTATTGATTACAAGTCTCGCAGATCTGGAAAACCCTTCAGTGCAAGAGTCAATTCAGAACAAAAAACATGCATTGTCTGGTCATCTCATCTGATTGGTTCAACCAACCCAGATAAACGGTATGAAGATGCGCTGATTCAATTAGGATATATGCCTCAGAGGGAGAAGGTGTTCGGGCTATTTAGTTCTACTTAAACTCAAAGCTATTTCCCTTTTGGCTTATTTGGAAACAAATATGATAAGTGATCAAAAGGCGGAGGAGAAGCTAGAGTTTCAGTTTTGATTCGAAAGATTTTTTCTTAAGATACAAAAGTCTTCCATTTTGCTCAACAAGAGCAAAGGACTGGTTCTCCAACCATGATCCAAGGGAAGGAGAGATGTCTTGATTCACGATCAACAAGATTTCGGAAAAAGAATCAATTGGGATGTTTTGTTGATGATGTTTCTCGGCATCAGAAACCATTAAAACAGCAACATCAGTAGCGAGGTATTGCCCCCAATTGGTTGCTCTTGAAGGATTTCTACCTGGCACAACTGAATTATTTGCTTATCCAGATCATTATTACTTCCTGATTCTACAATTCTGACCAGTTGAATCCTCGGGAGATCATACAAGTCTGTAATAGTATTGACGGTAACATCAGGGAAAACAGTAACACTCAAAAGTTCTGATCGGCGATGTCTTTCTTGCAAACATTCATAGATCGCGATGCGATCAGAAAACTCGGAAGGATCAGTGGATCTTGCATATTGAAGACGGGGGTCGGAAAACGCCCTGAATCGCTCGTCCAAATAGGCTTCCTCAAAAATAGAGCGGAGACTTTTTCGAATGATAACTGGATTTAGCTGCTTCCAATAAACATCAGACGCTTCAATGGCTAGTGAACGGGTATGGTTGCGGTTTTCAATGTAGAAGGATGCTTTTTGAAGCATTTCTGCAGGGTTTTGAAAGGTATCATAATGCCTTCCCCTTTGAAAAAATAACTCAAGCCCGGACTGGAAGGAAGGATTATCGCACAACATAAACGCTTCGTGCCCGATGATTCCAAAGTTTCGCAAATTGAAGTCACCATTGAGTGACAGATTTATAGCAACGCTACACTGTCCATGAATCTCCGAATGAGCGATGCTGCTATTGGCAAAAAGAAAGGGAATGGAGGATCCCATCAGATGATGGATCATCTTATTACGATAGGGATGAAATTGGGTAATACGACAACAAAACCTACACAGTTTCGACGATCACTACTGCTAATAGAAAAGCTCGGAAAAAGGTTGTAATTTGGAAGCCAAAACACTTTTTCATCTCCCAGGGCTTCAGCCAAAAAATGAAGATGGTGACGATCATATATCGTTATGTAGTGATCGAAAGGCTCGGATTTCGCTTTCTCAATCACATTTCGAATGGGGCGATATCCATGATGGGTATCTCCAATAAACAAAGCCGATTTACCCTTGAATGCCTCGACTCCGTTAAGGGGGATTCCACCAAAAGCATCGCAGGCAGCCAATAGATATTGAATCGAGTTAGGTGATTCAAATTTGTCCAAAACTACTTTTAGATCGCAAGGCGAATCCAAGTGAATGGATGTCGGAAAGGATGAGGAAAATTCGTCAATCTGTCGTTTTCCAACCCAGACTTCTTTGTTTGAAAAACAAATGCCTATCGTTCTCCCACGCAATCAATGCTGTGGGTTCATCCCTCATTTCAAATCATCACGATGCAGAGAAACTGTTTCACCTGGTCTTCACGCCTAACTTTCAAGAAGACCTCATCCCCGAATTCACTATGATCGAAGTAAATCCGTCTGACTCTGGAAATAGCGTTGAGAAATCGAGAGCCCTGGCCGTCCCTTCTAATCGGATCAACCCGTACTGTTACTAGCGACGAGATCATAAAACGCAGCAGTAACTTCTCCCGTGAGTATTTCTGAATCACAGCCATCCACAAAGATGAGTCCAAAATACCCAGATAGCTTGCAACGATCTTCTCTATCATCCCACAACAACACAGAGTAGTCACGGTCGCACAACAGGGGATCAAATCCCTTGGAACGAATCACTTCATGCCGAAGACAAAGTGCATCTATCCAAGGTTGATTCTTCTTCGCATACCAATCGTAGGAAACATGATAACGCTTCGAATCAAAGAGACTCTTCGATGATTGATACCCTCTGGGAAATTCACCAAAATGACCAATTTCCAGCACAATACTGGAATCAATCCCTCCGATTTAATCAATGGGCTCAGGTTTCGTTCTTCATGCGGAAAACTGTTGGGAAAGTTCGAGTCTGTCGAAGAGACCTTTGCCGTCTAGATAATGTTAAATCTTTTCACTCCCGGAGGATGAAAGAGGCATATATTTCCCTTTCAGGTAGGAACAATCCACTCAAATTGTATTTTTCACTCCACTGCTTTGCGATATTCTGCTCACCACCTCGATGACAATCATCTAAAAACACAGCAAAATCATCTTCCAGTTTATCTGCAAAGTACGGCATTGCGGGGTATCTCGATTCAGCAATTGCCTCATGCCTGCAATAGGAGCATCAACCAACAACAGATCTATAGAAATACCATCGAAAGCTTTGTCCAGGACATCTAAGTCATACCAATCAAGCCCCTTGGAGAATGCTTACATGGAGACAAGGTGCAGATACAAATGTAGTCGAATCCATCGAAATTTGAAGCGTCTCAGCCTGTTTCTTCACGACCTTTTGCCATTCACTGTCGTGATCGATAGAGATGAGGCTACCTCGTCTGAGCAAGTATTTTACTCAAGTACAGCGTTGAGATTCCGCTTCCACATTCTACGACATGTTTCCTTTGGTGGATGCATACCTCATTTAGAACCAACAGGAGAGAAGCCGGACGAATAGCGGATTGTGTCCATGGTAAATACACATCCGAATTAAGTTTTGGCAACCAAACTCAGGGCTATGGTATCTTCCTGTCGATGAGAAGCTAGAGTTGAAGTCGTATTGATGGAACTTAAATGACCCGTGAGGTTCGATAGAATTTCAGAAATATCTTGGCTCATAACATGCTTGGCTTTGCAAAAGAGTGTCACAATACTAAGCAAATTGAATGCCGAATGCACCCTTTAAAAATCGAAATACTTGAATATGGCTTCTCAAATCCCCAGCGATTCCTTTAGAAAGATTGAATTCGCACCCAATAAAAGATCGAAAGAGTTGTTTGCTGAGGGACTTCAATTATTCGAAGAAAAGAATATAGAGAAAGCCCATTTGTGCTGGATAAAGGCCATTCAAACTGACCGCAGCCATTTGGCACCCTATACCGCTCTTTCAGAACTTTATGAAACTGTCGGAGAGGGAAATTCGAAAGCCATAATAGACACCGAAATCAGGCGTTTGCAAAACGTCTCGCTACAATTTCCTTCCACGCCTTCTTCTGAGTATTTCAGCGAACTCGCCGAAATCACTTCATTAGGAGAATTACCTCAAAAGCCAAGACGCATACTCGTCGTGACCAATCTCTTCCCCCCCCAAGAAATGGGTGGGTTTGGAAAAAACGATGTGGGAGTTATGTGCCGGATTGATCAAAAAAGGCCATGAAGTCAAAATCATGACATCTGACTCACCTTATTTGAATCAGATTACTGGCCCCGAATCCTACTCGATTGAAAAAAATGTAACAAGATGTTTTGAGCTATTCGGAAATTGGAAAAAAGGAGTCGTTGAAGTCGAACAAGACCAGGAGGTTTTAACGAACATCGCGGTAAAAAATCATCTTCTTATAAGACAAGCTCTCGAAGCGTTTAAACCCGAGGTATGTATTGTTGGAAATGTCGATCTGATGGGATACCCGTTTATTAAGGAAATCCTAAACAAGGGAATTCCGGTGATTCATCGATTAGGGAACAAAGAACCAGGATACCCCGTCGAAGACACCCCTCAACATCCGAAGTATTGCATGGCAGCTGCAAGTAATTGGTTAATCCAATCGCTAAAGGAACAAAAGCATCCCATAGAAAGATTTGAGACACTATTCCCTGGGTCACCACTCGAAAAATACTATCGATATGTGTTGCCGGACTTTTCGAAACTAAAAATCGTTTTTGCAGGCATTATTGCGCCATTCAAAGGATTTCATATCCTCATCGAGGCACTGGCAGTGCTCAAGGCCATCAACATCCCATTCGAATGTCATGCGATTGGGAACAATACCAACGAGACCTACTACAAGCAAATCCTCGATTTTGTGGAAGAAAAGAAGATGCAGGACCAGATTCATTTCTACGGCTATCAGTCACGCAAAGCCATGGTTCGAATGTTTGATCAATGCAATACACTCGTTTTCCCGACCATCATTGAAGAGGCTTTTGGAAAATCTCAGATCGAAGCAATGGCATCGGGCCTAGCTGTTATATCATCAGCTACAGGAGGAGCGGCCGAAGTTGTGGTGCACGGAAAAAACGGTCTCACATTTAAAGGCGGTGATGCGTTAGACCTCGCCACAAAACTACTTTTTTTAACGGAAAACCCAGAAGAATCCTTTCAACTTGCCAGGAACGGGCAAATGAGCTCAACGAAGTACTCCACCCCTCGATCTGTGAGCAAACTTGAAGCAATCATTGAAAGTATGCTTTAATAATTTCGAGGTATCGCCTGTCCTATTCGATTCATTAAACAAGGAGATTTAAAAAACCGCTCGTTCAGTCCCCCTTCAACCAATTTTAACCCGCATCGAAAGTCCGCACCTTGGGCATCGCCCCACAAAAATGGTGTTTTCCTTATTGGGATACAAGCGACCATAGGTGTTACATCCGAGAAACTGGATTCCCAAAAATTTATTCCTGTTTTTAGGCGAATTTGACTGTGAATGGTTCTGCATCACAATTCAATTATCGGAATATTATTAAACTGATTGAATCCGAATTGCAATTTTGCACTCAAATCCATAGACAGATTTCAGTGGCCAATCAAACCGAACTAGAGACACTCCTTAAAAAAGGCCTGCAATATCAACAAGATGGAAATCCGGTAGAAGCACTACAATGCTACGACCAGGTTCTTCAAGCTATTCCCCATCAAATTGATGCGGCCTACTTCAAATCGATTATCCTGCTCAATTCAAACCACCTGGATGATGTTATAGAACTGCTCTCTCCTATAGCCGATCCAGAAAAAGAAAGCCCCTTTGAGCTTCACCCCGCAATTGCACGATGTCATCGGGTAATGGGATCTGCGTTTCAATCAAAGCAGCAATGGGAAGTGGCTCTAGGGCACTTCAAAAAAGCCTGGGCCCTCGACCCCAAAGATCTCGATTACGCAGCGGATATCATCCAACTGTATTTGGCTACAAACAAAATAGAAGAGGCCACTTTTTTTGCGACAACATGCCCATCCAAAGCCCGTCAGCATGTCCGTTGCCTCTCAGCTTTTGCTGAAATCAACTGGCGCAGTTGGAAAGTAGTGGAATGCCTTGCAGATCTCCAAGCAGCAATGAAACTGGCTCCGGCTCAACTCGACTTAGTATCACAGTATTTATTCACATCTAATTATCTGGAATCTGATGGTGGGATGGTCGCTCACCAACACATCGCCTTAGGTGGTGCATTAGAACGTCACTACCGTTCGCACAATCAGGATGAGTCAATCGCTGAACCTGTAGCGACTGGAGCGAAAAAGCGATTAAGAATCGGGTTTCTGAGCCCCGATTTGAGAGAGCACTCAGTGGCGTATTTCCTATTGCCATTGCTTCGGCAACTTCATGAAAGAGAGGATATCTGGGTAGCAGGCTATGCACTCAATGCAACTCTCGACTCAACTTCGGAACAGATCGCAAGCTGCTGCGATCATTTCGTCCACACCCCTGCCCCTCAAAACCTAAATTGGGTTGAACTGGATCAACTTGATATTCTCTTCGATCTTGCAGGTCATTCCTCTGGCAATGCCCTCCCACTACTGATCTCAACACCAAAACCGGCAGCTCTCGTAGTCAACTGGATGGGGTATGCCAATACCACAGGATTTCGATATCACGACTATCGATTCGTAGATGAGGTCACAGACCCCAAACCTGGAGCCAACGCTCATCCCGAACCATGCTCAGAGAGACGTATTCTGCTTAAGCCATCCTTTCTCTGCTACGAAGCTCCAGTCGAATTGCCAGAGATCAATCCACTCCCTTCAGAAAAAACGGGGATCATTACGCTTGGATGCTTAAACAACATCAACAAAATCACCCTCAATACGATACAACTCTGGATTGAAATCCTTCAACAGAATCCCAATACTCAACTACTGGTAAAAAGCCCTGCCTTTTTGTCACAAAGCGTGAAACAGCGTTTTTTGTTACCATTCGAAGCTCAAAAAATCGATCTAAATCGAGTCCAACTTCTCACGAGATCCCCCGACCTCTATAGCCATCTTTCAACCTACCATTCGATCGATTTCACACTCGACACTTTCCCCTACAACGGTACCACCACTACTTTCGAATCTCTGATGATGGGGTGTCCGGTTCTCACATTGGAAGGGAAAAGCCATCGAGCCCGAGTTTCAGCTAGTATCCTTACTCATCTAGGATATCCGGGATGGATCGCAAAAGACAGAACGGACTACATCCAAAAATCACACATCCTAGTCTCAGCACGGTCTAATCTCTCAGAAATTCGTTCTCAACTTCGCGAGAAACTGCTGAACTCAGCCCTTTGTGATGCATCAACATTTTCCAAAAACTTCGTTGAAGCATGTTGGAATTGTAAGAATTCCGTCAATTTCGAGTAAAAGTGATCTGTTTCTCCCTCGTATAGAGCAACTAACAAACTTTTGCTCAGATTTTACCTAAAGTAATTTTCCTTTCTTCCGTTGATAATAGCGTCAGCAAGAACGCTGGCGTGAAAGAAATCACCAAACCAGAAAGGTTAAATTATGGCAGATATAACTCTATCAGCGGGTATACGTACAAATCTTAATTCCCTACAAGGAACTAACCAACTCTTGAACCGTACCCAGTCACGTCTTTCCACAGGAAAGAAAGTTAATACCGCGATCGACAATCCAAACAGCTTTTTTAAGGCTGCGAACTTGAATGATCGTGCGACCAAACTTGACGCTCGTTTGGATTCAATGGGCCAAGCGGTTTCTGCAGTCAAATCAGCTGACCAAGCGATCACTTCAATGAAGTCAATCACTGAGCAGATGAAAGCGATTGCAGAAGATGTTAAAGGTGAAACCGATGCTGCAGTGCGCACAAATCTCGGAAAACAGTTCAATGAGCTGATCACCCAGATCGATACGCTTGCGAAGGATGCTGTTTATTCTGGAACAAACTTTGTTCAAGGAAGTGCTGACAGCACAAATTCGACTGCAAAAGGCAACCAAACATTGACCGTTCAGTTCAATGAAAAGTTGGATCAGTCTACATTGACGTTGCAGGGATTCACAGTCTCGAATGCAGCTTCAACTACCGCGCTTTCGATCTCCGGATCAGAAGGTGGACTAACTGGTGTAACAATCCAAGGTCATGTAGCTGGCGACGCAACAACTGGAACTGCAACTTCAGTATCTTTCGAGAATACTGGCTATGCAACTTCAATGAATGCGGTTATCGCAAATGTTGAAAAATTCGAAACTCAGTTAGATGCGGCTTCTAAGTCTCTTGCAAATAGTTTGAACGTTATCACCACTCGTCAGGATTTCACTGCAAAACAAGTGAATGTTCTTGAAGAAGGTGCAGACAAACTAACTCTTGCAGATCTGAATGAAGAAGGTGCAAACCTCCTTGCTTTGAATACTTCACAGCAATTGGGTATCAGCTCTCTCTCTCTTGCATCTCAAGCGAGTCAGGCTGTATTACGTCTCGTTGGATAACGGTAATACTCTCGCTAGTGTATCAAACACTAGCACATTCAAAAGGCAGGGTTCAAAGATCCCTGCCTTTTGCATGTACAGGGAACAATAACGGCTCCGTTTTAGTAAATTTTTGTTCACTATCATCGGTTTTGATTGTCAAGTGCCCAAGGAATGCCACATTTGTTGAGTATGGCAGTTCCACTTCTTGATATTTCAAAGCATAATCGACCCTATTTCGAAAAAATGAAAGCCGCTTTCGATACATTCATCGAATCGGGTCAATTCATCGGGGGTGACAATGTCACAGGCTTCGAAGCAGAGCTTGCTGACTATTTAGGAGTCAAAGAGTGTATTGCCGTTAGTTCCGGTACAGATGCCCTTCTACTTGGACTAATGGCGCTGGGCATTGAGGCAGGCGATGAGGTTCTTTGTCCTTCATTTACCTTCTTCGCAACAGCAGGCACGGTCTTTCGTCTCGGCGCCAAGCCTGTCTTTGTGGATTTGACCCCGGGCGATTTCAACATCGACCCCGTCGATCTCGAAGCAAAAATCACCGAGAAAACCAAAGCGATCATTCCCGTTCATATTTTTGGACAATGCGCAAATATGGACCGCATTATGGATATTGCTCGGAAGCGAGACATTCCAGTGCTCGAAGACTGCGCGCAGGCCATCGGTGCAACCTTTAAAGGAAAAAAGGCCGGAACATTCGGGGCTTTTGGATCTTTTAGTTTTTATCCAACCAAAAACCTTTCCGGTTTTGGTGACGGTGGATTTCTCTCAACCAATGATTCCGAACTTGCTCAAAAGGCGCGAATTCTCCGGATTCACGGCATGGATCCAGTCTATTATCACCAGATGGTTGGAGGAAACTTTCGGTTCGATCCTGTGCAGGGGATGTTGCTGCGGATCAAACTTCCCGACATCGATGCACAAAACCAACAGCGAGATGCAAATGCAAATCACTATCGCAATCGCCTAGGAGGGCACGTTGCAGTTGCACTATCCGACTCAGAATCCACTGCAACGACTCGCATTATACTGCCACAGACAAACGAGCACAACGGCCATACCTGGCACCAGTTCACGATCCGCGTCACTCAACCCGGAGAACGAGATCGTCTCGTACAGTGGTTGCGAGATCACCAAATCGGCTGCGGAGTCTATTACCCTCTTGGATTGCACCAACAAGAGTGCTTTAGGTCCGTCGTACCGGAGAGAAACTCCCTTCCAAAAACAGAAACCGCCTGCGAGCAGGTCATCAGTTTGCCCGTTTTTCCAGAACTCGAACCAAAACAACTCGATGAGGTCTGTGATACCATTCTCAGCTACCTCGATTCGTAGGTTGAGCGCGCAGTAGCTCAGGTCCCAACCTAGAGATAGCTTTCTAAAATTTCCCATCACTCATCCATTCCACCCATTCATCCACCTATAATATAAAACACGACTAATGCTCCAATATCTTCAGATTCAGGACCTGGCTCTAATTGATAAGACCACATTGGAGTTTGAAGAAGGGTTCACCTGCATTACCGGTGAAACGGGGGCGGGGAAGAGTATCCTGCTGGGTGCTCTGGCGATGCTTTCGGGCAATCGACTCGATCGATCCATCATCCGACACGGTCAGGATTTCGCAAAAGTCGAAGCAGCTATTTCAATTCAAAACCCGGAGAAAATTAACGAAAAGCTCGAAGCGCTAGATCTCCCGCTGTGTGACGATGGAGCCCTGGTAATTTCTCGAACCATTCATAAAAAGAAGGTCCCCAAGATTCAAGTCAATGGGAGTATGACCACCTTGGGAAACCTTGCGGAGTTGGGAGAATTTTGGATTGATTTCCACGGTCCGGGAGAACCCCAGAAGCTTTTTAAGGAAAAATTCCAACTCGAATTGCTCGATCTCTATTCCAGATGCTCTGAAGCACTGCAAACTTACAAATCTCACTACAAGAACTGGAGCCAACTCACCCAAAAGCTGGAAGGCTTGAAAGACGAAACTCAACTGAGTGAGGACGAAATCCAGTATCTGAATGATCAGATCAGGAAAATAGAGGAACTGGGGGTCACTCAACAAGGGCTCGAAGCCCTCGAGGCAAACTTCCAGCGCATGAGTCGTTCTGAAGAACTCCTGCAATTATTGCAAAATATTCAACATGAACTTTTTGGAGAAGGCGGCACTTCTGATAAACTGACCTCAGTGATTCACCTTTCAACATCCGTTGAGAGTATCGATCCATCCAGCTCCGAACTTTGGAAACGCTTGGAATCCGTTTCCATCGAACTCGAAGACTTGAACTCAGAAATCTCCGACCTCGCAGAATCCGTCAATCTGGATGAAATCGCCATCGATGAGCTCAAATACAAAATGGAATTGTGGATGGAGTTAAAACGAAAATTCGGGAAGACACCCGAAGCTATCCTCAAGGCAATGACTGAGATGGAGGAACGACTCTCCACACACGGTGATATTAAATCCACCCTCCAACGATTGGAAAAAGAAAAGTCAGCAGCGCTTCAACAAGTGATCGCTGCCGGAAACAAACTTACCCAATTGAGAAAAGAGGGGGCCAAAACACTCTCAGAGAAAGTGTCTGCAAACCTTCGCAATTTGGGTTTCAAAAAGGCTCTCTTCGAAATCCAAACCATCGCAGAATCATCGCCAACTCCCAATGGAACGAGTCGCTGCCAGATGCAGTTTGCACCCAACCCAGGCTCTCCACTGCTGCCTCTTAATAAAATTGCCTCAAGTGGGGAAACTGCTCGCGTGATGCTTGGGCTGAAAACAGTGTTGGCCGAATTCGATGCCACCCCGGTGCTCGTGTTTGATGAAGTGGACGCCAATGTGGGAGGAGAAATTGGAAAAGCCGTCGGGCAAGAAATGGCCGCTCTCGCAAAAGAACACCAAATCTTCTGCGTGACTCATCTCCCTCAAGTTGCTGCCATTGCTGATGAGCATTTTGTAGTGGTCAAATCCCAAACAGAAGATTCCACCACGGTCTCTATCGACTATCTCGACAACAACGGTGACGATCGTGTCACTGAGCTCGCCCGTATGTTGGGAGATCGTTCGTCCCAATCTGCCCTCACCCACGCCCGAGAATTATTAGGCACCAAATAATTCCATAAGGAACAGGCTCCGACTCGAGCTAACGAAAAAGGACTCTTGGATGTTAGAAATAACACCTCCAGCTTCAATATGGCAAAAACGTTTCGAACATGAATTTTACAGAGGCTTATCCTCAATCTGATTATCATTATCCCTAAATCCGCGGCGAAATCGAAGCTTCGAACCCTTCCTTGATACGAATTGTCTTGCGCAAAGTCCCTTTCTAGCGTTCAAAACCAACCCTTTTCGCACTTGAAGATTACTGTCTGTGTGCGACATTATCGAATATCGAATTGCCTCGTCACTGTGACGCGGTGGAATTTCGCTTTAAGTTATGTTTTACGACGAACTAACCATATCCTTGAAAGCTGGCAAAGGCGGTGACGGCTGCGTGGGCTTTAGACGAGAAAAATACATTCCATTTGGCGGCCCCGACGGCGGCAATGGCGGCGTAGGCGGAAGTGTGTACATCGAATGTGACGAAAATTACAGTGATCTGCGCAACTATCATTTTAACCCACGATGGGCTGCAGACAACGGTGAGAACGGTAGAGGAAGTGATCAACACGGCAAAGGTGGTGACGATATTTATCTTAAATTTCCTTCTGGCACTCTTTTCAAGAACCCAGAGACAGGAACGCTAATTGCCGAGCTAACCGAACATGGACAGAAAATTCTGCTACTCAAAGGAGGCAAAGGCGGTAAGGGTAACGCCACTTTCAAATCTTCCACCAACCAAGCTCCAAGAGAATTCTCTCTGGGAACAGAGGGACAAGAAGGAGTATTTGACGTCGAGGTTAAAACCATCGCCGACGCAGGTTTGATTGGATTTCCAAATGCCGGTAAATCTACGCTGATTGGAATCCTCACCAACGCTCATCCCAAAACTGCCCCCTACCCGTTCACCACCAAACAACCTTCCGTCGGATTACTCGACGACACTGCAAATTTTCGTCGCCTCCGTATTGGAGACATTCCAGGGCTAATCGAGGGCGCAAGTGAGAACCGCGGATTGGGTCACAAATTCCTGCGTCATATCGAACGCTGCAAAGTTTTGGTATTGCTAGTTGATATTGCTTCAATCGATCAACGGGATCCGTGGGAAGATCACCAACAACTTCTCAAGGAAATGAGTCTTTATTCCGACAAGCTTCTCGAAAAACGTCGAATCGTCGTACTCAACAAAACCGACATGCTCGAGGACGATAAGCCCATCAAACGTTTCAACAAGAAGCTTGGATACGAAGCCCACTGCATCAACTGCGTCGACGACACCGGAATTCCCGAACTCATTGATCTACTCTTTATCGAAGTTGCCAAAGCAGATGCTGACCGAGCAGCAGAAGCTGAAGAAACAAAGTCGAAATAGGAGATCTAAGGAGTGTTTACAAATTGATCCACCGTTCGGCGGATCAGTTTTTCGGTCTTTCTTTCGCTGCAATTTTCACCCACGCCCTTGGATGTGGTTCGAACCCAACTTTCCCGTAATAATCCTGCGCTTTGGGGGCAGCGAGCAAGGTGAGAAAACAGGATGACTTGAGTTCTGCTTCGGTTCGCTCAATCAGTTGTCTTCCGATTCCCATTTTCTGATAGTCCTGATGCACAGCTAAATCAGCCAAATAGGCTACATAGGAAAAATCTGTGAGGGATCTGGAAATCCCCACCATCTTATCTCCATCCCACGCCGTGACCACGAGGTCTGCGTTGTCCATCATATCCTTCATAATGTCGATTCGGTCCACAGGCCGACGTTCACCAAGCGTCGAAGCTCGATAAAGCTCAATGACCCTGTCCAGATCCAGCTTTCCACCCGTGCGATAAGTGATGATATCATCGGTCTTCATTCGTAAAGCTTCAACAATTCCCGCTGTTCACACAAGACTCTGAATCCCAATCGACTCGATAAAAGAAAACATGATTATCCAGTCCTTATAATTAATCGAAAACTTTACCCTTTTACTGCCGCAAGAACTTCACCATGAATACTCGCAGGAGCCGCTACGATACCCTGATTGTCGGCGAGGGTTTGGCCCTTGGAGAAGTCGAGTGCATTGCCATGCACATCCGTAACCACACCCCCGGCCTCGCGGGTGATAATGTAGCCCCCAGCGTGATCCCAAATTTTTTCACGGTAGCTTTCGGAGGTTGGAAGACGTAGATAAATTGAGGCGTCCCCCTTTGCCACAGCGGCATATTTGCATTGACTATCAATCCGCAAAGAAGGTTGCGTGATACCCAGTACTTGTTTGATGCGATCCGATTCACTATGGGAAGAATGCCCGCTTTCAACGGACTCGCATAGATTTGCTTCTGCAGCACTAGTCACCTGACCGACAGCGATGGACTTCGACTCACCGACATCCTCAGCCGCCAACTGCAGTTGCTTCGCTCCCTTGCCCTTCATCGCATAAAAAAGCATGCCCACACCCGCACCGGCGTTTTCAAAGGATTCCACAGGGTAATTGGGACAACCTAATATCCCCAGGATGGGTTCACCATCTTCAATAAGGGCCAAAGCGACGGCATATTGTTCGTTGCGTAAAAACCCTTTTGTACCGTCAATGGGATCAATCGTCCAGAATCGACCATTCGGACCCCCTTCATAGTTTCCTTTCGAGATCCATTCGGAGATGGATTCCCAATTCGCACCAGGAACAACTTCGGCAACGGCGTTCACCATATCTTTCCCCAATACGGAACCCTTTAATTCAGCCATCTGATTGGAATCCTCTTCAGCAACAATATTGGACCCTGGAAAGGCTTTCAACAACTCCTGGATGATTACAGCCTGGGATCCAAAATCTGCAATGGTTACGGGAGAACGATCCTTTTTGGAAATGGCATCTTCACAGGCATCCGATTGTCGGATGGCGACGCAAACAGTGGCAGCTTTTCTGACAGCAGTAATCGCTATTTCAAGTTCTTTTGAGAGGTCCATTTTTGAAAAATCTTTAAATTGACAGGATTGATGATCGCAATCAACCAACTCAGCAAGGAGATAGAGGTCAACCCTGCATCCTCAAAAACAGGGATTTACATAGGGGTGAAGAAATCCCATCATTGTGTCGTGATCAAAACCATCCTCCCAAAGCTTTTTGCATTCGACATCGAATGGATCCCGGACCCAGAAGCCGCACGCAGACTCTACGGAGTCGACATTTCTACTCAACAGGGCATTGAAAACGCTTTTCACAAGCTGTGGGCTGAAGGCGGCGCCACCGAGGAAATACCGAAGCCTTTTCTGAAACTCACGGTGAGTCGCATCGTGTCGTTATGCGGAATCTACCGCGAAGTTGATCATTCCGGCCAAGTGACACTAAAACTTGTCTCCCTGCCCAGCGATACGAGCAATCCGGAATTGTGCAATGAAAAAGCAATCCTACAGGGCATCAATCGTTCCTTGAGCGATCGCCATCCGCAATTAGTTGGTTTTAACTCCGCCCGATCCGATTTACCCATTATCGTCAATCGTTCAGTCGTTCACGGTCTCAGTAGCTATGGATGGGCCCAACGCCCTGAAAAACCATGGGAAGGCGCAGACTATTTTTCGACCCATGGAGACTATCATGTCGATCTGGGTCCCCTTCTTGGCTGGGGTTACCAAATGCCAACCTTGCATGAGATCGCCACCACCAGCGGTATCCCCGGAAAAATCGACGTGTCTGGAGCCTCCGTCGCTGACTTGTGGTTGAAAGGCGATATCGAAGCGATCGTGAATTATAATGAATATGACGCCTTCACGACCTACTTGCTTTGGGCGCGAGTCGCTCACTTTTCAGGGTTATTGACTCAAGAGGCATACGACTCCGAGATGGTCCTGGCAGAAGCGTTATTGCAGACAGAGATTTCCAACGGAAAAGCCCATCTTGAACACTATTTGAAAGTGTGGAAAGAAATCCGGTTCTAGCGTTGCTTTGATTCCCACAAGAATTGCCCCACCACAAGAATGCAAGGCACCGAGGGAATTCACTCATTATGGGAAGCATTCTGCGTTTGATCTCAACAATCGTTAAAGCAATCGCTTCTACAGGTTGAACCTCCGCATGAATCATTTATTGATTAACTCATGTCTGAATCACTGATAAAGCTAACCGCCGATTGCATAGCCACCGTCATACCTGCGGGGGATGAAATGACGCTCATTTCCGGATCAGAAGTGGAAATGGTCCAAAATCTTGGAGGATCCCTCACTGTAAAACTCGGAGGCATTCTTTATCGTATCGATGCAAATGAACTTGGGAAACTCGATTCGGAACAACTGAAAGAACTCGGAGTGAAACTGGGTGATGAGGAGCAACCCCCCGCAATCCAAGGTGTGTTCTCGGAAAAACTGCTCTGGGATGCATTGAAAACTTGTTTCGATCCAGAAATCCCCATCAACATTGTGGATCTGGGGCTGGTATATGACCTCTCGACCCAAAAAACCGCTGATGAGAAATATACGGCGTCCATAAAAATGACTCTCACCGCACAAGGATGCGGGATGGGGCCAGTCATAGCTGAAGACGCCCGACGAAAAATCGAATCCATCCCCGAGGTTGAGTCAGCAACAGTCGACATTGTTTGGGACCCGCCCTGGACTCCCCACATGATTTCAGAAGAAGGCCGACAGCATCTGGGAATCAGTTGATAGACCCAATTACGACAGTCCTTGACTAGAATTCATCGGCGCGATCCCCGATTCGCCCCACTGTTTTTTCAAGCCGAATTCAGAGAGATTTGGTTTCTCTGTCGAGCAACCTAAAAAATTCCAGAAACACAAAATAGGCTGCTCCTCACTCTGAACGTGAGAATAGTTTCAGCTCGTTTGCTATTTTGGCAATGTTAAGCGAATACTCGCCTCAAACTCTATCACACACAGCTCAATCAATCCTAGTCTCATGCTATCGTCAAAAAATCCAGTTAGATCCCTGATCATCTTGTTCACGGTTAATATCCTCGCTGTCACCCAATTGTCGGCGCTCAACGTCAGTATCTCCAATTTCCTTGGGAATACTCCCCTTCCAATGCCGGAAGGCATCACAGCGACTGCCAATGGAACTCAATCGGGCCGATTAACCCGGTGGGGAGCACCCGATACCTGCAGCGTAAGACAAACCGTCGACCCATGGCTAATTGGCACTACTTACATGTATGAGGCCTACACCTTCACAGCCGAAGCAACCATGTGCATGGATATCGTTACGACGGTTACGGAAGTCGGTAACTATGTCGCACTCTACGAGGGAAATTATTATCCCTACGACTTCCTTGTGAATTGCAGAGGACAACAAGGATCAAGCAACCCAAACACATTCAGCGCGGAGGTGGTTCAAGGTCGAACCTATGTGCTGGTGGTCATGCAATCCAATGATTTTTTCGGCAATTACACTGTTGAGTTTTCAAACGTCAAGGAACCGATTCCAGATCCCGTTCAGCAAGACTACTACACTTCGGACCGGGCCAATAACGAAACTCCCGTGAATGTTGAAATTGATCCCAACAACATTCTTACCGACGGAAGTGAATCATTCGCATTTTCGGGGACGCCTCCCCTCCTGTTGGCGATCAATAATGGTTGGGTAAGCGGATATCTTCACAACTTGGGCAATCAATCTTTTGTGATTGAAGGCACCGATGGGTATAACTCTATAACCCACAAATTCGACTTCAATGTGGTCATGGCGACCTTGTCTCCGGTGATTGAAGGCGTCGTGATGAATGATGTCGTCTATCCGACTGTAATTACCAAAGAACCCACCCACGGAACGCCAGCAGAATCAGAACTGGTAAATCTCGTTACCGTAGCAGGGGATGAAACTACCATTTCTTTCCAGTGGGACTTTATCAAAGACCCGGTCTCTTATAAAATGCTGAGAGGAGATCTACCAGAGGGAATGTGGTTTGACGATTCAACTGGAACTGCGATTGGCACTCCTACTGAAATCGGAGAGTTTATATTTGTAGTCTCGGTCAAGGATTGGAGAGGACGTGCCTACCAATGGGTACGTCTTGTCGTTGGTGAAACACCAGCAGAAGAATCTTCGATACCTGCTCCTGAAACAAACCGTGCAACCGCCGACGATGTCAGTGGCTGATCGCCAACGGTCACACATTTAACCATAAAAGGCCGAGAGGAATTCTCGGCCTTTTTGTTCTTTCGATCGCTCGAGGGTTTCGAAAAATCTGCGACCATGATCTATTCCACTATTAGAAGGCCAGCATCTTCAGTGTATCAAAAAACTTTTTTGCAAATGCTGGTCCATCCCCGATTGATGAAGTCATCACTTTTTTTCGTAACGATTTCCGAAGTTGATTCAGAAACTCCAAGTTCGAAGCATTGATCGTTGCTTTCGCCACAAACATGGTCTCATCCGTAGCCACCCAATCGGCCAAGCCAGCATGGGTTAAAAGGCTTGCCGCAGTTCTTGATCGCTGACTATTGCCTGGAATAGTCAATACTGGGACCCCCATCCACAAGGCCTCGCATGTGGTAGTGGTTCCGTTATATGGAAACGTATCCAACGCAATATCCACACGATGATAAGTTAGATAATGCTCTTCCAGGCTTTCCGTATACCCGACCATTTCCACTCGGGAGGGCGAAATTCCCAAAGACTCCATTGCGCGTAGCCAATGCTCCTTATTGCGCGCATCACGCAACTGCTGGTTTTTCAGAAGTAATCTCGATTGAGGAATAGCATCTAGAATGCTAGCCCAACGCTGGAGTGTGAGTTGATTGATTTTCGACTGATTATTAAAACTCCCAAATGTCACATATCCATTTTTCAAAGCAGGTGTATCTCCTACGTCAGGAAGATCAATAGGTGGCTCGAAACAATGAAAGCCTCCAGCCAATCGGATTATTTTTTCTGAGGAAAGTGCGTCACTCTGACCAGATGGGTCCGCAATCTCGTCGCTTAATCGATAATCAATTGATGACAGCCCCGTCGTATTGGGATAACCCAACCAGGAGACCTGAATGGGCGAGGGCTTTTTGGCAAAAACCGGAAGTCGGTTATTTCCCGTATGTCCGGAGAGATCCACCAAAACATCGATCTTGTCAGATTGGATCTTTTGGTGAAGGGCTTCATCTGTGAGGGTATAACTGTAAATCCACTCCACTGATCCGATCGATTCAAGTTCTTCTGTGAAAGTATTCTTCTGCTTCACATCACTGTAACAAATGAGTTGGCATCCGCTCCCCTCAGTTCTCCTTAATAATGGAGTAATAAATCGAGCGACCGAATGGTTCCGGAAATCGGGAGACAGCAATCCGATTCGAAGCTGTCCCGAGCTTGGCTTTGGCATGGAATTCTCCCTATCAGACGATGGGGTTTCACACGTTTCCTCAAACTGTTTCGACCATTGAAGATGAAGGTTAAAAATTTCTTCTTCTTCCGCATCTTCAAGGTATTGCGCAGCGAGAAGCAATCCATCAAACGCATCTCTTTTCTGGGGATCCTTTTGCACCACTTCCAGAAGATCCCGAACAGCATCTGCTGGGAATCCAGCGTTCAAATAGGCAATTCCCCTGCGATGCATCGCATCCAATGAATTAGGCTGCAATGAGAGAGCTTTCTCCAGGTAAGGGATCGCATCACGGCCGTTCCGGTATTGTGCCTGAAAATCTCCCATCGAAACCAGAATTGGAACGGAATCGGGTGCCTTTTGTAACGCACGTTCATACAATTGAAGCGCATCATCACTCCAACCAGAAGCGAGCAATATATTTCCGGTCATGTGCAGAATCTCAGGATCTTCCCTGAAAATCTCCTGTGCCTGCTGACACACTTGGATCCCTTCGTCAAATTGTCTGAGAAATCCTAACGTTCCAATAGTAGCCAGCCACGCCTTTTTTTCAGTTGGACCTGCTTTCAATGCCCGTTTCGCATATTCAAGCGAAGTTTCCAACTGTCTTTCCCGCTGATAAAGCAGGGAAAGATTAACCAGCGCGTGAACATGTCCCGGATTTACGTGAAGACACTTCTTATAAGCCTGCGAGGCAAGTTGGTACCGCTGAGCGTTCTCTGAAATCGTTCCTTTTGAAAACCAGAAGTCTGCTTCCTTCGGAGCAAGTTCAACAGCCTTTTCAATGGCATCTAAAGCGGGTTCAAACTCCCCGGTTGCTTCAAGAAGAACAGAGAGAAAGTAATAAACCTGAGGAATCCGACTGCCCCTATTTGCGGAATTTTGAAGGATCTCAATTGCACCCTTCAACTCTCCCTTTCGCTGGAGTTCAATCGCTTTTTTAAGAGCTGGGTCCATCAAGATAGCGCTGATTCAGTGGTATAAACTACGATATCCCTTGCTCTCTCCGGAAATCCGGATCCGTCAACAAATCGGTAATCGTATCAACAATGACCTGAGTCTGTCGTTCAACTTCGATGTTGATTTCATCACCAACCCGTTTTTCTCCAAAGGTAGTTAATTCAAGGGTTTCGGGAATCAGCCATACTTCAAATTCTCCCGCCTTTTTATCCGCATTAACTACAGTGAGACTGCAACCGTTGATCGATAAAAAGCCCTTGGAAAAGATGTAGCGCATCCACTTCTTATCCACAGAAAATCGTAACACGAAATTGTTCTCAGGTTGCTGGATGCCCACGACCGTTGCCTTGGCATCAATATGGCCTGAAATCATGTGTCCACCGATCTCGGCACCCGCTTTGGCAGATCGTTCTACATTAACAAGTGCTCCAGCCTCTAGGCCTCCCAAAGTTGTCAAACTCAGCGTTTCCTGCATCACGTCAAACTGTATCATTCTACCATCCATGCCAGCGACGGTCAGGCAAACGCCATCCATTGCCACGCTCGCTCCTCGCTCGAGGTCTTGAAGCAGTTGATCCGGAAGTTCGATAAATAAGGAGTGCAATCCCGGCTTCTTGATAACTTTCGAAATGGGAAATTTTCCCTGAACAATACCAGTATACATATCAGAACTTTAATAAGGGTTCATACTTGAATTAGCAATCATTGTAACAACACTGTATCCAAGAGATAAAGGAAGTATTTACGAAACTAATGGTAAAATCTGCCGATAACAAAACACTTCTTACTCGGGTATCTCAATCATCACATCCGCATGTCAAATACTTACCCACCTGAAGACTGGACGAGCATCTCATTTGGGAATGATCATAAAATCATCATCCCCAACGATTCTATTGTTGAGAACCACTCGCTGGTTAACCTGATTAGTATTATCGGGTTGGTCGTTCAGTATTGGGAAATTGACAATCCATCGACAGAACATTCCCGAAATATCACAAAGAAGGACATCCCATCTATCCGGGAATCGATCCGAAAGGACTCTCACTATTCAGTGATTCTGGACCTTTGTCGCCCACTTCAAAAATCGCTCAAAATTTTCTTTGTCGATGCCAAGATTCAAGGCATTGAAGAAGGGCCATTATCTCAATTAAGGGATCTTCAATTTCTGTTGGAAATGCAGATTTCCGAGTTGGACAACATCTTGAAACATCCAGACTCGTGGATGAAGGTCCAATTCTCTGATATTGTTGTTCGGTTGAAGTATTTCTTCCAGGCCATGGAGAGAAATGCCAAAGGTCGATACAGAATCGTATTCAACGACGCGACTCACAATCAAACACCTGCTCCAACAACCTACTCTATTCGGCTCAACTGTAACAACAGTGATTCTTTTGACCAGTCCCTACTCATTCCCACGAGTTTTGTTTCAACCATTCAGGACCTAATGGCAAATGCGCGAAAATACTCCCCTATTGGGACGATGATTGACGCTAATATTGAGGAGAAAGATGGAATTTTCACTTTCACAATCTTAGATCAAGGGAAGGGAATTCCTGAAAACGAATTGAGCAAAGTCGTTGAATTTGGGTATCGTGCCAGCAATGTGAAGGATATCGAATCCTTTGGAGGTGGATACGGACTCACAAAAACGCTTCAGCTTTGCTCAAAATACGATGGAACAATGAGGCTTTCATCGAAGTTAAATGAGGGAACATCGATCCAACTCGAAATCCCAATTCCAAAGGAATTCTGCACTCAGTGAGTAGAATACCCTAGAAAAAATCAACGCCCATCAGCCTTGTTGCTTGATTATTTTTTCCATAATTTCAGTCATATCTTCGACACTGTCGAGGACCTTTCGGGACATAAAAATCGGTTTTCCGCTCATCAACGCCAGCGTGATGGAATCACTCGGACGCGCATCAATTTCAACAATTTTGGTGCCAAGTTCGTTTTGCATCTCTAAAGTGAGACGCGCAAAAAAGGTGCTCTCAACCACATCATTGATCACCACGCGTTTCACTTCGATACCAAATCCCTGCATCACAAATCCCATAAGATCATGGGTCAGAGGACGCTCCTTTTTAATACCATTTTGGATCATGCGGATTGCATCACCGGTACTCGCATCGACATAGATGATGATAGTCTTTTCGTCATTTCCGATGAAGAGTGCGTAACCACTGGTGTGCTGAACCGGCACTTTCACGAATACTTCTACAGCATCGTTTTGCATACTTTAGAAAATGAACGGTGATGGCTTTCACGGCAACATCGATTTTCACGACGAACCTTTAATTCCACCGTCAAAACCTGAAAACGATACCAAGAATGGGCACAAAAAACACCCCCGCTCCCCATATTCAGTTACTATGCTTGCCTCGATTGCACGAATTCGTAATTCCTTAAAGAACGGAATTCGACATTTCAATGACCATTAAAAATAAACACAATTCCATCGTTTATGAACGCTCCACAAATTCCAGCAAATGCTCCCAATCTTTACATGGTCGGCTTTATGGGGACTGGAAAAAGTGTGATTGGCAGTAAAGTCGCACAGTATCTAAAAATGCCCTTTCTAGACTCCGATCATTTCATTGAAGAGTCAGAAGCAATGTCGATCCCGAAAATTTTCGAAAACTTCGGCGAAGCTCATTTCCGCGAGTTAGAGCGGAAATTTATCGAGCAGGATCAACCCAAAGGTGGAGCGGTCATTTCCTGCGGAGGAGGCCTTGTTACAAATCCTGAGCTTCTTACTCAGATCAAAAAGGTCGGGATCGTAGTAGTCCTCTACGCCAGTGTGGACACCATTTACAGTAGAATCGCACACGACTCTCATCGCCCCTTGATGAAAGTGGCAGATCCACGACAAAAAATCGAAGAATTGTTGGGCCAAAGAGAACCCATCTACAAAGAAGCCGGTATCGGAATAATGACCGACGGCTACAGCATCCATGAGGTGGTTGAAAAGGTAACACGGGTGTATCTCGACCACCTGAATTGATGCTCTACATCCTTTAACATTAGCTCTATTTTCGGAAAAACTCTTATTGCTATCAGTGGCAATTCTTGCGAGAAAACCATTCTTGTAGCTCATTAGCCTTTGAATATTCACCTATGCTCGAAACATTAACAGATAAGATGAACGCAGCCCTTCGATCGCTGCGTGGTGTCGACAAGCTGACCGAAGATAACATGGCAGATGCTCTGAAGGAAGTGCGCACAGCGCTGCTTTCCGCCGATGTTCATTTTAAGGTCGCAAGAGAATTCATTGACAATGTAAAAGAGCTTTGTGTTGGCCAGGAGGTGCTAAAAACCGTCTCCCCAGGGCAGCAGGTCGTCAAGATCATCAACGACGAGCTCGTTAAACTTCTCGGAGAGGGAACCACTGAACTTAACGAGAAAAAACCACTCAAGGTTATGCTTGTGGGGCTCCAGGGTGCCGGTAAAACAACCGCCGCTGCCAAGCTTTCAAAACTCCTAGTAAAGAAAGATTATAAGCCAGGTCTTGTTGCTTGTGATATTTATCGCCCGGCAGCAATCGATCAATTGGAAACTCTCGCCAATCAAAACGATTTTCAGTTCTTTGCAGACCGCAAAAACAAGAATGTGCCTTCCATTGCGAAAAAGGGGCATGCAGATCTGCTCAAACGTGGAGCCAATCTCATCATATTTGACACTGCTGGTCGCCTGCAGATTGATGAAAAACTCATCGACGAGCTCAAGAACCTGAAAAAAACGGTTAACCCCGATGAAATCCTGTTGGTGGCGGACAGCGCGATGGGGCAAGAAGCGGTAAACGTCGCTAAAGAGTTTAATACAGCCGTTGGCCTCACCGGCCTCGTGCTCACAAAAATGGATGGAGATGCTCGCGGAGGGGCAGCTCTTTCAATGAAATCCATTGCCGACCTTCCGATCAAATTTATCGGAACAGGCGAAAAAGTAGATGACTTTGAAGTATTCCATCCCGATAGGATCGCATCGCGCATCCTTGGCATGGGCGATGTTGTCTCCCTGGTAGAACGTGCCCAGGACACGATTGATGAAAAAGATGCAGAAGATCTGGCTGAAAAAATGCGGAAGGCCAACTTCAACTTCGAAGACATGCTCAAGCAATTCCGTCAGGTGAAAAAAATGGGCTCCATCGGTTCTGTAATGAACATGCTTCCGGGCATGAACAATGTTGAAATAGGTGACGCAGAAACAAAAAAGATGGATCGCACCGAAGCTATCATCCTTTCAATGACACCTCGGGAACGACAAAATCCCTCCATCATTAACGGCAGTCGCCGCATGCGCATCGCCAATGGTTCCGGCGTCTTAGTCAAGGACGTCAATCAGCTCATCAAACAGCAGAATCAGATGAACAAGATGATGAAAAAAATGCAGGGCGCAAAAGGCCGGAAAATGATGAAACAGATGCAAGCCATGCAGGGACAGGGAGGCGGCGGAGGCATGCCAGGTCTACCCGGCGGAGGTGGCGGCCTTCCCAAGGGATTTGGCGGGTAAGCTTCAGGTTAAAATTCCAGCGGCTGCAAAGAACTTAAGAGAATATTTCAGGGCTCAAAAATGGCGATGCAAGGCCGGCTCATACGTCCAATGGCCAAAGCACTGCGGCTCAACTTTGCTCATGGACGGATTGATTGGATTTACGACAGATTACAGACGGAAAAATCACGTTCATTTCCTTAAACTCTCTCAAAAGTGAACGAAATCGGTAACAATTGGTGAATCTGCACCGTCTATAAACCAGACAACATCAACAATCATTCAATCAACCCCCAAAAGAATATCATCATGTCTGACAAAAATAACTGTGGAAATAAGGGAGTATGCTGCGGCGCGCCAGTATGGGCTATCGGATGGCTCTTCACTATCGGTTTTATTAAAGTTACGTTTTGGAAAGCGGTTCTTGCACTACTCGTTTGGCCTTACTTTCTCGGATCTGCACTAGCAGAACGCATGACATTGCAGTAAATCCCAGATAGAGTCCTACGATTACTCAAGGGAGGTAACAAGGACATTGAGTCAAAGCGACTTTTTGTATACTTTCACCAGTTAAAAGCATACAAAAATGAAATTGATCTCTCGTTCCCTACTTCTGTCGTTTCTACTCACGTTTGGACTGTTTGGCTCCACTATAGAGCCCAGTCATAAAGATCTAAACTATAGCGGTCGCATCGCTTTTTCTGAGGAAGGCTACGCGCAGTTAGGCTACTCCGGGTGCCGCCTGTATTTCAATTTTGTGGGAAGTTCGATTGAAGTTAAAATGCGGTCGACTAGAAATCCCAATTGGTTGTCGGTCGTTCTGGACGGAAAACTGTCCCAGAAAATCGAAGTCGGTCCCGAATTCTCGAGCTATACAGTTGCAGCTGACTTGGGTCCAGGGGTTCACAAACTGGAACTGGTAAAAGCAACCGAGGGATACGAGGGAAATATCGAAATCGCAGACTTAGTGTTGCCGGAAAACGGCAAACTTCTTCCTTTAGTCTCCGCCAAATCCCGAAAAATTGAATTCATCGGCGACTCTATCACTTGCGGTTATGGGATCGAAGCAAACGACCCTAATCTTCATTGGGAACCAGCGACCGAAAATTTCTGCTATACTTATGCCTGGCACACTGCACATGCACTCGAAGCGGATTACCTCGTTGTCGCCCGCTCCGGCATTGGCATGCTGCGCAATTACAACGGACCCGCCAACGGTAACAAAGAAAACCTACCCTACCTTTACAACCGCACTTTTTTCCACGATACAGACAAACCCTGGGATTTTTCGCACTTTCAACCGAATGTAGTCTGCATCAATCTGGGCACCAACGATTTCAGCACTTCAGGCGTGAACACAACCGCCTTTGAAGAAGCTTATTTGGAGTTCGTGCAACGCTTGCTTCAACAATACAAAGAGGCGAAAATCGTGTGCCTCCTAGGACCCATGCTCAACACGGATTCCGTAAAAGAAATCCTTCAACG
This sequence comes from Opitutales bacterium, assembly GCA_963676215.2. Classification (GTDB taxonomy): domain Bacteria; phylum Verrucomicrobiota; class Verrucomicrobiia; order Opitutales; family JAFGAQ01; genus JAKSBQ01. Next base: position 212,383 of record CAXXVT010000002.1, on the reverse strand, counting down.
CATTGTTGAAAGCGCAAACGCACCTCTCCCGAACGCTCGTGTATTTCATTTTGAAATGACCCCTCAAGGCTCCCTGGGACATGGAGCGGATTGGCACCCATCCAAAGCTCAAGCGAAGCTCAACGCAGAAGAGCTCACCGCCTATCTTCAAGATCTTATGCATTGGTAAATCCACAACCTCGGACAGCAAAGTGGACTGCAACAAACTCCTCGTCATCATTCCAGGTCTCAATACCTGGTTGGTGCACGTTATTGTTCATTTCCGAAACTTAACACTTAACACTTAACACAACCCATGGCTCGAGTTTTACTCGAGCCTATGCTTTTTCGCCGGATTTATTTCTTACTAATCGCCTTCTTATGCCTGCAAGGCTGCTCGGCGGATCGCCCAACCGGAGACTACGCCCCCACTGATGACTTTGATCTCTCCACGATAGAAGAACCCACACCTACACCCGTGGCAACGACTCGAGCCGGCAATCGGTCACCCTATGAGGTGAATGGCGTTAGTTACACCCTACTAAATACCGCAGTCGGCTATCGCGAAACAGGCATTGCCTCCTGGTATGGCATGAAGTTCCACGGACGACCGACTTCCAACGGCGAAATTTTTGACGTCTACCACCTCACCGCCGCTCACAAATCACTTCCCATCCCCTGTTACGCAAGAGTCACCCGCATCGAAACAGGTGAATCCATTGTGGTACGTATCAACGACCGCGGTCCTTTCGTAGACGATCGCCTCATTGACCTTTCGTGGGCTGCTGCCGCAAAACTCGGCTTCGTAGAAGACGGCCTAGCAGAAGTCGAGATCGAGGTGATTTCAGCCGAATAAAGGGCAAGACGTGATCGTGTCTTCCTCTTTGATCCTTAATAAATGATTCAGTAGATTTTTATTTTTGAATTTTACCGTTCTCCTTATCAGGTTATATTTATGGGTATTAGTATTCACTACGGCGGTAAGATCGATGATCTGGAACGGATTTCCAATCTGCTCGAAGAACTAACAGATATCGCAAAGGCAATGAGGTGGGAGTTTACTCGTATCAGCGCTGTCGAAAATGCATCGAAACTCACGGGCATCATCGTTACCCCTGCAAACCAATGCGAACCACTCACTTTTCTTTTTGATGGAGACGGAAATCTAAGGTGCTTCGCTGATCTACTTGAGCACCCATTGCAAACAACCGAGAGTTCCTTCACTTCTTCAACAAAAACACAATTCACATCCGTCGATACCCACATTTGGATTATCGCATTGTTGCGATACTTGAAAAAGCACTACCTATCGAACCTGCAGGTCACAGACGAGGGTGACTATTGGGAGACAGAGGATCGAAACCGTTTAATCAACAAACGTGAATTCTTAAACCTAAAGATCAGGCAAATTTCAGTTGGATTCGAAAATATCCCCACCGACGAATCAAACGATCTGAATCCATCTATCGAAGCAATCGTCGAACAAATAGAAAAGATCGTTCGAAAACTCCAAGGAGATTGAGACGGAGGAACAACCCGCAATACCCCTTCGTCATCATCTATCTCCCAATAGTAATCACAATTCACTCCACCCCTTGGTAAACCCGAATTGCGATGACGGCTGCAACTGACGAAAACGAGGTCAAAGTGGTGTTGCATTTAGCGATTTTCGCCAATCAATAAGCTAATTTACCCTCAAGGGCAGGTTTTTATACCCATTTGGGTCCTTGATTCCGTCTGTACGATAGAAAAACACCTGTTGGCACGGGTGTTGCTAAAACCATAACCATCATCAGATCCCTGGGAACCAACAACACATGATCAACAACATCAAAAACATCATCACAACAGTCACTTTCTGCATCAGCCTTTCTCTGGGGCTGGGGGCAAAAGAATCCCCATCTAATGCCCCAGAGGAAAAACCGAACCTAAGCGCAATCGCTGATCAAATCTCCGAACTCATGCGCCATCATCACTATGATCCTGACCAGCTCAAACAGAAGGCCTATGAACAAATGGAAAAGAAGGCTGAGCTGATCGCAGAAAACGCTGACTCCGTGAAAGATTTTGTCGATGGGTTTAACAAAGCGTGGAAGGAGGGTCCCTTCTCACATGTCCGTCTGGATTTCGCCAAAATGAATGCTTACGCCTTGGCGAATTACCTCGACGCGATGGAAGTCGGAGGTTCTGGGTGTCAGCTCTCATGGGAGGAAGATACGGCCATTCTCACTGTCAATACCATGATGGGGCTAGATACGATTCGTCAGATTCAGGAAGCATACAGCGAGATCATCGCTAATGATGCCAAAGCTCTCATTATCGACCTTCGCAATAACGGCGGTGGCGCTTTCGCAATCAAACCTCTCGTCGCTCATCTTACCAAAAAACCACTCGATGCAGGAGTGTTTGTCTCCCAAAAATGGACAGGCTCTCACGAAGGATCCCCGTCAAAAGAAACAATCGAAAATGTCCAACCCTGGGAAGGATGGTCGATCAAGACTTTCTGGGATGACGTAGTGGAGAAAGGAATTCTGCGCGTCCAACTGCAACCAGCCACCGAGGTTTATGAGGGGCCAGTATGTGTCCTCGTCAGTAATGTGACAGCAAGTGCAGCAGAACTCGCAGCCGACGCAATGGGGCAACTCGACAATGTGCTCATCATAGGAGAAACCACCGCCGGACAAATGCTGTCCCAAACCATGTTTGACTTGGCTGACGGGCTGCAACTCTCACTACCGATCGCAGATTATTTCTCCGCAAGCGCGGGTCGCTTGGAAGGACAGGGAGTATCCCCTGACATTCAAACTGTAGCAGCAGATGCGATGACTGCAGCAATGACCTGGATTCAGAAAAATACCACCTACCATTCTGAAGAGGACGCGTTATAAAACGCAGATACAAATTTTCAACCATCAACATCATCATGAATCAACCAAACCAAACCAACAACTCAACCATGACCAATTTACTACTCTGGCTACTTCTCTTTTTACTGGCCTGGCCGATCGCGATTCTGGCCCTGGTCGCCTATCCGATCATCTGGCTCCTTCTCCTTCCTTTCCGTTTCATCGGTATCGTATTTGAAGGCCTTTTTGAACTCTGCCGAAGCATTGTCATGCTTCCTGCCAGAGTCTTAGGCCGTCGTCGTAGAGACCGTGTGTGTTACGATTATTAGAGCATCATACATCAAATTCTGAAACGTTTCGCCAATCTGATACGGGGTTTAACTTTTCGCCTTGCGCTGCTGACTCATCAGTCAGCAGCAACTCGTGACAGAGTAAAAACAGAACCTTAATCCGTTTTCACTAGGCATTCCATGGCTTTCGGAACCCAAAATAACGACAACTCCCTGATTTTCAAAAATCATTGACGACGGATAAGCCGTGGGATGAGCACGGGGACTTGTTCTTTATAAGTCTCATATTCGGGTTGCCCGCCCCAAGTTTCATCAGCGCTCTTCTCTAAGATAGGCACTCCACTTATTTTGGTCAAAAGCAAAGCCACGAAAACTGGGGAAAATAAGGTCGCATACTGCCATCCCTGCAACACGGGAAGCGCAACCAGTGCTACACCTATCCATAAAACTATCTCACCAAAATAATTCGGGTGCCGGGACCACGACCAAAGCCCTGATTGAATAAATTTCCCTTTATTGGCTGGGTCTGCCTTGAAAGCGGATTTTTGAGCGTCCGCAATTGCTTCAAATGCAAAAGCGAACAGCCAAATGATCAGCCCTATAACACCCATCCATCCTAGTTCTTTTTTAACCGGAGATGTGATGGCCGCTAATGCAGTTGCAATTGTGAACGTGACCCAAAGTCCCTGAAGCGTCCAGGCGAGCAGGAAGCGAAGAAAGGAAGCCTTAAGCGAATCAAAGCGACCATCCTTACCGGCTTTGTGAATGCGAAGAAAGAGAAACGTCGCTAGTCGAATCGCCCAGATGCACACCATGGATGCCAGAAGGATGGACCTCAAATCCAATTGTGGGCTGAACGCTACTCCAATGATAGTCACCGTCAAATAAGTGAGTCCACCCGTAAGATCATAGAATTTTTCGGTTTTTCCCAGAAAAGAGGGAATGAAGACCAGCCACTGAATTAGGAATGCCAGAAGAACTCCAAATGCAAATAGAGGCAACCCTGCGACTTCCACGGGTCCGACACTACCAGCGGTAGCAAATCCAACTCCAATTAGAATCACGATTGGCAATGAAATCAGGGCAATTCGTTCGTCTTTCGTCATAATATCTCCGATTTACCTTCTTCTGAAAACTCCAGAAATCAACTCCAACGACCCTTTTCCAAGACGGCGACACGTATGCGGAGACAAAGGCTCGAGGGCTTTGAATCAGAAAAACCACGATATGGAATTTCCGAAACCAAACTTTTGATGCGCAAACAAAATTTGGAGGCCTGCATCGTTTCAGGAACGAAGTGTGAAAGCCAACCATCGAAATGGCGCCCTGCCCCACTACGCTCAATGAGCTACGAAGGACATTTGTTTGTAAAACCAAGCTGAGCTTGGACAAAAAATGGAGGCGCGGGTCGGAATTGAACCGACGCATAGGGCTTTTGCAGAGCCCGGCCTTACCACTTGGCTACCGCGCCATGATCCATTGATAGTGTGGTATTTGCCTCTTGCGGAGGCGACCAATTGATCAGAGGGGCTAATTTAGTGTTTTCTTTGAACTGATTTCAACCATTATTTTGCATAATGCTCTCGAAAAGAATCATTCCATGTCTAGATGTCACGGCGGGACGCGTGGTAAAAGGGATTAAGTTCCAGGAACTACGCGATGCTGGAGACCCGGTTGAAACTGCTAAGGCATACGAAAAACAGGGTGCAGATGAGTTGGTATTTTTGGATATCACTGCCTCGAGTGACAATCGAAACATCATGCACGATGTCGTCGAACGCACCGCATCGCAGTGTTTCATGCCTCTCACAGTGGGCGGAGGCCTTCGCTCCATCGATGATATTACAGCTATGTTGCATTCCGGTGCCGATAAGATCAGTCTGAATACATCCGCTCTGCAAAACCCTGATTTGGTCAACCAATCCGCTGAGCGTTTTGGAACCTCCTGCATCGTGGTTGCAATCGATGCAAAGTTTGATGCGCAGGTAAACAACTGGCGTGTCTTTACACACGGGGGAAGAAATGCGACGGAATGGTTGGTAACCGATTGGGCAAATGAGGTCGTAAAACGGGGTGCTGGAGAAATCCTGCTTACAAGCATGGACCAGGATGGAATGCTCAATGGCTATGATAACAAGTTGAACTGTGCGATCAGCGAGTCCGTGCAGGTTCCAGTCATCGCCTCAGGGGGTGCAGGAACCCTTGATCACCTTGTTGACGCCATCAACATCGGAAAGGCTGATGCAGTATTGGCCGCTTCCATTTTTCACTTTGGCACCTTTACGATTCAGGAAACCAAACAACATTTGGCAAAGGCGGGGATCCCTGTAAGACTTCAGTAAGCCATTCAAAGAAATTTTCATGTCTCAGCACCGCCACAAGCGAAGCCACACAACCCCGAAGTCGATTCTTATCATTCGTCTCAGCGCCATCGGTGACAACGTCATGGCGACTCCACTGATCCGGGCATTGCGGCAGCAATACCCTCAATCCACGATTGACTGGTTGGTTCAGCCAGAATCGAAAGACCTCGTTTCATACCACCCAGAACTTCGCAATACCATCTCCTGGCCCACCAAGCGCTTTAAACAACTCGCTAAGGCAAAAAAATACGGCACGTTGTTCCGGGAGTGGAGAACATGTATCAGCGATGTGCGCAAAAGGAATTACGACTGGGTGATTGATACTCAAGGGCTGCTGAAAAGCGGTATCATTGCAAAACTTTCGGGGGCCAAATACATCGTTGGCTGCGGATCGAGGGAAGGAGCTCAATTCATGGTTCACGACAATGTGCCAAAGATCCATGGAAAACCAAGGATCAGCTCTGAATACTTCGATATTGCTGAATTCCTGGACCTCCCTACCGATTCTTTTTCGATGGAATTGGGCTTGCCTCCTGCATCGTGGAAAATCGCGGAAGGAATCATCGATGAGTTCAACCTAACAAATGGTTTTATTACCGTATTTCCTTTTACCACGCGTCCACAGAAACACTGGATCGAAAGTCACTGGGTTGAATTGATCGACCAATGTTGGGAGCAAACAGCATTGCCTTGCGTTATACTCGGTGGACCAGGCGACCGACAGGCTTCAGAGGCCATAACTTCCAAACTCAAGGAGTCCAAGAGCTTCGTTAATCTTGCCGGTCAACGTTTTCTCTCCATCCCTGACGCAGCCGCGCTCATAGGGAAGGCCAATATTTCAGTAGGAGTAGATACCGGTATGACTCATATGAGTATTGCCCATCAACGCCCGACAGTCTGCATTTTCGGATCCACGGTACCTTACAAAGAGACGCACACGACCAAAGTAAGCATCTTGTTCGAAGATCTCGAATGCGCGCCTTGCCGTAAACACCCCACTTGTGATGGACGTTTCGATTGCATGCGCCAATTAACACCCGCCAAAGTCTTGGCCGATGTGCTGAAGTTCATCGATTGAGCCAATAGTGCTACAAGACAAAGGTATTAAATCCGGTCCGCCAGAGTTTCCTCAACATTTACACGGATGATGCACATGTCGTCCTTGGGCTTCTCACCCTCCATGAAGGTGTTTACTTGGTTTACCAAGCGCTCTAAAACTCCCTTCGATGCCGTCGGAGTCAGATCTTTAAACGCATCCAGAAAACGTTCCATTCCGAATTCTTCGCCCTCATGGTTTTCAGCCTCAATAATACCATCCGTGTAGAAAAACAGGGAGTTATTTCGCTGAACAGGAACCGAATTGTAGGAATATTTGTAGGAATCAACGAGACCCAATGCTGGTTCTGGAGAATCCGCAACGGCAGGAAATAGCGTAGCCTTCCCACTATTTCGATCGGCGATAATAGGCAGTGGATGCCCCGCATTTGCGTAGTGAATCTGCCCACGATCAAGGTCAATAACACCGTAAAAAGCCGTCACAAACAACGTTATATCAAGCTGCGTCAAAACAGTACTGAGACTGCGATTGACCTTTCTCAAAAACACATGGGGATAGGGAGTGATGAGCTTGAGTTCGCCGACCAATCCACGAAGAATTGCCGTCACAAGCGAGGCACGAATTCCGTGTCCCATTACATCACAGATCAATATCCCAACTTTGGTGTTTGAAATGGGAATAACCTGGAAAAAATCCCCTGCAAGTTTTTCTGAAGGTATATATCGGTGAGAAAACGTAAGCGCACTTTGTTCCATACCGAGATCCCACTTAAAAACTGGATAACTTGTCGGCACAAAAGCAGTTTGAAGCTTGCGGGCCATTTCAAGGTCCGTTTCGATTTGCTCATTTTTTTCCTGCAGGTCCTTGGCAAGAGCCATCAGTTTCTGCTCGGCTACTTTCTTGTCGGTTATGTCGCGGGAAAGACCGAAAGTTCCGATGATTTCCCCTTCATCATCGCGCAATGGCATTTTGGTTGTAGATGACCATGCAACCTCTCCTACCCTCTGCTCATCATGTTCGTCTTTTTGAACAATCTTACCTTCATTGATGATACTTTGTTCGTCTTGGAATTTTTGTTGAGCGAACTTATCAGGAAAAAAATCGAAATCGGTCTTCCCAACCACTTCGTTTTCTTGATCAACCCCAAAATAGCGAATGAAGGCATCGTTTCCTTTGAGAAATCGACTCTCTAGATCCTTGAAATAGATTCGGTCGGGCAAATTGCGCATCAAATGATTAAAATAGACCATCTGATCTTTGTGATTCGTTTCACCTAGCTCATAGGCTTCTTTGAGAGCACTATTCAAAGCATCGCGAATCCCTTCTTTGTCGAAACCAGGACATTTCCCGACAATAATTTTCTCGATTTCTTCGAGTTTCTTTTGATGCGAATCATTCATTGATGAACTGGTGTTATTGATGGCACAATTCCCAGCAACTATCAATTTCAATTCCAGAAAAACGACAAAAGCTCAAGCTTAAGGAAATAGAGAGCATCAACCACCATTGCCCACACCTCCTTTTATCTGACACGATAGTGATAAACAATTGGCATGCGCATTCGTACATTTACGGTTTTCCCATCCTTTTCACCGGGCAAGAACTCCCACTTTCGGATCGCTTCTATTGCAGAAGATTCAAAAATATTGTGACTACTGGAGACCGCGATAGCTTCCCCAACCCGACCCTCTTCGTCTACGATAAATTCGACCACAACCTCTCCTTCCAGATGACTCCTCCTCGCCTCGGTGGGGAACACGGGCGCGCTTCTTTTGATGGGTATCGGTGCTACATCCGCATCAACAAGATTCACGATGCTTTCTTCGAAATCAAATTCCGGTAAGTCAAGCACTGGCTCTCCCATTTCCATCTGAGCCCTTTCCCACGGGAGGAGCTGATAGGCAATTGGGTTGAAGTCGTTTTGGGGCACATATGCGATATCATCAAACACCTCTACTGCCTCGATAGTTGTTTCGAAATCGTAAGAATGCAAATAGGGTATTTCAGGGGGATCATAGGGTTGAAGGCTCCCTTCTGGACTGAAAGTTACTGGTCGTTCGATGTCTCCAACCCAATTGAATAATGGGACCGATGCCACCAATGCGGCCGTTCCAAACATTACCGCAATCGCAAATTTGAACTGCGGAACCCACTCTATTTTCATCGAACGTTTTCGATCACCAAATACGTTTGAGATATGAGCATAAATTTCCTCCTTTTGATCGTGTGTCAGATCATAATCAGCATGTTTTTGCGCCTGATAATGACCTTCAACGTCATCCACCAATGATTTGATATCATCATAACGGGATTTTTGGAAAAAATCATCTCCCAACTCCCCTCGAATCCGATCAATAGTCTGCGCATCCAGCTCTTCATTGAGCATCATGCGTATCCATTCTTCTTCCCGATGATTCTGTGGCCTCATACTCGCAATACCATCATACCATGTTCACCATTTCATAGCGTAACCTCGCTACAGATTGGTGGATGATGAAACCGACATTTGACACAGATAGACTCGTTATCTTGGAGATTGCTTTATAACTTAATCCACTTTCAAACTTTAACACGATGACTTCCCGATGACGTTCAGGGAGATGATCGATACAAGAACTGAGCAACTCCTTCGTTTCCTCTTGGATCGCACTACTTAGAGGATCCGGATCACTTGAGGCACAATAATGATCGATGATATCGACTCCGTTAGTGACCCACCGGGATTGCTTGCGTTGGTAATCAATAGCCAAATTCCGGCATACCGCATACATCCATGGAACTGCATGTTCGCAACTCGGTCGACGTTTTACATTGGTCAATCGATAAAATGCTTCCTGTACGATATCACGGGCAGCCTCAAGATTCCGTGTTCGATGATACACGTATCTTGTCAACTTTCCTGACTGGGCATCAACTAGTTGCTTCAAAAACAACTCATCAATCCCATTTTTTTCGTTTTGGATCACGGGGTAGTAGAACGGTTACTAACTATATTACGTATGATTAGTGAATTTCTTAGAAGAAATTTCGCACAAGTTAAAAAAAATCTCAATGCAGTTCGATCTAAAAAAGGTTGAGATATTCAAAAAAAGCCAGTGATCTCCTATATTCGTCCCCATTTGAATGATTGTTCGCACTCGAACCAACGGCATATGAAAGCAAAATCCTATTTTGATCTTCCTGACTCTCTGTCTTATTTCTCAGAATATTTCGCACCTGATGTCGCACCCTGGCAATGGCTTTCACAGATTCCCAATGCCCTAAAAGACTTTTTTGAAAACGGAGACCAGTCCGAGGGAGTGGAAATATTTCCGAGCGGACTCCATGTGTCGGATAATGTGTTTGTTCACAAAAGCGCAAAACTTCCTCCCTACGGTGTCATCGAAGGACCCGCCTTTATCGGACCCGAATGTGAACTACGCCCCGGAGTCTATATCCGCGGCAACGTGATTGCTGGAAAAGGCTGTGTCCTGGGGAACTCCTGCGAATACAAAAATTCTCTGCTCATGGACTCAGTGGAAACCGCCCACTTCAATTATGTCGGTGATAGCATTCTTGGCACAAAAGCCCATTTGGGCGCAGGGGTTATCCTCGCTAACGTACGGCTCGATCGCAAAAACATCTCCATCAAAGTCGACGACAAAATGATCGACACTGGTAGAAGAAAAATCGGAGGTATTCTCGGAGAGGGCGTAGAGGTCAGTTGCAATTCTGTAATCTCTCCAGGTTCACTCATAGGCAAAGGAGCCTATATTGTCTGTTCACCCGCCGCAGGGGGAGTAATAAAAGAGCGAGCAGTCGTCAGACTGGGGAAGAGGTAAGTATCACTCCCAAAAACTAGTAAGATCGAGGGTGGATAGTTTCTAAAACTGTTCACGGAAAACGAGCGCCATCGCATGTTTGCAAACGATACTTCGCTATATCTGGCCTACTCCTGCAGTTTCGGCCGCCAGTTGATTGGCGGCAAAACCAAGCTACTGATTCCGTTCCTTCCAGGAAGCAACGATTTCTTCGAATATGGTTTTTAAAGGTTTGGTGATATCCCAGTTCGGATAATGCTCCTTCATTTTCCTTAAATCACTGTAATAACAAATATGATCACCGATCCGGTTATCGTCTACATACTGATACTGCTGAGGTTTTCCCGTTATTTCTTCAGTGATTTTGAAAGCCTCTAGGATCGAGCAAGAATTGTTCTTACCACCACCCAAATTGTAAACTTCACCAACACGGGGCTTTTCGATGAAAGCAGCAATAAACCGAGCGACATCAACAGAGTGGATATTATCCCTTACCTGTTTGCCCTTGTAACCAAAAACTTTGTATTCCTTACCCTCCAGATTGCATTTAACAAGATAACTCAAGAATCCATGTAATTCGACTCCCGTATGGTTTGGTCCAGTAAGGCAACCTCCTCGAAGGCAACAAGTTGGGATATTGAAATATCTTCCATATTCCTGAACCATTACATCTGCTGCAACTTTGGAAGCACCAAAAAGGGAGTGTTTACTTTGATCGATTGAAAATGTTTCAGCGATACCGTTTTCATAGTTACTGTCATCATAATCCCAGCGAGTCTCCAGTTCCTTCAACGCGATCGTATTGGGTCGATCTCCATACACCTTATTGGTAGACATATGGGCGAAGGGAGTTTCCGGTGCATATTGACGAACCGCTTCAAGTAAATTGAGCGTGCCTACCGCATTGGTGTCAAAATCATCAAACGGAATAGCTGCAGCTCTGTCGTGCGAAGGTTGAGCGGCTGTATGAACGACACAATCTGGTTGGACAGATTTGATAAGATCCAACACCCCTTGGCGGTCACGAATATCCAACTCATGATGAACAAAATGCTTCAATGAATCCTGCAATCGTTGCTGGTTCCACCGAGTATCTCCATTGGGGCCAAAAAAAACAGCTCGTTGATTGTTGTCGACCCCATGCACTTCATATCCTTGACCACCAAAAAAAACGCATACTTCTGATCCAATCAGTCCAGAAGAGCCTGTAACGAGAATTTTTTTCATATCTTTAGTTTATCGAGAATTTTATTCAAAGAGAGCAATGGCTTTGAGACGATTTAAATAACGTTCACCAATGATTTTGGGGTCAAAATGGGTTCGGATGAACTGCTTTCCCTTTCGAGAAATATCAACTCGAAAGCTATCGTCGCTGACCACTTTTTGCATCCACAGTGCCGCATTGTCAGTATCAGCATCTGCCCATACCTGCCCTTTCGTGTAGGGACCCACATTCGCTTCCAGTTCTTTCAGTTTCCAGTCAACCGGACAACCGTTGTGTTCGTTTACAAATTCCGAAGTAGCAGACCAATTGGTTGAGATCACGGGTTTTCCCAGAGCCATCATTTCTGCAACCGCAAGACCAAAACCTTCAGATCGATGAAGGGAGACAAAACAGTCACAGCTCATTTGAAGTCCGGTCAGTTCTTCCCGAGTGAGCGTTTCATCAACAAAGTACAGGTTAGGAAGTTCCAATTTGAGTTTATCAAGTTGAGCCCGTTCATTCTCATTATAACCCCGGCCATGCATTTTCAACACGAGGCCAACCCCATCGTTTTCCACATCAGCTCCATTTGCAAAGGCCTTGCGATAGGCTTCGATGACCGCTTCTGGATTCTTGCGCGGGGAGTAACTATTCAAATCATAACTGAAAAGGAATAGGAACTTGTCCTCTGGCAATTGGAAGCGACTTCGCCACTGAGAAACATCTCCTTTCACCGAGGGCATTTCGATCGCGTGAGGCATCGTCATGACCGGCACCGGAAGCTTGGCTGCCATCGCCCTTCGGCAAAATTCGGAAGGACACCAAATCTCATCAAAAGCAGAAGCATATTGGATCCATGCATCTGGAAATTCCGGCAGCTCCCATGCCCAGTATCCGATCCGGTAGTTGTCCTTGTGCATTTCCACTGGGTGTTTCTGCGCAAGATCAAAAGATTGAGGAGCATCCACATGCGCAATGGTGATACCATGTCTCCCTTCCCGATCGAGTCCTTGAGGCCAAAGTTCATCCGATTGTCCGCCTTGCAGATGAAGGTTCAGGTTCACTGTTGAAGTTTCTAACCCTACCGAATTCGCCGCTTTCGCACAGGCCCGGGCAGATTCCCCGACTCCAAGATAGCCATGAAACCAACCTAAAACGCTAAGACCCATTTTGGAGTGTTTAAAAAGAAACTCCGTATCGAATGCAGAATGGGGCCGATCAAGGTCGATCAGGGTATCACCGTTCACTGCGATGGATCGTATCAACAGCTGGCGATTATTGTACTGCCTGCGAAAAGGTTGGAGCCATTCCCGGAATCGTTTTGGGAGCCATATTGTCTTTTCAAATAGACGACCGATCAGTGCCAGAAAATTGGATATCCCCACTCCGTTTAATTGGAGCGTTAAGGCAATTGATTCCTCAGAATCTACAGCCTGAGCAGAGTCGATTTTCCACTCAAAATCTCCCTTTTCTGAGACCACAAAAGCATTTTCCAACCGTTTATTTAGAAAGGCCGACACACCCAAGGGCTTCTTCGAGTATTTCGAATGCAGTCTTGATGGGTTCGGATGAAAGGTTCCACGGATCCGCACTTCCTTCACCAGATCTTTGCAACGAAAACGAACCGTTGCCCGGTCTCGCATCCAACAACCGGGAACTTCAAGCCCCGTGGGATGCAACCCTTCCGATTTAAACTGTCCGTGGATTTTTGCCATCTATTAAAAAAACAACTCCACCAGCAAAAGCGAGCAACAGGGATCAATCAATTCCTATTCCGTAGATAATCTCAATTTCCCGATGAGAAAGAAACATGAAATGGATGCGTTTCCATTCACCTTTCAAAACCTATTTCCGGCGCACCTTAGTGTAATCGACTGTATTGAGGATTGTTTGCGGCCATATTTCGATAGTGTCGGATTTTAAATACACTCGACTCAAATAAAAGACAGGAAGTATCGGCACTTCGCTCATGAGTTTCTGTTCCGCCGCTTCGAGCAACTCAAAACGAGCTTTTGGTTCAGCCGTGGATTCTGCTGCCAACAAAAGCCGATCGTAATCCTCATTCTTCCATCGACTGTAATTATTCACCGCAGACGATTTCCACATTTCAAGAAAAGTCAGCGGGTCGAAATAATCTCCGATCCATGTTGCCAAGCAGAGATCAAAATTCCCTCGTTTACGACTATCGAGGTAGGACTTCCACTCCTGACGAACAATTTCCACTTCCACCCCCAGTGCTTCGGTCCACATCGCCTGCAAAGCTTCCGCGATTTGAAGATTTCCCGCGGAGGAAGAAACAAGAAACCGAAGTTTACCGATCTCTCCACGCTTAAGCTGATCAATCTCATTATTGGCATCATCGATAACTCCGGTCATCGGGTGATACCCTTCCCACAACGGCGGAGAGAAGGATGTCGCGATCAATTCCCCCCTTTGCCGCAACTTCTTAACAATAACTTCCCGATCAATTGTTCGCGACAATGCACGACGGGTAAGCCTCTGCTTCAACCGATCCGATTGCGTATTGGTAATGACATAAAATGTCCCCATTTCCAACTGGCTCGTGAAAACGGGATCACCTTCAAAGCTTGCAATGCGTTCCGAAGCAAGGACTGAGGTCACATCAAGCGCTCGAGATTTGAACCCTTGCTCCTGAGCATAAGGACTTTCGATTGAAAAGAAATGAATCGTCTCAAAATCAATTTGATCAGCCTGATAATACTCTGGGTTCTTGCGCAGCAGTATGTGCCGATTGACCTGCCAATCTTCAAGGACATAAGGACCACTGGAAGGAAATCCTGGCTGCAGTGACCAGCCATCGGTTCTCGAAATTTCAGCAGAAGTGTGAGCTAAGTGGTGTTCTGGCAATGCTGCAGCGCAAGGGCGCGCCAGTAGGGTTAAAAAATAGGGAACTGCATAGGAAAGACGGATTTCGAGTATCGTATCAGAGACCGCTTTCACTCCAAAACACGGACTGCCGAAATCGTCCTGGTGGAATCGAGATTCCGCACCTTGAATGCAAAAATAGAGATCCGCAAAGGGAGCCCCTAGTTCGGGTCGCATCAGCCGTTCAAATGCATACTCGAAGTCCGTAGAGGTTAACCGCTCTCCATCCGACCATTGCAGTGCAGGGTTGAGTTCAAATCGATACGTTTTTCCTTCATCAAGAATCTCCCATCGCAGGGCTCCGGCAGGAACAATAGCACCCGTAGTCGCATCAATTCGGCACAAGGTCTCAAACAACGCACTTTGAATCTTGATTGCATCAACGGAAGTGGTGGTCTGAGGATCCAAACTTGCGATCTCTACAGATACCGCCACATTAAGATTTGACTCACTCTCCTTGTCCTTACTACCGACACAGCTCACACAAACAACTGCGATGATTGCATTTGTGAAAGAAATGAACAGACGTCGTATAGTAAATTGCATTGTCATCCAACACATCCTTGGAAACTATAATTACAATATAAACACTCAATTTTGAAAAAGAGTCCAGCCATCTCAGAAGAACCCGTTTCACCGCAGATGATTGCAGTGATTGAAGAGTTTGTACATTGGATGGATCTGGAACGAGGGCTATCTAAAGAAACGATTCTTAATTATCGGAACGACCTCTTACAATGCGCCTCAATCCTCTGCAAAGGGGGCATCAATTCCTGGAAAAAAGTGTCCACGCAAGACTTAGTTCACTGGACTCAAACGCTCGGAGAAAGTGAATTGGCTAGCCGCAGCATCGCCCGCAAACATTCTGCCATTAAAACCTTCTACAAATTCTTACGGCGCGAAAAAATCGTTGAAAACGATCTCACCGAATTCCTCTCTCGACCTAAGCTTGGAAAACGACTCCCCAAATCCCTAACCATAGAGGAACTTGAAGCTATTCTTGCCTGTCCCAGACTCACCACTGCAATTGGTCTTCGGGATCGGGCACTGCTAGAACTCACCTACAGTAGCGGACTGCGAGTGTCCGAAATTTGTAATCTGGGATTCACCTCTATTGATCTTGAAGAAGCATTTGTGCGAGTCACTGGCAAAGGATCGAAAGAACGGATTTGTCCCGTCGGCGAACCGGCAGTGGAGGCCATTCGTAATTACCTCGCCATTGGGCGACCGGAATTTGTGAAGCCCCATACTGGAAGCTTTATATTCCTCTCACGAAGAGGATCACCGATTTCGAGAAAAACGGTGTGGCATCTTGTCAAACAATACGCCAAACAAGCCGGAATCAAAGTGGAGGTGACTCCCCATTCATTACGTCACTCATTCGCAACTCACTTACTGCAAGGGGGCGCAGATTTGCGGGTGATTCAGGAGTTACTGGGACATGCAGATATTTCCACCACTCAGGTTTATACGGATGTAGATCTATCGAGGAAAATCGAAGAATACAGTAGTTATCATCCCCGGGGAAAGGACGGCGACACCCTCTAAATGGCCCCTGCTCATCAAAAAATTCCTTCCAAAAGAAAGCGACGGATTCTAATTCTATTCGGAACACTGGGCTGGTTATTTGGAATCCTTGCCCTCCTGGCATTAACCACCTCAGCCTGGCTGCCATGGGTCGTCAATCAATGGAACAAAGATGGAAACAAGTGGGATCAATTCGAATTCAAGCTTGCTCACATTGATGCTCATCAGGCTAAAATTAAAGACGTTCATTTTCAAAAAGAGGGTATTTCTATCGAAAGCGACGGGATCACGTTGTCCTATCAGCCCACACGCATCGTAAAGGGAGAGCTAGACTCCATCCTCGTGGATCCGCTAAAAATCAAAATCGACCTTTCGGTTCGATCCTCGGATTCCCCCGTAGACGATATTAGCCATCAACGATCAATTTCCGAGACGTTTGCCCACCTTTCCACCCCCCTGCCTCCATTGCCTTTCAAGGAACTCTTGGCCGGGGATATCCGGATTCTTCTCGAGAAGGATCAAGAAGAAATCCTTAACGCCACGCTTCAAACTCATGCATCCCTCGAGGATGAGATATTAACGACCCAAGCAAGTCTCCACATGGGGGATGATAGTGTTCGGTTGAATTCAAAGATATCAGCAGTCGATGTCACAGATCGCTCGCTCAATATGAGTTTCCATCTTTGGGATCCGATGGATTTGTTGACTCGCATTACAGCCCTACTTCCTCAGGAACAAGCATCAATCATCCAGCAACTCAATCTTCAACTCGGACCAATCTATAGCTCCCTCGATACCATTGCACAGAAGGATCTCATTACAGCCCAGGTCATGGCGAAGCATCTCGCGATTCCGGACCAATTTCAACTCAACGACATCACGCTGATCGCAGAATCCACAACCCATTTGCAATCTTTCGAGGGACTTCTCGGCGTCGAAAGGGTCGATCTGCCAAACCGAGGAAGCTTCAAAATCGAAGGTGGATTCAAAATTGAGAACGCACTCTCATCCAAACCCTCGCTTCATTCGAAGTGGGATGTTTTCCCATTCATGATGCTGTCGGAAGATGGATCAGAAAATCCTGTCTCAGATGGTTTTGACCTCGAAATCGATTTCGAAGCACCACAAGCGAGTCTCTCAATTCCATCATTCTATTCCACGCTACTTCCCGTGCAATTGCTTAACATCCATGCAGATGTTCAACTCCCCACAGAAGAGTCAGGAATCCAGTATGCAGCGAACGTTGATCTGAAACCGTTGATCGCCGGATGGGAGATCCATACAGAAGGGCATAATCTTCCGATCACTCTCACGCTAACCGGAAAAGCTGAAAAAGAAATTACAGGGATCGAATCCTTTCAAAACACAATTCAGTTGCCCCTGCCAAAAATCAGAGTCCAGTCAGAGATCCCCTCATCTGATTCCAATACACCCTATAAACTAACAGGATCAATTTCAGGCCAAGTCAGCACAAATCAGAACGGAAAAACAGCCAGTTCGAACGTAAATCTCACCTTGAATGACTTTCGTTTTTCTCAGGCTAACTCCTTTAATCTTTCTCTAAATGCGACAATAGATTCGGAGGCCGCAATCGATCTTAAAACCAACTGGCAGCAATTCGATTTCACGCGCGATCTAAAAGACCCAAAACTCACACTCCAACTGGATGGAAAGGGGAAGATTGAAAAAACTTCTTTCAGCATCGTAAAACTTGAATTGATGACTCCGCATCTTGAACCGCTGACTCAAAGCGATGATTCCCTCCCCCTTACGGCAAAGGCCGATCGAATAAAATGGGATGTGTGGAAACTCCTAAACCCCAAAACAACCGGATTTATCGACAACGACAAGATCACCCTCAGATTGCTTGGAAATCTACTGGATCCATCCATCGATGTCACCGCCGATTATCAATTCAACTGGACGACCGGATCTCAAGACGGATGGGTCGAAGCAAAGAGCAATGCATCCAATAAACGAAGCACTCTGGCCCTGCAAAAACTTTTCCCCACGATGTCTACCACCATCGTTAGCGCAGCGTTGTCCGCCACCATGCAGATTGTTCAAATGGGAGAAAGTATTCAACTCCCACTCGACGGGAGTGTGTTGGATGGAACTCTTACATTGCCAGATGCAGGATTGTCGGTAGAAGGAATTCAACTCCCTTCATTCCGTTTCAAGGACCTGATCACGGGAGAAAGCGAAGGAAGTTTTGACCTCAAAATTGCTTCCATCGACTACTCCCCCACTAACGTCTCTGATTTGACAACAACATTCCAAATTGAACCTGGTTATGCTCTCAATATCGAGAATCTGCAATTCAAGTTCTGCGGTGGGTCATTTAGGGTCATTGTTGAAGAATCCATTGCTGCTCCTTATGATCGGGTTAGCTTCAAAATAGAATTTAGTGAGGTCGACATCAAACAACTCACAGCGTTAATTCCTGATTTCAAAGAAAATTTAAGCGGCAAACTCGATGGCACCTTGCCATTCAAATTATCCAAAGGCGAAATCTCCTGGGGCAAAGGAACCGCCCATCTTACACCGGAAACTACCGCACGATTACAATACGCGGAAAACGGTGTTTTCGCCTCCTACATTCCTGAAATCGTTATTTCCAAAGACCTCAATATCAACATCAACGAAGCTCTCCGAGATATCATTCTGACCGAACTTTCGATCGAGATCCAATCCAGTTCTCAATTTGATCAACCTTCGGTCGTCATAATGTCCGGCCGCTCCAATAACTCCAAGATTGAAATCCCCATTGAACGAATCCAACTCAATATCCGCGCCGGCGAAATACCGGGACTCCTCAACCGCTCTTTTAATAGTAGGAGCTGGTTTGAATCACTCCTCTTTTCGGAATAGGATCCCTCAACGCTCTTGAAAATAATTTTGAATACTTGGGAAATCTATCCCGTCCAAACCATAACCTTATTCATGAAAAAGAAAATACCAGTTATATTTATTATAGGAATGAGTATCATCCTATCCGGTTGTGTCAGCGTAAAGACTCAACACAAGGTGGAACCCATTCACATCACGATGGACATCAACGTGAAAGTAGATCGTGCGCTCGATGATTTTTTCGGTGACCTGGATGCACAGGCTCAGGAAATCAAAGGTGAAGAATAACCAAAACAACCATCAAACTCAATTTTAACGAATGCCATTTACCATGAAACGAACACTTTCAACTATTCTCGTCATCGCATTAACCGCCGTTTCCGCGATGGGTCAAACTGCATCTGAATTGAAGCAGCGCATGAATGATCGACTTCCAGCCATCATCGAATTGAAGACCACTCAAACGATTGGTGAAAACAATCAAGCCTATCTTGCAATCTTAAAAGAGGTCACTGAAGCGCAGGCGATATTGGTTCAAGAGGAAAACGCAGACCGTCGGTCGGTTTACACCATGTTGGCAAAACAAATCAATGCTCCCATAGATCTGGTACAGAAAAAACGAGCCGCACAACTGCGAGATCTCGCTTCACCAGGAACCAAGGTGCAAACACCCGAAGGAGATTGGATCGTAAAAAATTAAGTTCATTCGAATTTCACATTAATTGGAGCCTCACAGCTTAAAAAAAGACCGCACTCGAGCGGTCTTTTTTTGACCAATTCCGGCATACCGTCCACCAAGCTCACATTCTCCCAGTCTTGACATTTCCTCACTTGTTATCAACATTTTGGCTCAGATGGAGACGACGGAATATCACCAAGTTCTCGTATTAAATCGCGTCTGGCAACCGATCAATGTGGTTGACGCGAAGCGGGCTTTTTCTCTCCTTTTCCAAGACCATGCACAAGTCATCGATCCGAACGAAGGCGATTTCCGCATGTATGATGGGGCTCAATGGATCGAACACTCTTTTACAACTGAACCTAGGGAAAACCAGTCCGTGATGCGCACGGTTAACATGGCGATTCACATTCCAAAAGTTCTACTGCTCAAATCCTACGATAAAGTTCCGGTTCAAGAAGTGAAGTTCTCACGTCAGAGTGTATTTGAAAGAGATGGATACCGGTGCCAATATACAGGCAAGATTTTTCCCCCTAAAATGCTCAACATCGATCACGTAATCCCTCGGGACCGCGGTGGGAAAACCACATGGGAAAATGTAGTCACTTCGTCAATCCACTGCAATACACTCAAGGCCAACCGACTGCCCCATGAAGCAGGCTTGAGGTTGATCCGAAAACCGAGCAAACCGAGGGTCCGCCCTTTTGTCAGTGATTTGGTAGGAAGAGAATACGACAAAAGCTGGTCTTACTTCCTCGAGGGCAAAAACAAATAGTGCCATAATAGCAGTCCAACTCAGACTCTTGGCTATGTTTGAGTTTTACAAATGGAAACTCCGAATCTTCCTAGATTGGCTCCTATCAATTATTCTATTGTCCTTTGAAAAGACACCGAAAAAATGTAACTTAATTCTTGAAAACTCCCTATTATGGCAAACTTACCTCAAATCAAGAATCCCGAAATTTGTGTAATAATCGGTGCAGGACCCGCTGGTTTAACGTCAGCAACCGAATTACAAAGACATTCGGACATTAAACCTATTCTTTTCGAAGCAACTGAACATATTGGAGGAATCGCCAAAACAGTAAATTACAAGAACAACCGAATTGACATTGGAGGACACCGTTTTTTTTCAAAATCCGAATGGGTAATGGATTGGTGGAGAAAGGAATTTCCGATTCAAGGAAAACCCTCCCCAGACTACCATCAGGTGGGGAGAGAGATTGAGTTATCGGATGATCCAAATGCTCCGGATCCTGAAAAATCGGATCGAGTCATGTTGGTAAGATACCGCCTTTCCAGGATATTTTTTTTAAGGAAATTCTTTAAATACCCCATAAGTCTTTCTATAGAAACAATCCTAAACCTAGGTCCCGTAAAGTTATTACAGATTGGAACAAGTTACCTTTGGGCAAAAATGTTTCCAATCAAAACGGAACTTTCACTGCGCGATTTTTTGATAAATCGTTTCGGAAAAAGTCTCTATCTCACTTTCTTTAAAAACTATACAGAAAAAGTTTGGGGAGTTCCGTGTGAATCGATCCAACCGGAATGGGGAGCACAAAGGATAAAGGGGCTATCCATTACCAAAGCAATAACCCATGCCCTTAAGAATCTTTTCTCATTTAAGAAAAAAACAGGAATCGAACAAAAAGATACAGAAACTAGCCTGATTGAACGATTTCTCTATCCTAAATATGGCCCAGGTCAAATGTGGGAATCCGTTGCGGATAGAGTGAAACAACAGGGCGGTGAAATCCATATGGAGCAATCCGTTGTCGGACTTATTAGAGAGGATAAAAAAATCCGAGCAGTGGTCGTAAAAAAAGCCGAAGAATTAACTGAAATCGCATGTGATCACGTCATTTCAACGATGCCAATTAAAGACCTTATTGCGGCCATGCAACCAAGCCCGCCTACCCATGTGCTCGAGATCGCTTCGAAACTTCAATATCGGGATTTCATTACTGTAGGAATCCTTATTAAAAAACTCGCGATTACCAACAAAAGCAACATACCCACACTCAGAGAATTGATCCCAGATACATGGATCTACATCCAAGAAACAGAAGTGAAGCTTGGAAGGCTGCAAATTTTCAACAACTGGAGTCCCTACATGGTAGAAAATTCGGACAATGTGTGGCTGGGACTTGAGTATTTCTGTAACGAAGGAGATGCGATTGAATCTCTGGACGATGAAAAACTTAAAAAACTCGGTGCCGAAGAATTGGAGGCTATCGGCATTATTAGCCAAGAAGAGATTCTCGATTCCTGTGTCATTCGCCAACCCAAAGCCTATCCTGGCTATTTCGGTGTTTACGATTCTTTTGATCAAGTGCGGGAATTCACCGATTCGATCGAAAATCTTTCCCTAATCGGCCGTAATGGAATGCATCGATACAATAACCAGGATCACTCCATGTTAACCGCTCGGGAAGCCGTTAAACTAATACTAAGTGGCAGCACCGACAAGTCCTCAATCTGGGATGTAAATACCGAAGACACCTATCATGAGGAAAATCGGGAAAAAGAAAAACCTTCTTAGAGAAATTATATTTTCGCAGTGATCGCTGCTGATACAAAATTCCAAATTTCGACTCACTCAACGTTTTGTAACATGCTCAGACCTCAGACTTTCGCCGTTAATTTTCATCAGCCGAAAACTCTTATCTTCATACAGCATTTCCACGTCCTCATTTTTGGACAGTGCGAGTAGAAAATCTGAAAACCGCCAGGCCACGATAAAAAAATTCTGATCGAGCGGATAGAACTCATTAAGGTCGACATCAAAATTCCGAACTCCCAATCCCTCATACTGCCATAAAATGTAATGAATATTCTGCGATTTCAGATAATCGATTCCAGCTTTCAAATCTGTTTTTTGCGGAATGAGAACCCAGGGAGCCGTTAGTCCAGCGGGATCAACCCCTTGTAAAACATTTCGACTATAATCTAGGTTGAAGGCACCTATACACCATACCATAATGGTTTCAGTCGCAGGGGTAAGAGCCTGAATACCACAAAGATATTGCTTCCGGGAATCACTTAAAGACCAGTCGCAGTATCTCACATAATCCGCCTCGCCAAACTGAGGGATAGCAATGAGAGGTTCCCGTTTAAACATCTTTCTCATACGAGTAAGAATTGATGGGGAGAAAATCAGAATCACAAACAAAACATTTCCTAGAAAAAACCACTGCGTTCTTCGACCGATCTTCTTTTCGTCTGATTTGTTGTCAATTTCTTGAAAGAAAATAGCGAAGGGAACCGCCATTGCCATGAAAAGAGGAACACAATATCTTACGGCGTGAGGTTGCCCCATGAGAGAGGCAAAAACTTCCATCAGCCAAAGATACGAAATAGCCGTCGATACTAGGCAAACAATCAGACCATGTGTCGCGGAGAAAGACCTCAGTTTCTTCGAGTAGAGAAGAATCAAACCCATTGACACCAGTACGAAAAAAAACAGGGAATACTGCCCAACATTGCAATGATGTCCGTAAAGATAAGGGCCAAACTGGAACCACTCAAAATCAATTGCAAACCAGGTTTTTTCCACTGTTGGAAGTGGAGGAGTTGTTTGAAGATTCTTAAGTAAGTTTAAAATCAAAGTCCCGATTTTATCGAATTGAATCAGAAACCACGGAAGAGCAAAAAAACAACTCAATCCAACAGTGACGACACCATTCTTAAACGATTCTTTAAATCCGATCCTCCAGGTCGACACACAAAGAAAGCTCACGAAAAAAAATGGAACCACCAACGCCAATGATAATTTTAAGCTAACAGAAAGTGCGATCCCAAGGCTGATAATCACGACAGAACGAAGCCGTTCTTTTTCGGATTGAAGGAAATACTGACACATTCCGAACATGATCAAGCCATAAGCCAACGCGCCGCTGTAGATGGATGAAACGTTCAGCATCAAGGGATCAATTGATAAGATCATCAGAGCCAGAAATACCCTGATCAACGGCCTTTGAACCAATGACATAACAAAGATTAACAAGATCAGCTGACAAATGACCGAATCAAATAAAGGAACAGAGGTTATGCCGCCAAAAGTCAGAATAAATGCCTGAAAGAAACTCTGCCCACCCAATGTTTCGATACCAATAGAATCAAACAACCCGGTTCTCAAATGCCCCGCTTCAAGAAGTTGAACCGGATATTTCAAGTATTTCTCAAAATCATCGTGATAATTGAAAATTCGGGAATCATGAAAACCACAGAAAAGAATTAGACCAACTCCCGCCACAATCAACCATGGGTAGAAAAAACGAACATAACCCCAACCAAGTTTCCTCGTATTTATAAAACCCTTGCTTTTTCGAAGATATCCAATCAGCCCCAATGCTGATGAAATCAGGCCTATAGCCCACAGTAGAAAAAACACCTCACTGCTTACCCAACCTAAATAAACGAACCACCCGCCAAGGACATTTAGTGAAGCCAATCCAAGCAATAGATTGATACCACCAGAGAAACTTTTTCCTGCAAAACTCTGTAGCAGATATCCCCACCCCCAGAAGGACACCATCAAGAGTACGGTGACGAAGAATTCGATATAAGTGTTCAAATCTTAAAACAAATTGATCAGGAGTGATGGTTCATTGCCATTTCAGGCAACAACCTTTGCAAATGTCGATAACTCACACGAGGTCGAGAAGTTACGTTGACGAGTCTTTTTCAAGGAAGTCACAAAGAATACTTTTGCTATCTTACTCATGCAAACTTAAACAATAGATGCTAAAGATTCAATCTGACCCATTAGGATGAAAACCCGGAGACGAAAGGGTTTAGGTTTTCGAAATTGAAAATGTATGGAGTATCTGCAATCCGAGAAACAGCTTACGAATAGTCGATGGGCTTGGGTCGCGGACCCATTCCCTAATTTACTTGTCGCATTATTGTATTTCGTGAGTTCGCTGGCACTCAATGCCTCTATCAATGAAGGGCTGATCGTTCCCGAATCCAACAATGAAAGTGGAAGAAACGTGGGAATCGGAGACAGTCTTATTTCGAAGTTTATTGGGATTCCTAGGAAGGACCTGGCTATTCAGCGTATAAACAACCTCATAATTTTTTATATAGATCAAACAAACCGGATCTCTTCTAATTGGCTGTGAAAAGATTTCTTAGACGGAAAGAACTACAGAAAACATAGAATCATGGTGCGAAGCTCAGCCCCAGTTAACGCGATCAAAGAAAAGCTCGCATTATTCATCTCCTTGCTAATCACGATATTAGGGCTTTTTCTGATTTGGTATTGCCACATAAAAAATTTCGTAGCCCCGAGGTTTGAGCACAACATCCTCTTCCACATCTTTGCGAATTTTGAGATCTGGACCCTACCATTGTACATCATCATCTTCTTTTGGATTATTGTTATTACGTGGAAAAACACAATATCTCAAAGTGTCTTTCCAGGCTGGATGAGTTATGAGAACAAATATCTATATTCCATACCCATCTGCGTTTTTAGCACGACGTTACTGGGATCCTATTTTGTCACATTGAACTATCCTCTCTCAATGGACGAATTTGCCATGAAATTCATGACTGAAATTATGGCTAACTTTGATGTTACGGCGAGTATACCTGAGTCATGGAGAGGATTAGTCCACACAATCAAGCCAATATGGGTGAATTACCATTTTATGCCTCACGAATGGACAACTCAGTATTGGCCAGTATTCTCACTTTTGGCAGTGCCCTTTCAGTGGTTAGGGCATTTCGAATGGTATCCTCCGATCTTGGCAACTTTGACAATTCTTCTAATTTGGAATTGTGGAAAACTAATTTGGCCTGGAAATCCAATCCCATCCTGGGTGTCGGTAATTCTTCTCGCAACTTCAGCGCAGTTCTTAATTACCTCGATGACCGCGTATGCAATGACAGGACATGTTTTTTTTAATGTGCTATGGCTATGGATATACCTCAAAAACAAAGACTGGAGCTGGTTGATCCTCCCCTGGATTGGAATCATGGCTCTAGGTCTACATCAGCCAATTCCTCATGCCTTATTTGTTTTACCGTTTTGTATCAGAATCGCTCGCACCCAACCAATAAAACGAACCGCGTATATTGGGATAGTTTACCTCTTTGGATGCATATACTGGTATCTCTGGATGAACAATATCCTTTACAATGACCTGAACGTTACGGCAAGAACCTGGTTAAGCAGCTTTGGTGCTCCAGGTTCCATCCAAATTCTTTCAAGAGCAATAAACACCGTATACCTGATAACGTGGCAAAACCCCCTGGCATTCATCCTACTCACGATATCGATATCAGAGTGGAAAAACCACAAGATCATTGAACGGGATTTGCTTTATTCGGTTATCATTACTTCAGTGTTTTATTTCCTTTTTAATGGGACAGGAGGTCATGGTTGGGGAGCGAGATATTCCCACCAAATTCTCGCTAATATCGCTCTTTTAGGGGGATTTACCTATTCCAGATCGCCCGTTTTTTCGTACCGAGTGTTTTCAATAGCTACTTGCATATCGTTATTTTTGCTTTTACCCATAAGATCCATCCAAGTTCGTTCTTTCACCACCCCATACTCAAAGGCCGATCGATCCATCAACCGGACAGACGCTGACTTTGTAATGATTGATACGATTAGTGGCTATAATTCCAGAGATCTCCTTAGAAATGATCCATATCTTAAAAAGAGGCCTATCAGAGTTGATCACTTAAGCCTCACACCTAAAATGTATCAAGCATTCATTGAACGTGGCAGCTGTGTTGTGTTCGACTCAAACGATCTCACTAAAAACGGAATACTCCCAGTGGAAATGGAGGAAGAACGGAGATTTACAATCATTAAAAGCAACCAAAAAGCGTCATCTTATTTGAACTATTTATCATTTACAAAACCGCTGGAAGATCAAAAAAAGTCCGAATGAAATTGATAATACAGATTCCATGTTACAACGAAGAAAAAACGCTCGCTTCCACTTTGATTGATTTGCCCACGAAACTCGAAGGCATTGATCTAATTGAATATCTCATAATAGACGATGGATCTAGCGACAAAACTGTTGCTATAGCCAAAGAGGCGGGAGCACATCACATTTTTAGTCACACCAAAAATCAGGGATTGGCAAAAGCATTCATGACCGGAATTGAACATGCACTGCAATTAAGGGCGGACATCATCGTAAACACCGACGCAGACAACCAGTACAACGCTAATGATATTCAAAAATTAGTAACTCCTATAGTGGAAGGCAAAGCAGATATGGTGATAGGAGTTCGCCCAATTGATGAAATCGAAGATTTTTCCTTTATAAAAAAGGTGTTTCAGAAGCTGGGAAGTTGGGTGATGCGACTAGTTAGTCATACTCAAATTGAGGATGCACCGAGTGGGTTTAGGGCCTTTTCTAGACGCCTCGCGGCACAGCTTAATGTATTTAGCGAATATACTTACACTCTCGAAACCATTATCCAAGCGGGACAAAATGATTTCGCAATCGCCTCAGTGCCCGTAAGGGTCAATCCATCTCAACGCAAATCCAAATTAGTCAAAAGCATACCATACTATATTTTCCGATCTCTAGAAACAATGTTACGCATATCAGTAATGTACCGACCTCTACGTTTTTTTGTGACACTGGCGTCTATCTCATTCACTGCGGGTTTACTCCTATCGCTTAGATTCCTTGCCTATTATATCTTTGGAAATGGACTTGGGAAAATTCAATCACTCATACTCGCGACCTTACTTATCAGTTCATCCCTTCTTCTTCTTCTAATTGGGCTTGTTTCAGATTTGATTTCTGTTAACCGCAAGTTGCTGGAACGTAATCAAACCTCAATACACCGAATATCCGAAGAGCTAAGTAGCATAAAAAAAACATTACCACTGCTCCCCAAATGCGATTGATTCGCATTGCTGAAATAGGGAACGAGACAACTTTTGGCTAAGATCAGGAGACTCGGTCAAACTCTTCTTTGGGTATTAAACACAATTGAGAGATAGCAAAAAACAGGAAATCCATGGTAATTGAGAAAAGCCTTGCGAAAGCAGTGACAACCAGGGCAATCTCCTTGGGCATGATGGCTACGAGTAAAAGCATCTGTATTCCTTCACGCACGCCAAGCCCACTAGGTGTGATCATTGAAGCAATACCTATAGAACCAGCTATATTAAACACGGCCATGACATAAAATAGATCATTTATTTTGATTGGTTGTACGGCGTTCGTTAGAAAATAATATGACGCTCCAGTAAAAAAGTAACTAATCGAATACAGCCAAAATGCATGCTTCATCACTTCCAAATTAATAACCATGTCTTCCAGCAACTCGGTTTTTCGAACCACTCGGAGTGTTATTTTGATTAGCCAGTTAAAAACGCTCGGTATAAGTGTCATTGTTAGAAAAACACCGCCCGCCATAAGACCAAATCTAACCAACGGATTGACAGCAGAAAATCGATAGTCAGGAAGAAGAAAAAGCAAGGATATGAAATAGATAGCTACAACCTGAACAAGAGCCTCCAACACTGAAGAAACAGCTAGTTTCTTCTTAGAAATCCCGTGTTCAGATGCAAACAATACTTTGCCTGCAATCCATGTGACTTTTCCCGGTATGTACCGACCGAGCCACGCCTTGGAATATATTTTACTAAGCACTCTGAACCTCGGTAAATGCTCAGCTCCCAACCGATCGAGAATAGCCTTCCATGTGTAAACCCCCCAATATCTAAAAATCAACGCCAACACAGCCGCAATCGACAACGACAGATAATCAACAGACAATCCTTGAATTTTCGAAAAATCAAATTCTCTCAGATAAGCAACCAGAAAAAATCCCACAAGAGTAAAGAAAACAGTGTTTACAAATATTTTTGATTTCATAAAAAATAAGACTATTCTGCCTCAACATTACATAAATACTTATCAACCTCGTTTAACTCAATTTTTCGAGTGTTCAAGTAACCAAAATAGCTGCATTTTTCAAGCATCTTTGATGCAACATCTAACTCAAGCAAAGTAATGGATTTTTTAAAATCGGAGTCATCGATAATTCGAAAAAGACTTTCGTTCAAATCAGCCGACACAACAATATTTTTAGCATGTCTCATTGTTTGTTCCATTGATTCCAATTTGACAGTTTGACTGTTTCCACTTTTTTTCAGAAAAACTACACTGTGAAGCAATGCTGGTTTAGAAAAACGCAAATTCGGAATAATTTTGTCAGCATGAATTCTAGTAGATATCAGAAAGTCAGTTCTTAGAATTCTTTCCAAAGCGATCCGTAACAAGTTTTTAATGTAGATAATGGCAACTATATACCTAGGGATCTTAGAACCTAGCATATTCCGAACATTATAAGTAAAAACATGAAGCGGTCTAGGATAAGGAAAAACTTTATTCTTAAGCGGATCAATTATCAATAAGTCGTCCCCTAAAAAATCATATCCCTTAGTTAACAGACTCATACTGGTGGTTGTTTTCCCCGTACCACCGTAAGCTGGAAAAATATAGGCCTTTCCATCTTTTGAGACACCTGCGCTATGGATAAAAAAAACAGACTGCTTCAAAAAACTTAAATACAAAACAGGTTCCAAAACGTGAGCCTGTATAAACACTCCAACAGCTGTAGTATAGATTCGACTAAAAAAATGGTCCTTGAAATAGATTGTAGTATTTCGCTCACCCAAACCCTCGATTACGTATTCGAATTGAAACAGTTTTTTAAAGTTCTCAACTCTAGTAATTGAGTCTTTTGAAATTTCATGTGGAAATTGTTCAACGATTTCCAATCTAACGCAATACTTTGCCTTATTACTTGATACCAAAGTATTGTCTATTCGAAAGTATTCATTGTTAAAATATTTGTCATAACGATGCCGACCGTTTGATTCAACTTCAAGATTGATATAATCCTGGAATCTGTAGATTTTCATAACCTCTCAACTACTTTTGTTAAGATTCGATAGTGTCGTATTGCAACAGAGTCCCAGTCAAACCCGCTAGCAGCCTGTACTGCGAATTTCTTCATGGTCTCCACATCTTTCTTATCTAAACTTATAATATGCCGAATTGCATCAACAATCTCTCCGGACGATTTCTGATTGATGAGTATCCCAGAAAACTCATCTATTACCTCTTCAGCCCCACTCACATTTGTAGCGATTATATTCTTTCCAAAAGCCAAAGCTTCCATCAAAACCACTGGCAAACCTTCCGAGTCGCCGGAATCATCCTCCACAGAAGGTATTACAAAAATCTCCGCTGCCTGTAAAAGAGCTTTCTTTTTTTCTCCGCTGACGTATCCAGTAAAAATGATATCATCACCCGCTTCGAGGAGTTTTACTTGGTTCCTCAGTTCTCCTTCTAGCTGCCCTTCACCAGCGACAACTAATTGATAACGTCCTTTTTCGGTTCGATCGAGTTGAGCGTAGGCAGAAATTAGATACCTAAACCCTTTCTTTTCACTCAACCTGCCCAAACAAAGAATGATTTTTCTATTTTGATCTAATCCGAGGGAAAAAAGGATTTTATTTAGTATTTTTGGTTCAAGGAGTTCTCGGTGAATCTCCGTTCCCATGGGAATGATGGATAATTTCTCAGCAAATTCATGATCCCACTCATCACTGGTAAAAAACGAAGTCAATTTTGTTGCGGTTCGCTTAGAAACTGCCGTGCAGGCAGATGAGTGTCTCAGTATACTTCGAACAATTAACTTAGAAAATGGTAGTTTTTTGAGTATGGAAACATCTGAGGCATGGGTGGTAAAAACCAGGGGAATCGACAGCTTCCGAGAGACACTTTTAGCAACAATAGCCTGGGGCATAAACCAATGGGCATATATCAATTCTGGTTTTTCATCGCGGCATAGTTTCAGAAGGGCGTTTCTTTGAGCCCACAAAAAAAAGGGCACTAAAAGGTATCTTAAAGGATTTTGCTTCAATGCTGGCAAGATACCTCTTCCTGTGAGCCTTTCAAATCTATTGGGCCAGAAATAGTGATATCGAACTTCCTGGTGTGTACCGCGATTAACAATATTGGGTGGATTTTTTGAGTAGGAGTTATGAGGAACAAGAGCAATAAACTTAAGATCGCTATCTAGTTTATACATATAGCCAATCTGATCTAGGACAAACCTAGGCACAGGATCAATATTATCCTTTGGAAAGGTTGACGATGTTACCACTATTTTCATAATTTCTGACAAGAGAGTTACCTCTGCCGTATTCCAAGCTTTTGCATCACTCGGAAAGATAGTTCAAAGCAGTCTCTTGGAAAATATAAATCTAAAATTGCCCGGATGTTCGGAAGTATTCAGTGAATTTGAAACATATTTCCAATTAGTTTAATTGCTCCATCTTTAAAGTGTCTCGTCATTGGTCCGGTTTTGCAATATTGCGCTCACACTCCAATAAGGCTAATTTGCGATAACTACGACTTGATCTGATAGATTGCGTTGCCTGCAGCACTAATACTGTCAGAAGTTGACGACTTCGTCGTTTTTTACAGTTCTCCAAAATCATGCGCCCAAAGCCCGCCCGTTGATATCTTTAAGCTTTTAGCGTTAAGCCCTTCTTGAAAACATCTTTCCTATTATCCAAAAACAGGTACATAATTTAGGAAAATCGGCTTGTAACAAACTGATCCAAATCAAACTATAGATCTATCAAATAAATCCTGACATTCTATCTGGCGACTGGAAAATGCAGAAAACGAAACTATTGCGATCATTCCATCCCGTTTTCTTATCGATCTTGACAGGATTCGGTTTCGCGCTCTTCAATTTGTTTACTCTAATTCACCTGAACACTTCGACGGAACAGGTATTCATTCCTCCGAAACAAGCCGAAGAGTTGTTAATTGATCAAGATCGCTTAACCGTGATAGCCAGCCCGGATGGGATGCAATGGGTCATGCACAGCCAAAAAGCCGCAGAAGAAAACCGATGGAGACTTCCAAGATGGACCTATACCGACAATCATCCATACGGACGACCGTTGCTATGGCCTTCGCTTCACTCCTACTGGTTGCGATTCCTCGGCTGGACCTTCAGCCTTTCAACCAGTCTTCCTATCAGTGTCGCGATCGCAAAAGCTGCGGTTTATTGCAATCCCATGTATCTCCTCCTTTTCTCAATCCCCATTGCCTGGTTCGGATATAAAGTTCACGGCATCAAAAGTGCGCTGTATGTTCCGATTCTGGCTTTATTACTATCGAATCCAAAGTATGGTCTCCGTTTCCCTGATCATCATCTGCTTCACATCTGCCTAACATTTCTCTTTTTGTTGGTATTATCTGACGATAAATCAAAACCAAACCAACAGCATCAGTGGATAACAGCAGGCGCAGTATTGGGGCTACTCTTTTGGGCCAGTGCACTTTCTGCAGCGATAATTACCATCGCCGCCTTTTTGCCATTCCCATTCTCCCAAAAAAAAGGCTTTCAACCCTCGATCAAAAATTTGTTTTTACTCACCGGAACGGCCTCGTTGGTGATATGCGTAACATACCTCTGGGATTACTACCCTTTCTATGGAATCCATATGGAATGCGTAAATCCGATTTACGCAGTTTTTTTAATTCTATCGACGTTCCTATTCCAACAATGGTGCGTGATAGTGTCGACTGGATTTGATCTTAAACAAATTTCGACTAGACGTATCATTTATCCGTCAATCATCTCCCTTGCTGTCGTTTTACTCGTTATTATCAACATCAGGGATTGGTATACTCCTAGCAACCTCTTTCTGGCTCGTTGGATGAAGCTCATCGGAGAAAGCCGCCCCATTGATCTTTCTCAATTCTTCTTTTTCAGCAATTTAAAAACAGCAGTATTCTTACTAACCGTACTCGGCGTAATTTTGGATACTTCGAATCGCCAGAGAATCGCGAAATTTCACCTCATCTTCATTGGAATAGTCCTGTTATTTTCGCTCAATCAAAATCGAATCTCAGATTTTTTCTGGCCCTCAATCACCATCCTCGTTGTTTCCATCTGCTCCTTCAAGCGAACAAATCCCATTGGAGTTTTGTTGGTGTCGTTGGTCATATTCATGGGCATTAATCAGTTCCAAAATCAACGAGTGACGGCCAATGCATTCAGGGAATTGGGAGATACCGAAAAACTCGGTCCTTACGTAGCAAAATCCTACAATTGGCAAATTGAATCTCAAAAATTACTCGAATCAATTCAAACGGAATCAGGATCTATTCTTACCGTCCCAAATCTAGGAGTGTATCTAAACTATTACACAAAACTACCCGTGTATGGGACCTACTATTGGGAGAATTATGATGGGATGCTTCGGAACATGCATATGGTATTCCGAAGGAAAGATCCAAGCACGGATAAATTTCCAGATATTTTGGAGTTTTTGAAAGCTGCCAAAGTTAGCTTTTTGTGCGTGCCTATGGAGAATCTTGACTTGAGACTGAGCTATACCATTTACGGTTCAAGGGATCAAATTCGTGTGCCTGAAGATTGTTTTTTTGGATACCTCAAATCACTGAGAGAAGATCAAATGCCCGATTGGCTGGAACTCATAAACGAAACCGAAAAAACTCGCTTGTTCAAACTATTGCCCAAGTAGGAAACAAACAAAACTGATGATTGAACCATCTGACGACAACGTAGGAACAGAAATGCCAATCCATTCTGAATGGAACCGACCCAGCAATACTCTCATCTGCAAATCAAAAAAGTTCCCCGCGGTATTTTCATCTCTTAGTTTTCAATAAAATCTGCATCATGGTTGATGCCTGTAGGCAATGATTTTATCTCTATTCAGGGTATTGGACTCAGAAAAAAACATCGAATAAGATAATCGAACTCTACGACCAGCATTGCCCACAATTTCAGCGGTGCCGCGATTATTTAGTCATCCGTGTTTGTAAAGCTTTAACCGAAGAAAACCTACCGTATTCAGAGCGTTTGAGTCATCCCTACAAGGTAGTTAAAAAGAGATTCGTTGGGGAAACTTATGGATCTAAAAAATGAAAACCACCTCCGATGACAAGTGAGTTGCGGAAAATACTCGATCAAGAATGAAAGAACACAGTCGCAGGACAGTTTCGAGGCGAACTTCGTTAGTTGCAAAAATCAAATTTTCGGTAGTAGAACCACATAGTCCTCATTTAAGTATGCGAGCTCCCAATATTCATCTAAAATCTTACCGAATTTTTCATAAAAGAAATCAGGGAAAAACTCAATGGTGGGAATACTCCATCGAAAGTTCCCCCTTGGACTGGTGTTCAGAACCAATGCTTTCACATTGTCGTCAGCAAGAATCGATAATAATTCGGAAGGGCTGTTGATGTTATAGAAACTGCGTTCGGATTGTTTCAATGTATTACTAACAGAAAAAACTCCCATCGAATAGCTTAAGGGAAGACCCCGATTTGCCTGCATAGGGATCTCAATTACAGAGGCCATAACCAAATCCCCTGGAGAAGTTTGGTCCTCCAAAAACTCAGCCGCTTCAGTTGCCCGTTTCACAACATCATATGAGACGGGCGAAGAAACCGCAACTTTCTGATAAGCATAACAATTCAGGGTGAACAATACCATTGCTCCGATAGCCAAATGCCTCACCTCCAAACCTCTCAAATAGGGGTGAAATACCTGAGTTAATAAAAACAGAAGCGAAGGGATGTATATAGCGGGATACTCTCCATAATACCTCGGAGAGAAAAACCCTGAAATGAAGACGAAAAAACAAAATAATAATAGCGTAAACTCTCTGAATCGCCTACGGCTTACCGTCATGAAGATTCCGATGACAAGCATCCCAAATCCTGTCGGTGCTAAGCTCAAAAACTGCAGAAGTTCGAGCTCTTTTTTCACATTGATCGTCGAATCCAAATGATAATCCACTGTCCAAAACCAAAATGACCTCCAGTCTCCAAATGAAATAGACCAAACAACAAAAATTCCCCATAACACTGATCCCAAAACACAAACGATGCGCTTTCGCCAATCAGGAATATCCGATAGGTAAACGAATGCCAGAGGCATCAGAAACCAAAGTGATGGATAACGGGTTGCCACTGCCAAAGCGGAAAAAAAGCTGAAAAGCATCCACTGCAAAACGGGAGTTGTCCCAAGATACCGCACTGAAGTTGAAAATAGAATAAGCGTCCCTGCCAGAGCATAATTCCTACCTTTCATCGATACCACCAACCACCCAATAGCCATCAGGTTCAAGAATATGTAAATGAAGGCAGCTTTTTCGTCCTTTTTCGCAAACAGAAATATCGAACATGGGATAAACCCCAATAGGACAGCAACCATTGAAGCTAGCCTCACTCCCATCAAACTGTATCCAAAGAGTTTCAAAAACGGAAGGTCGAATAAGAGAACTAATGGAGGTTGGGTAAACCCAAAATCTCTATAAGGCTGATATCCTTGTGAGAAAAGTCGTGTGCAAAACAAATAGAAACCTTCGTCGGTGTTTTTCGTTCCGTGAAAAACCCAAAAGAGACAGAAGCAAAAGAACACCAATCCAAACCCCAATGCCAACAACCAGTTAATCTTCTTCATGTTGCGGATGTTCTCAGGGTTCGAATGCTTCTGCACAATGAAAAGCTTTCGCATCTTATCATGCATGAGACTTAGGGCAAATTGAAATAAAACTCAGCCATACCCGGTTTATCACTTAGGCTTATAGGCTTCATTCGTCTGAATTTCTCACCAGGATTCTCTTTCAATAAATCAGAATTCGTCAGTGCCGCAACATTGGCTTCAACCGCTTTCACGTCCACATCCAGAAGTTGACTCACCCTAATTCTGAAGAACGAATCGAAAACAAATTCCTCAACAACTTCCTTTTTGAATCCATCTACAAGTTGGACCTTGTCAGCATTACCTAAATCACCAGTAACTTCGTCCCGAACAATCCGTTCCACGATCAGTATTTTTTCAAAGCCTTTATGCTCTAATTGAAACTTGAGTTTCTCTGGATTCAAGTTCGCTTGCCCCCAGGGAATTGAGGGAATCCCTTCGAGCGTCCAATACACAGGATTGAATCCTATGACCATAAAACTCTCATCACGATGTGCAACAGCATATTTTCCCACCCAAATACTATGGAGAGAAGTCCAGTTATTGTTCGAATAATGGTGCTTCGACGCAACTGGGATAGAATAAAAGAAATACCCAATACACACAATCCCGAGTATAAGTCTTCGAACCATTAATTGCTCGAACAGCCTGAGCCCCCAAAGGGAGCACATGACAAAAAAAACACAAATCGGAAGTGCAAATCGGTGAAGAGGGCCGTAGTCAAATTGCCCATAGAAATATACCATCATCAACAAAAAGTGAATGACGATCATTCCCAAGAAAGTGATCCAAACAACCGCCTTCGGATTAGCGGAAAGGGTGTGTCGAATACGAGGAATCCCTGTCCCAACTAACAACACAGACGACAATACTCCTAAGGAGGACAAAAAAGGAGAATTGGGGAACACATCGGATGTGTCCCAAAGGAACCGTATTGCACTGGCAAGATTCGGATAAAAATATTTGAATCCAAAAATTGCGTCTGCTTCGGGACGGAAATCCAATTCCCAATAGTTCTCATTCAACTCAAACACTTTTTGATGCAAGGGAATCAAAACCATCAACAATGGAACGACTAACAGTATCCATGGCAATTGGATGCGGCGATCAACAATCCACTTCCATACCACTACGATCCCTATTGGGAACGCAAATAAAGCAGCTTCATATCTTGTAAAACACAATAGAACACCTGTTAAAACAAAAGCCACCAAGGACCAATCATCAGAGCGATCATACCACCTTAATCCACATCCAATAACCACAAAGATCATAAAGATGTGGAACACGTCAAAACCTCCTCCATGCGAATAAACTGACAACAAAGGTAGCCCAGCCATGAGCAACATTCCCAACGCTGCCCCTAATCGGCCTAGAATGTAGTAACCCCAGTAACCAACAAACGCCAACACACCTAATCCTAGCAAGGTATTAAGAAAATAGGCATTTTCCACTCGAAAGCCTATCAGATCATGAACAAAGGATAGCAGCGTGGAAAACGCGATCGGACGCTTATCGAGATACTGCTCAACGGGAGTAAAATTGCTATCAATATCATAGGCTCTCCAGATGAAAAGTGGTTTGCGTTCCAGATGAAGATTTTGGGAAGTTGAAACAATCAGAGCCTCATCAGCCAGCGTCTTAAAACCGAATGGCTCTTGACGGACAAACATGAATCCCAGCAGGCAAAAAAGAAGACTGAGCGGCAATAATTTGGGAGATCCTAATCGTTTCAGCTTTGACAGGTTAAAACCGTCACTTCGATAAAGAGAATAGAAAACGAGAAGAAAGAGAATAACAGTCGCTGGGTAAGCAACCGCAATATAAAGGCGGATCGATGTCTTGGCATCAAAAAGGAAAAAGCCTCCGAAAAAAGACAATAGACTGATAATCGCAAAAAGGGTCAGTCTGACATGTTTCATGGCAAAAGAAAACCGCTCCCCGAGAGGAGCGGCAATTAAAAAATCAGCTACAAAAACAACAGAACTACTTCATACTGTAAGTTGCGGTCGAAAACTTGGTTGTCGCCACGATCGATTCATCACTCGAATTAATAGTGTCTGGATATTCATTGTCAGCGCTTAGCTTCTTAACATAAGTTGGAACAAGGACGGAAGTGGCCACTGAAGTCGTGCTGTATTCCAAGAAATATTGGTCGGCTGCGGCGGCAAGCTGACGAAGGTCGTTCAAAGCTGCTTTTTCAGTAGAAGACTTACGAACTTGTTGGAAAGCAGGAACTGCCATTGCAGCCAACAAACCGATGATGACCACTACGATCATAATTTCTACGAGAGTGAAACCTTTTTTATTTTTCATAATATTCGAATGTTTGTGTTATTAACTTATTATATGTATGAATATGCAGATGCAGCCATTGCTACAATAAACCACACTGCACTATGTATGCCTTAATGTAAAGACCAAAAGCCGCTACAAACAAGCACCCACTGACAGTTTTACTGCAGATTCACATACTACTCATCATATTACATTTACTTAAAACCCATAGATATAGCGGGTTATAAATAAAATGTAAAACTTTTAATAGCTGACAGTGAATCATTTGCAAGCTTATTCACAGTTATTCACATTTTCCGGTTCCACGCTAAACTGATACTTCCGATAAACTTAAAAGCTTTTAGTTTCCGTTTTCCACGCCAATTCCTCGACTGTTTTGACGCCTAGCACCCAATAATCCTATTGTTCTTGAGTGAAAATCTTCTCTCAAAGATCCTCCATTGGCACCGTTTAATCGCTTTCCCATTGAAAGGACACCAAAAATCGGAAAGATAAATGTCGTGTATTTCCGTTTCCAGGACCCACTATACGGACTCCTGCTCCTTTCGCTACTTGCCGCTTTTTGGCTTAGAAGATACTGGGGGAGGTCTGCTTCTCTGCGATTTTCTAGCAATTGGGCGATTCATCAATTGGTGAAACGAGGCTTTTCGCGTATTCGTAAACTGCTAGTGGTATTGAGAGTCACAGCACTCATCCTCATTGTAGGTGCTATCATGCGCCCCCAAGTCGGGCGGAAATGGACAGAGGAAGTCACCGAAGGAGTTGACATCATGCTAGCGATCGATCTTTCAGGTTCAATGCACGCACATGATTTCGAAAAAGACGGCAGGCTTGTAAGTCGACTTGAGATTGTGAAATCCGTCGTGAGCGATTTTATCGAAGATCGAAAACACGACCGGATCGGTCTGGTTGTTTTTGCGGAGGAACCCTACCTAGTAAGCCCCCTCACCACCAACCGCGAATGGCTAAACACCAATTTCAACCGCTTAGAGATCGGGTTAATCGGGCCTAACTCTACCGCAATCGGGAGCGCTATAGGCATGTCAACGAATCGACTACGAAAAGTGGAAGGTGAGTCAAAAATCATTATTTTGTTAACCGATGGAGAGAATAACTCAGGAAAACTTCACCCCATCACCGCCTCTGAAGCCGCTCGGAGCTTCGGAATAAAAGTATACACCATCGGAGTGGGAAAAAGTGGATCTGTCCTCATGCCACGTCAGCGCAATGGAACCATCATCAAAAATGACCAGGGCAACCCAATCATGGATTGGATTGAATCCGACATTGATGAGGGAACGCTCCGGGAAGTCGCTAATATTGCAGAAGGAAAGTATTTTAGGGCAACAAGTTCGGAAGGATTGAAAATAATCTATAAAGAAATTGACCAACTCGAAAAAAGAAAAATTGCTTTCGTGCGCTATGATGAAGCCACTGACCTCATGTTTTTCCCGATGGCTCTAGCTGCGATCTTGCTCGCTCTCGAAGTCATTCTCGGCCGAACCTACCTCCACAAGGTTCCTTGATCCCCACTGCTCTATCTGAATGTTCAAAAATCCACAGTTCATATACTTAATACCTGTCACGCTTTTCGTCCTGGGTTTTTTGTATATTCGCTCTCGTCGCAAGCGAAGGAAACGTGTCACCCGACTAAGTGGTGTTCATGAATTACCCTCAAACTCAATGAATAACCACAGCGTCACGCGGTCTCGGCTCAAAGTGATGTTCACCATTCTTGGAATCCTTGCCCTACTCCTTGCATTAGCTCAGCCTCAATTAGGATTCCAGTGGATCGAAGTGAGGAAAACAGAACGAAATCTTCTTATTCTTCTCGATATTTCGCAAAGCATGTTGGTAGAGGATCTCTATCCCAATCGTTTGGACCGAAGCAAATTAATCATTGAGGAAATTATTGACCGAAACCCGGAAGTAAACATCGGACTCATCATCTTTGCTGGTTCAGCATTCTTGCAGTGTCCACTCACCGAAGATCACGCGGCACTAAAGGAAACCCTCTCAGCTCAAAAACCCGACGTCCTTTCGGACCAGGGTTCGGATTTTTCCAAGGCTTTGATGATGGTTCCAGATCAAATTAAATCCCCTGAAAAGGATAGGGTTATCATTATTTCCGACGGTGAAGATCATTCAACCAGGCTTTCCAGGGCAATCCAATACCTGAAAGATCGAAAGGTTGTCGTGAACACCATCTGCATCGGCACCGAAAAAGGAGGACTCATTCCCAACACCAATTCAGGTTCCACTGAGCCCTATTTCTACGATTCATTTGGCAATGTGGTCTATTCCAAGGCAAACCCCGAGCGATTAAGGGGAATCGCTTCCCAGCTCAACGGGAACTCGCTGCACTTCCATTCAGAAAACTACTCCATTCGAAGACTCGATGAACTCTTAATCTCCGACCAAGTCAGTCTCCGAAAAACCACCAGGGAACAAAAGATTCCAGTCGAGTATTATCAATTGCCCCTTTTCATTGCATTCATCCTTCTCTGCCTGGAATTTGCAATCGGAACGAGAAAGGGAGAACAGAAAAGTTCACCAAAGAGGGAATCAATATGAAAAAAACATCCATTCAGTTCCCGAATTGGATTCTTCACAATTTTGTCCCCTTGTGCCTTGTTTTTGGAGGGATATTAACCGTGTTCGAATGCCCTGCAAAAACGGAAAAAATCAAAACATCCCCGAAAGTTGCTTATCACAACCTCATCAATGGCGACTATGAACAATCGATCATTGAATATGAGGCCATGCTGACCACAGAAAATGAGAATCCTTCTCTGCATTTTAATCTCGGCATCGCCTACTTCCACTCCTTCCGTTTCTCAAGTGCCCAACGGTCCTTTGAAAGAGCTCTATTGCTAAGCATCGAAAATCCCGATTTTCAAGCAAAGGCAGAATATAAACATTGGCATCACAATGTTCGAACAAGCAAAACTCTACGAAAAAAGAGACTTCAATCGCACGATTGATTATCTCAACGGTGCGATCCAAGCATTTGAAAATACCATTGAACTTGAACCCGAATTAGCGTCAGCCAAGCACAACTTAGCCTCAAGTTTAGCCCTGCGAAACCAGTTGAAGGAAAGGCAAAACTCATCTGCTACCGAAGATCAGGAAAAAGAGAGTAACAAATCCAACAGTTCAGAAAAACCTACCCCTCCTTCAGACCCCAAAGATTCGGAATCAGGAAAAGCAAATGATTCCAGCTCAGGCGAGCCTCAAGGGACTGGGGATCCATCGAAAGCGCAGGCAAACAAAGACCCAACGACAACAGACAAAATGGCAGGCAAACCTGGAGCACAACGTCTCGGCGTTCAGGAGGCACTTATGCTACTCGATTCCATCGAAAATGATGAAAAAAGAATCACTCTTTCAGAACTGATAGATCCAAAAACCAAAACTGCCACAGATTCCAACGCAAATTGGTAAGGAACACATTCACACAAGATCGTAGCAACAAAACACCTGGGATCTAGTTTTGCAGTGCGACTAGATCCTTCAAGGAATTGAGGTGTTCGCGGTGCTCACTAACATCCTTGAGATCTTCAATCAGTTCCTTAAACATCTCACGTTTTTCTCGCTGCAAGGCCTGCACTCGTTCCTCAATCGTACCAGTAGTGATAACGCGATATACAAAAACCCGGGTTTTCCTGGCCCAAGCGATGCACTCGGTCAATCGCCTGCGCTTCCACGGATGGGTTCCACCAGGGATCAAGGAGGAATACGTAATCTGCAGCGTGCAAAGTGATCCCAGTGCCACCGGCTTTCAGACTTACCAGAATGGTCGCCGGATTTTCTGCAGTTTGGAATCCTTCCACCGGCTTCGCCCGATCAGCTGTTTTTCCGGTTAACACAAAGAGATTCAGCGCTGGGAACTCTTTCTCAAGAACTCCCTTCAGTCGTTCGATTAACCCGACGAACTGACTGAAAATTACAACCTTGTGTCCAGAATCGTAAATGTCCGTCAGCTTTTCAACCATGAGCTGTATTTTCGCACTTTTAGAGGGATCGGTATCCATCCATGGCAGCAAACCCGGGTCACAACATACCTGCCGCAAGCGAGTCAATAATGCAAAGAAACTGAAAGAACGTTTTTGAATAGTATCGAGCTCTCCATCAGTTGAGATGCGTTTGATCCCCTCTTGAACCAACCGAGTGTATTCCTTTTTCTGAACATCGGTCATGCTGCAATTGAGCTGCATCTCATTTTTATCTGGTAACTCAGAAATAACTTCTTCTTTTGTCCGTCTTAGGATAAAGGGCGCCAATTGGTTCTTTAGTTTCTGAGCGAATCCTTCCCCTCCCATTTCAACCATCGTATCGAATCGAGTGCGGTTACCCAACAAACCAGGCATGAGGAAAAAGAAAATAGACCAAATGTCTTTGTAATGATTTTCAATCGGAGTCCCCGTTACGGCAATACGATATTGGCAATTGATACTATAAGCCGCTCGGGAAACTTTGGTATCCGGGTTTTTGATCACCTGCGCTTCGTCGAGCACGCAGCATCGAAATTCGGTCTTTCGAAACAGTTCCACATTGCGCCGCAGTTGAGTGTAACTGCAGACCACTAAAATCATAATCCTCTAACTTTGCATCAGTGATAGAGCGGAGTCCGGTCACCTGTAGGATTTTTAGCGCCGGGAAAAAACGGACCACTTCGGATTTCCACACCGGAATCACACTCGCTGGGCAAAATACAATGCTCGGCTTCGGTTCATCCTTTTTTAACTCTGCTAGAACTCCCCAGTATCTGCACTGTTTTCCCCAACCCCATTTCATCTGCCAACAGACAATGACAACCGGATTGCAATACATGCTTAATCCACGAAACCCCTTTTTGCTGATAATCGCGGTAAAAATCGCCTTCTACTTCCACTACTTTCGGAGGGGAAAACAATTTTTTCCTCCATTTTAGCAACCCTCGAGACAACTTAAGGTTGTAACCCCCTTCGCCAAATAGCGACAGCACCATGTAGCGTTCAACCCGATTCTTTTCAGCATCTTTGCGGAACTCTGTCCATCGATCCAAAAGGTTAACCTGAGAATCAGTAAGCTGCACGATTCCACGATTAGGAAGATAAACGGGTTGTCCTTTGCGCTTCGCAAGTTTCAGCGCCTCCTGCTCGGAAAATTCCTTATTATCAGTCTTATATTTCCAATCGATTTCGTATCGCTCCGTGTCCCCAGTCTCGATTTCGGAAACAAAAGCATCTACCTCAACAGATTGTATGCCCTGCATGAGTCGCTTAACCTCGGTTTCTCGAACGATAGTAAAATGGCTTTTCCACTTGGGGAGCACATGGCTCAGAAAAGGGATAAATCGACCGATATCTGACATCATAAAACGATGAGAAGTCTTATCGATGTTGAATCCTGCCTTCCGAGCCATTGTTGTGAGCCGGATCAAAGATTCGCTTTCCATCTCACTGAGCCGACAAGGCTTATCGTCGCCAAAAGACAGCGCGGGAATTTGAATCCCTTCAGAGCTCATCCAACAAGCGTCGAATCCGAGTCCCTCTTCCGAACCACTAAAGGTCAATACAAGCGGTCGGTTTCGGTTGGGAGGCACAGCATCTTCTGCCTTTTCTTCGTCCTCATCTTCATCCTCGTCGTCTTCCTCGTCGTCTAAATCAAAATCTTCTGGCGTCAGTTCAATATCTTTGGAATCCCCATCGTCGTGAAATACATCGATAGGCATTTCACTCAGTAAATCCGCAATGAGCTCCTCAATTTGATAAATCCCTGCAACAGCGATCGCTTCGGGACGGCCTCTTTTTTTACTGGAAGACCGGACAGAGGGTTTCTTTTTTCCCCAGGAGATGACTGAGTAGTAGGCTTTGTCGCCAATTTCGCAATGCACGATTGCATCTTCGACACTCAGTTCAATTTCCCGAATCCTGTTTCCCAGGTAGATCTCACGACCTTTTTTCAGCTGCTCCTGACTAAAATAGCCTTCCCAATCCTGGGTTAAATACCGAAACCAAGCTTCAGTTGAAGACTTGCTCATAGTAGTGTTTTACGGGGGATAAGCTCATTGATAAGGATCAAAGTAAGTACGATAACTTCCAACGATAACACTTCTCCTTCTACCTAGAAAAGTAAATCAAAATCGCCAAAAAGAACTCCTTGGTTCCTGGCATCATCAAAAACAACACCGAATAATAGCCCCCATTCAAAAAGAACGCTACAAAGGATAAACTCCCGTACGGGATTCAATCGCCCAAGCATAGACTTGTTCGTATTCTTTACCTGGAATATTCCATGAAAAATCTTGATTCATGGCATTGAGCTGTAACTTCTTCAGCTCATCTTTACGATCATAGAAAGTCGCACATGCCCAACCCATCGTATAATAAAGAGCGTCCGGATCCAGATGATCAAATTTGAACCCGTTGCCGGTTCCTTCACCTTCCACGTATTGTTCAACGGTATCGACCAATCCTCCTGTGGAGCGAACGACTGGCAGCGTTCCATAGGCCATCGCATACATTTGACTCAAACCACAAGGTTCAAAGCGACTCGGCATTAACAGAAAATCTCCGCCTGCATAAGTGAGGTGAGCCAATGGATTGTTGTAGCCAATATAAGTCCCAAATCGACCTGGGAATTTCGACGCCAATGCCCGAAACCCACTTTCAAGCTGTGCATCTCCACTCCCCAATATCGCGATCTGCACTTCCATGTTCTCCATGACTTTTGGCGCAGCCTGCAGCAATACATCCAATCCTTTTTGACTGAACATACGGGTAACCATCACAAATACCGGTTTATCGGGATCGATTTCTAGCCCAAATGCTTCTTGCAGTTTCTTCTTAGCAACTGCTTTCCCCGATAAATCATTTTTCGAAAACTTTGCCGGAAGATGGGGATCGGTTTGTGGGTTCCATTCCGAAAGATCAACTCCATTCACAATTCCGATCAAGTCGGATGCTTTGAATCGCAATGTGTTTTGTAACCCAAACCCAAACTCAGCGGTTTGGATCTCATTGGCATAAGTGGGACTAACGGTCGTAACTTTTTGGGAATGGTAAATCGCTCCCTTCATGTAATTCACGCGGCCATAACACTCCAGGCCATCCGCCTTGAACAAACTCATTGGCAATCCACTGAACGGCAATACATCCTGATGGTAAATTCCCTGAAATTGCAGATTGTGAATGGTTAGAACAGAGGCTGTTTTCCCGAGAGGTTTATCCAATTCACGTGTGTTGAGGTGAGCTGGCACCAACCCAGTCGTCCAATCATGACAGTGAATCACATCAGGGATCCAATCGAGATAATGACACAAATCCAGGCTCGCTCGGCTAAAAAACGCAAATCGATATCCTTCGCGTTCATACTCGCGATAATCATCGGAATAGACCGTCGGCACGTCAAAATACTCTTGATGTTCCAGCAGATAAACAGGGGTCTTGTCGTCGGCAAGCCGTGTTTCCACAACTCCACAATACCGAACTTCCCGTCCTAAATAAACATGCAATGGCTCCTTATGGGTCTTCCAAGAGGGCTGAGATTCAATAAAAGAAAACTTCGGACACACAATTCGCACATCGTGCCCCATTTTTGTTAG
Source organism: Opitutales bacterium (assembly GCA_963676215.2). Lineage (GTDB taxonomy): Bacteria > Verrucomicrobiota > Verrucomicrobiia > Opitutales > JAFGAQ01 > JAKSBQ01. The sequence goes on along the minus strand of CAXXVT010000002.1, from coordinate 167,470 downwards.
TTCTAGTGGAAGAGATCCGGCAACGTCTGCCAGACCTCCCACTTTCGAGAATGGCGCCACTTCAGGCGCTACCATTAGGATCTTCATGCGATTTGGAGTCCAGTTCGATAGTATGGATTCGGGGCGAAGGGTTCGCCAACAACTTCTTATCCGAAGACCATAAATCCCACATAGGGTCAACAAAATTGAATTCAACTGACAAGGTTATTGACGAAGTGGGATTAATATCTTCGACTGATTTTCTGTATAACAAAAAAACTGGCATGTCTGAAGAACTTATTGGGAATTGTTTAATCGCACAATCTGGAGGGCCGACTGCCGTGATCAACGCCAGTCTTGCTGGAGCAGTATCTGAAGCCCTAAACCACGAGTGCATCGAAGAAATTTACGGAGGAATGAATGGAGTCCTCGGCATCCTCAATGAGGAATTGATTGATCTAGCCGAAGAATCCCAGCAAACCATCCGTGGGCTACGACACACCCCTGCTTCGGCATTGGGGACTTGTCGTTTCAAACTCAAACAGTCACAGGACTTTGATCGTGTGCTGGAAGTGTTTGAAGCCCACAACATCCGTTACTTCTTCTACATTGGGGGGAACGACTCACAGGACTCCGCTAACAAAATTTCAAAATTAGCGCAGGAACGTGGGTACGATCTACGGGTCATCGGAATTCCGAAAACAGTCGACAACGACTTGGTTGGAACCGATCACTGCCCCGGTTATGGAAGTGTTATCAAATACGTTTCAACGCTCGTTCGTGAAACTGCCAAGGATAACGAATCCATGGGACAACACGATCTTGTTTACGTGCTCGAAGTGATGGGACGCAGCGCAGGTTGGATCGCAGCAGGAGCCTCATTGGCCAAGAATCGCGATGACCCAAACAGCCCACCCCACCTCATTTACCTACCTGAAGTCCCCTTTTCATCCGAAAAATATATCGAGGATGTTCAGAAGGTTCTTCAAAAACAAAAATACTGCTTTGTTGTCGTAGGAGAAGGTCTTGTTGATGAAAACGGCAACTACATCTCCACTTCGAGTTCAAAGGCGGACGATTTTGGTCATAGTCAACTCGGTGGTTGCGGAGAATATCTCGCAAATCTTGCCGAAGAACGCCTTGGAGTTAAAGCCCGCTCAGCCCGTCCGGGTCACACACAGCGAGCTGCAGTTCACTGTTCCGGGCAAACCGACAATGATGAAGCTTTTCAAGCAGGTCAGGCAGCTGTTGTTGCTGCTGTAAACGGAGAAACTGATAAGATGGTCGCTTTGATTCGTGCCGAATCTGACCAGTATCTCTGTGAAACTAGCCTCACCCCATTGGAAGAAGTAGCCAATGGCGTAAAGCATTTGCCGAAAAACTGGATCAATGAAGACGGCGTTAGCCTGAACTTCAATTTCTATCGTTATGCAAACCCGCTGATTCAGGGAGAAGTACAAGTGCCTTATGAAAAAGGATTGCCTGTATTCGCCTCCTTAAGTGGATCGCGTGTTCCAAAGAAGTTGGCGTCCTACCAATAACAAAAACGGCACCTACGGGAGCTTTCCCAAAAAAACGCTGTGGAAATCATTTTCCTCAGCGTTTTTTTGTTTTTCCACAGTTTTGTGAATAGTATGCAAGCAAGATGGTTAATTGAATGAGGGTCTCATTGTTCGTTTATTTCATGACGCAGAATTTCCACAAAATCCTAACGATCGTTTGCATTATCGGAGCTTCAATGCTACACGGTGCTCAGGCTCAATCAACATCCATTGAATCAGCGTCAAAATATGAAGATCTATTCGACCAAATTTGCGAGCTCTTTGAAAGCAGCTATCCGTTTGAGGAATCAGAAGAAACGCAGTGGACCACTCTCAAGATAGAAATCGAATCCGGAATAGACGCCATCGTCGATGACTCCTCCTTCACAACACAGGTAAACCGAGCATTTTCAGAATTGGAGATAAGTCACCTTCGACTCTTTGACCTCGCCGATAATGGATACAAAGAAATCTCAGCAAAAGGACGAGGGGTCACGGGCATCACATTGACATGGATTCAAGACCGATGGTTGGTTCATAGTATCACAGCAGAGCAAAACTTCGACGGTCATCCTGTCGTGCCAGGGATGCACATCACCCACATCGGTCCATGGGAGCTCATTTCAGACTCATCCCGCTTCCCGATGGACGTCATTCTTCAATCTCAACAAGCCAATTTCGGAGTAATGGGGAATCCTTATCAATTGAAGGGATATGACCTCCATGGAAATCTGTTTACCGCAACGGGATCCTATCTCCCTCGGCTGGGTTCATGGTCCCGGGCATTCGGCAATCTAAGTCCCCTCCCTCTGGAATTTAACGTAAGCAATGTTGAAGGAGTCAGAATCATTCAATTCAACTACTTCGTCTATGATTTACTTTCCGATATACGGTTCGCTATCGAATCAACTCCAAAGAATGGCGCTCTTGTATTCGATCTTCGGGGAAACCCAGGCGGCATGGGGATTATGGCAAATGCCATTGCAGGAAGACTTACAGACACTTCATTTCAACTGGGAAAGATGCAAATGAAAGATGGGTGGATTGGCTTTTTTGCCGACCCTCAACCATCTGCATTCCTCGGCCCACTCGCGATTCTTATCGATGAGTTCAGTGCTTCAACGTCGGAGATTTTCGCACAAGGAATGCAAGAATCAACTCGGGCGAAGGTTTTTGGAAGGACTTCGATGGGGGCAGCGCTGCCCTCTAAATTCGTAGACCTCTCTTCTCATTTTCGGCTCCAGTTACCGGTAGCAAAATATAAATCGAACGCGGGCTATACCATTGAAGACAAAGGAGTTATCCCCGATTTCATCGTAAATGTAACAAAGCAAGATTTGATAAATCAAAAAGATCCGGTACTTTCCACCGCAATACAATGGATTCAACGTCAATTGCCTTTCGACTCGAATTCCGACTGACTATGAAACAAATCATCATTCTTTCTCTTCTGATTTTCGCAAGCATCGCCGAATCAACAATTGCTCAAATAAGTCCCGAGGCCAGAGCGATCATCGATCGATTCAATGAAGTAACGGGTGGAAGCAGCACGAAAAGTAGCATTCAAAATGTGATCTATACTGGTCATTGGAGCATGGCAGAAAGGGAGATTAAGGGTCCCGCAAAAATCATCATAGAGGACGGTTCACTGTTTGTAATGATTCTCGAAATTCCTGAAGTGGGAGTCATTCGAAATTGTTATGTCGATGGGCAAGGTTGGGTGGAGAATCCTATGTCGGGAGTTCAAAAGTTGAATGGAACTGAGTTCGAAAACATGGGCAAAAGCGCCATTCTTTTCCCGGAAAATAATATCGATACATACTACAAAAAAGCATCCCTCCAGGAGACATCTTCACCCGATACACTCCGAGTCTATCTCGAAGATGAAAAAGGGTATTCGGAAACATGGGATTTAGACTCACAAACCGGATTTCTAAACAGCGTACAAACTGTCATAGATGCCGGGGTCAGAGGAAGCTTCAAAACCGCCCTCGATCTTTTCGATTACCAAATGAAAGATGGAATTCTGTTTCCTCACCGTCTTGAGTGGAATACACCCGCCTATCAAGTCTCTATTATCATCGATGAAGTGCTTCTAAATACAACGATTGATAAGGATAACTATCAATACCCTGCTACTCTCGCCGAACAACCAAATCAGTAAAGGACTCAAGCAAAGATACTCTTTATCCAAATCAATAGTGGACTTGCTAACCCCAAAAGGGATCGTAATATAACACTCATCGGAATCGACACCAGGCCTCCACATATTAAATTTTATATAATGAAACATAAATTTGTCCCAGTTTTCGCTGCCTTTTGGGTCGTTTTTTCACAACTAGCATCCGGTCAAATCAGCCCTGAAGCTCGGGCCGTGATCGATGCTTACAATGAAGCAACGGGTGGCATCGAAGCCAAGAAGGCCATACGCACCCTCATCCACACTGGGGAATGGGAACTGAAAGAACAAGGGATCAAAGGTCCGATGACGGTCTACTACAAACATCCAGGTACCGTCGCAACGGTGACTGAAATTCCGGAAGTTGGCACCATTCGCGCCTGCATCACAGATGGTGTCGCTTGGGAAGATAACTCGATTACTGGTTTTCGCAATTTAGAGGGAACAGAACTCCAACAAGCGACCAAAGACGCCTGTTTATTCCCGGAAACCAAACTCGAAGAGCTTTATTCGAAAGCAGTGCTCAACGAAACGAGGAGTGACGGGTTACAACCGGTCCTTTTAATCGACAAGGATGGCTTAGAGGAAACTTGGTATTTTGACCCGATGACTCATTATCTCACCGAAATTGAGCGGGTACTCGATGCTGGTGTAAGGGGCAGCTATCGCATCAAAGTTAAGGTTGGGGAATACCTTCCTGCCGGAAATGTGACCATACCTCACTATTCAGAAACCTCAACCCCCGCTTTTACAATGGTAACTCGGTTTGAAAAAACGGAGATCAATACGGGAATCCCTGATTACATCTTCAAAAAGCCTGAAGTGGAATAACACCATCCTCAATGCAACATTTTCTTACAAAATTACTGGCTGTTCTCACAGTCGGAATGATGGCTCTACCCTCCGCTCAAGCGAAACCAAGGCTCATTCTCATTGTTCAAGAAGGCTTGGGGCACGAAATGGTGACCGCCTCCCGGCTATACTCTGAAAATGCGGAGCTTTGGGACTGGCGATTAGATCATCAATGGACCTACGCTTCACTTTCCACGTTGCCTCTGACAACCAAAACCGTCGCAAATGGAACTGATCCAGAAACTTTACCCCAATATGACTCATTGACGGCATGGAGTGGATCTGAAGTTTCGGTCAGTGCCGAGAACTCAAATCAAACGATATTCGCTGGATACAAATGGCTGATCGAAAATGCAACTGATCGAAAACAGGCTGCGACAGCAATTGGGAGTGGGATCCCCAGCTACAATACGTCGATCAATTGGTTGAGTTACCCCGCCAAATCAGGAAGTCCTCTACCGCCCGACAAACAATTGATCGAATGGGCCCATTACAAGGGTCTCAAAACTGGAATCATTTCCGACATGCCATTCTGCCATGACACGAACACCATTTTGGCTGGAGTGAGATTTGAATCTGATGAATCCCCCATTACTCTATTCGACTATGTCATTAGCTCGAGCCCGCTCGACCTCTATGTGGCAACTGGACATCCAAAATACAACGAACTCGGACAAGCCCTTTCCAAGCCCAAATATGTATTTGGCTCTCAAAACGACTGGCAGGATCTAAGGTCAAAAGCTCGCTCAAGTGGATGGAGCGTGATCTTTGGAGACGAAGATTTGATGGGATTCAACACCCAGCACTCAGAACAGGACAGTCGCCGGTTGGTAATCCTTCAATTTGGCGATACGACTTCCACTGAAGCTATCTCCACAGACGCATCAGGGCTTTCAGGGAATTTGGCGACGAGCATACGATTTCAGACAAAGATGGCTCTGGACTATCTCAATAAATCAGACGAAGGGTTTGTTGCAGTCATCCATATGGGCCGTTTGCCCTATCTGTTAAACGCCGAGTTGCAGAAAGAATCCGTCGAAGAAGTGATCAATGCTTTTCAAGCCCTGGTCATGTGCGAGCAGTGGATTGACGAAAATGGGGGGTGGGAGGAAACATCCCTCGTGATGGCGTCACCCTACGAATATGGATTAGTATGGGGAGCCAGTTCATCATCATTTCCATATGCTCAGATCATCAATCGCGGGAAAAAACGAATTCCTGGGTTTCGCCTCAATCACAAAGGACCAACAGCCACCCTGTCTCCTTTACTGATGAGAGGAGCCATCGTAGATGAAGTAAAAACCCATTTTCTGAATCAAGATCCAATTTATGGAGAATACCTTTCTGTCTCAAAACTGGGACAACTGATGGGAGGATTTGTGACCCGATCCCATTCGAAGGTTGAACAACCCTGATTTGCTGCCCTATTGTGGCTGAAATTTTTTGTCAGCCATGCACATTGTTTGTCTAGATCTTGAAGGAGTATTAATCCCAGAAATTTGGAAAGGGCTCGCGCAGCTCACCAAAATTGACGCACTCAACCGCACCACGCGAGATGAGCCGGACTACAACGTCCTCATGCAATACCGACTCCGCATATTGGATGAACACGGAATCGGAATGAATGAAATCCGCGAAGTGGTCGCTGGGATGAACCCCCTCGATGGCGCGATTCCGTTCATGCGATGGCTTCGCAGCCAAACCCAAGTCATCATCCTATCCGACACGTTCTATGAGTTTGCACAACCTCTGTTGGCAAAGCTCGAAGATCCCACTATTTTTTGCCACTCTCTCGAAATTGAACCGTCAGGGCGTATCGCGAACTATGTGCTGCGCCAGGAAGATCAAAAGCGAATTGCAGTTAATGCCCTCAAAAGCATGAATTATCAGATTCTCTCTGCCGGAGATTCTTACAATGATCTGACGATGCTGCAAAATGCACACCATGGCATATTCTTCTGCCCTCCGGACTCCATTGTAAAAGAATATCCTGAGTTCCCGGTCACCCGTACCTATCAAGAACTCGCAGATATCCTCAATGAACATCTCAAAGGAACTCCCTACAAAGAAGTGTAGATTGGGATTACACCTCAAAAGGAGATTTCATCCTTATTGCAATTGGTAGCGGTTGAATCCTGCAAAGGATATGGAGTCGCGATTCATTAGAATTCGACTCACTATCCGCTCTTCTCATGAACATCCTGCATTTACACAGACACGTTTGGCTGAGTAAACGCAGAATGCTCTAATACTTCGCCATATTAGGCTCGATTTCATTTGCCCATCGATTGATCCCGCCAGTCATGCTCGTACAATTGGGAAATCCGGCACTGCGAAGATAGAGCGCCACCCTCAAACTACGAAAGCCATGATGGCAATAGGCAATGATAGGCCTGTCTTTAGGAAGAACATCCAACCGTTCAGGAATGTCGCCCATTGCAACAAAAGTGCTGTCTTTGATTTGACAGATCGCCGCTTCATCCGCTTCCCGAATATCCAACATCAAAGCATTTTTCTCCTGCATCAGCTGCTTTGCAGTATTCACATCGATTTCCATGCCCAATTCACTGGGAGTTTCGTTTGAGTTTGCTGGATTTTCCATTGGTTGCAATTCACACGGAATCAGATATCGTTCGGAATTCAAGTCATGAATTCTAGATTCTTGGCCACACAGAGAGCATTGCCCATCTTTCGCAACCTTTATCGGTGAAAATCGATTCCCAAAACAGTCAATCTTAAGAAGAGTCCCAGTCAGTGGCTTTCCCAAGCCAGTCAACAATTTGATAACTTCCATCGCCTGCATGCTCCCCACCATTCCACAGATCGCACCCACAACTCCCGCTTCATTACAATTGGGCACTGTTCCGGCCGTCGGAGGTTCCGGAAAAAGACAGCGATAACAGGGCTCTGATTCTCCAATCCCAAAGACAATCACTTGCCCTTCCATTCGAAACACACTGCCCGAAACCAGCGGTTTCCCACACAAATAGCTCGCATCGTTGAGCAAATATCGAGTTCCAAAGTTATCCGTCCCGTCCACAATTACATCATATCGGGAAAGAATCTCCGTTGCATTGGATCGGAGTATTCCTTCCCCATGAATGGGAACTGTCAGTCCGGGGTGCAATGCCTGAAGGCGAGCTTTCGCTACCTCTGCCTTCAGCTTTCCAACATCGGATTCCACATACAATACCTGCCGTTGAAGATTGTGTCGTTCCACTCGATCAAAATCCGCTATCCCCAATGTTCCAACTCCAGCGGCAGCGAGATAGAGCGCGGCTGGGGATCCGAGACCACCCACTCCTACAATCAAGACTGAACTGTTTTTCAACCGAATCTGGGCTGACTCGTCAAAACCAGGAATGTTCAAATGCCGGCTATACCGTTCCTTTTCTTGAGGATTCAATGAAGGGTCATTCATAACGCAATATCAGGGTCTAATGGATTGCACGTTTATCTGTAATCCCGCCGACTGCAAGTAACTTCCTGGCAAGGTCATTCGAATTCTGGAACCTTTTCTCAATCCTTCGAGTGGCATCGTTTTTGACAAAACCCGACAATACACTATTTTTCGAATACAATTTACGATGTCTGATTCCCTGTTTTTCAACCTTCTCTCACTTGCCGCGGGTGTCTATCTGCTTTACCTTTGGTTGAGCGATACCAAAGAGGGTGGCAAAGAGCCCAACTCCGATCTAAAGGGGAAACTCCCAGGAAGCTCATGGACAACACTAGCCCCGTGCCTGTTGGCAACTTTAGGAGCCGTTGCCATCATTCTTATCGTAAGTTCACTCGAATTCTACTACGATGTATCTTCCGAACAAAGCACACTTTCCTGGTGGATGTTACCGGCCATGATGGGCGCAGCAATAACAGAAGAAGTCGTATTTAGGGGATACTTAATTATCACCAAAAGAGGTCGATTAACCCTGGTGATCTCAGCCATCGTTTTTTCCGCTCTTTTCGCACTCCTCCACCCCTATTTATGGACCCATTCCGTCACATCCCCAATGGGCATTGAATGGGTCACCTCTCTCAGACTCACACTCGAACTGCAACCCGTCTTAGCCACCGCTTCGATATTTGCACTTTCACTTTGGTTTTATCGGGTTCGTTTTTGGGCTAGAAACCCTTCTCGTTCCCTCCTTCCGTGTTTTTGTGCTCACGCTGGCGCCAATTTGGCCGTATTTATTATTAAAATAGTTTCCGGATACGTGTCCTGACTCGAACTCCCTACAACTTAAAACAATCCAAGCATCAATCGATCATGCCAAACACCATCCCTTCCCTCAGTTCTGCGTTCCGATTGGGGCGCGTTTTGGAAGAACTCGCATCGATCAATCGTAAAGAGGTTGCCATTCATACAATCCGCTCCTGCGATTCAAGCTTTGACGATGAGAGCATCCTGTCTGTCTCTCACAAAGAAGTCGAGTTAACCAAAGAACAAGTTTTCTCATACTGCACATCGATCATCCCTTATCTTCCAGGTAAGATCCTGGAGGTATTCCAACGATTGGACGACTCTGACCCTGCTGGCATGGGACGATTGGACGTACAACAATTGGGCATGTTACATGGTGCAATCGCGGGATTAATCGAAGAAAGTATGCCCCAAAGAACGGTTTGGAACTGCCTTCAAATGGGTAGGTTGATCCAAAGAAGTTGGCTCACGATATCCAATATCAGAGACACACTGATCAATCACAGGCATATGCCAAACAACAGCTTATTGTCTTACATTGCGTTGAGAACAGACAATCCTGTTCCCAATTTGGATAAAGGAACCCACCTTTGGAATGTTCACCGAGTATTTCAAGCAGTTCTCAAACAAGAAAAGAATCCGAAGTCATTGCTATCCACTCTGAATCGCCTTTACCCCCATTTATCCGATGTCCCAGTTCCTGAAGCGTTGAAAAAGGACCATGAGAATATGATAATGACTTTGAATCGGGTTACAAACGATTTATCGTTCATTGATGTCCATGAAATGATTGGAGACGACCCAGAGGATCATCTTGCCCAGATTATGGATTTTTTTGATCGCCATGAGCGTGAAACCCAAAAACTCACGGACCTCATTCGAAATTATTTACAGGCTTTCGAATGCTACATTAAAGAGTTGAGCGAAGACGAAATTTTTGAATTTGAGCTGTAACGAAGAATCGAAGCATATTTGCGATTGATCTCTGTTGGGTAGAGTTCCCCAATTATAATCAAATAAAGTCATTTATTCGCTTCCATTAGTTGCACATATCCAACATTCGGATCAAATCTAGTCCACCTTTCATAGAATGGGAGTGACGGCACAGGAATTGCTAGTAGTGCAAGTCCATCTCTTCTTGAGAAAATTTGTACTCATTACCCATGAATTTTGACGATTATAAAACTGAAAGTTTCTACGATGAAATGTTCGAGTCGGACGGCGTGCCAAGACCCCATTACCGGAACCTGCTAGAACGACTTCAAGAGCTTACAACAGATGAGTTTCATCAAAAACGGGAATCCGTTGATCTATCATTTCTCAGACAGGGTATCACTTTCACTGTTTACGGAGAGGAAGAGGGAACAGAAAAGATTTTTCCTTTCGATCTGATTCCACGCATCATTCCAAATTCCGAATGGGAGCACGTTAAAAAGGGTCTTGAGCAACGCATGATAGCGCTCAATCTCTTCCTTCATGACATCTATCACGACCAGAAAATCATAAAAGATGGAGTCATTCCGGAACACTTCATTCTTTCCGCAAAACACTATCGCCCCGAATTTCGCGGTATTGATGTCATCAAGAACATTTACGTTCATATTTGCGGAACCGACATGATTCGTGATGAGAAAGGCGACTATTTGGTATTAGAAGACAATGCTCGTTCGCCATCCGGGGTTTCCTACATGTTGGAGAATAGACAAGCACTCAAAAGAGCATTTCCAAATTTTTTCCCGAAAGCAGGCGTTCGCAGTAACCTGGAGTACCCGGCGCAACTCCTTGAAGTGCTCAAACACATCGCTCCAGAATCCGCGGAAAGTAACCCTGTCATCGCCCTGCTGACTCCAGGGGTTTACAACAGCGCCTATTTTGAACACTGCTTCCTGGCTCGTCAAATGGGCATCCATATTGGTCGAAGGCCGTGACCTGATGGTCCAGGATAACAAAGTCTACATGCGCACCATCTCTGGACTGCAAAAGGTAGATGTCATCTATCGGCGAATTGACGACGATTTCCTCGATCCAAAAGTCTTTCGACCCGATTCAGTTCTTGGTGTCCCGGGTTTGGTGGAGGCTTACCGCAAAGGTAATGTCGGGCTAGCGAACTGCATCGGAACCGGTGTTGCCGATGATAAGGTGATTTACGCATTTATTCCTGCCATCATTAAATACTACCTTGACCAGGATCCGATCCTCAATGGAGTCGAAACGTGGGTCCCTTCCGAAGGCAAAAACCTAGAGTTCATTCTCGACAACATGGCGAATTTGGTCGTCAAAGCGGCAAATGAATCGGGCGGATACGGAATGCTCATTGGTCCCCACGCGACCAAAAGTGAAATTTCTGAATTTAAAGGTTTGGTAAAGAAGAATCCCCGCAACTTCATTGCGCAAACACCGATCTCATTGTCTCGCCATCCTACCTGGTGCAAAGACAAATTCGAAGGGCGCCATATCGATCTTCGTCCCTACATCCTCTATGGGGACAAAGTGAAAATCACACCCGGAGGACTCACCCGAGTTGCGCTGAGAAAAGGCTCTTTGGTCGTCAATTCCTCCCAAGGTGGAGGAAGCAAAGATACGTGGGTTCTCTACGGAGATGAATAGGAACAACAGGAGATTTCCCAAATGAACATGAATACTAAGAAGATGATGCTTTGTAGAGTCGCAGACTCCCTTTTTTGGATGTCCCGATATATTGAAAGGGCGGAAAATACGGTGCGTCTCGTAGATGTAAATCTACAAATTCTATTGGAAACAGATGGGGCCAACGACAAGAACATCGCAACATTCTGGCATCCCATCATCGAAAGCACAGGAGATCTTCCCATTTACGCGAAAGAATACGACGACTTTGGGAGTAAATCGGCGATGGAATTCCTCACCTTCTCCCGAGAAAATCCTAGCTCCGTTATTAGCTGCATCCGCTCTGCACGCGAAAATGCGAGGATGATTCGAGACCAAATTTCGGAGGACATGTGGGAAATAATCAACAGACTCTACCTCTTTCTTAAAGAAACGGATCCGAAAAAAATATGGAAGTCGGGTCCCTATGATTTCTACAAAGAAATCCGCGAGTATTCCAACTTGTTTCAAGGAGTAACCGAATCGACATTCCCTCATTCGATGGGGTATGAATTCATCATGGCGGGCCGATTTCTTGAACGGGCCGACAAAACCAGTCGTATTCTGCGCGCAAAAAGTTTGATGGATGAATTCTGGGGAGAAAAAGAAGAGTTCAATCCACTCGATGCTGCTCAATGGCTTTCCGTTCTCCGCGCCTGCAGTGCCGAAGAAGCATTTCAACGTCTGCACTCCCAACGTTTGGATGCAAAAGACATTGTAGAATTCCTGGCCCTTTCTCGCCATTTCCCAAGATCTATCCTTTTCTGTGTCAGCAACTTACAGAAACATGTTCATGCTGCATCAGATTGTCCGATCACCCACTTTTCAAATGAGGCCGAACGCTTGTGTGGCATTCTCATTTCAAAACTCAACTACTGTAAAACGGATGAGATTACAGGCGAACACACCGAGTCTTTCCTCAGCGACATCAATCGCATTCTCGATGAAATTGCGGTCGAATTGAACAATCGCTACATGTTTTTCCCGATTGTTGATCCCGCATCTGAAACCCTATCAAATCCGATTAAAGAAACCCAATCACAAAAACTCAATTAACGACCACAGTCCTTTGATCCGGATATCGGTTCATCAATCGCTTTACCAGAATCATTCGAATGGCTATCCATGCTGCACTAACTCACGTCACCCACTACCGGTACAAACGTCCGGCAAGTCTGTCTGCTCAGACGATCCGATTAAGACCTGCTCCGCATTGTAAGACGAAACTTCTTTCCTATTCATTGAAAGTAACCCCCTCCGATCATTTCATAAACTGGCAGCAGGACCCATATAACAACTACCTTGCGCGGGTACAATTTACGGAGAAAATCCCTGAATTCAAAATTGAAGTCGGACTCGTGGCAGAAATGTCAGTATACAATCCTTTCGATTTTTTCCTCGAACCAACTTACGAAGAATTTCACGACCGAAAGATGGAGACCGATCTCGAGCATCAACTCGCGATCTACTTCAATCCGATAGACAAAAGCGAAGCCTTCCTCGAATACAGGAATTCGATCAGGAAGGACGAAAAAGGTACCATTGATTTCCTCGTTTATCTCAACGGTAAACTTCAGCAGGACATTGGTTATACGGTTCGCTTGGAACCGGGAATTCAGACCCCAGAGCAGACTCTCACCAAACGAACAGGATCCTGCCGGGATTCCGCGTGGCTTTTGATCAATCTCATGCGTTCCTTCGGTTTTGCAGCAAGGTTTGTATCCGGCTATCTCATCCAATTAACACCCGATGAGAAGTCCCTTGACGGACCGTCAGGCACTGACGTCGATTTCACTGATCTCCATGCTTGGGCAGAAGTCTACCTGCCCGGTGCTGGGTGGATTGGATTTGATCCAACTTCAGGATTACTTGCCGGGGAGGGACATATCCCTCTTGCCTGTGCTCCCGATCCGCAATTTGCCTCTCCGATTACCGGAGCCTTAGAAAAAGTCGAAACCAAGTTTGATTTCGAAATGAAAGTGGAACGGGTAATGGAAGTCCCCCGGATATCACTCCCTTACACTGATGCAGCCTGGCATCGCCTCTACGATTTAGGTGAAAAGATCGACGAGCGTATCAAAGCTCACGACATTCGACTTACCATGGGGGGTGAACCCACTTTTATTTCCATCGATGATATGGAGGGGCCCGAATGGAACACTGAAGCCGTAGGCCCCAAAAAACGACACCTCTCCGCAATCCTTCTGCGCAAACTGTGGCTCCGATTCGGAAAAGGAGGTTTCCTCCATCATGGACAGGGGAAATGGTACCCCGGAGAACCCCTTCCACGCTGGGCTTTCACCTGTTTTTGGAGAAAAGATGGCGAACCTCTTTGGACAAATCCAAAATTGCTGGCGGATATCGAGCAGGACTATGGACATACCCAAGAGGATGCCGAACGGTTTGCTCGCACATTGGGGAAAATCCTGAATGTAAGGGTAGACACGCTCATGCCAGCATACGAGGATACATGGTACTACTTGTGGAAAGAAAGAAAGCTTCCAAGCAATGTAGATCCTCTCGACAATAAACTAAAAAGCCCTGAAGAACGGAAACGCCTGGCCGACTTGTTTGAATCCCAACTTGAGGTGCCCAAGGGTTGGGTACTACCACTGCAAAAGATGTGGCAAGCCAAACAAGCATGGGTAAGCACCCCTTGGGACATCCGTCAGCCACGCCTGTTTCTAACACCTGGAGATTCACCGGTGGGACTTCGACTTCCCTTGGATTCTTTACCCTGGATCCGATCCAACGACTATCCATATATCGTACACACCGATCCAATGGCTCCACGGGATGAGAGTCTCGAATCTTCAAACACCAGAGTACGCCAATACCAACAGAAAGCGCAAAAGGTCGTTGAAACTGAATCTGACAAAGAGGAATCGACATCAGAGACTCCCAATAAAGCGAAGAATCCTGATGCCATTGCTAGAACGGCGATTTGTGTCGAACCCCGGGGTGGTAAACTTTGTATCTTCATCCCTCCAGTTTCAACGATTGATGATTATCTCGATTTGATATCCGCAATCGAAGCAACAGCAGATACACTCGATCTTCCTGTCATCATCGAAGGGGAAAAACCTCCGCACGATGCTCGAATTGAGAGTTATAGCGTAACCCCAGATCCAGGGGTGATCGAGGTCAACATCCAGCCAGCCCGTAGCTGGAAGGAACTCGCTCATATCACTACCAGTGTTTACGAAGATGCTCGTCAGTGTCGTCTCGGCACCAGTAAGTTCATGCTCGACGGGCGCCATACTGGAACCGGCGGTGGGAACCACATCGTATTGGGTGGAAAAACTCCAGAGGATTCTCCTTTTTTAAGACGACCGGATCTACTCCGTAGCATGGTTGGTTACTGGCATCATCACCCCAGTCTCTCCTATTTGTTTTCCTCCATGTTCATTGGACCCACCAGTCAAAGTCCACGCATCGACGAAGCCCGGGACGACTCGATCTATGAAATGGAAATTGCGTTCAGAGAAGTGGAGAACGCCCAGGAGAACTGTCCACCGTGGTTGACTGACCGGATTTTCCGTAACCTGCTTACTGATATCACCGGCAATACGCATCGGGCAGAATTCTGCATCGACAAGCTGTTTAATCCCGAAGCTTCCAACGGCCGTCTTGGGCTGCTCGAACTTCGTTCATTTGAGATGCCACCCAGTGCAAGAATGAGCCTGGCTCAAGCCCTTTTACTCAGAGGTCTGGTTACCCATTTCTGGGAGCAACCCTACAATCCAAAACGGTTAAACCGCTGGGGAACTGACTTACACGACCGCATGTTACTGCCCCACTACATTTGGGAAGATTTCATGGAAGTATTGACCGACCTACAGACAGCAGGTTACGCATTTGAAGACAAGTGGTTCAAAGCCCATCTTGAGTTCCGTTGTCCGTTGTATGGAGAAGTGACATACAAAGACATGACGATTGAAGTTCGACAGGCTTTGGAACCCTGGCATGTTATGGGTGAAGAAGGAATGGCTGGAGGCACCGCAAGGTGTGTAGACTCTTCCCTTGAGCGGTTACAAATCAAAACAACTGGACTGAAAGCTGACCGCTACATCATTACCTGCAACCGTCAGCGCGTTCCATTGAGATCGACTGGCATCACGGGGGAATACGTAGCCGGAGTCCGGTACCGTGCATGGCAGCCTCCCTCATCGCTCCACCCAACAATTCCAGTGGATGCGCCACTAGTCATCGACCTGGTCGACACATGGAATAACCGGGCGGTTGCCGGTTGTCGCTACCATGTTGGGCATCCGGGTGGGAAAAATTCCGAAATATTTCCAGTCAATACCTATGAGGCGGAAAGCCGTAGACTCAGTCGCTTCGAAACCATCGGATATTCTACTGAACCATACGAAATCATACCAGAGTTGAAACATTCAATTGATTTTCCCGGGACCTTGGATTTACGTAACTGTCGATAGGGGCATACTGTCTCCTTGAAGCAGGAACACGATTGGAATGATTTCACACCCCATACTGGATACGTATGTCAGCGACGCGACCGATTACGATGAATATCGGGATGCTGAAAAAAACATCAGACCTTCATGGAAACTGGTGACAGATTGCCTGCGCTCACTTAATCCAGACGAGTTTTCAAGGCGTGACGCGCTGCTTCAACGACTCATTGCAGACAATGGAATCACCTACAATGTCTACTCGGAAGATCAAAAAAAACGACAGTGGGATATGGATTTACTCCCTCTCGTGTTTTCAAGCACAGAATGGGGGAAAATTGAGTCAGGGTTGTGTCAGCGAGCCGAGCTGATCAACCAAAGTCTCAAAGATCTTTATGGCCCTCAAAAGGCACTCAAAGAAGCGGTCCTTCCTCCTTATCTTGTGTATGCGAATCCGTCTTTTCTAAGGCCCTGTCACGGCATCGAACCGGTTGGAGGTGATTTTGTTAATCTCTATTCCGCAGATATTGCGCGCTCACCTGATGGGAACTGGTGGATCTTGAATGACCGAATCGAAGCCGCATCCGGGATGGGATACGTTTTGGAAAACCGCATCCTTTCGAATCGCTTGTTTCCAGAAATTTTTCGCGACACATCCATCAAGCGAATCAAACCCTTTTACGACGATTTCAACCAAAGTATCTCAAATTTGAATGCTGTTGAAGGCGCCGAAAAACGCGTTGCGCTTCTAACCCCTGGGCCCGCTAACGAAACTTATTTTGAGCAATCATTCCTGGCAAAAAACTTGGGGTTTAAACTGGTTGAAGGGGCTGACCTAACAGTCCGAGATAATCAGCTGTATGTTAAAACACTGCAGGACATTCACCCGATTCGAACCCTTTTGAGGCGGCTCGATTCAGAATGGTGCGATCCACTCGAACTCCGCAACGACTCCCTACTTGGAATTCCCGGTCTCCTTCACTGCTTGCGCAATGGCAATCTTGGAATGGTGAATATGCTGGGAACCGGGCTGATGGAAACCGTCGCAATCCCCGCTTTCCTCGAAAGTCTTTGTCAATTACACCGTGGTGAGGATTTGAAACTACCTTCAGTGGCGACTTGGTGGTGCGGTCAGCCAAAGGAATTTGCTTACGTCGCAGAAAACCTCGATAAGCTCGTTATCAAACAGACCTTTCGGCATCGTTCGAACAAGGCTATCTTTGGTCCAAACCTCTCCACAAAAGAACGGGATGCTCTAAGGGACAAAATCACCCGCTCGCCCGAAGACTACTGTGCACAAGAGATTGTTTCCCGTGCAACGGCCCCAGCTTATAAGGACGGGGCGCTGCACCCTCATCACTTTCTGATCCGAGTTTATCTTACAAAGGTCAACGGCTCTTTCAAAATGATGCCAGGAGGGTTGGCGCGACTCGCACCCAAAGCGAGTTCGAACAGTGTTTCCATGCAACATGGAGCGATCAGCAAGGATGTATGGATCGTAAATGATCAATTGCCACCCCCCCTCGAACTGACGGCGGCAAAGTACAAAACGCTCAACCAACCCAAGCCACTGACGGACGACATTTCGAGTCGTACCGCCAACAATCTTTACTGGCTAGGGCGCTATATCGAAAGAGTGGAGTGCCTGGCTCGCCATCTCCGCATCATCATCCTCAGTCTCACTGAAGATTTCCATGAGGAAACGCTTTCCAGTCTCCAAGCGTTCCTCGCTATGTTGATGTCCGAAAAAGAGTGGATTGAATTCCAATCCATCCAACACAAAAGGGAAAAAACGGCCTATTTGGACGAAATCCTCACTCGATATGTCTCAGACGAGGATTTCATTTCGTCGTTGGCAAGTGGATTCAATCAACTGCGCAACATCGCTTTTAACGTTAAAGACCGTTTCTCCACAGATACGTGGCAAATTTTAACCAATCTTCACTCCATCTCGCTCAAAGAGTCCCCCGAGCTGCCAGGGATTCTGCACGAAAGAAGCATTGCTACATTAGAAAAAACACTCGCAGGGTTATCCGCGTTTTCCGGAAAAACATCCGAAAACATGGTGCGCACAATCGGGTGGCAATTTCTCATGCTCGGAAAACGCATCGAACGCAGCACGAACCTCACGGAATTATTGCGTTACTCTCTCACGGAAAACCCGGACATGGAAGAACCTCATCTGAGACTTTTGCTCACCTACGCCGACAGTCTCATCTCTTATCGCAATCAACACCTTAATTACTTTGAACATGGACTGGTGTATAAACTACTGCTCAAGGATGCAGACAATCCGAGGTCTTTGAGTTTCAACATCGAGCGCATTATGCAACACATGGGAAAACTTCCTTGGCGGACAAATACCACGGAATCCCATCAGGAATCATCCCAGCTGCTTTCGGTAGATTTACTCGAAAAAATGACTCAACTTCACCCGGAGATCTTGTTTTCCAGCGATTCAGAGCATGCATTCGAAGAGGTGGAAACTTCATTGAATAACTTGCACCATCTCATCGAACAGCGTTTCTTTGCTCATACTTGAGCCAAGCCACCATTAGCTTCGCCTTTCAGCAAATGATTCAACCATTTCAACAGTCGCAGTCCCAGTCGCAATCGCAAACCCAGTATTCCTTTCCGTTTTCGGAGTATAAGGTAAAGCACAAGACTAGCTACCACTACGCATTTCCTGTCTCCCTATCCTATCACAATATGCACCTCAAACCACGAGATTGGAGCGGGGTGCAGCACATTTCCAATTTTTCGATTGATATTGATCCGAATCCGATGGATTTTTCGGAACGCATCGATTTTTTTGGAAACCCAGTGCAATCGTTCTCGGTCCAGGAGCCGCACGAAGAACTTTCGATTTTCACTCAGTTCGACGCCCGAGTGATCTCCAACTCTCCTCCGATTGATCAACTGTCTATCAGCTGTTCACAAGTTAGAAAAGCACTGCACGGGGACACAAGCAATCGCATGCTCAAAGCGCTGCAATACATTTATCCGTCCCCGCTCACTCAATCAAACCAAGCAATTACAGAGTGGGCGAAGCCGTTTTTCCCAAATAACCGCCCGTTTATTCAGGGCGTTTTGGAACTCAATAAGGCCTTAAAGGAAGAAATTGAGTTTGATGCCAACGCCACAGAGGTGAATACATCGGTTGCAGAATTTTTCGAAATGAAAAAGGGAGTCTGTCAGGACTTTGCCCATCTCATGATCACGGCGCTTCGCAGCCTGGACTTACCTGCCCGTTATGTCAGTGGTTACATCCTCACCTTTCCACGGGAGGGTGAAGCACGCCTGGAAGGCGCTGATGCTTCGCACGCCTGGGTCTCTGTATTTGTCCCCGGTTACGGTTGGATTGATGTCGATCCCACCAATAATCTTGTGGTAAACGATCAACATATCCGCATCGCTGTGGGTCGGGATTTTGATGATGTAAGCTTGGTCAAAGGCTCTGTCACCGGAGGCGGTGAAAGCAACATTGCAGTTGAAGTCACTGTCTGGCCCATCGAAGGGGAACCCAAACGCATTGTTCATTCGGATATGAGCTACAGCGACTAATGATTGCTGGATTTCAGGTCATTAGCATCGCCCTTGTGCCGGTGTATTTGTTTATTTTGGGTGGGTTTATCTTCCGCAAGATTGGTTGGCTCAATCAACGCTCGGATGAAAGCCTACTGAAGCTTCAGATCAACGTTTTCTATCCAGCCCTCATCTTTTCCTATATTTTTCGAAATGAGGCGCTGAAGTCTCCAGAACTCCTTATTTTCCCACCCCTCGTAGGGTTCCTTACGATCACACTTGGATTTGGTGTTGCGTTCGTAGTCGCAAAACTCATCGGGCTGCAACAGGGCAAGGGTTTGCGAACTTTCGCTTTCACATCGGGCATCTACAATTATGGGTTCATTCCGATCCCACTGATCGACGCACTCTATCACTCACAATCGACGACTGGGACTCTCATGGTTCACAACATGGGAATCGAGCTCGCGATCTGGACAGTCGGCATCCTACTTCTCAGTGGGAACTTCGGCAGCGGGGCTTGGAAGAAATTATTCAATCCACCCGTCATCGCCCTTCTGGCAGGGTTACTTTTGAACTTCCTTGTTCCCGGACAAGGGAATCTCAAACCCAATAGTTTTTTCGCTCAATTTTTGGATGGGATTTTCAGCACACTGCAACAGCTGGGACGCTGCGCCATCCCCATTGCGTTGATCCTCGTAGGCGCATCCATAAGGGATTTGATCGGTGACGAGAAACTTAAGTTTGACTGGAAAGTCGTCACCTATGGATGTGGAGTTAGGCTATTCCTCCTTCCCATTTTATTTCTTACTGCTGCAGTGCTCCTCCCTCTTCCTCACGAGCTAAAGATTGTCATGTTGATTCAGGCTGCTATGCCATCTGGCATGTTTCCGATCATTATGGCCAAGCATTACGGCGGGAGCCCACATACCGCCGTTCAAGTGGTCATCTCCACCACCTTCCTCTCTATCATCACAATCCCCATATGGGTTACAATCGGACAACATTTTGTCGGTTAGAGTAGGTTGAGCCCAGAGTTTCATTTTAATAACGATCCAAACAGAGGCCGCGACAAACCCAAAAAACAGCGGATTTCGCTAGTGGAACCTCAACAAAAGCCAGTCTCATACCGACTAGCGTTTAAATTGCTACGTGCAATATCCGATGCTAGCATCGCATGCTACAGTTCATGAGCTGTAGTATTTCATGCTCGCATGAGATCTGTTTCAGTTTGAAGTCTTTTAAACGCTATCCCGTCTCAGGCCAAGGTTGCTCAAAAGCGAAGACTGAAGATGTCAGTCCTCGCCAATTCAAATATCACACTACGCTATTTTAAGCGAAGCTGTTCAACGAATCCTGGAGAAATTGCTTATCCGTCCACTCAGGATGCTGGGAACGACAATGCTTAATCAAGCCATTTTCCATCTCATGTTTGGTCGGTAATTTCTTTTCAATAAACACCCCAAACCATCCTGGATAATCTGCTTCTGCTAGTTTGTAAGCAGCCGATTCATCAGTGGTATCGTGACGATTCTCATCCTCAGGAGTTCCATCAAATTGTTTTTCATCAATAATCGGGAATTCTCCACCCTTGCGTGGATTGAGTCCTTCGAAAGAGCCGCGATTAAACTGTGTGCACTCCGACAAACACTCGATGACTGCAAAACCAGGATGGGCATAAGCTCGTTCAAGCATCTGCATCACATGGGAAATGTTAGATGCACTTGTCCGGGCAACAAAGGTCGCTCCACAAGCAACCAATCGCTTCATTGGATTGATCGGCTCATCGATCGAACCCCATGGATCGGTTTTCGAAACAAATCCCTTGGGAGAAGTAGGCGAAGTTTGCTTTTTGGTCATCCCATAGACCGTGTTATCCATGATAAGATAAGTCATATTGGGATTTTTACGCGCAGTGTGATCAAGGTGATTACCGCCAATCGAAAAACAATCCCCATCTCCACTAAAGACAAAGGTATTGAGATCAGGACGGGCAATACTCACACCCGAAGCAAACGGCAACGCTCGTCCGTGGAGTGTGTGCATGCCATGACTGTTCACAAAATAAGGGAAGCGGGACGAACAACCAATTCCGGAGACTGTCACAATGTTCTCATGCGGAAGCTGCAATTTCTCAAGCAGACGGTAATAGGCAGCAAGGATAGAGTGATCACCACATCCTTTACACCAGGTCGGTGACTTTGCCGTCAGTACCTTTTTCGTGATTTTCTTAACAAGTTTTGCGTCTTTAACTAAATTCATTGGATTTCCTTTTGATTCTTGGCTGTGCGGTGGGTTAGGAGATTTGGTCAATGATTTCTTTCACTTTGAAAGTGAGACCATCGGTTTTACACACGCTGCCGATATTGCCCTTAGCAGTGACAGCTCTGAGGTACATTCCAAGTTGGCCAACCCCGTAGACTCCTTTGTCGTTAAGTTCCACGGTCTTAACCTTCTCAAATTTCTCGAATACTTCACCCACTCCGTTGGGGAGAGGAAACAGCATCTTGAGATGCAAGTGCGAAGCACTCTTACCTTCTTCGTGCAATCGCTGCACTGTTTCACGCGTCGCACCAAAAGAAGAACCCCAACTCACGAGCAGTAGCTCACCGGATTCTTCCCCGAAGAGTTCCAAGTCAGTCGATTCTTCAGCAAGTTTCTGGAATTTCTTCCGACGTTTCTCAGACATCAACATGTGGTTTTCAGGTCCGGCATTGGGGCCACCTTTTTCATCATGTTCCAATCCTGTTACTGTAGGATATTTGCCGCTTTCGATCACACTACCCGGAGGCGCGTGACGAGTAATGGCATCCAAAGGATAGGGAATCCAATCTTCAGGTCGGTTACTCGTATCCAGTTCAGGCTCGAGCATGACCTCATCGAGATTCGGCATCGAAAATGCCTCGAATCGGGTCGAAAGTCCTTGGTCAGACAGGATCACCACTGGTGTGCTGTAATCACGAGCAAGTTTCACAGCCTCACGTCCAATATGAAAACACTCTTCTACATTGCGTGCTGCCAAGACAATACGAGGGGCGTCCCCGTGGCTGCCAAAAATGGTTGCCATCAAATCGCTTTGCTCCACCTGCGTCGGAATACCAGTACTAGGACCGCCGCGCTGCACATTGACAACAATTAACGGCATCTCCGCCATTGTCGCCCAACCCAATGCCTCCATCTTCAGAGACATTCCTGGCCCAGAAGTGCTGGTCACTGCAAGGTGACCTGAGTAGGACATCCCGATCGCAGCACAAACCGCGGCGATCTCATCCTCCGTCTGTAGGAAAATCCCGTTGTATTTTGGAAACTCTTCACGCAAAACCTCCATCACGGAAGTCGCTGGTGTGATCGGATAGGCTGCGCCGTAGCGGACTCCCGCCGCGATAAGCCCATACGCTACTGCGCTGTTACCATCCATCGAAACTTGTTCACCAGTATCTTCAGATTTAGGGAGACCAATCGCTGGAGCAGAACCTTCCCATTGATAGTCGAACCCAGCATAAAGCGTTGTCTTCACGTTGTTCAGCACCGCTTCTCCCTTGCGACCAAATTTTTCCAACGCAAGTGCCTCTACCTTGTTACGATCGATTCCAAGGAGGTTGGAAAGCATGCCCAAAAGCATCATATTCTTTCCTCGTGCCCCTTTGCCTTCAAACAAATCATTGAGCATTTTTGTCAGTGGAAGAGAACGAATGTCGTAGTTCCCTTCGATGGTGGATGCATCAATCTGATCACTGTCGATGATAAGCGTTCCACCCTCCTGCAATGTGCCAATATGGCCTTCAAGACTGTCAGGATAGAGTGCGATCAAAACATCTGCAAAGTCGCCGGAAATGAGAATCGGATCGACTCCAATGCGGAGCTGATAAATGGAGTTTCCACCTGCAATGGTCGCTGGGATCGTCATGTAAGTCATGACCTTATAACCCGAGCGCCCAGCTAATTTTGCCAACAAGGTTCCAAGTGATTGGATACCATCTTGGGAGTGGCCGGCGATTCGAATAGTGATTTTTCTGTTTTCTGTCACAGGTGACCTTCCTAACGGTTGAATTTTTGGGCAGTTATGGCAGCCTGACTGCCTTACGAGACAATTTTACCACGCGGTGGTATAAACATTTTTGATGACGAATAGGGTTGTAATAAGCAATTCTTTTTTTATCATTAATTTCTCTTGAATGTGAAATACTGTTACGAAGTTACCCCACTTCTAATAAGCTTTTGTGGTTTCGCCAATTCTGGCGTATTTAGGAACCCGAAATGCATGCGCTTGATGCACACTTGCGTACCTCCACCCTTGAATTAGTTCGAACATCTTTGTGCCTGTTGTTCAGGCATTTTTCGTACCAATTGTTAATTTATTACTTTATTCACTATGCCTCAACAATCACTAGACCGTATTCGTAATTTCGCCATTGTCGGCCATCGGGCTTCGGGCAAAACCATGCTTGCCGAAGCTATGCTTGCAACTGGCGGATTTATCAACCGCATGGGCTCCATCGAGCAGGGTAACACTGTTTCCGATTACCACGCTGACGAACAAAGTCGGCAGATATCCATCCATTCCTCGATACTCCATACCGAATGGTTAGAACGAAAGTTTAACATTATCGACACCCCGGGTTACCTCGACTTTATATCCGAAGCATTGGGAGCGTTACGAGTCGTTGATTTTGCAATGGTCACTGTGGATGCCCAATCCGGAATCGAAGTCGGAACCGAACAGGTTTGGGAATTCGCCGAGACCTACAAACTTCCTAAGTTCATCGTGGTCAACGGTTTTGACAAAGAAAACACGAATTTCGAAGAGATTCTCGCCAACTTACGCGAACGATTTGGCGACAAAGTATTCCCATTATCGATCCCAGTGGACGCAGGCCCTGGATTTAGTCAGGTGCTCGATGTCATGCGGTCCGATATTGTGACTTATGCAGATGACAATAGTGGTAAATACACTGAAGTAAAAGCTGCCGGAGAATGGGCAGACCGGGTCAAGGAACTCCATCGCGAACTCATCGAACACGTTGCTGAGGCAGACGATGGGCTGCTCGAAAAATTCTTCGAAAACGACAGTCTCTCCGAAGATGACTTGCGAGCGGGGGTTCACAAAGCAATTCAGGAACAAAGTTTTATCCCATTATGGGTGACTGCTGCCTCCAAAAACGTTGGCGTTGCTCGATTGATGGATTGGATAGCGAAATATGGATCCTCACCTGTCGACAGAGACACCGTTACCGGAGAAGACGAAAACGGAGAAGAGGTTGAAATCCATCTGGGAGACAAATCTCCGGTTGCCTATACCTTCAAAACCATCGCCGAGCAACATGTTGGAGATCTGTCTTTCTTCCGTGTTTACAGTGGTGAGGTCACTACCGGATGTGAGCTTTATAACTCCGACAGAGACATCGTTGAGAAAATCGGCCAACTCTATCTTATCAATGGAAAAGACCGTGAACAAACCGATACTCTGACAAGTGGAGATATCGGTGCAGTGGTCAAGATGAAGGACACCCACACTGGCAATACCCTTTGCGAGAAGGGTAAAAACATCAAACTGCCAAAGGTTAATTACCCAGCACCCAACATTCACAGTGCCATCGTCACTGCCAATACTGGAGATGATGATAAATTAGGTACAGGCATCACCGCATTGCACGAGGAAGACCCTACATTCATCTACCACCAAGATCCCATAACGCATCAGTCGGTCATCTCCGGCCAGGGAGATCTTCACTTACAGGTGATCAAACAAGGGCTTAAAGATCGATACAATGTCGATATCGAATTAGTCGAACCACGCATTGCTTTCCGCGAAACAATCCGTGGAACAGCGGATGCTAAATATCGTCACAAAAAACAAAGTGGAGGATCCGGTCAATTCGCTGAAGTTTGGCTCAAAATCGAACCGCGTCCCCGCGACTCTGGTGTGCTATTTGAACACACGCTCGTCGGGCAAAACGTTGATCGCGTTTTTGTAGCATCCGTTGAAAAAGGGGTTCAGAAGGCGTGCCAAACTGGAGTCATTGCCGGTTACAATGTCGTCGATGTACACATCAATTTCTACGATGGGAAAATGCACCCAGTAGACTCCAAAGACGTTGCCTTCCAAATCGCTGGAGAAAAAGCCTTTCGTGAAGCCATCGCCAATGCAAAACCCTGCCTGCTCGAACCAATCTTGATGATTACGGTCAAAGTCACCGAAGATTGTGTGGGAGACGTCATGGGTGACATTTCATCCAAGGGTGGACGCATCCAGGGTATCGATACCGATGGAAAAATGCAGATTGTGAACGCACTGATTCCACAGCGCGAGCTCTACCATTACTCCACTCGACTGCGTTCCATCACCGGAGGCCGATGTCTGTATTCGGAAAAACTCGATCACTACGAGGAAATGCCAGCTCAGTTTGCCAAAAAAATCATCGAGGGTTGGAATGGGCAGCACGACTGATCTAGTTGATAACTTCAACTTCGATCAACCGCCTCGCGGTTGATTTTCACAGCCTCTTCCGCCCCATCGGAGGAGGCTTTTTTTTAATAAACCCGTAGCGTCGTATGCTCGCATGCGACCCCCATCCAGCTCGGCAGTCCTCTTTCTCTTCGATCTCACCTTCTTACCTCTTACCTCTCACCCCTAGCCCCTCACTCCTAGCCCCTCACTCCTAACTACCATTCCGGAATCCGGCACTCCTTGGGCAAACGTTTTAATAAGGCATCAAAATCCTGATTCAGTGTCATTCGCATCATTTCTGACTGTTGACCATGACACTCTAAACAAGCTCCAACCGTAAGAATGCGTCGCTGCTCCTTTAACGTAAAGGGTCGAAATTCCTTCCGAGTTGAAACCGCTACCCCCTTTCGTTCCCCTAAAAACGGAATCCACGCATCCGCAGGAAGTCCATCGATCTGCGATATTGGACCATTCGGTTCAAATATCCATTTTGACTCAGACCCGTCTTTCGTATAAACCATTTTGCCTTTCCCATAACCCAACGCGACCGGATTATTATGGCAGGACCGACAATCACGCCCTTCGCGGGTAGTGGTGTGCGGAGAGGCTGGTGCGAACAATCGATGAAACTGCTCACCCTCAGATTGCTTCTCCCCACGATCCTTCAAAAACGCCTCCTTGTTCAAGGTCATGATCATACCGGGAACCGCTGGTTGAACGGTCGCTCCTTTACTACCAACCCGTTCATATACTCCCAAAGCCGGGGCTTCCGCTCGGAAATCTCCGGCGGTTTCCAACCAAGCACCCATCCTTTCCTGGTTCGCAAGTAGATCATACCCTTCCCTATTCGCATCGTATTCAGTATGGCATTCAATACACTGCGGGGCCCAATCCGTGTGGCAGGAGGAACAGCTAAGGCCGCTATGTGCGAACTCCCGAGAGCAGCCTTCGGAGGGCGCTTTCATGGGATGAAGGTTTCCATCCATCTTTCCGAACAGATAGGCCTTTCCATCTCCCGGCAGATAGGTATTCACCAGCGGTATCCCCCCATCGGCAGTTACCAACATCTTTTCATGAGAGTAATTCCGTGAACGATAAATCCGTTGGTAGATGTCGGGAAGCTCGCCCACTGCCACGCCATCAGGAACCACAGACATATGACAATCTTCACACCGCACTTTCACGGCATGTTCCTCATGGGCATAAGTTTTCCCATCACCCATCGCATCCGCATAACTGTGGCAGTCGATACAGGAGAGCCCCTGTTGATGATGCACATCTTCTTTCACATACTCAAAGATCCGTCCATCCTGCAGTTTCTGGTATCGACCCCCATCGCCGGGTATTGCCTCCAACTGCGTCTCGTGAAAACCCTGATAGTTCATGGAAATTCGTCCAGACCGACTATGACAACCCAAACAGTGCTGGTCCCCCATCTTAAGATCCAAGGTGGGATGAGTGGTGGGTAGATTTTTCGGATCATCCAAATAAGCATTCAGTTGTCCAACCGCTTTTTTTTCATAATTTAAATGGCACGCATTACACCCTCCCCCACGAGAGGCATCATCGATCACGCCAAACTCCATTTTTTCATTCCCAAGGTGACAACTGGAACACAAATTCCTCAAATGATCATCCGCGACTGAATGCCCGATCTCTGTAATCGCAGTCGTTCCATCTGGCGTATCTTGTTCCCCAAAGACGAAACGATCCACCGCCACGATGCCCACATTGCTCGTCATCAGCGAATGGTGCACATCCGACACTTCCTGCTCATGGCACACCCCACAGGTTTGAGTCGCATCCGCTAGATTTCCCGGAATCAAAACCATGCCTTGGTGAGCCAACTCCGCTTCCGTTGCTTTCCCATTCCCCAGGTGACATGCATTACAGTCAAACACCGCATGCAAATCATGTGCCGACGGTTGAATCTCATGGCACACCTTACATCCATTTTTTCCGTTCTCTTCGATTCCTCCACCCACTCTGAATTGCGAACGATTTCCATTCAACACCAACCACGTAGACCCAATCACGCCTGCAAGCAACAGAGTGCCACAAATGATTTTATATCGAGTCCGGTTCATCGGTTTGAAGATCATCTAACGAAATCCCACTTTGACCAAGCAGGAAAATTAGCGGGCTTCCCGTTTTCCCAAAAACTTCAATCACTTCACAAACAGACACCCATAAATCCCGGTTCCGGATAAAAATGCGCCAGAGCATTCTGCCGAATGTCGCTAACTTAAGAGTCGTTTTGGCTTGAATAGTAGCATCTGATGCTTGCATCGGATTCCGCGGTAGATGGTGTGTCCACTCTGCATGAAGAGATGCGATGACGAGCATCGCATGCTACAGAATTTTTCAGAAAATTTAGGAATATTCATTTCTAAAACTTCGTTAAGTTAGCCACGTTGAGCATTCTGCCAAACCCGCTAGCTTCAATGCAAAATGCGCTAATACCCCTGTAAAGCGTGAGCAATACCTCAGCACTGTCTTTGAAAAACCAGAAGGAAATGTCATCCTTTAGAAACACTATCGGCGCGGACAAGGGCGCTCGTCGACGCTTTCTGCGAAAAACCTCCGATAAGGACTGTTTTTCAAAAGCGATGCAGGCCCTATATAAACTAAGGGAGGATCAAAAACTATGAAAACCACGACAGGAATCACCGCCAGAAATATTCTTGATCAGAAATCCATCCGAAAGATCTACACCATTGGTCCCGATCAAACCACCTACGAAGCCCTTCAATTGATGGCAGAATTTGACATAGGGGCAATTGCCGTGATGGAGAACAATCACCTGATCGGCATCGTCTCTGAGCGCCACTACGCTCGCCGCATTGCACTGGAGGGTAAAAAGTCCCGCAATACCCCTGTAAAGGAAATCATGCGCAAGGAGTTCTACTCCGTCACACCAGACACCCAAGTGGATGTTTGCATGAAAATCATGACCGAGAAACGTCGCCGCTATCTCGCAGTTATTGAAAATGACGAATGCGTTGGAATCATCAGTATTGGTGATCTCATGAAATCCACCATCGACAAACTCGAATTCGACATCGATCAGCTCGTCAACTACATCACCACGGGGTAGAAACTGGCCTCATTACCTCGTGTCTGTGCATCCACGGATCAAATGTGCATACTCTTGGAGGGGATGAGTTCAGTCGCGACAGTTTTCCAGGCTATCGAAGCTGAATAACAGGCAGTTGAAACCAAGCGCTCCGTCTTAAATGTCACAGTTTTAGTCGGCAATAAAACTCCCGGAAACAACTCCGCTATTCTGCTTCGGAGCCCATGAATTCATTCGTGGCTATTTTCACAAAACGTTCAATTCAATTAAATGTTTAATCCCACATGACAACTCGTTCCTCGCAATGCCTTTTGATGGGATTTTAAGCGAATGAAACTGACTTAACCGATAGAAGAATACCATCACAAAGCCGCCGATGCGGATCCGGATGTCATAGGCAACATCCATCCAGTCCCCCACCATTAAAAACTAAACCGAAACCCATCTACCGGATTTAACGGCAATACTCTCATGAAACATAAAATCTCTAATCGTTCGAACCCAATGCCTTTCTTTCAGTTGAAAGGTCGAATTGCCAGCATATGGTTTTTACTCCTTTCGGTCAGTTTTTCTGCTGCCCAACCTTCCGGGGGACCCTATGGTCCACAAGCTCAGAATTACCCGATACCAGAGGTTGATGGAACGGTTTATTACGTTGCCCCTGACGGCAGCGCCGACGCTGAGGGGACCCAGTTGCAGTCACCCACGACTATAGAGAAAGCAATCCAAAAGGTCGAATCTGGGGATGCGATCCTGCTTCGTGGTGGCACCTATCGGACTGGAGATCTTAAGCTCAATCAAAGCATCCTGATGCAACCCTACCTTGACGAACAGCCCGTCATCAAGGGTTCCTATCTCGCTGATGAATGGGTGAATCAAGTCCCGGAACGCTACAAAAACCGTTTCCCTGCACTGTGGGCAATTCAATGGAAGCATCTTTTTCCCTCTGCGCCCGATGATTGGTGGAGGGAAGAATCGGCCGGTCGCAAAACGCGTTTGCACAAATTCAACAACGACATGGTCTTCATCGATGGCCGCATGCTGCAATCAACGGATTGGTTTGAAGGACTCACGGAAGACACTTTCTACATCGATTACGAAAATGAAATGGTGTATATCATCACCGATCCAACGGACAAGGTAGTGGAGATAACCGCATTCAATCTGGGTTTGGTCGTCACCTCCCAACAGGTTCATGGGAAGAAGGCTGACAGCCAGGGGCCCACCATCCGCGGCATCGATTTCTCCCAATATGCGTTTCATATTCTTGAAGTGGACGGTTACTTCCCAAATGAAAAAGCGGCCGAGTCCGAAATGGGAAAAGTGATTGTGGGTACTACGATCGAACATTGTTCTTTCACTTACGCCGGGAGGGTAGGCGCCTTTGTCTTTGGAGACCATTTCACCATGCGCCACTGCAAAATCAGTGATACCAGCACCGAGGGTCTTTATGTGTTTTCCTCGGCTGATGTGTTGTTGGAGAAAAATATCTTCACACGCAACAATGTGGAAGAAATCGCTGGCTACTACCCTGCTGCGGTAAAGATTTTTAATCAAACCCATCGCATCATCTGCAACGATAACCTGATCATCGACCTGCCTCACTCAAACGGAGTGTGGTATGACGTTGGCAATGTCGATGGCGTATTTACCAACAATTGGGTCGAAAATGTAGGAAACTTGGAAGAGGCTTTTGAAAATGACCATGTTTGGCCGAGTCAAAACGGTTTCTTCTTTGAAATCTCTCAAGGCGCAGTCGTATCGGGCAATGTATTTGTAAACAACGATCATTCCATCCTCATCTTGAACGCCAGCGACGTACAGGTATTCAACAATACATTCGTCAACAGCATGGCCTGTTTTGCACGCGATTCTCGTGGAGATGGCGCTGATCATTTTGGATGGCATGTCACCACGGGTCCGGGAGTCGATGAGCGCGATGGGCACGCGTTTTTCAATAACCTCATGGTGGGAGATGCGGACTTTGAACGTCCCCTGTTACTCGCTTGGCAACCTGCCGACATGTGCGAGCGACTCACTACGCCATCTCTGGAAACCCTTCGATCCAATACTTATATCAAACTCAATTCCAATGATACCCAGCTGATGATGCTCAATCAAAAACTCGGGAACACTTGCACATCCAAGTTGCACGACATCGACGCCATTCGTGCTTCAATCGAGGGTTATGGCACAGATAGTGTGGAAGGAGATGCGCTGCCTTTTGTGAGTCCAGAACTGAAGCGCTTTGAGTTGAAATCCATGCAAGGACTGTCCGTTCCGATGGCCATTCCCAAATCTACCGCAAAGGCAATATCTATCGACACACATTTACCCTACATCGGCGCCTATCTCGTGAAATAGTTGATAGAATCAGTCGAGAGGTCATGACTTCAGTCGTGACTCAGCACACATGCAATGGACACCAATAATCCGCCTGAAAAACGGTGTCGTCATACAAGTGAAGAAGAATTTTTAACATCGCTCCGCTAAATGTGCCTCTCGCACAGCAGATGTTTTGTGCTCACAAAACGACATGTTTTTCAGACAGAGAACTAACTCCATTAACCACATAAGAAAATATGCCGTATCTGCTGGTCAGATACATATGCCGCCCGAAGGGCATTTAGTGAGGGAAGCGAACGGTGTTCCTTGTAGTCTGTTAAAGAGGATTTTCAACATCGCTCCGCTAAATGTGCCTCTGGCACGGCAGATGTTTTGTGCTCACAAAACGGCAGATTTTGCTTGGAAACGCCCATAGGACATCTAGTTCTCCCCCCAAGGAGGAGAACGATCTAAAAAAAACATTTTTCGATGCGGAAACTCAACTTCCTGAACCGCAAGTTTACAGACATTCCCTAGAGCTTCCAGTAGTACACCGATCCATCATCACTACCACCGAACACACTGCCTCCATCACTTGCCAGCATCATCGGCCAATTCATGATTGCCGTATCATAGTGCCAAAGGGCTTGCCCTGAGGAAGCACAGAAGAGATAGAAGGTTCCGGGAGTTTCGCTGGTGCTGTTGGACTCAGGTTGCCCGTCCGTAGCTGTCACATACAGGGCATTGCGATCCATAGAGACCCCTGGGTTCACAGATCGTTGAATCGGTGCGGTCCACTTTTCGACGGGAGTATAAACATCCGCTTCCTTAACAGATTGAACCAAATAGAGCAGACCTTGGTTATCCGCATCGTGCACATTTGCTCCGCATGCAACAAATACTTCGCCAGCGTCGGTCTGAGTTATATCCACGGCATAAGCTAAACTGAGTTTCACATTCTGTGGCTCGTATTGCCACTGACATTTTGTGGGTTCGTTTTTGTCGATGAGAACGCAGCTTCCATCATGAAGAGATGCTGCCCAAAAATTCCCGGAATCCACGATAGCGGTTCTCATCGAGCCTGTTGGTAAATCGCACGATCCAAGAGAAACCACTTTACCCTTTGAAATCCCATACGAATAGACCTTGCCTTTGGTAACGGTCGTATCACCAGAATCATCGTATTGTATGCCCGAGGCTACGACCACATCTCCATTGCTGCTGATTGCACAACTGTT
The DNA here is from genome assembly GCA_963676215.2 of Opitutales bacterium. Classification (GTDB taxonomy): domain Bacteria; phylum Verrucomicrobiota; class Verrucomicrobiia; order Opitutales; family JAFGAQ01; genus JAKSBQ01. The sequence continues at coordinate 135,063 of CAXXVT010000002.1, read as the reverse complement.
GATGTTATGGGTTTCATTGGTCTCCTTTTTAACCTGGAGATATTTGCTTTTGCTGCTGCTATACTGATATACCTCAACCGTGCGCCCGTAACAAGCGACCAACCATTGACCATCCTTAGAGAGTGAAACCTGATTCACTCGATCCGGAGGCGTCTGCTTGAGAAGTTCGGTCCCGGTTTCACCATCATACGCACGCAGAAATCCACACGATTTACTGGTTTCACCGCCAACGGCAACAGAGTTACCGTCCCCGCTCACAGCGGTCCAGAATACACCTTGGTAGGTTCTTTCTTTCGAAACAGGTGCCTTCCATTTGATGGTCCCATCACCATCGCAGCAATAGGTGTGGAAAATTCCTTCAGAAAACTCATTGGAAGTACCGAAGACACATCGGCTTCCATTGTCGCTAATTGCCACGGAGTTGACTTGAAGACTTTTATCAGGACACAAAGTCCAGGTGTATTTCTTTTCGGGAGAAGGGGTCATCATAATCACTTCGGTAAGGATGCAAATGACTTGAGGATCAAATCCCATTATTCAACATTCACCGATTACCCTAACTCATTCCATCAGAATTATTAATACCGAAACGAGGGTGATATATGTAATGCCGATGTCCGTTTCAAACACTATGTATTTTTGTAGGGGTTCCGCTTGTGGAATCCACTGTTTGTATGGATCAGCCACGGACTCCGCTAAAGCAACGACCGACATGAAGTCAAATCCCTCAGGCTCGGATCGCCCAGCGCAATTTTGCTGAGGAGGCTCGGGGATTTTGGCCTCGTTCTTCACCGCTCGCCCGAATCACTTCGGTACTAATCGAAGAAAAAACATCACTGCGATACCATGCCTGAAACGCCTTTTTTACTCGACGATCTTCTCCGCTGTGAAAGGTGAGCACAGCTACTCTTCCACCGGACTTCAGGCAATCTGGGAGCTGCCGCAGCAGGCCATCAAGCGCGGTGAATTCCTCGTTCACTTGAATGCGAATCGCTTGGAACGTGCGCTGTACCGACTGCTTTCGCTGCTCGTCGTCAAGATTACCAGGGAGACAATTCAAAATGGCCTTCTGTAACGAAAGGGTGTCCTTGAATCCTCCCCCTGCAATAGCATTGGCAATAATTTCCGCATGGGGCTCATCGGAGTATTCGCTCAACCACCTTTGTATTTTTATCGTCTTGGTCCGCGCGATCAGTTCACTCGCCGACAACCCTTTTTGAGGATTCATCCGCATGTCCAAAGGACCGTTGTGCTTGAAGCTAAACCCTCGATCAGGGTTGTCTATCTGCATCGACGACAGCCCAAGGTCCGCGAGAATCGCGTCTGCCCCTTCACTCCAACAAAACTCTTCCATCACCGCCGACAGGCCCGCAAAGTTGCTGCGTTTAACGACTAGCGATTCCTGCGCAATTGCCAGTTCTCTCAAACGTTTTTCGGTCTTGATAATTTCGATCGGATCCTGATCCAGCCCCAAAAGCGTTCCATCGGGTTGCACGGCTTCAAGTAAGCGCTCCGAGTGACCACCATATCCCAGCGTACAATCCACACAACGTTGTCCGGGTTTGAGATCGAGCACCTCCAGGATTTCTTCGACCATGATGGGTCGGTGTTGACCAGCCGGGGTTTTTCCCGATGAGATTACCTTCTCAACCGTTTCGGCATATCGCTCAGGATTGAGCTCCTTGTATTTCTCCTCAAAATTTCGAGGATTTTTCCCACGATAGCGCGGTCTCCGTTTGAACGGTTGGGAAGCAGAAGATTCGTCACTCACAGTTCGTTGTATTTTGCGTTTGAGCCTTTTGCTTTATCCACTGGATAGCGTTTCTCGTTGTGTTCCATCTTTTCCAATATCGCTTCCTCGACGGATATCCCGGCGTTGTGGGCAAACTCAAATAACAACATCGCCACATCGGCCACCTCTTGCTTCAGATGATCGTGTTTCTCCTTCACGATAAGCTCCGATTGTTCGGGTGACTGCCACACAAACGGTTGCATCAGTTCACCCGCCTCGGCCGCAATGGCCACAGCCATTTCTTTGGGATTATGGAACTGCATCCAATCGCGTGCGTCCCGGAAAGCACAAATCCGTTCGGTGAGTTCTTCGATGGTCATCGTCATGCCGACCATCAAAACCTCCCCACAATCCATCGTCAATCACACAGGAAAGAGATTGCACTACACAACGATAGCCTGCAAAAGCCAGATTCCTGTGTTCTTACACACGCAATCAAACTCATTCATCCGTTCACATATTTTCAGACTTGCTGAAAGCCCTCTCTGGAATCGAAGCCCTTCTGGTTTGGTAGAATCCAACACCAATCTAGAGCATCCTGCATTTAAGCTGACACGTTTGGCAGAAGTAATGAGGTTTTTTAGCAAGGCGCACCATCGAAGGCAAGTTGGCACTTGTCTAGATTATGCAACGCCGCAAAAAAGCCTTATCACTCTGTCCTACAGAATGTTGTGAAATGGGTAAGTTCGCCGCGTTGCATGAGTTTGGGAGCATTTCAATGCACACAAAACACATGCAGCCTTGCGCTGCTTACTCGTTTGACAACACCAAATCCTGTCAGAGTAAACGCAGAATGCTCTGGAAGAAGAACCCTAATTGGGTTCGTTCAGGGAGGAAGATTATTGATGTTTCATAACCGGTCGAATCCGCAGTTCGAAGAGATCGAAATAGCTTTCATTGAAATGAAACCGTCGGCATGATGTTCGATCTCTTTAATCCAATATCCCCTTTTTGATTATGAAACATTTTTGGAATCCCTTTCGGTTTTTGATGTTAGCGTTAGTTCTCTGCTGCCAAACAGGCGCTACTGAGTTGAGCGTGATGAGCTATAATATCCGACTCAATGTGAAGAGTGATGGGGACAATCAATGGTCGAACCGCAAAGCGTTTTGGATAAGTCAGGTGGGATTTCATCATCCGGATTTCATTGGTGTGCAGGAGGCTAGGCCGGACCAGATTCGTGATATCCAGGCTGGGTTGAAAGAATACGACTTCATTGGAGTCGGGCGAGACGATGGCGCTGATGCCGGAGAATACAGTGCGGTTTTTTTTGATGCAGCGCGATGGGAGGTATTGGAATCGTCAACCTTTTGGTTATCAGAAACCCCGGAGATCCCGAGCAAGAGCTGGGATGCGGCGTATCCACGGATTTGCACCTATGGAAAATTTGAGTCAATTGAGACAGGAGAAGTGATCTGGGTTTTTAATACCCATCTGGATCATGTCGGGAAGTCGCACGGTTGGAAGGGGTGAAATTGATCCTTGAAAAGATTGCGGCGCTTGCGGATGAGAAGGATATCGTATTTTTCACCGGAGACTTTAATGCGCTTCAAGATTCGGCTCCAGTGAAAGTGATTTTGGAAACCAAAGGGTTTCAAGATTCCCGAGCGGCTTGTTCCGGACCCATTCTTGGCCCAAAAGCGACATTTAATGGATTCAACTATCACGATCCGGCTGAAAATCGCATCGATTATGTTTTTCTAAAGGATGCTGGCGGACGAGTGAACGTGAACGCATTTGCGACCTTCACGGATGCAATCGACGGCCGTTTTCCCTCGGATCATTTTGCCGTCTTCGCAAAGTGTAAATTGAATTGATTGAAACGATTTGCGATATCCTCACCCGGAACTGTGTCAAATTTGTCGTTTTATGGATCTTTAATGAGTCCATGTATCGTAAATTGATACCAATTAGCGTTTAATTCAATACGTGCAGCATAATCCGATGCGAGCAACGGATGCTACGCCTCATATACCGTATCTCATACTCGTTCATGACCGTGAGCCTGTCGAATGGCATGAGATCTGTTTCCGTTTGAAGTCTTTTAAACGCTAATTGGTAGAAATAATCCCACTTTCTTATTGCAGTGTGCACAAAACTTTTGAGTGTTCAAATGAACACATTTAAGAACCTCTTTACCCTCTCTCAGCCTCCATGCTTTCTGAAACTCAATCAGCAGCCCTCTCTGGAATCGAAGCCCTGCCTGTTCAGGTAGAAGTAAACACCCACCTAGAAGGTGAACCTAAGTTGTTGATTGTTGGGCAGATAAACCTTATTATTCCTGATGGATTTTAAGAATATCAAAATACAAGGACCGACCCTTTTGAGTTACCCTAACTTTGAAATTATCTGTTTATTCAAAAATGATGTTTCTTCCATTATAAACCTCCAGCAATCCTGTTAACTCCAAAGCGATTCATACAAAATGCTTCATCACTACACCTCAATTAACTCACTTGCACTTATCCTTGAATCTCAAAAAATTCGATTCACAAAGCTAAATTGCCTCGATGACCTCAAGGAAGCTGAGAATCATTCACCTCTCAAATTCTCAAATATAATATTCGCTTCTTGTTGGACAGAAGACACAACTGAATCAATACCTCTCTGGAAAATGTACACACCGAATTGCAGGGGTGTAAGAATCGGTATCAAAGGGGAAATATTTCCCAAATTTGAAATTAAGGCATCTGAACACTTATCGATCACTCAGGAAGGCAAAAATATCCGATCAATGATGGTTTACTTCCCTTTTGATAATTTGGTTCATGGAGACATAATGATCCATCCTCTCTCAAATTATGATGATTTCTTCAAAGGACCAATAACCTATGTAGACAACGTCATGGAGAAATGGAATGAGCAGTGGAAGGGCTTCAAATTTCACGATGATGGTGGTTTTTCTTTTGAATTCGGAAAACCACTCCAACTTTTTCGATTGAAAAATAAACCTTGGCAATTCCAATCGGAATATCGATTTCAACTATTATTGACCCCATCTATCAAAGGCGAACAGATACCAATTGGCCCCGCATTAAACGAAGACCCAACTAATATTCTTACTGACTGCTTACTTAAAAGGAGAACTCTCAAAATCGACTACTTCGATATTCCATTCTCTTCGGATGTCTATGAAAACCTCGAAATTACTCTTGGCCCCACCACCGATAGATCTGAAAGACTAATTGTAGAATCTCTTATCTCAAAGTACGCTCCAAACGCATCGATTATGGAAAGTGCCCTATCCGGACACATCAGAAAATAATATCGCAAGTTAAGCTGATGCTCTTTGAGAGGCCCAATATCTAGCACTCAATAGGCACACAAAGGGGACGGTCCTAGTTGTTTAGCATTAACGTTTTTCAAACTAACATTCTTCCCTTTTGCATGCCTCGGTCAGCCAGAATTCAGGATGAGGGTGCCCGGTATTATATCATCAATCGTGGCAACTATCAGCGTGATATTTTTCGCATACACAAGACCGATCAAATCTTTTCCGAAGAGAGAAACACCAAAGACGTCAGGTCTTGACTTTTGACTCTTTGATGAACGACCGGCTGTCGATGCAGGGATTTTCTTGTTGCAGGATCTAGCGTTTCCCTTAGTGTTCAAATGCACACCAAATTAACCTCGTCTTATAAAATACCCTCCGTTCTCTCCCAATGCTCGCTGAAACTCAATCTGCAGCCCTCTCTGGAATCGAAGCCCTTCCTGTTCAAGTGGAAGTAAACACCGATCTCGAAGGAGAACCGAAGTTGTTTGTGGTGGGCTTGCCCGACGCCTCAGTGAGAGAGTCCCAGGACCGCGTGCACTCGGCCTTGGTCAATAGTGGCTTTCGCATTCCCTACACGCGAACCACAATCAATCTTGCCCCGGGAGATTTAAGAAAGGAGGGACCCTCCTTTGATCTTCCAATGGCAATCGGCATTCTGGCTGCGACCGATCAGTTGAAGGAGGAGGTGCCCAAGAATCTGATGCTTGCCGGAGAATTAAGTCTTTCCGGTGAAACCCGAGCCGTCAAAGGAGGGCTGCCGATGGCGTTGCTGGCAAAAAAGCTCGGCTTTCGCGGAATTCTACTGCCTGAGAAATCTGCAGCGGAAGCCGCTTTAGTGGAAGGAGTCGAGGTATATCCTGTCAAAAGTCTGGCACAAACAGTACAATTCCTTAACGAAGAGACTTCGATCCCACCCTTACCTTCGCAAACAGCCTTTGAACAGGTAAAAACCGATGAACTGCATCATTTGGATTTTGCCGATATCAAGGGGCAAACAGCTGCCAAGCGGGCAATCGAGATTGCGGTCGCAGGTTCACACAATCTACTGATGATCGGTCCGCCAGGATCTGGAAAGTCGATGATTGCCAAACGCGTTCCTTCGATCATGCCTGAACCGAGCATGGAAGAATACCTAGAGGTTCTCAGTATTCATTCGAGTGCCGGCATTTCGATCAAAGAAGGATCTCTAAGAATGGAACGCCCCTTCCGTGCACCGCATCACACCATCAGCGACGTCGGCCTACTCGGAGGTGGCAGCATCCCGGGTCCCGGTGAAATTTCCTTGGCCCACAACGGGGTCTTGTTTCTAGACGAACTACCAGAGTTCCGGCGCTCCACATTGGAAGTCCTGCGGCAACCGCTCGAAGATGGGCAAGTCACCATTTCCCGCAGTCGAGGCAAACTCACCGTGCCATGCTCCTTTATGCTGGTCGCCGCCATGAACCCCACCCCCTGCGGCGGAGATGGACGCTCCGGCCAACCCATTCGTTCGACGCCTGCGCAAATTCAAAAATACCGTTCTAAAATCAGCGGCCCCCTGCTCGATCGCATCGACATTCACATCGAAGTCCCCGCGCTGAGCCTCAAAGAACTCAGAAGCACCCGGGAAGGAGAATCCTCCGCTTCCATCCGCACTCGCATCGAAGCGGCCAGGGAGCTGCAGCGTCAACGTTTTCAAAACACCCGCACCTTTTCAAATGCCCGCATGGAGCAACAGCAAATCAAGACTCATTGTCAGATTCGGGAACAGGACGGCATCATGCTGGAACACGCGATGGACGAGCTTAATCTCTCCGCCCGCGCCTACGACCGCATCCTGCGCGTCGCCCGCACCATCGCGGACTTAGCGGCATCAGATTCCATCCAATCCAACCATCTCATGGAAGCCATTCAATACCGCAGCCTGGACCGAACACTCTTTCATTGAATTAGCTCGATATTAGTTATTCAAGTTTGACCCGTTTGGAATTCCACCACCCCTAATCGAGCCTTCTCGTGCCTTAGAAACTGACACCTTAATCAGCGGTGTCCTCTGCTGTGAAGAAACCAATTCTGCTTCTCAGAAGAAAATAAATCTGTGTTCATTCGCAGAATTCGTTGTTCCACAGAATCATCCTGCCCTCCAACAATGCATCATGAGTGATAAGTGGGTTCGCCGATAATCGCTAAAACCCAACCGTTCCCTCAAGCATCACCACCGTTGCTTCAAACAGGGTTCTAAATCCCGGGCACATACCGATGATTGTCTCAACGAACCTAAATACCGATGAAAATGAAAACATACTGCTTTGCACTCCTACTTCTAACCAGCACCTGCTCACTGTCCGCGTTTGAGTTCTGGATCTTTGCCGGCGACTGGAATTATCAGGTCAATGCCGATGGCAGCGCCACGATAGGGGCCTATGTTGGTTCGGATGCTGATGTAGTCATCCCATCCTCTTTCGGAGCACACTCTGTTACCGTCATCGGAGACGGCGCATTCCAGGACAACAAAACCATCACTTCGGTCATCGTTCCGGATGGGGTTAAGACCTTAGAAACCAATGTATTTAATGAATGCAACAATCTGACATCAGTGACATTGCCGCAAAGTCTGACCAGTATAGGAGAATCGGCTTTTAATGGATGTATACATTTAACTTCTGCGAGCATTCCTGAATCAGTTACCAGCATCGGACGATTTGCCTTTGCCTCTTGTTTCAGGCTGCAAACAGTCAACATCCCAGAGGGCGTTACTGTCATTGATCATGCGACCTTCATCATGTGTAGTTCTCTCACTTCAATTCACATTCCTGACAGCGTCACCGAAATTTGGATGGGGGCTTTCAGTCGGTGCGATAGCTTAACCTCCGTGACCATTCCACCAAACGTCAGCATGATCTTAGAAAGCGCGTTTGCTCAATGTTCAAATTTAACCACAGCCATTTTTGAGGGCGATGCTCCCACGACTTTTGAAGATTCCGTATTTGACAGAACTTCACCTGCATTCTCGATCCAATACTACCAAGGTCGTGCAGGTTGGACCACGCCAGTCTGGAATGGCTACCTAACCATTTTGAATGCTCCAGAGGCGCCTCCAGCGGAAAATCAGGGAACAGCTCCCATCATCACCCAAAATCCACTCAGCCAAAATACTGACCTTTATCAATCAGTCAGTTTTTCGATTGCCGTAACGAGTTCATTACCTTTGCGCTACCAATGGATCAAAGACGGACAGGAGCTATCGGGTGCTAACGGGCCGACCTATTCCATCGCATCGGCAAATGTTAACAATGCTGGAAACTACTATTGCCGAGTAAGCAATAGTATTGGAAGTGTAAACTCTGCAACCGCCACATTGACAGTTGCTTCCTACGTCAAAGTTCCCCTCTACCGTTTTTCTCGAAATGACAATCCCAGCCACTTCTTCACAGCGGTAGAAGCTGAGAAAGAGATCGTTATCGAAGAACTCGGGGACTATTTTTCACTCGAAGGCATATCCCACTATGTGGTAGCCGCACAGCAGTCTACAGCGATGCCGGTCTACCGCATGTATAACAGTCTTTCAGGAGCCCATTTCTACACCGCATCTGAGATAGAGAAAAACAACGTGCTCGCAACCCTCGATTATTTCACCCTGGAAGGTGTCGCGTTTTACGTCTTTCTCTGGGCAGAACAAGGCACGCTTCCGGTCTATCGATTCTACGTTCCAGAGACAGGGTCACATTTTTTCACTATTGATGAAGCCGAGAAAAACCTGCTGATCAGCAGCGGACAACAAACCAGAATCTACGAAGGAATCGCCTGGTATGCATTCCCAACATCCTGAAGCAGTTGATAAACAATATATTAGACAAAGAAGACAGCGGAAGCCGAGGTGGATCTTTTCAAATATCTGGCGCGAACGGTAATCTTCATTAACGAAGAAAACTCAACCCCACCCTTGCATTCGCAAACGACCTTTGAATCCGTAAAAACCTCTTTCGCTTCCTCTTCTTACAACAAAATTATTTTTCAAAACATGGTGTTGTCGTTTTTCGAATGCTCTGGCACTGCTTGAACCACATTCCAGTGTTCGACAAATTTCCCGTTTTCCATCCGAAAGATGTTCACGACGGCGTTACCTCTCGATTCCGGATCACGTTTTGTGTGCATATGGATCCACACGAGATCTCCATCAGCACCAGCCCGTTTGATTTCCGCAGTGAAGTTGGGATATCTCTCGAAACGCCGTTTGAATATATCTACCAAAGCTTCCTTTCCATCAGGAAACCAAGGAGTGTGCTCGATATGATTTTCTCCCAAGCATTCGACACAAAAGGCATCAATATCCTTCTCTATTTCGAGCAACTCCATGCAATGGATTGCCTTTTTCAAATTGGCAGCTTCCAAGGACTCACTTTCGGCAGTACTTGATTTCAGTTCATGAACACTACACAACATGGCAAAACATGCATAAATCCAAGCCATGCAAAAACGTTTTAATACTTTCATCATTTCTTTTCGGTTAAAACTAACTATTTTTTAGGCGGACACCCAAAGTTCCAGGTTTTTATCAAGTTGATTTATTAATCCGTAGCGGTTCCGAAGTTGTTACTAGAGTAGTCACTTTTGAAGCCCGAGTTTCGTTTTAGGGCTTCCATAAAGACCTTTTTTGCTTCTTCAGGTCGACCCGTCTCGTGGTAAACGAATGCAAGACTATCGTATGCTTGTGGGGCTTCCGGAAATAGGTGGACTAGGTAAGAGAAGATTTCGAAAGCTTCGGTTTCTGATTCAGACCTCAGTAATTGCATCCCGAGTTCATTTACCGTTCGACCTATGAAATCAGTGTATCCGTTGTCGTCGTAGTGTTGGCGGAATTGATTAAACAGTGCCTCTTTGCCATGGGCTTTGTAATAATCGTAGGTGAAATTGATAGGTCGAGAGACAATTTTTGGGTAACTGGCGTCCTTAATAAAAGCGTATATTCGTCCGGAAATGAACTCTGCCACCAGACTGTCAGAATTGGAAAGGACCACAATTTCGATACCGTTTTTGAGATCCACTTCGACAGCAGAGCTGATACCCAGCCCTCCACCATATGCGGCCCAATGCTCCCCATCCATCGCGAAGGACTTTCGTACCATTGGAGAATTCCGATTCAAGAGACTGTCACCATAGAAGAGTTCTCGGTAAAACTTTTGCACGTCTGATGTTGTCGCTTCGATTCCTCCATCAGGACTAGGGTGCTCGGTTATGCCCACTTCGAGCAAAGAGCCATCATACAGGTAGGTATACCGTTTTGACTGGTGCTCATCCGTTTGTGCTGGATGAAGCGTGCTGTTATCCATTCCGACGGTTTCGAAGATATTTGAGATTAGTAGTTCTTCAAAGGTTGATTGAGTTACCCTTTCCAATATCGCTCCCAAAACGATATAGCCATAGTTTGAATAGTGGTAATTCTTTCCTGGGTCGAAAAGCAGAGGTTTGTCGCGCAGGAGTTTTAGCTTTTTGTCAATCGAGTCGAACGACAGCTGGTTTTCTCGGTATTCGGCGACGAAGATATCGTCAAAGCCCGAGCGGTGGTTGAGAAGATGTTCAACGGTCACGATCGATGCGATTTCCACTGGAAACCCCAGATCAAATGTATCGAGTGTATCTTGTAAACTCAGTTTCCCAGCTTCGATTTGTTGAAGAACTAATACCTTTGTGAAGTTCTTCATGATGGAACCCAGGTTGTATTTGGTCTCGTTGTCGTTTTTGGATTTAGCTTCAGCGTCTCGATAACCGTAAGATTTAGAGAACAGAGGCTTTCCCTCTTTCGTCACCAAGACGCTTCCCGAGAACCACCTCATCTGGTGATAACGGGAAGCAATCTCATGGGCGACCTCGGCGATTCGAATGGGATCCGTATTCGCTGGAGAAACCTCGTTCCTCGCTTGGATGGAAACGAGAGACAAGAGATGAAAAAGGGCCACTAGTAGCGGATTGGGTTTCATGACATGGTTGATTTTAGGGTTTCATTGAGTCCGTCGTCGCCTCGGTGACTAGCGCTCAGACTCGCTTGGGTTTTCAGAGAGGCAGGCAGTTTGGGTTAGGATAATCCGAGCTGTTGGTAAAGCGAATGCATATCAAGCAATTCCCACTCTTCCCGGATGGTCCCTTGTTCGAAGCGACTCATCACAACTCCAGCAACATTGACTGCTTGTTGAGTCGGTGGCAGGCCGAAAAGGTTGCCTTGATGGGTTCCCGTAAGTGTAAAGCGTAAGCAAGTTTGGGCTTCACTTTCCCAAAGGTCGTCGATTTGGAGATGGAGGTCGGGAAAAGCCTCACGAAAAGCAGCGGCGAATTGCTGAAATGCCTGGATCCCCACGAGCGACTCTGTTGGCGAAGTAAAATGATACTGCGGGTGCAACAGCTCGTTGGCAAGATCGAGATTTCCGCGATTAAAAACATCTTCGATAAGACAGCGAATAGTTTCGGTTTGAGTTCTTTTCATGGTATTAATGTGGGTTGGATTGACGATTTAGTTTGAAAAAGTGAGCACAGAGATAAGCAGGCCAGAAACAACCAGTGCGACGGATGTCCGCAGGATGTTGAGGCGGTTCCATGGTCTTTCGAATTGACTTCTTGCCGACGCAAGGGATTCAGGGTCCATGGTATCCAGTTCCAGTTTTTGAATTCGATTATTCAGAGGAATGTTCCCGATGACGGTTGGGAATTGCACGCCCAGGTAGTAGACGACTGTTGACCCTAACAAAAGGCCTAAAGGAAGAGCTTCGAGCCGACCGAACGCCAGTATGACTGCGGCAAGCAGCGCTGAATTAGAGCCCATCCAGACGGTAATGAATATCGGGTGAGAACGCTGAATGATACCATCCATTTCTTGAAATGCTTTCAAGAACTCCCGGTCCGAGAGTTTCCCTGTGCCCGGCATTACCAACAGCGCAAAAGTGAAAACGATGCCGGTTACCAGAGAAGTCGTTAATGTAGCGAAGATGAGTGTGACTACGAATATGTGATCTAAAATCATGTTGATGAATGGTTGTGCTTGTGGACTGCTGCAGTGAAATGGCGCAGTCGCGTTTTCGAATGGCTCATTGTTAACTAGGCAAATGCTCCCGATAGGTGGGCCTTTTGTAAAAAACTGCGGAAATCACGTGGCGGACGTCCCAGCGCACGTTGAACTCCATTGCTGAGGGTTGCGTTTCGCCCGTCCAGAACTTCATTGAAGAGGTAGTCGATGAGTTGAACGAGATGTTCGGGCAACTGTGCTGCTTTCAGCCCTTTCACGAAGTCTTCCCGTGACACTTCAACGACAGTTGCTTCGCGGCCGGTGACTTCCGTCCAAATCGATGCGATGTCTCGAAACGTCAGGAGTTCAGGGCCAGTCAATTCATATATTTGGCCTTCGTGTCCATTTTCTGTAAGGGCAGCAGTTACGACATCAGCGATATCATCCGCATCAATGTATCCTTCACCGACGTTTGCATTGGGAACAGCCAGGGTGCCTGCCATCAATAGGTCTTTGAAGAATGACTCCGAAAAGTTCTGGTTGAACCATCCGCAGCGAACGATCGTAGCAGGAATACTGGAATTGAGCACCAGTCGTTCACAGAGTTGGGCTTCCTCTTCACCCCGACCTGAAAGCAGCACGATCCTTTCAACCCCTTGTGTTTTCGCAACTGTTAGGAGCGCACGAATATGATCCGAAGCTCCCGGCACAGATAGGTCCGGGTGGTAGGTTACATATAGCGCTTTCACGCCACTGAGCACCTCGCCCCAATTTGAATCATTGTCCCAATCAAAGCTTGGGCTGCTGGAGCGGGAAGCGCTTCGCACAATACGGCCTTGTTTGTGAAGACGCTCCATCACGCGGCGGCCTGTTTTTCCATTGCCGCCAATGACAAGAAAGGGTGCTGCAGGTGTATTTTGACTATTGGTAATTATTGTTTCAGTTGTTGTTTTCATTGCCGCCCAGTTTATTGAATCTGGCTTTGTTTGCCTATGGCATAGGCTCCAAGAAAATTGACTATTCGTCCAAACTACTCAGTTTTCAGATGTGTCGGGAAACCCAACAGTAAATTCCACGGAAGAGGCGTTCCGGTCCGTTGATCCTCTTGGAGAGGCACTGCATGCGCTGCGGTTGAGCGGGACGTTTTATTGCAGGTCTGAATTAACAGCACCCTGGGGAATTGACCTTCCCCCTATGCCCGAAAGCTTGATTTTTCACATTATAATTGAAGGTTCTGCATGGATCGCGTTTCCCAATGGTGAGCGTTATCGATTGGAAACGGGTGACTTTGCACTCTTGCCACAGGGTCGAGGTCATGCGGTTGTTGATGCGCCGGAAACGCCTACAATCAATTTGTTTGACGTTGAGCGCCCCCTTTTAAGTCCGCGGTATGAATTACTGGAAATAGACGGTGGAGGCTCCCCAACGAGCCTAATCTGTGGTGTGGGATCGGTGAAGGACCCAGCCGCCCAACGAATGATAGGGCTTTTGCCGAAAATCATTCAGATGAAGTCCACAAATCCAGGAAACGAATGGCTACGTAGCTCCGTGCAAATGATGATGCAAGAAGCTCGTAGCCTCGATCCCGGAGGGGATGCCGTCATTACCCGGGTTTCGGATATCCTTGTGGTTCAGGCCATCCGTCACTGGTTGCATACCGATCCCCATGCGCAGACAGGTTGGTTGGGTGCGTTACAGGATGCTCAAGTGGGGCGTGCACTTACTTTGATCCACCGTGAGCCGACTAAACCATGGACGGTTGAAAGCCTGGCTGAAGCGGTTGGCGTCTCGCGATCCGGCCTAGCAGCACGGTTTTCCGATTTGGTAGGTCAGACCCCCATGACTTATTTGAGGCAATGGCGCTTCGAAGTCGCACGGAATTGGCTACATGAAACGGACCACACACTTGCTGAAATAGCTGAGGATCTTGGATACGAGAGCGAAGCTAGTTTTTCCCGTGCCTTCAAGAAAGCGACCGGCCAAACTCCTGGAAGCGTTAGGCGGGAAAACTCGTAAAGTTCTTCAACAATTTCGAAAGGAATACTTGCTGGTCGTTTGGAGTCGTCGACCTGATAAGAGCAAGGAAAGACCTTATTGAAAGGTATCATCAACGAAATCAGCATCTATCTGAGCATCTTTCTTTGGGAGCATCGCTGGCATGTACGAGTTGCTGGTTATTTCATCGATACAACAAGGCGGTTTTTGGTCTATTAAATAGGAAAGACTCGGTCCCTTCGAGAAAATTGAGAGACTGTTGACCTGGTTTTGTATCGATTCCAAGTGAGTTATTGTGCATAATATGTTCTTCCGAATTCCAAACTATAGGCCCCCACTTAAAAACGGAACAGCTCACAACCCCCAATACCCCGAATCAATGAAACTCCTACCCCGTCTTATTTCGCTGACGATCGTAGCTCTATTTGCAGTCACAGTCACGGCACATGATCATGATTACTTGTACCGCTTCCAGGACCCGGACGAGCCGGAAGAGGATCGCATCACGGATCTAATTTCACAGTTAACGCTGGAAGAAAAACTAGGAGTCATCTGGTTTGCTCCAGGAGTGGAACGACTGGGGATAAAATGGACTCGCATCTCAGAAGGATACCACGGAGTCGCACAAGGAGGGCCTAGTAATTGGGGAAAGCGAAATCCCACTCCAACGACTCAGTTTCCGCAAGCTTACGGATTGGCTGCGACGTGGGATCCAGAGCTTATAAAACAAGTTGCGGCCAACCAGGCTGAAGAAGTTCGCTATCTCTATCAGAGTCCGAAATACGACCGCTCCGGTTTAGTTGTGATGGCTCCGAATGCCGACATTGCTCGAGACCCGCGGTGGGGTAGAACAGAGGAGGTTTATGGAGAAGATCCATTCCTTGTAGGAACACTCGCTGCCGCTTTTGCCCAGGGCCTGGCGGGTGATCATCCACGATACCTGAAAGCAACAAGTTTGTTGAAGCACTTTCTCGCAAACAGCAATGAAGATGGTCGTTTTCAGTCTTCTTCGGATTTTGATGAACAACTTTGGCGAGAATACTACGCAAAACCTTTTGAAAAGGCGATAAAAGAGGGAGGTGCGAATTCAATGATGTTGGCCTATAATTCATGGAATGGAATCCCTTGTCATGTGCATCCAATGGTGCGTGATATCGTAATGGAGGAGTGGGGACTCAATGGAACAATCTGTACAGACGGGGGCGGATTGACAAATTTAGTAACGGAACACAAAGCGTTTCCTGATATGAAAGAAGCGTCTGCGGCGGTCATCAAAGCGGGTGTAAACCACTTCCTCGATCGAATGGATGGAATGGAACCTGCGATTGAGGAAGGGTTGATAACCGAAGCCGAGATTGATGAGGCTATTCGCGGCAGGCTACGGTTGTTTTTCCGATTGGGCTTACTTGATCCCCCTGAAATGGTGCCGTACGCATCTATCGGTTTGCAAGATGGACCGGAGCCATGGGATCGTGATGAGACTCGGGCGCTGGTTCGAGAGGTAACTCGGAAGTCGATTGTTTTATTGAAAAACGATGCTCAGGCACTCCCGTTGGACCACGAGAAAATCGAGTCAATCGCTGTTGTGGGCCCCTTGGCAAACACGACTTTGCTGGATTGGTATTCGGGGACACCTCCCTACACAATTTCCCCGCGCGATGGCATCACTGCTTTTGGTGAAGGCGGTTTCTTTGAAGATTCGAAATTCAGTGTCAACTGGGTGGCAGACATGAGTGACACTGCAGTCGAAGCAGCGGCCGAACGAGATGTGGCGATTGTGGTCATCGGAAATCATCCGGAAAGTAATGCCGGATGGGAGATCACAACATCTGACAGTGATGGAAAAGAAGGGGTGGATCGCAAATCGATCGAACTGGATCCCCGTCAGATTGAGTTTGTTAAAAAGGTGTATGCTTCTAATCCAAATACAATAGTCGTATTGGTGGCAAATTTCCCATTTGCAATGCCTTGGGTTTGTGAAAATGCTCCTGCAATTGTCCAGATCACACACGCTAGTCAGGAGCAGGGAAATGCCCTTGCAGATGTTCTATTTGGCATTGAAAATCCGGGAGGGAAAACGGTTCAAACCTGGCCGAAATCGATCGAACATTTACCTCCGAAGATGGATTATGACATCCGGAACGGTCGTACTTATATGTATTCTTCGTGGGAACCGCAATATGCGTTTGGCTATGGACTCAGTTACACAACTTTTGAAATGAAGGAATTGAAGCTGAGTCAGGCCGAAGCAACGGATGGTGACACCATTGAGACTCACCTGCAAATAACTAACACGGGAGAACGGGATGGCGACGAAGTGGTGCAATTGTATGTGAGTTTCCCGGAGTCACTTGTTACTCGGCCGATTAAGCAACTTCGTGGTTTTCAGCGTGTGCACCTTAAGGCTGGAGAAACAAAAGAGGTCACAATACCTGTCAACGTGGACGATTTAAAATACTGGGACATGGAATCCGATCAATGGACGCTGGAAAAAGGGAAGGTCTTGTTGCGGGCCGGAAACTCATCCCGTACCGAAGACCTGAAATTGGAGGCGACGCTGGTAGTAAAGTGATGCGGCGAAGGCACGTAAAAGAGTCAGGCCTCGAGTCTTTTAACCTTCCCCTACAACGCCACCATCCATGCTATTTGAATGAGATTCGAGTGGCCCCGCCTGCTTTAGCATTTCCATAAACTCGGACAAACACATCGTGTTTGGCATGATCCTCGACATTGATCAAAACGGGCACAGTTGGATTGCGTTGGATTTCCCGGGCCACCAAGGGCTCAACTGCTTCCACCGGGATAGTACGGTTTCGAAACTTCACGAGCCCATCCGACATAACCAAAAACTCAAACCTGCGAACATTATCTGAAGGATCCTCAGGAATGCTGTCATCAAGACTCGGACGATTCGCCTCGATCCCGGATTCCTCAATAAACACCGTGGTCACGACAAAAAAGATTAATAAGATGAAAACACAATCGATCATTGGAGAAAGATCGACCCTACTATCACTGTCTTTCAACGAGGAGTGAAGCCGTGAGGAACTTAAGCCGAGTAATGCCATGCCATGCCTGGGTTAACGGAGTTTTTGGTGGAGTATCTATTAATAACAACGTTCTCACCCCCTGAATATTAGATACTATTTTCATTCCCACTCCCGTCTGAAGGACAAAGGCCTGAAACGGGCTATTAGGGAATACAAAGAATTGAGACTACACCGATAAATTGCATGCTCATTTCGTTATAACCGGAATGCAAATCGACGTTTACTGGAGCCTTTCGACAGGCTCAAGACACTCATTTTTGCAGCCAAGCACAGCTTGAAAAATCCGATGGGGTCAGAAAAATTCGTTGGAGAAAAATTCGTTGGGGTCAAACCTATAAGAAAAATTCGTTGGGGTCATGAAAAATTCGTTGGGGTCAAACCTATAACTTAAACATCTCCGAAGTCTGGAAAAATTCGTTGGGGTCAAACCTATAACTTAAACATCTCCGAAGTCTGTGACTGAAGTGTTTACCAATTAGAGAGTAATTATTCGGTACCACTATTAGTCTAGGAAGCTGATTTCAGGAAGATCTCTTCTCTGTGGTAATTGAGGAAGTATTTCTGGTCGATATTGAAGTTTCCAACAAGGATTGGACTGTTCGTTTCGACTCCCATCTTACCCAAGGAGTCCTTATCCGCTACCGGAGAAGTTAACAATTTCCCATCGTCGGCAAACGAAATAAACCCACGGTCGAACAAATGATCAATGGTCGGAGTAAGCATGAGTCCATTTGCTTCATGCAAACGTTCTTCGTTATCGGACTCTCTCCATGGCTTGATATGGCTAGCGATCAAATGAGTGAGATTGTTGACCTTCGTGATCCTACAAGCTTTCTCATTTTGATAGACACGCTTCTTGAATAAGCCCTGGCCAATACGCGCCTGAACCAACGCCTTTCTTTGAGTCTCAGCAATGTTTGTTTCGTTCTGAATGATGAACTGTTGATGATCTTCCCACGACGAAATCGATGGCAGTTCGATCTCAATCAAATCCTTATCTGAACTTTCATTAACCATCTTCATGGATTGAGCCAGGATCGGATCAGCAAGTTCAAAAATCAGATTGGCAAGAAGTTCCGGAATTTCAGAAAAATAGGCTCCTTGATTTCCATATCCATTCGCTCTGATCGGAGAATACCTGTTAGGCAACAACGGACCAAATCGCCCAGTATAATCTGTAGGTTTTACGGGTGATTCAAACCTTCTGAAATCAACATCAGCTCGCCATCCTCTAACATCCCAAGCTTCCCCAACTTGACCAAACTCATCAGGACGAGGACATGAATATCCATAGGTCTTTGCATATCCAAATCCTTGAAGCTGCGCATTTGCATAAGAAAAAACAATGTCACCAGGCTGAACTTCCCTGACCGTTTCATAGAAGTGACTCAACCTCCCATCAGTTTTCCGTTTTGGGCACCAAACATACTTCCCGCCAAACTCTTGGCGGAACGTTTGCTTATGATTGACCCACCAGTAGCGCATCGAAATCTTAACCTACACTCCGCTCAAACTTCTTCCTCTAGAAGTTAAACGGTATTTCTGACTTCTACTGTTCGGTTTATCCGGAATCGTCATTTCAATCACTCCTGCTTCAATTGAGGGAATCAAATAAGCTTTCCTGAAATGTTCATCACTCTTCAGGCCCATTTTTAGTTGCAAGTCTTTGCGTGAAAGTGGTGTATCCAAGTGTTCAAGTAGGCTTCGAACTTCCGTGGTGACTTCCGTGGTGACTTCCGTGGTAGTCTTGGAAAAGAGGGTTACTCTGATTCCTCCATCAGCTTCTTCGAGCGTAGGAATTGGCAATTCAGCACGTTTACAGGATTCTGTAATCTTTTTAATGCCCCTTCCCCAACTATCGATGTATCCTGCTTTAAAACAAGTCTCCGCGATCAATGGATTGCGCGGGAAAGAAGAGTGAATCAAAAATAAGGATTCAACTGTAAGTGTTGGAGGTAACGGTCCTTCATTCCACACCATGAGTTTATCATCATAGATCCGAATTTGAATATGAACCCCCGACTGATAACGACGATGAACCATCGCATTCAGCAGCACCTCTCGCAAAGCATCAATCGGATACGGAAGTGATTCAATTCGTTGGAGCCCTTCAAATCGAATCGGTTTGATCAAGAATTTCCCGGTTATCTGTTGAATGGTTTCTTGCAAAGCAACCACCAGATTACTTTCCACAACTTCCTGAAACTGCAGATCGGCATCACTGAATCCGAATTTTCCGATCTGAATCTTGAATCCTGGGAAAAACTTCATCGGGTCTTTCCCAAACAAGACAATCGCAGCATTCGTCAGTTTTCCTAGCTGAATGAGACGAAGTTTTTCTAAAAGTTCCGTTGCCGACAATCCCTCGGCATCCGGCAAACGCCCGGTTTTGGACGCATCAGACAAAAACCGATCAATACTTTTCGGGTCGATATCATCGAGGGTCGCCCGTTCCTCAATTGAAGCATCCCAGGTTCTACCAGCTTTCCTCAATAGAAACTCATTCAATGAAGCTCCAATCAATTCAGTTTTCGTACTCCCAGTCCTGAAATAGTAATGACCACGATACGAAACAGCAACCGATTGAGGAGGAACATCAATTTCAATGAAATCCCCATCTTCAGTTTGCTGCAACTTAACCTCCAAAGAAAGGCCAAGAACACTCCGAATCTTATTCGGAAGATCTTCCAATAATCGCGCAGAGTTTGCTACGCCAACGTCATTCCCGTTGTCGTCCTTTCCAATCTGAAGAACCCCACCATCCGCATTCGCAAATGCACATACCCATTCCAAGTATTTGTCATTCCACGATTGCTTCCATTCAGTATGTTGGGATTCCGGCATTTGAAGATTGTTTTACCAGTAATACCTATTCGACTGCCGAACAATTGTCGAAAGCAAATTTCGAGGTGTGTGAAGGCAGTCCGTTTGGAAAATAGAGTAATGACGTCAAGTCTTGACTCTTGTCTGATTGGTTTTCTTCCTCACCTGTTGGATGAGCTTTTCGGCAATGCGACGGGCAACAGTAGTAGACGTCAGGTCTTGGTTTCTGACATTTTCTTCAAATGCTCCCACAACCTTTTGGAGGCGAAGGCTTTGCCGGAATGTGATTTGAGGTAGGTTACCAAAAATGTCGATTGGCAAAAGACCTACCTGAACCAGACTTGAGATACGTCTCGAATTCTTTCGCTTTGAGTTCATCAGAAAATGCGATGTAATTAACGAGTTTCCATGGAGTGAACTTGGAAGTGTGAGGAATTTCAGCGTTGTTATGTTTCGCTAAGCGAGCTTTGAGGTTTTGTGTGTAGCCAGTGTAACGTTGCTTCGGCTCTGACAAAGACTTCAGTTGATAAACATAATACATAGTTGAGGGACATTAGAGGTGTTCGAGGAGGATAAAGCCCTCCGTCGCTCTTCCACCTTCGCCCGTTAGGTTACGGCGGACAAGTCGAGCTTGAACCGTCGCATGAAGCTATGGCTCACACTATGGCGGGCAGCCTTCGCCAAGACTCCGAACTGGCAGAGCCAGCCGTAGCCTTGGCGAAGGCTGGTGGAGGTGGCGGGAGTCGAATTCACCGGGAGAAGATAATCAAAACTCCTAACTATCAGCTAGTTATGGATTTATAAAATACACGTTAAATGCAAAACGATGCATTAGTGGGCAGATTCCAGCACTTTGGAGCAAATATTTTGATACGTAATTGATACGTGAATATTCCAGAATTCAGGAAGATCCTGATCTCAATATCCACTTCTGTCCCAAATACAAAGCATCAATTCTGCAGAAATTAGACGACGATCAAAGATCAAACTGATGAAATTTCATTAGTCGAAAATCTTCTTGGCCCGCGTTTGGAACGGTAGATTTCTACGTGGCTTCAGTTATCCGAAGCTGTATCTGGATTACAAAACACAACCCTTACCGCTTTCAAACACCGAGTACGCAAATGAATCAATATAGATCCGTTTCAACCCGGTGGAGCATGCAATGAGAAGAAGTCTTCAACCTTATTCCAAAGAATTCAACTCTTATGGTTTCACCTGTGTCAAATGGACACCGACAATGATGGTCAAACCGGATCATCATGATGAAGTTGAATTGAACTTACTTCCACATGGAAGCCTGACTTACCTAATGGGAGGACGACGGGTCACAGTCCACGCAAGAAGGTTAGTCATGTTCTGGGCAGCGATCCCGCATCAGGTTGTTTCTTTGGAAACCGATAATCCCTACTACGTTGCTACGATTCCGTTTTCATGGTTCCTGCAGAGCGGACTTTCAAAATCAGATGTTCAAGCGCTTCTGAACGGTAAGGTCTACCAGGAAGTAGATGAGTCGCGTTTCCTTCTGGATGAGTTCCAATTCAAACAATGGATCAGTGATCTTGAAAATGACTTCAATGATCTAAAAAGGGAAACCACTTTCCTGGAACTTAAGGCAAGAATGCATCGGCTGTTGTTCAATGTAGCTAACAAACAACAAGATCCCATTCCCAAAGATCACTTGGGTCCCAACAAGCTGAGAAAAGTAGAAAAAATCGCATGCTTCATCGCCAAAAACTATACGCGATCCCTACGTGTTAAGGAAATCGCTGATCAGGTAAACCTGCATCCAAATCATACGATGCATTTATTTAAAGAAGGATTCGGAAGCACGATCAGTGACTACCTTACCTACCATCGGATTTCGCATGCCCAACGACTTTTGGTCACAACGCAGCTGAAGATGGTAGATGTCTGCTTTGAGTCTGGTTTCGGTTCACTAAGTCAATTCAACAACGTTTTCAAAAGCAGAAATGGATGCACGCCAAAGGATTATCGTGAGAAACATGCGAACATCCAGACCTATTCCAAAAAATAGAAATCGGGTTATTTAGGAACAACTCGGGTGTCATCCAGAGAGAATTTCTAAAACACCCTGCCTATAATACTAAAAAATCGAATTAAATTTATGAAAAGAACCCTACCCCAAAAACTTGGTGTCATTATCGGTAATCGCGATTTCTTTCCAGATGCACTCATTGCTGAAGCAAGAAACGAAATGCTGGATGTTTTTAATAAGCTCCAGATTTCACCCGTTTGGCTTGAAGCAGAAGCAAACAAAGGTGGAGGAGTCGAAACTTTAGAGGATGCTTTTAAGTGCGCTGATCTGTTCAAAAAGAACCGCGAAGAAATTATGGGCATTCTGGTGGTGCTCCCAAATTTCGGAGACGAAAAGGGTATACTCGAAACCATCAAACAATCAAGTTTGAATGTGCCCATCCTCATCCAGGGATATCCCGATGATCTCAATCGTCTTGATGTAGCCCGACGGAGAGATGCCTATTGCGGAAAGCTTTCGGTCTGCAATAATCTAAATCAGGCAGGCATTCCTTACTCGCTAACTTCGCAACATGTTAGCAGCCCGAGTTCCGAGTCTTTCATTTCTGATCTGAAAAAATTCACAGCGGTTTGCCGGGTTGTACACACCTTAAGAGGTGCTCGCATCGGTGCTCTGGGAGCACGTCCGGGGGCATTCAACACTGTTCGCTACAGCGAGAAGATCCTGGAACGAAATGGCATCAGCATCTCGACAATGGATCTCTCTGAGATGATCAAATTCGTCGAAAGCACAGGCGATGACGACACCATGGTGAAAGCAAAACTCTCCGAAGTTGAAGGTTATCTACCTGCACCCAATATTCAGAAGGCTAAACTCTACCAAATCGCTAAGATGGGAGTGTTCCTTGATCGTTTTCAAGACGACTACAAACTGGATGCTACTGCCATCCAATGCTGGACGTCCCTTCAACTCAATCTTGGCTGCAACGTTTGCACCAACATGAGCATGATGAGCGAAGCCTTGTTTCCAAGTGCATGTGAAGTCGATGTGATGGGAGCAATTTCCATGTTGGCTCTTCAAGCGGCATCTGGAACACCTGCAGCACTGGTGGATTGGAACAACAATTTCGCAGACGATCCAGATAAGTGTGTGCTTTTCCATTGTGGAAACTGGGCTAAGTCATTTATTCCGAACGGCAAAATAGCAAACGCTCCAATCCTAGGCACTTCAGTCGGGGTCGAAAACACGGTTGGTGCGCTTGATGGAGCAACTCCTGCCTCCCGTGGACTCACGGTGGCACGTATCTCAACAGATGATTCTCTGGGTCTTATCAAAAGCTATGTGGCAGAAGGAGAAATCACCAATGACGATCTAAAAACGTTTGGAAACCGTGCTGTAGCAAAGATCCCTAACTTAAACGGACTCATGAATTACGTCTGTCGCAACGGTTTCGAACACCACGTTGGTATCACTCTGGCAGATGTTGCTTCCATTTTGGAAGAAGCGTTGGGCCGCTACCTAAAATGGGATGTTTACAGCCACAACAGTAAATAAAAACCTATGTCAAAAGATCCAAAAATTCTCGAGCTCGAGAAGAAAAGTCTCATTTACCGGGAAAAGGTGCTGCGTTACATCCGCATGGCCAATGCCGGACATACTGGAGGCAGTCTCTCAGCAGTGGACATACTGAACGTGCTCTACAACAGGGTCATGAATGTGAATCCAAAAAACATTCACTCCCCGGACCGTGACCGATATATACAGTCGAAAGGACACTGCGTGGAAGCACTCTTTGTAGTCTTGGCAGACTGTGGTTTCTTTCCAGAAAAAGACCTCGAAACGATGAGCACCTACCAGTCTCATTATGTTGGGCACCCTACCCGCAAAGTAAATGGTGTTGAACAAAACACTGGTGCTCTTGGGCATGGATTACCCATGGCAGTTGGTACGGCACTAGCAGCCAAGAAAGATGATCTGAGCTACAGGGTTTATACTCTACTAGGGGACGGAGAAATCGCTGAAGGTTCTAACTGGGAGGGAGCAATGGCTGCTGCTCATTACAACCTCGATAATCTGTTCGCCATCGTCGACCACAACACACTTCAAATCACCGGGCACACCCATGAAGTATGCGCCAATGGACCCTTGGATAAGAAATTCGAAGCATTTGGCTGGGCTACAGTGACTGTTGATGGCCACGACCTTGAGGCGCTTATCAAAGCCCTCGAAAAACCATTGGTTCCGGGAAAACCTACTGCCGTGATAGCCAACACGATCAAAGGTAAGGGTATCAGCTATATCGAACATCAGAAAAAATGGCATCACAAGGTCCCAACCGCGGAAGAATACGAATTCGCAAAAGCTGAAATCGATCAACAACTCGCATCCTACGATGGAAAATCATAAAACAGTCAAACACGCCCTATTTTCTCCTCTCGCGAAGGAAATTGCATCGGACCTCGGTCTCGAAATGCAGCTCCCAAATTTGGAAGCCTTCTCTCTCGCTCTCAGGGAGGCAGCTCGCTCTGACAATCGATTATTCGTTGTTACGAGTGATTCCCGCGGATCAGGCAAACTTGTTCCTTTCGCCGATGAATTCCCAGAACAAATCGTAGAAGTGGGTATTGCGGAGCAGAATCTAGTCGGTATTGCTGCAGGTCTTGCATCCGCAAATCATCGGGTTTATGCTGTTTCACCTGCTTGTTTTTTAACGGCCCGCTCGTTAGAGCAGATCAAAAACGATGTAGCTTACTCCGATAACCGTGTAAATCTGGTGGGCATAAGTGCTGGAGTAAGTTATGGAGCACTTGGAAGTACTCACCATTCCCTCCATGATTTGGCAGCTACCCGGGCAATTCACAATCTGGATATAGTCGTGCCAGCTGACAACTTTGAAACCACGGCCGCCATCAAAGCTAGTCTGAACTACCCACGTCCGATCTATCTGCGCTTTGGGAAGGCCGCAATGTATGGCTTGTATTCGCGCGAGGCAAAATTCGAGATTGGAAAAGCAAACCTTCTAAGAGGAGGTTGCGATGCTACCATTATTTCCACCGGAGAAATGACCCAACAAGCTGTGCTTGCTTCAAAACTACTCGAATCATCGGGAATATCGGCGGCTGTTTTAAGTATGCACACTGTAAAACCATTGGACGAAGGAGCGATCCTCGAAGCCGCAAACAAAAACTTCCACTATCATCACACTTGAAGAACACATGGTGCATGGAGGTTTGGGAGAAGCCTGCGCAGGTGTGCTGATGGAAGCCGGTGTCTCCTGTAAATTCAAAATGATGGGTATCCCTCATGAATACACGGTAACAGGTTCTCAGGCAGACATCTATTTTCATTACAACCTCAACATGGAGGGCATAGCTGCTTCAATTAGGAGTTTCCTAGGGGTCAAATGAAGTATTCAATTGCCATAGATCAGAGCACGTCTTCGACAAAAGTGCTGCTTATTAACAACGAAACCACCGTCGTTGATAAAGAAACGCTTCCTCACAAACAACACTATCCCCAAGCGGGCTGGGTTGAACACGATTGCAATGAGATTTGGCAAAATCTTTTGGCAGCCTGCGCTACTTTGATCGATCGGTATCAAGATTGCATTTCCGACATCGAATTTGTGTCCATTACGAACCAAAGAGAAACCTTTGTAGTGTTCGAATCTGAAACTGGTAAGCCAGTAAAGCATGCAACCGTTTGGCAGTGCAATCGTGGAGAATCTGTTTGCGAGAAGTTCCGAAACAGTCCTGAGGCTGAGCAATTCAAAAGCATCAGTGGACTGGAGATTGATACCTATTTTTCAGGACCAAAGCTGAAGTGGTTGACCGACAACGATGAATCGATAAAGCAAGGTCTCACAAGCGGCCAATATCGTTTTGGAAACATCGATACATATCTTATCTATCGACTAACCAGAGGTGAGGTTTATGCAACCGACCATACCAATGCCTCCCGAACGTTCCTTTATGATCTAAGGAAACGATCATGGAGTCCATGGCTCTGTGAAAAGTTCGGAATATCCCACGGCGGGTTGCCTGACATACGAGAATGCGACGGTTACTATGGCTCAACGGATTTCGAAGGTATATTGCCTAAATGTATTCCGATACATGGAGTAATGGGTGACTCGCAAGCGGCTCTTTTTGCACAACGCTGTTTTGATCCAGGAGAGATAAAGGTTACACTTGGGACAGGATCATCAATGCTCTATAACATTGGTAACGAAGCGATCGATTCTCAGAACGGATTGGTAACATCGCTCGCATCTGTCACGAAGAGCAACGCGACCTACTGTTTCGAAGGGATTATCAGATTTTCTTCAGCAACTTTGGACTGGCTTCAAAAACAATTAAACCTCTTTGAAGACATACTAGAAG
This sequence comes from Opitutales bacterium, assembly GCA_963676215.2. Classification (GTDB taxonomy): domain Bacteria; phylum Verrucomicrobiota; class Verrucomicrobiia; order Opitutales; family JAFGAQ01; genus JAKSBQ01. The sequence continues at coordinate 108,775 of CAXXVT010000002.1, read as the reverse complement.
CAGAAGCAATGGCAACCGATGTTGAAGACAGTGCTGGAGTCTACCTTGTCCCAGCATTTTCCGGCCTAGGTGTTCCACATTGGAATGCACACTGCAAAGCTGCCATCGTCGGACTAACCGCACACTCCGACAAACGCCATATCATACTGGCTGCCTTCGAATCGATGGGTTGGCAAATAAGGGAAGCTATTGAATTAATGGAGGCCGAAACGGACTCCCAAAGCGTCTGTTTGAATGTCGATGGTGGCCCCTCAAAGAGTTCATTTTTGATGCAGTTAACCGCAGATATTTTGCAACGGGACATTGAAGTGAATCAAGTCTCAGAATGCTCAGCTGTAGGCGCTTGCATGGCAGGATTACTAGGAACAGGTCTCGTTGGTTCTATTGAAGACCTCAAAAAGCTTCCGAGGAAAACAGCACGATACTCCCCCTGCAAAAGTGAGGACGTCATTTCAAAAAACTACTCCATGTGGAAACGAGCCGTTCGCCAGGTTCTTACCTGATATCATCATTCAAAAATCTACCTTAAAACCACAAATACCACCCATGAAATTATTAAAACTACCCCTTCTTCTCATTTCACTGATTTCTCTCCTATTTGGATGTAATAAGAATCCAACTGAATCCCAGAGTGAACAAAACTCAGGGCCTAAACGCATCGCGGTGGTTGTTTCCACTCTCAATAATCCATGGTTCGTGGTCTTGGCTGAAACAGCGAAAGCACGTGCTGTAGAATTGGGCTATGAAGCGGTCATTTTTGACTCCCAAAACGATCCTGCTAAAGAGGCAGCTCACTTCGAAAATATCATCGCATCCAGATATTCAGCCATTCTGTTCAATCCTACAGATGCCGATGGTTCAGTCTCAAACGTGAAACGAGCGAAGGACCGCAATATCCCTGTTTTTTGCATGGACCGGGAAATCAACAACAGCGAAGTCGCGGTTGCTCAGGTCCTCTCAGACAATTATGGAGGCTGTATCGAGCTCGGACAATACTTCGTCAAAACAGTTGGAAAGGAAGGCAAATACGCAGAGCTACTGGGACTCGTGGGAGACAACAATACTTGGAACCGATCAGAAGGTTTTCATAGTGTTGTAGACCGTTACAAAGGTCTCAAAATGGTGGCGCAACAGCCAGCAGATTTTGATCGCTCAAAAGCAATGGAAGCGACGGAATCCATCCTGCAGGCCAATCCAGACATAATTGCTATTTTCTGTGGTAATGACGCTATGGCAATGGGTGCCTACCAAGCTGTTTTGGCAGCTGGAAAACTCGACCAAATTAAAGTTTTTGGATTCGACGGTGCTCACGATGTCGTGGAGCTCATTCGTAAAGGTGGGATAGAAGCAACAGGCATGCAGTTTCCGAAAGTCATGGCAAAAAGTGCCGCCGAATATGCTGATAAATACATCAAGGGGAAACGTGATTTTGAGCAAAAAATCCCGGTTGCCGTAGAATTGGTAAACCAGAAGAACGTGGAGAATTATGCGAACTTCGGGAAAGCGGAATAAACATTCTCAATTTCGCTCAATTTAGGAATCACATCCCCAATTAATTTTCCCATGAAAAAATGGTTATACATTCTACTCTGGATCATAGGAGTAGTTCTATTGTTTGTTTTCTTTCCGCTATTTCATATTCGATCACTTTCAGATAGGAATCAGATAAAAGCAGCAGAGACATTCGATGCCGATGCATTTGCAGATTCTTACTGGACTGAATTACTTGATAGCTTAGAACAGCATGCTGTCCCGTTCGCAGAATTTACAACTCTGTTTGAAAAGGATCCTACACAAGCCCTTGAAAGCCATGCCAAAAAAGTGGGTGTGGGTTCCAAACGATATCTTCTGCTTAAAATGAGCGGAGAGATTGTGTCAAAAACGGAAGCGCAGATCACCTTCAAACCATCTGAAGCTCCGGGAATCGAAATCATCATCGAAAACGGGCCTGTGTTCGGGAACGAGGTTAGAGACGCAAGCGGAAACTTATCAGTGAGTGATTTCAAAGACACCAGGCAGTTTAACGATGTCGCCGCTTCTCTTAACATCAAGATTGAGGAAGATGTGCTACCCCTTTTGTTTAAGGAATATAATATTGGCGATCGTCTTAGACTGATTTGCGCAACGAGCCTTCAAGCTGACGACACTACTCTCACTAGTTTCCAGGCTACCCCTGTTAGTTTTCGTAAATTGTAAGATGACTGTAGACCCCGACATTATCCTGAATACTTCAGGTGTTTCCAAAAGCTTTCCAGGTGTTAAAGCCCTTTCATCAGTAGATTTTAAACTGAGAAGAGGAAGACTGACCGCAATTCTGGGTGAAAATGGAGCCGGTAAATCAACCTTGATGAAAATAATCGCCGGTGCAGATCAGGCCGATGAGGGACTCTATGAATATCTAGGGAAACCCGTTTCCTTTACGAACACTGGTGAAGCGATGAACCGTGGAATCGTCATGATCCACCAGGAACTGAATCTCGTGCAGGAACTTACGGTGGCGGAAAATATCTTTTTGGGAAGAGAACCAAGGAATCCCCTGGGTTGGATCGACTACAAAAAAATGAACGCCAATGCACAGTCGATTTTGGATAGACTCGAGTTTGACGGACGTCCCGACCAGGCAGTGGAACTATTGCGGGTTGGACAGCAACAGATTGTGGAAATCGCGAAGGCACTCTCTTTTGATGCAAAAGTCGTCATCATGGATGAGCCCACTTCTGCGATCACCGATCATGAGGTAGAAGTTTTGTTCCGGATCATTGCAGATCTTAAAAACCAAGGTGTCGCGATCTCCTATATTACCCACAAAATGGATGAATTGGAGTCTATTGCTGACGACTTTGTTGTGATGCGAGACGGAAAAACAGTGGGTTATGGACAACTAACAGATTACACAGACGAAGAGCGTATCGAAATGATGGTCGGTCGAAACCTAGACAGTTTCTTCGTTAAGTCAGAGCACTCATTTGATCCAACTGTTTATTTCGAAGTAAAAAACCTCTCACTAGATCATCCTGCGAAAGCTAGTGCATTTCTCGTAAATAATGTGAGTTGGAAGGTTTCTCCAGGTGAAGTGTTGGGCGTATTCGGGCTCATGGGAGCTGGACGAACTGAAATGCTTGAAACTCTTTACGGTCTTCATCCGAAATCCAGCCGCTTTGAACTCTTTTTCAAAGGAAAAGCCATTCCAGTCCGACACCCAAGCAATGCCATATCCAACGGAATAGTGCTGGCCCCGGAGGACAGAAAACATGACGGGCTCGTCTTGGAGATGTCGGTAGCCCAGAACATGACTCTTCCAATCCTTTCAGGTCTATCCAGATGGGGTGTAGTAAGTGAACGGAAAGAAAGCACTTTCGTTAACGACGGTGTCGATCGATTTAACGTGAAAACCTCCTCGGCCCACGAACAAATCACAAATCTCAGTGGAGGAAATCAACAGAAGGTTATTCTAGCAAAATGGTTGGGAACGGCGCCCAAACTCATGCTGTTTGATGAACCAACCCGAGGGATTGATATTGGAGCTAAACACGAGATCTACGAGCTCATCAACGAAATGGCAAAGAACGGGTTAGCAGTTGTGCTCGTTTCTTCTGAACTGCCCGAGATCATGGCTCTGAGCGACCGAATCATAGTGCTCAGTGAGGGTCAGAAAACGGCGGAATTCACAAGAGCTGAATTTTCTGAAAACAAAATTCTCGAAGCTGCCCTACCCAGGAAATCGCACAAATGAATCTTACAGAACAAAACAATTTAAAACTACTGAAACGATTACAACCTTTGATCGCATTGACCCTGATGGTCTTGGTGATGTCCTTATTGTCGGATAACTTTCTGACTTCTGAAAACGGTTGGAATATTTTGAGGCAAATTTCGGTAAACCTTTGCCTCTCCATAGGAATGACACTGGTTATCCTCTCTGGAGGCATTGATCTCAGTGTAGGAGCAATACTCGCATTTTCAGGAGCGGTTAGTGCCACACTGATCAAGAATGGTATAGCTATTCCCCCACTGGATATATACCTCGAGTTTACTCTCTTTGGTGCAGTCTGCGGTGGTTTATTCATGGGAATGTTCTTAGGGGCTTTCAATGGATTCACGATCACCTTCTTTAAGATTCCTCCGTTTGTTGCCACACTGGGGATGTTCAGTATTGCGAGAGGTCTCACGATGTTGTGGACAGGAGGTTTTCCGATCACCGGACTCGGAGATAAATTCGCAATTATTGGAACTGGACGCTTTATTGGAGTTCCAATGCCGGTCTGGATCGCTGGTCTTCTCGTTCTCGTCTTTATCGGGGTAACCCGAAAAACAGTGTTTGGAAGACACCTTTACGCAGTTGGCGGTAACGAACGTGCATCGCTGCTGAGTGGATTGAAGGTAAACCGTATTAAATTCTTCATCTATACGCTCAGCGGTTTTTTTTGCGCAGCTGGAGCACTCATTGTCACCTCGCGCTTAGATTCCGCTCAACCTAACGCCGGCATGAGCTATGAACTGGATTCCATTGCCGCCGTTGTTATTGGAGGCACATCGTTATCAGGAGGCAGAGGATCGGTGGCAGGCACCGTATTGGGATGCTTGATTATTGGTGTACTCAACAACGGTTTGTTCATCCTTAACGTATCCCCATTCTGGCAACAGATTATCAAAGGCCTTGTCATATTAACAGCTGTAGCACTCGACAAAATTGGAAATAAACAACGTGCATAATACCGACTTATTGCAACCCATGAATTCTATCTGGTTCTCCACCCAACTCAACCTTGTTTTCCCGCTCTCGCCCGTAGAACTTTCGTATTGGGTCCTCCAAAATACCTCCCAAACGATACTTTTTCTATCCTTCTAGGCAAATCGGAGATCGATTAAAATGCTGTGGTTAAAAAACATCAACTTCTTCACTGTAAGGATACGACTTCAGCATGATTACTCCTTGGTTGCATCATACAAACCTAACCGGACGATTAAACAAAAATCGCCTGTGAATTTCCTGTTGCGGTTATGACCATCACAAAAGCCTATTCAGCTATAATTATCCTGCGTGTAGCGTTGTTTACCTCACTCCTGAACTATGCCTTCGGCGATCTGAAATTTGAAAGTCTTACAACAAAGGATGGTCTATCTCACAATTGGGTAAATGATATCCTACGAGACTCGAAGGGTTATCTATGGATCGCAACGGAATATGGCTTAAATCGTTACGATGGATACAAATTCCATCACTACTTTCACGAAACCAAGGACCTGAATTCGATAAGTGGCGATCGACAATCAAAATTGATTGAAGATCATCTGGGACGAATATGGGTAGGTGCTGGTAAGAGTGGTGTCGATGTTTACGATTTTGCTACCGATCGGTTTGAACGGATCAGCACTGAACACCTGCAGATAAGCCCCACCGCTTACATCGATGATATCATTGAAGTCGATCGCAATCGAATTTGGATCAGTTACCGGCATCTCGGGATTATTGAAATTGATTCGATTTCAATGAAACCCCGTCTCTTGCGTAATATCCACACTTCGAAAGAGCTACCTTTCCGATACGTCAGAGGGATGACCAAAACGATAAATGGTGATATTTGGCTAGGAACAGAAGGTGATTTTGTAGTCCAATATTCGCCGATAGATGATGACTTTTTAGTACATAATTTGAAGGCAGTAGAATACTCACCGGATCAAAACCCAATTGCTTCAACCAAAAGTTTGTTTGCCGATGACAATGGAACCTTATGGATCACCTCTGAATCCAATTTTCCACTAATTCATTACAATCCTGAAAATAGGTCGACAACACATTACACAGTGAAAGATGACGGAACAGGATTAAATTATCGTCAGATAGAGGATATTCTTCGAATAGATGAACATACGCTTTGGATCGCCACCGACAATGGTGGAATCAACATTCTGGACGAAAGAACTGGTAGGTTCAAATATGTAAAAAAAAATGAATCTGACCCGTATTCGATAACGAGCAATGGTATATTTCGAATTTTCAAAGATAATTTTGGAATCATATGGGTTGGCACTTTTGACGGTGGAATCAGCTATCTGGATCCTTCACACAATCAGTTCAAAACATACTATGCCATATATGGGGATCCTGAATCCCTTAGAAACAATAATGTTAATGAAATTATTGAAGGATCTGACGAAAAGATTTGGGTGGGAACAGATGGTGGTGGACTACATTTATTAGATCCAAAAAAGGAACGTTTTATCGACGATGCGATCGATCTCCCTCCACAACTAAAATCCGTCCAATACATCACTGCCCTCGCATACACTAAGAACGGAAAACTACTCGTTGGCACTTTCCTTGAGGGTTTTTTTCTATATGATACCATAAACGGTGATTGTCTACAATTCAGTCCAAATACTCACCCCGAATTGCCGTTTTCCTCTGTTTGGGACTTCGCAGAGACGCCTGATGGGAAAATTCTTATCGCTTCCCACTACATCGCAATATTTGACATTGAAACAATGTCAATACTTCCGATTTCACCCTTTGAAGGCAAAACCGATTTATACCGCTCCGAAGCTATTCCTTCTGTGATCTGTTCCCCTGAAAATGAAATATTCTGGAGTAGTGGTGATGGATTCAGCCAATACAATTTGAACACCAATGATTACTTTCATTTCCCAAACAATACGAATCTGCCCAACCCCACTCCATTCACGGGAATTACATCCCTTGCATTGGATAAAGGAGGTCATATATGGCTTGGCTCTTCACAAGGGTTGATCGAGTTTAATCCCAAATTGAACACATATGAGGTGTTTTCAACACTCGACGAACTTCCCTCAAACAAGGTTTATAAAGTGATTCCCTTCGATGAAAACGAAGTTTGGATATCTACTGCGCGAGGAATATGTCGATTTGATCGTAAAAACCAAAAGGGCTACGCTTATCATCCAGGCAATGGACTCCAAGGTTGGCATTATAATATAAACAGTGGAACACTCGCCTCGGATGGAACCCTCTTTTTTGGAGGGACAAACGGATTAGATCTCATTAATCCCGAATATATTACTCCCACCATATCCAATCCAGCCATCGTATTTACTGAATTTCAAATCTCCTATGAAAACCGACCCGTTCTAACCTCGAATGGACAAATGGTTATAGATTGTGCAAATGAAATCATATTACGCCCGAACGATCGAACGTTCTCGATTGGTTTCGCTTCGCTGGATATCACAAATACTCCTTACCTGAAATATAGGTTTAAATTAGAGGGATTCCAAAACGATTGGGTCGAGGTAGGGTTTGACCAAAATCGAGCTTATTACTCCAACCTACCAGGAGGAAGCTATGTGTTCAAAGTTGAATCATCGAATGCAAATGGGCAATGGGTAGACAATGAACGTTCAATTTCGATTCGGGTCAAACCCCCTTTTTACAGAACATTGTGGTTCACAATGGCGTGTACGTCTATTCTGATCATGCTAATCTGGGGGTTTATTCGCTATCGGACCCACTTTCTCGAAGGAGCAAAAATAAAGGCTGAAAATGCAGACAAACTTAAAAGTTTATTTCTGGCAAATATGAGCCATGAAATCAGGACACCGCTGAATGCTATTGTAGGATTTTTAAGTATCATGGAAGAGGAAGTTTCCGAAAAAAAACGCGCCGTTTATAAAGGCTATATAGAAGAAAGTAGTAAGGATTTGATGAACATCATCGAAGATATTTTAGACATCTCCAGCCTCGAGGCAGGTGCGGTGAAGATCTACAATAATTGCGTTGAAGTGAATAAGGTATTAGCGGAGTTAGAACAAATTCATCAGAATGTGATTACGAGTAGAAACAAAGAAATAAAACTAACCTCCATTTTTCCAAATTCATCCCTTGTATTGCAGACCGATAAATTGCGATTCCGGCAGGTGATGAATAACCTACTTTCAAATGCCATTAAATTTACAGACAAAGGAAGCATTGAATTTGGCTATTCAGAACTTTCCGATCATGTTGAGTTTTTTGTAAGGGATACAGGTATCGGCATTGATTCGGATGAGCTAAAATCCATCTTCGATCCATTTGTTAGGTCAAAAGAGACAGCACAAAAAACTTACAGAGGAACTGGCCTGGGCCTGGCAATCTCGAAGAAATTTCTCAATCTGATGGGGGGAAATATATCCGTCTCTTCTGAGGTAGGAAAAGGTTCAACTTTCAGGTTTTCACTTCCCAAAAACGGTGAATCGTATGTTAAAATTGAACCATCTGCTTTGACCCCTGTCGCTAACAAAGCCCCTGACCTCAGTCAGTATGTTATCGCAGTAGCAGAAGACAATCCCTTCAACAGAAAGCTCATTGAATTACTGCTTCAAAAAACTGGAGCCATCGTCCTACTGGCTGAAGATGGTGAAGAATTGATCGATATTGTCAGTAAAAGTGAAAAAATTGATTTAATTCTAACCGATATAAAGATGCCTAGAATGGGTGGGCTTGAGGCAACGAGAATAATCCGTAAATTTGATCCTGCAATTCCGATCATAGCACAATCAGCATTTGCCATGTCTGTGGAAAAGAGGATTTTTACGGATGCAGGCGGAAGCGACTTTATCCGCAAACCCATCAAAAAGAGTGAACTATACAATATACTCGATATTCATTTGAACTACAGGTAATTCGGATTGGATACATTACGAACTTTTCTGTTCACAGGGAACAGTAGCATCGGTCGATTTTGTCGGCTTACTACGAGTTCTACACCTGATTGAATTTCATCAAAAGTAGTGATTCTCAGCATCCAGAAGAACCTCCAAAATCATCATCACCTGACATCATGTGTTCATGGAATCTTCCGCTTTTTATACTTTTCAGAGCATCACCCAACAGCATACAAAACAGAACCCCTATGATATCCTGTAGAATCATTTTCCTGTTGACTCTAATTGCTCCCCTGGGTTTTCAAAATGAGGCAATTTGTGCTGAAATAAATGCAAAAAAAACCAGACTGGTTGTTATCACAGATATTGGCACGGAACCCGATGACATTCAGTCCTTTGTGAGACTGCTCACTTATTCAAATGAATTTGATATTGAAGGTCTCATTGCAGCAACTTCGAAACACATGGGAGATCGCGTTCACCCTGAATACATTGAAAAACGTATCGAAGCCTATGGAAAAGTACTGAATAATTTAAGAATTCACGCGGATGGTTACCCGAGTGTCGACAAATTAAAATCAGTGGTCCGTTCAGCAGATCCAATTTTTGGAATGAAAGGAGTCGGTAAAGGATACCACAAAGAAGCTGCTCAACTCATAATTGATGCAGTGGACAAAGATGATCCGCGTCCCGTGTGGGTAACGGTTTGGGGAGGAGCCGCCCCTCTAGCTCAAGCATTGTGGTTGGTCAAAGAAACTCGTTCGCCTAAAGAACTGGAAGCATTCGTTGATAAACTCCGGGTCTATACTATCTCCGACCAAGATGATGCATCTGTCTGGGCGAGAATGATGTTTCCGAAACTTTTTTGGATCACGAGTTTGCATGCCATGACCGAATACCAACTCGCAAGTTGGCCCGGGATCATGTTTGAAAGTGCAATCGCAGATTCCGTTAAGATCAGCAATCAATGGTTGAATCAGAACATCAGGAGCAAAGGTCCGCTGGGAGCGACCTACCCCCTCCCGATATACGGAGTTGAAGGAGATACGCCTTCATTTCTTTACCTTATTCCAAATGGATTGGGATACCCGGAACGTCCAGATTGGGGCAGTTGGGGTGGTCGTTATCGCAAAATGGCTGATTTCCTGGGAGTTTGGACAGACTCAATCGATCAAGTTACAGCACCTGACGGTACAATAGTATCCGGGAATAAAGTTACTGTTGCTCGGTGGAGAGATGCCTTTCAAAACGACTTTGCAGCTAGAATGCAATGGACGGTTTCCGAAAACTATGCGGCGGCGAATCATAATCCAATCCCTATTCTCAATGAAACAGAAGGGCAGGAGCCTCTCATTATCAAGGCTTGCCCCGGCGAGGAGGTGTCGCTGTCCGCAGAGGGAACAAAAGATCCAGATGGCGATGAGTTAACCTTACGTTGGTTTTGGTACAACGAAGCAGGCGGACTCTACAGTCCATCGCTCAAGCTTTCCAATGAGACTGGCAAAACTACGGAAGTTACGGTTCCTCGCTGGAAGCAAGCACCTGCGCTGGAACTACCTGAGTTCATAGAGTTCCATGTGATACTTGAAGTCACTGACAGTGGAACACCCAGGTTAACCAGTTATCGACGTGCAGTGATAAAAATCATCACACAAGGTGGTATTTCCGATTCCGGTCTTGAGTGTTCCCCTATAGAATTCGGCGAATCCCGAGTAGCAACGGATTTTGTTACCCCAGTAACAACTATATCGGATGCCAAATATTCTTCCTACTCCAAAATCGGTGAGCTATTGGAAAATGAGCAATGCGTGGAAATTCTAAGAAAACATCTGGGGCCAATGGTAGATCAAATGATCGCATCTCCCGCCGGTCCCAATATGTCGCTAAATGCCATTAAACACTTCGCCCCCATGGTGACAGAAGAGATCCTGAAATCCATCGACGACGAACTTGCTAAGGTTTCAGTTCCATAAACCATGCAGTGATATATCCCATATCCAAACTACCCTTAAAAGTACCCCATGGCACCTATGAATAAACGATTCTCGCTTTGCATGTCCCTTGTCACTTTCCTTGTTCCGATTCTTGAGATCATTGCCGAGCCGAGTTTCGACCAGATTCTTTATGGAGTAGCCTACTACCACGAGTATATGCCTGAAGAACGCCTTGAAACCGATGTGGCCATGATGAAAGAAGCGGGAATTACAGTCGTGCGTGTAGGCGAATCCACTTGGAGTCTCTTTGAACCAAGCGAAGGCAAATTTGATTTTGCGTGGATGGATCGTATTATCGACAAGTTTCACGAAGCCGGTATCAACGTCATTCTTGGAACGCCCACCTATTCCATCCCAGCATGGTTGTGGCACAAACACCCGGAAGTGTTAATAGAGAAGCGGAACGGAGAAAAAGCTTATTATGGAATCCGTCAAAACATGGATATCTCGAATCCAACGTATTTGTTCTATTCCGAACGTATCATCCGAAAAATGATGGAGCACTATGCTCAACATCAAGGCATCATTGGATATCAAGTAGACAACGAAACCATTATCCGGGAAACCAATAACTACAACTATCAAGTTGGCTTCGTAAACCACCTCAAAAAGAAATTCGGAACGCCTCAACGGTTGAACAAAATCTGGGGATTCAACTACTGGGGTATGACCATCAACGACTGGGAAGAACTCGCCCCCAGAGATGGAATTACCAATACCGGTTACAGGCTCGAATGGGAGCGATATAACCGAAAAACAGTATCAGATTTCCTGAACTGGCAGACTGCCATCGTTCGAGAATACAAGCGTGAGGATCAGTTTGTGATGCAATGCTATATGCCAATGTTTCAGGATGTCGATCAAGTGGAGTCATCCAGATTAATGGATGTCATGGCAGTCAATGTATATCACGGTCAACAGGATGACCTCACTGGAAATGAAATTGCTTTAGCAGGCGATTTTTTCAGGTCTGTGAAAAATAAAAGTTACCTGGTCACCGAAACCAATGCTCAGACGATCGGTTGGAATTCGCGTGTTCAGCAACCTCCGTACCCAGGCCAAATGCGTCAAAACGTCTACGCCCATCTAGGTTCAGGAGCAAATATGGTGGAGTATTGGCACTGGCATTCGCTTCACTATGGTCAGGAAATCTATTGGAAAGGTGTGCTTTCCCATGATTTGCAGCCCAATCGAGCATACAGGGAGGTTTCCAAAACAGCCCATGAACTCAAACGCATTGGGAAACACCTCGTCAATTTGAAGAAAAGCAATCGAGTTGCCATCCTTTACAGCCACGATTCCAACAACGCTCTGAACATCATGCCTTTTGACAAAACCAAGGCCGAGTGGGGATCCGACGACAATAACTATTATACTCAAGTCCTCGTTTCTCAGTTCCATAAAATCTGCTACCAAAACAATATAGGCGTTGATTTCGTTTTTCCGGAAAACCCGGATTTTGAAAACTATGATCTTGTCATCATCCCCTCGCTCTATATCGCAAGTGACGCACTTCTTGAGCAAATAAATGACTATGTAAAACAAGGGGGACACGTCATTCTACAATTCAAGAGTGGATTTAGCGATGAAAACTCCACAGTTCGGGCTGAGCTTGCCCCCGGACCACTGCACGAAGCCTGCGGATTCCACTACCAGGAATTTTCAAATACTAAAGAACTACCTCTGAAGGGAAATCCCTTTGAAGTCCAATCCGAGGAAAACAAAGCCCACACTTGGGCAGAGTACCTAATTCTCGACACCGCTGAAGCCCTTGCTTACTACGACAAACAATATCTCGAACAATATCCGGCTATAACACTCAACGAACTAGGGGAAGGTTCACTTCTTTACGAAGGTTGCATGGTTTCAGACGCAATACAGGAAAAAATCCTGCTTCAAACCATGGATCGAGTGGGCATACTTACAGCTGATCAACAAATCCACTGGCCAATCATCACTAAATCCGGACAAAACGATCTAGGGAAAACGATTCACTACTACTACAATTACAGTTCTAATACGGTTTTCTTCGATTACCCCCATGCTGAGGGCACAGAACTCATTTCAGGAAAAAAAACCTCAAATAGCGATACTCTAGAAATCGAACCATGGGGAGTTTTGATAATTGGGGTAAACTAGGGATTTAAAGCCCCCTTCTTTCCAGTCAAATGAAGGCGGATTCAATCATTACTCATCATAACCATTTTGAGATATGACCGTCCCAATTACCAGTCGGAACAAAGTCAACGCAGGCAAAGGTTGCCCTATTTTTAGCTTCAAGGATGATGCGAAACTTCCGGTGAGACGAAGGATAAATGTTCTATGTTAAAGCTCTAGATTTTCACCATTTCTCAGTTGAACTTCAGCATATTGGCACACATTAGACCTGATACAATGGCATATTTTCAGCCATTTTTGAGGAATTAACGAAAGTGTATCCCTACTTCTCTTTGTCTTATTTGAAAATCAGAGTAAAAAATCGATTCTTCAGACAAAATGCCATTCTAAGAATCGATTGAATCGCAAAATGTCAACATGCGAAAACTACAAGGGTTTGCGTTTATCACTATGCCGCTTGGCGAAGGTATTCGAAAGCAAGGCCCTAAATAAATGAGTTCAATGATTAATAAACTTTTTAGTATAAGAAGCCGTCACGGGTTCTACTGATGGAAAGTCAAAGGGGGGCGATCTACCAGACGCTTACCAAAAGCGCAACCACTTGAACGAAAATGAGCTTTCCTTGGTTCATGAGATCAAAACTCAACGAGATGACTCGACGAGGACGAGGTCCTATCGCACACATCCATATCTTCTCTCAATACGCTCATTTTGTCCTTAAAACGTTAGTGGCCACAGATAAAAGACTCAAGAAAAGCTAGAAGGTTCTTTCGCGATTGACTCCAAGTGAATTTCGACGGGGCCACGCCAGCTAGTTACGAGTTTGGTTGACTTCGGTTCACTCCCAAATCCGAATTCTCTGCCTGATTGTTGGAGATGCAATCATTCAATTCTTGGTTCGATTTTTACGATCACCCTCGCGTACCGAGTAAGTTTTGGACTTCCTTTGTCAGTCACTTTAACAATGAAGTGAATGGTCTCGGTCTTTTCAACAGCCGGAGCTATAAGCGGAGGAGGGGCTGCCACATTCTCTGGCCAGTGTAGTTCTGCATTTTTCGACAGAAAAAGGTCACCCTTGAAACTGCCAACTTCTGGATAGTAAATCCACAAGTAACTTAATGCGTCCCCGTCCGGGTCGTAGGATTTCGATGCATCGAGGACGATCTTTTCACCTGATCTTACGGTAATTTCATGGAGTGTATTAAGAAGCACTACGGGAGGGTGATTTGCTTCTTCATAGTCTCTGGTACACCAATCCATTCTTGCCGCGAAGTCGTTTTGTAAATCTTCTCGCCAACGCCATAATGTGACCCGATTGCCTTTGTAGCTCTTTTCAGATCGCGTAGGTGTTCGTCCCCAGTTTGCGAATACCCTTGGTGTGTATTCATCGTCGGTGTTGGTCCAAAAAGGACGGGATTCATTTTTCAATGGAATGGACCATAGTTCATCGTTTTCATAGCGAGGAATTCTGTGTTCATATCTTCCACCCCAGCTTCCCCAGTTCGGGTTCTCGGGGCTGTTTAGTCCATTTGGCACTACATACAGCCAGGACGGAGTGTCTCCTTCCATGCCGAAAGCAACATCAGGGTAGAGGGCTCCTAAGGGGCCATGACCTTGTTGAATACTATTTTCAAGCCAAGTATTGCTGACCACATCGACGTTAGAGCCCTCTAGTGGTTCACTCATTGCCGTCCAGGTGGCTCCGGCGTAAGCGTCGGGACTAGCGATAAAGAACAGGTTCTCGAAATTACTGCGTATCCAACTTCCTGTGTCATCTTGATCTGATATTGTAAAGATACGAAGTTTTTCAATTAAGGCGCATGACCGCTCGCTTGTTTCTGAATTTCGAATCTCCCAAAGAGCTTGAGCCAGCGTGTAGGCACCACCCCAGACAGAAACCCACAGCGGTCTCGGGTCTTCTGATTTCAATGCCGTGATCAGTGCTCTGGAGCCTAGAGAATCTTTTCCCTCTCCTACCCCATTCATCCCGTAAACTGGTGGTCCGTTCGAAACTAATGAGTTGAGTAAGTCCGTCGAAGGATATCCGGGTTCGTGCAAGAGCAGATTATTGCGCACCTCACCATAGGCGGATATTGCTTTCTCTATCATTTCGGGCTTAACGGTATCCTTTTGGTGGACAGAGGTAGTTGCTACTAGTCCCTCGATATCAATGATATTGGAATAGAGAAGTAGCCTTATCATTGACTGCATATCATCTGGCTCATTGCCGATATCGGTAAGAACGAAGAGGCGCTGTTTATCGATATCTTGAATGTTTTTTTCAAGGAGCGATGCAGGGCTTGATTGGGATATGCCCATTACTAAGACAATGAAGAGAATGTTGAGTTTCATTATAGATTAATCTCTAGTGGTAGTCGTGATTTCAGTTTTCTGGGAACTTTCAAAGAGTGTCTATGTAGAAATTGATTCGAAGCTTGGCGAAAAAGTTGCTGGGCATTGGCCAACATTTCTCACGAAAAATAATATCGAGTGGAGTGTAGATCACTGATAAAAAGTATTCTTAGTTGTTATCCCATTTTAAGGATTTCTCTTTCAGCTTTTGAAGCATCAGCTCGAGGATTACTGGATTTTTATCAGCAAGATTTTTCAGGTGTCTCCTGTCGATAGAGTTCAATTTCACCACTATCGTGCACGATCAAGCGGTAGTCGTTACTTCTTAAAATCCCTGCAGAATCGAACCAAGTTTTGAAATAGGAAAAGGCATAGTTGTCGGTTGTAGTGGGGCGGTCGAGTTGCGTTTCGAAGGATTCACCGTCCCAAAAGTCGGGTAAACAGTAGTCCTTTCTATGAGCATATTAGTTCTACGGTTCAACCGTCACAATAACACGTTGAAACGAAGTCAATGCAGGGACACCCTGGTCTTTCACTTCAAGTATTATGTGAATGGTTTTGGGGTCGGAAACTTCAGGTGCAATGAAATGTGCCGCTTCTTTGTCAGAATCGATAATCTGCACTATCTCCGGATAAGTTCCCGGGCCCTGAAATTGCCACCACAATATCCTGAAAAGCGGTTGTTGTTTTGCTATTTCGATGTATTGCTCAAACTTGACACCATGTTGCTGGTAGATGGGACCGTAGAGATTCCACATCTTAGTGAAATTAAATGCATCGTCATCTTTCACCTTCGCGATGAGAGGAACTCTATCTCCCGATTTTACCGTCCGATCCAATCTACCTACGATCTCGATTTCAGGAGCATGGTTTGCCTTTTCATATTCATTTTGAACGCACCATTCCAGTCGGTTTTCAAAATCACGATTGCCATATTCGATCCACCTCATATAGCTACCTCTATCAATATCCCGATACACGTTTTCAAAACCATCAACTTTGTAAAAACGACCGCCCCATCCACCATAAGACGGGTCTTCATGTCCACGTAAGCCGTTACCCAACGAATATAGGAATGAAGGATTGTCACCCTCACTGATGTGACTTTGAGGATAGAGAGCTGCCAATGGACCAGAGTTTTTGTGCAATCTCTCGCTTACAAAGTCGAAGGTGTAGAACTGGCTTCCATAATCCCAAGTTCCTGAAAAATGGTGGGAAAGCACCATGGTCACTCCGGGATGAAACTTCTCAATATAGTTCCCCGCTCCATCCTGATACCATATGTTATACATGATCGCTTTTGAGACAGCGTTTTCATATTCATCGGGAAAATCTCGTTTTAGCTTATCAAAAGCACGTGCAGCTGTGTTTCCCCCACCCCAAGCTTGTAGGTAAACAGGCCTAGAATCATCCTCAAGTAACACCTCAACAATTCGATCCGATCCCGGTGTATCTTCCCAATCCTTCGTATCGATAGCACAGGCAGTTCCCGGAATCCGAGCTGGAGCATTGTGATCCACCACAATATGGTCCGGGTTTTCATCTCCAACATAGATGATACTTTTTAAATAGTCCGGAGTCGGGTATTCCGGATCATGAATGATCAGATTGGGATAAACTTCTTCGTAAGCATCTATCTGCTTTTCAATCCAATTCTCCGAACTCCATCCCTTTCTCTGAAAACAAGAGTTCGTCTGCACAATGCCAAGCAATTCAATGTCGTTTGAATAGAGCAACATCCGGATCATAGAACAGCGATCGTCAACTTCACCATCGGTCATCGCGATCACTCGCGCCTTTCCAGTTACTGTTTCACCTACACATGAAACATAGAGGACAACTAGGGTAACCAGAATAAAGGCTCTCTTTAAAAACAGGTAAAAGGGTATTTTTTTGGACATAGTGTACAAAATCTTAGGGTTCTATCATTCAGCGATTATTTCCGACAATTCCTCATTGATCGCTGGAATCGTTTCAGCAAACACGGGGTCGATCACATTCAGATCTGTTAAGACTTTCATGGGAAAGGCCCGGAAAGGGATGCTGAAGGCTTTCACGGGTAGGTATTTTTCCAACACCATTTTGGCTTCGGCATTGAGCATCAATTGTGCAATTGGGAAGTCTGTAGTGTATTTTAACACCGGCTCATGAAATAGACTTGGGTCAACTTCTATCGGTTCGGAAACCTCACCCGCAAATCGATCTAGAAGTATTTGAAGAGATTCGACCTCAGTAGATTTCCCTTCAATTGCAGTAAACCGCAGCAACGACGGCTTCATGAGCAGAGAAAAGGCGTGGTCACCGGCCGAAGTAGATCCGAGATCAAAAACCCGCATTGTCCAGGGATCGATGAGTTCGACCTTGTAGTTTTCATTCCCGGACAAACGAATCTGGGTGTGTCTTCGAGGTTCAAGGAGTTTCTCCAGGTCGAAAAATCCGAATAGATAAGCGTCACCCTCTTTCGCCAACGCCATACCGTTTGTGACAATTTCGGGAGTTGGATGCATCTTTTGGAACGGCATGGTTTCCATGATTTCTTTAAGAAACCCCAATCGTTCGGGACTCTCTCCTCCCATCGTTCCACCTGCTGCCCAGAATTGAATACCTCCTGGGCTAACATGGGTATCTCCGTGCGATGCGTAAGCGCCTGCCAGCGTGAGTTTCCAGTGATCAAGAACGGCGGCATTGCTTTTGAGATCTCCCCAGCCCATCGTGTTATTGCCCTCATAACCATATTCGTCATTCACAACAGGTTTCTTGTAGAGGGAACGTGCCAGATTAACCGACTTCACCGAATTACTCTGCAAAATCAGACGATCAGTATTGGAGTTCGCAGGGTCATACCAATCAGCAATGGGGTGGTTCCCTACTGAATGGCCATAGGGATCCATTTCATGAACAACCTCAATAAGCTTTCCCCAGTCCCTTGGTTCCATCGTGTCATACTCGTTTGCCATCGTCCACCAGACATTTTTGTAAGCAGCCAACCTGGAAACCACATACTTTAGGTAGGCGACGTTCTGAGCTTCGCTCATTGTCGCAAAACCCCATTTATCATACGGATGAAACAGAATCACATCGGCCAAAATTCCCATTTCATCAAGCTGTTCTATACGTTGCTCAACCTTTTGAAAAAAAACCGGGTTAAATCGCTCAAAATCAAACGACCCATCTTCGTTTTGAAAGTAAGGAAAAACTTCAGGTTCTACTCGATTAAACACAAACCATTTTGGAAACAGTCCAAATCGCAGTTTGTTAAAAGGTTTTTTGGACAGAGTTTCCAACGTTTGCTCCTGAAGCTCAAGGTCCCGATTCAACCAATTATACGAAGTCGTTCCCAACAGGAAATAGGGTGTGCCATCTGCACAACTAAAATGATAAATGTCTGAAACACTGATTGGACCATGATTCCCCTCAGTTGCCTCAGAGACCATGAAGTTGCCCACGATTCCATCGAGCGAAGCATCAGACGAGCGAGTCTGAAAACTCCAGGCTCCCACCCTTTGGGGCATGAAGCGGATCTTCCAATTCCTTCCTCCATCATAAAATCCTTTAACCGTCAAAGTTTCTCCCTGCGAATGAAACTCGGCAAATAGGTCTACATCCAGAAAAGGGTTCTCAGGAATATCCTCACTTTCTAGTGATATTTCGTAAATGCTCCACCTTTCAACCTCATCAGCTAAAGAGAGGGGGTTGCCCATAGTCGGAAATGCACCCGCAGCACAAAGGAACACTAGATGGATACGATTGAGTAGGGTTTTCATTTTTTAAAGATAACTATGCTGATGGAGCAAGTTAATGGCAGGTCAATTGGACAATCCGGTTCACCATTCCGATGTGATCTCAATAGATGTTGGTGTCAGCCCTTCAGCTTTGGCTTTCAGAACAATCTTTCCGGGCATTTCTGTAGACTGAATAATGGCTATCAACCTGCCTTCGAAACTGGACCGTTTGTACTGCTGAAAACTTTCGGTTGACATCGGATTAGCGCTTGCCAGCGCAAGAATGATTCCTTCGCCTTCGATTTCGAAATGAACTTCTTCCTCAGCGAATGGATGTCGAATACCGCGTGCGTCAACTAGCTCGACCGTAACAAAAGACAGATCTTCCCCATCCGCTTTGATGGTGCTCCTATCAGCCGAAAGTTTTATCGCAACTGGTTTACCAGCACTTTTCAAAACATCGCTTTCAATCGGCAGTCCGTCAGTATAACCAACCGCTTTAAGCTCACCTGGTTCATAATCGACCTGCCAGCTGGTTATATACTCGGTTTCACGAGAATTCTCTTTTCTACCAAGCGATTCTCCATCCTGGAAAAGCTCAACTTCCTCGCAGGACGAATAAACATCCACTCTTAATTCCTTATCCCGGTGTGCATCCCAAGTCCAACTCCTGTGGACATCCTCATAGGCCCAAGGCAAATCAGGCGGAGCATCAAAGCTGTGCTCCGGATGGTGAACCACAATTGCCACCTTTTTCCCTGTTTTCCACAACACTTCCCGATAGTAAGACTGAGGTCGTTTAAAACCACAAATATCGATATCGCCACAGTATGCCAACGTCCAAGGATAGGCATTCCCATTCCAGCCGATCGATACTTCTCCGAGGTAATCATACCCGGTCCAGGCAAAATCTCCGATTACGTAAGGTAAATCCCTGACTGGCATCCAGTATTCGAAAATCTTACTTGGGAACGACTCGGAACCATAAATCAGTTTGTCCGGATTCTTATCGAAATCCGCTTCATATCGTTCTGGCATATAGTTGTATCCCAACACATCTAACGGAGCCATGTAATTCTCTTTGACCTCATTCCAATCTTCCCCAGGCCAATTATTTACCCCTGCAGTTACAGGTCGACTTTGATCAAGTCTCTTGACCTTCTCGGTAAGTAATCTACAGGCATTGATCACTTCGGGATGTGTCTTTTTGTGGATCTCATTTCCGATGCTCCACATTACGATGCTAGGATGGTTCCAATCTCTCATGATCATGCTTTCGAGATCCCTCTCCCACCACTCATTAAAATAGTTGCTGTAATCATCAGGAATTCCTCCATATATCCACGCATCAAACGCTTCATCAATCACCAGCATCCCTACCCGATCACACGCATCAAGAAAAGCGATCGAGGGTGGATTGTGGGCAGTGCGAATCGCGTTAAATCCGTTCGCTTTCATAAGTTCCACCCGACGCTCTTCAGCTCTAGGATTGGAAACCGCACCCAAAGGACCATTATCGTGGTGCATGCATCCACCGCGAAGCAAAGTAACTTTATCATTCAAAAGGAATCCTCGCTGGGGATCGAATTCAATTTTCCGAATGCCAAAGCTATTTTTGACTCTCTCAATCAGCTCATCACCTAAATATATGGACGATTCGAGAACATACAGGTGTGGATCATCAAGATCCCACAGCATCGGATTCGCCACATTTATCTTCGATTGAGAAGCATCGGAAGTCTCATCCGCTTCGTACCCAATTTCTTTCGAAGCAATAACCTCCATGCGATCATTAAGGATCCGATGTTTGACGATTAGATTTTGATGACCACCACCTTCAATAGATGCCTCCACATTAACAACCGCTCCGGATCTTGAAATATTCTCTGGAGTGATCTTAATCCCGTTTTCAGAGAAGTGAATTTCATTTGTCACTGTTATCCATACATCGCGATAGATCCCCGACCCCGAATACCATCGGCAGTTTCTACCAAGATTTTTCACCTCTACGGCGACAACATTTTCATCTCCAACTGGGTTCAAATACGGAGTAAGATCATAAGAAAACTGAGTATAGCCAAAAGGGTGATTGCCAAGGTGATGACCATTGATCCAAACATCAGAATTCATATATACGCCTTCAAATGTCAGAGTAACCTGTTTACCTTTATGTGATTCCGACAATTCAAATGATTTTCGATACCAGGCTGTTCCACCAACAGTAAATGCAGCAGCAGTTCCACCCTCTGCCAGCGAATAGAACGGTCCGCCCCAACGGATTGGTTCATTTTCACCCACAATTCCACCTTCGTTCCAACCGTCAAAAACTCTCACCGCCAGAATGTTTTTTTCTTCCAGCATATCGGGAGTAACCTTGTATCTCCTCGATACAAAGTGGGCAGAATCATAGACAGGCTCTACAGAACCTGATCTACCGATTAATCTGCCATTCAGATAGGTCTCATCCACATCGCTGATTTTCCCAAGCAATAGGTAGAATGGGGTCACCTTTAGGGGATCTGGAATCTCAATTTCTTTTCGATACCAACCATAAATTTTAATGCCTTCGTAATCCGAATGTTCCTCCCAAGTAGCAGGCAAATGAACACGCTGCCAATCCTGATGATCACAGTCAGCAAAACTGTACTTCGCGGCATCTCCTTTTTTGAAATACCACTCACCCTTTACAACCGATAACTCTGGCAGCTCTTCAGGCAGTGCATCCGGAATGAAATCCTCAATACTCCAATCGTGGGGTAAACGAACCTCCCTCCACATTGAATCGTCATAATCTGGTTTTTCAGCGCCTGACAATTCTCCCTTTTGGAATCTCCAATCCGTGTTGAATTTTTCCTGAATCCGAATGTTTTGCTCACAGAAACCGTTAGAAATCGGGGCAAATAGTAATACCACTAGTTGAAGTTGATAAAATAGATTTTTCATTTTTCTGAATTGGTCTTGAGACATCCACAGGCAACCAACGACCCATTATCAAACTAGATGTCCAGAAATGAAATTTAGAGGCTTCCGTCTGGTGAAATTTCATCAGGAACATCAGTGATCCCACCCCTCAAATTCTTAAATCTGGTAGAAAACGAAGCGTCCTCGATAACAAGAACCCAATCATTACCTCTCCCGGAAGTTGGTGGAGTATAAGTTTGAAAACCGATGGTATCAGGCTCCATGATTTTGTCACGATAGCCGTATTTCGGATTGAACCAGTATTCATTGTGTTTCAATCCGCTAATCATGAGTTGATCTATGGTAAAAGGTTCTCCTCTTGGTGAATAAATGACAGCGAATGAATTGTCGTTAGCGAGTGCGGCCCGGATCTTCGCCCCACGGAAAATTGGACCGTCTTTGACTAAGCGCTGACAAGGTACTAATTTTTGCCAAGGCATCGATTCGAAGAACTCCTTCATGATGCCCATTTGGAATGCACCTGGGTGATCAAGTGCATCCTTCCAAGGAATGTTTACACCAAATGCCCCGGGCATTCCCGGTTCCCACATCTGGAACACGCTATTGTGCCCATAAGCGTGTCCGCAAGCTCCTGACAACATCGACCAATAAGCGGCTTGCCTACAATCATAATCATCAAATCGATCCAAACGATTGTTGCCTTCAAAATAGAATCCTACCTGAAGAGCTTCATACCGACACTCTCCGTCAAGCGTCGGTTTTGGGGGATTCAATTGATAGTCCTCTTCAATAAATAATCCGTTATCATGATCATGTGCTGCGTGGGATGACTGATGCATGAAAAAGTCAATCCAATCGGCATCGCCCACTTCTCTAGAAGCAGAACCTGGGCCCCTCGGATGGAAAGTGAGCAAATGTTTTCCCCTACCTCCCTTCTCAAGGCCATGGGCCATTGCATCTACTATACTTCTTTCGTCGGAATTTTTGATGGTTTGATCGCCACCTAACATCCAGATGATGTTTTCGTTTTTATAACGGTTTCCCAAGAATTCTCCCCATGAATACGCTTTTTCAGCATCGAAAATACTTTCTTCGTTTTCGGTACTCCAATGCATCCCCCACGTCGGTAAAATAGCAAAGAACATCCCCATTTCGGTTGCTCGATGCACTGTGTGATCAACTGTTTCAAAAAACTTTTCGTTCGGCTGATGGGGATCCATCTGGATCAACGGAGTTTCCCCATAATAATTTTCCCTATCAACAGCTCCATATAACAAAATGACAGTCTGAATAACGGTAAATCCCTTTGACTCACGATCACTCAAATAATAATCAATCTCTTCCTCCGACAATTGAGCAAACAGCGCCCATGCTGTGTCTGCCAGATAGAAAAAGGGAGTTCCGTCTTCATACTGAAGGAAATGTCCATCCTCCGTAACGGACAGGTTTTGAGATGCTCCAACACTTTGACAGACAAAAAACCACCAGAACAAAAAACCCATCGAAAATACCGGATTCGGGAACCATTTCATGATCGAAAACTTTTAGATAAAAAAGTGCCGCATCAGTTGGACGATGCGGCACAGGTTTTATAACCCCAATTACCCCAAGTAATTAGAACTTTTTACTTAGACCGATCTGGATGAGTCGGCCTTTCGTAGACCCATTAGCATAGCCTTGCCCTCCGCGATAAGTGGGAGGATCTGTATCCAGGAGATTCCCCAAATAAGCTGTTAGTGAGAGTCCCTGGGTGAATCCTTCACCCCGGAAATCGTAACTGGCGAAAATGTCGATGGTCGTATAAGCATCAATGCTAGTTTGGCCGTTAACAGATGGACTAATATCATAACCACCGTTGTGACGAAAAGTTGTGCTAACGAAAACTTTGTCAAACGTTGCACCCAAACTGGCTGCAAGAGTGAGGCGGTTCATTCCTGGTGATTCGATTGCATCCACCAAATCCGCTCCTGGAGCAACTGCAACATCCCGTTTGAGAAGGTAACTTCCACCAATATTGGCGGTGATAGATCCGAAGTCTGTTTTCCGACTATAATTCGCATTGAAATCGAAACCATTCTGCTTTGTTAAGCTCAGATTGTTACGACGGAAGTCCATGATTGCATAGACTTCTCCACCCCCGATTGCATAGATTTCATCAATTGAAGTTCCTCCCCCAGCATTAACATATGCGTTGATACTGCTTACATAATCTTTCGCAAAATCTATTGTCGGATCTTTAATAATCCAGTTAGTGTAGATTGGATCATACAATGCCTGGGTTCCAAGTGGAATGAATACTCCAGCAAAAAGATTACTTACCTCATTTTCAGTTTCGATGCTGTAGTATGTTGCACTGAGAGTGAGTCCTTCAATTGACTGAACCTCAACGTCAACACCAGTCGACCAAGTAGTCGCTTCTTGCGGTTTCAAGTTTGCATTTCCACCTGCCAAGAAAATCAAAGGAAGATCCGCTTGAGGAGTTCCGGCATCATTAATGTCGGCTCCTGGGAAAGCAGGATTGGCAAATAGAATTGCGCGCGTATCAGGAGCACCCACTGTATCAGCGATACTGGGAGCAATAAAAGACTCACCCCAGTTAGCGCGGAAAGTAACTGATTCCACAGGCTTGTAGCTAATTCCGAGCTTTGAGTTGGTAGTCTTGCCAACACCAGAATAATCATCGTTGCGAATCGCAGCAGAAAACACCAAACTTTCGATACCGGAAGCAGCATTGTCATCTCCAACGAGGGGAACCGCAATTTCAGCAAAATAGGCAGTGATATCTCGCTCCGGCTTCATAACTGTGACATCAGTCGGAGAGGTGGTGATCAAGAAGTCCGATTCCTCTTTGGTGTATTCACCACCAACAGCGAGGCTGATTTTGCCACCAGGAAGCTCATAGAGAGAACCATCGAGAATCACACGTGCATTATTCATTGTCTGGCGACCTCTCGCAATATCATTGTAGAAGACACCTTCCAATACAGATGCGCTCGTTTGACTCAAATCATATGGATTAATGGCCGTTTCACGAGAAGTCGAAGCCAAAGCAGCCTTTTCGTTGCCGTCATTGATAGCTGGAGCTTCCATAAAATTTTCACTTTTACCCCAGTTCAGAAGAGTGCGGAGTTGCCAGTTATCTCCTAGCTCTGCGGTCAACTTGGCAGTGAGACCATACTCTTCGAGATGATTAACTCTCAAGAGATCCCCATAGGACCACCTAACAGTGTGCTCAATTTCATCACCAATAGGAGAAAAAAATGGATTGGCCGAAGTGATGACTTCATCACCCCAAGTTCCATTTGCTGAGTCAAAATACATATCATTCGTTCTTTTCGAATAAAACGCTCGTACGTCCAACGTGACAGTTTCGGATAAGGCTTGATTATAAACAGCAAAAATAGAGTCCCTCACTTCCTCAGGAATAACAGAAAAGCCGTCCAGCGCATCTGTCTGAGACACAGTTCCAGGAACCCTTCCGGGCAGGGCATATGTTGTGCCATCGTTTAAAACTATGGTACCCGGGTTTTGCGTGTCCCGGTTGGTGGGGTTGTTAAATGGAACCAATCAACATCACGGCCCATCAATGCATCGTGTTCAGAATGAGAGAATGCAATGTAAGCGCCACCATCATCCATGTTTTTCCGACAGTGACGTTAACATCCGCTTCGTAGTAGCTATCGGCAAATCCATAACGAGTATCGATTTGTGTGCCATTAAATCTGCTCTTGGTGATAAAATTAATAACACCTGCAACCGCATCGGAACCGTATATGGCAGAACCGCCATCTGGAACAACATCGATACGTTCTATTATACTTGGGGGCAATACACCGGGATCAGGAGATGTAATGGTAATACCTGCGTTCACTGCTCTGTGCCCATCTATCAGTACCAGAGTGTTCGTGCTACCAGATCCTGTAGTAAAATTCCTCAGCTGTGGCCGGATAATCGAATTTCCAGCATCCGTCGAAGGCAAAACAGGAACTTGATTAAATGCGCTGGTGATTAAGGGAATTTGAGAAAGAAGCTGGTTGGTATCCATGCTTCCTGTTTCAATGATATCACTTTCCCACATTCCAACAACTTGAGTTCCGACGGGATCGATACCTCGCAGACTTGTTCCAGTTGAGATGATCTCGAACGCCTCGAGTTCATACACATCTTCATCTTCAGCTATTTGCCCACTGACAGTTGTGCTCGTTGCAACAAAGAGCCCAACCAATGCGGAAAACAGCTTCCGCACGTTAGATTTAGGTTTATTCATATCGTAAGTTTCATTAGTTTTGGGTTCAACAGTCCCGGTATCCCGGGTGTCGCGATACGAACCATCCTCGATTTCCACTATCGCGTAACTTTTCGATAGCGGATCGTACAATAACCTTAGTTTTGAATTCTCCAATAAGATCGCAAAAGCTTCCTCGATAGAAAATTTCCCATCCAGTGACGGAGTGCTGACCGACTCGACCAAGTCCATTCGGAACAAAAGGTCGATATCGGCTTGCTCCGCAGCAGTCCGTAGCGTCTCGCTTGCAATCCCGGATGGAATCGAAAACAGAACACTTGGCTTGGTGTCCTCCGAAGCCAACATTGAACAGAACCTGGGTAGCACGAAAAACAATCCGAACCAAAACAACAGCAATTGCCGCAATTGAATTGCGGCAGCCTTGCGAGTAAATGTTTTGGGGGATTGGCATCTACAGAATGATTCGTCACCCTGCATGAGCCTCGAGATGGGGTTACTCACTAAAAGAATCTAATTATTTTTTATAAAAATGATGGGTAAAGTTAGGAAGTCTTGGAATACAAATAGATACACTTCTCATCTCTGCGAGAACCTACACCCGAGGTCACTTCCAACAATCGCACAAATCCATCCAATTTATTGGAACGGAATTTTGCGGCTATCTTCAATTGTTTGAGTTCAGGATCCAGAATGATGAGTTTGATTTCATTGTGCTGGTTAAATAGATCTACGACATCAGCTAGTGGAGTGGAATCGAACCTTAACGTGACGGGCTTCCAAGACAGCATCGATTCGACTTCTGTTTTGGAAACATCTCGGATCACAAAATTTGACTCAAACAATGGATCCTCCATGACAAAAACCCCCTGGTTTTCATTCAGATAGGTTGAGTTAACCGCTGTCTTTTCATGATCCACTTCTTGAATGACGGGAATGTCTTCACTCATCGAGAAAAGCACTCTTCCCTCCGCAACGACCACATCAACAGCGTCGTTATAATACCTTACATTAAATTCAGTGCCTACCGCACGTGTCGTTGTTTTACCCGCGTGGACCATAAATGGTCTGTTTTCATCACGTGCAACTGAAAAATAGGCTTCTCCTTTTACGATCCATACCTCCCGTTTCGAGTCCGTAAAACGGTAATCAATTATCGTTCCTGCATTAAGTTCAACGGTTGATTCATCTTCAAGTTCAAGAAAATCGTTTTCCGCATATGAAACCGTTCTTGAGACAATGGGATCAGTCTCTTCCAAAACTGTTTGATTAGATTGAAACGAAAACACAGATAAAGTGAGAACGAGAGCCGCCGCGACAGAAATTGGTGCGAAAACATGCCATTTCTTCAACCCTACGTCCTTCTTCCAGATCGGACTCACACAAAGCTTCAAAACGATCCCAGATCGATCTCATTTTCTCGACAGCTTCAGCCGCACCCGAAGTAGACTCCATCCACGATTGCATCTCCCTTCGCTCGGCGTCAGTCAAACCATCTTCTTCCCGGACAACCCAACGACTCGCGATGTGTTCTATTTGTTCCGGTTTCACTTTCGATCATTCCTTTCCATCAAAAATGTCGGCTCTTTTTGATGTTTCTCAATATAGGAAGCACATTTATGCAAACCAATTGTAAGTTGATGTGATATGGTATTCGTTGAGAGTCCCAATTCTTTAGCGATTTGCGCACTAGGCAAGCCCTTGATCCTTCGCATAATAATTATCCTCCTGCATTTCTTCGGAAGTTTCTGAATAGCTCTGCGCAACAATTCCAAATCATCTTCTAGTGAAACACGATCGATTGAATTCATCGATGCATCGAAGGGAATGACTTTTGAGTTCTCGTCAAAGGCATCGGAAGCATGTTGCGCGTCTTTTTTAAGCGCAGCACAGGCCAAATTTCTGGCAATTGCAAATAGATAGGCTTTTGGATTCTCAATGGGCCTTTTTACGGCGGCTCTGATGACACGAAGAAAGGACTCCTGAACAACGTCGTCCAGATTGTGCTTTAATTTAAACTGATGATTCAGCCACGCCCGCAGTGACCTTCTCATGTTCGAGCAACTCCTCTTTCACCATAGTGGGTTGATTAAAACCAATAGGTAACCTTTCTGGAGAAAAATTCTTCACTTTGATACGCGCATAAATTAGAAGCAAATCTAGACTTCTAACAAAAAAGAGCCCGCACCTTTCAAAACTCACTAAAAAAATATCAGATTCGAAGAATTTAATCAGAAACCCTACATACTTGTAATTTTTTTTTAAGAGTCTCAATCAACATTTCTGAGATGTCTAAGCTCTCGATTGATGAAAATTCATCAACTCAACCTCCATCTGAGATCCAAAACCAATGTTGTTCGGGCCCGAATATCGCACATCATTCTATCACCATACAGTTGGAGCCTGATTCTAGGATGTATTCATCACCATTCCAGCAAAAGACTCCTTCTACACGTTCGGGTAACTGGATCATTGCATGTAATTCATTATCATCTAATTTGTAATGAACCTTAATGTGCCCCATCGGATGCGGCATAAATCCACCAATTTCTTCAATGTCCCCCAAGATGAGGCTCTATTTTCACTTCTGACCAAGCTGGTGCAGCACTGTCAATACCAAGAAGGATTCGGAAAAATTCGATATTCGGGCTCGATCCCCACGCGTGGCAATCCGACCGGGTCGAATCGAGCTCGGAAGTCTCCGCCCAAGTCGTCAGGCCTAGTTCTAGATTTTCTCTCCACTTATCCAGCCAGCTCAAATAATCAGACCCGAGTCCAACTTTGGTTAGAGCTTGATGGAGGTAGTATTTGAAGTAAATCGAAGCAGGAGCAAGGCTTGTATCCTTCAAAAGTTTCTCCGCAACGTCCTGTGCGGTTTCCCCTGTAACTGTTTCCGTCAGTATGGCGAGAATGTTGGCGTGTTGGGAAAAAGCATTCTTTTCCATGCGATCTGAAAAGAAACCCCTTTCCTTCATCCCAGTATTTTGAGTGGATAGCAGTTTTGAGAGCTTCAGCTTGAGTTTTGTATTCATCGGGCAAATTCCGATGAACCTAACACTTCCTCAAGATGAGCGGCTGCCTGCAATCCCATCAACAACTGTAAATCCAACACAGAAGAATTATCCTCGGCGCCTGTTTTGCACTCACCAAAGTTCCAGTTTTCGTGTTCGACCCAGTCGGTAAATCTCCACCCGGGTAAATCTTTCAGGGTTCCATCTTCATTCTGAAACCGGCTGTAGAAATGAAGGATTTGCCTCACACCTGGCAGCTTATCCTGCACAAACTCCAGATCGTTTCCATACATCATATAATCTTCAAGGAAACCGATGTACAAAAGTGAGAATGTCGTAATATACTGAGGATTGGATGTTGGATATCGAGTAATGGTTCTTCCATCCGCTTCGATTGATTGGTTATAGCACTCAAGCGCCCGCTTCACCAAACGATCATCGCCACTGTTATAAAGTGATACAAGGGCCTGGATTCGCGTGTCACCAACGTATTGAAGCTGTTCATAGTATGGAGTATCCATATACGTATCGTATGCGCAAAGCCGAGCGGACCTCCACCCCACTTCAAACATCTTCTGGATCTGCTTATTCTCGGTTTGAATTGCTGCATTCAATTTAAACGGATATCCCGTGTAGACATAGGATACATCATTCAATACGAGTGCTTCATCACTGGTCTTGATATCCATTTGCATATATCGAAAACTGCGATAGTAGAGCGAAGTAAATTGCTGATCATCGCTTCCATCGGCGAGAAGAAGATCGTATCTCCCAAAAATTTGTTTCCCATTTACCTCATCACGATTCCCTTTGTTAGTAAAAACTATGGTACAGCGTCTCGGCATATGTGAGTTTGATTTCACCGTGCTTTCCCTTGCTAAACGAAAGAATTGGGATAGCCCATGGTGTTATGAGTGACATCCAGAAGCAAAGACACTTCGCTGTTCGGTGGAATGACTAAGGGAACTACATTTGTCGGGAATGTATTGGGAACATCGATGCCAGTAGCTACTCTACAAGCTGCAAACCTTTGGTCTGTCATCTCCATTGGGGGTAAATCTGATCTAACTAGTTGCCAGTTTTCTGGCATCGCAAATGGCCCAACCAGATATTTAGGATGCCCTTTTGAGATCATTGAGGCTTGGCTCCAATTTGAATCGTCAAATTCAATCTCTTTCCACTTCTTAATCTTTTTCTTCATGTCGATCTTTTCTCCCGGACAAACGACAATAAAAGTCTCCAGTTTGTTCGGGATGGGTGATGACGATTGATCCTCAATGCATTTCCACGATCCGCCAGTGTTAAGTTTGGGAAAGTCCTCGCTCGCGTCTTGAAGAATAAAACCGGTTCGAATGCTGATATTTGCTTCCGCACGCCAATACCCCTTCATTCCATACTTTTGCGGCAATAACGTTTTTTTCCTATTCTTAGCTCAGGAGCTAAGTCCACCTCTACAAAATTCCAGTTTTTAGCGTCACCTCTGGGAGGACCCACCAAAACCAACTCCCCGTTTACGTACAATTTACAGCGGTTGTCTGCAGATACCAAAACAGGTAAAGATTCGGGAATTTTATCTAAATTGATTGTTTTTCTAAACAGATAGACTCCATAGTCTGTAGCAGAACTTTCAGGCACTTCTATCCAAAATGCGTTCCATTTTGTTTTCATTAATTCAGATCGAATATTCGTGTTCGCAAATAGGTTCTCGACAGACCACATATTGCCGACGAGCAACAATGACAGAAAAAGCAAAGGTTCGAAATTCAAGTTACTCATACTAGAAAACTTGGAGTTAGGCTTATGTGTCATTTGGGATGTAAGTTGAAGGTTTTGGGTTGTTAAGAGACAACTTTGTATTTGAAATACTTAAAACACGCCCTCACCCGATCCGAATGCAAACAATGCAGGTCGAAGGCTTAAAAATCCTCCTGCGGTATTGTGGTGGTAACCAGATACTTCGAACTGATTACCATGTTTTTTCCATAGCCTTCCATCTGAGGAATGCCAGAAAGTCAAAACGTGTTCGTGATTGCGCAGACGGATATGAATGTTTCTGTGCAAATATGCCGGTTTGGGTATCCAGGGACGATTCACCGCGCGATGACTCGATCATTCCCCTATTTGAAAAACCGATTCCAGCATACAACCTATGATTATAAAACAACATTAACCCGGCTGATACTGTTGCATCCAACTCAAGCTCTATTTCGATTTCGTAGTGCTGGTCTCCCGAAATCTGAGTAAGCAGATTTCCTTCAACAGGAGCGGTTCCGAAACCTTTAAGGAATAGTTTGTCTTCTTCGATTCTGTAGAGCTGGTCCACGGGTGCTATGGGTTTGCAAAAAACTCCATTGATTGCCAAGTGGTTCCGTGCAGAAATCATCTGAAAGCGAAACACCGTGGCGCACTTTTTTCCCCTCCTGTTGGCATAGGAATCGGACGATCAGGACTGTGACCAGATGGTTTTACCCATCCATTCTCCGTCCAGTCCACCGGCTCCAACAAAGTCTGTCGTCCGAGCGTCTGATAACCGTTTTCATAACCGTGGTAAAGCATGTACCACTGCATTCCATCCGGTCCTTCTACTAACGTTGCCATGCCCTTTGGACCACCATTTTTCATTTCGATCCCAAGTCTTGACAACCGGATTGTATGGTGAATTTTTCCCCAGGGTCCTTCGAGATTTTTTGATCTGGCCATAATGACCATGTGACTGGTTGCAGGGCCGGCAGTTCCTCCTTCCGCAGACAACATGTAATAATACTCCCCTCGTCGTAGCAGTTTGGGTCCTTCGAGTGCGAAGCTTTCCACATCCCAATCGTCGGGATACTCCCAACCATCGTAGACTTTCATCACCTCACCCACAACGCTCAAACCATCCTCGGAAAGCGGAACAAGATAACCATCGCTGAGGAATATGAACCGTTTCCCCTCGGGCGAGGACAACGTGTCCCCGGATCAATTCGCCCTATCTTAAGATCAATAGGATCGCTCCATGGACCCCGAATATCATCCGCCCATACAACCCTGTTCGTGATTCCTTCCTCTCCGACTGTAGGAAAATATATATAGTATCTCCCTTTGTGATAACAGAGATCAGGTGCGTATATACTGCCGATGTATGAAGTAATAGCGGGGACCGACCGGTTCCCAATTGACAAGATCACGGGAATGCCAGATCAAAAGCCCCTGGCACGCTTTCAAACGAAGAAGGAACCAGATAGTATTCTTTCCCTACTTTCAACACAGAGGGATCCGGTCGGTCCCCTGACAGGATAGGATTGAGGAAAAATCCATTCTCCATATCAGCCTTTCGTTGGCCATCATAGCCAACGTTCAATTTCGTTGAATTTGTGGTTCTCTCTGGAAAAAAAGAATGACTCATGTTTGCTCTGATAATCGAAATGCAGACCGATCACACGACCCCCAGTTTCCGCTTTTGGAGTTCGGATTGTACCGTGTACATGATCTTATCGGTAATTGGATATTTGAAAACAATAGCTCCCGACAGGATTGCGAAGACTCCAGGAATCCAGGTAAAAAGCAAAACCAGCCAAATCTGAATATCCGGTTGTGCTGCAGTCATTTTCGAGTAACCGATCCAAGCCAAAATTCCCGTCAGAATCTGCCCACCCAGCCAAAGTCCACCCTTAAACGCAAAAAGAATCGTTGCAATGATGAGACCAGTTGCCCGCCGCGAAGTCTTCCACTCGGAATAGTCAGCCACATCGGCGTACATCGCAAACATGATGGTTGGTGCTTGAGCCCCGAAGAAGCTCACCACTAAGTTCACGACTAAAATCGCAACGTACATGTCCCTTGGAATGAAAAAAATCAAACCAGCAAGTAACCCCTGGATAACAAGGGAAAAAATAAAATAACTTCGTTTCCCGAAACGATCAGTTAAGAGCTTCACAGGGAGAACACCGAGAATAGTAAAAATCGAACCTGCTGACATGAATAGAACGGTGCGAGTCACTTCCAGATCAAAAAAGCCAAAATTCACCGTAAACAACAACTTATCCGATCCTACCACACAGTATTTTAAGAAATAAAGCATCGATCCATTGCGGATTGCAATGTTGGTGAGAAATAGAACAGCGGAAACAAACAGAACCAACCACGGCCAGTTTTTAATTAAATCCTTAACATCATCCTTGAACGGGGTCTTCGCTGTTGAGACTGGTTTCACCCGCTCTTTGGTACTGAAAAAAGTCGCACCTAGCAAAAGTACAGACAGTATTCCAAAGACCATCATCGTCGTTGGATAACCAGCTACCGGATCGTAACCGATTTCCGGATTAAATGTTGGAGAATCTGGCTTGTTCCCGAAAACTTTTACCAAAGGGAGGGTAAAAGTGCTGATCAACCATCCTCCGATGAAAGCCATGAAAAAGCGATACTGAGAGACACTGGTACGTTCCTCTATGTTTGGAGTGATGACCCCCATCAACGCAGAGTAAGGGATGTTAACACCCGTATACATCATCGTCGCAAAAATGTAAGTGGCTCCG
Source organism: Opitutales bacterium (assembly GCA_963676215.2). Taxonomy (GTDB): domain Bacteria; phylum Verrucomicrobiota; class Verrucomicrobiia; order Opitutales; family JAFGAQ01; genus JAKSBQ01. The sequence goes on along the minus strand of CAXXVT010000002.1, from coordinate 75,283 downwards.
CAATAAAAGATCTTCGCTAGATTTGGAAGATCTGGAATGATAAAAAGCAAGTAGGCACTCAACCCGTAGGGTAATGCGAGTCCCAGTATATAGGGGCGATATCTCCCCCATCGCGTATGGGTTCGGTCTGCGATCGCACCCATTATCGGGTCATTGATCATATCCCAAAGTTTCGCTACCAAAAAAATGTAGAAAATGGATTTTGCGCTCAATCCCACAACGTCGGTGTAAAAAAAAAGCAAAAACATATTAAATGTCTGAAACAGAAGATTCGATGCAAGATCACCTGCTCCAAACCCCAATTTCTCAAAGACACTCAGTTTTCCGGTTTCGTTGTTATCGGGTAAATTATTCAAAATATCAGGGGTTACAGATTAATTAGATCGTCGAACAGGCATGACTCACTAGACAAAACTTTCGACTGTTCCATTCTCTATCGAAATAGGCTCGCAAATGAGACTAACGCATAAAAAGCGGATTAAATATCGCTTCTGGCAGCAACCACGGTTACTGATGAAAATTCATCATCCAGCGTTAATCTCCCATGGTTCCACTAGCATGGGCGATCACATTCGGTCAGGTCACTTCGCCCTTCAGTTCACCTTCAGAATCACCCTTCTGTAAGAGACTAGATTCGGGATGCCATCGTCTTTTACTTCCAGAATCACATGCACTTCATTCGCAGGCGTATAGGGGTTAATGGGTTCCAGATGTTCCGGGATGTAAACCGTGGTACGACTTCCTTTGGTTTCCAATAACTGGGCTCCTCTCGTATTTCCTGCTTCATCATAAATCCACCAGTTATAACTTATCGTCTGATTATCGTCTCCAGGACCCGATCCGTCGGCTGACAAGATTGCCGTCGATCCCGACTTCGCGGAAACCGTCAGTACATTCTTGGTAGTATCCCCGTTCAGAACAGCAATCGGGTTATGATTTGCAGCTTCGAATGAATCCGCAACACACCAATCCATTCGTGCAGCAAAATCGTTCTGAAAATGCTCACGCCAACGCCAGATGGTCGCATGAGATGAAGTTTCGGAACGACCATTATCAGACGTGACACTGTCTCTGCTGAAGGTCGTCTCTGTCCAAATGGGATGGCTTTCACCAGCAACTTGGAAGTAGGTGTATCTCCCACCCCAACCGCCGTTTGCAGGGCTTTGTTCCCATCCCAATCCACGATTGATCAAACCCAAATAGGAAGGAGTATCACCTTCCATAATGTATTTAAGGGGTGGATAAAGTTCACCAAGCGGACCATGATTTTTCATCACATGTTGCTCCAACCATGGATTGTCAACCATATCAAATTTGTGATAAACACCCACCCCATTTCGTTCACCGGAAATTCCGATCCAGGTTGCTTTGTAGTACTCCAACCAATGTGGAGCACTCGGACTCACGATGTAAAATAAACCAGGAAATTCTCTCCGGATCCAAGGACCCGCATCATCCTGGTCTGAAATACTGTATACTTTAATTTTTGAAACAAATTCCTGCACTTCCTCAGTAGTCCGAGACTCCCGAACATCATATAAAGCCTGAGCTAACGTATTTGCTCCTCCCCAAATACCGATCCATAATGGTCGAACATCGTTGCGATCAACGGCTTCAACAATTCGCCTTGAACCCGGAGAGCCTTTGCCCTTTCCAACAAACTCCATCCCATAGCCCGTTTGTCCAGTGCAGGTCACGCTTCTCAAGGAATCGACATCCGGAAATCCGCCAGAATGAATGTCCAAATTCGGTTTCACCATTGCATAGGCAGCCAATTGTCTCCGAATTAAATCTTCTCTGGTGGTCTCCCTCAAATGAGTCGAAGTGGTCGCAATCAACCCCTCTGTGTCGAACTCATTCGCATACACCAGGTATCGAACCAGTGACTCCTCGTCATCGGGTTCGTTGGAAATATCCGTAAGCACAATATAGCGCGATTTTTCAACAGCTGCAGCCTGAAAGCTTATCACTGACAAAAGGATGATAAGAAGTTTAGAAAAACAATTATTCTTCATGAACGGTCTATTTTTTGATCTGGAGTTTCTTAAAAACCATTTCCCATCATCCGTTTTAGATTCTTTATATTACACCCATTAAACTACACTGAATGATGACATAAACGGCATTAGTATGATGAGATGCGAAATAAGAGAATTCCACTAGAATTTAGCATGATCAGACTACACTGTTTTCTAAATAAAACAACAATCCTGTACATCACTAAGTTTTTCAGTGGAATTATTAAACGACGGGGTGTAGGATACACCAATCATCAAAGCTGCTCGCTCTTCAAAACCGTTTCATGATGAAATTTCATCACATCAATAACCCCGTTTGGTTGCTTTTCCACTTCTTCACTGTTGTAGCTGTGTTGGAAAACTCGAATGTGTTGTATGCGAACGAGCCTCCTGAAACTAAGGGAGATCCTATCATCGAAACCTTTGAAATCCCTGCATACCGACACAAAGGTGAAGTGTGGTCATTTGAAAATGCAGAAAAAGGTCAAATGTGGGTTGGGGCAGAAGATCTCTTTTTATTCGATGGGCAAGAACTTTCGGAAATCGAGCTCCCATCGGAGATTTATACGGTTAGGGCGCTCCATTACGATGGAAAAGGCCGACTCTGGATTGGGAGTAATACCGAAATCGGTCACTTGGAAAAAGATTTGAACGGCAATTGGGTTTATATCTCGAACATAGAGGATCTCAGAGCACTGGGGATCAACCACATCCGCATTTGGGACATCTTTATGAGTAAAAATGGACTCGTGTTCATAGGTGATAATCATGTCATCAGATTGAGAGATATGGGATTTGAGTCCTGGGAATTTGAAAGCAGTATGGCTATACGCAGCTCCTCTGATGGCAATAATGTCTGGATCATTGATCGGAACCAGGGGATTTATGAAATGCACGAATCGGGTCCATCACTACTGTATGATTTGGATTCGCTACCTGAGAATGAACTGATTTCCTGGCTCTTGAAAATTGAGAACGAAGTCCTTTTGGGCACTGCAAAAAGTGTATATAAAAAACATGGAAATAGTTGGGCGTTATTAGAGCCTATTTCTTCCCGCATCAAGAATCTAGCCCCATGGCGTGTTGCCTATCTCGGTAAAGACGAAATCGCATTAGGGACGTCATTGGGAGGTGTCGTCATTTTCAATCTGGAGGGAGAAATTCTTCAGGAAATCAACGTAGCGACAGAACTACCAAGCGATGCCATCACTTCGATTTGGTTCGATAGTGAAAACAAGCAATTATGGATGGGCTTCGTGGAAGGAATCAGTAGATACAAGGTCGATTCTACTTCTTCAATTTTCAGGCACAGCAAAGAAACAAATACTTCGCCTCCATTCTCGATCACTTTGTTCCGGGACAAGATCCATTTCATCTCAAAAAAATCGCTTCAAGAGCTAACATTCGATAGCATAGAAACCCACAAATTTCAGCTGACAGAAATCCTTCAATTTCCGACTCCTATGGCTGAGACATATGTCAATAACGATCAGTTCTGGCTGAGCAGCAATGGTGGTGGCCTCTATTTAAAGACCGATAAAGACGATTCACCTGATCTCGTTGCACCAGGCTTTATCAGTAAAATCGTACCCTCTCCTTCAAAAATGTTCGAGTTGCTCTATTTTGACGATGGAAAGCTCAGGGCGATATCACCCAATGAGGTAGATAGCAACAGGGTATTTCTCACAGATATAGACCTTAAAGCGACGCCAAATTCAGTAGTCGTGACTAATGGAAATGAGATTTGGATCAACACCATCGAGACTGGGGTGTTTTGTATCAATTACCGCGAATTAGATGGATCCCCTTCATTTGAAATCAAACACCACTTTCAACCGGGTGAAGAGCTGCCACCGAACCTTGGGCGGGTACGTCTGGCTTTGTTGGAAGACAAGCTATGCCTGTTGTCTTCGCGAGGAGTGTTTCTCTTCAACCGGAGCAACGCCGCCTTCGAGCTTTCCAATCTTGAGGGAATTCATGCATTACCCGTGACGAAGCCCGACTCGACAACGACTCCTTACTGGATAATCAGGAATCAGCTATTCGATAATCCGGGCATGGCCGAAATCACCTACAACGAAGACAGTGGAAAACTCAATTGCCAACCGATCGAGGTGGAAGGATTGGATCAGATCGGAAAAATATACTCAGCTACCCTCATAGAAGGGGACAATCCAACTCTTTGGGTGGCAGGACAAGCAGCTGTATTGGCATTCAGGCCAACCGAAGAAAGAAAGCTTTCCAAACCCCCAAAGCTCCACATTAAAAACGTAAAAATCAATGACAATTTGCATGCTGAAAAACTCAACGGAAATCGCATGATTTTTAGTTCAAACACCAAAATGATCCGTTTTCAGATCGAGGGAAACAAAAACCTCATCACCGACAAATACCTCATAGTGTACCGAATATTAGGCTTCTCCAACCGGTGGACAACAGCTACTTCTGATTCATTTCTGAGATTCACGGGTCTCAAGCCTCAAAAGTACACGCTCGAATTCCGAGCCATCGACAAGTTTTCTCAAACAGGCCCCACCAATCTGCTGAACTTCAGGATTTTGTCGCCTTGGTATCTGCATCCAATGGCGTATGCCATTTACATCACACTGTTTCTTCTAATGGGATACCTGTTACTCCGATTTCGGGAAATCCATCTGAACAACCTAAATCGAAGACTCAATCATCTTGTCGAGGAGAGAACTATCGAGCTTGCCCGCGCCAACACAGCGAGCAACGAATTTCTGGAAGTGATAAGCCATGAGGTTCGAAACCCCCTCAACGGCATTGCCAATCTGGTAGATCTTCTGCACGACACAAAGCTCGACCCGGAAGCACAACGCCTGGCAGGTTCGCTGCTTCGATCAACTTCACAGCTCAAACAAGTGTTTGGAGACATTCTCAGTTTTGCTAAACTGGAATATGGTTACGTTAAAATCCACCAAACCGCATTTTCAGTCCTGGAAATGATGGAGGATCTCATTGCAATGTATGAATTTCAGGCAAAAGAGCAATTTGTAAGACTATCCTTGATCGTGGAAAAAGACTTGAATGAATGGTTCATTGGTGATCCGGAAAAGATCCGCACGATTCTCAAAAACTTCATTAGTAATGCGATCAAGTACAATCCGAACGGAAAGGTGCTTGTATCCGTTTCCTCCAAATCCATCGACGAAGGGAATCAGGAACTGACATTTTCAGTAAAAGACGATGGACCGGGAATCCCGGATTCAGAACAGAAGCTCATTTTCAACAAGTTTTATCGAAGTGAAAGAGCCAGTAATTGCTCAAATGTGGGAACTGGCCTCGGCCTGGCTTTATGTAAAACACTTTCTGAGTTGATTGGTGGTTGCATTGACCTCATCAGCTCCGAACAAAACGGTAGCGAGTTCATTTTGAAAGTTGCACTTCAATCCTCGAAGAAACTGGATAATCACAAATTGGCCAATCCATCCATCATCGTTCGCCTACCACCCGTCAAGCGAGCTCTTATCGTGGATGACCAGGAATACAATCAGGAGGTGCTTCGAGGGATAAGCTTAAGGCTGGGTTATGAGCCTTTCATCGCATCAAATTCCAATGAAGTGCTTCTTATCGCGAACGAGCATGATTTTGGAGTTGTCTTTCTGGACTGGGAACTCCCCGGAGGACTCAATGGAGGAGAAATTGCGTTGTTGCTTCGACAGCACCCGAACACCCACCAGAGTGTCATTATTGCAACAACAGCTCACGAGAATGATACCATTCGACAAAAATGTCTGGAAGCGGGAATGGATAGTTTTGCGCTGAAACCTTTCAATTCTACAAAACTCAAAAGGATTTTACAGGAAGCATGGTCGAGACGTCGAGGTGGTATTACGGAAGAAAAAGAATCCCAAGGTTCCAATAATTCGGTTCAAACAGAAACATCCGAAAACGAGATATCGCTGACTGCGTTTTCGGATTATTCCTTCGCGAATCCCGAACAATCCAACAATGCTGTCGACCGATATCTCGACACTCTAGATGAAGAGCTTGAATCGCTACACAGCGCCATCAGAAGTAAAAACGCTGAAAGCATTGCCAGAGTCGCGCATCGTTTAAGGTCACATTCGGGACTCGTAAACGGTACTGCGCTGAACGCCGCTTCAAAGGAACTGATGCTCGCCGCCCGAGATGAAATTGAGCAATCATGGCAGGACTGCACGGCAAGCGTCTTTTCGGAAGCCAGACTTTTGAAAATCAAAATCGTCGAATTATCCGCTCAGTTTGACACGCTGTCAGCGGAGTCGATTGATACCAAAACCCAAGACACCTGAGTGCAAAGTTGAAAAGCGGATAACGATCCCAGTTTTGCAAGCTAACGTCGCTCAGACTCGATTTGCTCGAGTGTCTTGCCTGACGTGTTCGGCATAAAGAAAAATCCGATAAATCCGCTAATCGAGAGGAAAACAACCAGTAGCAAAGCAACAGTGGAGATCCCTGTTTTTGCGAGGATTGGGACGAAAATACTCCAAATCCCCAGGATCATTCTAGCGGTACCAAACGTAATCCCCTGAGCGGTAGTACGGAGCATCGTTGGGAAAAGCTCCTGACTGAAAACTTTATAAAATCCTTCACCAGCCAAAGCAGCACCTGCAGCAAAAAGTAATGCGTTTGAAACAATTACAGGAATGTTAAACGGTAATACCAAAAATAGTCCGAAGGCAACAATCTGCATCACGGAACCCAGCCCCCAGAGAAATTTCCTAGCGCCATGACTACGATCGGAATAACGCATGAAAACTAAAACCGTCACAATAATAGAAACGATGAAGGTGATGCTTGATATGCCAACGCTGACCGCTTGGTCCCCGGCATTCAGCTTCCGAATGATGTAAGGGGTAAAGACTCCGGATGTACCAGCAGCAAGATTCCAAAACAGATAGATCGCCCCCGTCCAAAGCAGTGCTTTGAGGTTGGCTCCTCGAAAAAGCAGACCGATTTTGCGAGCCGCTATCGGCGCAGCTTTCGAAGCATCTTTCCATTTTTGAGACTCTTTGAGACCTCTACGTAAAGCCCAGGTCACAATGGCCACTACAAACAAGTGCAGGAATAAAATTCGGATCCCAAGCAAACCAAGGGGCGATAGAACCAATGCCATCAACAATACGACTACTGGCCCTAGACCCCAGGCAACCTGAGTGAAACCCAAAAGCTTAGCCCGAGCTTTGGGAGGGGCAAACTCCCCGACTAGAGCCAGCCAGGGATGTCGGAACATCAGCTCCCACCGCCAAACCAACAACAAAAACTCCCATGAATAACATTAAGGGGTTCACTGCAGTAGCGACACAAAGCACGCCTGCGGCATAAATCAGCAGATCCCATTTGTAGATACGTTTCCGTCCCAGTTTATCACCTAACCATCCCCCAATAATCGCCCCTATCGCACATCCAAACGCATTGGGTCCAATCGCTGCAAGCATGCCAACTTCAGAGTCCGTCAGTAACAGATTTTCCTGAAACAAGGACAACCCGGCTCCAAGAGCCACGATGGATCCTGCGTCGAGATACGAAGCCATCCCGGCCAATATAGACCACTTCCACTGTTCATTTGTTATTTTTTCAGGTGTGTTCTTTGTATGATGAGCAAAAGAGTCCATGATTCGGAAATTTGTTTTTTAACTTAGAAATGATTGGGCAATGGTTAAACAGGCACGACTGCTTTGATGCTTCTAAACTTCGTTTTTCTCTGCAAAGAGCCACCCCGATAATTGATGTAATTTCATCACCAACACTTCCCCAGAATCAGACTGATACCGAATACTCACCGCTTGGCAGGTCAAAGATGACGGTTTCAGCATAAAACTGTTTCAAATTCGCATAGGAATATTTCATCAACGAAACGCCATTTATTTGAACAACTCCAGGATCACTCACGTGCAACACGACCTCAGCAGTCGAGTTCGGAGGGATTTCGACTGTTAGCTGAAATCTGTTGCCTTCTTTTTCCCATGAAGAGACCGCTCGGCCGAAGGGAGTCTGAACCTGAGCTTTTGCATGCGTCAGACCACCGCCAGGTTTGGGTTCTATTCTGAAATGACTCCATCCTGGAAATTCGGAGATTTGTTTTAATCCGGCAACTGTATCGTAAAGCCACTTCACCACCGAACCATAAGCGTAGTGATTGAAGGAATTCATGCCATCCTTGTGAAATCCATGCTCCGGCGTCCAACTGTCCCATCGCTCCCAAACTGTAGTTGCGCCATTCATGATCGAGAACAACCATCCCGGGTAGCTTTTTTGAAGCAATACATCGTAAGCTAAATCGGTTTCCCCGATACTGGTTAGGACAGAATTGATCAGGGGAGTCCCTAGAAATCCGGTCGCCAGATGTTTGTTTTTTTGTTTAAATGTGCGAACCAAGTGTGTTACCGCTTTTTGCTTCAATGCATCCGTCAGGAGATTAAATCCAATTGCCAACAAGTAACTGGTTTGGAAATCGTCAACACATCGACCGTTTCTCTTGAAATAGGCTTTTCTGAATGCACGACGGGATTGCTCGAAAATATAATTATAGTGGAGTGCCAATTTTGGCTTCTCCAAAACATCAGCCATCCGAGCAGTCAGGTCCGCTGCATGAGCATAATAGGCGGTTGCAATGAGTTCGTATCGAGGAGGGTAGTGCCCCCGCTCGTATCCCGGGGAGAGCCAATCGCCATAGGATTCGGGTGATTTTCGGATCCCGTCTTTAGCCTCATTTCCCATTAGTTCCATCAAATGTGTGATCGCAGGAAAATTCTCTTCGAGTATCTTTCGATCTCCAGTATGCTGCCACACTGCCCACGGGACCAAAACCAAAGCTTCAGACCAGCCTGCGCTTCCATGAAAAAAACCTGTATACGGAGCCATATCGGGAACACCACCATTTAGCGGATCATCTCTCAATCCATCTCTTACCGAATACAGCCACTGCCTCAGGTAATTCCCGCAACTCATGTTATACAGCGCAGTGGGTGCAAACACTTGTGCATCGCCTGTCCACCCAACGCGTTCGTCCCTCTGTGGGCAATCCGTAGGAACTTCGAGGAAGTTGCTTTTTTGTCCCCAGAGGGTGTTACTCCATAACTTATTCAGTAAATCATTCGAGCATTCAAAATATCCTGATTCTTCTAGATCTGCATAAACTGCGATCCCAGTTAGCCCATCTACGAGAGGCTCCACCACTCCGACAAGCTCAACATATCTGAATCCGAAATAAGTAAAAAGTGGTTCCCACTCTTCGATACCCTCTCCTTTTGCAATATAGGTAGCGGTTGTTTTCGCGGTGCGCAGATTTTCTGTATGGATTTGCTCATCATTTTCCAGGATTTCGGCAAACCGCATCCTAACGACATTTCCACGCTCTGCTTTTATTTTCAAACGCACCCAACCGGCAAAGTTTTGCCCAAAGTCATATAAAAACTTCTGATCCCCGATCTTTTTTAAAGAAACTGGCAGAATAGTCTCCTGCCGCCGAACGGGTTCAGCAATTCTACCAGTGGATGCCATGTGCATCATGTCTCCATGCAAGCCCTGACTCACAACCACATCTTTCCATGCAGTGCCTGTATCATCAGAAACATTGGAGTCACACCACCCTCTCAATTCCTTGCTCGCATCATAGGTTTCACCATCGTAAATCGAGTTCAGCAGAATCGGCCCCTGATCGGTCCATTTCCAGGAGTCGTCCGATGATATTTGCGTTTTGTTTCCGGCGGAATCTATTAATTCTAGAAAACCCGAAAACCTAGCTTCAACCCCATACTGGTGCCCGGGGATCATGGTTCCGCTGTAGTATCCATCACCCAGGATAATTCCCAAAATGTTCGTCCCCGATTCGAGTAAATGACTGACATCATATGCACAATAAAACACACGGGTACGAAAATCGGGCCATCCTGGAATAAATAGATCCTCCGTTACTTTTGAGCCATTAATCCAAGGTTCCACAAAACCCATTGCACTGAGGTAGAGCCTTGCTCTAACCGGCATCGCCTCGAGCATAAAAGACTTTCTGAAATGTCGAGCTGGAGCCGTTTCGAAGGTCCGAAGGTGTCGTCCATCGCCGATCCATGGAGTGAACCATTTTTCTCCGCATAATCCTGTTCCAAATGAGTGGATTTCACTCCAATCACTTTCCAGACCTTGCTCATCCCATATTTTGACCTTCCACGCGTAAAGCGAACGAGATTTAATAGAAAGACCTTCCAACAAAACCCACTGGGACTTTGAAGAGTTTACGGTGCTACTTGAGAAGGAATATCCCATCTCATTCCCATTAGAATCGACTTCCCACAGGTTTAACTCGAATGCCTTCTGCATGCGACCACGCGTGCCACCTGTATCGGAAAGTTTCCAGGAGAATCTTGGATTCAGAGTTTCTATCTGACTGGCAGAAGTGAGACCTTCACATCGAAGCGTTACCACCTCGATTTTTGGATAACATAGAGGTTCATTCATAAAAGCATTCGTTTAGTTGAAAATGAGCATACTCACATGTATTCAGAAATTAACGAAGGACGATGGATAACCATCGTCCTTCGCTGAGTGCATCATTCCTAAGGAGTCATATTCACCCCTACAGAATTAAATTTTTGCGATCGGAAACCTAAAATCGTTTGGAAATCCCCATGATGATTTGGCGACCAAGGGTAAATCCATTGTCGTATCCATTGCCACCGGTTGCTCTTAAAACAGGAGGTTCTTCATCCAGAACATTTTTAACATTCAAGGAAAGACTCATCTCTTCAAGGTATCCGGTTCCATTAAAATCGTAGCGGAAATAGAGATCCACCACATTAAAATCATCTAACTTATCCTGTGGTAATGCAGCTGTTCGCAATACATCATAACCCGCAGAATGTTGCAATCTGGCTTCTACTCGGAACACACTGTTTTCTCTGAATACTCCATTCACATCTACACCAATTGCAGCCAATCCACGGAACTGACTGGAACCCGTCTCATAGTCGTCAGTGAAGGGAGCAGTGTCACTCAATTGAGTGTCTCGACTGAGGTAAAAATTACCAGAAATTCTTGCATCGAATCCTCCAAAACCGGTCTTTCTTGAATACATCATTGAAATATCCAGTCCATCCAATTTCGAATTCCCCAAATTTGAAAGACGATAGTCGAGTAACTGATACACCACTGGAGAACCGTCCAAATAGGGTTCAACTATCGCTGGACCTCCCGTGGAAGCAGCATAACCAGCATATTCAGAAATCTGCTCTGCCGTTGGATTCAAAACGACAAAGTCCGGATAATAATCAAACAGTTGCTGCGCATTAAAAACAGGGGCACGATTGAGTGTTCCTTTGAAGAAAATGTTGTAATAGGTAACACTTACATTGAGACCTTCGACAAAAGGAACTTCAAAATCTGCACCCACAGACCAAGTGTCCGCTTCCTGTGGCTGGAGATCATTACCCGACCCCATCAAAGCAATCGTATAGGCACCTGCGGGAGGAGTATCACCCGGTTTGGCAGCAGCCACAAACGGATATGCTCCAATAGTATTGCGAAGTGAACCCAGCTGGTCAACAGGTGTGGGAGCGTTGAAAGACGTACCCCAGTTCCCCCTCAAAGTAAACCAATCGATAGGTTTGTGTTAGTCCGTACTTAGGATTAAAGGTACTTCCAAAATCACTGTATTTGTCATAGCGTGCTGAAATCGAAAGATCGAGTGCATAGACTCCAGTAATATCACTATCGCTGTTCACCAACGGAATGCTCAGTTCACTAAAACCAGAGTGGGTGTTCCGTGAGTAGCTGGAAAAATCAAGTTGGTTGAGTGACCCAATTGTTTGGGTGCCGTACCTTTGCTTGTAATCGTCATCCATATATTCGTATCCGATAGCAACCTTGACTTCACCAGCAGGCAGTTGAAAAAGAGAACCGTCAAGAATTGAGCGAAACGTCGTAAGCTCATCCCCTGATTCTCCCGCTAGGGCCCAGTTCGCAATTTCTCGTGCGGCGGAAACATTACTGGAAGCAGCGATGTTGTAGGGATTAATATCTCCTGAAGCAGCGTAACCAGCGAGCAGTGTTGGATTTAAATCCTGATTTTCATACTCGGAAGCACTTTTGCTGTAATTGACCAGCGTCTTGAGTTGCCAATTATCGTTAATTTCAAGCGTGCCAGTTACGCTGAGCCCAAACACATCATAATGGGAACTTCCTTCCAACACGTCATACCCCAAAAGAGGAGCAAAGCTGAAAGAAACATTGTGATCCACTCCAGGAGCGTCGGGAATCTCTACGTAATTGGGATTGTCTGCAGTAACTGCGACAGTTCCGCTTCCTGACCCATTGGCGGATTCGCTATCTCTGACCGAATAGAATGCACGGACATCTACCTTGAAATTTTCGCTGATTTCCTGATAGAAGCTACCAAACAAACCATGACGCTCTACATTTGGAAGAATTGAAACCTCGTCCAAAGCATCTTCACGGTTATATTCTCCAGCTGCACCATAAGTACCAACACCGGTCATTGGATAATTCGTGCCTTCTGCAATTGTCAGCCAGAAATTGTAGTCAGGGAGATAGATTTGAACGTCTGGAGTTGCCACATTAGGAAGTGATGTCTCTGTGCTCTGAGGCACTGGAGTATCACCGGTATAGTCCATACGTTTAATCCAATCCCGATCCTTTCCAAGAATGTCGCTGTTAGCAGAATAGGAATAAGAAACATAGGCGGATCCCTTCCCCCAATCATCGCCTACAATAATGTTAAAATCGGTGTTGTAGTAGTTGTCGGCCACACCATAACTCCCATCGATTTTCACACCATCAAAACTTCTCCTTGTGATAAAATTGATAACACCACCTATACCATCCGCACCATACAGTGAGGAGGCTCCATCAGGCATAATTTCAACTCTTTCGAGGGCACCCATCGGAACAATGTCAGGGTCGATCGCGCTTTGAGTTACACCGACACTTGCAACCCGTTGTCCATCGATCAAAACCAATGTGGAGGCACCTGAAGCCAAACCACCAGGCAAATCCCGAAGATTGGGAGTTGCAACCTGAACCGCGTTTGGAACTGTGAGATTTTTTGTAGGTATGTCATTGAAAAAATTACCTACCTGAGGAAGACTCGCCAAGAGTTCTGAACCACTTGAGGCGGCAGTGGCGTCAATGGCGTCCATCTCAACATCAAGCGAAGCTGAACCCACAGGAACCACTCCCCGAATCAGCGTTCCGGTAACCACGTAATCACTCAAGATATAGATATCATCATCCAGATACTCGGAATCGTCATCCAAGTCATCTGAAATTTGTTGCGCAGATGTCGTAAACACGGAGAAAGCTAGCGAAAGAACTAACCAACTCGAAAAGAAGCGTAGTTGCTTTATTTTCATGATAACAGATTAAGTTTTAATTTTTGGGATTTGATCGGGCCTACTGATTACGTTTAAGTCTAGTTTGTCCTTAATAATCAAGTAAGCCACAGCCTCAAAACTCGATCACCAAAGATTCCACTGGAAAAATTGATGAACGGAATGGGAGCATGATCAAAATCGTAAAATCCTTTTTGCAGAACATACCATACCTGCGATTGATGAAATTTCATCATATCAACTTTCATTGAAGATAGGGCCCGTAACCAAAAGACTCTATTACTTGGGCAGCAAAACACTAAAGAAGCTCACCAAAACACGGCATCCAAACATGAGTCGTTTGGAGAAAATCGACTTCCTTCGAGAAACTTGCGTTTCCTCAACTCAATTTGAGTCGATGCAATCTTATTTCACTATTCAGAAAATGACTTCAACCGCGTAAATCCTTTTTCCATCGCATAACGGATCAGGTGAGAAGTACTATGCAAATCTAGTTTCGACATGATATTGCAGCGATGGTTCTGCACGGTCACTACTTTGAGCCCAACAATATCAGATATTTCCTGATTTGTATAACCTCGCCCAATCAAGGCGAGAATTTCTTGTTCACGATCGGACAGCAGTTTGTTAAAAGAAGCAGTTTCTTCCACCAGTTTTTTCCAAACACTCCGCACAACAGGCGATAGATATCTACGACCATCCATGACAGAGCTAATGGCCGTTTTGAGCATTTCGATGGGTTGTTCGTTTTTGTCGACAAATCCTTCAATGTTGGACTGAATGACGCGGTGGACAGTTACTTCATCGGTATGGGATGATAACGCGATAACCTTGATTCCCGGCTGAGTTTTTCTTAAATCTGGAAGTAGATCGAGTCCGTCTTTATCAGGTAATTCCAAGTCTAAAATGACCAGATTGGGTTTTACTTCCTTACATTGTTCAAGCCCCTCAGCACCATCTGCCGCCTGGAAGATTGAATCTATGTCAAAAATTGACTGACATGCCAACACAAGCAATTCCCGAACCATTGTCTGGTCCTCAACAATCAAAACCTTCATTCCATAAGTTGAATATCCCATTTAAGTCTAATTGCAATAATCTTGTTCTAATATCAACCGAACCTCTGCATCCGCCTCTGAATGCAAAACAGGATGGTTCGCTCGTGTTGTGCTTATTAATAAGAAAGAGTTCAAGAATCAGAAACAACCATAAGATCTCATTCAATTCGGGAAAAACGCAATGGTTTCGGATGATGTTTTTTCATCATTACAATGTCAAAAAAGATGGTGGATCGTGATGAAATCTCATCAGATGACTTCATTGAGATGCTTTTCAGATCCGTTCAATAATTGAAATGAATCACGTTAGAGCAGTGGTTCATTCAACAACTTAATCTGGCCCTAAATCCTAAATTTTAATGAAAATTCCAATTATTCACATCATTCTCTGTGGAGCGCTATTTGGTTCAGCTCATGCAGAAACCAAAAGTCTTGTCGAACAGAGCGAAGCTTTGGCCAGTAGATTCACGATCGAGGATGAAGTATTCAAATCCCCTTACATTGATGTAGATGAATGGAGAAACGAACCGATTCACCACCGGTATGTCCATGGCGGATTCAATAATACCGGAACTCGATTCTCCTTCTATTTCCCGGAAAAGGAACAGTATCAAGGACACTTTTTCCAACATGTGACCCCTTTTCCAATCAGCGAGAACCTGGCCCAAAAAATCCCGGATGGACCATATAACAAAATCGGATTCTCTATGGATAGCGGCGCCTATTTCGTGGAGACAAATGGCGGCGCCGACATGGATTTGTCTCATGCTGGTGCTCCGGGCCAAGATCAAAGTATCACTGCATATAGAGCAAATGCTGCTGCCGCCCAATTTTCAAGGGTAGTCGCTCAGGCTATTTACGATTGTGAACGTCCCTACGGATATTACTACGGGGGCAGCGGCGGTGCATACCGGACGATTGGCGGGATGGAGAATACTCGGGGCGTTTGGGATGGAGCCGTTCCATATGTAATGGGATCCCCCATGGCGATCCCGAATGTATTCAGTGTTCGCATGCATGCCATGCGCATCCTCTGGGATAAATTCCCTCAGATTCTCGATGCCATCGAACCCGGTGGAAGTGGTGACCCCTACGCAGGGCTTACAGAGGAGGAAGCCTCTGCATTTAAAGAAGTGACACAAATGGGTTTCCCTCCCAAAAGCTGGTTTCCATATAAAACGATGGGAGTGCATGGATTTTCAGCACTGTATCAGGGAGTTTTGATGGCCGATCCAACCTATTTCACCGATTTTTGGACTAAACCCGGTTACTACGGGTATGACCATCCCGAGAGCTTCAAGGAAGACAGGCTTCAATTTGAAACAAAGGTTGAATCACTAATTTCACTCAAAGAAGCCTACGAGCAGAGGATCAATCTGGATGCCTCCAAAGGGGAAACCGGCGGAGGGGTCGATACTGCCTTTAAAGTGCCCGCAGGTGAAAACCCCAACCGCATCGTCGCGCTAAAACTCGAAAGAACACCTCCAGAATGCAATTTCATGGGTGGTGACATTTTCTTCAACTCCGGTGCAATCGAAGGAACACGACTGAATGTCGCAAGAATCGTTGACGACGTGATCGTATTTGGCATTGCAGATAAAGCCACTGTTGAAAAAATTAAAAAAGGTGATGCCGTGAAAGTTGATAACTCCAATTTCCTGGCGGCCCAAACTTATCACCGTCACCAGGTTCCTGACCTGTCCTACAAGGTTTGGGATCAATTCCGGGATGAAGAGGGTAAACCAATTTATCCACAGCGCCCCATGCTCCTGGGTCCACTCTTCCTCATGGGTGCAGCAGGTTCCGTTCAAAACGGTATTTTTGAAGGTAAAATGATTGTAGTTGAATCCTTGTGGGACAGCGAAGCCTTCCCTTGGCAAGCAGACTGGTATCGTAGCCTCGCGAAGAAAAACCTCGGGGATAAAATCGATGATAATTTCCGTTTGTATTACACTGATCATGCCCTTCACGGTGACGAACCAGGAGTTGAGCACACACTAAGAGTTGTTAGTTACGAAGGTGCGCTTCAACACGCACTTCGGGACCTCAGCGATTGGGTTGAGAAGGGAATCACCCCACCAGAATCCACTTCTTACACCATCAATAATGGTCAGGTAATAGTTCCCTGTAAAGCAAGCGAACGGAAAGGCATTCAACCTACCGCAAAACTAACTGCCAACGGAGGGGAACTCGCAATTGTCAAAGTAGGAGAATCAGTCAAGTTTACCGCCAAACTTGCAACACCACCATCGACCGGGTGCATTGTAAACGTGGAGTTCGACGTTGAAGGAACTGGTGATTTTCCGATTGACGCTGATTTACCAGCGGGAAAATCGAATCTCAAGGAAATCAGTATCGATATCTCCCACACTTTTACAAACCCCGGCACATACTTCCCGGTGGTTCGTGTAACTTCTCAACGCGAGTGCAATCCAGATTCTCACTACACCCGGATTTTCAACCTCTCGCGGGTGAGAGTTGTGGTCGAATAAACACTTTGGCATCGAAATATGTGTGGGTTTAGGGAGCGGTCGGAAAGCCGCTCCTTTTTTGGATCTCTATCCTTTCTCAAGTGATGAGGATTTAAAGAATTACCATTTTATACTTGTATATTCGTATCTTATATTCGATTATTCAAGTATAATAAACAAAATAAAAAGGACCCGTATTCTCACGAAGTTGGACCAATACCTGGATTACAGCCCTATCGTTGCGATCCTTGGGCCAAGACAATGTGGGAAGACAACACTCAGCAGGGAAGTGAACTATGATCACTACTTCGATCTTGAAAATCCAAGGGATCAGGCTCGTCTTGAGAATGCCCAACTCGTGCTCGAACAACTCACTGGTTTGGTGGTCATCGATGAAATCCAGCTTCGTCCAGAAATCTTTTCATTGCTGAGGGTTCTCTCTGATCAACAAGAATCAACAACCTACCTCATTCTAGGCAGTGCCTCCCGTGATCTGATGAGGCAAGGAAATCAAACACTGGCCGGACGAATCGTTTTTCTCTATTTAAACGGATTCAATTTGGATGAGATTGATCTTCAGAACTGGAGTCAATTGTGGTGGAGAGGAGGGTTTCCTAGGGCATATCTGGCACCCGATGAAACTCTGTCGCGAAAATGGATCGAAGATTACATTTCCACTTTTTTGGAAAGAGATATTCCTCAGTTTGGTATTCAAATACCGGCGGCCACCATTCGCCGGTTTTGGATAATGCTAAGCCACTATCACGGGCAGGTCATCAACTATTCTGAACTGGGACGTTCACTTCAGATTTCTGATAATACGATCCGCAACTATCTGGATATTCTCGAAAGTACATTTATGGTTCGCGTCTTGAGACCCTGGTTTACCAATACATCCAAACGTCTGGTCAAGAGCCCAAAAATCTACTTGAGGGACTCGGGTATTTTCCACTCTCTTCAGTCTATTTCGACAAAGGAAACCCTACAGTCACACCCGAAACTGGGAGCTTCTTGGGAAGGATTTGCCTTGGAACAAATCATCCGTATATCCAATAAACCTGATAGCTCTTTTTATTATTGGCGCACCCAGGCTGGGGCCGAAATTGATTTGTTTTGGGAACAGGATGGAAAGCGATACGGAGTCGAATTCAAATACTCCGACGCTCCAAGAACCACGCGATCCATGACCATAGCGATGCAGGATCTCGAGCTTGAGCATCTCTGGATTGTATACCCCGGAAAAGACTATTACACACTTAGTGAAAAGGCTTCAGTTCTGGGAATTACAGATATTTCCACGATCTGGAACCCTCACTGACAGAGAACGAGAAAAGGCTTCAGGTGAACTTACCTTCTCCTTCCGGGATTTAACGTTCCACAATCCTAACCTCTCCTTGCACCCGGATGTCATCGGATGCAGAGCCTACAAGGATCTGGTAATCCCCTACCTCGCAAACCCACTTGCTCAAGTGAACATCATAATATGAAAAGTCTCTGGGATTTAGCTCGAAGTGAACGGTTTTCAGTTCACCTGGCTTCAGGTTCACTTTCTCAAATGCACGCAACTCTTTAACTGGACGAGAAACTTCACGTTTCCCAACATCACCCACATAGACCTGTACAACTTCTTTCCCTGCTATCTTACCCGTATTCATGATTTCGACCGAGCATTTCACAGTTTCACCCATCGGAACCTGTCCAGGAATTTCAAGGTTTTCATATTCAAAAGTCGTGTACGACAATCCATGGCCAAATGCATACTGAGGGTTAATTTTTTTCTTCTCGTAGTAACGATACCCGACAAAAACACCCTCTCCATAGTTGGCATCACGTCCACCGCTGTAATGGATATAAGTGGGGTTATCTTCAATGCGGACAGGAAGTGTTTGCGCAAGTTTCCCGGAAGGATTCACTTCTCCAAATAGAATACGGGTAAGAGCATCGTTTCCTTCCTGGCCTGGATACCAGGCCTCCAGAATCGCGGGTGCCCGGTCACACCAGGGCATTTCCAATGGCGCACCATTATATAAAACCACAACCGTGTTCGGATTTGCTGCCAGTATTTTTTCCACAAGCAGGTTCTGATCTCCGTAGAGCTTCATATCTTCCCGATCATAGCCTTCCGACTCACTGGTGGTGGATGTTCCCACAAAAACCAGAGCCACATCAGCTTTCTTTGCAAGGGCTTCTGCCTGCGCAATGGTTCCCGCCGGGCAGCGCATCGAGAAGTTGAAAATGGAATACTCGTATGATTTTTTGACATACTCTACAACCATCTTCACCGGTTTGTTTTTTTCAATCACTACGCGGCTGGAGGCTCCTTCATGATGTTCTAGTACATCAATCGTAGATGCCGTGTCCATGTCGTTCTCCCATGAAAGCACCTCTTCGCCATCAAGCTTCAGTTTGGCCCGACCGTATCCTGAAAATTCAAATTCGTAATCTCCGCTTTCGGGGGGCCAAAAATAGCCTTCCCAACGCACCGACAACGGACTTTTTGGATTCTCAACCAAGACAGCAGCTCCAAATCCCATTTTTTTGAACCGAGTGTCTATTTCCTCAAATTTCATATCTCCCGAGAAGTCTTCACTCGCATAATAGGAAGCCTTCAGACCTCTATCTTTTCGATCAAGTGTCGGGCTCATAAATTTGGCATTTGCGAACGGAGGTCTTTTGTCATTATCAACACCTTTGGCATATTCTATTTCGACCCCGCTTCCTTGAAGATATTGCTCAAGTGCTTCCAGAGGTGTTTTCAATTGGGTAGGTATAACTTGGGAGCTCCCACCTCCACCTATGAGAGCAATGTCAGCATTGGGTCCAATCACCGCGATGCGTTTCAATTTTTCTTTCGCCAATGGAAGTAGATTATCTCTGTTTTGGAGTAATACGATTCCTTCCTCTGCTACCTCGCGGGACATTTGACGGTTCTCTTCCAGAGAATACTCAGTCCCTCTGACACGACCAGATTCCTCATCCAGGGCACCCGATTTCACGATAAGCCTTAAGATTCTTCGCGCAGCTTCATCCACTGTATTTTCTTCCACTAGCCAATGATTGACAGCTTCGACAAGGTTTGGACCAAAAAATTTGGGTGGTCCTGGCATCTCCAGATCAAGGCCAGCGTTGGCAGCTCCGACTGTCTCATGCACTGCTCCCCAGTCAGACATTACAAGGCCCTGAAATCCCCATTCGTACTTAAGAACGTCAGTCAACATGGTCTTATTTGCAGAAAGATAGGTTCCGTTCAAACGATTGTAGGAACACATCACCGTCCAGGGGTCAGCCTCTTTTACCACTATTTCGAAGGGACGAAGGTAAATTTCACGAAGGGTGCGTGCATCGATGTTTGAACTTCCCCGCATACGCTCGAGTTCCTGCTCGTTGCCAACAAAGTGTTTGATACTGGCTCCCACGCCTTCACGTTGCACTCCCTTCACAAAACCAGCGCCAATCATACCGCTCAGGTATGGATCTTCAGAATACGCTTCAAAATTCCGACCTGCCAAAGGAGTTCGCTGTATGTTGACGTTGGGTCCCAAAAGCACTGATATATTGAGCTTTTTCGCATCTCTACCCATCGCAGCGCCCACTTCTTCGACCAACTGAGGATTCCATGTCGAACCCAGACCGACTCCCACCGGATAAGCGACCGATGATCGTCCCCTAAGGTCCCGAACTCCTGCAGGGCCATCACTAAACCAGATTTTCGGGATTCCGAGGCGCTCAATCTCCTTTGTGTTGAAATAACTGCCTCCAGACATCAGAGATGCTTTTTCCTCAAGGGTCAATCGTCCAAGCAGATCCTCAACCCGCGTGTCGACCGAGAGCGAAGCATTCTGGAAGGGAAGCTGCTTAGCATCCAAAGACGAGCCGAGGTTAATAGTACAGATAACCGCAGATGCGAAAAGAAATGTAGACTTCTTCATGATAAGAAATTCGGGGTAACAGCAATGAATCCACCATTTTACTCCCTCATTGATGCCACACAATGGAACCTCTTCAATCGTTCCGGATGATGAAATTTAATCATTAGGTGATTGATCTTTACTATCTAGTCCCGAAGCTGTTACACCGCCATCAACACATCACCCCATAGAGAATTGATACCTTTACGACAAAGCAGCGGAAATAAACCCTTAAACTCCTTCTATTTCGAATTTTGCTAATCTTTATCTTTCGTTCCTCAAGTAGGGTTCAAGGATCTCGCCGGTGGTAGATTTGAGTCGAAATTCATTGAGGTGATGCTGCAAACGTATGCTCGCGAGTGCGCCAGAAACTTGAACCCAGTTATTCTGAACCTCATTCAGACGGGTGATGTTTGAAGATCCGGCATTATAGGCTTTTTCAACAAAATCCCTTATTTTCACCACATCTGACTCAGCCTGAACCTGCTGTTCCAATAGAAACTGCGTTGTTTCAAGATCAGTGAGAATTTGCTGAATCTGCGATGCAACATAATCTTCCAGGGTAGCAGATTGAGCCTCCAGCTCGCGGCGTTGCATCTTCACTTCAATTTCCTCTGCTTTTCGACGGCCGCCATCGAACAGGTTCCAGTTCATGACGACACCGATGTTTCGATCATTCTCATCAGGATTGCCTCGACCGGAATTAAAGGCTTTGTTGTAACGAACCCCACCCACAAGATCCACATTGGGCAATCCTGCTGCTTTTACACCTTTGCGCTGGTGCTCAATCGCCCGGATTCCTTCCTCTGCCGCCTGAACATCTGGCCGATTTTGGAGAGCCAAAGAGATAGCACTATCATAGCTGGGAATAGCATCGAATTTGTCCCCTATATCCACCAATGGCAACCGACCTTGGGGGAGCTTTCCATTTTCAAAAGCTAACAACTGGGCGATAATAGAACAAGCTACTTTGTAATCCCGTTCTGCTCGTTTGAAATTCGACCTCGCCTGAGTAAGTGCCAGTGAAAAATTCAGAACGTCCGCTTCTGGTGTTGCACCCCTTCGATAACGGAACTGCGCGTTCTGATACAAGCGTTCATTGAACTCGCAACTGCTCCGGGAAATCCGCATGTTCTCCACCGCCAGCTGCGATTGGACAAATGCACCAGCCACTTGTTCCAGCAACACTCGCTGAGCGTCTTGATGCAAATACTCGGTTACCACCAGCTGACTACGTGCAGCCCGAAGATAGTGCAGACTGCGCAATCCGTCAAATATCCGCCAGCCCATCGTTACACCGGCGTTAAATTTGTTAAGGTTTTCGGTTACCCGCACATTCTGCAACCAATCCACTTCGTCCGTGGCTGTAATCGCTTGGTATCCAGCATTTAGGTTGAGGCTGGGGAAAAGGAAAGTTTTTGCCTTAGAAAGCTGCGCTTCCGCTTTTTGGATGCGGCTCTCAACTTCATCGATTCGTGGATTTCTTTCAAGAGCGATCGAGAAGGCTTCTTCAATCGTCAGCGACCCCACCGGAATCTCCATATTCAACGCCATATCTGCGCACGCGGACATGGAAAGAATCCCAGCTAAACAGCTCGAGAAAACCAATCGTTTTGCAGGTTTAACCAATTTAAAGATGTTCATGTAAAAATTCCTCTCCGATCAGGCAACACAGGATTTTTGGTATTTCACCCTGTAGACGATTGTATATAACACCGGCACGTAGATGAGGGTGAGCACGGTGGCAAAAGTCAGTCCACCCATGATCGTCACAGCCATCGCCCCAAAGAAGGGATCCCAAATCAGCGGAATCATCCCGAGAACGGTGGTAAATGCAGCCATACACACGGGACGCACTCGACTTACTGAAGCGTCCAACACTGCGATCAAGGGGGCTTTCCCTTCAGCGATCTCGATGTTGATCTGCTCAAGCAATACGATCTCGTTTTTAATCAACATGCCCGAAAGACTCAGAAAACCGAGCATAGCCATGAACCCAAAAGGCTGCTGAAACAACAGCAGTCCGGAGACCACTCCGATCAGTGCCAGCGGCAAACCTGAAAAGATGATAAACGGGTGTCTGAAACTTTTGAACAGCAGGATCGAAACAAACAACATTCCAAACATCGCAAGTGGTATATTAGCCCCAAGTTTCTCATTTGCTTCGGACTGACTTTCAAACTCCCCTCCCCACTCGAGGTGATAACCTTCAGGTAGTTCCACCGCTTCAATCAAAGGTCGTAGTTCAGCAAAAACAGGGGCGGTATTTCCAACAATTTGCTTGGTAGAAATTGTCATCGTACGCTTACGCTGGAAGCGATGGATTACATTCACATCCCATTCCATCGAAACAGATTCGACAATCTGCCCGAGTGGAAGCATTTGCTGGTATACCGAGCTCCAAACCTGAAGGTCTTCAATGTGTTTCACCCCTACCCTCTGGGATTCAGGAATTCGGAAGATGATAGGCAATAGGTGATCACCATCCAAATAGACTCCTCCCACATATCCGGTACGGTTCATTTCAATCGCCTGCGCTACGTCCTTCCTGCTTACTCCGGAGCGTTTTGCTGCGGCTTCGGACAGTTCAATGTGAATTTTTTTGGCACGATTTCCCCAATCGCTTCGGATGGATTCGAGATTCGGATGATCTCGCATGATGGCTATGTATTGATCCGCGATTTGATACAAAACATCAGGATCAGGTCCTTCAATTCGTGCTTCAATCGATGCACCCGGAGTGCCAAGACGGAAGGGTTCGATCAGAGGGGTTGCATTTGGCAGTTCGTTTGCAATGAACTCTCGGATTTCCTGCATTTTCTTTGCGATGCTTCTCCAGTCGTCCACCGAAACCAAAAGTTGCCCATAGGCCGGATTTGGCATCTCAGGTGAATAAATCAACATGAAACGCATTGCACCCTGTCCTACGAAGGTTGAAATGTCCGTAACATCTTCAAAATCGGAAATCGCATCACTCAGTTCAAGCATCCGCTCTCGCGTTTCTTCGATTCGGGTGCCTTCCGGAAAAAACACTCCCACCAGAAACTGGGGTCGAGATGAATTGGCAAAAAAGTTCTGATCAACAAATCGGAAACAATAAAATGCAGTGAAAAGCATTGCGATTATCACGGCTACAGTCGCCCAGCGGAAGCGGATGGCAAAACCCAGAATCGTGCGGTAGGACCGGAAGAACCAATTCCCATAAACATCTTTTGCAGCTTTCTCCTGCTTGGGTTGTTTGAGAAAAAGCACTGACAAAAAGGGTGTGATCGTCACAGCGAGCACCCAGCTCATACCTAACGATATTGCGATCACCTGGAACAGGCTCCGCAAAAACTCGCCAGAAGAGTCATTGGATAATGAAATGGAGGCAAATGCCAAAATTGCGATGATCGTCGCTCCCAGTAGCGGCCACTGCGTTTCTTTTACCGATGCCAATGCCGCCTCATGGCGGGAGAGTCCCCTCTGGATTTTGATGGAGATGCCCTCCACTACTACAATGGCATTATCCACCAACATCCCGAGTGCAATGATCAACGCACCCAACGAAATCCGTTGAAGAATGATGCCCGCTAGTTTCATCCAGATAAAACTCGAAAGTATCGTCAAAACAAGGATGACACCGATAATCAATCCTTGCCGGAATCCCATGAAAACAATCAACACCAGCAGGACAATCGCGACTGCTTCCAAAAGATTCAGAACAAAACCATTAACCGCACTTTCAACAGATGCTGCCTGATCGGCGATTGTGTGAATCTCAACACCGACAGGAAGGCGTTTTTGGATTTCCCTAAGTTGAGCATTCACCGATTCACCCATGACCAGTACGTTCCCTCCCAACACGGTTGAAATTCCGATGCCTATCGCAGGTTGTCCGTTGTAGTAAAGCAACTGGTTTGCAGGCTCGTAAAAACCTTTTGTAATCCGGGCTACGTCTTTGAGCATCACCTTGGCGCCAGTATTGGCATCTGCGATCATCAAATCGCCAATAGCATCGATATCCTCAAAATCGCCACTGATTTCCAGCCGCATTTGTTCCGGTCCCACAGGTATCATGCCACCGGATACCACTGCATTCTGATTGTGAATCACCTGCGCAATCAACATCGGTGATAGCCCCATGGAAGCCAATCGATCACGATCAATTTCCACATAAATAACCTGTTGCTGATCCCCGTAGAAGCTGATTTTTCCAACCTCGTCGCAGCGCAGTAACTCCAACCGGATATCCTTGGCGATTTCTTCGAGCTGCCGCATATCATAGCCGTCGCCCGTGAGCGCATAGAATTCACCATAGACATCACCAAAGTCGTCCCCGATGATCGGTTCTCTTACTCCTGGAGGGAGATCTTCGCGCACATCATGGATTTTTCTGCGCAACTCATCCCAAATCTGCGGCAAGTCATGCTTACCATAACTTTCCTTCATTTCCGCTTTCACTACGGACATACCGGGGCGCGAAATGGATGTGATTTCATAAAGCTGCTTCAGCTGTTGAATGGCGGTTTCAATTTTCTCGGTAACTTCAGTTTCCACCTGGTGGACATCAGCCCCAGGATACGGGGTAATCACCACTGCTTGCTTTACAGTGAATTCCGGATCCTCTAGTCGTCCGATCTTTTCGTACGAACTATACCCACCAAAAAGCAGGATGAGGATAATCATCCAGGCAGCAGCCCGGTTTTGAAGGGTAAATTCAACTAGTTTCATCGAGACAATCCCATAATCGTAACTTCAACCCCACGCACCTGCATCTCCGTATTCAACGAATACACCCCGGCAGTCGCAACAAGCTCTCCGGGCACCACCCCCTCGATAACCTCGATCCACTCTCCATCGAGCTTTCCGGTTTTAATAGCCCTCTTAACAGGCTTCCCTACTTGATCTGGTATCACCCACACGAAATCGTGTTCACCGTCGTCGGTGAATACAGACACTGTTGGCACTCGACAGAGGGAAAAAGGCATATCGTTCTTAACGCCCACTTCTACCAACACACTCATACCGGGCATCAGGTTATAAACCTTCGGGTGCGGAAACTGAAATATCGCTGTATAGGTTCGAGTCACCGGATTGGGATCGATGCCAAACTCCGAGAGCTTAGCATCCAGTTCAAAACCTGGGATATTACTGAAACGGACCTTGATGAATTCTATGTCCTCTCGCGTTCCGGTAACGATGATATTTTCAGGGATATCTGCTACGACTTCCCATACACGAGTATCATACAGTGTTACTACAGTTTCCCGGGAATTCACCTGGGAAAAATTCTCAATAAAGCGTTTGGCGATGATCCCTTCAAAAGGAGCCCGAATTTCACTATCCTCCAACGCTTTTTTAGCAGCATCGTACTGCGCCTTCGCACTGATGTAGCCGACTTCAATTCGATCCAGATCAGATTGAGAGATAACCTTATCCTCAAACAATCCCTGCTGCCGCTCATATTCCAGTCTATTCTGCAAAAATGAAGCACCCGCCATATCCATACGATATTGGAAATCCCTCGGGTCCAGTTTTGCGATAAGATCTCCCTGCTTCACTTTCGATCCTTCGTCCGCATGCAGTTCGACCAAAACGCCAGACACATTAAACCCAAGATTCACTCGCCGCTGTGTTCGTATCTCCCCCGGAAACGTTCGAATTTCTATAGGTGGCATCGACTCAACCCTAGCTGATTGCACAACACGAATGACAGTCTCCGAATCCTTCGATCCACCATCTACTGAATTCCCTGCTCCAACGCAGGACACACCTGCCAAACCAATACTCATGCTGATCCAAACAAGGATCTTCCGGCACAAACACCACTGCATATATTTATTCTCCATCACGTTCACGATTTCGAGAACCTATCCGAGTTAACAAAAATTGGGTATAACGATAGATTCCCTACCCCTACTCAATTTCGTCAACTTCCCTGAATCATCACAAACGCTTCGATTGATGGAATTTCATCAATCGAGAAGAGACGAAAATTGCAAATTCCCTCACATCCCCCAGAACAACCGATTTTTCACCTGTCCGTTCAGAAATGAGAGTTCCTTTGGCGTATGAGACTAAACAACTAGATCTCCTCTACTCCAAATTCAGCAATTCACCCAATCGAATATCATCCGAAGCTGAACCAACAAACAGTTTCCATTCGCCGTGGTGAATCTCATATTCATCCGTTTCAGCATTCCAACGTTGTATCGCCTTCCGAGTCACAGGAATTTGCACAACTTTCGTTTCGCCTGCTTCAATAAACACTTTCTTAAAGCCACAAAGGGATTTAATATCAAGAGGTCTAACAATCTCGGGTTCTCGAACATAGAGTTGGATGACCTCTTCACCATCGCAATTGCTTGTGTTCTTCACCTCAACCGAAGCGATAAAAGCTATCTCGGAATCTGCGCTGGATTGTGCTATATCAAATGAACGATAATCGAAAGTGCTGTAACTCAAACCATGTCCAAAGGCAAACTGGGGTTGCCCTTTGAAAAACCTGTAGGTTCTATCCGACATCCCATATTCATCAAATGGAGGTAAATCATCGGTACTGCCGTAGAAGGTAAGAGGAAGTCTACCAACCGGATTCGATTTTCCCAACAATATATCCGCTATCGCATGACCTCCTTGCTGCCCGGGATACCATGCCTGGACAACTGCATCCATGTCTTCAATCAAAGATGGAAACGCCACAGCACTTCCTGAAAAATTGACGTATACCAAAGGCACCTCGAGTTGAGACAGTTCTTTGAGTAATTTCGCTTGAGTAGTGGGAAGCTCGATTTGAGTTCGGTCGCCACCATCAAATCCCTCAAATTGGACCTGCATTTCCTCCCCTTCGAGAATTGGGCTCAGACCACCCGCAAAAATAATAAGATCGCAATCTTTGGCTATCGCGACTGCTGGATTCTCACTTGTAGAAGTTTTTGGAAGTTTCCACTCCAAAGAACCACTCAAAGAACCTTCATCATGACGATATTCAACGCGAACAGGAAGTAATTCTAAGGAGTTTATTTCGTATTCAAACTCACGGGTTGTGAAACCAGTCTGTTCCCATGCATCCACCAACAACACTTCACCGACATAGATGCGGAAACCACCATTACCACTGAACCTAAACTCATACTTCCCCAATTTTGTGGGTTTCAGATTCGCTGAGATTCGCAGTGAAATTTGTCGGTTCCCTGAATTCGATGATGGAAATCGATAGCTCATCGAGTTGCTATGATGCTTGTATACCGCTTCTCCTTGAATCTCAGAATTCACAAAAAACTCATAGAACACCTTATCTCCGTTGACCGCAGAATCTAGAAACCAAGGTTCAATTGAATGGAGATAGTCTGGAGATTCCAGAAGCTCACATCCCGTCATCAAAACAACTTCTGTATCTGCCCCGAATGCTTCTTTTATCCCCTTGAACAGTGTAACCGGATTTGAAGGGGTACCACTGTAGTTTCCTAGCAACACCTCAACAGAATCTGCGTTTGGCCCAACAACTAGCACCTTTTTGTATTCTGCTTTTTGAAGCGGAAGTAGTCCATTGTTTTGCAACAACACAATAGACGATTGAGCTGCTTTTCGAGCAAGTGCACTGTGAGTTTCACTGTCGTTTTCGGAGTAAGGAATCGACGCGTATGGTACCATCTCTTGTATATCAAAAAAACCAAGCCGGAACTGAGTTCTGAGAAGACGGAAGAGACGCTGATCAACCAACCATTCTGGAATCAGACCTGATCGCACAGCTTCGGCAACATTCGAGGATTTTTCTCCGCATTTCAGGCACAACCCAGCCTCAAGCGCCAATGCCTCAGCTTCCATTTCGTTCAATGCACGGTTGTAATGTTGATGCAAGTCTCCTAACGATTCACAATCCGACACGATATGGCCTTCAAATCCCCATTTATTGTATAGTAAATCATACAACTTTGAGCTAATCGAACAGGGTTCTCCATAAACGGCATTATAGGCCATCATAAACGCTTCCACATTAGCTTCATTCGCCAGTGCTTCAAAGGCTGGCAAATAGGTGTTGTAAAAATCTACTTCTTCCGGATCCGCATAAAAATGATGGCGTTCTGATTCAGGTCCACTGTGAACAGCAAAGTGTTTCGCACAAGCTGCAGCTCTCAAATAGGTTGGATCCTCACCCTGCAATCCCTTTACAAACGCTACTCCCATTCGGGATGTTAAATAGGGATCCTCGCCATAGGTTTCTTGCCCTCTTCCCCATCGGGGATCTCGAAAAATATTGATGTTCGGCGACCAGAATGTAAGTCCCCGGTATCTTTCATGCGCATTTCCATCGCGTTTGGCCTGATGATGTTTAGCCCTGCCTTCAACACTGATAACGGTGGCAACTTCTTCCAACAAACTGGGATTCCACATCGCCCCAAGTCCGATCGCTTGTGGAAATACAGTCGCGTATCCAGCACGGGCGATGCCATGAAGCGCTTCATTCCACCAATCGTAGGCCGGTATGCCCAGTCGCTCGACACCTTCGTTGGTATTGACCAACAAACTTGATTTCTCATCAAGAGTCATTCGTCCGATGAGGTCATTGATTCTCTCATCCAATGGTGCTTCACTATCCAAGTAGAGCTCAACGCCGGAAGCATTACAAATGCATAAAAAAATCGTTCCTATGCTCAGTAGAAATCTTTTCGCTTTCATGGGTTTCTATATTAAATGTTATTTCTAGTTAGAAATTCTCAGGGATTCATGCTGAGTGTGTAGAATTCTTGGTTGTTGTTTTGACAATTAGACTTTAATCCAAGTTGGTTTCGAGTAACTCAATGTCCCGAGGCGGGAACTCTTTTCAGGTGAGTGCAGTATCCAAAAACAAACCAACCAAGAAAAGACTCCTCCGATCAACCAGTATATCTCCCACGACCATTTCTTTACCCCTTTGTAAGGTGCATAGAAGGACCCAGAGGCCAGCCCTCCAAGCCAATGAAAAACAACACCAAGAATGGGATCATGAACCATTAAATATAAGGATTAGGGATTAAAAACCGAAGCCTATCTTTGGTTAAATCCTCAAACTAGACTCAGCCATGGTTTGGACAATGGGTTCAACTGATGGAATTTCATTAGTTGCCAATTTTTCTCCTGCAACACCCCCTACTTTGTGTATTTTTACTCTTTTGGTGACGCAGTTCCCGTTGGAAATACATCCTTCAAACCGAGTTTCCACCTGGCACGCAGGTAATGAGCAGCCATCTTTGGCTCACGATCCCGGGTAAACACACCTTTGAGGTTTTTTCCACCTACCCGAATGATCCCTTGACCCGTCTTGAAATCAGCAAAATTCCAAACATGCGCCCCGACTACATAATCCTTAGAGTCCATCACATCGAGATACTCACGGAGGAACTCCACTTGAAATTCCTCTGAAAACATTTCCGCATCTACTCCATGAAACCCACTGATCGTATCTGCTCCGAATTCAGCAAGTATAACCGGTTTTCCAAATGTGTCGTGGATAGAGTCAAGCTCAGTTGAAAGCATCTTTACTCCTGACGCCAAATCGCCTGGATGCGTATACCATCCCCAGTATCGATTGATAGAAACGACATCACAGCATGCGAGCCACTCGGTAGGACCTCCAGCTACACCCGTAAAAGTCACCAATCGACTGGGATCCAGCTCCTTGGCATAGCCAGTCAATTCTGCGAGAAGCTCTCCCGCATTTTGATTGTTATTTTCAGCCAGACTCACTTCCCTACCCATCTGAAGCTTTTCCGGAAATGGTTCGTTTGCTACACACCACATGATTACCGAAGGATGGTTCTTATCTCTGGTGATAAGTTCACGAATATACTGCTTACTCAGTTTCTGACGGGTTGTTAGCTGTTCTTCGTCTCCATGAAAATACAATCCAACAGCAGGTGTTTCGTTGATGATGAGAAAACCCTCACGATCAGCCATCTGTAAGTAAGCTTCATCATACGGGTAATGCGAAGTACGGAATGAGTTCGCACCCGTCCATTTCATGAGCTCAAAATCCTTCACCATCACCGGATTGGCAGTTGCTCTGCCAAAAATCGGAAAATCAATATGTTTACCGAATCCCTTCAGGAAAATCGGCTCACCATTGAGGAGCACCTGACTCCCTTCAACCGATATTGTCCGAACACCAACTGTCGTGGTGTAGCAATCCACAACCTCTCCCCCATCGATCAAACTGAGTTTTAAGTTATATAGAAAGGGATCCTCAGTATTCCATAATCGCACTTTTGGAATTTCCAACGAAAGTGTAGCAATCCGATTCTTAGTTTTAAAAGAAGTTTCGATATTCTCCCCATTTCCAAACAAACGAACTTCGCCAGAAACCGAATCACCACTTGTTTGAATCTTCAAATTCACAATCCCAACATCTGATTTAAAATCAGTGGTTATGGTGAGATCTTCGATATTTGTTTGAGGAACCGAATAAATCCACACGGGTCGATTGATTCCAGCATATGGGAAAAAGTCGTAATTTGTTTCTGGAAAATTTCTGATAAATCCTCCTGGAACCTTGCCCGTTGGAACTCTGTCAGACTTCAACTCATTCTCAACGGAAATGGTGATGCGATTCTTCTGGTTCCACTTCACGTAATCAGAAATATCGAACGCAAATGGTAGATTTCCTCCTTCATGTGCACCAACCAACTGACCATTGATCCATACTTTGCTTGCATAAATTGCCGAACCTACGCGGACGAAAATCCTTTCACCTTTCCACGACCTTGGTACAAAGGTTTCCGTCTCATACCAGGACAAACCAAGGTAGTTCCGGATGTCCGTGAACTGTTCATTCCAACATCCTGGCACTGCGATACTTCTGTTATCCTGAAGTCCATCAAACCAACGCTCCTGAACCCCAATATTCTCAGGGTCTGTCTTAAACTTCCATATCCCCGACAAATCCAACAGATTCCGAGTCTCATTCTGCTGCGGAAACAGCGAAATATCCATCGGATCAGCATCCTCGCTGGCTGAGGTGTGTAAAGCTAGACCTATTGATAACAAAGCAATTCCAAACAGGGTGGTTAATTTCATGATCCTTTGATTCAGGGGTAATCTCAGTGTTACGCTCGATTCAATAGATCCTTAGGGTTGGAACCTGCGCTTCGACTCCATATGAAGTCATTTTCCGAAATAGAAAACAGAGGAGCTCCAGCATTGGGCCTATGAATCAAGTTGTGTAAATCACCACAGTTTCCACCCACAAACGTTTGAGGACAACCAATGCCGCTGATGGAATTTCATCAATCCGAAGACTTAATTTCAGAAACACGCCCTATTGATGAAATCCTGACACTCCCTGAGATTATTGTTAAATTGAATCCCAATGTCGTGAAATTCACCTATCTGAAGTCAATTTGGAAACTATGAACTCAAACGATTAAACACTTATCCCAACCTGAGTTGTGGTTTGTACCGCCAACTCTGCTTCGATCGCTGTCAGCACTTCTTCGTATATCCTTATTTCTTCACCCAAAACCTCGAACGACACCACCAATGAGAATCTTGCTTTAGCTTCACTGTTCTTACGATCCCAACCTTTGTGTCCTCGCACAACAATACCAAAGGTATCTGGTAGCTCGTAACTTCTTATGACAGTCCAATCTTTCTGCAATGTTCCGTTACTTCTGGACCCTTCTTTCAGCACGCCAAAATTGCTTTGTCTTCCAATCGTCCAATGCATGCTATCTCCAGAATTATCGACACTCTCATCATTAAAATCTTTAACGGCTCGGTTTTGAAAAGCTGCAAAACTCTCACCTCTTTTGCTAGATTTCCAGTCCAGCCAGACACCCAAGTAACCTCTCCTAGATTTCCTAGTTCTTCGAGGTTCAGCGGAGTAAGAAAGAGTCACATCTATTCGAACTGGGAAATCTTGTCCGGGGCTTCTCAATGATTGAGGAATCGGAACACCAAACACCATACCCTCTCCTGCTCTGATTTTACGTTCCTCATCGAGAATTAAACACACACGGGAAGAATCATTTCTGGTAGCACGCTCGACGCTTGGCACGCCGTAGCCAATGGTCTTTAAAGCCAATACTTTTACATCACCACTTCCATTTTCTGCCCAAGCAGGCCATCTGGCAGAGTTAGCGATCAATGCTCGATACAGAAGCGGACTACGTCCAGGTAACTGTCCAGCAAGTTTCCCTGCGATGTGGGCGATCTTGGGAGCAGAAAAAGAGGTTCCTATCGAGTCCCGAGCTACTGCGGGCCCTCCATTGAGTGTTCCTCGTGCTAACTCAGGACATACGTCAGCTACTCTGCTTATGGAAGGAGGGTTACCCGAGTCTTTCACAAAGTCACCGCCAAATTCAACCACTTCAGGTTTAATACTCTTCCATAGACCAAATCCTGATCGACTAAATGACGATGGATGCTCACTGTCCGCGACAGATTTTTTAAAACCATCATTGTAAAAACCTCCACTAATCGATCCTACAGTAAGCGCTTGGAGACTCTGTGCAGGATTAGCAATTCTTGAACTACCTTCGATCAAATAGAATGGATGGGTTCTGCCGTTTGCTAAATGATCGACTATCCCAGGGTTGAATTGTCCTCCGCGATCAGTCAAATTCCCTGTAGCTTGTATAAACAACACATCTTCATGATGACTCAAGTAGTCAATTGACGCAGACCAAGCACTCATTCTTGAAATTCTACAGGGAGTATTTGCTGCAATAGAATGCTGATAAACCCCTGTTCTTTTCTTATAACGGTCAACTATTGATGCTAAAAGGTCTGGAGGAAAAAGCGACTTGGATAGCTTGCATGAGCGATCCA
Source organism: Opitutales bacterium (assembly GCA_963676215.2). Taxonomy (GTDB): domain Bacteria; phylum Verrucomicrobiota; class Verrucomicrobiia; order Opitutales; family JAFGAQ01; genus JAKSBQ01. Next base: position 41,697 of record CAXXVT010000002.1, on the reverse strand, counting down.
AAACTCTGGCGTTCAACAACCAAAAGGGTGCTTTCATTTGCCCACTATTAGGAACATATTGAGGATATAGGCATGCACTCGCAACTCGTGTCCCATGTCCACCATTTGATACATAGTCGGCTACATCAGCAGGATCCTCAGAAGGTATAAAACAAAACGAAGAATCCTTCGCAATCGAAGCTTCAAGCCAACGATGCTCTTCTTGAATGCCACTATCGATGATGCAAATACTTGGTGAGTCGTCAGTGGGAGATAAAAGTACAAATTCTGGTGCTTCACTCAGCCTGGCAAGCGGAGACTCAAATGGTTGCTCTACTTCATCTGGAATCGTTACTTCGAATATACTGGGGAAATTTGTTATCAAATCAGTGAACCCTCTCCCATCCATTTCGATTCTCATAGAAAAACTATCCGGGAGTTTTACTAATCCGCTATCTTGGAATGATCCTATAATTGAGCCTCCATAATGCGCTACCAGAGCCTCTACTTCTGCGCCTCGATCCAAACAGAGATCATCATATTTTTCCCAATAGTTTTCTACATCTCTCTTATGTTCTCGTCGCTTTCGTTCGTTTGTCTCAGGCTTCCAATTTCGATTTTGAATCGGTGTTGCCCTAGGTTTCTTTTGAGGAGCGACTTCCACTGAAATATCGAGCAAATATGGTCTGTCATCAACAAAAGGCCAGTAACTTAGAACTTGTGAATCCAAAACCCTCTCGATCCTTCTGCGGTCAGCAGAATCTGGATAAACTTCAAGCACACTCGCCATCTTGCCTGAACCGTGTTCAGCTCCGATGAATTGATTCGCGAGTTCCACGACCTGATCCAAATCAATTTCACCAGTAGCTACAATCACGTAGCCGTCATCATATTCAGCAACAAATTCCAATCCAAGTTTCACGGAGAGCCACTCCAACACCTCATCATCTTCATCAGGAATTTGTAAAAGAAAGGACTGCCCACCTGATATCCGTGGAAGTCCAGCCAAATGACGGTCTTCACGCCTGACATTTATCAACTGACGAACAGACTCAAATTGAGTCGCCAAATATCGACCATGGTTGGATCTATTTTGCTCGTTTTCTTGAACCCTAGATGGCTTTAGGCCACTCCCTTCCAACTCTGCTTGACCGTGAAACTTGTGAAGGAGGGTTAAATGAGGAAATTCAGAATCTGTCATTTATCTGCTAGAAATGTCGTTTTACATCTTTGGAGGCTGATTGGAGGTCATCGATTGATACTGACTTTCTATTTGCCATGATCGAGCGTTTTGCTGCGTTTTGCGCTATTCTCTCAACCTCACTAAAACTAAACCCATCTAGACTTGCTGCAAAGTGCTCAATGTTGACTGTCGGAGATAAAGCTAAAGCAGACAGACTATTTTTCAATAAACGCGCTATCTCCACAATTCCTGGCATTGGTATCTCAATCGCTTCATCAAATCTTCGATAGATTGCCTGATCCAATGCTTCATAGTGATTGGTTGCAGCAATCACCAGCCCATCACCTCTGTAGTCTTCAAGTAACTGCAAAAGCATATTCACGACACGAGAAACTTCCCCCACATCGTTCTGAGAGCCACGAGCGCGAGCAATTGTATCACATTCATCCAGAAATAATGCACATGGCTTTTCTTCAGCCGCTTCGAAAATCTTCCTCAAGTTGGTAGCAGTTTCTCCAAAAAAAGAAGATAAGAGAGTATCAAAACGCACCTTGTGAAAAGGCAGACCTGTTGCCCAAGCTATTCGTTCTGCCCCCAAGCTCTTTCCGCAGCCTGGAGGTCCGTAGAGAAGAATACGTTGCCGAGCTCCAAGCCCAAATTTTGCCAATCTTGTCCTAGCTGCATATTCTTTTTCAATCCTTATAAATCGCTGCTCTACAGTTTCTGGCAATACCATATGGTGACGAAGTTGGCTATGCTCGAACACTTGAACAAGTAGTGCGGAATCTCGGCTACGTGAAGGCAGTGAAGTAAATTTTTTGGCCTCTGCTGTAGCGTGTCTATTACTGAAACCGCAATTCTTCTCAGTTTTTTCCAGCTTCGCTTCCAACTCTCGTGCAAGCTTGCTGTGCCCTAAACGCTTCTCATCCTCCACAATTGCCCGACAAACGGCCTTCAAATCAGATGAGTCATCTTTTTGAATGCTTGAAAATAGTCGTTTAAGAAGAGCGGCTTTCATAGGATATTAAGAAATTGTATGAAAATATTTCATTTCTGCAATCCTTCTCTGAATCGCTTAATCGGTGTCGAAGCCAATCCCTTTATAAACTGAAAACTCTAATTTGAGACAAAAAACTAACGCCATCTCGTGCAGTTTTAATCGTATAGGATCAAATATAAACCTAAATTTTTCTGGTTCTACAACGTTTCCAATGGCTTGATCGCGTTCAACAGATCCCAGATCGCCAGTGCTTGTGAGTAACCTGGATAGACGCATTTACGGGAGTCGTTATTGAAATAGCCCCACGGTGCTGCGAAAGCCAAGCCGTTTCCCGGTTCCAGCCAGATCTGTCGAGCGAGGGCATCCCCGATTTCTAATCCAAACTCAGAGAGTTCCGGAGCCTGATACCGTTTCCCAGCCGTATAGTAACCCGCAGCTGCGCTGAAATTGTCTCCGACAGTAACCCAGTCTACTTCGAGTGGAACAGTGCCATTCTCACGGACCAACCCCCCTTCGCGCATCAACAAGGGTAAACCCATCATTTGATATTTCGCATTGTATCGACGATAGGTGTAATAATGGGTCGTCATCTCGAGTTTTACCCGATCAGGGTTCAAAAGATCGGGCAATTCCATCATTTCAGCGAGAAACTGCGGGTAAAAAGTCGTGTAGGACATTGCATCCTGATACGGTCCACCTGCGGCAAAATGATAACATTGTTTGGAATCATCCCAAAAGATGTTTTCAAACTCATTCGAAGCTTCCGCAAAGGTTTTCTTGAGCGAAGCCACATAGTCTGATTCCACGCCTAGCATTTCCCCAGATGCGATTGCCAGCTGAAGTCCAAGCAGGTAGAATCCTGAATTGTAGACTCCGGGTCCTGGCCCCTGCGGAACAATGCTGAACGGATTACTCATCATGGGTGGCTCCGACGGCAGATGTTTTCCGGGCTCGATGGTGCCCAGAAGCCAGCTAATTTCCTGTTTAATAGCAGGCCATGCCAACTCAAGCAGCTCCCGATCATCTTGCATTTTTGCGAAAGCATACCAGGAGAAGATGAACTTTACAGGACTATCAAGCCACTGAGATTCACCCGGAATTGGAGGTCGTGAATCCGTACCTCCCTGGATAGGAGCTTCTGGGACATTTGCCCACAAGATGAAAGGATCGCCATTGGTTTTATAGAGATCATGAGCATTTCCGTTGGGAGAGCGTTTAACAGATTCGATATACGACAAAAGACGATCCCGTTGCACATTCGGGAAAGGTCCGAAATAGGAACGAAAATTGTGATTCTGAATGCACATCGTTTCGCCCATTCCAGAGACTCCACCTGCAATCGTATCCTGAATGCCAAACAAGTGGTTGTCTGGAAAGGCAGCGTTGATGTGTTGTCCCGGCCCGATCTCAGTGAAACCTTGCGAAACGGTCTCTGTGCGAACCAATCCGCCTTCCCAGAATGCATTGTTCCAGGTCAGCTAAGCAAGTTGATTAAGAGCGGCACATCGAAGGAGCGGAGAATACGCTTTCTCTGTTGCAATCGGTTCCCACCATTTCAAAACAGATGACAATGCCTGATCATGATCTTGCAACGCATCCCGGGCGATAGCAAATCCCTGATAGAATGGATAACTGCCTTGGATATATTCATTGGTGAGCGTAGTTTTGGCACCGTAGAAATTGGTATAACGACGCATCCACACAGATGTGTTTTCAGCAAAGGCTACCGTCGGAAAATCCCAAGCTAGCACAAAAGGAATCGTTTCCACTGCACCCGGTTCCAGAGTGACGGTCACGCAAAGTGCACCTGCTGAAGCCGTGTTGTCCAAAGCCACATCTGGAAGACGACCCTCATTTGAAAATGGTGCGTAAACATCCTCGCCATTCCCCTCAGCATTCCAAGAGGTCGCGTAACTTACATCAGTGTGATTCCCAGAAAGGACCGCTATTGTCCACTCTGAATTCGCAGCATCAGGAGTGTTTTCCTCACAATCCGCCCGCAGAGCAACAGCATGGATGTTTCCCTGCTGGAGATATTCACTACTGAAACCTTTGCGAATGGATTCAGGACCATTGGGAACAGACGGATCCGCATTGGTTCCCTTAACGTGGGCAGGAGCATTTGGCATTGAGAACATCACCGACAACGTTCGTGTGACGTCGGTGTGATTTGCCAATCGCACATCAAAATACACTACCGGCAGCGAAGTGCGCCGATCCTGACCTGATTCGATGGGTGAGAAGAAGCGAATCGACACATCTGTTTCAAAAGTATCGTAAGTAAGATATCCAAAAGGATACAAAGCCCCGTATATACCCTCGCCTGCTTTTGATAAATTCCAAGCAGGTAGTGGCGAATCCCAAACCGGAGTTTCTTCGTCGGCCTTAAGTGGACTTTGGGTCGCAAGTGTGCGAATCGTTGGTTTTGCATCTTCACCCGCATCCGCGACCACTTCTCGCACATGAAAGGCAGCCTGAGGAAGTGCCCTGGTTTCCCAACTATTACTTTGCAAACCACCGAATGCCCAAGGACCGAAAGTTCCACACTGGTTCACCATAAATGAACCAGCTCCAAATCCTCCCACAGGAATTCCGAGCCCCGGCAGTCCAGCATGTGGAACCGGCATAGGAGCACTCTTGTTTTCCGCTACATCCCCCAACGGTCTCACCAATGCCGCTTCCGGAATGTCAAAAAAGTCTCGTTTCGATTCACATCCCAGTTGAGCTGAAAACTTAAGATCCCGAATCGGCTCCGGATATCCCATCTGCAATAGCATCGCAGCTTGTTGCGCAACAGTCATAGTAGGCTCTAGACTCGAAACACTTTCCTCACTACTATCACCGTATGCAGAGGGAAACAGAGCAACAAAGAGCCCAATCAAAAAGACAATCCGGGATTTACAGAATAGGAGCTTACGGGCGGATAGTCTCGTGGCCGCATATCGGGATACATCAGTGGAATAGGGATAACACTTCTTCATTTACAATGCCTTTAAACTCAGAATTTTTGAGGGAGTAACAACCGGGTTTTACCTGATCTACCAAATCGTAACAAGGTCTGCCATTGATGAAATCCCATCAGTTCCCAAGCCCCACTCTACTTTCATCGGGTTCATAAAGAATCTAGTTTCTCTTGTTTTGTTAGCGAAAATCCTCGATTCGCAGACAATTCCTAAGACAAATTGGCTTTCACCCTATATTCAATCCACTGGATCGCGTTGACCATGTTGTAATCCACAAAAACGGGCCGTTTCAGATATAAACCTTCCATTTGTGAAATAATCATCCGCGATTGCGAAGTCACGACATAAGCGATTGCCACTAAACCACGAAGTTCAGCAATTTTCCTCATTGCGACTGGATCAGAACTGTAGGAATTGACTACGTTAAAAATGAAGCCAAAAGACTTCCCATGATACTCATTATCGAGAACGAACATAATTTCTCCAATCTCAGATTCCGACAAATCAACCTGATCAGCAAACTCACAAATGCAGTAGTGAGGTCTTAACGTAAGTCTTCCAAATGGATATGTTAGACTTTCCCAACGGTTTTTGGAGAAGGGGTTTTCATCCAGAAGACTCATGGAACTCTTTTAACGGGCATCACCGTTAAAACATAGAACTCATTCTAGTGAATTTTCATCATAGTTTCCTTTAGCGACCATCCATGAACAACTGACTTATCCACCAAAATGCATCCTCCATTCGGTATAGAATCTCAAAAGCAGTGCGTTGAATTCGACTATGCACAACAAATGCGACTCCCAACAATCCCTCAATCTCTCGCATTTCATTTAATTCAAGCGGATTCATTTTGAGCGAATTTGCGACATCCAGAATCACACCAATCCTTCACCCCGCGTACCGTTGTTTCAAAAACGCTACAACCGCATCGAAGTCCCTGTCCTGAACACATCCTCCAGGATAAATTTCGCAGATGCAAAAATGCTCCAAAAGAGTAATAACCCCAAAGGAAAACTAATAACAATTACCAAGGATTTTAACCCCTTGAACGTCATCAAACGGGCCCATTTTGGATCTCTATCAAACACTCCCCAGGGTCACAGATGTTTTAATGATGAAATACCATCATGAGAGCACTGAATCCATAGAGTAAAAAATAGAACGATCCCATTTAAATAAGATACACGGGTATCAAGCACTGAATTATTGCTTAGAGATTCGAAATCCGAGAAAAAATTTTAACCTTTCTGCGTCCATCTCTCCATCCTGTTAGACTTCTATCAGAACAAATTGCGACATTTGTGTTAAAAGAGTTCAATCGTTTGAAGAAATGGCCGAACCTTTTAATATTCACTTGAGTCAAATTTGAGCACCGAACCACTGGTCCTGAATTCGACTAAATTTTTATATTGCACTCGACAGCATGAATAGCGTAAAGGTCTTGAAGAATCTGAGACATTTTGTCATGGCGTTATTTCCTCACACACCCTCTCAAAGCTGCAATAAATATCCAATTGATCTAGATCCTGTGAGTGTTCTTGGTTCAGAGTACCCTGGAGAATATCAGAGGATCCTCAAACGTGCCCGTAAAAAATCCGATAAAAGGCCAATAGCTAACAGATACCCTTGGCAATCTCGGCTCGCGATTCGAAATCTGTTCGAATACGCTGCAGAAAACAAACACCCCATCTGCATGTTAACGGGAACAGGTGGAGATCATCATTTCATTCCCGAAGTAATAAGAAGTCTCAAAATGGCTTTAGAGGAGGGATGTGAATGCCGCATTTTAGTGTGGCAAGAGGACGATGCAAAAACCTCCCAAAAACTTTTGAATCTCCGTTCTGAGTTCAACAATCTGAAGATCCGATTTTCTGGGACATCTGAATTAGGAGATGAATTAGCACACTTTCAAGTTTCAGGGAATGATGCATATCGTGTTGAGGCTGCTCACAGTGAAATCAAAGACCCTGACTGTGTTAGCGATTACGAACCATCTTTTCCAGCAAGGATACATTTTAGCGATGAAAGGGGAGCAAGACGACTGATTAATTTCTTTGAATCACTCTGGTCAATTGCCTGATCAAAGAAGAATTTCGTTTCTCCCTACAGATGGATTCTCTCAAAAACCTCTCACTGCAGCTGCTAGTTTCATTTATCGGAGCTGGTATTGTCACATTCACAGGAAATGTCTTCAAGGTCTTTGAAGAATCATTTGTAGATGTGCAATTTTGCAAAGAATTTGTGTTAGACACAAACGACCACCAAATCAGCTATTTTTCGGTATTCAATTCAGGTCATATTAAGGCCAACGACGTTTATATCGAAATATCAGTCAGCAAATCGGTCCCTATTGAAAGCTACAAATTCATCCGCCCCCCTGGAGTAAATGTTCGGCCTGAAAAAGACGATGATTCCAGCCAGACGCTGACAAAACGATTTAAGATATACAGAGATAATTCAAATGGCGACAACCGCCCTAGCCTTGACCCCGGGGATTACTTTGGATTCATCATCCTAGTAAACCAAGAATACCAAGGAAAACTGATTAAGTCTATGGTCGTTAATCCTTCCAGATCAGAGGCAAACAACTACGAACCCAGACGGATTTTCAAAAAACTAAGATTTCGACTTATTCTCCTACAGGTTTCACTATTCATCATAGGCTTTCTGATTACTTTCATTGCCATTAACCTTGTAAACTGGCTTCGCAGCAGTCGTTTCTCTGAATTTTCAAAAGCTGACATTTCAACCATGCGAGATATCGTCGCAGACCACCAAGCGATGGCTGCACTCGAAGCAACAGAAGATAAAAAAACAAAATTCGAGGGAGCACTGAATAAATCAAAAAACAGGTCCTAATTGAATAGAGTAAGGCACATATCCTGACTGTTCAATCCGTGTCAATTCCACTCCCTCCCCCGCTGAGCTCAAAAATCTATTTTTAGGGAACACGTAATCGCTTATAGAGCATTACCACATCGAAACACTTCATTTAGAGTTCCAAAAACTCGTCTAATTTTTGTTCGATTTCATTATGAGGTTTCTGGGTTCATTTTGTCTATTGTCAATCGAGGGATTTATCAGTCCGTTCATTACCTGAAAGAAGCAATTCTTTGATTAATGCACTTCTAAAACCTCTGAGTGTAGTTCGACGACAACGGGGGTCAATGGGTTGGCCATATAAGCTAACAAAATTTCTGTTTTCCCACTACCTTTATGGGCAAAAAAGGCATTCGCCCGGTGGCCACGCAGGAAAGTAAACTGCCCCTTAGGATATTCAATTTGTAGATTGAATATCGCCTTATCTATATCGAACGAACCATCGAGCCAATCGACTCTGACGATGTCTAGGTTGTGAGTATGCAAATTTTCCATCATGAAGGGAATGGCAGCGGCATTTCTTAAAACTCTGGGTATCATTACAATCATAACCACGCAAAGGAATCAAGCTTAAAAATTCCTTAAACTTATTATTATCAACACCTTACATGTTAAACATATTCTTGTCTTTGAGGATTTTTTCTAGGAAGAAAAAAGGCAAACTTCAGGACAATGGCGAAATCGAATGCAGTTTTGACTGATTAACTCAGTTGACTCTTAATCAATTGGTCCGGGGTTCGCGCCCCCGATCAGGTGCCTCGAGATTCAATAGGAACTCATTTACGCTTCTGCTTGTCAGGTCACAATGGTTCTACTAATCAATTTAAGTTTCTCCTATGGCTTCCGATTCCCCGAAACCTACAGCAAAAGATAAATCCCTGGAAAACTGGATATGGGATGCTGCCTGTTCCATCCGCGGTGCGAAGGACGCACCCAAGTACAAGGATTACATCCTGCCACTGATTTTCACCAAGCGCCTTTGCGATGTTTTCGACGACGAGCTCAACCGCATAGCGCAGGAGGTAGGTTCTCGCGAAAAAGCTTTCAAGCTGGTGGAACGAGATCCCAAATTGGTTCGTTTCTATCTTCCGCTGAAACCCGAAAACCCCGAAGATTCCGTCTGGTCCGTCATCAGAAAGATTTCTGACAAGATCGGCGAGGCAGTCACCACCCATATGCGGGCCATCGCCAGGGAGAATCCTTTACTGCAGGGAATCATCGATCGGGTCGATTTTAATGCGACCACCCATGGTCAGCGCGATCTCGATGACGACCGCCTGTCCAATCTGATCGAATCCATCAGTACCAAGCGCCTGGGGCTCGACGATGTCGAGGCAGACATCATTGGCAAAAGCTATGAATACCTCATTCGCAAATTTGCCGAAGGTGGCGGCCAGAGTGCAGGAGAGTTTTATACTCCCGGCGAGGTAGGTGAAATCATGTCCAGAGTGCTGGAGCCACAACCGGGCATGGAAATATACGATCCCACTTGCGGCTCAGGAGGCTTGTTGATTAAGTGCGAGATCGCCATGGAGAAGGCAGCAGAAGGCAAAAAGCGCACGGTAGCTCCGCTCCAGCTTTACGGTCAGGAATACACCCCTGAGACTTGGGCCATGGCCAACATGAATATGATCATCCACGACATGGAGGGCGAGATCGAGATCGGGGATACATTTAAAAATCCAAAGTTCAAAAACAAAGCTGGTAAACTCCGGAAGTTCGACCGTGTGGTTGCCAATCCCATGTGGAACCAGGACTGGTTCACTGAAAAGGATTACGACGCGGATGAGTTCGATCGCTTTCCCGCAGGTGCAGGTTTCCCCGGAAAATCCTCAGCAGACTGGGGTTGGGTGCAGCACATGCACGCTTCTCTCAATGACAAGGGTCGCGCAGCCGTTGTACTCGATACAGGCGCTGCGTCCCGCGGCTCCGGCAATGCTGGCAACAACAAAGAAAAAACCGTGCGTCAGTGGTTTGTGGACAACGACTTTGTCGAGAGTGTGCTCTACCTTCCGGAAAACCTCTTTTACAATACCACGGCTCCAGGCATCGTCTTGTTTTTAAACAAGAGCAAACCCGCAGCCCGGCGCGACAAGGTCTTTCTTGTCAACGCCAGTCAGCTCTTCGAAAAAGGGGATCCGAAAAACTTCATCCCCGAACCCAACATCAAGCTGATTTCGGGCACCCTTATCCAATGGAAGGAAACCGATAAACTCAGTCGCATTGTTGACCACGCTGAACTCAAGAAAAACGACTACAACCTCTCACCCAGTCGCTACATCCACACTGGTGAGGCTGAAACTTATCGCCCGATCCCCGAGATCGTCAAAGAACTCGACACCATCGAAGCCGAAGCCACCGAGACGGATAAAGCACTGAGGGAAATCCTGAAAAACCTCGGAATATAAAGGACTAGATCATGGCGAAGAAACCAACATTCAATCCTAGAGAACTGATGGAGAAGGCCGTGGAAGTAATGAAGGTTTCCGTGCGTGAGCACCGTTCTGATGACATCATCCCGCCCAAGGTCGGTGCAGTGCTTTGGAAACCGGACGGAACCATCGACACCGCTTGTCGTGGCGAACTACGCGAAGGCGATCACGCTGAATACACGCTTCTTGAGCGTAAGAACGGTACCGAGGATCTCAGCGAATGTGTGCTCTTTGCGACGCTCGAACCTTGTGGCCCGAATTCGCGAAACACTCCTAAAGTCGGATGTGCACGACGGATCACCAACGCTCGGATCAAGAAAGTTTACTACGGGTGCGAGGATCCCCATCCCAGGGTTGCCGGGGAGGGTCTCCGCCATCTGATAAAGATGGGTGTGAAAGTGCTCCCCTTCGATCGCGACCTGCAGGAAGCCATCGAGAAGGAAAACGCCAAATTCTTCGATCAGGCCCGGCGAAAAGCTGAAGAATTGGAAGAGGAGCCGGCCCTATTACCTTTACCTTTTGACCAAAACCCACCTCAAGTTTCCTTGGACGACCTTGATGCGGAAGCACTGTCCCACTACCACCGCTTCCTTTTCAAGATGGGCACCAACGACAAAAACGAGTTTAACCGTCGACTCTTTCATCAAGGTCTCTTGGTCAAAGCAGACAACGGAACTCTCGTGCCGACCCGTTTCGCATATCTCCTTTTCGGCAAGCATCCACGAGATGTTCTCGCCCAAGCAGGCATCTTGGCAACCATTCACGGCAATGAGGGAGAAGACCCGAAGGACTTCGATGGCCCAATGGTACTGGGACCCGATCAGGTGATTTCATGGCTACGCGGCAAGTTGCCTGACCCGATTGATCGTTCGGAGGCCCAGCGGAAGCGTATCAATGATTCCTTCTACGAACTCGTCCGTGAAGGAATAGCCAATGCCCTTGTCCACCGCGACTACAATATCGAAGGAAGTAAAATCCAGTTGGTGGTTGTAGGCGACACAATTACGATCCGCAGTCCCGGTGCACCTGTCGAGCCGATCACCGTTGAGCAACTTCAAACATTCTCGGCTCCCATGGTCAGTCGCAACCCGCGTCTCCATGCTGTTTTCAGCACCATGGAACTCGCGGAGGAACGGGGTCTCGGACTAAAATCCATGCACACCAGGGCAACGGAGTCAGGCCTCCCTCTTCCGAACTTTCGTTTCAATGCCCCTTACTTAGAATTGGTCATTTACCGAAATGCGGGGGCCGTAATTCAAAGTCTGACTCCCGAGATTCAAAACCAACTGACCAAGGAAGAACGTGAAAGGTTACAGTGGGTGGCTCAGCGCAGAACAACGACATCTGGCGAATTCGCCAAGGCGTTCGATGTCGATATCCGCACCGCGCGCCGAAATCTCAACAAATTCGCTGAGCTAGACTTGGTGGAGGCTGTTGGTGATGCGAGGGCGCGAAAATACCGAACCAAGGCCAATGTGTAGGGACTGCCACAATACGGACACAGATCCGGTCACCATGTCCGGATTCAGCCTGACTCTGGAGAGACACTACGTATCCGGACACGAATCCGGACACGATGTCCGGATTCAGCTTCTACCTCACCATTTCTATCGCCAAAATGGTAAGAGCGACAACCCAAAGGACACTATTTCGACTCATGCAGCCATGAAAATCCATGCTTAAACCTCCACATTCTCAATTCCTCCATATTTCACATATAAGTGAAAACTAAAATTGACATCACCCTCCGAACGCTGCACGTTGGTGAGTGTCGACGCGTAGTCACACTTGGCATCAATGGAAAGGATCATGCACGCAAATTCCTCGAAAAACTGAAGAAAGATGACGAAAGAAAATGGCAGCGTCTGGTAACTCGCATCGAAAGTGTTTCCAACTTCCTCAAATACGAAAACGAATGCATTTTTAAATACATTGGGCAGGGCATCTACGAATTCAAACGCCCCGGTCTTCGCCTCTATGCATTCTATGACGAGCTAGGTGAAGAACGCCAGTTGATTCTCTGCACCAATGGTGGCACCAAAAATTCCAAAAAAGAACAACAGAGCGACATCGCAAAGGCGAAGGCACTTAAGAAAAAATATGAAGCTGCCAAAACCAACCCAAAGAGCAATTTAATCATCAAGGAAAAACCATGAACATCAGGATCATTAAAGAGCGGGACCCCCTTGCGGAAGCCTTTGCAGAATCCATAGCAAGTATCGAATCGCAGGTTGAGATCCGCAAGCTCAGCATCGTGGAAGAGCTGTTGCAGTTCATGAAACGCGAGGGCATCAAGCGCTCCGAACTGGCGCGTCGCATGGATGTGCCTCCTTCCCGTATCACCAAGATGTTAAGTGGTGAAAGCAATCTCACCATCGACACACTGGTCCGCGCGGGCCACGCGGTCGGTGCAGAGCTTGTGCAAACGTTTATCCCCACTGGCAGCAAAGGTCATTGGGCCGTGGCGCGGACCACTCCTGGCGATAGTTCCTGCATTGAGTTGGACTTCCCCACCAAAAGGATCAAACCTGCCCTCGCTCCAAATCTTGAGGATCAGAAACCTGCCGAAAGGGACGCCGAAGATGCAGCTTAAAACCTCGCCTATCCAGATCATCAGCCAGGAGGTCGTCGACGTGTCCGTCCGCACCCACTCTGCCACCGAGGATCAGGAAAGCTTCGGCAGGGGCAAACTCGATGTGGAGCGCAACCTTTTCCCGTTCGAGGACAATCCCCGACGATTTGGTGTGGCATTGAAGATTGATTTTGGCGAAACCGACATCAGCACACCACCCCCTTACTCCGGCTCGATCTCCCTGTTTGGAGTTTATCTCGTGCATGAGGATTTCCCCAACGACCCGGAACGCCTCATCCGCATTACAGGTGCTTCCATGCTCTACGGTGTCGGGCGCGAAATGATTTCCCAAATCACCGCCCGCAGTCCCAACGGCATCCTCACCCTACCCTCGGTTTCCTTCTTCGAAGACGCTCCCAAGTCGAAGCCGGCGAAGAAGGTAGCGAAAAAGAAAGGTGCAAAGAGGAAGAAATGACGATTGAATTGTTAAAAATTGCACAGTGAACCTAATCTTTGTCAGTAGTCCGCAAAAGGAATTCGCCAAGGTCCGCAAGGAATTGTGCTATTTCATTCTGACCGATCCTTACCTGAAGCGATATTTTGACGTATTTCTTTTTGAGAACCTTCCAGCCGGAGGCAAATCGCCAAGAAAAAATTACCGGCGCTACGTAAGAATGAGCACAATCTACCTCGGGTTATTTGGGAAAACCTACGGCACTGCGGATTCGGACGGCATTTCTGCCACCGAAAAGGAATTCGATTACGCAACTTCTTTGAAACGTGAGCGGATTGTCTTCCTCAAACGTCTTCCGCGAGGGGAGAAACCGGTCGAGAAAATGCAAGCATTAGCCGGGAAGGCAAATGACGTCACCTACGCGACTTTCAGGACAAACGAAGAACTGAAACGCAAAGTCATGCAGAGCCTTCTACAGTGGCAAGATGAGAAAGGATGATCACATGAGCAAGAAGACTTCATTTTATATGTCCCGTGCAAAGGATGCCAAATTGTCAGACCTCTCGGTGGAGCGCATCGCTTGGTTCGTCGAAAAAGCCTCGGAGGAGCGAGAGTATTCCTTCTCACGAAAATCCTCGCCCAAGAATGTTGTTGAAGAGCTGGTTCTCGATGTGGACGGCGGTTTGTCCAACGCCGCCTTGCTTCTCTTTGGCAAAAAGCCTCAAAAGTTCTGTCCGGCAGCGATCATTAAATGTTCCTTCTACACAGGAACGGAGGTCACACGCCCCATCTCGAGCCAACACGACTTCGGGCAGACGCTCTTTGAACAGATTGACTCGGCTATGGACTTCGTTCTCTCAAAATTGGATCGCACCGTCGGTGGTCGTGAGGAATCGGCAACTGCAGAAGTCTCGTTTGAACTCCCAAGGGAAGCCATTCGAGAGATCATCATCAATGCCGTTGCACATCGGGATTACGATTCGAGCGGGTCGATTCAGATCGATGTGTTCGCCGACCGCATTGAGATCGTAAACCCAGGATCGCTTCCCGGTGAACTTTCGGTCGATGATCTAACAAAGGGAAACATCTCTGTTCCGGTTAATCCTTTTCTCGCACGACCGATGTATTTGGCCGGCTACATGAACCGACTCGGCTATGGCACGCAGCGTGTTATCAATCAATGCAGGAAAGCAGGCCTTCCGGATCCGAAGTTCGATCCCGCAGAGAACCGCTTCCGGGTCACCATCTGGCGCAACTGGCTCACCGACGACCGCCTGAATCAATTTAACCTGAACGAACGCCAACGGAGCGCTATCCGCTACCTGAAGTCCCACCGAACCATCACGAATTCGAAATACCAGTCGGCCTTTGGTGTTGCCAAGCGAACGGCGTCGCAAGACCTGAACCAGCTCCTTTCCCTCGATCTTGTGAGCCGCAAAGGCACCACCGGAAAAGGAGTTTTCTACCGTCTCACTAATGGGGCATTAAAGGGGCATAAGGGGCATGAAAGCTGAAAAGAAAAATCAGGCCGTATTGAGACGGGTGCTCCCGTCAGGTCCCTGGGATGGGGCATCAAAGGGGCACAAGGGGCATCCACCGGCCGGGACCGTTCCACCGCCTGCGCCTTTTTCGATGCAAAATAATCATCAAGTTCAGGGCCGCCAATCGTCAAGTCAGCCTCCGGCCATTACGGGACATTTATGGGACATATGGGACATTTCCCCCATAAAGACCATTGGCGCGACGACCATCATCACCATCATGACGATCATCACCACTGCGATCATGATCATGAACAGGGCCTTGCAAGCCTGTCCGGTCAGCCTTGAGCATGCCGAAAAGATGATGTTCCGCTGGGCGGGACGAAGACCTAAGCCTGAGCGGGAGAGGAACCTGTCAGCCGAGGCTTTAGCGAAGGTGGAGATTCTGGAGAATATCGGGGTATGATGGACGGCAAACCATATCCGATTCCTAAAACATGGACGGAGTCGTCCATCGGAAAGGTTGTCGTCAAAGCCAAACAGCGCGATCCAAGGAAAAAGCCGGATGAAGTGTTTCAGTACGTCGACGTATCGAGCGTCTCAAAGGAATCGTTCAAGATTACCGGAGTCACTTCGACACTCGGATCAGAAGCGCCGAGTCGGGCACGTAAAGCCATTGAAAAAGATGACGTTCTCTTCGCGACGGTCCGTCCGACGCTCAAACGGATCGCGTTGGTTCCGCCTGAATTCGACGGCGCGATTGCCAGCACGGGCTACAGCGTCCTTCGAAGCGACAAGTCGAAGGCCGAACCCGGATTCCTTTACTCCTTTCTAATCACTGATCACTTCAACGCCCGGATGGCGGGGTTGGAGAGAGGCGCGAGCTACCCGGCCGTTCGGGATTCGGACGTCACTGCGTCATGGCTTCCCCTCCCCCCACTCCCCGAGCAAAAGAAAATCGCGCATATCCTTTCGACGGTGCAGCGGGCGATCGAAGCGCAGGAGCGGATCATTCAAACCACCACTGAGCTAAAAAAGTCCCTCATGCACAAGCTCTTCACCGAAGGCCTTCACAACGAACCCCAAAAACAATCCGAAATCGGCCCCATCCCCGAGAGTTGGGAGGTGGTGCCGTTCGAACAGTTTGCGACTCTCCAACGTGGCTACGATCTTCGGAAGCAGGACTTCAGAGAAGGACCGGTTCCAGTGATCGGGGCAACACAGGTGATCGGCTACCACGACACAGCAAAAGTAAAGGCACCTGGCGTGACGGTGGTTCGAAGCGGTTCGTCCGCAGGGATGCCCCACTATATCGAAGAGAATTTTTGGGCGCATAACGTCCTCCTTTATGTGAAGGACTTCCACGGCAATGTGCCGAAGTTCGTTTACTACAAGATGATGGTTTTGGATTTGACGCAGTATCGCCAAGGCGTCGCCGTGCCAACACTCAACAGGAACACATTCAGCGCAATAGAGGTGTCGGTGCCGTCACCGGAAGACCAACAGCAAATCGCCGATGCACTGGATGCAGTGGAAAACAAAACCGGTGTTGCGAAGCGTAAAAAGACCCAGCTCCAAGACCTCTTTCGCACCCTCCTTCACGACCTGATGACCGCGAGGACCCGCGTTCAGGAATTGTCCATTACAGATCACGATGCCTGACACGCTCCAGTTTGAAGATGTGGTTGGAAGCCACCCGAATTCTCCCAATCCAATCGGGGTGCGATTCTCGAGCAATGATGCTCATTCTGACCATGGCGTGCCCACGCGCGCGCTCGCCGAGACAGATTCGGATGTCGACCAGTTTGTCGCAGTGATGAGGGAGTGCCTTCGCACTCATCATTCAAGGCCGGAGGACCTCGAACGCGATCAGCAACGACGAGAGGCGTTCGCGCGACAAGGGCTTACACTTCCGGCTTCTCGATTTCCCACGAATCTGACGACCCAAAAGGGAAATTGGACCGAGGTTCTTCTCTGCGAATACGTAGCTGCTTCCTGCAGCGCCAATCTTCCTGTCTATCGTCTCCGCTACAATCCGAACGTGGAGCAATCGATGAAGGGCGACGATGTCCTCGCCTTCGACTTGGAGGCCAATCCAGTCCGAATAATTGTGGGCGAAGCCAAGTTTCGTGGAGCCTCTTCAAAGAAGGCTGTCACAGATATTATTGAATCCCTCGAGAAGTCGTTTAGAGGCGGCCTGCCCGCCTCACTGCAGTTTGTTGCGGATCGCCTCATCCAGGAAGGGAACGAAGCCCTCGGAAGAAGGATTGAGGAATGCGCTGATCTTTTTGTCCGAGACAGGCTGCAAATCGATCATGTTGGACTCCTTGCCAGCAACCATCTTGCGCCAACGCACGTGAAGGAGAACGCGAGTTCAGATTTGCGACGGATCGCTATAATCTCCATGACTCTCTCCGATGGAGAGGCGCTCGTAAGCTCAAGCTTTGATGGATTGGAGGACCCGTCATGAGTCTGACGATCGAACATGCCCGAAGCATCATTGAATCGTTGGGGGTCGAACCAATTCCCAATTTCATATCCCAGGCAAAAGCGAAACAGTTGCTTCAGGAGGTTCATGAGCTGCCAGAGAACTTCCCGGCGTTCACAGATGGCCTCGACGACCGTTCCACTTTTATTGCCTACCGAATGCTCAGCGCCGGCTGCAGCCTAGTAGAACAGGACCAACCCGCCGAAGGTCACCAACAACTTCACGCTGCCGGCGATCTGCTCGAGAGCACTCATCGAACAAGTGCTCAGGCCGATTCCGTAAGCGGCTTCCACTGCCTGATAGGCGCGATGGCCTTCTACGCATGCGGACATTATTCAAGGGCTTTTGTGCTCATAAGTGCGACGGAAACTGCCACAGTCGTGGCGGGCATCGTCGCGAGCCTTCTTCGAAAAGACTTCGCCGAACTAATCCTGCGAATAAACCGCGTTCTGCTCCTAGAGCAGATCCCTAGGGATGCCGATGGCGTTGAAGCGGACAAAAGGGCTCTTGAGATTCTAATCACGCGTTCAATTGCACTCATACTTGAACATGCCATCTCGGGAGAGCCGGAATATGTCTCGGACGCCGACCAGATTTTGGCTGACGCAATGATCATCAGTGAGGCTGGAGCGAACCCGAGTTTTTGGTGGATCGCCCGTATCCTCCGATTGATGTTCAAGGACTACGGACAAGGATCCCTCTGGAGCTGCCTCCCGCCATTTTTCAGCCCCGATGGGAAGACTGCAGTCAGCGACTATGCAAGCCTGATGGCCCTGTCTGAGCCGCCCGTGACGGAACTCTGGCGCTCCCAACTAAGTTCGCTCCAACTAGCTCTCGACAAAGAAAACGTGGGTGGAGTCGTGAATCTGAGAACGAGCGCGGGAAAGACTCGAGTAGCGGAACTAGCAATCCTCAAAGAACTCCGTTCCGATCCTACTGCGAAGGTCCTCTATTTGGCGCCGTTTCGATCACTTGCATTCGAACTCGAAAGGACCTTCGGAAAATACCTAGGAGCTCTTGGCTACTCGATCTCGCATCTTTACGGTGGTTCTCGTTTTAGCGGAGTCGACAGGGATATGGTCCTCGAAGCGAATCTCCTGATTGCGACACCTGAGAAAACAAAGGCGATGCTTCGAGCTGCCCCAGAGTTGTTTGATAGCGTAAAATTGATCGTCGTTGACGAAGGCCATCTGCTAGGAGGGACTGAACGCAACGTCAAAAATGAGCTCTTCCTGGAACACCTAAGGCTACTTTCGCGAGATCGCGGTGCGCGCATCTTATTACTCTCTGCGGTGCTTCCCAATGCGGCCGAACTTGCCACCTGGATCGGTGGAGACGAAACAGCTCTCGCGCAGTCCGACTGGAAGCCATCAGACGAACGCTTTGGAGTGCTTAGATGGACAAAGAGGGGAGTGCAAATCGAATGGCGCAGCGAGAGCCGATGCTTCAATCCCGACTTCGTAGAATTCCGAAAAGTAACTGAGCCCGGAAAGAAGAACGCGAGAAAATTCCCCAGATCGAAAACGGAAGCAGTAGCCGCCACCGCTGTGCGGCTTGCCGAAATCGGTCCTACACTTATTTTTGCGGGCCAGGCACAGTGGGTGCCATCCATGGCAAGGTCAGTGATGCTCGCTCTCCAAGGAGGAGAAACGACCCACCAGTGGCCGGACACAGAGTGGCGGATATTTGAGGCTGTCTGCGGCGAAGAATTGGGCTCCGATTGTATTGAGCTGGAAGCTGCAAGGTTTGGGATTGTTTGCCATTCAAACCGCCTCCCTCCTCAGGTTCGGATCGCAGTCGAGAACCTTATGGCAGCGGGCACACCGAAGGTGATCGTGGCAACAACTACCCTTGGGCAGGGAGTCAACATCGGTGTTTCATCGGTAATTGTATCTCAAACTCTGATTGGACAAAATAGGCTGATCACGAAGCGCGACTTCTGGAATATTTGCGGGCGCGCTGGGCGTGCATACGTAGATGGCGAGGGGAAAGTTCTCTTCGCCATAGATGCGACGAAGGCAGGTTGGCAAATCACGCGACAAGTCAATTTGGCTAACCAGTATCTGGATATCCTGAAGATCGACAAAGTAGAAAGCGGCCTACTGCAGGTAATCCGGAGATTGAAACGCATCGCGCAGGAAACCGGAATCGATTTCGAGGTTTTTCTCGAGCTTATTGCCAACAGGGATTACCAATCGTTGGAGGACAAGGCCGACAATGTTCGCGCATTAACAGACTTGCTGGACGATCAGCTGTTAGCTCTGCACGTGGCGCATAAAGGCGCCGACCCCTCGGGAGATCAGATTGATTGGATTGAAGGTGCATTTCAGGGGTCGCTCGCAGCAATCCAAGCTGAGGCCAACGAAGAAGACGACTGCGATGCTGTTGTATCCCTGCTCAAAGCTAGGACTACGGCAGTCCTGGGAGACGTTCCTGATGCACCGGCACGACAAGCGATTATTTCATCTGGCTTACCTCTATCCGTAGGCAAGCTCGCCTATCAAGACCTCGAGTTCTTCCGCAAACATGTCGATGCATATTTGGGCAGCGATCAAAGCGCACGTGCAGTAACAGTTCTAGTGTCCGAGTTTGAAGAGTGGGCACAAGAGCACGCAAAGTCCATTTGTGGATCGATAGCATCAAAGGACATCCTCGACTTAGTCCGCCCGCAGTGGTTGGGAGGAACATCGCTGCTCGATATTCGCCAATCCTGCGAAGAGGATCCTCTCAAAATTTGCACGAACTTCTATGGCCTTGAACTTTCATGGCTGTTTCATGCGGTTGCGCAGAAACTAGATGTCGAATCGGAAGAGGAGCGCAGAGAAACCCTGGCACTCGTGAGCCTACTTCTTGAATTGGGTCTCCCAAACCAAGCGGCTTCCAAAGTATTCCTAGCTGGCATCCGATCTCGATCTGCCGCTGTGGAACTCGGAGCTTTTGTTGTGGACGCAACGGCAAGTGCGAAGAGCATCCGAAATGCCCTTCTGAACCCGGAAACAGTTGAAAGACTTCGGCCATCGATCTCACCCGAGACATCAAACTGGCTGGAGCTATTGGCAAAGGATCAGGCCGCAAGCAAAAAGGAGCTTCCGTCTTTTCCTAACTTCAAATTGGAAGCCCCGCCAGAGGTAGAAACTCTTCATTCTCGCAAGCTTCCCGGACAAGACACCGCGTTCCTGTGTTCAACCGATTGCAGGTTTGTGTTCCATGCCAAATCGACGGAGGAACTTCCCTTCCATACTTTTGCCAACGACTTGAGGTTCACCTTTCAGCGAAATGGAGAACATTGGCGCCTTCACTGCAGAGACCCTCGCCTCCAAGCTCCGCTGTTGGATTTTGATGATTGGATTTTCTAGCCATGCCCACTCCCGGAGAACACAAAACCGTCCAAGCCCGGATCCTCGAATACGCCGAGGCCATCGGATGGACGTTTGTGTCCCGCGAGGAAGCCGAGCACCGGCGCGGCTCTGATCCCGAGGCCCCACCCACCGACCGCGCCAAGAACCGCTCTCTCTTCTTCGACGACCTGCTCGACGCCAAGGTGCGGGAATTCAACTCGCTCTACACCGGGGCCGAGGGCGCCTTGCTCGGCCAATTCTGCCATCTCCACACCGACATCTACGGTAACCGGGACTTCGTCAATCACCTGCGCAACCGGGGCAAGTTCTTCGACCACGAGGAGAACCGCGAGCGCGATCTGATCCTGATCGATTACGAAGACCCGAGCCGCAATGTTTACGAGGTCACCGAGGAGTGGGCCTTTCACAATGGCCACTATGGAACAAGGGAGGATGTTGTCTTTCTCATTAACGGAATTCCGGTGCTGGTCATCGAGTGCAAGAACGCGACCAAGGATGAAGGCATCGCGCTCGGGATTGATCAGATCCGCCGCTACCACGTTGAGACCCCTGAGCTTTTTGTATCGCAACAGCTGTTCACCGCAACCGATGCGATCGGTTTCTCCTACGGAGTCACCTGGAACACCGTTCGACGCAACATTTTTTCGTGGAAGGCGGAGGAGACCGGACAACTCGAAAGCAAAATCAAAAGCTTCTGTTCCATCCCTCAGGTTCTGGCATTCATCAAGGACTACATCGTATTTGCAGAGAAGGACGAGGAGCTGAACAAATACATCCTGCGGCAGCACCAGACAGGGGCAGTGGAAGCCGCAGTGCATCGGGCGCTGCAACCGGACCGCAGGCGTGGCCTGATCTGGCACACTCAGGGCAGTGGTAAAACTTTCACGATGATCAAGACGGCTGAGCGTTTGTTTAAAGCAAAGGAGGCAGACAAACCCACGGTGCTTCTCATGATCGATCGCAATGAGCTGGAGGATCAAATGCTCAAGAACCTCGCTGCCTTGGGTTTGGGCAACCTCGAGCACGCCAGCAGCATCAGCCGACTGAATCAACTGCTGGAGGATGACTACCGGGGCATCATTGTCACAATGATTCACAAGTTCCGGGGGATGCCGGAAAAACTCAATACCCGCAGCAACATCTATGTGTTGATCGATGAGGCCCATCGCACCACAGGAGGGGATTTAGGGAACTTCCTGATGGCGGGTCTGCCCAATGCAACCTACATCGGATTCACGGGCACCCCGGTCGACAAAACCGTCTACGGTAAGGGCACTTTTAAGACGTTCGGGTGCGAGGATGACAAGGGATACCTGCATAAGTATTCCATAGCCGACAGCATCGAGGATAAAACTACCCTGCCCCTCTACTACCAACTGGCACCGAATGAGATGCTCGTGCCGCATGAAACTCTGGACGCGGAGTTCCTGTCCCTCGCGGAAGCAGAGGGCGTAGCCGACATCGAGGAGCTCAATAAGATCCTTGAACGGGCGGTGAACCTTAAGAATTTCCTTAAAGGCGAGGCTCGCATCCAAAAGGTCGCCCGGTTCGTCGCGAAGCATTACCTCGAAAACGTGGAGCCTCTGGGCTACAAGGCGTTCTTGGTGGGTGTGGACCGGGAGGCATGTGCACACTACAAACACGCGCTGGATAAAATACTGCCTTCTGAGTATTCAGAAGTCGTCTACACGGGGAACAATAATGACAACACATTGTTGAAGGAGTTTCATCTGGATCCCAAGAAAGAACGACAGATCCGTAAGAGCTTCGGCAAACTGGAACAACAGCCAAAGATACTCATCGTGACTGAAAAGTTACTGACTGGCTTTGATGCACCGGTGCTCTATGCCATGTATCTCGACAAACCCATGCGCGACCATACTTTGCTACAGGCAATCGCAAGGGTGAATCGTCCCTACGAAAACGAGGCTGCCGAGATGGTGAAGCCTCATGGGTTCGTGTTGGATTTTGTGGGTATCTTCGACAAGCTGGAGAAGGCACTAGCCTTCGACAGCGAGGAGATCAACGCCATCGTCAAGGACTTGAAGTTGTTGAAGGTTTTGTTCCAAAACAAAATGGAACAGACAGTCCCAGACTATCTGAAACTCATCGAGCAAAATTTTAATGATAAGGATGTCGATAAGTTGATTGAGCACTTCAGGGACCCCGAGCGGAGAAAGGCGTTTTTCAAAGAATACAAAGAAATCGAAATGCTCTACGAGATCATTTCGCCGGATGCCTTTTTGAGGCCTTATATCGATGACTACGGAACGCTGTCTGCCATTTACCAGATTGTCCGCAAAGCATATACAAAGCGGGTGATGGTGGATCGGGATTTTCAGCGCAAAACCCACAAGCTCGTACAGGAGCACATCGATACCGCAGGATTCGAAAAGGGTCAGCTTCTGGATCCCATCGAGATCAATTCGGAGACAGTGGAACTGATTAAGAAAAAGCACGGTGGGGACGGAACCAAAGTGATCAACTTAATCAAAAGCATCGAAAAGCACGGTGAAGAAAACAGCGATGACCCATTCCTTATCGCCATGGCTGACAGGGCACGGAAGGTGCAGGAATCTTTTGAAAGCAGACAAGAGGGAACAACCGAGGCGCTTGAAGAGCTTTTGAATGCGGTCCAGGCAAATGAAGCCCGCAAAAAGGAGCAGGCGGAGAAGGGATATGATGCACTCACCTACTTTGTCTACCGCATGCTCACGGATGCAAAGCTTCCCAACCCCGACGTGATCAGCAAGGAAATCAGAGCAGCTTTTGTTTCCTACCCTGATTGGAAACGCAGTGAAGCACAACTGAGAGAACTCCGGAAAAAGGTTACGTTCGCGGTCTATGCCTATTGCGACGATCTCGACCAAGTCACTGATATAGTGGATGAGCTGTTCAAAATCCTGACCAGGACCAAGTGAGTGAATTATGATTCAGTCTTTCAGTGATAAGGATACCGAGGAACTTTTTCATGAGGAGAAGAACAAACGCTTCCACCAAATCACACGGGTTACCCTCAGAAAATTGATCCAGATGAATCGAGCCGGAAAACTGCATGATCTGCGCGTTCCGCCGGGAAACTGCCTTGAAGCACTACAGGGAGATCTGTCCGGATATCACTCCATCAGGATCAACCAACAATGGCGCATCGTATTTAGATGGACAGAACAGGGACCCACTGAAGTCAAAATCACGGATTACCATTGACTATACACCCATAACGTTACACGTTACAAATATGAATGCACCGATCACACCAGGTGAAATCCTGCTCGAAGAATACTTGAAACCCATGGGTATTTCTCAAAATGCCATGGCTCGGGCTATCGGTGTGCCTCCTCGTGGAATCAATGAAATCGTATTGGGCAAACGTTCGATAACTCCGACCATGTCGATTCGATTCGGTGCGTTTTTCGGGCAATCCCCTGAGTTCTGGCATGGGATTCAGGTGGAGTGTGATTTTCGGGCGCTTCGCAGCAAGACGAAATCACTCACTCGAAACATCGTCCCTGCAGAGTCACTAGTAGCATAACACAATGGCTGCATCGGATGATTTAAAGGACGTTTTCAAAGCGAGAGTGTCTGAGTGGAGTAAGAAGCTCGATGTAGTAGTCGTCAGAGTAGCCATACGTCCCATGCGCAACAAGTGGGCATCGTGCTCCACCAACGGACACCTCAATTTCAGCACCGATTTGTTGGAATTGCGCAATGAGCTCTGGGACTATGTCATCGTGCACGAGCTTTTACACTTCTCAGTCCCAAATCACGGCAGGCTTTGGAAGAGTCTCATGTCCGTCCACCTGGGCAACTGGGAAAAGTGGGAAAAGGAATTGAAGTCGGTACCACGGTCGATCGATTAGGGATCAATGTTCATCTAAGCTCAAAACCTCAAATTTCGACAATTGATCTGGATCTATCAGGATCTCGGCTAAAGCACCGTTTGCGGATAACACCCAATCACGCTTGATGTTTGCCTTTAAGAGAATTGGTTCCGGTTCACGGGCAAAACCTTCGGCTGCCTCCTTGGAAGTTGTCCATGAAATTCCGCGAGAAACCAACTCTTTGCTCCCTGATCCGCCTCGGTAGGCAACAATTAGTTCAGGCAAGAACTCGAAAGCTTCCACGTACTCGATGGGCTGAAATCCGTAGTTTTCACCAAAAAAACGAAACATTTCCAAAAGTTGATGCTCTTCAATGCATTCAAAAACAGCTCCTGAATAAGTGTAATAAAAATCGAATAGAAACTCCGCGATTTCAGTCAACTTGTTGAATCTTCTTTCCTTACATGCCTCCAGGAATTCTTTATACAACCCTAAAAGTTCCGGCTTTTATCGGTGGAATCCCTCAAGTTTGGGTACAGACACTTCCTCCAATTGTTCTGTTTCTGGGTTCATCAGGTAATTTACCATTCGTCTTTCAGGTCTTTTCATAGTTAAACTTTTATCTCAGAAGAATTATTGGTCATGAGCACTTTGATTCGTTTCTCGTGCTCGGATAATTCATTATTTGATGTGGATTTGATTTTAGAATTTGCAGAAAAATCAGCTTTAAAAGAAGTATCCTGGGACAATCGCACAACCATCGGTTCAATTCTTTCCTTTGCCAACCGACAAGTGAACAGGTGATAACATTTGTACCATCGTGATCAGGCAATATGAGCTGAAGAACCCAAGAGATGGAACATCGGCAAGCTCCGTCAGGATCCTGTTCCAAATAACCATAAATGTGAAAGCCAGCAAAAGACCTTTTGCGACACTGAATGCAAAAGACAGAAGAGGAGCCAAAACGATGCTTAGTAATGCTGGAGTCAAATCAACGAATTCTGGAGATTCTACTTTCAATTCCAGAACATTACTCCAAAGGACCCTCATGGCAAACCTATTCTTTCGTAACTCTTTGCGCCAGAATACTTAACATGTTAAACAAATCAGCGTTTTAAAGTCATTTTTCAAACCTATCAACGCCTGATCTGTCGCTTTCGAGGGTTCACAGCAAGTGCATGTTTTTTGATCATTTCAGCTCTAAGATGAAGGAGCGCACTCTCCGGAATTCGTTCTTCAATCCTCCAAAGGCCTTCATTGCTGAGTTCCACTCTCTGTTGTTGGAGACGACGTAATTTTCGTATTCTTGACTCAATAACGAAACAGAGTCTGACAATTGTGATAAACGCATCGTTAATTGTTTGTAGGAGTCTCCGATGTCGATCTTCTGTTTCCGGCTCGTAGATGCGGAGCTTAGTAGCTTTCGAATAGATGATTCCAACGCGTTTAATCGATTGTTGTAGAGCTCGAATTGCTGTATCAATAGTAAGTTTTCGCTCTCCACAGCGTCTAGCAATCGTTGATCGTCTTTTAATGATGGTAAGTTCTTCATTGGTTATCTCCTTTTTGTTTAAACTGTTCAGTTTATGTATACAGCGATTGTGCTCGCCTATGGATGTAGGGATACCTGCACGCTCCAGCTTGGTCATGTATGGCCCCATGTGTTTAGTAGGTATTTTGTTTATTCCCCTTTCGGCATATGACCGATGATCAAAGTCAGTTTGTATACAGTGTTTTGTGAGTTCCCGATTTACTCGTTTACTCCACCATTCGCGCATTTTGATCACGTGATTTTTTCGTTCTTTACGAGGACCAAGATTAAAGGAAGCTTTTGTTTTCGAAAAATTTCCTTCGTCATCCACTGCACGTTCCGTATGTAAAAAATGGAAGTGTATGTTTCTTTCATCCCCTTCTTGCGGCGGATCATGGATCGCAAATTCACCTGCAACCCCGTACCTTTTTCTAAACTCCAGAACATACGCACGCGCCAGAGAAAGATTAACATCAAAGGGTAATTCATGTGGCAGGTTTACCTTGTGTTCACGGCCAAGGGTTGCGACCGGTTCTCCTGATTTCTTCGAATAGTAACGCCGATTGTTTTTTCTTTCATAGTCGGCGACCTCATTCCAGAACTGGAGACGATCTGGTTGATCCTTGTTCTCCCAAAACTTTTTCGGCCCTACAAATTCTGCATGGCGAATCCCACTCTTGTTCGAATAATCGAGCTGCTGGAATCTTGTAGCAGACAAGTAAGCACTCGCAGCATGAATAGAGGAAATGACCTCGGCTTCAGCACCATTGATGTAGGCACTACTGCCTTGCAGACTCTTACCTTCCCCAGCGGTTATTGCCGTTATTTCTAAGCGATATTGTGCCATTTTTAGCAAGATTTCACATCTTCTGATCACCTTTTCGCACAGTTTGGATGGAATTATCAGACTCTCTCAGATATTCTCATTTTCTATCATGACTTATCGTAGATTATCGTGAATTCTCACATTTTCTAACGCTGCCTGATAAACCGCGCGTGCACGCGCACGCGCGAGAGAAATTACCAAGAGGACGGTAGTCCGACATCCTGCATTAACCTCTAAAAGTTAATGCCTAACTGCGCCCTTAATACAGACCGAATGCTCGAGAATATTGAGGGTTATCAGGTTTTTCCCACTTCAACCGTGAGGTCGCTTCCTTGACGATTTCATTAGGTCCGAACTCACTAATAACGGAAAGAGGTAGTTTCAGCGAAAGCTCCTTAAGAGTTTCCCGATATGCTTCTTCGATCTGTTGGATGCTGTATCCGCGTCTCATGTTTTTGTATACGTATCTCTGGGCCGAATAGTACCAAAACCGGATCACGGGATATTCCTCGTGAATTGGCTTAATGTTCTCTTTGGCAGCGATGTAACCGAAGTTTTTCAGCGTCCAAAGTCCGGTCCATGTATGCTTTTTCTTCCCGGGATTCCAACCTGGAGAAGCATCACGATCTTTTTCGTTTTTCATGACTCCAGCCTCTCCAGAGCGGCCAACACGGATTCAGTCAGATAGTAGCGTTTTCCGCCAAACGGAATTACGCGGATCAATCCTCTCCTTTCCCAATTGTAAATGGTCCTGATCGAAACTCCCAGAAGACGCGCAACGTCTTTTCTGTTTAGGAGTCCTTCCAGTTCCGGACTTTTGTTTTTTGTTCCTTTATATGCATCATTTATTTTCATGATGCTGCGCATTAGGCACTATTTCTTCGATTTTCGTGCTAAACCGGGTTGGAACCGCTTTTAGCAACCCTTAACCTATTGGAAATCAACAGGATAAAAATATTCGGGAATTTTTTCAATGTAGGAACCGGGAGCAGATTCATTGAACAATTTCCAGGCAGTAGTGATATGTGATATAGCCTTTTTCGCTTTTGTGGATTCAGAATCCTTTGAGAGAGATCCACTTTCAATGAGCGTTTGTATCTGACGATTCAACAAACCTAGATTCTCGAAACTCCTATACTTCCGGTAATCATTGTAAACATAGACCGCGAGCTCGAATGCAGCATCAAAACTACCCAGCAATTCCAAAGCCTTTTCTACTAAAACAAATCGATCCCAATCGGCATCTTCACCCAAAAGTTCACTTTGTTTTTTGACCTCACTAGCTGATATTTCAGTGAGAAGTCTATCGAATTCGGATCGAAGGGATTTCCACTTAAATCGATCCAGACCTAGATGGTTGATACCTGAGATCTGGAGCACCGCATTCAATTTGGCTTCTTTTCGCAATGCTTGATTATGTCTGTAGATAGGATAAAAGCACCACTCTGGACTATTTCTCTCGCTTCTTGTTCATACTTTTCATCAGCGAGTTCCGACAATTCGAAATCATTCTTTCTGATCCAATCAAAATCAGAACTCGTTATATAGATTGGGTGCTCATTGTTTTGTTTTCGAACCCGACCTATATATTTCAAGTCCGTAAGCAATACCCGAGGATTGCCATGATCGATACTGGTCAAGGGCTCAAATGCTAAATGAAACTGCTTTCGTGCTGCCCCGGATTTCGATTTTTCAACAAAATACCTGTTCACCATTTCGGATAAGTCTATTTCTTCATTAGGTCTCTTGATCGATATCGATGGTCTTCTAAACAATCCACAAGCAACCCGCATATCTTGCCTGAAACCAGGAGGAGTTTGATCCCAAGATTGATAGCAATTGATTCGATGAATCATTCTGTTCGGGTTCTTCCAAGGATTTTTTGTATATCGCCTTTTCCCTCGAGACCACCAGTAGTCATGATAATGAGTATAATTAAGACTTCCTAGTTTCTCCGCCGAGCAGAATTCACGATCTCCATCACTACTGGCCCAATCAATGATAACATCCAACACTTGAGCTGCCTGTATGTCCTCGGGCATAGGAATCTTTCTAAAATTATCGACTCCGAGGGTATCAAATCGAGTTCTAACACTTTCGATGAGTGCTTTGGTTTTTGAATTCCTTCGTACCAACTCCCACAACTTGGCACAATACCTGTCGGTGTTCCGTTCACGAACAGGGGAATATGGGGGCTTTAACAATAGGTCGTTCATCAAAAGCGCCTGACATCGAAGTCTAAGAGTTTTTGATCTGCCAACTCATCGCCACTTCGTGTCAGTGCTATTCTACTAAACAATTTAGTTTATTCTATTCAACCAATCAGTTGAATTAGGAGATGCTAATTTTACCAGAGTGATGCCGAATCGCTGGAGAATTACACTCGAACAGTTGCCAAATATCTCTCCTCAAAGGGCAAAATACTGCTCAGCATCTTTATTCGACACAAGGGCTCGATAGTGTTCAAAAAGAACGTTATCTCCTTCCTTGTGCCCCATCATGCGTGAAGTTAACATGCTGTCGCCAAACAGGGCATAATGGTAACTACCAAAACTGTGACGCATCGCATTCTCTTTCCATGTGGATTTCCACTTTTGTTTTCCTTCGAATTCCTCCCAGAAACCAAATTTCGAAAGGATTAGTAATTTCCGAAAACGCTTTTGATAATCAGTTACATAACTATTCCGCGTCAATTCCCCCGAAAACTTCGACACCTTTTTGAGTCGTGTGACAGCATTCTTTGGAATGTCCACATTCCGAATTCTGCGCTTTTTCGCAATTTTTGCAGAAACAACAACAAATGGCTGCTCACCATCTAAACGAACATCCTCCCAACGAAGCTTTTTTAATTCCTCAGTTCGAATCCCACAAAAGAGCCCTAAAACAACAGCCGCATACAAACCCAAGTCAGGATTCTCTTGAGCTGTCTTGAGTAGTCGTTTCGCTTCTTTGATTGTTAGAATTCCAGGCTCCTTGATGTCATCACCCTCAACTCCATAAATACTCTTCGCATCATATGCTGTGAGTGAATCCATTGGATTTTTGACCAAATATGCTTTCTGTTTCGCATATTTGAAAACCTCCTTCAGGACAAATAGGTAATTCTTTTTGGAGCGAGGTCCAATATCGAGGGACATTATCCAGCTTTTGATTTCATCAATAGAAATCTCACTTATTAGTTTCTTTCCAAGAATTTTCTCTGCTCGTTTTATCCTTTTTGAAAAGTCCGAGATGCTCCGTTCCGACAGATTGTAACTTTTTTTTAGCTCCAAAAGTTCTGCGATAACCTCACTCAGAGTCTTCTCCCCTCCATCTGGCCTCAAAACTGACAACCCTTTACCCACAACTGTTCTTACATCCAACCCGAAAGCTTCAACCTTTCGAGTGAGTTCAAGGAAGACACTGACAGCTTCTCTAAGGGAATACGGTTCATTCTCCAACAAGTCCAACGCACCTGCTGCGTCGATTCTTTGGGATGTCGACAAATCTCTTACCCGTTTCCCGAAATTCTTGTAATTATCATACTCCTGCCCAGCCCATTTCTGAGCTTCAGCTTTAGTCTTAAATTGACGAAGTTCAATCGACTTTTTCCCCGACAATCTGGTAGGAATACTTACCCGATAGGATAGGGTAACAGGACCATCCTGTTTCGTGTTATTCTGTCGCTCACGAATTTTGATTCCGCTATTAACTGGAAATTCCCAAACGTTGAATTTGAGTTCTTTATTGGAAGCCATTCAAATAGAATTTGTTTTCCCAATTACAACATACGTATCAACATTTTCAATATTTAATACGTAGGTGATACGTATTTTAAGTTAAAAACATTAAATCTCTGATCATCAACGCTTTAAATGGTGGAGGTGGCGGGAGTCGAACCCGCGTTCCCGGGGTGTTCAAAGATAGCATCTACACGTTTAGTTGATTATTTGATGTCGCTCGAGGAGCGTGAATCAACACACTATCCTTTTGCCATTACCTGTAAATGTCGGTGATTCATCCCAGATACAAGATGAGCACCCTTGCCTGCTAGTTGACGCCTCGATCTCCTCAGCAGGTATCGGGAGCGAGACGATGACAAACTTTATGCTGCCATAGGAAGATAATTTTCTTCATTTATTTTGTTGGTAACCTTTTAACGAAGCCAAGTCACCACCTTCGACGTGCAGCCATGATTTACGGCCCAGGGTCGAATCCATAACACCCCCAAAATTGATACACAATCCGGTGTTTCTATCGGATTGAATTTTTAGGTCATAAATTCACACTGGTAGGTTCTAGAAAGCTCATTGGTTATTGATGATAAAAACACCGTCATGGTTGCAATCGAAGTATTGCTGCAGATATCCACTGCAGTCACGTATGAATATACGTTTCCTTGTGGATTGCTTCGCGCTGCGCTTGAGTGTCCTCACTGCGCTCGTCGAAACTTTGCAAACAACGATTCCATTCCATGTTGTGAATCAATTGTCATCAACGAAGTACCGGAACTAAAAAAACCGAAATGTAATTAGCTACATAACCTTTGAAAGAACAATAAAGCGAAACCGGATAACAGTTCCGTTTTGAAATTGGAAAAAGATTTATTACCTCATTTTTCCTTTTGAATTTTTGCATACCAATCCGGCGGATTGATTACAAACGTAACGGTGAAAGTCTCAGAGTGATTGCGATTACGCAAGGGTATTCAGCATGGTGCCCACTTTTTGAGTGCCTTCCTGCTGAGTCACCGGAAGATTGGATTCAAACACTTGGCGTTGGAATTCAGTGTTAGAGCTCCTATTCGCTTCCGCTTCAGTAGGTGCGGGAGAGGAGGGAGATCCTACAAATCCGTTAGGATAAAACGGGTTTCCGGACACGCGCTTAATCTCAGGTTTCAGCTTAGGCGCAAACCTGGTCTTAGCATCCAACTCGGGGTTGGTGAAATTTCCAGAAACTCCATTCATCGTGATCCAAACAATTAAGAGAGGAACACAATATAATCATTTTGGCGCTTCAGTCAATGTACAAAAGTAATTCGATGGCTGCTTCGGATTCAACCGACTAAGCCCCCAATAGGCTGTGTCAGGGCTTCTATACGAACAACTCCAAGCCTAAACGACAAGGGTTGGGGTCCTTTATATGTGGGTGTGACGCGTAATCTACTCCCTTAAACGAGCGAAACGCCGTTCCCGATCTTCATCATCTGATGGCGTTGAGGAGGATGACTTTCCGCTTATCTCGTAACGAGTAGCCTTTTTCTTACCGAGCGCTTGCTGTAATATTGCGACGACTGGTTCTTGGGGAAGAAATTCTACTTTGCCCGTGGAAACATCATAAATGGCGCCGACTACTTTTGCTTTGCCTTCCCTAATCAGTTTTACGCTGTCTGGAGAGTTTTTAGCAAGATCCCGAATTCCCTGCCATACGTTCTCTTCAATCGCAAAGGGAATCACTTCGTCGCCACTCAAACTGTCATGAGTGTGAATGGTGCGTTTCACAGCTGGAATGATGTTATCCACGAGGGGAGGAATGTTTTTTTCGAGCTTGTGCCCGCGTCCCTGCACTTCGTGAGTCACTGCTGTAACTGCACCGCACTGAGTGTGCCCCAAAACCACCAACACAGGTGTATTAACGTGCGCAAGACCATATTCAATGGAACCAAGCTCGTCAGTATCACATACATTCCCAGCAACACGAATCACAAATATGTCCATGATGCCCGCATCAAAAATCAGCTCTACTGGCACCCGCGAATCCGAACAACTGATGACCGTTGCGTACGCGTGGTTTCCCTGGTTTTCAGTACCGGCCTGGTAGAACCGCTGCGGTCCCAAATGGGGATAGGTTGCATGTCCCGTATAGAATCTTTCATTCCCTTCCTTGAGCATCTGGACAACCTCATCTGGAGAAGGCTTTCCACCTTTAACGTTCGCATGACTATCGGCAACCGCAGCATGGGCCGCTTCTTCATGATGGGCAGTCGCATCAACGTGGGATGCAGGTTCAGTGGATGCAAAGCCGAGGGCGCTAAAACTGAAAAGAGCACAGAGTGAAAGAGACGTTGGTATGATCGACTTCATAAACAGTAGATTTTTGGGATGACATCCATTCATGTGAAAATGAATACTTGAGTGATTAAACAATTGTTCGACGGAAATAGTTTATACTTGAAGCAAGATTTTCGCATTCTCCCCATTTTGACCAAAACGATGAGTCATTAGCCTCTTAGTGAGTGCCTCGAATATCCAACCGTCCCATCAGTTCCAAACCATTGTTTTCGTTAGATTCGACCTCGCTCTGGGTGAAAATTTCACTAAAGTTATCTCCTATGCGGCCCACCGTGTCTTTACCCCAATTCCGTCTTATCGACGAGCGCTTGCGTTCGATCGGTGCCCTAGCTGACTACGATCCCATTTTTAAAGTGGTTCGACGCCGTTTCCTTAGGGAGATGAATCACCATCTCACTTCCTTGCAGTCATCCAATGGGAACGGAAAGCATAAGGGGAAGGATCCTAAAAGCAGCGGTGATGCAAAACGAGAACGCGACATCAAAAAGGAGAAATATCTCACGGTTGGTAGAGAGCATGCCGTCTTACAGCTCCTGCTCGATATGACAAAGGAGCCACTGAATTCCGGCGATATTGAGATGTTGGCAGAAATTCTCTTTGGAAATGCCCATCTCCGGGATAAAGAGATCTCGATCCAGCACTCGAGCGGAAAAAGGAAAGATACCCCACCCCCGCAGGAAATACCGAAAAAACTCGAAGCTCTTTTGTCCGGGTTCAATCAATCCTTCAAGGCCAAGAAAGCCCACCCGATCCTGCAGGCGACCCAACTGCACCACGGGATCACTGAAGTGCATCCGTTCCAGGATTGGAATGGTCGGATTGCCCGACTCCTACTCAATGTTGCGCTCATGAAAACGGGTTGTCTACCCGTGTTGATCTCGCGCACAGAAAGACGCGTTTATTATGAATCACTCGAAGCAGCGGATCATGGAGATCTTGGTCCCCTTGCGAGCTTCATTGCAGACAAACAACTTGAATCCATCGAAGCGTTTACCAGCAGCGCGGAATTTTTGTCCGTCAAAGGTAAATATGAGCTGGAGCACAACCTCAAAGGCCTTGGTCAGAATGAACGATGCATTGTCCTGACAGAAGACAGCACCTCCAACAATCTTCTCGCCGTGCTGCTGGAATCTTCAGGGTTTAATATGAAGGAGACCTATATGCTCTCCTACGAAGGGTGTTCGAAGATCGCATCCGCAAACCTCTTCTCCATCTTCGTGAAAGAGAAGATGCCCAACCTTCAAGTGCTTGTACACCGCGATCGGGATTATCTCACAGATTCCGAAATTGAATATCAGCATGAGACTTTCCACCGTATCGATGTGCGTTTTTTCTACACGGAGGGGACTGACGTTGAGAGCTATTTCCTCAATCCCGAACACATCCATCATTGCTACCCTGCGATCAGCCTCTCCACGGCAAAAGCCCTGGTCGAAGATGCCATCAGTGAGGTGCTCCCCAAATCGATCGATTATCTTTACAAAAAGGAGTTTGGAAACCGAAGGGAAACTTCGACCCATCTATATGAAGCTCTCGTCACTCATGTGAAAGAAAACCGATTCCGGTTCACCCATGGGAAAACTGCTAAACAAGTGCTGGAGCATAAGATCAATGATGTTTTGAAAAAGAAATCCAAGATAGACCGAGTCTCATCGGCATTGGAGGTGCCTCAATTCGCAAAGATAGCAAAGAGCATTTGGAAACAAAGCTAACAAAGATTAGAATTTTCTGCTCTCGAGGAATAAAACACCTGCTGAAGGCGTTTCAGAACTATGCGTGTGCAAAGTAGCATCCTTACCCTGGGCCTAAATGTTCCATTTTTCCATCTGCCGATTATGGCAATGGGAATGGTAGCGCTGGTGGTGAGCACGGCCTCTGCCCGCAACCAATTGATCAATGTCGAGGATGGAATCGGGATCAAAGGATATGACCCGGTCGCCTATTTCGAAGGGGAAGCAATCGAAGGAAACCCTTCCATCTTCACAGATTTTGACGACGTTCGTTATCATTTTTCGACAAATGAGAGGAAGAAGCAGTTTCTTCTCTCACCGAAAACCTTCCTCCCGCAATTTGGAGGATACTGCGCCTATGCCATGCTGGAGGGAGAAAAAGTGGATGTTGATCCGAAAGCCTTCAAGGTGGTAAATCAAAAGCTCTACCTTTTCTACGACGGATTTTTCGGGGACACTTTGAAAAAATGGAATCATCTATTGCTGGAGCAACCTGAGGCGGAACTCATAAGGAGAGCTGACTCCCAATGGAAGAGCCTTAACCATGCTGAATTTGATTAAACCCAATTTCTCATCTCATTTCATCTCATTTCGTCATCCAAAATTTTCACACACCACACCATTTCACAACACGCCAAACTACATCACCATTCCATTATGAAAACGACTATCGATTGGATCCTGCGTCTCGTTCCCGCCATCATTTTGCTGCAGACGCTATTTTTTAAATATACAGGTGCGGAGGAGAGCATCTATATCTTCAAACAAATGGGCATCGAACCATGGGGTCGGTATCTCGTGGCAACCCTCGAACTTATTTGTGCGGTGTTGTTACTGATTCCACGCACCGCGGGGGTTGGCGCCCTCCTGACACTGGCGATCATGCTCGGCGCCATCGGAGGCCATCTTACCAAACTGGGAATTGAAGTCGCAGGTGACGGAGGATTTTTGTTTACTCTCGCCATCATTGTCACCGTATTTAGCGCGATTGTCGCCTGGAAACGAAAAACCCAATTGATGGTGATGATGCTAAAAAGAAAAATCTAGAGAGGGTCTGAAAATTCGAACATTTCAACGGATACAACCCGTTGAACACCTCACAAAAATAAGAGGGTCTAAAACGCCTAAAAGATCGTGCGACGTCTTTCAATTTTGGTCGTATACTCCTGAAACCCCACTCTTGTGTATATGGACAAGGCTCTTTCGCTGTCCAGGTCACATGTGTTAAGTGAGATCCATTCTGGTTCATAACTCCAGGCCTGCTCCACGGCCATTTTAAGACAGGGGGCTCCCAATCCGCGGCCGGAGTATTCAGGAAAAAGTCCAAAATAAAGGAGCTCCACCTTATCAATTTCCCTTACAAACTCCACATAGCCACAGGGATTTTCGTCATAAAGAAAGACAAATATTTCGACTTCTTCACGATTAATGAGCCTCAGAAGTTCCTCTTCGGAGATGACGAGTCGATCGACCCAATCGAAGCTGAGTCCAACTCCTTGATACAACTCGAGGTAATATCTCACATCCACCGGCTTTGCGAGCAACTGCATTTCCAATGGATAATGCTTTTCCGGGCGATAGTCCGGGTGATGATTCATTCGCAAATAATGCACCTGAGTATCAGTAAATTTTACATCAGAATCATCCAACATGGCTTCAATTGGGATAGTTTAGGGTATAAGAACTTGAAGCGAACCACACCCATTTGGAACCAAGCTATTTGGAGCTCCATATCACATTACCATTTCTCCTGACCTCTCATCCAAAAATAGACGAGAGGAGATTCTGAGCTTCCCGTAGATTTGGGGTAATACGGGAAACTCGTTGAGATGGGAACGAGCGATAGAATCTCATAGTCGGAACAAATAAGTATTGTTCAAACAACACCGCAATTTATACCAAAGGTTTCTTAGTTTAGCAATGCGAGATGATGCTTTTATGAGAGAATCAATCATCTTACAGGAAAACACGCTCCAAACACTCTCTAGGATGATGAAGACAAAATGAGGGGATGCGTAAAAATGCCACCCACTCCCTCGATCTTACTCCTCTCCGTCGCAGTACTCGAGCGCGTTGGAACGGATGAGTCGATTCTCAGGTGAACGCACCGCCCACTTCTGGCTATCAGGGTAATAACAACTCTCACCAAGAGGATTATCTGCAATGACATACACAATCAGATCTTCAGTCCCATTATTGATCAATTGATGCGCCTCTCCAGGCTTGTAGATCATGGCGTCCCCACTTCCGATAGGATGTTCCCCGTCGTCATCCCGCATTACTCCGGTGCCTGAGATTACGTGATAAAACTCAAACTGCGCACTATGCGAATGATAGGGGTAGTTTTTCTTCCCAGGAGGCAAACGAAGGATTTCCACATCAAAGGGATGGCGCTTCATGATGTCGGTAGATTTGGGTTCTCTGCCCAAAGCCTCCGACACTTGTTTGCCTGCAGTGTAAAAGTTGCCCTTGGGTGAGGACCAAGTGATTTCTTCCAGTTCGTGGGTATTGATTTTTTTCATGAGATGAAATTGGATAGAGTATCATACCAATTAGCGTCTAAAAGACTTCAAAATGAAACAGATCTCATGCCATTCGACAGGCTCACGGTCATGAACAAGCATGAGATACTACAGTAGATGACCTACAAGTATCCGATGCTCGCATCGGATTATTCACGTATTGAATTAAACGCTAATTGATATCAAAGAAATGGCTCATCTAAATAGACTCCAAAAATGATAGGCAGGCAAGACGCCATTGCCGTTCCAATCAATGGGCGAGGATGGCATGAGAAAGGGAAGTCGTGACTGGTGGCGTGATCTCCAATTAGTCATCGGACTGAATCTTTTCATCACGAGCGGATTAATTTACAACAAAAGCGCCTCCTCAACCCGAGTTTCGTATATTTTTGCTCGCACATAATTACATTTCAACCATGAATTCGGAGATGGAAAAAAGTGCTGGTGATTCTACAACCACCGTTCGCGACAACAAGTTCCCTGCAGGGATCCCCTTCATCGTAGGCAATGAAGGCGCAGAACGGTTCAGTTACTACGGGATGCGCCAGATCCTCTATATCTACCTTACCGCTCTCTTCATTGGCTTTGTCGCTGAGAGTACTGTAGATCCGGATCTGCTCTCCCAGGCAAAAATTCAAGCAACGCAGTGGACCCATTTGTTCATGGCAGGGGTTTACTTCTTCCCACTCGTGGGAGCGGTGTTGGCCGACAGGTTACTCGGTAAATACCGGGTTATTTTTTGGGTCTCACTGATTTATGTGGCGGGACATGCAGCTCTTGCGATTGGTGGGCGTTTCGCATCCCTTGAAAACCTCGCTGGTGCGGAGTACGCCATCATTGCCGGTCTCGTACTGATCGCAATTGGGTCGGGGGGGATCAAACCTTGCGTATCTGCGAACGTGGGGGATCAGTTCACTGCTAAAAACAGCCATCTGGTCGGCAAGGTCTTTCAGATTTTCTATTTTATCATCAATTTCGGATCTTTTTTCGCGAGTATTCTCACGCCATGGTTTTATAAACGCTTCGGCCCGGAAGTCGCATTTGGAATTCCCGGAATCCTCATGGCTATTGCCGCCTTTGTCTTTTGGCTCGGTCGCAAAAAGTTCGTCAAGGTTCCCCCCAGTCCTGGTGGGAAACTCGGGCGTATCGATTTTTTTGCATCCACTTTCCTTATTGTTCCACTGCTTCTTGGAGTATTTGTGCTACTCGAAGAATCAGAAAAGGTCGTTCACGCTGTCACCGATGGAGAGTCAGACGCACTCTTAGCAGAGCTAGGAAATATTGCATCGCATTGGTGGTGGGCAGCTCTGGTTGGAATCGTTGCTCTTATCGTGGGTTTTGGACTGGCTCACAGAAGACAACAGATCAAAGAAGACAGTGGATTTTTAGCCGTGTTGTTTTTATCGTGGAGAAACCGTAAAAATCGCCAGGAAGGCGAAAATTTTTGGGGGCCCGCCATCCGTCACTACGGAGAAGAAGCGGCAGCAGGACCTCCTGCAGTGCTACGAATCATGGTCGTTTTCTCCATGATCAGTGTATTCTGGGCGTTGTTTGATCAACACTCATCCACCTGGGTTGAACAAGCCAAGTCAATGAATCTGCAACTCACCGTTCCTGCTGCAATCTGGAGTAACTGGGTCATCTACGCCGTTCCGGCCGCAGCCCTTTTTGGAGCAATCGTTCTCTTTTCTTGGGTTGCGAACTACACCCTTCCCAAGATTTTAAAAATCGCAGTGCCCGGCATCATCCTTGCGTGGGGTCTCGTCGTTGGAGTGCAACAATTCAACAGTGGCGAGTCGATGACCTTGGACCTTTTGCCGGCTCAAATTGCCGCGCTCAATCCATTGTTGGTGATGATCATCATCCCATTGCTCAATGTATTAGTCTACAATCCATTGGAAAAAGCAGGTCGACCTCTAAAACCCCTTCACCGCATGAGTATCGGAATGTTCATGGCAGGTTTTGCGTTTGTGACGGTCGCCCTCATCCAGACTCGCATCGAAGCGATGGGACAAGGAACAGTTCCCGTGCTCTGGCAGTTGATCCCTTATACCATTATTACCTGCGCGGAAGTATTGGTATCCATTACAGGGTTGGAGTTTGCTTACACTCAGGCCCCTCGCGCGATGAAGTCGACCATCATGGGTTTCTGGTTACTGTGTGTGACCTTCGGCAACGTGCTCGTGGCATTTCTGGCACCATTGCAGAGTTTGTCGCTAACTACTTTCTTCTGGGTGTTTGCTGGCTTGATGGCCGTAGCAGCGGTCGTATTCACGATTCTAGCGTCCTTCTACAAGGGGAAAAGCTATCTGCAGTCTTAGCAATCACACCAGTTTATTTTTCATTACTAAGACCGGGATACAACTCCCGGTCTTTTTTTTCAAAATTGAGAACCCTTTTTGGAACCGAAAAGGTGTTTCGAAATGAAGATCGATACCGCAGTTGAATCCATTATTGTAGTGTCTGCGGCTTCCATCAGATTATGACTTTTCCGCCACATAACTGTTCCAGATCAATCCCGAACGATTCCACTGATCGAAATGCTCCCATTGATCGATAAGGTTAAATCCACTACCATGGAAATAGACCTCCAACTCTCCGGGCTTAATGGGCACATACAATCTTCCGAATTCATCCCGTTGCTCTGCATCCAATCCACCACGATCGAGTGAAACAGTAAGGAGCAATCTTCCTTTAGGTTTCAGGAGTTGAGCAAGTTGTTGGATGGAATAGCTCCAATTGTTTTTCGCAATATGCATGAACACCGCATTACAGAGGATCGCGTCAAAACTTGCCCTATAGAATGTCGAGAGCTCCTCTCTTAATGGCAAGGCTGCTTGTATAATCCTTATTTCCAAAATTGTAACCCGTGAAAATCTCGAGAGTTATGTAATTGGAGGTTTTGTAAGAGATTTATTTTTACACCGGGAATCAAAAGATATTGATATTGTAGTTATTGGAAGCGGTATTGAACTAGCCCAAAAAGCAGCAAAAGAAGCCGGCATATCAAAAGTTTCTGTTTTTAAGAACTATGGAACGGCAATGCTAAAGTACAAAGATCTGGAAATTGAATTTGTTGGTGCCAGAAAAGAATCTTACAATCGGGATTCCAGAAACCCTATTGTTGAAGACGGCACACTCGAAGATGATCAAAAAAGACGGGACTTCACCATTAATGCTTTAGCTCTTAGCCTGCATCAGAATAATTTTGGAGAGTTGCTCGATCCATTTAATGGAATTAATGATTTAAATAATAAAATCATTAAAACACCAATGGAACCAATAATAACATTCTCTGATGATCCTTTGCGAATGATGAGGGCAATACGTTTTGCGACCCAACTTAATTTCACAATATCGAAGGAAACTCTTGAAGCTATTCGCACCAATAAGGATCGAATTAATATCATCACAAAAGAAAGAATTATCGAGGAATTAAATAAGATAATTCTTTCAGATAAACCTTCTATCGGATTTAAGCTGCTGGATGAAACAGGCTTGTTAAAATTAATATTTCCTGAATTTGTTAGACTAAAAGGACGGGAAACCAGAAAAGGAATCAGTCATAAAGACAATTTCTACCATACACTTGAGGTTCTTGATCAATTAGCTCCAAAATCAAATAATCTTTGGTTGCGATGGTCGGCTTTACTGCACGATATTGCCAAACCGAATACCAAGAGATTTGTGGATGGAATTGGATGGACGTTTCATGCTCATAATTTTATTGGCGAGAAAATGGTGCCTGGTATTTTTAAGAAAATGAAATTACCCTTGAACGAGAAAATGAAATTTGTTCAGAAAATGGTACTTCTTCATATGCGTCCCATCGTATTGGCACAAGAGGTGGTTACCGATTCTGCAATCCGAAGATTGCTGTTTGATGCCGGCGATGATGTAGATCAACTAATGAAATTATGCGAAGCCGATATCACTTCTAAAAATGAAGAAAAAGTGAAAAAGTTTCTCGATAATTTTCAATTGGTACGAAGGAAACTAAAAGAGGTGGAGGAAAAGGATTCTGTTCGTAACTTTCAGCCACCAATTGACGGACAGGAAATTATTGATATTTTTAATTTATCGCCATGCAGAATAATTGGCGATATTAAAATGGCTATAAAAGAGGCTATTCTTGATGGAGTAATTCCCAATGAACATGATGCAGCCTATCAGTTTATGCTGAAAAAAGGAAAAGAACTGGGACTTGAACCCATAAAAAAAAGCAACAAAAAAGAACCTTTGGATTAGTCCAAAGGTTTTTTTAAACTTACAACCTTTGCATGCTAAACAGCATCATATAATACAATAATAATATCTATTTTTGCGGCCTGAAAAAAAGAAGAAAACACCCCACTAATAAAGTATTCAGGAATGGCATACGTTGACAATACAATGATAATCAGAAGAGATCTTCTGGCAAGAA
>CAXXVT010000001.1:0-168075 GCA_963676215.2 Opitutales bacterium | reverse complement strand
TTGCTGATCGCAGTATTGCTGTCTGCCCAGTGTACTGACATTCGGGTGAACCAAGTCACTCCGCATCTTTTTACGAAAGCGGATAATCCCTATGATATGGTAAAATTGGAGATTGATGAAATCCGCGAAATCATTCGCCCCTGCGGACTTTCTCCGGCCAAATCAAAGAACATATGGAACCTATCGAAGCAACTGATCGAGTTACACAAAGGAGAAGTTCCAAAAGACATCGAAGCCCTTGAGGCCTTGCCGGGAGTGGGTCACAAAACCGCATCGGTGGTCATGATTCAAGCGTTCAACACGCCAGCGTTTCCCGTCGACACTCATATTCACCGCCTTGCCCAAGTATGGGGTTTGACGAATGGAAAAAACGTTGCCCAAACAGAAGCGGATCTTAAGGCACTTTACCCATCGGAAACCTGGAACAAATTACACCTTCAAATCATTTTTTATGGTCGTGAGGTCTGCCAGGCGCGCAGTTGCAACCGCATTCGCTGCGAAC
The DNA here is from genome assembly GCA_963676215.2 of Opitutales bacterium. Taxonomy (GTDB): domain Bacteria; phylum Verrucomicrobiota; class Verrucomicrobiia; order Opitutales; family JAFGAQ01; genus JAKSBQ01. The sequence goes on along the minus strand of CAXXVT010000001.1, from coordinate 167,573 downwards.
TCTGTCGCACGATGTTCCCTGATAGAGTCAACCCTTTCAAAGCAAAGAAACCATGAACCCGAAAGTAGTGGCGATATTCGAATCATTTCCAAATGACGTCCAACAGCGGTTGATGGAAATCCGTGATGTGATTTTCTCCGTCCAAAGCGAACTGAATGAAATGGACCGAGTGGAGGAAACTGTAAAATGGGGAGAGCCCAGCTATACAACTTTGGGTGGTAGTACAGTAAGGTTGGGATGGAAATCTGCGACACCCGACACGATCTTTATCTACTTTCATTGCCAAACGAAACTGGTGGCTACGTTTCGCGAGTTGTACTCGGATCATCTCCAGTTTGAGGGAAACCGGGCGATGGTTCTGCCAATGGAGGGGCCTATTCCGCAGGAGATCATCCGGCAGTGCATTTTGATCGCACTCACCTACCACAAGCGGAAACACTTGCCGTTGTTAGGTGCAGTCGTGGAGGAAATGTAGCATCCGATGCTCGCATCGGATTTTGGTGGAGTGGAGATCGCAGCTTGGTTCATTCTGAGAGGTAAGTCGCAGCGATTGGCTTGAGGATTCGCCACCGACTCCGCTAAAGCTTCGATCGTTATGAAGGCGAACCACTACAAATAATAGATGGATTACTCTTCTACAGACCACAGGCACCACCTGGGTTGCAACAGCATCCACCACCACTTGGAGGTGGAGTGTAGTTTGAAACCGATGAAGATGCTGCACCAACACTAAAGGCGGAGTAGACTCGCTTTATTGGCTGTCCAGTTTCTGGATGTTGGGTGAAGGCCTCGTCCGCCATGTTTTGACGAAGTTCGATACGAACAGGTTGTTCGTTTTCGTTTTGAGGAATCGTTTCGTATTCGTAGATTGGCATCACGATCAATAGTTTATATTAGAAAAAGTAAATATATTGGGGTTGTGGTTGAAACAGTCAAGGTTATCTGTGGTTGGATCTTCCATTTCTCTTGTAACTTTTATAATGTATTCAACGTTAGCTTTTGAGATCATGAAACCCTTAATCCCTGTTGCTCTCCTCTCGTTAGTCCTCGGTGGAGTTGTTGGAGCCATTGCCCTGAACTACCTTTCTACCGATAGTTCCAAATCTGATACTGATGTCACCACCGACGATGGTGAGAATGAATCCCATGCACTTGATTTTGATAAACTGATGGAGGAGAATGCTTCGCTTCGGGATAAAATTGAGTCTCTAAAAGAGCAGTTGGAGCATAATGAAGACTCACTGGATAGTCCGGAAGAAGTTCTTATGCCTGTTGATTATGAACCAACAGAAGCCCAACTTCGGAAACTCAAAAAGCAGTGGATTGAGGCGTCCTTGGAGGAGGTAGATCCGCGATTTCAGCGACGAACGGAAAAAGAACTCAATCGGATGATCCAGGAACTGGGCCTTACACCTGAACAAGCTAGTGAGATGGCACTGATTTTTGATAAACGGGATCAACAACGGCAATTGGGCATGATGCTATCCATGGGTCTTATCTCTGAAGAAGAATATAAGATGATGTTTGCTGAGATGGATGCTTTTGATTTCGGATTGTCAGTGGAAACAATTCTTTCTCCGGATCAATTGAACGTCCAACAATCGTTGCAGGAAGAAGCCCGCGCCAGCGATATAGAGCGATTTTCGCATATGGTTTCGGATCGTCTAAATTTGAACGATAGCGAGCGGTATTCCGAGGCGGAGCGAGACTCGGTTAACAGTGCAATCACGGTAGCGTTGAACCGCGATGCAGAACTTAAGATTCCGCCTGCAATACGTGATTTGGACCTCAATCGTGTAGAGAAACGAGTGTTGGCTGCCGGATATAGTGAACTCGACGAGGCAACGTTTGAGAAACTCTATCAGTCGGTCGTGGAGCAGAAGGAGAATGGAGATAGCAACTTTCCACAAAGGGGCCGCGGTGGTAATCGGCCTCCTCCAAGAGGCAGGTAATGCACCATTGGGTGTCGGAGATCGCAGGCAGGCAGCTAATTGACAACGATACCTTCTAACATCCAGCCTTCTTCAATATCGATATTTTGGGAGAGTAGTTTTCCAACCTCTCCGCCAAAAAGCTGTCCCACAAAACTGGAGTTAAGGGTGGCGATATTGATCCTTCCATTTTCTCCTTTGTATACCCCCCACTGGCAGGGCATGATGGATGAGAATTCTGGATGGCTGGTGAGCACTTTTTTGGCATACTCTGGGTTGCAGAGTTCCACAAGGTGCACATTCCCTTTGAACGGAATTCCTGAATCTCGAATAGAGTCGGTCACATCCCGTACTACACAGGGTTGCCACCCGTGTTCTATTATTGATTCTCGGAGAGCTTCACTCGTTTCTGCTACGGTGGCATATTTGCTTTCGTAGACAGAGAACATGAGCTTAGGAGCTTGAGTTCGGAGCGCTATTCCGAAGGCAAATGCGCCAAGTATGACACCGAGAACGAAAGCCAGGGAGACTTTGAGTTTCATGTGAGTTTTTTTGTGATGTTGATGTTGTTGTAAATGAGACGCGGTTGATGGTGTTTTTGTTCCATCAACCGCGAAAAGACTCAGTTTTATGCTGCTGGTAAATTTTGCTTAATCCAAGAGGCAATTTGTTCTTTTGGAGCTGCGCCTGTGAATTCGGCGACAATGGCACCCTTGTGAACAAGCTTTACGCTTGGAATACTGCGGACTTGGTACTGTGACGCCTCCTTCTGGAAATTGTCGACATTGACCTTCGCGAGTTTCCAAGAACCGGCGGACTCACCCTCAAGTTCATCAAGCACGGGTCCGAGTGCGCGGCAAGGGCCGCACCACGGTGCCCAAAAATCGACCAATACGGGAACGGACGAACTTTGTTGAATGATATCAGTTTCGAAGTTAGTTATTTCGTGACTCATGATTTATTTGTGACTAAGTTGATTAATATTCTATATTCGATATATTAAATATATGCCTGATAAGTCAAACGAATTTAATGAAGAACTGATTGCGCTGGCCGACATCGCCAAAGCTTTGTCGCATCCAGCTCGCATTGCGATCATCCGATTTTTAAATGAAAACGGGCCGAGCAATTGCAACCCGATCATTGAGGCGCTGCCGCTTTCTCAGCCGGCAGTATCCCGCCATTTGAAGGAATTGAAGGAATGTGGGTTATTGGATTCGCAATGCTGCGGAACCTCCGTTTGTTATCGGGTTAATTCGATCCAAATGCAAAAATTTTGCTCAGTCATCAGCCGTCGATGTATGGAATCCGGCGACCTTAAAGTGGATGTTCAGGTGAAAACTCAGCACGATGTTGTTTGTTAACTCCACTCCATCATACTCAATTTTTCACTTCGGAATCATTATATGTCACGGGTATCAATAGCACTCATTCAAACCGGATCAGAACCTTCAAAAAACGCGGTTGTTGAAAAAACAATTCCACTGATTCGAGAAGCAGCCAACTCGGGTGCTAAGATCATTTGTCTCCAGGAACTCTTCCACACACCCTATTTTTGTGTCGAGCAAGATACTGCGCAGTTTGGCCTGGCAGAAACCATTCCAGGCCCTACGACTGAGCGCTTAGCGACGCTGACCAAAGACCTTGGAATTTACCTTATTGCTCCGCTGTTTGAGTCGGTGCACGATTCGGTGTTTTATAACACCTCCGTGGTGCTTGGACCCGAGGGCGAAATCGTGAGTAAATACCGCAAAATGCATATTCCTCAGGATCCTGGATTCGAGGAAAAATTTTTCTTTTCGCCAGGGGACCTTGGTTGGCCGGTGTTTGAAACGCCCTGGGGAAAAATGGGTGTGTTGATTTGTTGGGACCAGTGGTATCCCGAAGCCGCTCGCATGATGGCACTCAGGGGTGCCCGTGTCATTTTTTATCCTACTGCGATCGGACGCCTCGATAGCGAATCCGAGCGTCTCGGCTACCAACAACATCAGGCGTGGGAAACGGTGCAACGGGGGCATGGGGTTGCCAATGGATGTTATATCGCTGCCTGCAACCGAGTGGGTCGGGAAGGCGACACCCATTTCTGGGGACAATCGTTTGTATCCGATTTTTACGGCTCCATTTATGCAAAAGGGAGTCAGAGTCAGGAACAAGTCGTAATCGCCAATCTTGATTTTGAGGCGCAGGATGAGTTTCGGCGCATTTGGCCCTTCTTCCGTGATCGTCGGATCGACGCCTACGGAGATATCACCAAACGAGTGGTCGAATAAAGAATCAGATTTTTGACGTAGGGGCTCTGCTTGGAGGCTGTCTCAAAACTAGCCAAAGCTGGGAAAAGGATCTATGATTTGAATAATGTCTAAGATTTTGGAAGCGGATTGGGATCAGCAGTATTTATTGCCAGCATCCATAGAAGATTGGGTGGCAGAGGATCATCCTGCTCGTTTTGTTCGAAGTTTTGTTGAAAGCTGTGATCTAAAAAGTTTGGACTTTTCAATGCCCAAGGAAAGCCCGGAAGGTGGCCGTCCCAGTTATAGTGTTGATTTGCTATTGAGGGCCTGGCTCTACGGTTACATTCGTAAAATCCGCTCAAGTCGTGGTTTGGAAATAGCGTGCAAAGAGCAGATGGGTTTCATTTGGCTGTGTGGAACTTTAAAACCCGACCACAACACGTTATGGCGTTTTTGGAGGGCTAATCGTAAGGCGATAAGAAATGTTTTTTTGCAAACGCTCAAAGTAGCCAATGAGCTAAAAATGATAGGATTTATACTGCAGGCAGTGGATGGCACGAAGATCCAGGCAGTGTGTAGCTCGCGTGGAGCACATGGAAAAGATGGATTAAAGAAACTGTTGGAAAAAGCCAAAGCCAACATTGAAGAATTGGAAGGAAGTATTAGCAAAAACGGCGAACAATCTGGTGTGGATGAAACCTTACCCAAAGAACTGCATAAACAGAAAGATTTACGGGATCGAATCGAATCAGCGCTGAAAAAAATCGAAAGCTCGGATGCAAAATACATTAATCCACAAGAACCTGAATCCAGGCGGATGAATACGGAAAAACCCAAGGGTAACAAGTTTGGCTACAACGCACAGGCTATGGTGGATGATCAAAATGGAATCATTACTGCAGCGGATGTTTGTAATGAGAACAATGACTTTGGTGAACTCAACAAAATGATCGATCAGTCAAGTAATAATACTGGCAAAGACTGTGAACTCACTCTTGCAGATGGCGGATACTCCTGTGGCAAAGAAATCGAACAAGCTCAGCAGCAACAGCGAGCGGTAATCATGCCCCTGCCTAGTTCAACTAAAAATCCTCTGGATAAGCCTTATCACAGCGAAAAGTTTAAATATGATGCCCAGCAAAATAGAGTGATCTGTCCACAAGGCCAATGCCTGCACTATAGCAGATCACGCGAAAAAAAAGGTGTTTTGCTCAAGCTTTATCAAAACAGTAAAGCCTGTCGGAATTGTGGGGTCAGATCAAAATGCACGCAAGCCAAGCGAGGCCGATGTATCGAGATTGCACCGTGGCATGAAAACGTAATTGAGCACCGAAAACTCATGCAAAAAGACAGTTCAAAACAAACGTATAAAAAGCGAGCTGGTATTGTTGAACCGTTGTTTGCATGGATAAAGATCAATGATCAAATGCGACGATGGAGCTACAAAGGATTGGAAAATGTGAAAAGCCAATGGTTGTGGTTGTGTTGTGCCCGCAATCTCAAAGTAATCTATCAATACCTGCAAACTCAAAGGATGAGTGCCTGTTAGGGCACTCATTTGGGCCCAAAAACAACCAAAAATACGCTCTATCGTCGATTGGATCGCCGATTAAAAGATCAAACAAGCTTAAGAACTTAAAAAATGTTTTTTTCCAACTTTTGAGCTCAAGATGAACCTCTATCTAAAAAACGGCTTCCAAGTAAGGAGGTTTTGAGACAGCCTCCTTGCAGAGCCCGATGAGACCCGGAGGATTCCGCAAGCGGAACCCCTTGTTACTGTTGCATAATCAACCGATTACTCCGCCAATGGCACCCAAACCTGCATCTTGCTTACCCCTCGGTTTGCCCATGCGTAATAGGGAATGGCAGTCACAGGATGGCCGCCTATATCGGTTCCCATCAGTTTTGTGACACCACCAAGCTCTTCAGTTTGCACCGTTTCAAACTCTGATGTAGGTGACAATTGGATGTCAGCAATAGAAGAATTGTTATCAAATGATTCGAAACAATACACGATCGGTCCACGTTCCAGGCTTATTTTACCACTGTTCGCTTCGACTGCTTCATGGGTCTTAACTTTTCGGACGGTCATCGGCAGGTGGAGTCTAACCTCATCATCAGCCTTCCAGACACGATTAATAGATACATATCCATTGTGCGCTTTCAGGTTAAGGATCTTACCGTTCAAGGTGACAGAAAAGGCCTCTGTCTGCTCATCAAGATATTGATACAAATCACCCGGAACGACATCTCCACGTGTCCATCCTGGAATACGAAGTTTTAACTCGATTGGTTTTTCTGATACGGTGTTTAGTGATAGACGAATATCTCCGCCCCAAGGGTAATTCGTGTTTTGTGATACCGTCAGCGGATCTCCATCAACTTCAATTTCGGCCTTATTGGATGCATATAGATTGACGACAACAGTATGGTCTTTCTGCTCATAAATGAGTCCCGGTATGGTCGGAACAAATCGGATCACGTTGGTTGGGCAACAGGAACAATCGAACCATTCGGCTCTGGTTTTGTGGCCTCTGTTGAATCCGTATTCTCCATCCGACTCGAGACAGTTTGGGTAAAAGAAATCGGTTCCATTGAGGGCTAATCCAGAAATAGTTCCGTTATAAAGCGTGCGCTCCAGAATATCAAAGTATTCAACGTTGCCGGTTATTTGGGACAAACGATGGTTCCATATCACACTACCAATTGCGGCACAGGTTTCAGCATAGGCAGTAAGATTGGGAAGCTCATAGTTTTCTCCGAACGATTCTCCGTCATGGAGTGCTCCAATACCGCCAGTGATATAGAGTTTTTTCGTCACCATATTGTCCCAAAGGGCCTTCACCGCGTGGAAATACGCTTCGTCCTGATACAGTTCCGCAATATCTGTCATGCCTGCATACATGTAGACCGCACGAACCGCGTGCCCAACGACTTCGTTCTGATCCACTACTGGCAAATGATCCTGGCTATAAGCCCCAAAAAGTTCACGGCCGTCAGAATTTCCACGATTGTCGAGAAAGTATTTTGCGAGTTCCAAATACTCCGTTTTCCCAGTGATACGATAGAGTTTGATCAATCCGGTTTCCACAATCTGATGCCCCGGAACGGTCTCGAGTTTTCCCTCGCCGAATGTTTTTACCAGTAAGTCTGCATACCCTGTTGCAATAGAAAGCATGTTGGTTTTTCCCGTTGCGGCATAGTGCTGGGCCGCTGCTTCAAAAAGGTGCCCTGCGTTGTAGAGTTCATGACTCGCTGCCAGGTGATGCCATCGCTTTCCGGAGTTGACCCATGGGGCCGGCGGATGCATGCCATCAATCGTTCGCCAGGTCGTGATATAACCATCCTCCTCTTGTCCAACAGCGATGATATCTATGATTTGATCGAGTTTTACTTCCAGTTCTGGATTTGGAGCTGATATCAACGAACTGGATGCACCTTCGATGATTTTATAAAGATCGGTATCGTCGAACGGCATCGCACCTCGAGTGCTTCCTTCCATCTTACCACCGGCAATGAGGAAATTTTCCATGCGACCTTCTTCTTCACATTTCTCCAAGGCATAAGAAATCGTCTTGTGCTGCACAGTCTCAATAATGGGCAACCAAAATTCATCAGTGAGCCGAACGTTGCGGATGCCAATAGGCTCGAACCGCTCATCCCCTGTCAACATTTGAGAATCCGATTCATTGTGCGCAATGAGAGATGAAATCCCAGCAATAAGGCTTATGGGAATCAGTAAAGGTGTTTTCATATGAAATAATGGGGGTTAAATTGAAGGCCCGCCTCGGCAATTACCGGACAGGCGAATGAAGAAAATAGGGTGGGTTTGTTTCGGCACATCCATTGATCTTTCGAATTCGGTTCGGTCTTACCCACAATAATGAGCCTGTCGAAACACAACCGAACCCTCAGCAAAGAATCGGATGTTTTCTACTCGTAATTCAGGGTCAACAATACCACTGACTTCGCCGGTAGAGTCGCTTTCAGTTCACCTGACTCAATCGTAAAATCATTGAATTCCACCGGATGAATCGCTTCAGGTTCATCAAATGTATTGTGCGCGTCCATCACGTCTGAGGTCAGAACTTGAGCTGTAACCTTCGCAACCACAGCTCCCGGAAGTTTGCAGGTCAGTTGGTTTGCCTCCGTGGGATCGAGATTACAAATCGTCACATTCACAATACCATCTTCCTTCTTGGAACAGGAAACATTGAGTGCTGGAATGCTATCTTCATCAAAATCATAGGATGTTTCATTCAACTGAAATTCTACAAATTTTGCGTCGTGATGAACTTTGTACAGATCAAAGACATGGTAGGTTGGCGTTTTTAAAATTTTCGCTCCATCCGTCAAAATCATGGCCTGCAAGACATTAACCACTTGGGCGATATTTGCCATTCTCACACGTTCACTGTGGGAGTTGAAAATGTTCAGGTTGATTCCCGCCACCAGCGCATCTCTTAGCGTGTTCTGTTGGTAAAGGAATCCGGGATTCCTGCCGGGTTCAGGATCATACCAAGTTCCCCATTCATCAACCATCAGGCCAACTCGCTTCTCAGGGTCGTAGATATCCATAATGGCACTATGCTTGGTGACCATTTCTTCCATCTTCAGCGTTTCTTTCAGCGTGGCAAACCACTCATCTTCTTCAAAGCCTGTTGATTCTCCCTTTTTGCTCCAATCACCCGTTGGCAATGTATAGAAGTGCAGAGAAAGCCCATCCATCTTATCTCCTGCGATCTTCATTAAAGTATCGGTCCAATGGTAATCATCTCCGCTCGCTCCACAGGCAATTTTAAAAACTTTATTGTCTCCATAACTCTTAGTGAAGGTTTGGAAATGCCGGAATACATCAGCGTAATACTCCGGCCGCATGTTACCCCCACAACCCCAGTTTTCATTGCCGATTCCTAAATAGGTGACTTTCCAGGGATCTTCCCTTCCATTTTCGCGGCGAAGATTCGCCATCGGCGAGAAGGCGCCAGAGGTCATGTATTCCACCCATTCCATCGCTTCCTGAGGAGTTCCGCTTCCCACATTGATACTGACGAAAGGTTCAGTGCCGATTTGCTCGCAAAGGTCCATGAATTCATGAGTTCCAAAGTGGTTGTTTTCCACAACTCCACCCCAATGGGTGTTAATCATCGTCGGACGTTTTTCCTTCGGGCCGATGCCATCTTTCCAATGATATTCATCTGCAAAACAGCCACCTGGCCAACGCAAAACAGGTAGATCCACTTCCTTCAACGCCTCCACCACATCTTTGCGGATGCCACGCACATTGGGAATGTCACTGTCTTCGCCAACCCAAAAGCCTTCATATATGCAGTGCCCCAAGTGCTCTGAGAAATGCCCGTATATATTTTTGGAGATCGTTTCGCCCGTTTTTTCCGGGTAAATGACGAGTTCATTGTCTGCAGCCTGCAGTGAGAGCATAGCCAAACTTGCAGCAGCAATGCCGGTGATTTTTAGAAGCGTAGATTTCATGATTTGGGTCAGCGGGATTTCGAAGACACATTCCACTCAAAAATTCCAGGAGAAGTGTCTGGGTTGTCTTTAAATTGCAGCCTGAGATATCGTGTGTTCACAGGGGTAGAAACAACGATGGGTGATCCTCTGGCTCTATTTTTAATAAAATCTTCCAATACCTTCCAGTTCTTTCCATCTTTCGAATACTGAACAGTAAAGGCGTAATGCTTCCATGCATACTCGAAACGTATCAGCTGGGAGCCAACATTCATAGTGTGTAGTAGATCCATCTCAACCCATGGCGAACGATCCTCAATTGATGGTTTCCAAAGAGTCGCGTAATTCCTGTCACTAGCGAAATTTGCGGCATGATCTACAGTTGCCGTCGAAGAGACCCGCATTTGGAAAGGAATTGGGGGGAGTTCGGACCGCGTGTAGCTTTTCCCAACTAGGCTCGGTCCATCGTGGGTTGGCGTTATTTTGTCAATGAGCCCCAGGTCGTTCCAGTTAAGCTTCTCGATGCAAATTTGCCGTCCAATTTCTTCCGAGTTAAATGGAATACTATGGCGGTGATAAAGAATGTAGTGCTCGCCTTCCACTTCAACCACAGTGTGGTGACCGGGACTAAGCACATTTCGCTCGTGATCGGACACGAGAATCGGACTGTTTTCTGCCTCTATAAAAGGACCTTTGGGGGAGTCACCCATTACGTAGTGGACCTGATAGGTATCTTCGGTCGTTTTCCCGTCCGAATACATAAGGTAGTACGTGCCGCCGCGCTTAACCATGAAGGGGGCTTCAAAATAGTGAGTTGGTGTCACATCTATTACCTCCCCAGCAAAGGTTTTCATATCCGGTTCCAAAGCGACAACCCAACATTTTCCATTCACCCAGTTCCATCCCGACCCCCAGTAAAGCCATGCTTGTCCATCGTCGTCGATGAAGGCTTCGGCATCGATCATGTGATAGCCAGGAATGAAAGTTTCCGTTATCAGTGGCTGATCTTCCAATAAATTCCTCCATGGTCCCAGCGGATGATCCGCGCCACCCACCCAGACTTCGCTCCCAACGGAAACATACATGTAGAATTTCCCGTCAATGCCTTTAACCACCGAAGGTGCCCAGACCATGGCATCTTTTGAAGTTGTGCTGGTGCAAGCAGCTTTTGTCGGCCAGTTGAGGTCTTCAAAGGTCCAATTGACAAAATCTTCCGAAGTCCAACACCCAAGAGTCTCTCCTCCCCAGGGATCCAGAGTCGCATACAAATAGAAAACTCCTTCGTACTGCACTACCGTTGGATCCGCATAGAAGCCCGGTAGAATTGGGTTTGAGTTCCCAGGCTCCTGCCCCGGCAGAAGCGAATGGATTTCAGCATCTGATTTCAATTGAGGATGAACGAGACACAAAAGGAAAAAGCAAAGAAATAGGGGAGATTTCATGAAAATGATTCAATAGAAATCTCATTCACAATTCGATCTCAATCGTCTCCCCCAATTGAGTGATTTGCCGATCAATTGCCACAAAAACGATTCTGAATCGTCGATTCAGTTATTCTGTTTTGGATCCCATGAATTCATTCGTGGGTTTTTAAATATACGTTCTTTTTTGACGGATTCAGGAGGGGTCTAGAGCATCCTCACTACTCGAATCCACTTGCAGCAGAACAGGGATCGCCGAGGCCGTCGATCCCTGTCATTTCAAACCGCTGTTTGGTACTACATCTCTTGAATATCGTAACTCAAGTCATCGTTCTCAACCCGTAGATCAATCCATGATCCGTCTACGAGTTCTCCTCCGATCAACAAACGTGCGATAAGGGTTTCCACCCGTTTCTGTAGAAAACGCCGTAAAGGTCGAGCTCCATAGACAGGGTCATAACCCCGTTCCGCGATCCACTTCTTCGCTTCTTCGGACAGACGAATGACAATTTTTCGATCAAGCAACCGGTTGTTGATTTCGGTTAACAACAATTCTTCAATCTGCTCGATTTCCTCCAGTGTCAGTGGCTTAAACAAAAGCGTGTCATCGATTCGGTTCAAGAACTCGGGTCTAAATGCCTGCCGCAATTCCGCCATCACAGATTCTCGCACACTTTCTGGAATTTCACTTCCAGTCACGCCTTCCTGCAGATACCGACTTCCGATGTTGGAAGTCATGATGATAATCGTATTCTTGAAATCGACGGTTCTTCCCTGTGAGTCCGTGATTCGTCCATCATCCAGCACTTGCAGTAGGACATTAAACACATCGGGATGTGCCTTTTCCACTTCATCAAAAAGCACAACCGAGTAGGGCTTGCGCCTCACCGCTTCCGTCAACTGCCCACCTTCATCGTATCCTACATAGCCCGGAGGGGCTCCTATCAGTCGCGCCACGGCATGCTTTTCCATATACTCCGACATATCAATGCGAGTCATGTTGTGGTCGGAATCAAATAAAGTCGCAGCAAGTGTTTTTGCGAGCTCCGTCTTGCCCACTCCCGTCGGTCCGAGGAATAAGAAGGAGCCAATGGGTCGGTTTTCGTCTTTGATACCCGCACGAGCGCGCAGAATTGCTTCAGTTGTTAAGGTAACCGCCTCATCCTGTCCGATGACCTTCTCATGGAGAATGCTTTCCAACCGAAGCAGTTTGTCCCGTTCGCCTTCCAGCAAACGAGTGATCGGTATCCCACTCCAGCGACTGATGATGTCGGCGATTTCTTCAGAGGTCACCTCCTCCTTTAAGAGATGCCCGGAATGATCCGCCTGTTCAAAAGCTTCAAGTTCAGCTTCGAGACGCGGTAATTTTCCATGACGAAGCTCCGCAACCTTATTTAGGTTGTAGTCCCGTTCAGCGGTTTCCATTTCGAGACGAGTTTGTTCTATCTCTTCTCTGAGTTTGCGGCCACGATTGAGCTGTGCCTTTTCTTCGTCCCACCGTTCCTTCAACGCACTCAGCGTCGAACTAAGTTCATTTAGTTCCTCTGACAACGCCTTTAACCGGTCCTTGGACCCAGCATCTTTTTCCAGCTTCAATGCGGCCTCTTCGATTTCGAGCTGCATCACACGCCGATGCAAATCATCCACTTCTGTGGGCATGCTGTCGATCTCAGTGCGGATCATGGCACAGGCTTCATCGATCAAATCGATTGCCTTGTCTGGAAGAAAACGATCTGAGATGTATCGATTGGACATCACGGCAGCATTCACCAACGCGTTGTCCTGGATCTTGACCCCGTGATGCACTTCAAAGCGTTCTCTCAGTCCTCGGAGAATTGAGATCGTGTCTTCCACAGTGGGTTGATCGACCTTCACAGTTTGGAAACGACGTTCGAGAGCCGCATCTTTTTCGATGTATTTCCGGTATTCGTCTAAAGTCGTCGCTCCAATACAATGCAACTCACCTCGCGCCAACATCGGCTTGAGCATGTTACCCGCATCGATCGCGCCTTCGGCCTTTCCAGCGCCGACAATGGTGTGCAGTTCATCAATAAAAAGAATGATCTGTCCATCGCTACCTTTGACTTCCTGAAGCACCGCCTTGAGGCGTTCTTCAAACTCTCCGCGAAATTTTGCACCCGCAAGTAACGATCCCATATCGAGACTAAAGATCGTCTTATCCTTCAACCCTTCGGGTACGTCTCCCCGCACAATGCGTTGCGCCAGTCCTTCGGCAATTGCCGTTTTACCTACACCCGGTTCCCCAATGAGTACGGGGTTGTTTTTGGTTTTGCGCGAAAGGATACGGATCACCCGGCGGATTTCTTCATCACGGCCGATCACGGGGTCGAGTTTGTTTTGACGGGCTTTTTCAACCAAATCCTCACCATACTTTTCCAAGGCTTGAAACGAAGATTCCGGATTCTCTGAGGTAACGCGTTGATTGCCCCTCACTTCGGAAAGCACCTTCATCACGCTATTTTTGTCCAATTCAAAGTTCTTGAGGAACTTCTTCATGTCCGTAGGTTCGGCAACCTCGATAATACCGAGCAATAGATGTTCAGTGCTAGTGAACTCATCCCGCAAATCAGTCGTCGCTTTTTCTGCAGCTTCTAGAATTTTCTGCATGTAAGCAGCCATGTAAACCCCCGAAGCCGGCATGCTTCCACTGACAGCAGGCAGCTTTTCAAGTTCACGATCCAATGCGATCGCAACCGCATTCGCACCCTGATTCATTTTGTTCAGAACTGCCGGCACAATACCGTGCTTCTGATCAATCAGGGCATATAAAAGGTGCCAGCTTTCCACTTGGGAATGCCGACGTTTCTGAGAAAGGTTTTGAGCTTCAACAATCGCCTCTCTGGACTTTTCTGTATACTTTTTGAAGTTCGCATTCATATCCATTCCTCTGCATAGATCATGCCTAAGTGGAAAATCGACAAGCTATCCGATAAGCAACTGATTATCAGCTACTAATAGAATCACTCCTTAAAAAGTCATCTTGTAAAAAGGGTCACAATGTCTCAAAAAGAACCCTTCCGATTTCGTTTTGACCACCTCTCCGCTTTGATTAGTGCAAATAGCCCTACAGACCTTTCACATGTGTTTTCATCCGTGACTGAGCAATGCTCAAAATTATCCCAACTTCGGTTGTTGTTGGGTGAGGCAGTGGATGGCGCCGCCTTCGGTGATGAAGTTGCTACAATCAACACCCACGAGCTGGTGTTTCAGGAAGCATTCACCCAAAACGCCATGGCATAGGCGTCGGATTTTTCCTGGTCAAATTGCGGAACAAAGACCCAATCATTGTAGATAAGGAAATTACCGTAGGTGGTGGGGCAAAGTTCTCCCTTGTGAACCACGGGATCCGGCATGGGAAGCTCGATGGTATCGAAGTGACCTCCGGTGAGAGTTCGAAAGCCTGTGAGCTGTTCCTTTATTTGCTGCAGTCTCAAATACTGAGGGTGGGATGATTGTTTTGCACTGCTCACAACCATCGCATCTTTCTGAACAAACCGGGCGAACATGTCCACGTGACCGTCGGTATCATCATTTTTCAAACCTTCAGTGAACCATAGTGCCTGCTGACATCCCAAATGTTCCAATAACCACGATTCGATCTCTTTCGTTTTGATACCGAGATTACGATTGGGATTCAGCCAGACAGATTCTGTCAACATAACCGTTCCTGCGCCATCCACTTCCAGCCCGCCGCCTTCGCCCACGAAGGGACATTGAATTCGATCGATTTCCAACCGCTCCAGCATCCGGGCAGCCACCTTGTTGTCCTCCGTCCAGGGTTCATACTTTTTACCCCAGGCATTAAAGTTCCAATCGAGACCAACGAGTTGTCCGGACTCGCGATCTTCGACGAAGGTGGGCCCATGATCACGACACCAGGCATCGTTGTTGGGGATTTTCGAAAATAAAATCCGTTCTCGGTCCAGCCCAGGAACTTCGCTCAGCATCTTCTCAACCTCTGGAAGTTCTGGATCGAGTCCATTGATTCCGATTTCGGATTCCTTCGACACAATTGCAATAATGCGGAGTAACTCAGCGTGCACACGGTGCATTTTACCCTCCCACAAGTGGGCCGCTTTTGGCCAGGAGAACCAGAGGCGTTCCTGCGATTCCCATTCAGCGGGCATACGATAACGGGGTTGTGCTGTAGAAGAGGTATTTTCTGTTTTCATTTTGTAGGGGTTCGCCTTGGCGAATCCTCTTTTTAGTATTCTATTTTGGACTCTGCAAGGAGGCTGTCTCAAAACCTCCTTACTTGGAAGCCGTTTTTTAGATAGAGGTTCATCTTGAGCTCAAAAGTTGGAAAAAAACATTTTTTAAGTTCTTAAGCTTGTTTGATCTTTTAATCGGCGATCCAATCGACGATAGAGCGTATTTTTGGTTGTTTTTGGGCCCAAATGAGTGCCCTAACAGGCACTCATCCTTTGAGTTTGCAGGTATTGATAGATTACTTTGAGATTGCGGGCACAACACAACCACAACCATTGGCTTTTCACATTTTCCAATCCTTTGTAGCTCCATCGTCGCATTTGATCATTGATCTTTATCCATGCAAACAACGGTTCAACAATACCAGCTCGCTTTTTATACGTTTGTTTTGAACTGTCTTTTTGCATGAGTTTTCGGTGCTCAATTACGTTTTCATGCCACGGTGCAATCTCGATACATCGGCCTCGCTTGGCTTGCGTGCATTTTGATCTGACCCCACAATTCCGACAGGCTTTACTGTTTTGATAAAGCTTGAGCAAAACACCTTTTTTTTCGCGTGATCTGCTATAGTGCAGGCATTGGCCTTGTGGACAGATCACTCTATTTTGCTGGGCATCATATTTAAACTTTTCGCTGTGATAAGGCTTATCCAGAGGATTTTTAGTTGAACTAGGCAGGGGCATGATTACCGCTCGCTGTTGCTGCTGAGCTTGTTCGATTTCTTTGCCACAGGAGTATCCGCCATCTGCAAGAGTGAGTTCACAGTCTTTGCCAGTATTATTACTTGACTGATCGATCATTTTGTTGAGTTCACCAAAGTCATTGTTCTCATTACAAACATCCGCTGCAGTAATGATTCCATTTTGATCATCCACCATAGCCTGTGCGTTGTAGCCAAACTTGTTACCCTTGGGTTTTTCCGTATTCATCCGCCTGGATTCAGGTTCTTGTGGATTAATGTATTTTGCATCCGAGCTTTCGATTTTTTTCAGCGCTGATTCGATTCGATCCCGTAAATCTTTCTGTTTATGCAGTTCTTTGGGTAAGGTTTCATCCACACCAGATTGTTCGCCGTTTTTGCTAATACTTCCTTCCAATTCTTCAATGTTGGCTTTGGCTTTTTCCAACAGTTCTTTAATCCATCTTTTCCATGTGCTCCACGCGAGCTACACACTGCCTGGATCTTCGTGCCATCCACTGCCTGCAGTATAAATCCTATCATTTTTAGCTCATTGGCTACTTTGAGCGTTTGCAAAAAAACATTTCTTATCGCCTTACGATTAGCCCTCCAAAAACGCCATAACGTGTTGTGGTCGGGTTTTAAAGTTCCACACAGCCAAATGAAACCCATCTGCTCTTTGCACGCTATTTCCAAACCACGACTTGAGCGGATTTTACGAATGTAACCGTAGAGCCAGGCCCTCAATAGCAAATCAACACTATAACTGGGACGGCCACCTTCCGGGCTTTCCTTGGGCATTGAAAAGTCCAAACTTTTTAGATCACAGCTTTCAACAAAACTTCGAACAAAACGAGCAGGATGATCCTCTGCCACCCAATCTTCTATGGATGCTGGCAATAAATACTGCTGATCCCAATCCGCTTCCAAAATCTTAGACATTATTCAAATCATAGATCCTTTTCCCAGCTTTGGCTAGTTTTGAGACAGCCTCCAAGCAGAGCCCCTACCTTTCTTTAACTGTATTGAAATCGTTACTCTTTTATCGGAGTCAAGATGCAGACAGCGCCGCCACCCGGAGCGAGTTTTAGGGTGAATGAGTCACCACTTTTAATCGAAAGCGTTCGGGTGGACAAATCTTCAGCATTCTCACTGGCTTCGGGTCCATCTTCCCAAAGTTCGATTTGATAGGTGCCAGTTTCAATAAAATCCAAAGTAACCTCAACTTCTCGGGCATCCCAGTTGGTCATTGCGCCGATAAACCATTGTTTTGCGTCGCGTTTTGCGATGACGGCGTATTCGCCGATTTCGCCGGCCACACCGCGGGTTTCGTCCCATACCGTGGGGACTTTGGTAAGGAAGTCTGCTCCGTCTGCGCCACGGATGTGGTCAGGATGATCGCAGACACAAGTGATGGGGCTTTCATACAGGACAAATTGAGCGAGTTGATGGGCGCGAGTGCCTTGCACCTCTGCAGGTCGATCCGTTCCTGAAGCCATGCGGAAATGGCCCTTGGTACGGTTGAGAAAACCACCGGGTGTAAAATCCATTTCTCCGAGCAAATTGCGGGTGTAGAGAATGGTGACATTATGCTCTGGGGTGACAGACTCGGACCACTTGTTATACTCGTTCCCAAGAATGCCCTCGCGGGTCATCATGTTGGGATAAGTGCGGCGCCAACCGGTGGGAGGGTAGGCCCCATGGAAATCGACCATGAGGTGGTGGTCGGCAGCGGCCTTGATGATTTTGTGATACCAGTCGACCATCCATTGATCCTGTCGATCCATAAAGTCGATTTTGATTCCGGCGACACCCCAAGACTCAAATAGTTTCATTGCTTTGAGATAGGCGTCGTCCCGTTCGACGTCGGTCCAATACATCCAGAGCCAGAGTTTCACACCCTGTTCTTTGGCAAAACGACGGACTTCATCCATATCGACATTCGGGTTCACTGTGGAAATGTCTGCATCTACCCGGTCATAGGTTCCATACCACTGCCAATCGATGAGTTGGTATTCCAGCCCATGTCCGCTGCAAGCTGGATATATTCTTTGATCGTGGCGGTATCCATTTGCACCTCACCTGACCACCAGTGATCCCAGGCCATCGTGCCGGGCTTGATCCAACTTGGATCTTCAATCGCACAGGGATCGTTGAGATTGAGCATTATGTTATTGTGCAACAACTCCGGTGCTGAATCAGCGACCATAATCACCCGCCATGGGCTCAGGAGTGGACCTTCGACTTGGACGGCATAGGGTTCAGCGTTTTTGCGAGCTAGCGTGGTCACTACGGTCGTATCTTCGGAAACTCTTCCCAAAGATGGAGCGGCTTTAAGGAACATGCCTGCGTAGTTTTCGAGATCGGCTTCGGTGATGGCGAGGTGGTGGTTGTCTGTTTTGACGACCAACGGCATACCGATGAGGGCGCGAGTTTTGAGGTCCGCCACGGTTTGTTTGATATAGGGGTGCTCTTGGGAAGAAATAAAAGTTTCATGATCTACCGCCCAGCAAGTATGGTCCTTTGGGAACGGAAATGAGTTCCTTCGGCCATGACTCCGATGGGCGCGCTGTCAGCATTGTTGACTCGGTAGCGAAACGCGACGCCGTCGTTAAATACTCGAACGATGATTTGAAACGGGGTTTCACGACCTTCGACTTTGCGACTCGTTTCTGTGAAAGAGACCGTCATTTCATTGTAATGATCACGGATCTCTTTGAAACGACCGGGAACGACAGGACTCCACGTCGAATCATGGCTCGTGCGTTGGGTTTCACCGATCTTCACCTGTTCACCGAGCGTGAGTGTTTCATCGAGCTGGAGTCGTAGCGGAGAATCCGTGATAAGGATTTCACCATCCACCTGGATCCGATAATTGAGATCGGGTGTTTGTGTCAGTTCGAGGGCAATGGTTCCGTCAGGCGACGCAATGGATTGGGCATGCACATGTTGAACTGTGAATAAAAGAAACAGTGAAACCATTAGGGACACCGGACGAAGGGAATTAGAACTGGGGCGACTCATGAAATCACTGTAAATTCCCTGAGATTGAAGTTCAATGTAATCTGGTTGTCGATTCGCTCTATTTAATGAATGGATTTTTCTGGTTTATACGTTTGATTGGGAGGGTTTTAGATCGTAGCGGCTTGCTTCTTTAGGACAGCTTGCAAAGAATGTTGGATATGAAGAATATCTTGGGATTATTCATGCTTCTAGCTAGTTATTTGTTTGCTGCAACTCTTAGTAGTGCAAAGGGAACGAGTGAGGGGTTCCAGGTAAACGGCACGCAGTTACTAGAATCAACTGGGGATGTTTTTGTTATGAGAGGAGTCAATATCTCTCATTGTTTGGTTTCCTGAGCAGAGCCAAGTCTCTTTGAAAGATGCGTCGGCACTAGGGTGCAATACGGTTCGATTGGTCCTTGGAAATGGAGGCCAGTGGGGACCGGACCTCTCCGGCGGAATTGAAGCAGCTTTTGAATTGGTGCGAACGATATGGTTTAATTGCAGTTGTTGAGGTCCACGACATCACTGGTTATGGTGACAAACCCTTAGCTGCGGAGCCAGAAACAGCAGTGCAATACTGGTTGGACCCACAGATCCAAAAGGTGCTAAATGGTTTGGAGGATCGGGTGATTCTCAACATTGCTAACGAACCCTTTGGAAACAAGGGTAGCGAACATTGGTTCGATTTTCATATCGATGCGATTCGCCGTCTTCGCGAGGCGGGGTATTGCCATACGATCATGGTGGATGCGGCTCACTGGGGGCAAGACTGGAAGAAATTGACCCTCCATAAAGCAAGCCAAGTGTTGGAAGCGGATCCCCTGAAGAATGCGATGTTTGCGGTACACATGTATGAACACTACAAGAAAGAATCCGTGGTGAAGTCCTATCTTGAAACCGCTCAAGAAAATGGACTCTGCATGATCGTCGGTGAGTTCGGGATGGATCATCATGGGAAACCAGTAGCTGCCGAATCCATTATCAAGACCTGCAATGACCTCGATATGGGTTATCTCGGCTGGTCCTGGTCAGGAAACGGAAAGGGAACAGAATCCTTGGATCTTGTCATTGATTTTGATGCTGAAAAACTTTCTCCTTGGGGTGAGCTCCTCTTTAACCACCCCGAATACGGGATTAAAGCCACCTCGAA
The DNA here is from genome assembly GCA_963676215.2 of Opitutales bacterium. GTDB lineage: Bacteria > Verrucomicrobiota > Verrucomicrobiia > Opitutales > JAFGAQ01 > JAKSBQ01. The sequence goes on along the minus strand of CAXXVT010000001.1, from coordinate 147,457 downwards.
AAAGTCGGATATCTTCGGCTGGGATTGAGGAGGTTTTTAACATGGATGTACAGGATCCGGTTCCGTCGGAAGGCTACGCTGCGACAAATAGACCGGGATGTTTGGGTTGAATTGATTGGTAGGGACTGACGGCCTCGGCAGTCCTCTTGTAGTTTAGTCGTTTGGCCATGTGTATGGCCAATCATCCTGTGTTTTACACAATCCAGCCCTAACAGGATTCATTCTGCAGTATGATTCCTTTTCATCCCACTCATGTAGATTTCTTATTCGATGTTCGAAGAATCCTTTTTGCCATGCTATACCGAGGGTTTTATGGGTCCATGCCTTCCAATCGCCTATTAATGCTACTGATTGATTTTCCGCATTCTGGAAAATGCAGAATCGCATGATGAAGATGATCCGGCATGATGACAAGGAAGTTGAGATGCAGGAGGCATCTGTTGCTTCTGAAAAACGAGCGATTTATGCAACGATAGAGCAACTTTTCCATTTTCTAGACAGCGAGTTTCCCGATTTTTTATACAGACGGTAATGAAGTATGGGTGATTGGAACGTTTTACCCATTTAGGGACATCGTGATACAACCATTTTCGCTGAGGATTGCAGTTCATAAGGAGGAATTTCATTAATGAACTAATCGGAGTTCATGTTCAACCCTATACTCGGACTGCCGAGGCCGTCAGTCCCTACCATATCTTGTCAAAATCGGACTGCCGAGGCCGTCAGTCCACTACCAAATCCTGTCATCCTACCATCCATGTTAAGGATTTCTCTCGCGTTTCATGGTGCCGCGGGTGACGCCGAGTTGGTTGATCAACTTCAGATCCTGCCAGATGGTGTCGGCGTCTCTGATTTCGTGGCGAAGCAGCCGTTCGTAGTGGCTGAGGGTGCGCGTGACTTCATCAGCTGATTCGTTGAGGAAATTCGATGCGGAAGGCGTTGACTCCGGCATCCACGAAGTCGTGCAAATACTCTGCACCTGATTGTGCTTTGGCGTTGAAGACAGTGTTGCGGCACCCTGCGTCGGCCTTGAGAGGATGTAGCATGTCGACCCGGTCCTTTATGGATACCTGACGAGTGTCACAAGGCCGTCCGCAGTCACGGAAGTCTTTGCATCGGTCAGGAAGGCACAGTAGATACAATGCTCCATGTGAAACATCGGCATGTGCTGGTGCAGGGTGGATCTCAAATCGATCCGTTGGGCTGCGTTGGAGCAGATCCAGTAGCTGCTGGTGGTTAAGGTCGTAGGAGGCCGTGAGTCGCTGAAGTTTCCAGCGTTTGATCAACCACTCCGCACTGAGCGGATTGGAAACATTGAGTGAAAAATCCCCCCTGAGACGTTGCCCCTGAAGCGCCCCTAAGGTGTTCATGGTTTCGGGCCAAATAACCATCAGCGCCACTGCTCAGCAGTTTTTCAATGATCCATTCTTCGCCAGTTTTATACATACGTGGGGGAGCAACCCACAACGTGCGACGAGAGTCACTACCATTGTAATCCCGGAATCTTTCAACCGCTTTGATATAGTCCCTTGGGTTTTCCAACTCCAGATACACCTCTTGGTAAGTAGTGAGGGGAAGTACGGCTTCGAGTTGATCCCAACTGCGAACATAGGGGATGAAATACACGGACGAATCTACGTTACGACGGTGGTCAAAGTCGGGAAGCTCCAGAGAATGGAGGCGGTCTAGTTTCCAGTCCAGCGGTTGTCGACGCGCAATATCCAATCGCTCCACTGCAGTTCGGCGCAGTTGGTTAAGCGCCGACATCGGATACATGCAGTCGCCTTGTAAATCGACCTTCAGGGAGGCTAATTGATAGGGCGTCGAACCCAGGCGACCCAGTTGTTTTTGCAGCACTTCTTCGTTTAGCGGACGTTTTTCTGCTGCGATCAAAGGCTGTTCGGATTGAACCGTGACGGATCGTCCGTCCTCGTCATCGAGTTTCAGCGTAAGCGGCTGGTCCACACTACCCGTGACGGTTGCGTGAATGGGGCGGTGATAAGCCGGTTGCTCCACTGCATAGGATTTGCGCAACTCGCGGTCGAGATTTGGATCGGATGTTTTCCAAATGAATTGACCGGGTTCGACGCGATCGAGATCGACAGCATCGGTCAGAAATTCGAGATGCAATGCATTTTGATGGGATTCAATGTATTTGATGCGGCCGCCTTCTTCTTTTGAATCGGGTCTCCCACCATCAAAAACAACCCCATCGCCCGCTTTGATTTCGGAAGATGGATGCACCCAAACGCCTGTTCGAGTAACCTCATCGACAACTCCAAGCTTCACTCCACGTTTTTTGCCAAATCGGGCATGCACTAGACGTTGATTATCAATTCCTTCCAGCCAGCCAGTATCCAGTCCTCGAGAGAACGTCATTTCGAGGGTGTAGCGATCCGGATCCGGCACGGGTTCCGCTTCTTGCTCAGTAGCAAGGGCTTCCCATGCACTGTCCAACGCCCGACGATACACCTGGGTAACCGCCGCAACGTATTCAGGGGCCTTGAGGCGTCCTTCGATCTTCAGGGTTTGAACGCCTGAACGAATGATGTCGGGAATGATGTCCACTCCCGCTAGATCCTGCGGACTTAGCAAATAACGTTTGTCTCCCAACTCAACTTTTTCTCCATCTGCATAGAGATCGTAGGGCATACGGCAAGCCTGGGCGCATTCACCTCGATTGGCGGATCGACCGCCGAGAGATTCGCTGGTGAGGCACTGACCTGAGTAAGCGACACAAAGTGCGCCATGCACAAAAATTTCGATGGGCATATCGACCCCCTTTTCGAGGGATTTTTCCTTGATCGAAGCGATCTCATTGAGCGCGCATTCGCGGGCCAGAACAGACACACTCGCTCCCAGCTCATGCGCAAACAGCACCCCTGCCTCGCTGCTGATACTCATTTGTGTGGAGGCGTGGATGGGGAAGTCGGGGGAGAGTTCTCTTATCAAACGACAAATTCCGACATCCTGCACGATTGCGGCATCGACCCCCGATGCGATGATGGTTTTGAGAAATTGGGAGGCGTCCTGCAGTTCGTCCGTAAAAACCAAGGTATTGAAAGTGAGATAGCCCTTTACCCCTCGGTGATGCAAATAGGCCATGAGCTCGGGCAGATCATTTTTGGTGAAATTGTTGGCCCTCATGCGAGCGTTAAAGCGATCCAATCCAAAATACACTGCGTCAGCCCCATTTTCGACTGCAGCCTTCACACATTCCCAGTCGCCAGCAGGCGACATCAACTCCGGCTTTTGCAAGGTCAGGGGTCGATCCGGCAACTCAATACGGATGCGTTTTGGAATGTATTTCGGCATATGGAACTAAATGAGCGGTATTACGACAGAATTTCAATCCAGGAATAGGAATGGAGTGAACATGGCTTAATAGGATGGAGAAGATTTTAACCACAGAGATCAGAGGACACAAAGAGGTAGGATGGTGTAAACAGGACCGAACTGTAGCGTCGTTTGCTTGTTGACCTACCCTGAGCAGGTCGAAGGGCAGACGACTGAGTGGGGCTCATAACATCGCTCGTTCCTCGCTGGATACTCCACTTCGTTGGAGTAACAGAATGGATCAAAGATCCAGCAGGTGGTGTACTCTGAAACGAAACCGATCACAAATGATGCGGTCTAATTGGAAGACCTGTTGAATCGCAGATTCATCCTGTTTGCCGCAGGCAATCCAAGGAGGCTTGCCGACTGATGTTAAGAAAAATCTTCTTTTTAAACTTCGTTTCAGGCTTCGTTCGCTTTAGGCGAACTACACCTCGCGACAAATTCAAAGTCCAGATGTGCTGCGCTTCACTTGCCACGGTATGTTTATCACAAAAAAAGAACACGGTTATATGGAATCTGCCGTTTGAACTGGCTTGAAACATATGCGCGAACGTAGTGAGCATCTAGTGAGGTTTACCGAACGATTGTTAAGAAAAAGTTCACCCTCCCCATCTCCGCTCCTATGTCACCCAAATGGAAATTCCTACGAGTGATGTGTGATCCATTCATCCATTGGATCGGATACAATTTTTTAAACCACAGAGAGCGCAGAGAACACAGAGAATTTGTTTTGGGGTATAGATGGTGAAGCAATTGACAACCCAGCCTTCGAAAAAATCCTGTGCATCCTGTCTATCCATGTGAAAGAAAAGAAATCATGGGAACATGGATGAACAGGATATTTAGGATTTTAGTTTTTAATCACAGAGTGCGCGGTATGGAAATTGATTAATAGAATCTGAACGCTGAAACCTTGTAGGGTGTCGTAATGGATAATTCTATCAAATTTTTCTCCTGATCAACGATGAAAAACCTCTGTCTTCTGTTTGCCCTTTGTGCGGGTAATTTCTCTGTATTTTCTTTTGAATCTGAATCTGATTTTGAAGACTTAACCCAAGCGCTTGGATTTGAAGCCAATTCCGAGGTCGTTTCATTGGAGTATTGGGAAGAAGGGGGATGGCGATGTTATCCAGGCGGCTGCGCATTTTTGGACGATGAGATCTCTAGCATGGGAACCCGTTCTGCACGAATCGAGATGCCGTCAGCAGGAACTGACGAAGTAGTTGTTTATAAAGAAATTCCCTTCAAATATGATGCTGAAGGCTTGATGCTCATGGCGTCTCTGTACGGAGAAGAAGGAAACTCAGGTTATATTGATGTCGCTTTTTTGGACTCGTCGAAGACGAGCATAGATTACAATAAAGGCGAAAGATTTGATCTGGACCCGGACGTTTGGACCCTCAAAACTTACGAAGCGGAGATTCCACCTGATACAGAGTCTGTTCGAATTTTAATTCACTCTACATCAAAATCCAAACTGTGGGTTGATTGCGTTGAGGTCGTTGCGGATGGGATACCATTACATGAACTGGAGAAGAAAACGACGATTCTTGATCGGGATCATGAATTTGACGATGGTTCGGGTATTAGCCTTACAGAGGTAACGCCGCTTCAAATCGAAGCACTAGAACGACTTTGTTTGATATGGGGGTTTTTGAAATACCATCATCCTGCGGTTAAGGGAGGCGAATATCATTGGGATTACGAACTATTCCGTGTCTTACCATCCATTCTAGCGTGTAAAACCGAAGCCGAGATACAGCAGCGGTTATATGATTGGGTTAGTCGGTTTGATGTCCCCGTAGTTGATGCAGAGGTTGAGTTCAAGAAAGTGGATATTCATTTTAGCGCGGATCTCGGATGGATGCAGGATACAGGATTTTTAGAGAACGAAACAGTTGAGGTATTGAAGAGAGTTTACGAGGCGAGGAACAAAGAAAAACGCTCTTTCTATTGCCAGCTTCAATCTGGGAAATACCCACTCTTCGCCAATGAACTTCCTTATAAAAACATGGATGTTCGGGATGCAGGGTATCGGCTTCTTTCGCTTTTTCGCTATTGGAACCTTGTTCAATATTGGTTCCCCTACAGAAACCTGATCAAACCAAATTGGGGTGAAGCATTGGGATCAAGTATTTCGAGTTTTGTGACGGTTCACAATCGAAAGGATTATTTGCAGGCGCTAGCGATTTTGATCGCCAAAGTGCAGGACTCACATGCGAGTTTCATGCATATTGTTTTACCAAGTGGTAAAGGAAGCTATCGATTGAATGCCATTGTCGAGCATGTTGAAGATGCATGGGTGGTGACTGGCTACGAATTTGACGACGAATCCATGGACCTACTTGTTGGGGACATTATACAACAAATAGATGGCACTCCCATCGATGAGATCGTCGAGCGATTGGCTCGATTCTGTTCGGCATCTAATCCTTCTGTTCGGTTCCGAGATGTGGGCCGGTATATCCCATTGGGCTGCGATGGAAAAAGTGAGATCACTGTCATTAGAAACGGTGAAATTACAAAGGTAGATACAATACGGATGAAAATGAAAACGTGGCCCAAGTATCAGTTCCACAGTCGGCACAATGAAGTTATCGAGCTTCTTCATCCAGAGCTTGCTTATCTTAATATGGCAAGAGTTGAGACGGATGAGGTAGAGTCGTATGTCAATGCGATGATGGGGAAAAGAGGAGTTGTCATTGATATCCGGAACTATCCATCAGCCCATCTGGTTCATTCTTTGGCTGGGCATTTGGTTCAAGAGGATACCGATTTTGCACGGTTTACCTTTGTTGATACTGATAACCCCGGGCAATTTATTTTTACAGAAAAGGATGTTTCCCCAGCCCAAACTCCTTATTATAGTGGTAAGATTGTGGTCTTAGTAGATGAACTTTCTCAGAGTAACGCTGAGTATCAAACGATGGCGTTCCAAGCGGGTGCAAATACTATTGTTATGGGCAGTCAAACTGCAGGAGCCGATGGAAATGTCGCTCCATTTACTTTACCAGGAAATGTCCGCGCCATGTTCACTGGTATCGGTGTTTTTTACCCTGATAAATCGCAAACCCAGCAGATTGGGATAGTGCCAGATATTGAAGTGAAGCCAACAATCGAAGGAATCAAGGCGCGCCGCGACGAAGTTCTGGAGGCGGCGTTGAAAGAAATCCTTGGTGATAGTGTGAGTGAGGCCGAGATTCGGGAAATAGCGATGCGCAACTGACAGAGATTAGTCGTTCCTAACGAGAAACACTCTGCCTATTCTCCTGCAGTTTAATTTTCATACGACAGAAATCCTGTGCATCCTGTCTATCCATGTGAAAGAAAAGAAATCATGGGAACATGGATTTGGCTTCGTCTGAAGACTGCGCCGAAACGAGTGAAACGAATAGGCAGGATTTTGATTTTCAAACACTGAGGGCACAGAGATAGGATGGTGTAAACAGGACCGAACTGTAGCGTCGTTTGCTTGTTGACCTACCCTGAGCAGGTCGAAGGGCAGACGACTGAGTGGGGCTCATAACATCGCTCGTTCCTCGCTGGATACTCCACTTCGTTGGAGTAACAGAATGGATCAAAGATCCAGCAGGTGGTGTACTCTGAAACGAAACCGATCACAAATGATGCGGTCTAATTGGAAGACCTGTTGAATCGCAGATTCATCCTGTTTGCCGCAGGCAATCCAAGGAGGCTTGCCGACTGATGTTAAGGAAAACAACAGGATCCACCGTTTCCTGTCTCCGTCCTGACCTCTAAGATCAATTTCATCTGAGCCATCTGTGGTTAAGAAAAATCAGTTTAACATCGCTTCAGTCTTCGTTCGCCTCAGGCGAACTACGCCTCGACAAGCCGCTAGATACGCTGACGCGCTCAGATGTGTCTGCTACGCATCCACGGCCTATTTTTCACGAAAAAGAACACAGTTTCCAAGAATCTGCCGTATCGATTGGATCGATACATATGCGCGAACGTAGTGAGCATCTAGTGAGGTTTACCGAACGATGTTAAGAAAAAGTTTAAACACCTGCGAATGCGCGATGATGCAACCTGTTTATCCCGTGGACTCGTTTCGGCGTAGTCTTCAGACGAAGCCGGATCCAAGTTCCATCAAAATTCCTTTTTCCACGACTGGTCACGAAGAGGTAACAAAGTGGTAACATAACTCAAGTAGAGTCAGTGGCATCATCAAACAACAGATGGATGGAAACATGGACTCTCATTAAGAGAGGTGTTTTCGAAATCAACTCATCAACAACATCACTATCAACATCAATCAAACAACCCAAGCAACAACATCACTATGAAACTATCGAAACTAAATCCAATCAATAAACTCACCGCTGCGCTTTGTGCGGCTGGACTCTTGGCACTTGGAACTGCGAATGCTCAGAATGACTCTGAACAGAAACGAGACATCTACTCTCTTAAAGGTCAGCATCAGTTCACCCTCACAGGAGGAACACTCATTGAAGACGACTACATGGATACACAGGATGTCGGCTCCTTTGAATACAGCTACTGGTTTTCTGAAACGGCTGCTTTCACGATTGCAACTGGAGGAATCACCTCCGATGAAAATCATGATCATTGGGGTAGCTACTACGATGACGATGGAGACGATGGGATCGGCATGCTTTTGGTTGGCATGCAGCTTCGACCAGATTTCTTCAATATCACCGACCGTGTATTTTTCACTTTGGAAGGGTTAGTTGGTCCTTACATTGGAGTCGATGAATACTGGTGGGAAGACGAATATGACCACCATCACCACGGTTGGGATGAAGATACGGAAACTCAATGGGGAGCATACCTCGGTCTAAACCTGAATGTCGCCGTGACTCGAAGATTTCTGATCGGAGCATCAGTGGGTTATCATTTTGTCGACGAATTCGAATATCCGCTCAACGGAGAAACGGATTACAATAGTCCGGATTTTCGTCTCCGTTTCAGCTTCGTGCTTTGATCGATAAATTCTAAATCAAAATGAAAATTAGGTAGGGACTGACGGCCTCGACAGTCCTTATCTTTTTTTGTATTCTCAATGGACCGCCGAGCCGTCGTCCCCGACCTATTCGGCAGGACAAATCCCTCAACTGAAGGTTTGAGGAAACCAACCTTGATTTTTAAATATTGAGGTCTTTAAGACGACGGGTTATTTCCATTACTTCTTCATCCCTGCTTCAGGGAGATATAATGGGGATGATTCCAAAAAAACAGATACTGACGCGGAAGCCAAATACGGGTGTCCGAGGGGCATTGCTCACAGGTGTCATACTTCCCGTTTTATTTGCGTTTGTTCCTGATTCTGCTGGGGTTGTTGCTTCTTGGCGACCCGAGCTAGCATTCTGTGGGGTCGCTGTGCTCGTATTGAGCTTCGGTTTTCTGGGCCGTTGGGTGATTTATGGAAAACTGCTGGGGATTATTGGCTGTATCCTCACCTATCTCACTCTGTTTCCTGGGCTGGGTTTTGATCCTACTTCAACCCTGATTGCTACGGTTTCCATTCTTTGGATTGCTTGGTTGATTTATGACTATCAACCCGTGGGGCAAATGCTGAAAAAAAAGGATCGGCTCAATCAGCTGCATGAACGCTCCCTGTGGGCGATGCGGTCGCTACTTCTGCTTGTGGCGGGTTTTCACTTAATGGAACTGAAAAACAAGAGTGAGTTGGAGTTACTTCTGTCACTTTCTGCCTCGATCGCGCTTGTTTTGTTTGCTCATTGGGTCGTGAATGCGAAGCACGGAAGATCAAGATTTATCTCCCTGACGTTTATATTTTTCTTCCTGATCGGACTCTGGTATGTGCAACAATGGGGCAATCAGCAGAAAAATGGTGTGGAGCTTTGTTCTTTGGGCATCGGGTTCACCAGTCTCTATTTTATCCAGAAGAATTTCGGAAAACATGAGGATCGCAGCCACTGGTGGGATGCCTTTTTTGATAATCCAGCTAGGGTTATGGTGACCACATTTTTGGCCATGTGTTTGGTCGGGACCGTTTTATTGTCCCTTCCAGTTGCGTCTTCGGAATCTCGCCTGTCTGTGATAGATGCCTCCTTTACCGCAGTAAGTGCGGTGTGCGTGACGGGGCTGATCGTGCGTGACAGTGCGACCGATTTTTCCCTTGTCGGCCAGGGATTCATCCTGCTGCTTATTCAGTTGGGTGGTTTGGGTATCATGTCGATCGCTTCGTTTGCAGTACACCTGATGGGAAAGCGTTTTAGCTTACAACGGGAACGCGTTTTTGCGGAAGTGGTGCAATCGGAACGCTCTGAGATGCGTGCGTCACTATTACTCATCTTCAAACTGACCTTCATCGTTGAATTGATTGGTGCCGTGCTCCTTTCATTATTGTTCTATAATAGCGGAGACGCTCCAGGACAGGCAATCTGGCGTGGGTTATTTACCGCAATCTCCGGGTTTTGTAATGCTGGATTTGCGTTGCAGTCTGAAAGCCTGATTCCCTATCAATGCAATGCAGCGGTGCTCCATATTGTTGCCCTGCTCATCATCATTGGTGGCATGGCTCCAATAGCGGTTGTGAGTTTTCCGAAATTACTTCGGGGGAAACGGATCAGTGTCGAAGCTAAAATAGTCTGGATTACCAGCGCATGTCTGCTCGCAGTCGGTATGATTGCGTGGGTCGTGTTGGAGGGAAATGGATTATTTGCAAATATGTCGCTTTCAGGAAAGCTTCAGAATGCATGGTTTCAATCAGTGACTCTTCGAACGGCAGGATTCAACTCAGTCGATTTAACTCATCTCAGTGATCCGATGTTTCTGTTTTCGATCATTCTCATGTTTATTGGAGGAAGTCCGGGAGGAACCGCAGGAGGTGTGAAGACGACGACCATTGCGATCATCGCTATGACCTTCTGGATGCGTGCGCGGAACCGGAAGGAACTTATCTTTTCCAGTCGATTGATCCAGCCCGATATTATTTATCAAGCGATCACAATCTTTGTGGCCGGATTGCTTCTGTGGGTCGCCTTGTTGCTGATGTTGGATGTAACACAAGATATTCCGATGCGGTTGCTTGCATTTGAAACAACCTCGGCATTGGGCACGGTTGGGCTTACTCTCGGAGCCACTCCGCTTCTTGATGAAATAGGGAAAATACTCATCATTTTGGCAATGTTTGCCGGCAGAATTGGACCCTTGACCCTCTTTATGCTACTCTCCGAACCTTCCAAACCAGAAGTGTCCCTACAATTTCCGAATACGAATATTCACATTGGTTAACCTACGATCGATCGTTTGGTATCCCTCACTGACATTCAAACAAACTCAGAACATTGCAATTACTTTCAATGTTAATGCTATGACTCAACAGATCTTAATTATAGGACTCGGACAATTTGGAATGTCCCTTGCCAGAACGCTATCGGAGAAAGGTGCAGAAGTCCTGGCGGTCGATACGAAACCAAATCTCGTAGAAGAAGCTTCTGCGTTTGTGGCAGAAGCGATCGTGATGGACGTCACCGACGAAGTTCAGTTGGCAAAGATACAACCACAAAATCGTGATGTGGCTGTCTGTGCAATTGGAGATGAATCAAGGGAATCCTCCATCATTTGCACCGCTTTACTAAAGCAATTGGGGGTGAAGCATATCATTTCCAGGGCTAGTGATCGACTCCATCGGCGCATTCTTCAACTCGTGGGTGCAAACCAGATTATCAATCCCGAAGAAGAATTCGGGAAAAGATATGCGAACCGCCTTCTCTATCGTGATCGAATAGCGGATACGTCCATTGGAGAGGACCTCCAACTTACAGAGATTTTGGTTCAATCCTGGATGGTCGGGAAAAACCTTATCGAACTTTCGCTGCCAAAGCAGTTTTCGGCGATGGTAGTGGGCGTGCGAAAAGGCGATAGCCAGAAGCTCACGGCTCCTTCTCCACAGACTGTTTTGGGCGCACTGGATACGATCGTGATCGCTTCGAGTGAAGCGGCTATCCAGAAGCTGATGAAAAGGAGCTGACATGAAGCTTTCAAAATCGATCAAACTAGGCGCTGTGCTGATCATTTTCCTCAATCTCACGATGTCGGTGGCATCGATCTGGATTTTTCAGCGTATGACCCCGAGTATCGAGCATATCATCGACCGAAACGGGAAGTCGTTGAAGGCATGCGAATCCATGCTTGAAATTCTGGCAAGGCGGGAATCCAATGTAGATGAGTCTGCTGCATTTCGGATGCAGTTGGGGATCGCTAAAAGCAATATCACGGAAGTAGGTGAACGCGAAGCCCTTGACGGGATTGAGATCACCTACCTTGCAGCGCTTCAAAGTGAAGCCGCTGCGCTGAATGAGACGCTTAACGCCATTTCGGATCTTAGAGATATTAATTGGAACGCGACTTATGATGCCGATATGGACGCAAAACACATCGGAAATGCCGGTGCATGGGGTATATGTTTTATGGGAATATTCGTTTTTGTGGCTACTATCGTTTTCAAGCGTCGAGTGGAGCGCAATTTATTGGAACCTTTCGAGGAAATAGCCAGCGTGCTGACTGCAAGGGCAAAGGGCGATTCCATGCGAAGATGTTCCCGTTATAGCCGATCTACTGATGTCAAAAAGGTTTATGCGTTGGTGAATGAATGGATGGATCGGCAAGCGGAGGAGAAGGAAAATAACCACCATGGCGCCACGTAGATTGAGCGGGTATCAATTTCAATGACGCCCACTGCCCCTTTTCTTGCGCGGAAAGCGAGTCTATTGAGGGGTGTGACTCGATTTCTGTGGTCATAATGGACCGCCGAGCACTTTCGATTGACTCAAGGTAGACCGTTGGTCCCTGCGCATTCCCTTTATTTCTGGTCGAAGTCGCGGGCTTCGAAATTCAATCCGATGCGGAAACTGTCGGTAAATTGGTGATCAATGCCGATCGTAGCGCTGTTTATACTGTGATCGGTGTCAGTTCGATATCCAAACCCACCCATCCTATTTTCAATATCAGCTTCATTTAATGATGCGATTTGATTGCGAAATGGGCTCATCTCGGAGCTTGAAGAATTGGGACTAATGCGTTGCCGATTCCTGGGCTCGACAGTTGTTTGTTGCGATGGGCTCTCTACGTTGGTTCTAGGTTCTGTGTAATTCCGCTCACTGTATTGAAAGCTGGCGTAAATCAGGGTGTTCTCATTTGACCAATAAAGAGTGGGTGCGATCGTAAAGGATTCATAATCTTGTCCATTCCACCACTGTTCTCCTGTTTCCCATAAGGCTCCGATATTGAGTACGATATTGTGCTTCTTCGACAAGTAGGTTGAAGTGGATATGGAGGTTCCAAAATAGTCATCGGAACCGATGCTCATACTTAATTCGGTATGACCAGGTGCCGGGAGCATTCCATAAAACGTGTCGTAAAAAAGCCGGGAACGATAACCGAATCCTGCCAACCCATAACGATTGCCTCCCCATCCGTGATAACCCATGCCGTAACCGTATGTATAACCATATCCATGATAGGGATAATAACCTCTTGAAAACCATGGATCGAAATAGAGATCCTCAGCTGTGGCGTAGGGATGCATGCCAGTAGGCTGAAACAGTCGAGGTCGTTCTTCAGGAAGGGGCGTTTCGGAGTTTTCCGAAGGATGTTCACCAGAATCGTTTCCCCTAATCTCCCCCGGTGCCTCTTCCGCCAAACTCCACCAACAGACTGAGCAGAAAAATAGGGATAACTGGATTCTCTTAGTAAGACTCATTTTCATCGGCCGAATCATCATAACATAAGACTACACCTTCATTACTGCAAGTAGATGCATCAACAATAGCTTCTGTTCAATTAATGCCAAATTTGGGGTGATATCACAAAAACCTCGAACCTGAGCCAATCCATGCTTATGCTGATTCGAAATGTCAGCTTTTATTCATCATCGCACCATTGAGTTTCACGAAACCGACGCCGCTGGGCTTGTGCATTTTTCCAACTATTTTCGCTATGCTGAGTCCGCAGAGCATGCACTTTATCGGGCTATTGATTACCCGATGATGAATCGGGTGGAATCAACCTTCTATGGGTGGCCACGGGTTCGGGCACAGGCTAAATTCTCGGCTCCGTTGGATAGTGGGGATGTGGTGAGAATTGAACTTTGGGTTGTAGAGATTAAAGACAAGGCGATCGAGTGGGCATTTAAACTCTTTAAGAACGACGATGACACCTTAGCAGCCAAGGGAAGTTTCGCGACACTTCATGTGCACATCGATGCGCTGACTCGTGATATGAAGTCATTCCCGATCCCTGAAGAGTTAAGGGAAAAGTTGACGCCTTTTGTGGGGCTTTAAGAAGGTTTTTTGCCACAGATTGACTCGGATTTTCACGGATCCCACTAAAACAGTTAAACCACAGAGGAGAAGATAGCTTTTTTTGATCTGTTTGCTTTATTTCCTGCGACTTGTCCGGTGATAAATAAAAACAATCTGTGCCTATCTGTGAAAATCCGTGGCTAAGATTTCCGCGCCACGGATTAACGTTTTGAGTGCTCTGTGCAAGAAATCTTCGAGTTAGAAAACCCGCTGTCCTCGTCTTTATTCCACTCGGGTGGCTGTTATTTCGGGCATCTCAGTGGGACCGAAGGCAACGTTGACCGATGGTTGTAACGTGAGAACATCGCCAAAGGTGATTTTTGAACGGAACATCTGACAGCGCCCTTCGTAGACCACGTTAACATTCAGAACGGTGGGAGTTTCCCAGGCACCGGAGATGTATGCTGTCGTTTCTTCGGGTTGGCCAAACATACTGTTTCTAACAAATTTGCTCGCAATCCATTCTCCCATTCCGACAGGGAAAGAGTAGAACCCAGTGGGCAAATCGAGGTCGATAAACAGGTTTTGATCCTCAAGACGAACTTGAATCGTTTTGAAGCCGAACATGTTTTGTTCAAACATGAAAGCTCCTTTTTGATCGACAATGCTCTTGTCTGGAACGGCATCACCCTTGGGCATGGAGAGCACCAGAGATTCCAACTTGGCTTGAAGTTTTGCTTGTGCTGCGGAATTTTCGGGCAAGGCCTCGTCTGAAAGTGCAGGCAGCAGGATATCCCAAATCCATCGCATCTCCTGTGGCATGTCCTGAGTTGCCGCAGTCATAGCAACTACCATGTTGGCGTTGGGCAGCACTATGCAGAGTTGCCCAAATGCTCCATCACCACGGAATCCTTCGGTGGAGTTCATCCAGAATTGGAAGCCGTAACCATAATTCCAGTCACTCTCGCCAGGACCATTGTCTGTTTGTTTGCTATTGGCCATTTCTAACCAATTAGAAGGGACAATCTGTTCGCCGTTCCATTTTCCTTTTTGCAATAACAATTGGCCAAATTTAGCGATATCGCGGGTTTTGAGTGCGAGCCCAAATCCGCCATAATCGACTCCGTCTTCACTCTGATCCCAGTGGGGTTTTTCAATACCAAGGGGTTCAAATAAACGGGGCATCAGATAGTCTCGGACTCGTTGCCCGGTCACTTTTTGAACGATGGCAGACAACAGATAGGTGGCAGGAGTATTGTAGAGAAATTGGGAGCCAGGTTCCGTTTCGGGAGGGGATGCAAAAAAACGTTCCACCACAGTTGTCCCAGCTACTGGTGTCCAAATCTGAGGTTCTGTTGTATGCCCAGTCGACATGCGTAAGAGGTGACGCACGCGCAGGTTTTTGAGATTATCGGGAGCATCTTTGGGCGTAGATTCCGGGAAAAAATCAATGACGCGATCATCGATATCCAACAATCCTTCTTCGACCGCCAATCCCACGGCGGTGGAGGTGAAGCTTTTGCTCAATGAAAATAGTTCATGAGGTTGTTCTTGGGCGTAGGGTGTCCAATAACCTTCCGCAATTGCGTTGCCATTTCGTATGATGATGAGGCTGTGAGCGGCACGATCAGGATCAGCTTCGGCTGCTTTCACATACTCGAGTATGGTTTCGGAGGGAATACCCTGCGACTCTGGAGTGGCAGTAGGCAGAAAGTCAGATGCCGTCAATGAACAGGTGCCGGAGACGATGGCGATGGACAGAAGTTTGAATTTTGGAGAGATGAGATTCATGATGGGGTGGATAGGGTTGTTGATATTGTTTGACCAAGAGCGTCCAAGTTCATGGGTGGCTCAACTCAGCTGATTTTAGTCGAATTGACACCATTTAGACAAGGTTTTGATGCCAAATCATTGAGAGTGTTACTCCTGTCTCAATGATCATGGTTCATTCTGGCTCGCTCCGCGTCCGAAACTCCTTACAGATAAAGACTATGAAGATCTTGAGTGCAAAGTACACAGGCAACGCTACGAGCTTGGAATCGTGTCCCCCAGCGAACAAAACGGAGTATGCATTCATTGGAAGATCGAATGTAGGGAAGTCGTCGTTGATCAATTCGTTGACCAACTTCAATGGGCTGGCGAAGGTTTCGACCACACCTGGAAAAACTCGAATGATCAATTTTTTCACAATCAATGATCATTTTAACTTGGTGGATCTTCCTGGGTATGGATATGCGAAGGTCTCTCGTAGCGAGAACAAGGAGTTTAACGTGGCAGCAGCGGACTACCTCTCTGGGCGAGAGGGGTTGAAATGTGTTTTTGTGCTGATTGATTCCCGCCGCGAACCTCAGGATCTTGATCTTCAGTTTTTTGCGTGGATCCGTGAGTTTGATCGCAACTTGGTGTTGGTTTTCACGAAGAGTGATTTACCCTCAAAAGAAAAACTAAAAACGAACATTGAGCAGTTTCAGGAGGCGCTCAGAGCCAACGGCCTGCCTGTTCCAAAATGTGTCAGTTGCTCCGCAAAAAGTGGTGCTGGAAAAATGGCAATCTTTGAGCAGATCCAGCGCTTTCTGCCGAAGCAAGAAAAGGCTGCGGTTAAGAAAAAAAAGACATCGAGTGCGTGGTTGAAGAATATCGGAATGTAGCGAGCCTTTAAGCCCGATGGCCTTGCTTTACTTGCACGCTGATTGGCGATCCGTGACTTCTGCTATTCCAGTGATTGAATCAGCACGCTGAACCACCCGGTCTTATAGGTCTCAAATCCTTCGGAGGGAGCATGGGCAACAAAAACGGGTTTCCCATCGAGTGGAGTCTCCAAAAAGTTTCGTTGATTGGAAAAGATCACGTGATTGTGCGGAAACGAAAGACTTTCAGTTAATTGTTTATCATCACTATCGGCAAGTATCATGCCATCATGGTCGATGATACATGCCCGTGTTTTCGCCCACTCCTCTTCTGAGAGTGGCGTGTTTTTCACTACTATCTGGGCCAGACTATCCCAGTTAAATGCAATGCCAAGAACTCCAATGATTTCTCCGTTGCTGGCACCATTTTGTCTTACCGCGCATGAATAAATGAGAACCCGTTCATTGTTCACAAGTGACGATTTGTGAACGGATTGAAAACCGT
Source organism: Opitutales bacterium (assembly GCA_963676215.2). Classification (GTDB taxonomy): domain Bacteria; phylum Verrucomicrobiota; class Verrucomicrobiia; order Opitutales; family JAFGAQ01; genus JAKSBQ01. Next base: position 130,733 of record CAXXVT010000001.1, on the reverse strand, counting down.
ATTCATCTCCATTATGGCTTTCCATTGCTGCCTGAAACCATTCTTGTTGATCAGTTATGGACCCTTGCGATTGGTAGAGGTCAGGACGGCCATTTGCGATAATTCTACCCGTCGTATCTGCTAGAATTAGATCAAAATAGACAGTATAGGCTGAGAGAATGACACCCAGTCGTTTTGAGGCATATTGAATGGTTTGTGGACTGGGTTGAGTGAGAGCCTCTACTAAGCTATTGTCTGTTGCCCACCAACGAACGTCACATGATCGTTCATATAAATTCCTATCAATTAGATCAATATTGGTACGCGCATAGGTGGAGAGACGATCCCCTTTGACCTGCGTGTCTAACATGCTACTGATACTTGAAAGTCCTTCGATGGACCCTCGGCTTTCATTGTTTAGAGCGTTCGCCACGGTTGATGTGCGGTGGGATAGACTCATGATTTCGTTCGCAACGACAGAGAAACTTTTTCCTGCTTCACCTGCTCGGGCAGCGGTGATCTTCGCATTAATTGAAAGGATCTTTGTCTGCTCATTGATCGAATGAATTTCTCCGATTGATTCATTGAGCTTGGAGCTCAGTTGTTTTGCCAACCAAGCAATCCGTTTGGGCGAACAGTCAACTTTAGTATTATCTGCTTTGGACATGGGGAACTCTCATTTCTAAAAAAGAGTCCTTGCAGCATGATCTATTCAATATCTTGGATGTTTCCAAATTCGATCAGAAAATTCCGCAGGTATTAGAGGGATTGTTCAGCTATAGAAGGCCGGCTTACGTTTCGGAACCTAGGGTTATTGGGTTCCTTTTAGCAGCTCTTCCGCTCTGGCCAATGCAGTGTCGAAGCTACCACAAAAATTGGCGCGTCCAATAATTTCAATAAAACCAGACCTGCGGAGCAAATCCAACGGTTGTCGGTGAATGCCACTGATAACGACGGTTCCGTCATGCTTTTTTGTGCGTTCCACCAGGCTCTGCAACGCGTGGAGCGCAGTTGAATCGACGGCAGTGACCAAGTGCAGACGTAGGATGAGCACCTTATGTGTGTTTCCAACACGATCGAGAGCGTCCTGCATTTTTTCTGCTGCACCGAAAAGGAAAGGGCCGAAGATGCGATAGACGACAACTCCTTCGGGAATGGTCTTCCCTTGAGCCAATTGGGCGGGCGTTTCGAGCACATCTTCGCTCGTAACTTGAGAAATTTCAGTGGAATCAGAGACCCGGCGAATAAACAAAACGCAGGCCAACACCATGCCAATTTCGATCGCTACGACGAGATCAAACACGACGGTGAGCGAGAGTGTGGTGAGCATAACAACGGCATCACTTTTGGTGAGTCTTCTGATGCTTTTGAGTTCATTCCATTCGCCCATACTGATAGAGACTGCCACAAGGACTGCAGCCATCGCTGCCATCGGTACGTAGGTGGCGAAACGAGCGAAGATCAAAACAATAGCAAGCAGGGTCAAGGCGTGCACGATACCGGAGATGGGAGATCTCCCTCCGTTGGAAACATTGGCGGAGGTCCGCGCAATGGCACCAGTTGCAGGGAGCCCTCCAAAAAACGGGCATACAATATTGGCGACGCCCTGAGCGATCAGTTCGGTATTGCTGTCATGTCGATGACCCGTCAGACCATCTGACACAACCGCCGAGAGCAAAGACTCGATTGATCCGAGTATCGCGATTGCTGTAGCTGGTCCGAGCAGTTCACGAAAGAGCTCCAAATTGATTTCGGGAAAATGAAAGGGAGGGAGTCCCGACGGAATTGCCTGAGCTCCAAACTTGGAGCCGATGGTGGCGATGTGAAATGAGTCCTGCAGGTGGAAAACTGCAACAACAACAGTTGCAACCAACATGGCAACGATGGAGCCAGGCACTCTTTTCCAGCCAAATTTTGGCCACAAACGAATCAGCAAAAAGCATGCGATGCCCAAAACAACGGTAGCGATATTTGAGGAAGGAAGATTTTCTATGATCCACTGGACTTTCTCGATAAATTCTCTGGGTGCAGGACTGTCAGCCTGAAATCCGAAAAAGTCTGACACTTGGGTCGCCATGATGGAAATCGCGATGCCAGTCGTGAAGCCGCTGGTGACTGGCCAAGGGATGTATTTAATAAGAATCCCCATGCGGGTGATCCCCATAATCACCAAGATACACCCTGCCATCATTGTTGCGAGGAGTAGCCCGGAATACCCGTGTTTTTCGACGATCAGTAATACAATGGGGATGAACGCTGCTGTGGGTCCACCAATCTGCACTCGACTTCCGCCCAAAAGAGAAATGAGAAGGCCTGCGATGATGGCAGTAAATATCCCCAACGCTGGTGCAGGGTAGGGCGTTGTCTCCCATACGGGAATACTCGCAATACCGAGCGCGAGAGAAAGGGGAAGGGCAATAAGCCCCACCGTTAACCCTGCCATAACGTCAGCGCCCAAATCCTTCTTTGAGTAGGGCCCGTTGAATACATCCAACAACTGGGGTCGGAAAGGGAACGGGGACTTGGAAAGATGATCCTTTTTTTGCATTTTAGTGTGCCTTGTAACTATCAGAGTCGCCGTAATAACGGAAACCAAATGATTTCAAACACAGGAGCAGTCTTGGGATGCTTTCAGAATCTTTCGAAGCTAAGATAAAAATGATAAAACAAAACCTGCGTCAAGAGCTGACCCTCAAAGGAAGCTTGTTAGTAATCGCGCTTCTTCAATGGAAGTATTTGTCTAATTAAAAAACCTCAGATTGAACAAGAACGAGTTTATCCAGTGTTTCGGGCGCCACTATTTAAGACGGTGAACCATCTCATATTGAGAAATTGTGGGCTCCCAGTTTGCTTGTTCAAGGAGGTTCTGGGTGAGTGTGTCGTCGGAATCTAAGTTTGTAACTGAAAGCTTCCTGGATTTTGAATTCGAAGCGGCGGAGTGAAATAGTGCTAAGGCGTTTTGTAGAGAGGATCGCAGAAATCCGATTTGGTGTACACTTCCTGAGATGGGATCGAGGAGCAAGTATGCCTCGGGGGTCTTGGAATTTGTAGAATGAAGTTCAATGACTTGAACTTTTCCTACACAATGTTCCATTGAGACATCATCGTTTTGCCAAGTGGGTTGATGGTGGCGAATCGCTGCGCATTGACGCAGTTTTTTTTGAGTCAGAGGAGTGATCGTGATGGGCTGTCCGGCGACAGCATTCTTTGCAAAACGATCAGTCGCCTGCCGTTTAAAACAATCGACTGTTCTGAGGGGAACGAAACCAGTGTTCTCGTAGAGTTTAACCGCTGCAGCATTGGTAGTGATGACCTCGAGGCGGTATTCAGATATGTTCGTGTGCTTGAAGTGTTCTATACAAGATTGCAGAAGCGCAGCGGCATACCCTTTGCGTTGATGGGAGATGCGAACTCCAGTTCCAGCATTATAAGCGACTTGTTGACCGTTGAGCGTTCGGAATCCATTAAGGACAAAAGCACAAAGTTGTTGATCGTCATCAAAAACTCCAAAGGAACGGGCGAATGAAACATCCCGGATTTTGAGCATATGTGCCAATCCTTCTCCAGTGACGTTAACAGGCACAATATATTGGGAAAAGGCGTCGTTAAAGGCTTCGACAAGGCAGGACAGGGGAAGGTTATCGAGTCGTTTGATGTTCATTCAATAGAAAGACACTCCCTATCACTTTTCTCGGAAGAAGTGAATGTATAACCTTTGCTTTTTGAAGAACAGAGTTTATTGAGCAAGATTGCTAATCATCGCTGTAAGGTTGGGAAGACGCCTGTCGTTTTGACAGACTCATTTTCATGTGCAGCTTAGAGACTATTGACCGCAGTGTCATATCCGTTCCATGCAGACATCCACACCAAAATCAGACATTCCCTCATCCGGTTCGAATCATAAGGCCATCGGCTCGATCTTGCTGACCCTCTTTTTGGATTTGGTGGGCTTTTCCATCGTTTTTCCATTGTTTCCGGCGATGCTGCAATACTACCTCGACAAAGAGGGTACGGGGCTATTGCTGAACTGGATTCTGAATATGGCCGATAGTATCGGAACCCTTTCTGGTGCTGGTGATTCATTCACTCCGGTGTTGTTTGGGGGCATCCTTGGAAGTTTATACTCGCTGCTGCAATTCGGAATGGCGCCGCTCTGGGGTGCGATATCGGACCGATTTGGCCGCCGAAATGTGCTGTTGTTCACTATCGCGGGAACTGCTGCGAGTTATTTGTTATGGGTTTTTTCGGGAGCCTTCTGGCTACTGTTACTTTCGCGGACCATTGGAGGTGCAATGAGCGGCAACATATCGGTATCAACTGCAGCTGTTGCAGATATGTCTGATCGGAAAAACCGTGCAAAAGCAATGGGAATGGTCGGAGCTACCTTTGGAATCGGATTTGTAATGGGACCAGCACTTGGGGCTTTGTTTGCAATGTGGAACCCGGTGGCCTCCTTCCCCAATGCTGAAGCTTTTGGAATCCACCCGTTTTCTGCGGCCGCCCTTGGTGCGTTTTTCTTATGTGTAATTAATTGGCTTTGGGTTTGGAAAGCATTTCCCGAAACTCTAACGGAAGAAATTCGGGCAAAGGCGAAACCTCTCAATCAGTACAATCCACTAAAGGCGCTATTTGCGGCTTCTGATGCTGGCGTGCGTCGGGCTGGCTTTCTCAACTACTTCTTCCTGCTTTCGTTTAGCGGAATGGAATTCACCCTTTCTTTTCTCGGTGTGAAACGTTTTGGTTTCGAGATTCATCAGATTACGCTAATGATGGTATTTGTGGGATTTGTACTCATTGTCGTTCAAGGAGGACTCGTGAGACGACTGGCTCCCAAGGTTGGTGAAAAACCATTAGTGTTGGTGGGACTTATGTTCGTGGTGCTTGGTTTCGCGTGGCTATCCCAAGCGAACTCCGTTGGAACCCTTTATGGAGCCTTAGGAGTTATGGCGGTTGGTGCAGGTATCATCTCACCTTGTCTTTCTGCCTTGTTGTCCCTTTACGCGAAAGAAGAATCTCAGGGCAAATCCATGGGAAGTTTTCGCGCATGGGGATCCTTGGCTCGAGCAACGGGTCCGATCTTGGCGGGATTTGTTTTCTGGTGGGCCGGATCTGAAGCTGCCTATTTGATGGGTGGATTTATGTTGCTCATTCCCCTTATCCTCGGGACCCGATTACCCATTCCGAAGAAGTGATCACACGATGCGGGGGTCCCTCCGTTTCCTAATATCAATGAGCGCTATAAGCACTATGTTTTTTAATATCGTTCGCAATGCTCACTGGATGACTTCGTCAGCAGCATTTAATCTTAATAATGGAACCTGTTACCCCCGAAGGGTATCCTGTTCTACGAAGTCGATCTAATGAGTCCGCCTGAGGCGGATGAATGATGTTAGTATGTCGTTTATTAAACGCAAAAGCGTATGAGAGCAGTGCTCCAGTGATCGAATTGTCAATCGCCCAATAATTCTACTCCAGAAGAAGAAAAAGTTTCGAAGGCCGCGGAGCAGTGGTCGATGAGTTGCTTGAGATTGCGGGTGCCAGGCAAAGTCACAATGAGCTGGTGAGGAGTGATCTGAAACTTGATGCTGGGATTGGGAATTTTGAGCGTAAAGCTGGAACAATCCGGTTCGTATTCGAGAAAGGACTCCAAATTGGGATTTTCCTCAATGGCATCGATTTTAGCCTCCAGGTCGACTGCTTGTTCAAAACCAAGAATGAGGCGATCACAGGTATCATTGAAAAGACTGCAGAAGCCAGTGTCGGATACGATATCGGGTGTTCGAATCGTCGTCACTTCGGTTCGCATTGCATAGTTGGAGGCGTCGTTTTCGTCCTGTGTGATCGTTATGTTGACCTCAAAGTCGGGAGTTTTTATGGCGGCTACCCCCTCGTGACACACATATTCCATTTGTTTGCGTTTATAGGAAAATGTGGCTCGCAAGCCCGTATGGATACGCTCTGCGATTTCTTTCACTTCGTCCTGACCAATTTTTCGGATGAAATCACTCGCGGAATCAAAGTGGTCCTCAGGGATATGATGTCCCTTGCGAAATCCACTTAAGCGGCGGATTCTCCCGTATTGCACTCCCTCTATATGGGCATTTGAAAAAGCATTACTCATAAAAACTTTGTTATGCTAGTCCGGAACCATCGTAATGCAAGATCGAGCTGATAGGAATCAGGAAGAGAGGAATTTTCCCAAACCAAAGTTAATCCTATTCAAAATCATCAGATGAATTCAGGATGATTTTCTTTCAACCAAATGAGAACTTCCGCTTGAAGCTCGAATCCGAAATCGATGAGTTCCTGTGCTTCCTCTGGGCTTGTTCTTCCGGCAATATCGTATTCAGCCGTATTACGTTTACTTCGACAACTGTCGAGATAATCGGCGTCATTTTTCCACTTCGATCCCAAAACAAGGGGTAAGGCTGCAAGTGTTCTAAAGTGAGCTAAGTTTTTTTCGGGCCGGTATCCCTCCGCATATAGTAATATGGTGCAAAGCTTGAGTGTAGCGTTGTATGCAATCCCAAACTGCCAATCATTGCTGAGGCGTGCAGTTTTTGCATCTGCTAGATCACGATCAACAATAGCAAATAAATCTGATATCTGCTGTCGGTTGGTTTGGTGGGGTCTCAGCCATCCATTTTTATGCCAAACTTCTAAGGTCATCTTCGTTCCCGATAATCCAAAGTTTTTCGGATTTTGTCACTTCCAGAATGAAGGCATCTTTGGCTCGCCATTTTTCGGAGAAAGCACTTTCAGAATACACCGTTGGATTGAGTTCGCGATTCATTGATTCAGCAATGGGCTTGAGAGGTGGAACCAGTGCTCTTAAACCGATTTTTCCAATTACCATAAGATCGATATCGCTATTGGCGCTTTGGTTGTTTTGTGCAAACGAACCATACACAAACGCGAAATGAATCCCATCGACATGATTGAGCGCCTCAAGCAATCGTGGCCGCACACCGGTTGTTTTGATTACGATGTTTCGGATATCTTCGTAAATCGGGTTTTCAGTATTTGCCGAAAAATACAACCGGTTTCCGTCGCGTCGCTGCAGAAGCAGCTCAATTTTACTGAGCTTGTTTACTTCAGCTTGTACACTCCCTACTGACATCCCTGATATTCGTGCCAATTCACGCAAATGCAGTGAACGGGAAGGATTTTGAAATAGTGCCTGTAATATCTTTGCCCTAGCGGTTGGAAACAATTGAAGAATCATGGATGCGGTGTATTGTTTGTTAATACAAATGTATTGTATATTAATACAATAAGTCAATCTTTGAATTTCCAGGGATGGTCCGTTAGGAGGGGTTAAAGATGGATCAATTTCGAGCCGTAAAAAACTCAAAAGCATACCATTCTGCCTCACAGGATAATCTGTGCACATCAGCGTAATCCTCCTTAGGCGGACAGGTCTGCGGTTAGGATCCCATTGTTTTCATTGTATTTGAGATACGATTTTTGATTTCCAAATCATTCAGTAAAACTGGTCAAAATTGTACAAAATTAGCCAAACGCTGAATTGAACTGTGCAAATATTAGCCAATTTAATAATAAGCTCTATAGTTTTTAGCGGGTCTGCCGTAGACAAATTTCTATGTCTTTTGAATTCTCACCAATTGATACCGTTTGGGTGATTCTCTGTGCTGGCCTCGTATTTCTAATGCAGGCGGGATTCTTGTGTCTTGAGACCGGGATGACCCGCACCAAAAATAGTATTAATGTTGCGGTAAAGAATATCGCTGATTTTGGAATTGGAGTATTTATTTTTTGGTTAGTTGGCTTTGGGCTCATGTTTGGGTCCAGCATCCATGGTTGGGTAGGTGGGAGTTTATTTCTGCTAGAATTCAAAAGTAATGATCCTTGGGTCGTTACTTTTTTCATTTTCCAGGCGACCTTCTGCGGCACAGCAGTTACGATTGTATCGGGTGCGGTTGCGGAACGCATGCGATTTGCGGCATATTTGTGGCTCACTTTGTTTGTGGCACTTCTAATTTATCCAATTTTTGGACATTGGGCATGGGGTGGAGCTTTAATTGGAAACAGAGGTTGGCTGGCAGGACTTGGGTTTGTCGATTTTGCAGGATCATCTGTTGTACACAGTGTAGGAGGCTGGGTGTCCCTTGTTGCTATTTTTCTGATAGGACCGAGAAAAGGTAGGTTTCTTCGTGATGGTTCAAATCGTGAGATACAGGGACAAGCACTGCCAATCGCAATATTGGGAGGTTTGCTTCTTTGTTTTGGGTGGATTGGGTTCAACGGAGGAAGCACACTGACAATGGATTCGAGTGTTCCTCACATTGTTGCGAATACCTTTCTTGGAGCAGTCGGTGGGCTACTTTCGATGATGTTTGTCGGGTGGAAGTTTGAAAAGTATTCGAATGCGAAGCACCCGCTCAATGGATTGATTGCAGGTCTGGTATCAGTCACCGCCAACTGTCATATCATTGAAAGCTGGCAGGCAGTATTGATCGGGGCTTTGGGAGGTCTAATTGCTTATTTTCTGGAAAAGGCCCTCGAACATTGGAAACTAGATGATGTCGTCGGCGCTTTTCCGGTACATGCAGGTGCTGGAATATGGGGAACCATTGCAGTTGCGCTGTTTGGTGACCTTTCGATGCTTGGCAATGGACTAAATCGAATGGATCAATTTGGGGTACAACTTCTTGGAGTGGTGGTTTGTTGTGCTGTTACGGTCATTCCTACTTACGTTTTTCTCCGCGTATTTAAAGCGTTATTTGGATTGCGAGTGGGTGAGGAAGCCGAAAATAGTGGGCTAAATGTATCTGAACACAAAGCGACGACCGAATACTTAGACTTGCTTTTGGATATGGAAATCCAAGCCCACTCATCCGATTTGGATAAACGTGTTCGAGTGGAGCCCTTCACCGAAGTAGGTCAGATTGCCGCAAAGTATAACGAAATCTTAGAAAGCCTCCAGGTAACCATCGCTCGAGATGAAATGATCGTAAGGGATACCCGCGATGGGATCATTAGTTGTGATTCGGACGGGCGTATTTTGAGTGTAAACCCAGGTGCAGAAAAAATGCTTCAAGGTTCGGAAGAAGAGCTGCTGAAAAAAAGCATATGGGATTTTGTAGGGTTTGATGACGATAGTAGGTCCCTTGACTCGGTCTTTCAAAACGGTGGAGATCATGCGCAATCCACGCTCAGACGAAGAGATGGATTGCAAATGAAAATTGAGATTGAGGGCACTACTCGTGTGGTTTCCGATCGAACCGTACATACACTCCGCCTTCGGGATATTACTGAGATGGTGGAATATCGGAAACAAATGACAGTTGCAAAAGAGCATGCTGAAACAACCCGTGATGAACTTCAGGAAAAGATGAACCAAGTGGAAGCCTTCAATAAAATAGCGATCGATCGAGAACTCCGAATGCTCGAGCTTAAAGACATGGTGAATCGGCTTTCTGCAGAATTGGGACAAGATCCCCCCTTCCTTCCAAGTAAAAGCGAGGCAAAGGTTCTTTAACATACGATGAGTGGGGGCATATTCAGTCAAATACTGGAAATGAGGAAGGGTTTCCGTTTTTGCAAAATTGAATGGTTTCGCAAAAAGACATCCAGGCGACTCCATCAGATGTCTGGTGTCGCTTTGTTGGGGGCGAATCGAGAATTACGAAATTCCCTTAGGGAATCGGGCGACCGAGTTGATGAACTAGAGGTGAAACTCATTGAAGCTCGGTTGCAACTGCATGACGCGGAAGATCGTTGTCAACACTACGAGAGTCGGCTCAGCCTGCAAAACGAGATCAGGGAGGCGATGATGAACATCCTTGATGATGCGAATTTAGCGAGAAAGGAAGCTGAGAAGCTAAGTCGGATCAAAGGAGAGTTTTTGGCTAACATGAGTCACGAGATTCGGACGCCATTGAATGGGATTCTCGGAATGAATCAGTTGCTGCTGGGGACCGCTCTAAATCCCGAACAAATTGAATTGGCTGAGACGGCCTATTCTTCTTCGGAGACTTTGCTCAATATCGTCAACGATATCCTCGATTTTTCAAAGTTGGAAGCCGGAGCATTAGAACTCGATCATCATGATTTTGATCTTCTAAAACTGTTGGACCAAGTTGTTGCCAACGTTTCTCCTAAGGCTGTTCAAAAATCATTGGGACTGCATTGTCATGTCGATTTAGATGTTCCAACGCTGCTTGTCGGTGATTCGGTTCGCATCCAGCAAGTACTGTCCAATTTGATCAATAATGCTGTTCGATTCACCGAAAGCGGGTCCATTGATATCAAAATCAATCTTATCGCGAAGGACAACGCTGACGTTGTATTGAAATTTTCTATCTGTGATACGGGCATTGGAATCCCAAAAAACAAACAGAAATATCTTTTCCAACCTTTTTCCCAGGTAGATGGATCGGCAACCCGTCGGTATGGCGGAACAGGTTTGGGATTGGTCATCTGTAAAAATCTGGTGGGTGCAATGTCTGGCGAAATCGTCTTTGAGAGTGAAGAAAATATTGGCTCTGTGTTCAGCTTTGAACTCCCTTTAAGCAAACAAAGCAGGGGGAGTAAAATGAGCTTTTCCATGCCAGTGGAGTTATTAGAAAAAAGATATCTAATCGTAGACGAAAACGTGAAACTTCGTCAGAGGCTTAAATTCCACTTAAATGAGTGGGGATGCCGGCACGTGGATGAGATGGATGCGAATACTTTCAGAAAACTGCACCTTGAAACGAACAGAAAAGACAAAAAAATGCCGATCGAATGCATTTTCATGTCAACCCAGATCAAGGGAAATGAATTGCCAACACTCATCGAAGAAACAAGGAAGACCACTCCCAGCTGGAATGGAATTATCCTTGGCTCCTGTCAATATGGAGAGGAATTAGAATGGAAAGGGAAAATAGGAAGCTTTGTTGATGGGCTATTGGCTGTTCCAATACGCCAACAAGCTCTTATCAATCGGCTCACGGAAGCATTTTCTGCAAATCCTCAGGAGAGTTCAAAAAAACGGAACGTAAGCTTTGCAGATCAAGCGGAATTGCCGGACGAATTGAAAAACCTTCGCGTGTTGGTTGCCGAAGACAATATCGTAAATCAAAAAGTCATTACTAGGTTGCTCAAGAAATTTGAATGCGAGGTTAAGTGTGTTGGCGATGGGCTAAAAGCGGTCGAGGAGATTTCCAAAGGGAATACCTATGATATTGTCATCATGGATTACCACATGCCAGTGATGAATGGATGTGTCGCAGCCGAGCAGATTCGTAAACTAGAGTTGCAATCGAGCGACATTCCTATTGTAGCACTTACGGCCAATGCAGTTCAATTCAATCGAGAAAAGGCTCTGGAATGCGGGATGAATGATTATCTCCACAAACCCGTTAATTTTGCAGCACTGAAGGAAGTGATATTGCGAGAAGTTACTCACCATCGATCCTCCTTAGTCGTTTAATTACGGACTGGAATTTGGGAAGCGGTTTCTATTCGCAGAATTGAAACTTTGGGATGGTGGAATGACAAAAACGAAAATTTCGTGCGGGAGTTCAGCACCAAAGTAATCATTATTCAGTCACGCAGACAAATCTCCTTTTGGATCAAATTGAAAACAGTGAGCATCGGGTCTTTTAAAGATGTTCACGAATAATGGAAGGATTAGAAGGTTTATTGATTGCAAACGACCTTGGATCCATTGATAAAAAAGGGGTTCAACAACCTCAATAATTACCCCGAAGCATATGACTGAATGGTGGCAAAGCCTTAGCCTCGATCTCCAGATATTTTACGGAATCGGAATCATTTCCCTCCTAATCACAAGTATTCAAATGCTGCTCACTATGTTTGGAGTAGTCGGCGAGGGATTTGATATTGATGTCGATGTTGACATCGATGTTGATTCGGGGGAATTGGACCAATCCTCGGGAATTGGCATTTTCTCTAGCCAGACGATTTCTGCGTTTTTCATGGGATTTGGCTGGGCTGGCGTTGTGGCTGCCACCAATCAGTTTTCGATACTCGAAAGTGTTGTCATCGCATTCGCTGTGGGAGTTGGAACCATGTTTGCGATGTATCACATGATAAAAAGCCTATTAAAACTGCAATCGCGGGGCAATCTCGTCTACTCAAGTATTATTGGAAATACCGGAACTGTCTATGTTACGCTTCCTGGTGAGAACCTGGATGGAGGCGGACAAATTGAAGTTTTGATTCAAGGTCGTTTAGTGACAGCTAGTGCCAGAAAAGTTTCACCGGGTGCCCTAAGCCCCGGTACCGAAGTGAAGATCATTGAAGTGCATAACCAGACAACTTTTTTGGTTGAACCTGTCTGACGAATTGAACATTTACGCCTCCAATTACAACTCAATTTTAACCTAATCAAATATGGAATTACTCTATGCTGCTGGAGCGATAGTGCTCCTTTTCTTCGCCACCCTTATTGCGTTTGCGACGCGATACAAACGCTGCCCTTCGGATCGACTACTAGTCGTCTTCGGCAAGGTATCAGGGGGCAAATCTGCTTACTGTTATCATGGGGGAGCTGCCTTTATCTGGCCGATTATCCAAGGATATCAGTTTCTGGACTTAACGCCGCTTCCGATCGATATTCGACTGGAAGGTGCACTCTCGAAACAAAATATCCGGGTCAACACCCCGTCGACATTCACGGTAGGTGTTTCGACGGAACCTGGTGTTATGGAAAATGCGGCTGAACGGATGTTGGGCCTCAGCATGAATGAGATCAAAGAACTCGCAAAAGACATTATCTTTGGGCAAATGCGCGTGGTGATTGCCACAATGGACATTGAAGAAATCAATGCGGACAGAGATAAGTTGATCGCAAACATTTCCATGGGAGTGGAAGTTGAGTTGAAGAAGGTTGGGTTACGCCTCATCAACGTTAACATTCAGGATATCACCGATGAATCGGGTTACATTGATGCACTCGGACAAGAAGCGGCATCTAAGGCTATCGCAGAAGCGAAGGTAAAAGTTGCTCAAGCTCATAGGGATGGAGATATCGGAGCTGCCGAAGCAACGAGGGATCAGAGGATCCAGGTTTCCATTGCAAATGCGAGGGCGACTGAGGGTGAAAATGAGGCGAATGTTGAAATAGCTAATTCCAACGCCACTCGTCGCGTAAAAGAAGCTGAAGCAGAGCGGCAAGCGTCCGCTGCGGAAAAGGTTCGCGCAGCTGAAGCCTTGAAAGAGGCCTACACCGCCGAGCAACAGGCAGAAGAGGAGCGAGCGAAAAGAGAAAAATCCACCCAATACGCAAATATTGTCGTTCCTGCTGAAATCGAAAAACAAAAAATTGAGACCTTGGCTGAAGCGGAGGCAGAAAAAATCAGGCGTCTCAAAAAAGGGGAAGCCGATGGAGTGCAATCCATGCTGGAAGGGGAAGCGAAGGGTGTCTACGCCATGCTCTCTCAAAAAGGAGAAGGATTTGCGGAGATTGTTAAAGCCAGTGGTGATGATGCCAAGTTAGCTTCATTGCTGTTGGTGATTGAACAATTGCCTAAACTTGTTGAGGAGCAAGTTAAGGCAATATCAAGCCTCAAGATTGATAAAGTTACTGTTTGGGACTCTGGAAGTGGCGGTAAAAACGGGAAAAGCAGTACCGCAGATTTTGTTTCCAGTTTGGCGGGAGTGCTTCCTCCGCTTCATGAGATCACAAAAAATGTAGGCATCGATCTTCCAGAGTTTTTAGGAAAAATCGGAAATGAGGTGGTGGACACCTCCGATGTGAAGGCAGAAACCAAAAAATGGGAAGCGGCAATTAAAAAGACTGAGAACACTGAGACGTCGGATACTGAAGTTTGAGGTTTTCCCCAATAAACTATATCACTCATTCAACATTGGTCGGGGCTTGAGCCTCGATCTTTTTTCATTGCAGTCACATTCATACTCACTTTCCCCTATGATCTGAGCACATCTGTGTAGTCTGCGGTCAAAATTCCCTTCCATCTACCCCAAGGTTTTTAAGGACCTTGGGTTCTATGATGATAGGATTATAACGAACGAAATCATCTCGGGAGTAAGAGTTTAGTCGTTTACTGCTGGTATGAATCGTTAAGGTTCGGATCTGGAAGACAAATGTTCTTAGACCGCAGATTTCACAGATTTCCGTAGATTCGAACTCTTGGGATGGTGGGGCAGGCGGAATAAACAAGTCGAAAATTTCGAACGGTAAAATTCTCAGGAATTAAACCATTCTACCTCACAGGATAATCTGCGCAAATTTGCGTAATCCTCCTACAAGGCGGACAGGTCTGTGGTTTATATCCACGTGATTGGATGAGAAATTATTGATTTCGGATGCGGTCGGGGGTCCAGTCGACGTCGAGGCGCCAGCGGATTTCGATTTTGTGCTCTGGAAAAGCGGGGGTGAGGAGCTCACGGGCGCCTTCTGTGAGGGCGTGAAGCAGCGGGCAGCCCGCTGTAGTGGGAATCATGTCCACGTTGAGTTGGTCGCCCTCCTCGCTGACCTCATAGAGTAAACCGAGGTCGATGACATTGATGCCAGCTTCGGGATCGATCAGCTCTGTCAGGGCTGTTTCAACGCGGGAAAGAATAGTGTCGTTTTCTGAATTGTTCATTGTGGTGTGAAAGTGAGTGATAGCTTCTTGAAATTTGAAACGGACTGCCGAGGCCGTCATCACCTACCCGAAAGAAATTCAATAGGTTTTTTTGTTGAATGGCGTCAGTTGAGGGTGACGCCAATGGGAAGTAAATGTGGGTGCGTTGCATGCGACAAAAATGAAGCCCAGGAGCATGGCGATTGTGGCGGGGCGGATGAGCTGAGGAATGTTCCAAATCTGCGCCGCAAGGAAGAGGAAAGTGGCGATGAGATAAGCGATAGCGATGGACCAAAGCGTCCAGGATGCGAGCAACTGGATGGTTTGTGGCACTTTGGCTTTTCCGAGGTGTTTGGAATACAAGTGATGCCACAACATGAAGGGGACGATCTTTTGGGACATGCCCAGGATGCATCCATTGAATGTGAGAAATGTAACAGTGAAGACTGCCGATCGCAGCATTTGAAGGTCTTCAGGGCTTTGATTTGTTGTGTTGTGAAATCGATAGAAGAACCACCAAACAGGTAGCAGGGTGAGATTGGCTCCGTAGAACAACACCATTCCGGCATCCCATTTCCGCCGTTTGGTTATTGCAAAAAATACGAGTTGGGAGAAATAGGCAGCGAGTGCGATGAGGGCGATGATGCAGAGGGCCGTTCGATAGCGAAAGTCCATGAAATGGAACCCGAAATAGGATGCGAACAAAACCCCATTAAGAGTGAGTCCGGCGATTGAGGTTCCGTATTGGGGTTTTTCAGGGCTCAGCATAAACATGGGCACCAGTTTGGATGCGGCTGCCATGAGTATCATGAGGAAAAACCCAATAGTCATGGTATGAATATGCATACTAAGGACTGTGCTGAACAGGGAACTATCCACTAACTGTAACCGCATGAAAACAGCTACCATTGCGACTCCGGACCCCACCAATAACCAGAAGATACCAGCGACCCACATAAGGCTGAGATGATTCCATTTGGATTTCAGGCCCGCGCTTAGCAGTATGTTGATTGCAAACAGGATAAATCCAAAAACTACGAAAGAGCCTCCCATTGCCAACAATGAGTAGCGACCTGTGTAAAACGACACCACCATGGTCGGCATTCCAATAAGGTGGAGCACAAAATGGATTCTCGACATCCAGCGAGATGCAAGCGGATTGAGTGTGACTACGGGAGTCAATTGGTAACCCGCCGCAAAAAAGAGGGAACACAACCACCCAAGGATAAAGAGGTGAGTCCATGCAATCACCGTTGGTGACATCGCAGGCAAAGCCATGAGGATGTCGGGGCGAATTAGCAATGTGAGCAACGAACTCAGAAAACTGATCATTCCAAGACCCAACCATGCAAAGAACAGCAGCGGCTGAGGATCTGTAACAGTTTGGTTCATGGGATGGTTCGTAAAATTGTTTTGTAGTATCGTCTGTTTGCAGGCGATTGTTTGAATACTGCGGTGGCTGTGAACGTAAACGAGGTAAGGATGCTATTAGCGTCGCACGTTTCAGGTATTTTGGGGTCCGGGAAACGGACTGTCCGCGTCAGGAGGATCAGTCCATGTCAATTGTTGCCATATCAATGTTCGCAGCGCACGACTTCACGTTTGAGGATGCGGGTGATCCAGGTGCCGTCGGATTTTTCATCGCTCATGGTTAAAGTGGTCTCGGCATCCAGCGAATTGAGCATATGAACAGGTTTGAAACGGGTTTCGAATGCGTAAGTTTTACCTGGTAGTGCTTCTGCGAGTGTTTCTGCGATTTTCACCATGGGTTGAGGTGGCTCAAGGTCTGTGAGATCGAAACTCTGTTCCAACGGTTTATCCGACAGAGGAGTGAAGCAAAACTCTACAGTAAAGACTCCTTCCTCATCCTGGTTCGCCTCTACGTAATCTATCCCGATACCAGCCAATGCGGATTGAAGTGGGACTAGGTTGAATGGGGCCTTTAAAGTAAGCGAGCTTCCGGGCTCCATTTTTTTTGCAGCCTCCAATACGGTATCAAAAGGGCAACCGCCTTCCGCAAGAATGGGGCGAACGTCGATAAGTGTTTCGGTCATCATGAGACCTAACCTATCACAAACATTCGAAACATTCCTTGATCTAGATCAAGGAAGCCGACGATTCCGCTCGGATGATTGATAGAAAAGTGAATAGTGGATACCGTAACGTTGGAGCGCAACCCAGCTGATTTCAGACATGCTAGATAACTTCAAAAAGGATATGATCTATTACACACTCAGTAAAAGTGTGTTTGGAACGGAGTTAAACCCTCCCGATATCGAAAAACTCGCGTCAGTTTGTTCATTACGGTCGGTAACTAAAGATGAATTTCTTTTTCATGAGGGAGAACCAGCAAAGTGTTTTTTCATTGTACACAGTGGAGCGGTCAAAGTACACCGCTCGATGGAGGACGGCAGGGAACAATTAATCCACATTTTCAAAACATGGGAATCGTTTGCAGAGATCGCGCTTTCAGGAATGCCTCTTTATCCGGTCAGTGCTTCTGCTGTTGAAGATAGTCAAGTAATCTGCGTCGACTGTTCGAACCTGGCGGCATTACTTCAACGCATTCCGGATCTCTCGCTCAGGATTATCGCGTCGATGAGTTTGCATTTGAAATTTTTGGTGGGGAAATTGGAGCGTCAGAACTTCCAACAAGCAGATGGTCGTCTCGCCTCTTGGATACTGGAGCAGTGCGTTGGAGGTAATAAAAACGGATTTGAATCGAATACGAAAAAGAAGAACATCGCTGCTCAACTGGGGATTACCAGTGAAACTTTTTCCCGGACGCTAAAGCAGTTCAAAGAATTGGGTTGGGTTTCCGAGGAAAGTAAAAAATGGACGGTCCTTAATCCTGAAGCTCTGAAAAAATGTGCAGATCACCGTAATCCCTCCAACTGATATCAATTCTGACTAATCCTGATATGCCGTTATCATTGAATCGATTGAAACTAGTTTTAAGTGAGCCATTCCGGGTGTTTTTCCCCATCGGTATGATCTTCGGGATCACGAGTGTAATGCTGTGGCCGTTGTATGAGTTGGGGTGGTTGTCGGTATACCCGTCAGTGATGCATGCACGAATCTTGATTCTTGGCTTTATTGGAATGTTTGTTCTGGGATTTTTGGGCACTGCATTTCCACGGTTGATCGGAGTGAAGGGAATGGGAATGCGCCATTTTGCGGGTTGCCTTATGCTCATGGTTCTCAGTCAGAGCCTATACCTTGTGAATCGTGTGTTATTGGCAGACATGATTTCGTTACTCTTATGGAGTTTGGCGATTGCCATTGCAGGGAATCGACTTCCTAAGAGAACTGATATGCCACCACCAGGGTTTGTATTGGTGGTGACCGCTCTAATATCGTTGTGGTTTTCTCTTTTCCTCCGGGTTTATGCAGGGATTTTTTCTGAAATTGGAACCTGGAGTTTTTCATTGTCCAGAATTCTCATGTGTGAAGCCTTCCCCACATTGTTGATTTTGGGAGTCGCCCCCTATTTCTTTCCGAAAATTCTAGGTGGACCCAATCGACATGAGTTTGAAGGATCGAGATATCCTCCTAAAGGATGGATGAAGCTTGCGTGGAAGGCATTGGTGACGGCCATTGTTGCCTTAAGTGGGTACGGGTGGAAACTGCAATCTCTCCAAGGAGGATCGATCGTTGTATCCATTGCAGTCACCTTTTACTTGCTAATGGAGGTTCCGTTGAGACCAAATGATCCATCCCATCGAGGCAGTATGGCGCTGGGATTGTTGGTTGGAATGGTTGGAGTCTTTATCGGTACTATTACTCCTGCTTTTTTCCCTCAATACCGCATCGGAGTCTTTCATCTCTTTGTGGTGGGCGGCGTATCGCTGATCCTCATGACCGTGTCCATCCGAGTTGTTCACGGACATGCGGGTGACGTTTCGAAAACGCTTGGATGGAAATGGTGGATCATTTCCTTCTGGCTTCTTGTTCCCATTGCCGCTCTGACCCGATTGTTCGCGGATGTGATGCCCTCATCTCGCGCCTCCCATCTTATCTATGCTGCCGTTTTGTTCATCTTGTCTGCAATTATTTGGCTCTGCGGAAATGGTTCCCTTTTTTTACAGGAAGAATCAGAAAAAATAGAAAGACCGGGAAAAGGGAATCCTCTAAATTGAAAGAAGCATGATTTCAAAACTTACCCCGAAGTTCAGAACCCGTATCACTCTCGCTGGCCTCGCATTGGTCATTCTATTGGGAGTGGGGTTCGGGTTGGGAAGCTTCACCTTTCAATACGCGGAAGGACTTTCGTATTTTAGTAAAGATCCAGCGGCCTGCAAGAATTGTCACATTATGGAGCCACAGTTTGATTCCTGGCAAAAGGGTTCGCATCACACCGTTGCAACTTGTGTTGATTGTCATCTTCCGCACGAGTTCATCCCTAAATACATCGCGAAAGCAGAAAACGGTTATTTCCACTCCAAGGGATTCACGTTCGAGGACTTTCCCGAGCCGATCATGATAAAAGAAAAGAATGCCCGGATTCTGCAAAAAAACTGTTTGGAGTGCCACGAAAGCTTGGTCGGTGACATGGTTCACGGTGCGAAAAAGGGGAACGATGCAGTAAGTTGTGTGCATTGCCATCGATCTGTTGGCCATGGGGACTCAGTGGGTATGGGTCGGTTGGATCCGAGTATTGAAACTTTAGCAAAAAGAATGAAACCATGAATCAATCAAATTCCAAGTCCACGATCCTGTATATTGGGATTTTCGTTGTAACAGCTATTGCAGTGGTGTCTACAACCGCTCTGTTGATGAACATTTTTGAGCGAAAATCCGAAGCAAAAAACCCCTATGTCCGAACCGTTGAAGTCACAGAAAACACGACCGATCCGGCGGTTTGGGGGGTGAATTGGCCTCGACAGTATGATTCCTATCTATTGACAGCGGAGAGCACTCGGACGCGGTTTGGTGGTCATGGTGGAAGTGAAGCCCTCCCTGAGGAGAAAATAGAACGGGACCCATGGTTGAAGCGCATGTTTCTGGGTTACGCCTTCTCAATCGACTATCGGGACCGTCGCGGTCATGCATTTATGCTCCAGGATCAGGAAGGGACCGAACGTTTGACCAAACCGCAATCGGGGTCGTGTCTGCATTGTCATGCATCAGTGATGCCACTCTATCGTCAGTTGGGAGATGGGGATGCCATGGCTGGATTCGAATCAACCCACAAGATGTCTTACCAGGAACTCAATGGAATGCTCCATGAAAGGGGGGACAGTCATCCGGTGTCTTGTGTGGATTGTCACGACCCTAAAACGATGGAACTTCGGGTCACTCGACCTGGATTTATAAATGGAATTCGTGCCTTGGCGGAGTCGGAAGCGGAAATACCTGCGGTGCCCTCGATTGAGCGTTGGCGCAAAAGTGACAGGGATAACCCTTATGATGCGAATGTTTTTGCTTCTCGATCAGAGATGCGCTCGTTTGTATGTGCACAATGCCACGTGGAATACTATTGCTCTAGCGAGATGCCACTCGAATTTCCTTGGAGCAATGGGCTAAAAGTCGAGGATACTGAAAAGCACTGGAATGAAACGACTTTTGCGGATGGGCAACGTTTCTTTGATTATACCCACAAAGAAAGTGGAGCGAAGATTCTCAAAGCCCAACATCCGGAATTTGAATTGTGGAGCACTGGAATTCATGCTCGTAGTGGAGTGTCTTGTGCGGATTGCCATATGCCCTATATGCGGGATGGAGCAACTAAGGTTTCGGATCACTGGGTGAGAAGTCCCTTGTTGAACGTAAATCGAGCTTGTCAGACCTGCCACCACGTTGGCGAAGACGAACTATTGGAGCGCGTTGATTCGATTCAACAGCGCAATTTTGATCTACTTCAACGGGCAGGAACTGCACTGATGGCGCTGTTGGATGCTGTCCAGGAAGCGAAAGATGAAGGCGCTCTGGATGAGGACCTGAGTGATGCCCTGGAGTTGCAGCGCAGAGCGCAGTGGCGATTGGATTTTATTGCAGCCGAAAACTCGATGGGATTCCATTCACCACAGGAGGCAGCCCGTATCCTCGGAGAGGCTGTTGACTATGCCCGACAGGGTGAAGTGGCTGCTTTAAGAGCAAAAGAGAAGCGATAGAATTACGGGAGGTCATTTCTTGGAAATTTGTATTTAGCGGGTTGGCAGGCGAGATCCAGCCCGCTCCTATTGATTCGCATCAATGCTCTGGGTTATTTTCCCGCAAGTCATTGGTCTGATTGCTTCAAATTGATTAGCTGGCGACTGAATTCCATTTTTTAAAACTGTCGATATTTCGAGTTTGCTATAAATGCCAAAAGTAATCCACTTTTGACGCATGTCGAAACTTGGATACGAGGATGTTGTGAAAGCTAGGATCCGTGTTTCGGAAAGAATTCACAAGACCCCTATTGTTTCGTCTCGATTATTAAACCAATGGTTGGGGCATGAAATATTTTTCAAAGCCGAATGTCTACAAAAGGTGGGGGCGTTCAAATCCCGTGGGGCGTTGAACGCAGTCAGTGCCTATATTGAGAAAGAAGGGAGCAACCCAAAGCGAGTGATTGCGAACAGTTCGGGGAATCATGCTCAGGCGGTGGCCTGGGCCTGTTCGCAGAGAGAAATTCCCTGCGTCATCACCATGCCCGAGGACACGTCCAAGGTCAAAGTTGCGGCAACCCAAAGCTATGGGGCAAAAATTGTGCAGTTGCCAACGCGGTCGGAAGTGGACGCAGCTACGAAAGCAGCTGCGGAGGAAAACGGGGTCTTCTGGATCCCTCCTTACAACCATGACTGGGTCATTGCTGGGCAAGGCACGGTAGCGACAGAATCATTGGAACAAGTTGAGTCGATTGATGCGATATTCGCTCCCTGCGGAGGTGGAGGACTTGTTTCCGGAACCCTCATTGCGACCCGGCACTTGTCTCCAAAGACAAAGGTGATCGGGGTCGAACCCCTGAATGCTAATGATGCTTTTCAATCGAGACAAAAAGGAGAAATAGTGGGACTTTCGCAATCTCCCCAGTCTTTGGCAGATGGAGCCCGAACGCTGTCGGTTGGTTCCAAGACATTTCCCTTTATCCAGGCGCTCGATGATTTAACAACTTGTTCTGAGCAACGGTTGACCTATTGGACACAATGGTTGAGTCATTTACTAAAACTCCGGATCGAACCTACTGGCGCATTGGCGATGGGAGGCGTGGTGGATTGGCTTCGCGTTCAACAGAGTCGAAAGAGAGTTTTGATGATTATTTCAGGAGGGAACATGGATGCGATTACGTCTGCCAAAGTCTGGGAGAAGGATTGGTTGGATCAAAGCCCTACTTTGGATTCTTGATCGACTGAATCGGATCCCTCTTCCTCTTCTTCTTCGGTGGTAGATGCTCCGGATTGTATGACATCGGGAATCACGAATTCGCTGATTTCAAATTCGTATTCTCTCCTCACAATCGAATTTCCTTCCCGTAGTGTCAGTTCGAATGAATTTGATCCGCTGGGGATTTCGATGGCGTTATCCATCTCAAATTGTCCATCTAAAACCGGAATTGGGTAGGACTCCCCGCTCATGTTCAATTGCATGAGTCCCCTCTTGATTCCGAATACAACACCTCGAAGGGTGATCTCATTGCGCATGAGTTTCATTTTACCCTTGCGGTAAGGAATGAAGTTTACCGCCTCTACTTTTATGCCTGGTTGTACATTGACTTCGAAAGAATAATAGGGACGAGAAAAGCCGTCCCCTTCTAACAGAAGATTGTAGGAAAAACTTCCAATTTCCAAAGGAATAGAGCTGTCAAATTTTCTAAAATTGACCTCGATCGGAAGACGTTTTCCGTCTGGTATGCGCTCTAGTACAAGATTGAGTTCTCCCAAAAACTGTGCGGTACCGCGCAGTCTTATTACACACTCCCTGAGTTCCAGTGGAACTCCCAATTTGGGGTGTAATTCGATTTTTGGTTGAAACAGACTGCCATCCAGCACCATTTGATGCAGACTGATAACCTTGATGGTGGGTTCTTTTTGTTCAATCTGGAAACTTTCGAAAAAGGACTGATTGTTCAAGTTCACTCGAACTCTCCCTCTGTTTAAAGAATTTAACTGCAATGGGATTTCGGTTGTAAAAAGGTGATTTTCTACAGGAATGATTTTCGACACACCCCCAGTTATCAGCTCCACATCTCCATTTTCAACTGCTCGTAATCGACCTTGAAGGACAACCGTGTCGAGCTGACTAATAGGGTGGTTTTGTTCTGGGCCATTAACAATCCATCCGTGTGGGACTTGATCCGATTGGAAATTGAGTTGGATGATATCTTCAAGTTCGAGATTGAGTCGGATGGTGTCGAGGGTTCGATTGTGCAGAGAAGATAAGAAGGTAAGATAGGAAGAGTGTTCTCTGAGTGTGTAATTCACTGCGAATATTCCATTGGGAAGCGATTCTACTGGCAAAGTGTTGTTGTAGCTGTCCCGCACCTTCAGGTTCACAATATCTTGGGTGTCATTTTTTCCTACAATTCGAACGACCGGGGATTGCAATTCAACGGTTGTGGTTCCTCCTGGGGGAAGTTCTGGTAATTTGATTACTTGATCAACGCCACCTTCAAACCGATTTTCTACTTTCAGTAATTTTGCTGGCTCGACTTTAAAGACAATCAGCTTTACCGGCGGAACTTCCATCAGATTGGTCGATACCAAGAGTGTGTTTTTTCCAGGCTCGAGATGGATGGGTTTTCGAAAACTGCCATCAGTAGTGAGGAGTGGATACTGCGTATCATTTACAGAAAGCAGAAGAAAACTAACGTTTTGATTTTCAATACCCCCCTCAATCTCAAGTATTTTCGCATCCGTGTAGGTGGGAGACCAATCGTTTTCCTGGTGAAAAAAGACCTTTGTTTCACTAGTCTGCTCTCGTGGCAAAAGATGGGCCTCGATCTTATTAGATGCATCACTAAATGAATCCACCAGTAATCCACAAAGGATTGTCAGCAATAGATTGTGGTAGGATCGTTTATGCATGAGATGACATAAAAACGATAGAAAATCTACCACTGTATGCAATGCAATGGATAGATGTTTTGGAATAAAAACACTGGAAGACCATCGTTCAGTTGATTTTGAGAGGTTTTCCACGGCAAGAGCGATTTTAGTTTCCTACTTCATCTTCCAGTGTGATTGGAGATCGGCTGTAAATTTTCTAACAACCAGGCTCTTTTTGAAAAGGGAACGGTTACTGACCCAGGCTTCAGCTGTTACTCGCGAAGGACGGATGACGCCGTCTTCCACAAACTCGATGGTTCGATAAAAATGATCGATTTCGGCTCCTTTGAACTTGATTGGATCCTCTTCATTCAAGCGCATTTCAATGAGCTTTGGAGTGGCAGATTTGCTTCCAATCCAAACGGTTCCAGAAAAATTATGGTCATTCCTGACTGCTTCAAAAGCAAAACCTATGCATGCTTCCCCTGCCATTGCTCTTTTTTCAGCCAGTGGAGAGATGGTAAGGTTTTCTGCCTCAATGAAATAGGGAATACCCAATCCAAGATTTTGCAGAAGATTGATCATGGATGAGTCCGACTCTGCTTGGTCCTTTGTTTCAACCGATTCCATTTGCCGGATGCTAAGATTATCCATTTTGGAATCTCTTAGGATTTTAAAATCATAACACCCACTGGCTTGTAAGTCCCCTGTTTGATCAATCACTTCTTCGCAAATTCGTACCTTTTCTGGTATCCAAAGTCCGTTGGATAGCATCTTTTCGCTAGATCTTATCCAGAGGGGATCTAGATCGTTTGCGCAGGAGGCGAACGTGACCGAGAGGAGCAGTAAACCGAGGGTGAGTTTGATTTTCATCGCATTGCCAAAACTGGATCCAACTTAGTTGATAGGTATGAGCAAATACTGAAAGCCGGATTCGAAATCTTGCAAACAGGCATCGACAATTGGTTGAAATATTCCGGAAATCGGTCCCATTTTTCGATAAGGATCTTAAAAGATCACAGAAACCCGCACCATTTATTCGTTCAAATGCGGGTGATGCCATCATTACGGCTTGAGTGTAACAGGGGTTTTTTTAGCCTATTAAACATGCACACCCCAATTGTTGTTGTCGGAAGTTACGTCCAGGACCTCACTTTTTTCACCGGACAATTCCCTGCCCCTGGAGAGACTGTTATTGGAAATTTCAAAACAGGCCCTGGCGGTAAAGGATCGAACCAGGCTATAGCCGCTCGTCGAGCTGGGGGTGACGTTTCATATGTTGGGGCTGTTGGCGCGGATGCATTTGCTACAGTCGCCAAAGAGTTCCATCAATCAGAAGGAGTCGATGCCAGGTGGCTGGAGGACAAAAGCTCTACAACCGGAGCGGCAGCCATTATCGTTAACAAAGAAGGGCAGAATGAAATCGTCGTGGCACTTGGCGCTTGCGACAACATGACCAAGTCGGTTGTTCAAGAGCGCCTACCCACGAATGCAGATATTGTGGTAACCCAACTCGAAACTCATTTGCAAGGTTCGATGACTGCGATGAAAGAAGGGCAAAAAATGGGTGCGACAACGGTATTAAACCCTGCACCGATGCGAGAGGATTTTCCAATTGATATTCTGCAGTGGGTGGATGTCATTATCCCGAATGAAACGGAGTTTGTTAGTCTGTTGAAAACAATCTTTCCTGATGAATACGGGAGTCTCACAGACGAGAAATTGGAGGACTTAACTGGGGCTGAGCTAAATGAGATGTGTCGCAAACTTGGTGTTTCTACGGTGATTCTTACTTTGGGTGCACGCGGTGCCTTTTTGTCTACGACTGATCGTTTTGCATCCTTTGTTCCACTCACAGATATTGAAGTTGTCGATACAACGGGGGCTGGGGATGCTTTTGTTGGAGGATTTGCAGCGGGTTGGGTGAAATTTGAAAAAGATCTCGATCGGGCGATCCGATACGGAATCGTGGTGGCGGGGCTATCTGTAACCAAGCTCGGAACTGCGCCCGCAATGCCAAAAGTCAAAGCGATTGAAGCTTATCTCGTGGACTACTCCATTGAGATTTAACAGAATAACCAATCCATAAACCTTTCTCTTTCTTAGAACTATGACACCTGAAAAACTTGCCAGCTACTTTGATGCGACAAATCTCAAATTGGATGCCTCTATTGGGGACATTCGTAAACTTTGTGCAGATGCGCAGGAGGTGGGCGCATACTCAGTGATGATTTATCCCGGCAGCGTAAAACTCGCCAGTGAGATTCTTGTGGGAAGCAAGGTGAAAGTGGGTACCGTGGCGGGCTTTCCTTCGGGTCGGTTTTCGACTGCTGCAAAAAGAGCTGAGATTATCGAAGCAGCCAAAAATGGAGCGGACGAAGTGGATGTTGTGGCGAATTACGCCGAGTTGATTGCGGGGAATTCGATTTTTGTGGAATCAGAATTGAAGCAACTGGCAGATACGGCGCATGATATGGGTGTATTGTTAAAGGTAATCGTCGAAACGTGTTATCTCACAGAGGCAACGGTATTGGATGCCCTTAAGATCTGCGAAGCGGCGGGCGCTGATTTCATTAAAACTTCAACGGGCTTTGGCAGTGCCGGGGCTACCGTGGAAAATATTGCGCTTTGGAAGGCAAACCGTCAGGGCAACATTCAACTCAAAGCAGCAGGTGGCATCCGAAATCTGAAAGATGCCCTCTCACTTATCGGAGCTGGTGCAGATCGATTAGGATTGTCAGCCGCAATACCTATCGTTGAAGAATTCAAGACAGGTAAAGCGGCTGATGGGGTCACATCCGGGTATTGAGTATCCTCGAACTCGTCACCGGAAAATGCTTGGCTGAATCTATGTCACAAGCCTAGTTAAAATCATATCCTTCACCATTTCAGTCTAAGATAACACCGGAAATGGATTATTGGTTTCATTATGGCTTGTTCTGATTCGTCCAACAGCCTTCTAACATTGAAATAACGGCTAATCTTCATTAGCTATTCATTATTCCTCTTCAATCATGAATTCTACGACTTCCACCCTCTCTGATTTGTTCAGCATCCCTCCGGTTTTCATATTACCGCTGGCATCATTTATAACGTTCTTTCTGTTTGTTGTCGTTTGGATGCAGACCGAACATAAAAAATGGGACTCTCCCTTTCGGGATTTACTTGAGCGGGTTCCTGGTCAGACGCTTGCTAGCAGGATCGATGAATTTTATGAGAAGCTGACCCTCGATCTTTTTGGAGTTTTCGTGTTCTTGTTTGTTTGGTTGTTGTTGGTTCTTAAAGGAATCGATATCGCCAACTTTTTGAGTCCTATCGTGTCCATGCTGATGACCGCTTGGATGATTCGAACCTTTTTTCTTATTAGTCGCTTGAAGCAGTATCAATTAAGACTCAA
Source organism: Opitutales bacterium (assembly GCA_963676215.2). GTDB lineage: Bacteria > Verrucomicrobiota > Verrucomicrobiia > Opitutales > JAFGAQ01 > JAKSBQ01. The sequence goes on along the minus strand of CAXXVT010000001.1, from coordinate 103,830 downwards.
AGGCGAACAACTGACGGCACAGTATCTTCAGGCTCTTTTGAAAGATGGATTTTCAGTGTTCTATGACATTGTCTTAGATACCGATAGAGGAATGCACGTGGTCGTTGGCTCCACTGGAGTTTTCGCAGTTGATACGGTGACTGTGCGAAGGCGTAGAAAATGGGATATTTCATTAGCTACGGTTTCTTATAATGGTGACACTCTCACCTTTCCTCGAAAGAAACCCAGTGCCAAACATATTAGCGGTGCAATGGAGAGTGCGAAGGAGCTCCAATTATGGTTGAAGTCGACCACTGATCTATCGGTACGAGTGGCCCCTGTTTTGGCTCTTCCGGGTTGGAATGTATCGCAAAATGCGAGGGTTAATCTACCAGTGTTGAGCCCGAAGCAGTTAAGGGACTACATTGTTGGATATGGGACATTTACGTTCGACGATGATCAAATGAAACTCATCTGTGAGCAGTTGAAAAAGGGCGTAGCAAATGCCTCTTAGAGGGAGGAAAGGTAGTTTTTCCAGGAACCAAAAGAGCTGATATCGATGGATGTTTCGGCTGCAATGCCTTCGCATATAAACCCTTTGGTCCATTCCTGGTTTTCCAATTCGACAGACCCCAGCCCTAAGGGGTTTTGGATTTTTGATAAGAACTCGCCTACACTTGAAAGAGGTAAATCCCATAATTCCATCTCGATTGAAACACCTTTTTCGGGAACCCGGATCATGCCTGGCCGAAGTGGAGTTTTGTCTCCGAGACACACGAAGCGATAATGGGGTGCTGACTTAACGGTATCAACATAAGTTGCCCCAAGCGCGATGAGTTGGGAATTCAACGGCATCCTTCGCATGTGTGCTCCACAGACTGCTATTTGAAGTGTCTCTTCTAAACTAGAAACCTCTCCGAGAACGCCTCCGGTGATTTCCGAGGCGATTTGCAGTAGTTTTTCATCCGCCTGAGAATGCGTAAAAAGGGTGAGACCGAAAGGTCTCTTTTCCGATGTTTCTCCTGCAGGAAAGGCCAATGCAGCGTAGTCGAGCAGGTTCATGAAATTGGTGTAATAACCGAGATTGGTGTTGGTTTGCACTGGGTCCTGTAGCACCTGTTCCACTGTGTAGTGGGTTCCCGTTGTTGGAGTAAGAATGCAATCGACTCCTTCTAGTTCGCGATCGGCAACTTTCTTCAGAGATCGCAGTTTGTAAAACGCTTCAAATGTATCGACTGCACTGGGACCCTTCCCGCCTTCAATGATCTTCCGAGTGACGGGGTATACTGATTCTGGGTTTTCTTCAATAAATTGACCGACTGCGGCATACCGTTCCGCTATCCACGGTCCTTGATAAAGCAGACTGGCTGCCTCCTTAAAAGGGGTGAAGTCGATGGGTTTCAATTCAAATCGCCTATCGTCACCAAGCGCTTCGACAAACGTCTGAAATTGGGAAGCATAACTTGAATCTCCGAAAAAGTTGAGATCCTTATCTTGCGGAATTCCAATGGAAATTGGATGCTCAGAGCTGACTCTGGTGGGTTTATATTCACGCGAAAAAGCGTCTGCGGAATCCGCGCTGATTGCTTGCTGGAGGACCAAATGTGCGTCCCTGAGGTTATGGGCGAAAATGGACACGCAGTCGAGAGTGCGGCAGGCGGGAACCACGCCGGTGTTGCTGAGAATACCGCGGGTCGGCTTGAGACCAACGAGTCCATTATAGGCGGCTGGAACGCGGCCGGAACCGGCGGTATCGGTGCCTAGTGCAAATACTGCCAATTGCTGCGCGACGGCAACAGCCGAACCAGAGCTACTGCCACCCGGGATGTGGTCCGGGGCCTTAGGATTAACTGGAACTCCATAGGGTGAACGTACGCCGACAAGTCCGGTAGCGAATTGATCGAGGTTGGTTTTGCCAATGGGAATGGCACCAGCATCGATGAGTTGTTGCACGACAAAGGCGGACCGGGTTGGAACGTAACTATAGTCGGGACAGCCTGCTGTCGTCGGAATGCCGGCAAGATCAATGTTATCTTTAATGGCAAAAGGAATGCCATATAGCGGCAAAGAATTGGGTTCCAATGCTTCGAGCGCTACGAGGTATGGCTCGAGTTCTTCCATGCTGAGCCAGTGAATGAAAATCGCCGGATCCGCCACCGCTTTGAAACATACCTGCAGGGATAGGGCCAGTTGACGAACCGAGTAATTTCCCGACTCATAACGTTCACGAAGGTGTTCAATAGTGAAAGTGTTCATAGTTATATCATTTTGCTGATCGACTGATGGGTTTCAGCCAAGCGATTATTTGTCCTTTCTGCACGGTACTCCCTTCGGAAGTAAGAACCTTGATCACTTCTGCATTTAAAACACTCTTCACCGGGACTTCCATTTTCATCGCCTCAAGGATGAAGGCAGTTTCTCCTGCAGAAAGACCCTGACCCTTCTCAATCAAACATTTCCAAACGCTCCCTGGCATGGGCGCACGCAGCTCTACACAATCCGCAAGTTTTGTCTCTGCGCTATCAGCAGATATAGTTTCCGCTTCTGAATCTGTTAGCTGGTCTTGTCCGGTTTCCGCCCAACGTTGACGTTCGGCTTCAAAGGCCTCTTGTTGTCCTCTTTTAAAGGCGGAGATATCCTGGGAATGAGTTTTTAGAAAGTTCTGATAATTCGCTAACTTGAAAGTGGTTTCCTCTACCTTAAGTTCATATTTCCCCTGCAAAAAGTCTTTGCGAATTTGGGTCAATTCTTCATGAGACACAGGAAAAAACCGGATCTGGTCAAAAAAGCGCAATAGCCAAGGTTTCTCTTTTTCGAAATACGAAGTTGAGCGGAAACGATTCCACATTTGAAGAGTCCTGCCAACGAATTGATAGCCCCCAGGACCTTCCATCCCGTAGATACACAGATAGGCGCCACCGATACCGACAGCGTTTTCTGGAGTCCAGGTGCGTGCGGGATTGTATTTAGTGGTGACCAAACGATGGCGTGGATCGACTGGAGTGGCGACGGGGGCACCCAGATAGACATCCCCCAGGCCCATGACCATGTAGTCCGCTTCGAAGAAGATTGATTTTACGTCTTCAATTGAATCCAAGCCGTTGATTCTTCTGATAAACTCGATGTTACTTGGAAACCAAGGCGCGTTTTTTCTAACACCTTGGTCATATTTTTGGATGGCCAATCGAGTGCTTTCGTCGTCCCAGGAGATGGGCAGGTATACCTTTCTGCAAGGCACCTCCATGGAATCGATGGTTGGCAACTCGGCTTCGGCTTGTTTCACCATTTCGAGTATTTGCTCAACTGAGGTTTGTTGACTATCGAAATGCACCTGCAAGGTCCTTATGCCTGGTGTGAGATCAAGTAAACCAGGAGTAGGTGTCTTTTGAATTTGCTCCAGTAAGGCGTGAACCCGAAACCGAAGGTTGAGGTCCAACACCATTGGTCCGTATTCGACGAGGATATTGCGATCCCCTGACAGGCGGTAGCAGACACCAAACGGCTGTTCAGGAGAAACGGGCACGGTGGCGAGAATCGGAGATGATGGGAGAACTGATTCCGGCAGACTCGGAACCGAGAAGAGTGTCTCTATCCACTTTTCTGTTTCTATTTCGAGTTTTTGTGCCGATTCCAATGCAACGCATTTAAACCGCACAGACATGCCTGCCTTCAGTTGACCCATTTTCCAGAGATCTCCAGTCGCGACGGTTGCCGGGCATACAAATCCTCCCAAACTAGGACCATCAGGTCCAAGGATAATGGGCATGTCTCCGGTGAAATCGATGGCCCCAACGGCGTAGGCATTGTCGTGAATATTAGAAGGATGCAACCCTGCTTCACCTCCATCGGTTCGTGCCCACTGGGGTTTGGGTCCGATAAGTCTAACCCCTGTTCTTGCTGAGTTGTAGTGAACCTCCCACGAGGTTTCGAAAAAGGTTTGGATATCGTCGTTTGTGAAAAAATCGGGCGAACCGTGAGGGCCGTAGAGCACTGCGATTTCCATTTCATCGGGATACTGCGGGACGGCATCGGGGTGGATAGGCCGGAAGTCTCCGGTACCCTCAAATGTGGATGGTTTTACAACGGTCAAAAAATCTCCTAATTGCAGGGCTTGGCCGGTGGTTCCACCAAAATGTCCAAGCGTGAAGGTTGAAGCGCTACCGAGGTATTTAGGCACATCTAATCCCCCACAAAAGGCGAGATAAGCCCTTGCTCCACCCCCTTTTATCATTCCAACCTCCAGGATTTCACCTTTTTCGGCGAGCACTGGTTTCCAAAAGGGAATGGGTGATCCATCGAGAGTTGCTTCCATCTCTGCTCCGGTCAGGCAAAACCAAGTGTCGCAGTAAAAGCGTAGCGTGGGGCCCGACATGAGAATTTCGAGTGCAGGAAGATCTTCAGGGTTTCCGAGGATGCGATTGGCCATGCGGAAGGCCAGGGAGTCCATGGGACCACAGGGTGGCACCCCAACATCCCAGTAACCTGTTCGCCCGGGAAAGTCTTGAATCGTGGTTTGTGTGCCACCTTCGAGCACTTCGATTTTTCGTGATTGATAGGTAAAATCTTCGAGAAATCGAGTCGTATGATTGACCGAACGAAAGCGGTTAGAATCCAGAATGGCACTTAGGTATTCATCATTGCATTGAATGCCCGTGATTTGAGTTTGCTCAAGTGCATGAAGCATGGAATCAATCGCTTCTTCCCGGGTTTCCGAGTGCACGATCAGCTTCACAAGTAATGGATCGTAAAATGCACTGACCTCAGCCCCATTTTCGATCCATCCATCTTTGCGGATGTCTTCCGGTAGCTGAAGCGAAGTGATGGTGCCAACAGAAGGTTCGAAGTCGAGTAATGGATTCTCTGCATAGACGCGCACTTGAATCGAGTGTCCCTTCGGAGTTAATTGAAGATTCTGCAACCCGGCAAGTTCGCCGCATCCCACTTCCAACATCCATTGCACAAGATCAATATCGAATACAGATTCGGTAACTGCGTGTTCGACTTGAAGGCGTGTATTTACTTCAAGGAAGTAGAAAGCTTCATCGGAAACATCATAAATAAACTCCACGGTCCCCGCGGATCGGTATTGGACACTTTCTCCCAATTGCCGGGCCGCACTGGCGAGTGCCTCGCGCAAAGCTTCCTGGATATTAGGAGCGGGAGTTTCTTCAATCACTTTTTGGTTGCGACGTTGCACGGTGCAATCTCGCTCTCCGAGTGTTACGACACCTCCCTTACCGTCGCCAAAAAGCTGCACTTCGATGTGCCGGGCGTGTTCGATGAATTTTTCGAGGAAGATTCCGCTGTTGCCGAAGTTGTTTTTCCCCATGCGTTCGACGGCACTCCAATTCGACTCAATATCAGCGATCGTGTGGCAAAGGCGCATTCCGATCCCTCCGCCTCCGGCAGTGCTTTTGAGCATGACGGGAAATCCGATACTTTCAGCAATTTCCTTGGCTTGTTCTGCACTCTCAAGCAAAGGAGAGCCTGGAACCAAAGGAACCGATGCCGCTTGGGCTAACTCCCTGGCGGTATGTTTGAGCCCAAAAGAGCGAATCTGTTGGGCCGTGGGTCCGAGAAAAACAATGCCACAAGCTTCGCATTTCTCGGCAAATTCGGCGTTTTCGCTCAGGAGTCCGTATCCAGGATGGATGGCATCCACATCCAACTCTTTTGCTATTTGGAGAATCGTGTCGGCTTTGAGATAGCTCTCTTTGACTGGCGCTGGTCCAATGCACACCGCTTCATCCGCTAATCGCACAACAGGAGTATCGGCGTCGGCCTCTGAATACACTGCTACCGAAGCTATGTTCATCCGCTTGAGCGTTTTGAGTATCCGCAGGGCGATTTCGCCACGGTTTGCAATTAGAACTTTTTGAAACATGAAATGATAATGGGTGAATGGAAAACTGGGGACCGCTAATTAATTGGATGGATCCCAGATCAACATCTTTACCGGTGTTGGATTGTAGCCATTGCAAGGATTGTTGAGCTGGGGGCAGTTCGATACGACACAGACCACATCCATCAGGGCCTTAAGTTCGACATAACGCCCGGCAGCGGAAATCCCGTCTTCAAATGTGAGTTTTCCTTCGGGAGTCACAGGAACATTCATAAAAAAGTTGATGTTGCAGGTCACATCCCGTTTATCCATCCCCGGCTGCCATGCTTGAACGGCTGAAATAAAACTGTCGCGACAGGCGTGCATGTGCTCCTTTGAATGACAGTAACGCATGGTATTGCTTTCGCGGGAGCAGGCACCGCCAACGGTATCATGTCGTCCGCAGGTATCGGCGACAATTTGAAGTAATGCGTCGCCTCGGGCGGAAATCAACGTCGTCCCACTGGTGAGATAAAGGTTTTGCTGATGCGAGATGGTGTCGCTGGCGCTGTAGCGGTTCAATGAATCTGAAGCATCATAAAAGAGTGTATCGGCTGCTTGGTTGCCCTCCATGTCCAGAATGCGAAGGGTTTGCCCCTTTTTTATTGTATGAAACCAATAGTCTCCCGCTAACACTACTTCGGAGAAGATGGCATCGGATTCGAGTAAATTACTTTCTTTCATGAGTGTGTTTCTTGCGGATTAGAATCGAAGTTGGTTGTATTGAACGGTGTTCTCCCATGCTCGTTTATTCTCCGATCTGGAGAGCAGACACGGATCATCCTGCTCGACTGGATCTGATTCAAAGACGCTGAGTTGGATTGGTTTTGGTGCGTATTCCGGATTCGGATCGAGTGGATGTTGGCATGTATTGAGAACGATCAAGGTATCCAATTCGAAACGCAGATCGATAAAAGCACCTGCCTTATAGCTCGTGTCGAAGGTGAGTTGTCCGTCGGATGCGGCAGTTACTTTGCTGAAGAAGTTGATATTGGGAACAAGATCACGTTCTCCCAGGCCCCATTTTGCGAGTTCGATCATGAAACAGCTGCGACCGTCTTTATAGGCATGATTGTGAGCTTCCTGGTAGGTTTTAACGCCGTATTTTTTCTCTACCTGAGCGGCATTGTTGACTCCGCAAACGGTATCGTGCCAACCGAAGGTGTCTTGAGTGATCGATGCAAATAGACGTCCCATGTCGGAGTGAATGCAAAAGGGACTAGTGAGGAAAAAGATATGTTGGCCCTTGAGGGTGTCGGGCATGTTGTAACGTTCCTGCTTCTCAAGTGCGTTGTAGAATAAGGTCGAAACATTTGCACCACCTTCGATATCTGTCAGTCGGAGCGTTTTTCCGCGGCCAATGACTTTTGACCACATACCGGATCCCGGGATTGTGGTTTCGTAGAGTGATTTTTTAGGTGTATTCATGGGTTTTAAAAAAAGTTACAGTTCCGTTTTGCTGTGGATTTGTGGAATGACCGTTGTTGTCAAAGTGAGGGTTCCGTTAATTACGCCCTTCGTACTGATAAGCTCATTTGTGATCATTCTCAGTTTGTCCGATGGTCCCTGCACTAGAAGCACCTCCATGGTATGGTCTGCTTCCAATAAAACGTGGAGTGAACTGATCACCTCATCGATGTGTTTTCGTTGGATTGCAGATAGTTTGGATTGAACGTTTGTTTTAGTATTGTGATAGAAAAGAGTGATGCTACCCGCCATCAATTGATCCCCCTTTTGAGATTGGTGCTGAGCGATTTCTCGATTAAGGATCTCATTGATTCCTTGGGATCGATTGGCGTATCCTCGGGTTTCCACCATTTCATCAATTAGCGTGAGCGACTTTTGCGGAATGGTGATACTGATGCGTTGAAGAGCGCTTCTCTGTTTCTCTTTGTTCATGGGCGTATTTTATAAGAATAAAGCCTGCCAATTTAAATAAAAGTATTACGAATGAGCTGATTTGTAATAATTGACGGGCAAAAAAAAGAGAAGCACCCTACAAGTGATCAATATTGATCAATCAATATAGACTCGCATAGGTGTCGATCTCCCACTGACTGATGCGCTGATGGTATTGTAACCATTCCTCCGTTTTGTAAGTAATAAACTCCTGTCGTAGTTCCGAACCTAAAACCTCTTCCACAAAGGGATCGCTTGAGAAGGCTTCGACCGCTTCCATGAGAGTCCGGGGCAGTTCCTGAATTCCACGTTCTGCGAGTTCCGTAGGAGAAAGTTCATATAGATTTTCTTCCTGGGAGATACCCGGATCTAATTTTTCTTTAATCCCTTGCAGGCCGGCTGCAAAAACCAGTGTGGCTGCGAGGTAAGGATTGCAGGAGGCATCCGCATTGCGGGACTCCACTCTTCCTCCGCCATTTGGAATACGGACAGAGTTGGTGCGGTTGTTGCGTCCAAACGAATTAAACACAGGTGCCCAGGTGTAGTAGGGCATGAGTCCTCGACGAACGAGACGTTTGTAGCTGTTAACTGTCGGGGCGAAAGTGGCACAGAGTGCAGGGCCGTGCTTCAACACGCCGGCGATAAACTGGTAGCCCATTTCACTCAATCCGAACCCGCGTGGGTCGGTATCGGATTCGAACAGATTTTTGCCTGTTTCGAGATCATAAGCTGACATATTGAAATGGGCTCCGCTTCCGGTTTTGTTTGCAAACGGTTTTGCCATGAAAGTGGCAAGCAGTCCCTCTTCGGCAGCATAGTGCTTTGCCATGTATCTGAAGAACGTAAATCGGTCGCACATGGTGAGAGCATCGGCATGTTTGAAATCGAATTCGAACTGGGAGTTGGCGTCTTCGTGGTCAAAAGAATAGAGTTCCCATCCCAAATCATTGATGGTGGTCGCCATTTTATCGAGCCATTCATAACGATCCATAAATCGTTTCACATCATAACAGCTCTTGGTTAGATTGTCGTCGGGATTCGGAATGGAGAGGCTTCCGTCCTCTTCCTTTTTCACAACAAAAACTTCCCCCTCGATGCCGAGGTTTAAGCCGAATCCCATCGATTTTGCTTCTTCGATCACCTTTTTCAATGCAACGCGGGTATTGATGGGATACGGTTCGCCTTGAAAATGGTTATCCGCTGTCATCCACGCCACTTCACGATTCCAGGGAAGCTGGATGTAGGAATCCAGATCTGGAACTGACGTGATTTCATCGTCATTGGGTCCCTGGCCGAGTCCATCGAGAGCGTAACCCGTGTAGCGTTCGGAGCCTTCGCAGAAATGTTTAAAGTGACTTATCGGCACAACCTTACCTTTCGGAACTCCATGGATATCCACGTATGCACCGATACAGTATTTGATGCCATCTTCACGAAGTTTGGTTTCAAATGACTCTATTTTTTTCATAATTATACTGGTTTTAAAGGAATGGTTTCCTGAATGCCCCGAGTGATGATCTGAACCAGATCTTCGATCATCCATTTCAGTAACTGCTCGCCCATCTCCTCCGTGGCCTTGGAGGGGGTTCCAGTAACACCATTGGAGCTGGTGTGGTTTACGGGATGCGAAAAAACGCAGTCGGATGTTCGATCGGGGTCGTCTGCTTGATGAAGTTTATCAGGGCGTACCCATGTCGGTTCGTGTTTTAAGAACAGAGCGGTTTCCGCTGCATTAGCATGCCAGTCTTGGGCATCCTCAAAGAAGACATCGCGCACCCGTTGACTGACCTCGGGTGTATTGATGAGAGCCACCATAAGATCGGAGTAACTGGATCGCAGCATCTCCAAGGCACAGCGCAAAGGGGCATGGTTTGTGACATGTGCATTCACGATGAACAGACGGTGCACTCCACTTTTATGAGCCCATTCGCCGATGTGAAAAACGAAGTCGATTAGAACCTTCGGTGGAATCGCAATGGTGCCTGGCCATTTGTCGGAATGACCGAGTGAACATCCATAGGGCAAACAAGGGAGCATCGGAACGCCGGTCACCTGGGACACTTCGGAGCAGACCCGATCAGCGATCCAATAGTCTGTGCCCAATCCCAGTTGAGGCCCATGTTGTTCCACTGCGCCGACGGGCAAAATCGCTGCACCCTCTACTTTTTCTAACTGATGGGGAAGTTCGTCCCACGTGTATTGACCCCAGTGCATAGCGCAATTAATCAACGGTGTCTCCGACAACGGTCATGCGTACAATTGGCATTTCGGAGCGTGTTGCCTTTGAAGGTGGGTGAATGAGGGTTTCAAGTCGTTGTTTAGTGGACAGGAACTCCGGCTCGAGCAGTTGTTCCAAGTTCCTCGGATGGGAGACGGGAACTTCGATGAGTTCCTGGACCTCCCCCGGATTTGCTTTAAGGACCAGAATGCGATCTGCCAAATAAATGGCTTCGTCCAAATCATGCGTGATGAAAACGATGGTAATATCGACGTTTCGCCAGATCTCGAGCAGGTAGCTTTGCATGTGCGCACGAGTTTGTGCATCGAGTGCTCCAAAAGGCTCATCCATCAGAAGCACTTGTGGTTGATTTGCGAGTGCACGGGCGATGGCGACGCGTTGTTTCATTCCACCTGACAGTTGACTTGGGTAAGCGTCTGAGAATTTCTTCAACCCTACCAAATCGATCCACTGTAAGGCTTCGGATTCCGCCGTAGTTTCTGATTTCCCCGCGATGGTGAGCCCGAACATGACGTTTTTCTTTACGGTCAGCCATGGGAAAAGGGTATAACCTTGGAACACCATGCCACGATCCGGACCGGGTCCACGGACGGGTGTGTTTTCAAGCAAAACCTCTCCATTGGTCGGTGTTTCTAAACCCGCAAGAATTCGGATCAATGTGGATTTCCCACAACCGGAAGGTCCGATAATGGAAAGAAACTCCCGACGATGGGTTTTGAAATTTATGTTTTTGAGAGCCGTTATATCTCCTTCTTTTCCATGAAAGATTTTATCGAGGTTCTTAACCTCGAGCTTTACTGGTCGCTCTTTGAGTCTTTTGAATCGATCTGCAACCGCGGGTGACTGTGTCTGGTAATCTGGTAGTTCCATGGTATCAGTTGATAAAGGGTTTATCCGCGTGGTTCATAAGGGAGTCGGTTGCCTACTAACCAATTTCGAAAACCTATGAGTTTAAGGATGACTGGATTTACTTTCTCTCCAGTCCACGGAAAGAGGAACCCTCTCAGTTGTGAGAGTATTTGGTCCGTAAAGAACCCAATGAATCCAATGGAGAAAATAACGGGAAATACACTGTCAAAATTGCGCCACCGACCTTGTGTTTCGATGAACTCAGTTAGTCCGGATTTGACCCCGATCAACTCTGCAATCACCAACCACGTCCATGACCAGCCGAGGAGAATACGAAGATCGTTGAAGAGGCTCGGAAGAATGCCTGGAACGATGACTCGGGTTAAAATAGACTTTTTCCGTGCGCCCAGTGTTAGGGCAGCTTCGACTAATGATTTGTCTAGTAGTTGAGTGGTTTTGGATACCACTAATACGAGTTGAAAAACGGTGCCTACAAATACCAACGCTATTTTGGGAGCGTCATGCGCGAGAAAAATCGCCACCAATAGGGTACTAAAAGAGGGTGCAGGTAGATAGCGGACAAAGTCGATGAAAGGCTCAAAGAGTTTCGAGAAAAAATCAAAAGTACCACACAAAATACCGAGTGGAATTCCGACGATACAGGAGAGGATGAATCCCGCAAAAACGATCCAAACGGAATGACGCATGCGATCCCACATGGATGGTTTATCGTTTTCGGGTTCTTTTGTGAATTCATACCATCCTTTTAGGACCACTTCGTGGGGGGCTGGCAGATAGACAGGGTTTGCTCTTGTCCCTTGTGGAACCAATTTCAAAAGAGGAACAGAGGGCATTTTCCGAGAGTCTGACTCTTCAAAGTGGGCTTGAAGGATCTCCCAATTGGATCGAATGATCCCTAGATTTTCCTGAGTCAATGAACCGTAATTTTTCGATGCATTGGGATCCATAGCGATGCTTTCCCAGAGGTTGAGAAGCACCTCGTCGTCCGTCTTTTTTTCCGACGTTATCCATCCTTCCTTCGTGGCGATCGGGATGATATGTCGCAAGTTTTTGATGTTGTTGCGACGAACAGAACGTGAATTGCTGGAGGAATCTTCTTGTTCCAGCCGTTGTGCGAGAATGGCATCGTTATCCTTTTCAATCGCGGCAACAAATTCGGGATAATAATCCCTACTGATATGATCTCCTGCAGTGAAGACAGTGGTGACATCTGTCCGAGTAGCGGAGAGCTCTAGTTTAATATCTGGATGCCAAACAAATGGGACATAGCTGAAAAAACACCATGTGAGGATGGGACCCAGGAATGAGAAAAGGGTGAGTAGTTTCTGCTTTGTTGGTGACAGTGGTTCGCGAATAATAAACCAACCTTTATGCTCTTTTTTCCCCATGATCGTGTTTATCCAGATGTTGAAATGAATCTTTTTTCGGATCGACCTTTACGCACCAGTATAAACTCATGCCCTATGATCGTTTGAATTGCTCTCGGAGCTACGGGGTAAACCATAACTCCGGTCGACTCCGAGAGGCTTCAAAGAATATGGCTGGTTATGTTATTTCCCTGCCGCGTATTCCAAGGTGAAACTTGGATCGAGGTATTTACCGGTGTCCAATGGTTCTTCATACACACCCACACTTACATTAAAAGCATCAACGATATCCGATGATCCGTAGAGTGAACCGAGACCACTTGCTTCTTCCCACCGCTCGAGTGCTTCATCCAGGGACAGGATGTAAGTGCCCTTAAAGAGAGGCTCATACTCTTCCGGTTCGATGGAAACTCGGGCCGCAAGAATCTCAAGCGCTTCATCCATGTTATCCTCATCGTGGAGAAAATCCACTATGCGGTACCAAACCTTTACAACCTTTGCCCATTCCTCGCGCCGTTTCTCAAGGCTTTCGGGATCGACGTATAATAAATCGTAAATGATGCCAGGTGCATCTGCAGAAGTGAAAATTGGCTTAGATCCACCCACTGTTTTGAGGGCCTGGCCAGAGTTTGGTTGCCATGCGCCTATTGCGTCTACTGCTCCGGATGCGAGTACCTGCGGAGTTTCGTTAGTGGGTGTATTTACGATTTCAACGGAATCGATATCCAGACCCTTCATTTCCAATCCTTTTTGGAGGAGAAGATGGATCACGTAACCTTCCTCTACTCCAATCTTCTTTCCTCCGAGATCCTCAAGGGAGTTGATTCCTGGTGCACCTACGATCATATCGTTCCCGTTTGAGAAATCGTTGAGAATGATTCCAACCGAAGGTTTCCCTGTAGCACCGGTCACAAGAGCATCACCGTTGGTCATGGTAACGGCATCGACTTGACCTGCCACATAAGCATCCATGGATGGAACGTAATCAAACCAGAGAAATTCAACCTCTACACCTTCTTCTGCGAACCAATCCTTTTGAATTCCAATTTCCCAAGCGACCCATCCTGGCCAGTCACTGTAAGCGATTTTGAGTGGTTCAGCGGAAGCAGAGGAAATAAGTGTGATGAGACTTATTGTGAGCAGTTTGTATTTTTGTAATAGACTGAGTTTCATGGCGATTGTTAGTATTACGAATTGTGAAATAAGTATTATTGCACGTCATATTTCGCAGTATTTGTGCCAAACGATCGCCATGCTTGTATTTGAGCTCGTTTGGGCCGGGAATTTGCCGAAAACTCAACGCATTTGATCATGATTTGCTTCCGGTGATAGCAAATAAGCGGTGAATTTGTGAAACCATTCACCTTCATTGTGTCCAAAACGTATTACGATACTCGAGAGAACTTGTTGATGGGTCCTGGGGTGTATTTATCCATAAGCGCCTTCAATAAACCAATGACCGTTTGTGTAAATCAGACGGAACAGAGATCCGGATTCGAGTTGAATATCCCACTCCATGCGTTTCCATTGACGTTGATCCCACCAGTTTCCAGAGAAGTTCCACGGTCCTCGAAGAGAGAGAATGATACCCGAATAGCAGGGTGAAGTTGATGATGATAGTATTGTATCTAGCCGAGAAGGTTTCCCAGAGTGAAGTTTTACCCGTGTTGGAATCGGAGGACGAAATCGTTGAAGCTTGAGTTGGTGGACTTGAAACAGGTTTGTCGAGGCAACAGTATCGATGGGATCTAAGGTTTGCGTTAATGACTCCATGGAGAAGGTGTCGGGTTCATGGTTGTCCCTTAATACCGGGGTCCCGACATTTTCAGAACCAAGGAGTCCCACTAGTTGATGGATTGTGGACGCAAATTTCCATGGATCTTTGACTTGCTGCTGGAAAAGTTGGGGTTGGTGGTTGGCAGCATCGGTTGGAATGATTTCCAGTGAGACTGCGGTGATAGCCGAGCAGGTTTGCAGGTTTTCTAAATGAGTGTGTAATACTTGTTCAATTTTGTCGCGACTGAGGGTCGGCTCGGGAAGCTTAAAAACCCTTCGGTAACTACTTTTGTCCTCCAGTTCCAATTGCAGGATGAGCACTTGTGCTTTGAGAAATGCGGATTTGAGCTGCAACCAAAGCTGATCGATCATACGGTTGAGCACAAACAGCAACGGTTCCAATGATTCGATCTCAAATTCTAACTCCATTCTCGATCGAAAATCAGTCGGTGGAGTTTTGATGCGAAGGATACGCTGCGTTTTATTATGGAGAGAATGCCAGACCTTGAGCCCCACTTTTCCGAATCGTTCCCCTATTGCCTGTTGTGAGAGGTTTGCGTAGTCTGCAAGCGTATGAATACCCCATTGCTTGAGAATGGAACGCAAATGAGGATCTTCCACTGCAGTTTGGATGTTGATTTCCTTAAATACGGAACGGGGGTTGTCGATCCAAAGTAAAGGGTGAGCACATTTTGCGGCGTAATTAGCCCAATCGGCGGTTTGAGCGACACCGATTCTTGGAAAAAATCCCTGCTCTTTTAACAAGGCCAACAAGGCTTGGATCTGAGACTTTTGATCGGATGGATGGATGCCTTGAAGTTGGATTGTATAGAGCTCTTCGGAACTTTCTTCGATAAGGGGCGTCAGAGAGTATATGCAATTGAAGAGAGAGAGTTTTGCGGATTTTTCAGCCAGTGGTTTTCGGGGGCGAACTTGAAGTTGTTTACACTTTGCGATTGCTTGAGAAACTGTTTGACCCTCCGTGACTCCATATCGATCTGCGAAGGAGTTGACTTGGTAAATGATGGAGCGTTGAGCAGTTTCACGTAAAATAGCAACGCAGGCATTTCTCGCAAACGCCTCTGTTCGGAGGACTGATTGCAGTGCAAATTGAGGGATCCAGATGGCCGCGTACATCGTTAATTATCGATCTTCGCATTGCCCTTAGAAATGCGCATTTGCGACTTTGAGTTCCGACTGGTTTTGAACGTTAGAGTTCTCAACAGTATATTGAAAGCGACGGCGTTTAAGGATTTCACAATCGATATAGGAAAAGGCATCAGCGCGAGGATGATCCAATATATCAATGGGCAGGGATTGACTCAGCTGCAGCCGGAAGTGGGCACAAGGGATCGTGCTTTGGTGGGTGAACGCAACAAACGCAATACGAGACTGCTCGCAGGTTCTTTGGATTCGATACCACTCATTTGGGCGTATCAAATTCTTTCGGTGCGACAATTGGGTGCGCAGATCCAGGATCAATAGTGGAAAGTTTCCATCCCGAATCAAAATATCGCATGCCTTGATGGCATCAGTTGTTTTGGGGGTGCGGACCCATAACAGGCTTTGAAGATTGATCATATTTTCCGACTGCGGATCAAATTGGTTGGCCGCGTCAATGAGTGCCACATATTGAAGATTTTTTCGCGCTTGGATGATGGTGTGGTGAATTAAAGATTGTGCTCCCCGGGATGGTTGCGGTTCGACAATTTCTGTCATTCGACCCGGAATGTATCCTCCCCCTAGAGCTATATCTATGGTTTTCGCACCCGCTGAAATCGCATCTTCAACACTTACTTGGGGTGCACTCATCTCATCTTGCATCCACGCCTTAATCCCCTGGAACGCGGCATTGCGATCCGGATTATTCAATAATGCAGTTGGAATTTGAGCGAAAGACATGACAAAAGTATACCGTAAATATGAACATATGTATACATGATAGTGCTGTCAAATCCCTTTGAATTGTTGAGTCTTGAGAGCATCCTGCTTTTGAGCGGTTTGCTCATCTGACACCACCACGTTGTGTCAGAATATTCTCGAGCACGCGTGACTATAAAGTTCCGAAGATCGGACGAATGAAGAAGTGGATGATTTTATTCTGGAGGGCGATGATCTGGAAAAATGATAGTGATCGTGATGCCATCGGAGGATCGGTTTGAAACATTGATTTCCCCTCCAAAGACATTCATCACTTGTTTTGCGACAGCAGGTGCAAGCCCTAGGTCACCACCAGGGAAAATGGTTTCATTGATGCTCAATACTTCGAAAAAATTGGCTGCGTGCTTCTCTGGTAAAACCCATCCCTCAGCATGAATATGGACAATCACTTGTGCTGAATTCTGCTCCCAATCTATTACGACCGTTTTCTCTTTGTCGGTAAATTTGATCGCCGTTTCAACCATCGCATTGAAGACCATTTTTCCGTATTCTTGATCACAATAAAGGGTCTCTTTTTCATCACCTGTGAGTTTGATGGTGATCTCAGAAGCTTCCAGCAGTGGTTGTAACGTTTCTAAGGAGCTCTTTAGCAATTGATGAATGACTTGAGATTCGAGTTTATACTCTGCTTTTTGGAGATTGAGCCGAGTCAAAACAGTAGCGTGATCGACGATGTTGATCAGTTTTTGATGAGAAGCCCAAAAGATGTTTTGATAATTTTTAGAATCTTCTTCGGACAAATCCTTATCATTAAGTAATTCATCCACAATTCCCAATCCGACGAGTGGCGTGCGAAGTTCATGTGATATTAATCGCAAAAAATCGCTTTTTGCCTGATCCAGGAAACAGAGCCTTTTGTTGAGAACTTTGAGCTCCTGTAACGCAGTTTCTAATTCTGCGGTCCTTTCACTCACTTGTATTTCGAGCTCTTGGTTTTTTTCCTTCAACTCTTTTTGCAGTTGTTGAATCTTGAGATGAGCACCGACCCGTGAAAGCACTTCTTTGGGGTCGGCGGGTTTCGGGATGAAGTCGACAGCTCCGAGTTCAAAAGCGATGACTTTATTAAATGACTCCCCGATGGCGCTAATGAAGAGAACGGGAATGTGGGCATAGCGACTGTCGTTTTTTATCTGTTTACATAACTCATATCCGTCCATTACCGGCATATGCAAATCGATCAATGCTAAATCGGGTGGCGCAGCTTTGATGCTATTGAGAGCAAGTTGTCCGTTTTGTGCCGTTCTGACTTTGTAACCTTCATCTTCCAAGATTTTACTGAGGACGCCGAGATTTTCGGGGTTATCGTCGGCGAGGAGAATGGTATTGAGAGTGTTGTCCATAGGCGGGTTGAAATGTTGTTGGTTATCAAGTCTCTGTGTCTAAAATATTGCAAATGGCATCCAACGCAAACTGATCAATGGATTCGATCATTTGTGCATGAATGGATTTGGGAATTCTATCTGAATCGTCCAGAAGTTTGCGGAGCTCGTTTCTATCCCCGATGGTGGCAAGATAATGGATTTTTTCGCGTAGCTGAGGTGGAATTGCGAGGACATCTTCCTTACTAATGGTCGACTTCCGCACGTCCTCGTTTTCAGAGTTAGTGAGGTAAATATACTCCAATTGGAGCACCTCCTTTATTTGCTGAAGGAGTTGATTTTCGTTGAATGGTTTTGGCAAAAATCCATCAGCTCCGTTTTGAAGAATAAGGTTCTTTTCCTCTTCCATTGCACTGGCACTAATCGCGATGATTTTTATGTGTTTTGTTTCTTCATCCGTTTTGATCGCTTGAGTGGCTTCAACTCCACCCATTTTTGGCATAACGACATCCATCAGCACGAGCTCGGGCCTCCAGGATTTGGCTTTTTCAATCGCATCTAGTCCGTTGACAGCGCTCTCGCATTTAAACCCGAGAGGTTCAAGGGTACGCCTGAGAATATCGATATTGGTTTCCTGATCATCGACGAGCAGGACTTTTCGGCCCCTATGTTCTTCGGCGAGAGATTTGATCTCCCGGTTATCAGTCATTTGGTTAAAATCACCCGATTCTTCTTTCCGAGTGAGAAAATGAAAATTGAAAGTAGATCCTTCTTTTCCCTTACTCTCGGCGTAGATATTCCCTTTGAGGATTTGAGCGAACTCTTTGCTGATTGCGAGACCCAAACCAGTTCCTCCGCTATTGGTACCCTGGACCTGTTCGAAGCTTTCGAAAATCGCTTCGAGTTTATCTACAGGAATGCCGATCCCTGTATCTGTAACACGAATCATGATTTGAAGGTCGTTAACAAGATCTTCTTCCTGGGGTTGAATTCTTGGTATTTCAATGCCGTCGACTTCAACAGTGACGCTCCCCTTTGAGGTAAACTTAATGGCATTACTTAGCAAATTTACCAAAATCTGTCTCAGCATCTTTGGATCGGAATAAAGGTAGCGGGGGACTGAAGAAGCATGGGTGATATGGAGTGAAATTCTTTTATTTTGAGCCCGTTCGCTCATAATAATGCGAATTTCATCAAGTAGTGAATGAAAGTCGATTGCATGATAATGAGGTTCTATCCGGCCTGCTTCAATTTTCGCAATTTCGAGAATGTCATTGATGATGCATAGCAGATGTTCGCCGGCCTTATTTATCGCTCTCAGATTCCTAATTTGCTCCTTGGAAAAGTTTTGATCTTTTTGAAGTAAATTGGAGTATCCAATAATTGCATTCATCGGAGTTCTAATCTCGTGACTCATATTGGCCAGGAAACGGCTTTTACTCAGGTTTGCTCGTTCCGCAATTTCCTTTGCTTCAATCATTTTTTCTTCAGAAGTCTTTCTCAGAAGCAGATTAAGAAAGAGCTGACCTGCTGTTTGCAGGATATAAATTTCTTCTTCGCCCCAATCTTTAGGACCTTGAGTGGAAAACAAACCGACGTATCCAAATAAGCTTCCCTGATCGACCATTGGAAGTTCCAATATAGCAGTGATGTTTTGGGATTTGAATCTGATTTTGTCGGCGTTTGGAATGGTGGGATCTTCTTCGATATCCCTAATGATGACACTTTTTATGGATGAGAAATGGTGTTTGAACCAGTAGTCATCTTCTGAAAATTCTAGCGTCTTGAGTTCCGAAACAACTCCGGAAAAAGTTTCATCTCCGATCAAATGAGTGAGTTGAAAAGTCCGATTGATTCGATCGTAGCGAAAGATTTGGCCACCATTTACTCCACAGAATTGTGCAATTTGAAGCAGTGTCTCTTCAATTCCTTGATGGATTTCCCCCTGCTTGAGGTTGATGAAGGGAGTGAAGATGGATTTGATAAGGGCTTCCCCTTCGATCTTTCTATGGAGGGTATTTTCTGCTGTTTTTGCCCGGACGACTTCCTTTTTTAAACGCCAGTTCCAATAGGCGAAAAGCAGCGCTATTCCAATGAGAGGTATCACTATTTTCCAAATAAGTGACGAATCGAATCTGTTATTTACATCGATAGAAATCCATTTTCGCATCAACCGGTTGCGCTCATCAAATTCCATCGAATCCAGTGTGGATTGAAAAACCTCGATGAGCATGGAGTCGTTGGGGCCCGCGACGATGCAGGGGCTGTAATGGAAGTCAGTATAACCGGCAATAGAGATGTTGGAAAAGCCACTTTCGGCCATGTATACACCCGATCTCAATACGGTAGTCAAAAAACCGCCTGCTTTATTCTCCTGAAGGTTCCTCAATGCTGTTGGAATATCGTTAACAACCTCGAATCCAATTTCCGGAAACCGAATCTCGACTTCTTCGATAACCGTATCACCTGCTATTGCCAATACACTGCTACCTTCTAAATCCGATAGTTGGCTGATATCGGGATTGTTGTCGCTTGTAAGAATAACAATAGGAAGATTGAGAATGGGATCTGACCATCTAAAACGTTGGTCTTCATCACGGTAGTTTTCTTTATATTCGATTCCAGCGAGGAAATCGATTTCTCCCTCATTCAGTGCTTTTTTTGCTTCAGATGGAGTGGCATACTCCTGATACAAAATTTTGATATCGAGTCTGTTTTGAGCATACTCGAGCATGTCAACCCAGAGGCCCGTCGGATTTCCCTCATTGTCTTTCATGTAGAGGGGTGGCTGATTTGAAACGATTCCCGCTTTGAGGTAGGGATGAGCCGCGACCCAAGCGATATTGGCGGCACTTAATTCGACATCGTTTGGCAGGGTCACATAGTTTTCTATGATTTTTTGCCGCTCTGAAACTGACAATTTCAAAATCTCCTTGTTGAGAATGCTTACAAGTTCGGGCCAGTCCTTTCTCACTGCGGTTCGCAGTTGGGAATCCCGAATATTCAACCATCCGGATGTCTTGAGGTCAGAAAAAGCGTAGGAGTGTTGGAGATAGGATACTGCTGCAGCGTTTCCGAGGTAGGCATCTGCGCCCTTTGATGCGACCACTTGCAATGCTTGCAAGGTCGTATCCGTAAGAACAATTTGTGCGTCTTTGACCGAGTTTCTGACAAAACTTTCGTTCCAGTATCCACGTTCGCAAACAATCGTTTTCCCGATGAGTTCATCGATTGATTCGATTGGCTCCGTATCGACGTGAACGACTATAGATAAGGGCGTATTGTAGATCCAATTTGTGAAATTGAGAGATTCCCGCCTTGAACGGTTTGGAATCATGCCAGGCTGCAAATCCAATTTCCCAGTTTTAAGCATCTCGTTCAGCTCAGTCCAAGGTTTGTGAACCAGTTCCAATTCAAGATTGAGACGTTTTGCCAACAGCTTGATGATGTCAGCATTGATACCGACATAGTTGCCACGTTCGTCAATGAATTCAAAGGGAGGATAGTCAACGACGGCGGCGACTCTTATTTTGGAGTGAGTCGATAGCCAATGCCGTTCTTCTGCTGTCAAGTTAGCTTGCTGGTCTTGTTGTGCAAACCCGGCATTCCATTTGCTGAAGATATCTTTTTGAGAGTCAGGACCGATGGATTTTAGCGCCTTATTGATGATTTGAATCAATATCGGCCAGTCTTTTCGAACGCCGAAATACTGATCAAATTCGTTGTGTACGTATACCCCCGCAATTCTTGTGTTCGAAATGTCGTAGAGGTTGCAGAGATATTCAATGGTTCCGATGACTCCCACGAAGGCATCATTGATTCCTCGTGAGACCGACAAGATGGCTTCAATGGATGAGTTATAGTAGTGAAACTGGATCGAGGGATGTTCTTGAGCGACTTTTAAAGAGGATGCATAGCCGTAGACTGCGGCTACTTTTTTACCATCAAGATCAGATGGATTTTGGATGCTGTAGTCATTTTCCCTTGATAGTATGATGAGCGGACTTTCGATGTAGGCATCGGAAAAGAGAATATATTCTGCACGTTCATCGTTTGGTACAATATTAGGGACCATATCCACAGAGTGAACTGCTAACCCTTTGAGAATTTCGTTCCAGTTAAGATCAGGAACAATTTCGAACTGAATTCCGGTTAGAGTTTCGAGGAGCTTTAGATACTCGATCGAAACGCCCTGGTAGGAAGAATTGGCATCCCGAAAACTGTAGGGAGGATAATTTGGATCGAGGCCCACCGTTACCGTGGGATGGAGACGAATCCATTCTTGCTCTTCTGCTGACAACTCGAGTTCTTGGCAATGGCTCAATAGCGCACTTGCGATCCACAGTATGCAAAAAAAAGCAACGGTGAATCGATTTCGAGAAAGTGTTGAAAATGAGATTGTCGAGCAGGGTAGCATTGCAGCTTCTCTACTGGAAGACTGACAGTAAGCTGCCACCTCATCAAGTCATAGTGCTCACAAAAACCATTTAACTGAATAGAATAATCAGAATTCCTGCCAAAATGCCCAGAACACAGGGCATTTTTCTCCAAAAAAGCTTTTCTTTATAGAGGTAGGTTCCGAGTGAAAAGGTGACAATGACCGAGCCTCTTCGAAGGCACGAAATGATGGAGATCATCGCATCGGAATCGGAGAGTGCGGTGAAGTAACAAAAATCAGCCGCTAACAGGGCTATTCCGATCGCAGGAATGCTCCATCTCCATTGGAAGTTAGATCGGGGCCACCAGTTTTTGAGCCAGCCCCAAAGGGGAATGATCATGAATACGACGAGATAAATCGAGAACCAGGACTGTACCGTGGCAACGTTCATGCCTTGGGTTCCTAGTAGGAATTTGTCCCATAGACCAGAAACAGCACCTGCAATGGTTCCACCGATGACGAGCCATATCCATTTATTGTTTTCAAACTTAATACCCTCTCTTCGTCCGACGACAGAAAGGGCGAAAAAAAACAGGACTGTAATCGATATCCCAAGCCATTGCCCAGAGCTTGGGCTTTCGTGAAAGAGGATAAATGCGCCGATCAAAGTGTAGACTGGTCGAGTGGCACTGATGGTACTCGCAATGCTGATGGGGAGGTTTTTTAGCGCAAAATAACCCATCAACCAGGACGCCCCGACAATGCAGGCTTTGAGCATGAGGAACCCGTGCTCTAAGAGAGTGGGATTTTCCACCAGTAACAGTTGGTGGGGGATGGTTTGAGGATCGATTGCTGACCAGATCACGAATGGGAGCCACACCAATGCACAGGTGATGTTCGAAAACAGCAGCACCGGCAGTACGGCGTTGTCCCTGATCGATGCCTTCTTAAAGAGATCGTAAAACCCTAGTATCAACCCGGAAGCAATTCCCAAATACAGCCAACTCATCTTAGGCACTCATGATGGATCGGGCGTAAAATGCGATTCAATTTATTCTGGCCGCTGCATTTGAAAACGATCTTCCGTTGTGCAGTAGTCGTTTCCACCCAGTTTTGCGATCGGTCGGTAATCCGGAAGGATATAATTTTTATCAGCATCGTAGATGCAGGCATCGAGATGGATTTCGAGAACTTCTCCGAATACAATGCGGTTGCCACCGTATTTGCGAATCTCGATCAGTTTGCATTCCAGGTTCACTGGACAATCTGCGATCATGGGCACATCGATCTGTGTGGCTTGTTCGGTGCGTAATTGCAGTTTTACAATTTCGCTTTCTTGCTTTGGAAATGCTCCGGCAGAAATATTCATGACTTTCGCCAATTTCATGTCCAATAGGTTCACCACAAAAACGCCTGTTTCTTCGATGTTTGCAGGGGTATCCTTTGGATCTCCCTCCAGTCGATTTCCCTGACTGATGATGACCAGAGGTGGATTCGATCCAAAAACGTTGAAAAAACTGTAAGGTGCGAGATTTGTCGTGCCGTTTTTTGCCTGAGTTGAGATCCACGCAATCGGACGGGGGATGACCAAAGAGGAAAGCAGTTTGTAACGCTGCTTTAATTCGAGCGGTTTGAGGGGTATCGAAATCTTTTTTGACATTGTTTCTGATGGTTTACTCGTTTCAGTTCTAACGACAATTGGCCGGGGTTTCAAGAATGGCGATCAAATCTCGAGAAAATGAACACGTTCGTGGGAAGTCTGTAGAAGTGGGGCTGGCATGACTTGGGATTCTCCGATTGTATCGTTGCATTCATCCATTGCGCGGAACCACTCAATCGGGTCGGGTGGTGAATCCAGGTGAAAGACCTGTTGTTTGAGGTGATTGGGTTCGAGCGCGGTGATCCCTGTGCCGAGGAAACTTCTTCCAAGTTGAATAAAACGTTGAGATATGGGTCGTAAACGCTGCCAACACTGTTGAAATACAACAGTATCACAGCAACTGGGTTCTTGTAAATTGAAGGGGATGGGAACTCCTTCCCATTGGGGATCGTCAAATCTGAGGTAGAGTTCCCACTTACTGCTGGCAACCGCGTCCTGTCGAAGGCGTCGGCAGACAGTGGAGACAGAGCGCATGAACTCAGCCTTGAGTTTGTCGATATCCCGAATCGGGCTTGGGAGTGTGTGGAGATGATGATATTCTTTTGGAAGAGATTCTGACTCGAGTATAGGGGAGGTGTCCCTTCCGGTTGCGGCTTCCCACATCAGTTGACCCAAGTGGGGGCCAAAGAGGGACTGAAATGGTCCTTTTCCACGGTCGAAGGCATCTCTGATCGTATGCACGCCCAGGTGATTGAGCCGTTTTGCACGCTTTTCTCCAATCCCACAGATCGTTTGAATCAACAGTGGATGAACCTGCGTCTGGATTACGTCTTCTCCGAGTAACACCGAAATACCTGAAGGTTTCTTGAGTCCAGACCCAAGTTTTGCGTAGGATTTGTTACTAGCTACACCGATAGAAACCGTGAGCCCAAAACGCACTTCAATCTGTTTTTGAAGATGCCGAGCAAAGGATGCGGCTGAGGATTGAGTTGCAGGAATGGAATCGGGAAATAATACGAAAAATTCGTCCATGGAGTAGCCCTCAACCTGAGGACCTACTTTTTCGAGGTAGCGGCGGATTTCAGCAGCAATGCTGCGGTATTTTTCATAGTTGATGCGAAGGGCCACCAGGTAGGGGCAGTGCTGCAGGGCTTGATGGTGGGTCATGCCTGTTCGAATTCCAAATTGGCGGGCTTCGTAACTAGCTGTTGCCACAATTCCCCTCGCACGGTTTTGGACATCATGCCAAGCCCCGATGATCAACGGAATTCCGCGAAGGTTAAAATCTACTTGCTCCACTTGAGCGTAGAACGCATCGATGTCGATATGGGCGACTACCGCTCCGGCGGGCAGTCGTTTCGCTGGAAGCGGTCCAAAGTTGGGAAGACTGTAACGAGTGATGCGGTGCACTCCACGATTTGCGACTGTGAAACTTGAAATATTGGTCATTTACGTAAACAATTGTTCACTATTATGTTGCCCAACGCAACTGATATGATTCTAATCTAAAATTGGGATGAATGAGCGTGCGTTTGAGAGGATCCATGTGTTAGCGGTTTTTGCGGGAAAGCAGAGCCGGGACTACGTGTATCGTGTCACCCCATTGAGATTTCGTCGTGCTTCAGGTGAGCGGCACCGCATCCGTAAGATTCGGCGCGTTTACCGGGACCAAAAAGGGGCCCGGGTGTATGTACATTTTGTGGTCGAAACGGAGGAATCGCGATTTTTTGATCTTGTTTTTGACCCCAATGCGAGCATTTGGAAGCTGATTTTGGAGGTGGACTCTTCGGCCATGATCGAATGGGACGGAGATGCCTGTAGCGCTTGAAAGTGAGCTGAAAATTTGCAAGCTAATGAAAAGACGAACTCCTATCCAATATGTGCGGTCGATTCACCCAGACTCATAGCCAGCAAGCGATGCTCAATCGATTCCTTGTTAAAATACTGAATGAGGAAGTAGAGCGACTCAACCGACCGCGTTATAATATTGCCCCAAGTCAGGATGTGCCGGTGGTGATTAAGGAATCGGAGACCGGAGAAGGGAGAGAACTTCGGGCCATGCGCTGGGGGTTGATCCCGAGTTGGGCAAAAAGCCCGCAGATGAAATTTAATACGATTAACGCAAGGGCAGAGGGAGTGGAAAGCAGTCCAGTCTACCGCGATGCGTTTAAACGAACCCGGTGCATCGTCCCGGTTAGCGGTTACTACGAGTGGAAAGCGGGATCCTCGCCGAAGCAACCTTACTACATTTACCCGGCTGAAAACGGTGACCTGTTTGCATTGGCGGGGCTGTGGGATCGGTGGATTTCACCCGAAGGTGAGCCGACGGATTCTTTCACGTTGATGACAACCGGAGCGAATGAAAGCATCGCAAAGGTGCATCACCGCATGCCGGTCTTGCTCGTCGATCAAGAGATCCCGCTCTGGTTGGGAGAGGAAACGGTGTCGTCCGAAGCTTTGCGCAGGTTGATGCAATCGAAAGACAGGGGACTGACCCAGATGCACCCAGTCTCTCCAGTCGTTAATAAAGTGAAGAACGATACGGTGCAGAACTTGGATGTTTATGAGCCGTTGGAGTTCGATTTTTAGAGTTGAGAGTGACTCCGTGGAACGAACGAACGTTTTCATGGAGTCTTTTGGAAATCCGTAGTCCGCAGAGCTGTGAATAACCTCTTGAATGCCGCGGTATGAGGCCAAAAAGGGCGAAGTTAATAACTTCCAATATCTTCCTCTTGTCTCATTCGGGGTTTTTCCATCACGATATTCTCTTGTATTTCAATAGCTTATAGAAAACGTTAGGAAATCTTTTTGACCTCGTTGACACAAGATATAGTGTTACTACACTCTTTCGCTACAACATGTAGTGTCGGCGGGTTATAAAATCTCTTTTTTTCAGATCCGAATTTATATAAAAACACTCAAATTATCACCAAAATCACTTTACCCATGGATACTATCACTATCGAAGTTGGAGGAAGAAAATTTGTATTGGACAAACAGAAGGCTGAGCAGGCGTTTCAATCGAAGAAAGTGATCAATGGGAAGAACACGATGTATTTCAACATCCTCCCTTTGAAATACCAATGGGCTTACGATCTTTATAAAACGATGAAGTCCAATCATTGGGAACCAGAGGATGTTCCGATGCAGAAGGATTGCGAACAGTGGCGCTCTAATGATGGCAGCATATCTGATGTTGATCGTTGGATCATCAAAATGGGCATTGGATATTTCTCCGCTGCGGAGGGCATTGTTGGAGACAATATTCTTCACGTGGTCAGAGAAGTCGTGACTGCTCCAGAGCTGAAACTCGTTTTGGGAAGACATGCGCATGAAGAAAACATCCATGCCGACAGTTTGGTTTACATGATCAGTTCATTGGGCTTAAACCCTCATGAGTGTGAAGCTATGTTCGAGGACATCCCGACGATTGAAGCCAAAAACGATTTTGTGGTTTCTAATTCCCGTGCTTTGCGACGCGATATCGACTTAACGGTTACTGAAAACAAGCAGGCATTGGCTACCAATATCTTTTTGTTTGGGCAATGCATGGAAGGCACTCAGTTTTACGGCCTTTTTGGAATGGTTCTGTCTCTCTACCGTCAAAACAAGTTTCCAGGGATTGGACAGATGTTCCGCTACACCCTACGCGATGAATCTAACCATATTGATGTGTTCCGTACCCTTCTTGTCGATCTGGTAGGAGAAAACCCAGATATATGGACGACTGAGTTCAAGGAGTCCTTGCGTGGTATGATGAAAGAAGCGATTCGTTTGGAAAAAGAATTTATCAAAGATTGTCTTCCTGTTGATGCGTTGGGACTGAATGCGGAAGACTTTATCACTTACATTGATTACATTGCTGACCGCCGATTGGAGGGCGTAGGCCTCGAGCCATTGAACCCAGGAGTTGGGAATCCTCTGCCTTGGCTTGCTGAGATGATGGATATCAATAAAGAGCAAAACTTTTTCGAAGGTCGCGTGACCGAGTACCGCAAAGCGTCTTCATTGTCCGTGGTGGATGATGACGAACTCTAATATAGATCCGGATCGTTCTATTCCTGCCTGAAATACTGCCCCCGCACTGTCGTTAAATCGTAACTATACCTGCCCCGAACGTTCCTCTCTTGAGGGTCGTTTTGTCTCCAAATATATACCTGTTTTACCATGATTAAGAACTTGCCAATAGAAGAAGATCTCGCTCTCAAACGTTACACTTCCATCCCACAAGACCAGAAACCTCGTTTCAACTGGAGAGAAGTTTTCTCTCCTGCTCCTTCCGCTGGTGTCGATGAAGCCACGCTTTCTTCGATCACCATAAAATCTGAAAATGGAGAGACTGTTTATGATCTCTCTGATATCGCCGACACGATTGGAACTGCGCTGACCAACCTGCTTTTGTCTCGCGAGGAAAGCGATATCTTCAACGAAAAAAACCGTCGGTTTGTTGCAACAATCGCACAAGTTGTGACGGAGCGGATCTCGAAGCAAGCGATCAATGATGATGAAAGTGTTTTTAGCACCCGAGAAATCGATCTGCTGATCGAGCGGGCCTTGATTGAAAACCATGCTCACGATGTTGCGAAAAGCCTTGTGGTGGGTCGCGACATTCACAATCTCGACAATGATCCGGCAATGGTCGCGGTTCAGGTCATCCGTCGTAATGGGCAAATGGTGCCTTGGGATGTCAATAAGATCGAAGTAGCGGTGCGTAAATCATTTTTGTCGCTCGAAAAAGATTCGGACCCCGCCGAATTGATTGCGACAGGAGTCGCACAACGGGTGCAGGAGAAAACCGGCAATCGTATCTACATTGAAGAGATTCAGGACTTTGTGCAGGAAGAATTAATGCGCCAAGGTCATTTCAAAGTTGCTGAAGCGTATATTCTTTATCGATCGCATCGAGCAAGCCTTCGGCAGTCGATGGAGGTTGAGCAAGATGAGCGACAAGATGCAATGGTGGTGGTCAACCGTTCGGATGGTTCGACCTATTTCTGGGATGGAAATGATCTGCGTAAGCGCATTGATTACGCTATGTTGGGGCTTGATCTCGAGCTGAGCAAAGAAGATATCGAGACCGAATTGCGTCGTTCGCTTCATGCGGAAATGTCAGAATTGGATTTGGAGAAAACCATTCTTTTGAATTCGAAAACGTTGATGGAGCGAGATGCGGACTTCTCCAAGTTTGCGGGTCGCATCCTGGAGACCTTCATATACGAAGAAGTTCTGGATTGGTCGATCGAACAAGACGGAGTCTCTTCCTTGAAATCTGCTCATCGTGAACAATTTCGTCGGTACCTCAAAATTGGGGTAAGCTTGGGTCGGTTGAATGAAAAAATGCTCAACTATGATCTGGATAAGCTGGCTGAAGCATTGGACCCGTCTGCGGATATGGATTTTGATTACCTGGGTATCCAGACGCTATATGATCGCTATCTGATCGTCGATAAAACCGACGGACGCCGGCATAAACGGATTGAAACACCACAGTTTTTCTGGATGCGCGTATCGATGGGCTTGTTCCTTGGAGAACACGAAAAGAAGCCTTCTGAAGATGCGATCATTGAACTCTACAACTTATACAGAAGTCGTCGTTTTTGTTCCTCCACTCCGACTTTGTTTAACTCTGGAACTCCTCGAAGTCAGTTGTCGTCCTGTTATCTCTACAAAGTGGATGACAGTATCGAGTCGATCATGTACCGGGGAATCGCGGAGAATGCTTTCCTCTCCAAATGGGCTGGAGGATTAGGTGGAAGTTGGACGGCTGTGCGAGGTACCGGTTCGCACATCAGTGGAACCAATGGTGAGAGCCAAGGTGTTATTCCTTTTCTCAAGATACACAACGACCAGTTGGTTGCGGTGAACCAAGGTGGAAAACGTCGTGGCTCTGGATGTGCCTACCTCGAAACCTGGCACAATGACATATACGACTTCCTTGAGCTTCGTCGAAATACTGGTGATGACCGTCGACGTGCTCATGATATGAACACGTCCAATTGGATTCCAGATCTGTTCATGAAACGTATGGAAGCCCGTGAGGAGTGGACCTTATTCCGATCCAACGAAGTGCCTGAACTGCACGAACTTTACGGAAAAGCCTTTGAAGAGAAGTATGTCGAATCCGAGAAAAAATTTGACGAAGGAAAAATTGGCGGTCAGCGAGTGAACGCGATCGATCTTTGGAAGAAGATGCTTCAGATGATTTTTGAAACGGGTCATCCATGGATTACCTTCAAGGATCCCTGCAACATTCGTTCCCCGCAAGACCATGCGGGGGTGATCCACAGTTCCAATCTCTGCACGGAAATTACACTGAACACCAGTGAAGACGAAACTGCAGTGTGTAATCTTGGGTCGGTTGTGTTGGACTCCCATCTTGATGCGGATGGCAAACTCGATCTCGAAAAGCTAAAGGATACGATCCACACAGCGGTTCGTGCGCTCGACAATGTGATCGATATCAATTTCTACCCGACGGATGCGGCTCGGAATTCGAACATGAAACACCGTCCGATTGGATTGGGAATCATGGGACTCCAAAATTGTTTGTATCGAAAGGGAGTGCCCTTCGAAAGTGATGAAGCCGTTGAATTCAATGATGAGTTTCAGGAAGCTATCGCGTATTTTGCATACGAAGCTTCCAGTGATCTCGCTGCAGAGCGCGGAAAATACTCTAGCTACACTGGATCCAAGTGGGATCGAGGGATGCTACCACAGGACACTCTAGACCTTCTTGAGGCCGAACGTGGAGTTGATATTGATGTTCCAAGAGGTGGAAAAATGGACTGGGAGAGTCTTCGGGCCAAGATCAAGGCTCAGGGCATGCGCAATAGCAATGTGCTGGCGATTGCACCGACGGCTACGATCTCTAACATCATGGGATCTAGCCCCTGTATTGAACCCACCTATAAGAATCTCTTTGTGAAGAGTAATCTCTCAGGTGAGTTCATCGTTCTAAATTCATATCTCGTAAAAGACCTGAAGGCACTCGGGCTTTGGACAAAAGAAACTCGGGATATGCTCAAATACTTTGACGGAGAATTGGGGAATATCGATGCGATTCCGGATGAAATCAAAGAGCGCTATAAGACAGCCTTTGGCATCCATTACAACTATCTGGTTGATGCCGCTGCGCGTCGACAAAAGTGGATCGACCAATCTCAGTCCGTGAATTTGTTTTTGCCAGAGCCGGAGTTAAAAACACTTTCACATATGTATCGTGCAGCATGGCGCAAAGGTTTGAAAACCACCTACTATCTCCGCACTCTTGGTGCTTCCAATATCGAAAAGGCAACCGTTTCGATAAAAAAAGAGGGGGTAAGACTTCCAGGTGATGGAGTTCCACCATCTGATGCACCGAAAAAGGAATATACAATTGAAGAACGTGCAGCTTGTTCTCTGGATGCCATGCTAAATGGCGGAGAATGTGAATCATGCCAATAATTTGAGATTATAGTTCGGACATTCATTGGCTACTTTCAAAAGTGGTGTTGGTTTTCCAGCACCGCTTTTTTGTTTATGTAAATCCTGTTTATGCTTTAGATAACTAATTGATTAAACCAAATTGCGTTAGCATGAACACAAAATGAGTGCCTTCGATACAGTCGAACTCGAGCCGATTACGGACCCTATTGCTCCAGAGGAGAGTTTTGATTGGCTATCCAGTGTCACGCTGTTTGCTCTGACCGTTCTGTTGATTACCGTGGCATGGATTACGATGCGGCTATTTTTGAAACGCATAGGAAAGGGTCAAAAGAACGGGAAGTATCTCGGGCTTAAAGAGATGAAGATTGAGGTGAAAGCGTTAGTAAAGGACGATGCTGATCCCAATCGATTAGATGTGACTCGATATTGGGATTTGATCCAAGGGTATTTGTGTTATCGTGGCTTTGTATCCCAGGCTTCACCCAGTCTTGAGGAAATCGAGGAACAAATCGGCCGAGACCAACAGTTGAAGTATTCCAATCGCAAGAAGCTATTGGAACTCATTCCCTTAGTAGAGGCATACAAATTCCAAGGAAACGCTCAATCGGATGACCGGCTTCGGATGACCGAATTATTTCTTCAACTCTTTCAAGAATTCACTACATCCGAAAACGAACAATAGGTGGAGAGATGAATGCAATATATGGAAACACTGCTCAACATTCTCAATAAAACGACCGCCTATTTTGAAAAATACGAGGTGGAACATGCTCGTCTCGATGCGGAGCTACTATTGGCCCATGTATTGAAGTGCCAGCGCATGCAACTCTATCTGAATTTTGAGCGTCCGATGGAGGAAAATACGCTGCAAGAACTTCGCCCACTATTGAAGCGCAGGGCCTCGAGAGAACCGATTCAATATATCATTGGTACGACAGGGTTTATGGACTTCGAGCTGTTTACTGACAAGCGAGCTCTCATCCCCCGGCCAGAAACTGAGGAATTGATCGAACTGATTAGTCAGGATTTTGCGCAAAAAAAAGCTCCTATGACCGTTCTTGATCTAGGCACTGGAACAGGAGCGATTGCTTGCGCACTCGCCAGATTGTTTCCGGAATGCAAGGTTGTTGCCACAGATATTAGTTCTGAAACGCTGGAGCTAGCGCGGAAAAATGGTGAGCATCTCAACCTACAGGATCAGATAGATTTCGTCGAAAGCGATTGGTTTGACGCGGTTAAGGGAAGTTTTGATCTGATTGTGAGTAATCCGCCTTACCTTAGTGATGCCGAACTCCTGGAGGTCCAACCAGAACTGAGGAATTTTGAACCGGAACGGGCGCTCACCTCTGGCGAAACTGGAATGGAGGCCATTGAGATATTATTGAGTCAGGGTTCTAAATTTCTAAATCCTGGAGGGGCTCTTTATTTGGAGACAGGTTGTGAACAGGAATCCGCAATCCAATCATTTTCCCGGAATTTAGGAGTGGAATTCCAACTCGAATGCTTGCCCGACATGAATGGAAAGCAACGGTTCGTGCGGTTTGTGGCCCCTTAGTGCATCCTGTATTTAAGCCCCTCGCTCATTTGACTAGACCAATTCGGATGGATGGATCGGAAAGTGTTACCGATTCGCGTTTAATTCAATAGGTGTATAATCCGATGCGAGCATCGGATACTACGTCTCAACTAATGTAGCAACTGATGCTCGCATGAGATCTGTTTCACTTAGACTTCTTTCAATCGCTAATGGGCATTAAAAACTTCGGCCCTAATTCAATGACGGCTCAACTGGAAGCAATTGCGACCAGTGAAAATCGTCTTGCACCAAGTTCTCATCAATGGAGTGAATTGCTATCTGCCGGTTTTCAGCCCCTGAATTGAGATAATCTTCCAATTCGATCCAATCACCAACGATTCTCATCGTTTCGCGGAGATGAATGTCAATTCTTGGCGTATCATCTTCCTTCTCTTCGCCTTCTTCGGAGTCGGAATCTTCTTCGCTTACGGTCTCACCTACATCTGCAGTGATTGTACCGTCCACTTGTACGATGTCATCGTCTTCCGAAACCACAACCGCGATTTCTTCGTCTTCAGGTTCAGGTTTTGCAACCTCCTCTGACTCTTCTGCTTCTTGGATGTCTTTTAAAGGAACTTCAATGGATTCGAATGCGAATTCGGCCAGGCGTTTATTGTAATCCTCAAGTAGGTCCTTTTCCAGATCATCTCGGTTTAGAAGATTAATACGATCGATAATGCTCAAAGGAACCGAGTTCCTTTCATAGCGCACCTTGAAACTAGAAATACTTTCGTTAAGGTACTTAAATTCCTCTAGCGTGGTTTGGCGTTCGTGGCTCCTTTCGTTGAGGATATCAATGAGATTGGGCTGTAAGTAAGGGTAAGCATTAGACACCAGCACTTCAGATTCGATTTCGTGGCCGTCGATATTGTCCCATGAAAGAGGATTTTCGAGGTCAGATTCTCGAATTGGAAGAAGTTCCGCCACACTCGGCAAGTTGATATCGGATGGGACCCCGCGAAGTTGTGTGGAACTTCCGTCAGGCAAATAATACTTCGCAATGGTAATCTTCGCCATCGAGGGCATTCCCGTACGGTTTGACTTCATTGGGATCAACCGCCCGACTCTTTCGAGCAGGTTGGGCCGGACAAAACGGCTATCTCGTCCATACATATCGTAGACCGAAATGGGTAGTGCAAAAGTCGTTTGAACGGTGCCTTTCCCGTGGGTGGATTCGTCTCCAATAATGAGGGCACGTTTGTAATACTGGAGTGCTCCGGCAACAATCTCGGATGCGGATGCACTGTAGCGGGAGGTCAAAACTGCTAAAGGACCATCCCATGAAATTGCTGGATCGTAGTCTCGGTTGACATCTACTTCACCAGCACTATTCAACACCTTTACAACGGGTCCGGTGGAAATAAACAGGCCTGTAATGTTGATCGCTTCATCTAACAATCCGCCGCCGTTGGTTCGAAGATCGAGCACGATGCCCTTTACTCCCTGATCCTTCAGTTTATTGATCAAATTATTGACGTCCTCACTAGCGCGGGTAGACAAGGGATTTCCAGATGTTGGACCATAAAAATTGGGAAGATTGATTACACCGATTGGAACCGAGCCTTCCTCAGTTGGGATATAAAAAAGCTCAGCAGAAGCGAGTTTTTCCTCGAGTTTGATTCGTTTTCGAGTGATCGGAACGATCTTATCTTCGACCGATTTTTCTGATTGAATCTGCAACCGCACAAGAGAATCTTCTTTGCCTCGAATAAGACGAACGATGTCGCGCAATCGCTTCCCGACAACATCTTCAAAGTCTCCGCGGCCCTGAGCCACTCCAATGATCAAATCTCCTTCGATAATTTCGCCGGACTTCGATGCAGGGCCCCCTTCGATGAGTTCAAGAATCTTACAGTAACCATTGTCATCACTCAGCACAGCCCCAATCCCAATCAACTCGTTGCTAATAGAAATTCCAAAATCTTCTGAAGTGTCGGGCGACATGAAATTGGAGTGCGGATCGTAAAGTTGAGCAAGCTCGGTGAGAAAGTCTTCCTGCACCTCAGCGGCTTTCATTTCCCCAATCCGTTTATACCAGCGTTGGTAGCGCTCAATAATTTTGGTTTTTGCTTCACTGACCAACTCATTTTGCTTTTCAACGCCAATAACCTCATCGAGAATAGCATGCGTCAACTCGGGTACGGGTTCTTCTCCATAGTGCTCTTCGAGTTGCTCACGAATATCCGGTACAACTTCGCTTAGAATTTCATTCTTGAGACGCTGCCGCCAAAGACCATCCGCATCAATTTTGGTTTGAGCCCAGGTTTCGTCTTCGTCGTCAGTTACGTAGGTATCTTTTTCAAAGAGATCGATGTCGCCACTTAGAAACGCTTCGGTCCACTCCAAGCGATCTCCAACTCGCGATTCGAATGTGTTGAAAATATAAAATGCAGGATAAAGTTCGTTTTTATCGAGATAGTTGTTTTTGAGAGTTCTCCCAAAACGCTGTTCCCAAAGCAATTGATCTGAATTGAGGAAATAAAGGTGGTTGAAGTCCAATCGCTCCATGTAGTTTACGATAAGATCCTTGTATTCCTCATTTTCGAGTGTCTTTTTCGAAAAATGAAGGCGTTCCATCGCCATCCGCATGTCCTTGATTTCAGCCTTCATCTGGAAGGTTGTCTCGAGCGGAACTTCAGCTATCAAGAGGGGAACGGACACGGACGCGAACGTCAAAAGGGTAAGAGTGCGTTTTATACGATTGAGCATACTGATGTTGGATTGTGACAATTAAGCGGTTATTGTCAAAAAAGTGAGTCTATTTGAGTTGATGAACGGTTTGGTTGTAAAGTTAATTTGAATCCACCTTTTTAGAGAGTGGTTCGGGCACGACCTTAGATCGTCTCCCATCTACTAAACGTTCAAAATAAGGTTCATATTTCGGGGAAGTTGTTGTGGTGGGTTCATTTTCTTCCATTTCCTCCTCGTCTTCGTCTAATATTGCGTAGAAATCGACAGTTTTTTCAAAAACCTGAGCAATGCGGCGCAATTGATTGTCCATAAGAACAAACATATTGTGCAGACGTCCCTTGCGGGTGTTTTCGACAATACAGGGGTAACACTCCTTTTTGAAGAAATCCTTGTATTCCTTGAACCAGCTATCTGGAAGAGTTTTAAACTCATCCAAAATCACCAGGTCTGAAAAATGGAAACAACATTCATACCATTTTTTTGCGTTTGCATCTGTGTGGACTTGTTTGCAATCCACCCAGGTTGTTACGCGCTGCAGTTCAAATCCAGAGTCTGGAAGCCAGTGGGAGAGGGTTTCGAAGGTATCTACCAAATAGTGGGTTCCATGAGAGAGAAATAAAGTGGTGACGTTTGGTTTCTGGATGGGAGCAGAGTCGAAGTCGCAGGAGTCAGCCTCGAGATTCCATTGGCTCATCGAAAATCCTGCTTTATCCTGTAAGCGTTCTAGCGCAGCGCTCTCTGGGGGGCTTTCTTCGCTATGAAGGCAGACCTCTACCGATTCTCCACCAAAGATGAGATATTCGGCCATTTGCCATAGGATTTCAAATCGCTGTGGACTGGCAGACCCAAAAATAAGAAATATGTCCGACTTTTCTCCTGAATTGCTACTGTTCATGATAGGATCAGAGAACGATTTAAGGATGGTTGAACCTTAAACAGTCACTCCGTTTTGGGCTTGGTTTCTGAGCAAATGATCGAGTGTGACGATGGCAGCCATCGCTTCAACTATGACCACAGCCCTTGGAACGACGCAGGGATCGTGCCGACCCTTTCCTACTAGTTCGGTAACGTTTCCTTCGAGATCTAAGGTGGACTGGGGCTTAAGAATGGTTGCGGTGGGTTTGAATGCCGTTGTGAAATAAACTTCTTCACCATTGGTGATGCCTCCCTGAACCCCACCGGAGCGATTGGTTTTTGTGTGGAGTTCCCCGTTTTTCGATACAGGGATATCATTGTGCTCGGAACCCCTTTGTCGGCTTCCCGCAAAGCCACTTCCAATTTCAAATCCCTTAGTTGCTGGTATGGAAAGCATCGCTTTGGCTAGATCGGCTTCAAAGCGGTCAAAAACTGGATCGCCGAGTCCGACGGGCAAATTACGAATGCGGCAAACAATGCGTCCGCCCACAGAGTCTCCCTCTGAACGCGCGGTTTTGATCGCATCAATCATCTTTTCGGCAATATCGGGGTTTGGGCAGCGAACGATATTGGCTTCTACTTGCTCTAGCTTAGGAAAATCAAGTGATTCTGGGTTTTCCAGATCGATATTCTGAATACTGGAAACATACGCACGGATTTTGATGCCCGCGATTTGCTTGAGGATCTGTTTTGCGATGGCTCCTGCCGCAACCCGGGCGACTGTTTCGCGTGCGGAAGAGCGACCCCCGCCTTCGTGATTGCGAATACCGTATTTTGATTGGTAAGTAAAATCCGCATGGGAAGGACGATACTTGTCCTTCATCTCATCATAGGCATTGGGACGGGCGTCCGTGTTTGAAACGTAGACGGCAATTGGAGTGCCAGTTGTTTTCCCTTCCCAGATTCCGGAAACAACAGTAGCCGTGTCGGGTTCTTTGCGTTGGGTTGTGATTTTGCTCTGACCGGGCCGTCTCCGATCGAGTTCTTGTTGTAAGAAATCAGTCGAAATCGGAATCTGTGGAGGACATCCATCGATGACAACACCGATACTTCCCCCGTGGCTTTCGCCCCAGGTAGAGATTGTAAAACACTTTCCAAATGAACTTCCCATGGTGAATACGATTGTACAGTTAAAGGCTTTGGACTCAGTCCGCCCTTGTGATTTTTATTTGAATCGAGCAGGGAATCCGGGTCAATCCCTTCCTTTGCAGGAAAGTTAATGGGAAAGACCCCTCAAACGCGGTTAGCGAAGGGAGTGAATGGCTCGACCGTCTACTGCAAGGGCAGCTTCTTTGATAGACTCTGAAATGGTGGGATGGGCGTGAACGGTCCGTGCGAGATCTTCAGCGCTCCCACTGTATTCCATATGTGCAACTGCTGATGCGATCATTTCTGAGGCCTGATGCCCGATAATATGAACGCCTAACAGCGCATCGGTTTCTGCATGCGCAATGATTTTAACAAGCCCCTCCTTGTGATCACTTGCGATGGCACGGCCATTGGCCCCGATGTTGAACTTCCCCACTTTGACGTCTCCAAATCTTTCCTTGGCTGCAGCTTCGGTGAGTCCGACGGAAGCGATCTCGGGGTCAGTGTAGATGACCCCTGGAATTAAGTCGTAATTCACGTGTCCGTATCCAGTGGCTAGGTGTTCGACTATGGCGACTGCCTCTTCTTCGGCCTTGTGAGCAAGCATTGGACCCGCAATCACATCGCCAATTGCGTATATTCCGTTTACATTAGTTTGGAAATTTGGATCGGTTTTTATTCGACCCCGATCATCAAGGTCAATTCCTACGGTTTCCAACCCAAGTCCTTCGGTAAAGGGTTTCCGCCCAACAGACACGAGCACTTTCTCAGCTTCTAGCATCAGTTCGGTACCATCTTTCTCTGCTTTCAGCGCGACTAGGCCGTCCGTGACTACACCTTCAATGAGTTTGGTATTGGTCAGAATATTGAGACCCTGCTTTTTAAAAATCCGTTCTGCTGCCTTAGCAATATCATCGTCATTTCCTGCAGCTATCCTGGGTAGAAATTCAACGACAGTCACCTTGGTTCCCATTCGATTCCAAACGGATCCCAGCTCAAGGCCGATTGCGCCTCCTCCGACTACCACCAATGACTCGGGAATTTCCTCGAAGGTAAGTGCCTCTGTGCTGCTCACCACTCTCTCTCCGTCAAATGGCAGAAAAGGCAACTGCACCGGTACAGAGCCAGTCGCAATGATG
Organism: Opitutales bacterium; assembly: GCA_963676215.2. Lineage (GTDB taxonomy): Bacteria > Verrucomicrobiota > Verrucomicrobiia > Opitutales > JAFGAQ01 > JAKSBQ01. The sequence continues at coordinate 65,746 of CAXXVT010000001.1, read as the reverse complement.
GTGTGCTTGGATTCGATATCGAAGGCGGAATCTGCTTGAAAAACTCTGATTCTTCCAGGGGCTGTGAAACATGCGTGCCCATGAATAATCTCGACTTTGCGTCCACCGACGAACTGTTTCACGCCATCTTGCATTGATTCAACCACGGACTTCCGCCGGTTCTGGAGAGTGGAAAGGTTCATGCGAACACCCTCATACTCGATGCCATGTGCGGAGGCGTGGTCCTTTGCAAATGCCAACTGCTCAGTGGAGTGAAGCAGTGCTTTGCTTGGGATACATCCCACATTGAGGCACGTTCCACCCAGATAGGGGTCCTTTTCGATGATGGCGGTTTTGAATCCGAGTTGAGCGGCACGAATTGCAGCCACATAACCCCCCGGCCCTGATCCGATAATGGTCAGGTCGAAATTGAGAATTTGATCACTCATTTTGATTCCTTAGGCGTTAGATTCCAAACAGTAGGCGACTTGGATTTTCGATGGCCTGTTTGATATTAATGAGAAATGAAACCGCTTCTTTTCCATCTACGATTCTGTGATCATAAGAAAGTGCTAGATACATCATTGGGCGAATTTGCACTTCACCATTCACCGCAATCGGGCGTTCCTGAATGGTGTGCATTCCTAAGATCCCACTTTGCGGTGGATTTATAATAGGAGTCGAAAGCAATGATCCATACACCCCGCCGTTTGAAATGGTAAACACACCACCCTGCATATCCTCGATGGTGATTTTACCCGCTTTCGCCTGATTTGCATAGCCAACGAGTGCTTGTTCGACCTCTGCGAAACTCAACTGTTCGCAATCGCGGATCACCGGGACCACCAGACCGCGGTCGGTGCCAACGGCCACGCCGATGTCGTAAAAATGGTTGGTAACGATTTCATTGCCGTCGATCTGTGCATTGATTCCCGGCACTGCTTTGAGTGCACCAACCACCGCTTTGACAAAGAATGACATAAACCCAAGCTTTACGCCGTGAGCCTTGACGAAGTCTTCCTGCATTTCTTTGCGCAGCTTCATCACTGCGCTCATATCGACTTCGTTAAAGGTCGTAAGAATAGCGGCCTCGTTTTTCACAGACACGAGTCGTTCGGCGATTTTTTTCCGTATCGGGGTCATTTTCTTGCGAGTGACTCGGTCACTTGATGCAACTACTGGCTTAGCTACTGCCTCAGGTGCGGGAGCAGAGGTCGCTTTTGATACCGGACCAGGAGATACAGGTTCGGTTGTGGCTTCAGGTTCTGCACCATTTGTTGTTTTGTCAGATACAGATTCGCTGGCTTTGAGCATATCTCCTTTTGTCACACGACCTGCTTTACCCGTTCCTTCAACTGACGATGGATCAATTCCAGTTTGAGCGGCAATGCGTTCAACAGAGGGTGCCTGTTTTCCATTGTCGGGTTTCGGAGTTGGTTCCGAGGAGGCATCTTGGGTAGTTTCAGCAGGAACCTCTTTGGCTTCAGGAGTCTCTTCTGGTGCTGCCACCGCATCATCGATTTTTGCGACTACCTGGCCGATATTCACTTCGGCATCCAACTCTGCAAGAATCTCGACCGTTCCGGAAACTTCGGCTGCGCCTTCGGATGTAATCTTATCGGTTTCCAATTCGTAGAGGACATCTCCCTCTTTAACATAGTCGCCATTACTGCAGTTCCACTGCGTAATAATACCGGATACAATGGATTCTCCTAGGCTGGGAATTTTTACTTCGTGTTGCATAACAATTGGTACGAAAAAATTTCTAAATTTCGAAAGCTCGTGAAACGATTTTCTGTTGCTCAAGTTTGTGAACTTTGGCGAATCCGGTTGCCGGAGAGGTGCTGGCATCCCGACCACAATAGTAAGGAGTACGGTTGAAAATAGATTCCAGTTGAGGAGCAAGAAAACTCCATGCCCCCATGTTTGCGGATTCCTCCTGACAGTAGACAACCTTTATCTCGTCGCCGTATTTGCTCACTATTTCGAGAAGGCGCTTCCGGTTGAGAGGATAGAATTGCTCGATCCTCACCACTGCGGCGTTAGTGCGTTTGTTTTTCTCCCGCTCTTCGATGATATCGTAGTAGACTTTACCCGAGCACAAGATGACTCGGTCTATATTATCTCCTGGTTGATCATCGTCGACGATACTTCGAAAGTGTCCCTCGTTAAACTCATTGACCGATGAAACTGCTCTTGGATGGCGCAACAGACTTTTTGGGGCCATCAAGATCAGCGGTTTGCGAAAGAGGCGCTTCATCTGTCGGCGCAACACGTGGAAATATTGAGCAGGCGTGGTAATGTTACATACCTGTATGTTATTTTCAGCACAGGCCTGAAGGAAACGCTCAAGCCGAGCAGAAGAGTGCTCAGGCCCCTGGCCTTCATAGCCATGGGGCAACAACATTACGAGTCCGCTGACTCGCCCCCACTTGGATTCACTGCTAGTAATAAATTGGTCAATGATCACCTGTGCTCCGTTTGCGAAATCGCCAAACTGTGCTTCCCATATGCAGAGCATTTTCGGGTATTCGAGTGAATACCCAAAGTCAAAACCCAAAACTGCAGATTCCGATAGCAGTGAATTGTGCACACAGAATTGTGCTTGGTTCTCGCCCAATTTATTAAGGGAGATATTTTTCTCCTTGGTGTTAACATCCACCAATACACAATGACGATGGCTGAACGTACCTCGTTCAACATCCTGTCCGGAAATGCGCACGGGAGTTCCATCCTTCAATAAACTACCCCACGCTAATTGCTCTGCAAAGGCCCAATCGATTCCTTCTCCGGATTCAAATTTTTTCCACTTTGTGTTAAGCAGACGTTTGATTTTCGGGTTTACCTCTAATCCCTCTGGAATAGTAGTGATGGTTTTTGCAATAAGTTCGAGCGCGGACGGCTCGACTCCGGTTTTGACGTTTTCGAAGGTATAGGGTGGCTGAAACTCGGCCGTGGACCCTTCAAACGTGGATATTTTAACCTCGGCCTCTCGGTGCTCAACGGAAGATGAAAGTGTTTTAGCTTCGTCGAGACGATCAATGATGTCAGATTTGATCTTGTCGACATCACCTTCCTCGATCACTCCCTCCGAAACGAGGCGTTTTCCAAAGTTTTCTGAGACCAACGGAGTTGAGGCAATTTTCCGGTAAAGGGTGGGCTGAGTAAAGGCGGGTTCGTCTGCTTCATTGTGTCCATGTCGACGGTAGCAAACCATATCGATAAATACATCGTCAGAGAACTCCTGTCGGTATTCGAGGGCAATTTTGCACACATGGGCAACTGCCAATGGGTCGTCACCGTTGACGTGAAAGATGGGGACCTCAACCATCTTTGCGACATCAGTGCAGTACTGACTGGATCGCGCATCATCGGGTTCTGTTGTAAACCCGATCTGATTATTGATGACAATGTGAACGGTTCCGCCAGTGCGGTAGCCTTTGAGACGGGAGAAATTCAGAACCTCAGCTACAATGCCCTGCCCGGCGATTGCCGCATCACCATGGATAAGTAGAGGCAAAACGCGTTTACGCTCAAGGTCACCCAAGATGCGTTGACGTGCCCGTGCCCGACCTTCGACGACCGGATTAACGGCTTCTAAATGACTCGGATTTGCTGAAAGACGAATTTTAACCTTCCCACCAGTTTCGGTTACAATCGTGCTATCGTAACCCAAGTGGTATTTTACGTCACCATCACCCTGGAATTCCCCAGGGGTATTGTGTTCAGAAAACTCGGTAAAAATGGTATCGTAAGATTTCCCTACAAAATTGGCTAAAACATTGAGCCGTCCGCGATGAGCCATCCCCATTACGATTTCATCAATGGGGAATTGTGGACAGGTTTGGGCGATCGTATCTAGCGCCGCGATAAGGGTTTCCCCACCTTCAAGAGAGAAACGCTTTTGACCTACGAAAGTCTTGTGCAGGTAGGTTTCAAATTCCTCTGCTTCGATAACTTTGCTAAGAATGCGAATTTGTTCGGCTGTGGAAAATTGATGCTGAAGATAGTTGGGCTCAATTTTTGACTGTAACCAGCGACGCTTATGGGTGTCTTGGATATGAACGTATTCAACTCCAATATTGCCACAGTAGGTGCGCCGCAGTCCATTGATGAGCTCCTGCACTGATATTTCAGCGCCACCTAAGTAGTTGCCAGTGTGAACCAGCTCAGAAAGATCCTCTGGGGTAAATCCCAACCGGTCCAGCGCGAGGCGCGGGTTGATCGGGAGTTCGATCATTAGAGGATTGATTGTGGATTGTGTATGTCCGCGTGAACGATATCCAAATATGGCGCCCATTGCGCGCGCTTGGATAATATGATTGTGGAGATCTTTGGACTTGGACCCATTTTCCTCTCCTGAAGATGGCCCTCCCGCCAATTCAAAGCCTTCAAAAAAAGCCTCCCAAAGTGGATCCAAGTCAGCTTCTCCGGCTTTCCATTTGGAGTAGTTAGCATCTATCAGATCTGCGTTCCATCTGTTTGCGAAAGAAAGATTTTTCATTGGCTGTGCCTTCGACAATACTATCGTTTCATTTTCCTATACCGAATTCGGTGAAAAAACAAGTTTGATAGAAAAGGATTTCTTTTTGTTAACAGACGTGATGAGAAGGAGTTGCACTATTAGTGAGTGTTAACGTTTAAATGAGGTTTGGTAGATATTTTTTGGGTTTCAGTTGAAAAATGCTTGGCAAACTGTATTCAAAGCTATCCTTAATTGCAATTCGATGGAGAAAACTATTCTAGATCCCAAAAGCATTCCTCAACTACGAGCCCTTTTAACGACTGCCATTGAAGGACCCAGCGGGGATATCGGGGCTTATATTCGAGCGCTGAAGTCTTTAGATTATTATACTATGCAGGAGTTCAGAAAAACTCTGCCGTGGGATTTGCGACATTATCTTACCAACCGGAGTTACATGAAAGCTTTGAACTTTGTAGACAGCCAAATGGAATGCGAGTAGCGTCAAGGGAATTAACTATTATGAGAAAAAGCATCGTTTAAGTGAAGATTCCCGTTAAAATCCGAGATGGAGTTGCTCAGACTCCAATTTACCAACCGGGGCTTCCGATCGAACACGTGGCTCGCGAATATGGGTTGGACGCGAAATCGATCGTTAAGCTGGCCTCAAATGAAAATCCATTGGGTCCGTCTCCCAAAGCAATGGAGGCCGTAAGAAATACGGTAGCAGATTTGCACCGTTATCCGGACGGGGGTGCTTGGGATCTCACTCATTCTTTGGCAGCAAAATTTGGATTGGACCCTGCGCAGTTTATTGTCGGGAATGGTTCCAATGAAATTTTGGAATTATTAGCCCAGGCCTTTTTGGAACCTGGAACCAATGCAGTAATGGGGGAATATCCCTTTGTTGTGTATCCATTGGTAGCCCAACACTTCGGTGCTGAAGTAAGAAAAGTGGGAATGCCAGGCCTGAAGCATGACTTGCCTGCGATGCTGGATGCTATTGATAAAAATACTCGGTTGGTTTTTATAGCGAGTCCTAACAATCCCACCCCCTATTCCGTTGATCGCGATGAATTGACTCCATTTATTGATGCGCTGCCCGACCATGTTATTCTTTGTTTTGATGGCGCTTATGCAGAATACATCGAAGAGCCCTTTGATTTGTCCGACGTAATCAAGTCAGGCAAGTCTGTGATCGAAACCCGGACCTTTTCAAAAATCTACGGACTCGCGGGTCTGCGGATTGGCTACGGAATGGCTCCAGAATGGATAGTGAATCTTCTGAAACGCACCCGTCAACCCTTCAGCGTCAATGCTTTAGCCTTATCGGGTGCTCTCGCTGCACTAGAGGATGAAGCGTTTGTGTCTCTTTCAAGAAATTCCAACAGGGACGGCACAGCACAGCTTTGTCGCGGCCTGGATTCTCTGGGGATTAAATGGGAAGCTGAGTCTGCCAATTTCATCCTCTTTCATGCTGGTAATGCGGAGGCAGCCTGTGAGGCTTTGTTAAAGAGGGGTGTGATTGTTCGTTCTATGGCTCCTTTTTCCCTCGACGGGATGATTCGAGTCTCTGTAGGATCAAAGGCTGAAAATGATCTATTCCTCAACGCAATATCAGATTTTTAAATTGGTAGTTGATACATCAACAAGGAACATGAGGTGAACGAAACGATTTCTTCGTATCATATGGCCGCTTGGATCGTTTGGGGGTTTGCATCTCTTTATGTGTTTTTGGGCGAAGCCTTAAAATCTTACCTTCTTCAATTTCGGTATCGAGATTTAAAGAAAGACACATCGGAAGAGCGAAGCCGGATGTCCTTTCTATTCTCGATTGTTGATGATCCATCGAAATATCGCTGGATCTTTAGCAATACACTATCTTCTGTATCAGTTGCGTTTTCGGGAGCGGCTTGGGTCTATTTGATTCTGCTCTATGTGAATCTTCTCACGGAGGGACTCTCCGATTGGGTCGGATATATCCTACTCTTCGTGTTATTGTTGATTTCGGCTATTTTTCACGGATTGTTTTTGAAATGGCTGCCGATTAGGCTGGGACCGCGATTCATACGCCCTGTTTTGCAAACAGCAATCATCTATATCGTGACTTTGAGTTTTGTTTTCCGTCCGATTCGATTTGGAGTGCTTCAGGGGATTAGGATTATGAAAAGCCTTGGGGTTAAGGATTTGGAAGTCCCAGAACCGATAGATCGGGATTTACAGATTTTGGCGACTGGACGAGAGGATGTGAGGATCACGAAAATCACAGAAAAGATTGCGTCCCGAGCATTGGAGTTAAGTTCTTTATCTGTTTATGATATTCTGCTCCCTCGTAACCAAGTGCAGCTGTTTGACCTTAATGAACCCGTTGCTTTGAATATTGAACGTGCTCGTAAAACTGGGCATACACGATTTCCTCTTTGTTCTGGAGATTTGGATCACTGCGAGGGATTAATTCATATCAAAGACATATTTCGAGCTCGCAAGGCGATTGAGGATCTTGATTTTAGCAAACTGGCTCGGCCCATTCTTCGTGTCAAAGAGGATGAGCCTCTGGACAAAACGTTACAGGTTCTCATGACTAAACGTGTACATATGGCGTTGGTTGAAGATGAGTTTGGCGGAATCGTTGGAGTGTTGACGATGGAGCGCATTCTAGAGGAACTGGTAGGGGAAATTCAGGACGAATTCGACAAAGAAGAAAAGATGGTCGTGTCCCTGAAAACCGATTTTTACAAAATTTCAGGGCTCACTCCTTTGCACGAAGTCGAAGCCCAATTAGGTCTAGATAATCTTGAAGATGATGACGTCTCTTCTTTCGGGGGACTCATTTCCCATCATCTTGGGCGAATTCCGGCCAAAGGTGAGCAGGTGGAAATTGGTCCGTTACTGATTACAATTAAAGAGACTGATGAAACCAGAATCATCTCAACAAATGTGAGAGTGCTATCTTTACCGGATGCTGATTTTTGAAGAAGTGATGATTAAACGAGGTGAGTTGGCTTAACCCTCTGTCACCTTAAACAAGTAATCCGTGGAGAAGCAGCCCTGAATTAAACCCATTACCTGTTCTCGATTCTCGACATGAATATTGCGATCGGACGACAGTAATCGGTAGGATTCAATCAGAAGGCGGTTTGGTAGCCGGCGGGCCTCAATCGCATCTGTCAATATGTTCGAAAGTTTCTTAACATCGCCAGATTTTAAATGAATTGCTATGAGGGCCTCACGTATATTGGCGTTGTAGTCCTGCGTTTCCAGACAGTGATCCATTATTTCAAGAGCGATATCGGGAGCATCCACCTCGATGAAGAGATAAGCAACTGCAAGAAAGCGATCAATTTTTATAACTGGCGACTTCAGGAGTTCCCTCAATGCTTGTTGCGCCTTGGTTTGATCACCATTTCCATTGAAAGCTGCAGTTTCCAAGCTCAGTAGGATGGATTGGGAGTCTGGGTTGAGAGGTTGCTCTTCGGTAATCGAGGATTCGATTTGGACCAGCTCGGTGATTGCCTCTTCGAACTTTTCGGCACGAATCATGGATTCGATCAGTATGAAATCAGAGAGAAGCTGTGCTGGAGCAGTATCGTTCTCAGGGAATGCATCCAACACCTTTTGTGTATTGGTTACATCTCCAAATTTAGAGGTAAGAATCGCTAATTGCCGAATAGCGATGGGGGAGGTTTTAAAATCGGAAACGTACTCCTTTATGAAACTGTCGATGGATTCTTGGTCAGCGCTGCTTTGCTTGTAGTATTGTTGGAGGCGTGCGAGGTGAGATTGGAAGACCGCAGGATGTTCCAATTGATATAGCACAGCGTATTGCCTTGCTTTTTCAAAAAGCTGTTTTTCTTCGAGTAGCGCGATCAGTTTTTCGTAGATTGGTCGATTCTCCCGATATTGATCGAGCTTGTTTTGAAGTAATTGAATGGATAAGTCTTCTTGTCCACTATCCCACAGTAGTTGCGACTGTAACACTAATCCTTCCGAGAATCGGTAGAGTTGATTTTGGTCCACTAGCTTTTTGGAGGCATCGATTTGGCCTTTGTTCCGGTATCCACTGGCAATCTGATAGTTGACCAAAGCATTCATGGAGACCGAAAGCTGATCTCCGACTTCTGCCAGAACAACATTCCCTGCTTCAATCAGTTTGTCATCTAGTTGATTTCGCGACCCGACAGAGAAGAGATATTGGATATATTCATTCTGAGATTCTTCAGGCTTATCTTTAAGAAAAGGAATCCCGTCAGCTAGTAAATCAAAGGCCAATTGGGGGCGATTGAATAGAAACTCGTAAAACTCGGAAAGCGTGCGTCGTGCCTTTAGATTGTCGGAAGAGCGTAGCAGTCCATTGCGAAGAAGGTTAAGGGCAGTTTTATAGTCTTGATTCTCGATGGAATCGTAGGCGGATTCGATGTAGTAATCTCCCCGTTTTTTTTGAAAAGTTTTGTGCGTGAAGGGAAATAAAAGCGTTTCGACATAGGACGCCTCCTTATATCCTCGCCTATATTTGAAATGGACAAATGCGGCAGTGAATACTCCCACCCAGGTCACAATGAAGGCGACTGATAAAACTGCTAAGATTCTACCCACAGAGAATTTGAATCTTATTCGACCATCGCGAAGCTTGTAGACCGTCGCCAGGCCTAAGAGAACTTTTTTTTGATGAATGACTTTCAATTGATCAGTTGGCATAAAAAAGAAATGCACTTAAAAGAAATGCTCTTTTGAAGGCGATACGAAATACCCAGGTAAATTTACTTGATTTCTCCTTCTTTACGTTATTTTTACTTGATTTTAGGTGGCTCAAGGATAGCTTGCTCTCTAATCCTGTCTTAACAACTCAACTTAACAGTTCCTATTATGTTCCAACTGACCACCAAATCAGTCCTGCGAGCGCTTGCTTTCTTCGGACTTGCTGGTTCTTCCAGTCTCATCGCCTCTCCAATGTTAACACTCAGTGACAACGCTGCAGTTTATTTCGTTGGAAGCGCTTCCGTAACCTCTGATTCCAACGTCGCTTACAGCAACGAGAACGAATCGGATGATATTATCTTTGATATCCAACCTGGGTTCGAACTTGTAGCCGGTAGCCCGGAAACAGGTGCAGATTTTTCTCTCGTTGCTGCCTATGGTATTCGTAGGTATATGGATTTTGATGAGTTTGATGCCGAACTCCCTTCCGTGGCGGCCAATGCTACTTTTAAGTCACCCAAGTCGACAACCAAAGCAACTGCAAGTTATATCGAGACTCAGGCCGAGAACAGAAGGGGAATCCGAGGAGTGGTCCTTAAATCTGCGATTACAAATGTTGGGATCAGCACGGATTACGCTGCCACCGCAAAATCTTCTGTTGCAGGAGGGGTATCTTACGATAATACCAGTCGGGACACATTCGGTTCAGATTATTCCTCTCTTAGTATTCCTGTAAATGTCTATTATGCGGCGACCGAGAAATTAGACGCAGGAGTGGGATACCGTTATCGGAACACATCTCTTGATGGAGGGGTTTTCGGGGACCGGATTTCTCATTTTGTAAATGTGGGGGTGCGAGGTGAGCTTTCACCTAAATTGGTATCGGACCTCAAAGTGGGTTTTCAAAGCACGGACATCGATGGTGGCGACAATTTTGATGGTCTTGCGTTGGATGCTAAGCTGACCTACATGGCTAGTGACAAGGGATCGGCTGACATCGTGTTGTCAAAAGATGTCATGGTGGGATTTGCTGGAGATGTTATCGACAACTTTAGCACCGCAGTGTCTGCGAACTACCTCTTTACCCCTGGGTTGTCAGGAAGCGCAATGCTCGTAATCGGAACCGATACCTACGAAGGAACCGCTCGTGAAGATGATTACATGGTATTCCAAGTGGGTGCAGTCTACTCTCCAACCTATTTTATGTCGGTCGAAGCGGGCTACGTTTTCATCGAAAATGATTCGAATATCGAAGGACTTGATTTCACAAAGAATTCGCTGATCATGTCCGTTAGCATGCGCTATTAGTCGATTTCCCTCGGGGTAATTCGAAATTAAAAACTTACGCGTGAAAGGCGATTGCTTGACTTTGTCGGTATCGCCTTTCTTGTTTAGGATTAATTCCGCTTAAATAATGAAACAATTCCATCTTTTCCTCCTTACGTGTCTATTAGTGTGTTCAGTTAACTCCGTCTTTTCTGAAGACAGCGATACGGGCACTACTGCTGACGTATCATTCAATTATCTACTCAAACCTTCGGATCTCATTGAAATTCAAATATTTCAAGAGCCCGATTTGAATAAACAAGTTCGAGTTGAACGGGATGGAACCATTATGCTCTCGTTGATAAACAGAGTTAAGGTGGGTGATCTTTCGATTAGCGATGCGCAGAAACGCATTGAGGAATTGTATAATAAGGACTACCTTGTTAACCCTCAGGTAAACCTATTAGTATTGGAATACCATGAGCAAAAAATAGATGTTTTGGGGCAAGTAAATGCTCCGGGACCGATTGAGATTCCTCATGACAAGACACTAACTTTGGTTGAGGCGATTTCCAGAGCGGGCAGTTTCACGCGACTTGCGAAACGCAGTGCTGTGCAAGTTACCCGAATTGAAGCGGATGGCCAAAAGCGCGTTATTGAGCTTAATGCTGACAAAATGATGGGTGAATCAGAGTCGTCAGATTATGTTCTGCAAGATGGTGACACTGTTTTTGTTCCTGAACGTTTCCTCTAATTATTTTTCCTTTCTTTTTCAATTATGGCCTTTGAAAACAATCCTGAAGGTGCTCCTCGAGATAGGGGTGCGAGTCGTCAATATGGTAATGGTTACGGAAGTGGCGGATACCAAGGCGGCTATGGTGGTTACGGTAGTGGTTACGGATCTGGATATGACTCCGGTCCTCACAAATCACTGATCGACTACGTTATTATCGTCCGGCAACGAATTTGGTATTTAGTGTTCATTTTCCTTTTGGTATTCGGAGGTGTTGCATATTACACATTTACGCAGACCAAAGAATACACCTCTGGAGTCAGAGTTCGCATCCTAAGAAGCGACTCGGGGCCTATGGGTGGAGACGCGATGGTTGACGAAAACGATCGGATTGCAAACCTGGAGGATTTTAATACCCAAATCCAAATCATGGAGAGTAATACGATTATCAACGCCGTAGATGATCGACTCAAAGGGGATGAAAGAGTTCGATTTTTAGCGCCTTTTGAAGGGGAAGATTCGGAACTACAAGGTCCGCTTTTTACTCAAAAGATACTTTTTGCAAACCGATCGATCAAACCACAAAGAGCGAGTTTGGTGGCAGATATTCTTTACAACCATCCAGATCCGGAAATTGCCGCAAGCGTTGCGAATTACTTCGCAGAAGAATATCGGAAATACAACATTAACCTTAATCTCGAAGAAGCACGGAAATCCGTTGCAGATCTCAAGCGCAAATCTGAAGAGCAACGCAATAAAGTTCGTTCAATTGAAATTCAAGGGGCGGAATATAAGGAAAAATATGCGACGGTATCTGTTGACGAAGATGAGAATATCGCCGGCCAACAGTTGCAGCAGTTGAATCAAATTCTAGTTTTGGACCGCAATCGATTCAATGAGTTAAAAACCAAGATTGATTTAATAAACACTTACGAAGAAAAAGGGAAAGATCTATGGGATTTATCTTTTATTTCGGAAAATCCTCTAGTGGCCGAGTTACAGGCAGTATTGTCTTCTAAGAAAATCGAAGTTGCTGCTTTGAAGGAGCGGTACCGCTCCAAGCACCCGCGAATGATCGAAGCAGTTCGGGGACTTGCGGAAGTCGAAGCAGAACTTGGAGCAGCAGTTGCATCGGCAAAAGCCAAAATCAATGCTGACTACCAACAAGCCGAAACAAATTACGGAAACTCAAAAAAGAATTTAGAGATTCAGCAGCAAAACCTCATTCAGATCAGTCGGATCAAAACTGATTACAACAGTATTTTGTTGGATCTCGAAGTAGAAAAGAATTTTTATCAGGTTCTGACGAGTGAGCTCAGCAAGCGCGAAGCTGAAACCTCATGGCAAAAAGCGAATGTTCAAATCATTGATCGTGCCGCTCCACCTGAAGATCCAAGCTCTCCGAAAGTCGTCTTAAATCTCGCAGCTGGTTTTGTGGGTGGTATTGCTCTCGGATTCGGGTTCGTTTTTCTTCTAGCTTTCTTTGACGATCGCATCAAAACGATGTCCGATGTTGAAGACACTTTAGGGATACCGATTTTGGGAGTAATCCCAAAGTTTCTTGGAAAAAAGGATTTCCACGAGCGAGCAATTGCCGTTATTTCGCAAAAGAACAGTCATGTTACCGAATCGTTCAGGTCGCTCTATTCGAGTATGCAGATTTTAGAAGAAGGTCGAAATGCAAAAACAATACTGGTCACCAGTACTGTTCCAGGGGAAGGAAAATCGACAATTTCCGCAAATTTGGCTGAATCCTTCGCAGCGCATGGATCCAAGACCCTTCTGATCGACTGTGACCTTCGTCTTCCAAATGTCGCTCGATTACTCAAAATTGAAGGAGGAAAAGGGATGCTGGATCATTTCAAAAGTGATATCCCAGTTAAGGAACTCATCGTTGAGAGATATGAACATAATCTCGACGTACTCCCTGTTTACGGGGAGTCCCGAAATCCCATCCAGATCTTGAATAGCAAAAAATTCGAGGAAATGTTGGCTGAGCTGAGTAAGCAGTATGACAAGATCATTCTGGATTCACCACCTGTAGGGGCAGTGAGTGATGCTTTGAATCTGCTGTCTCAAGCAGATGGTGTATTGTATGTGATCTCTTATAATGTAGTCAAAATGCGGGCTGCACAAGGGAGTGTAAGAAGAATTGCTGAGACTCAAACTCCGATACTTGGAAGTGTCTTGAATTCGGTTCCAAATCGTATTACGAGTTATTACTACTCGCATTATTACTACAAGGCTTACGAGTCTACTTATGGTAAGAAGAAGCGATCCACTTGATCAAACCTATCTAATTTTTGACGCATTCGGAATTCATGGGGAACAATGGTATCACAATTATCATCCCCGATGTTCATCAAAACTATCGGTTCATTGAGAAAATTCTCAATGAAAACGACCCTGCTGGGATCGATCGATTTTTGTTCTTGGGTGATTTTTTTGATGCCAAAGACACATTTTTTTCAACCGTTGACGCTCTTGATAAAACACTAAAATTGGTTTCAGAAATGATCTCGTGCTATCGCGAGAAGGTAATCCTTATCCTTGGGAACCATGATGTGGTCTATTTTTTCAACCGTGACCAAAGTGGAGTGAATCTTCCCGCTCGGACAGAGCTCCATCGATATTATGGAATCCCGGATCGCAAGAAGATGACCCTTGTTCGATCTCTCGATCTCTCGGAGTTCTGGGAAACATTTCAGTTGGCCCATTTTGAACAAGGATACCTTTTCAGCCATGCAGGAGTTACCTTGGATCATTGGTCTAAACGACTTCCGGTCATGGACAATGTGGATAACCTCAATCTGCTTATCGGTTCACTTGTAAATGATCACGATGAATTGAACGTGCTTTTTCGTGCCGGTTTTTCAAGGGGTGGAGATCTGGAAAGAGGTGGCCCTCTTTGGCTTGATTGGAATCGGGAGTTTACGGAAGAAATTGGCATCCCACAAATTGTGGGGCATACCGTGGGCAGTAATTGGCGAAAAGCAGGAAGGAGTTACTGTCTGGATGCGCAGCAAAAGTGTTACGGAATTCTCCGTGAAGGAAAACTCGAGATAAAGACCGTTTAGTCTCTTGAATCCTCTGAGGTTAAACTTGGAGCATAGAATTTTCGAGGTGAGATCTTGCGTTGTTGAGAAATGTTTTAGGATACGTCCTGGTCCTGTGCGTCGGATTGTCGGTTCGCAAGCAAGAGCAATCCCACCATACTGATCGCATCAGTGATTTTTCCCTTTCTTACCATTTGGATCGCCTGTTGCAGAGGCACTTTTTTCAACCTCAGCGATTCGGTTTCCTCAGGTTTAGCCTTACCCATTGTTAAGTTTTTGGCTACATAGATAAAACCCTCTTCATTAGTGACAGAGTTTGAGGTGTGGATCTTAGTCAAAAGGTCCCATTTTCCTGCAGAAATCCCGGTTTCTTCAATAAGCTCACGTTTGGCTGCACGGAGTGGAGCTTCCTCTATTGGACCACCTCCCATTGGAATTTCCCATGAATAAGCGTTGAGAGTATAGCGATATTGTCCGACCAACCACGTGTTTCCCTCCGTGTCGATAGGAATGATCCCTACAGCCTTATTCTTCATGCATACCCGACCATAGACACCGGGATTTCCTGAAGGATTGATCACCGAATCTTCGTGAAGTTGAATCCATGGGTTTTCGTAGATGAGTTTTCTCGAAAGTGTTTTCCAAGGCGATTTTTCCATATTTTGTCCCGGAAGTTTAGACTTTCACCACGTGTTGTCGAACACTTGAGCAACTCTAATTTTGTTAAAGTGAACTATAAAATTTATTAATATTAGTCTTGATCAATATACTTTTGACCTCCTAGTATCGGGATATTCGTAGGCATTGAAGGAGAAGCTTGTTTCTTGATATGCCATATCATTACTCAGGAAGAAATAATCCAATCAATTGTACTACCATGGCCAATAAACGAATGGTAAATGTAGATGGAAACACCGCTGCTTCTAATGTAGCATACGCCTTCAGCGAAGTCGCAGCCATCTATCCCATCACTCCTTCATCCGATATGGGAGAATACGCGGATGCTTGGGCAGCAGCAGGGAAGAAAAACATATTTGGGGAACCACTTGAAGTTGTTCAAATGCAGTCTGAAGCTGGTGCAGCCGGTGCTTGTCACGGTTCACTATCTACAGGTGCACTAACCACGACATTCACAGCGTCCCAAGGATTGTTGTTGATGATCCCTAATATGTTCAAGATTGCTGGAGAAATGCAGCCGACAGTCTTTCATGTGACGGCTCGTTCGATTGCAGCTCAGTCCCTTTCCATTTTTGGTGATCACTCAGACGTAATGGCATGTCGTTCGACCGGATTCGGTTTCATGGCATCCGCTAATGTTCAGGAAGCGCAGGATATTGCTGCGATCACCCATCTGGCTTCGTTGGAATCGAAAATTCCATTTGTCCACTTTTTTGACGGATTCCGCACTTCCCACTCTATTCAGAAAATTGAAGCGGTAGAGTATGAGACTCTAAAAGAGATGTTTCCGATGGACGCGCTGGCGGATTTCCGCTCTCGTGCGATGAATCCGGACAAACCTATGATCAAGGTTGCCGCGCAAAACCCGGATGTTTATTTCCAGGGTCGTGAAACCGTGAACAACTATTACGACGCAACGCCTGATATCATTAAGAAATATATGGCATTGTATGCGGAAAAAACTGGCCGCTCTTACAAACCATTCAGTTACATTGGTGATCCTGAGGCAGAGAAGATTATTATTGCAATGGGTTCTTCGACAGAAACCATTGAAGAGGCTATCAATTATCTGAACTCACGTGGTGAAAAAGTTGGTGCGGTCAAGGTTACCATGTTCCGTCCGTTCTCGCTGAAGGATTTCCTTGAGGTGATTCCGAAAAACGTGAAAAAAATCGCCGTATTGGACCGCACGAAAGAGCCAGGCGCATTGGGAGAACCCCTTTATCAGGATGTCGTCACTTCTCTTTATGGCAGTGATATCAAAATCATCGGTGGCCGTTATGGTTTAAGTTCAAAAGAATTTACTCCATCAATGGTGAAAGCGGTATTTGATCATGTAGATGCTGATGGTCACCATGGATTTACCGTTGGTATTAACGATGATGTCTCTAATCTTTCCTTGCCGATCAATGAGAACATTGATGCGGAAGTGGAAGGTGTTGTTCGTTGTAAATTCTGGGGTTATGGTTCTGATGGAACCGTTGGAGCAAACAAGAATTCAATTAAAATCATTGGGGAGGGAACTGAAAAGTACGTTCAGGGTTACTTCCAATATGATTCCAACAAATCTGGTGGTTACACGATCTCTCACCTGCGATTTGGAGATAAAAAGATTCAGTCTGAGTATTTGTTGACCAATACGGACTTTGTCGCCCTTCATCGCAAGGAATACATCGGAAAGTTTGATATACTCGACGGAATCGTTGAGGGCGGAACTTTCTTGCTCAACAGTAGTTGGAAGCCTGCACAGGTATTCGAGAAGTTGACCAAGGAAATGCAGGATACGATCATCGAAAAGAAGATCAAGGTCTACAATGTGGACGCTGCAAAAATTGC
Source organism: Opitutales bacterium (assembly GCA_963676215.2). Classification (GTDB taxonomy): domain Bacteria; phylum Verrucomicrobiota; class Verrucomicrobiia; order Opitutales; family JAFGAQ01; genus JAKSBQ01. The sequence goes on along the minus strand of CAXXVT010000001.1, from coordinate 49,041 downwards.
TAAAAAGGTCGGACTCGGAAGTCGTATCAATACTGTGATGCAGACTGCATTCTTCAAGTTGTCAGGTGTTCTAAGTGAAGAAGAAGCGATTCCGATGATTAAGTCTTATGTTGAAAAGACTTTTAAGAAAAAGGGGCAAGAAATTGTTCAAATGAATTGGGATGCGATTGATGCATCTGTTGATGCTATCGAAACGGTAACCATTCCTGAAACTTGTGAAAAGTCTGGAAAAATTCTCGATGTGGTGCCTGCTGATTCTAATGCTTATGCAAAAGAAGTTGTGGAGCCAGTGCTTCGATTGAAAGGGGATGACGTTCCAGTATCGAAGATGAGCTTCGATGGACAATTCCCGACCACAACAAAACGGTTGGAAAAGAGTGGTCGCGCAGGTCGTGTTGCACCGTGGTTCAATAAGCTCAATCCTCTGGATAATATCCAAACGGATGATATCTACTTTGAATATCCCGGATGTTGTGTAGGGTGTGGTGAAGTGGGCTATGTATCCATGGTAACTCAGCTGTTTGGCGATCGTATGATGATTGCAAATGCGACTGGGTGTTCATCCATTTATGGAGGAACTTTTCCAACAAGTCCATATGCTGTAGATAGTGCAGGCAAGGGACCGACTTGGGGAAATTCACTTTTTGAAGATAATGCTGAGTATGGTTTTGGGATGCGTCTCGCAACGGATCAGAACCGGAAGCTTCTTAATGCAGCTCTGAAGCGTATTTCAGGAGATGCGAATACTTCTGATAAACTGAAAGAGATGATTCAGCGCCGTCTTGCTGATTGGAGTTCGGTTTCCCGAGAAATGAAAGACCTTTCAGAAGAGATCAAAAAGGAACTCGCTGCAATTATGGAATCAGGAAACGCTCCTGAGGATGTGGTTTTGGCATTCGATCTTAAGGACAACCTTGTTGATCGAAGTGTTTGGATCTTCGGTGGTGATGGATGGGCTTACGATATCGGGTTCGGTGGACTTGACCATGTAATGGCGAGTCAGAAGAATGTGAACATTCTTGTGATGGATACGGAAGTGTATTCCAACACCGGTGGTCAGGCCTCAAAAGCGACTCCAAGAGGGGCGGTTGCAAAATTTGCTGCCCTTGGGAAACAAACCGGAAAGAAGAATCTTGGACTCATGATGAGCACCTATGGTTCTTGTTATGTTGCAAGCATCAATCAGGCGACGGACAAGGAACAGTGTATGAAAGCCTTCCTTGAAGCAGAGCAGTTTGATGGACCTTCTATCATCATTGCTTACGCCCAATGTATCGCTCACGGATATGATCTTCGTCTTGGCATGCAGCAAGCAAAGAAGGCATCCGATACTGGTTATTGGCCGACGTATCGCTATAACCCTGAAAACCGTGGAACTGAAAATCCGGTATTTAGCTGGGATTCTCCAGAGGCAAGTATGGGATTCGGTGAGTTCTCCGATGTAGAGAACCGATACAAAATCCTCTCAAGAGCGATGCCTGCAGAAGCAGAACGTTTGCAGAAACTTGCTCAAGAAGATAATGTTCGTCGGATTAATGATATCCAAAATTTGAAAAACGCATAACTCTGTAGACATGGCCGATTTAAAAACGAAATACTTGGGACTGGAGATTTCGAATCCAGTTGTTATTGGCGCTAGTAAACTCACTTCTTCTGTTGAAGGCATTCAACAGGCTGAGGAATCGGGAGCTGGTGCGGTTATCTGTGCTTCTCTTTTTGAGGAGCAGATTCAACTCGAGCAGTGGAAAATGGAAAACGACATCGCTTCTTTTAGTGATGTCGACGCTGAAATAGGAGGGTTTTTTCCGTCGCTTGAGCATTCGGGCCCCAAAGAGCATCTTCACTGGGTAAAACGCGCAAAAGAGAGCGTGAGCATCCCTGTGATTGCAAGCCTCAACGCAGTGGAACAAAACACTTGGGTGGAGTATGCAAAAATGCTTCAAGATACGGGTGTTGATGGACTGGAATTGAATTTTTACCACACACCTGGCGATTTAACCAAATCAGGCAGTGATGTGGAAAAAGCTCAATTGGAAGTGATCTCGGCTGTTAACGATGTCGTTAATATCCCAGTTTCTGTGAAACTGAGTTACTTCTATTCCAATGTTCTCAATCTCGTTTCTGAAATGGAAAAAATTGGAGTAGCCGGTTATGTGTTGTTCAACCGTCTATTTGAATCTGACATCGATATTGATGAAGAGAAGCACACGATCCCACTGAACTTAAGTTCAAAGGGTGACAACAAGTTGGCTTGTCGTTACATGGGATTGCTTTACGGAAAAGTAAAGGGTGAGCTTTGCAGCAACAATGGTGTCTTTACAGGACGTGATGCGGTGAAGGCGATCCTCAGCGGCGCAAGCGCGGTTCAGATTGTCAGCTCCATTTACAAGAATCGTTACGATCAAGTCGGCGAGATTTTGAATGATCTCAACCAATGGATGGATACGAAATCTTATGCGAACATTGATGCCTTTATCGGAAAATTATCTGAGCAGCAGGTGGATGATCGGTTTGTCTATAAACGTGCTCAGTATGTGGATCTCATCTTGAGATCCAATGAGTTACTTGATGCACCGAGTCGCTAATTAGAATTCAGCGCTTCCAGGACAATACCTGGAGTAAGAACTTCGGGGAGAATGACAGGTTCATTCTCCCCATTTTTGTATACTAAATTAACGGGAACCGCTGCTTTCCCCAGCGATTTTAAACGACGGGTAATGCGTTCGTCTCGGTTCGTCCAATCCGCTTTGAGGGCTACTACATTATTGCTTTCGAATGCTTTGAGCACCTCTTTGGAACTGAAAACGACACGCTTATTAAGCTGACAAGTAGCGCACCAGCGTGCAGTGAAATCGACGTAGACCGTTTTACCGTCTGCTACATGTCTTTCCACTGTTTCTGGAGACCATGGCTCCCAGAATTCCTTCTTCGCCTTTGGGTGTCCAATGAAGACGGATGCTGCCACCATTAATAGGCTCAGTGTGATGGCCGTTCGTCTTACTGATTTTTTGTGGTGGGGAGCAGCCCACCGACCAAACACCCAAAATGCCATCGCAAAGAGTGCGAGACTTAGCAATAGATTCAATTGATTCGCATCATCAATTTGTCCAATCAACGCCCAAATTAAGTAGGCTACGGTCGCATAAAGGGGGAAAGCCATGAATTGTTTGAATGTTTCCATCCAAGCACCGGGTTTTGGGAGAATTTTGAGAGTTCCAGGAAATGCACTTAAAAGTAGGTATGGCGTTGAAAGTCCCAACGCGATGAAGGTAAAGAGAATCATCGCTTGCCAGGGGGCCAATGCCAGGGCAGCGCCCAGTGCGGGAGCAAGAAAGGGGGCTGAGCAAGGAGTCGCAACAACCGTGGCTAACACTCCTGAAAAAAATGAGCCCATGGTTCCGGATTTTCGTTGGAGCCCACTGCCGACTCCGACTGCTGACATACCGAACTCGAAGACGCCATTTAAGCTGAGAGCAAATGCTAGCATTAGCAGAATGAGTCCGTAGTTAAACCAGGGTTCCTGTAATTGAAATCCCCACCCCAGTTGTTGCCCACCAGCTCTAAGTAACAGTAAAGCTGCAGAAAGCATCCAAAATGAGACGACCACACCTGCCGTGAAAATCAAACCGTGCAAGATGATCTTTTTTCGGTCCTGCCCCGCCTGTTCTACAAATCCCATTATTTTTAGTCCAATGACAGGAAATACGCAGGGCATGAGGTTGAGAATCATGCCGCCGAGAAAAGCAAGAATGAGAAGTGAGAAAAAACCGGATGTCTCGACGCTAGCGGTCTTGTTGCTGCCAGCGATGGGTTGGATCTTTCCTTGTTCAAGAATGCATCGATAGGTGGCCGAATTTTCGAGGGTTTTGATCTTAAGCCATCCGTTGATAATATCAATTTCGGGAGCACCGTAGGGAGTTTTTGCAGTCGTGACCAATATTCGATCAGCTGCAATTTGGTATGACTGTTCAGCTGCGGCATCGTTGATGGCAGTTTCTGTGAAAAAGTAGACAGATTTGCCTTCAGCTAGGCGATTTTCGTCGATTAAGAATTCAAACGTGACCTGGTCATCGCTTATTTGAAATTGTCCAGAGGTCGTGGATTGTGAGTGGGCAATAAGTGCTGAGACTTCGGCTTGTAGTTCCGGACTCAAATGAGTTTCATTCGTCAGTTTTAGTACCAGTTCGCTATGCCCTGGGACACAAAGAGTTTCGCATTCGAGCCAATTAACTGTTGCTGAAATGACAGGCTGAGCAATGGTTTTAGCGAGATCGGACCGTATTGAAATGGCTGCGACGATAATAGCGGAACCTTCATGGACGTAGTCAATGAGTCCTTGGTTTTCATAACGATGGGGAATAGATTCGTAAACAGCTTCGACCTTCATTCCCTCTGGAAGCTTCCAATTGACTTCAGTCGCCATACCTGTCGTCCCTGGGTTTCTCCAGTAAGTATGCCACCCCTCTGCAATTTGAAACGAAATAACGGCATAGAACTGATCGTTCTCTCGCTGCGACCAGTTTGACTCCAGACGGGTATCAACATTGCGGCCTTCTGAGAATGAATCGGCTGCTTGTACTTTTCCGATTCCTTCACCCAAAATGGTTACTGTGAGTGTAACCAAAAGAAGCTTAGATATTCTATTGAAAATTGAAACCAGGTGATCGATCATGGCAGGGTTTTACTTGTGATTGAAGGTTTTCGATGGGTTTTCTGATATACTATTAACTTGCTTAACGCTTGAATAGGCGAAAGTATTCTCAGGTAATTTTATTTTGCTCTATTTCAGAATTCCCTTTGTATATTAAGCATGGAGTCCCAGTCAGGAAATCAGTTGAGCCGAACCGTAGTGGTTAAGAACAAAATGGGCATTCATGCCCGACCCGCTGCGATGATTGTTCGAATTGCTAACAAATATCCTGGAGATGTATGGGTTGTCAAAGACACCGAGCAAGTAAATGGAAAGAGTATTATGGGCCTGATGATGCTGGCAGCTGGCAACGGTTCCAAGCTTGAGTTTCAGATTGAAGACCCGGATGGAGAAGAATTTCTCAATGAAGTGGAAGGACTCTTCGAACGGAAATTTGATGAGGTCTAATTTTGAATAGCTTGAGAAACCTGATTGATGAGTAAATCCAAAGGAGAGGCTCTCTTTATCTATCAACAGGACAACGGAATTTTGTTGGCTCGTGCGGCTCAATTCACGAATCCGGTTCGAGTGACGGAATTAACGTCTATTCCCACTCACAATTTTGATGGAAACCCTTATTCGACTATCGTAGGACTCGACAATGCAAAGAAAGGGTTTGTTGAAGCCCATGTTGTTGTAAGCAATCAAGGTTTTCAACATCTTGCTCATCAGCCAGATAGTATTTCAAAATCGAAAAGCACGGAATATATTCCAAGCATTGTTAAGGATTGGATTGGCAATGATGATGATGATTTTTTCTTCCAAGTTGTTAATTGGGAAACAGGAGAAATTGTACCGATGGAGGATCCTCAGCAGAAACTCATGCTGATATCGGGCATGAAGACCAAGCAACTTCGACTATTACAGGAACGGGTGTTGGAAGAGGATTTCTATCCGAGAAAAATTGAGTGCTCAGTAATCTTGATGTTGGGCTTGATCCTCAAACTCCGCACTGCGGGTATGATCAAGACCCCAATGTTATTGCTGGAAATTTACAACGAATCCGGGTTGTTGATCATCATTCCTGCTGAAGGTAAACCCTTGATTCGGACCATCGACTCAGGGGAGAAAGCAATGTATGAACAGATCAAAAACGAATTATCTCTTAAGGATACTTCGTCGGCTCGGAAATTGATGTATTCGAGTACAATCGATCTAAGCGATATTGGGCAAAAAGTTATCAATCCAGTTTTTAAAGAAATTGCTTCAATCATTGGTCTTTTCGAAGTGGAAACAGGACAATCCATTTCTCAGATCATTGTAAGTAATCTTACTCCGAATCAACATTGGGTTGCCGAACTGCTCGCACATGATCTAGGGATGGAAATCCCAGAATTAAATTTGAGCGAACTTAGCACTCTTCTCGAGATTCAGTTTGAAGATGGAGTAGAGTGGGACATGAAGGATACGCGGTTGCTACCCCTTCTCGCAGCAATGGGAGTGCTTTGAATAACGTTATGTCTCGGTTCAGTCTTCAGAAAAAAAGTGAATTAAAAGCCCGATGGCATGCGGACTTTCGGCTCGTCGATCAGTTGCCTGACATCAAAGTTGTTCGCACAAAATTTATTGTTAACTTTATTTTCCTAGCGATATTTTTTGCGTTACTTGTTGTTGTTGGGTATCGGGAAATTAGTAAAATCGGACTCCGTCAATCGATTTCATCCTTGCAGTCCGAGGTTGATAGTCGATCTGGGCCGAATAAGCAGCTCACGACCTTGAGTCGTGATTTCAGAATGCTTGCGAATAAAATGGATGACATCAAATCATTCAAAGACGCACCAATCCGTCCGGCATGGTTACTTATTGAGCTATCGAGGATTCGAACGCAAGATGTGGTGTATGATGCGATCGGTTATGAGAATTTTTGGGATAACACCGCGAAAGAAGAGATTTATAAAGTTAGATTGAGCGGTAAAGGTCGAACCACTGCGGATATAGCCGAGTTGAAGAGCCGGCTTGCAATTCTCGAAGTGGGTGAAGAATGGGTGATTAACGTCCTGGAGGAAGGGAATCCTTCTAAAGATTCAACCAGCGGCATATTCTCTTTCGTAATAGCATTGGAAATATCAAAGGTTAAAGATGGAAATCAGTGATATTATAGCGAGTGCAAAACGGTATCCTTTTGCATGGGGGTCTGCTTTCTTGTCCATCGCTTTGGGGCTTTATTTGTATTTTACAATGGGTTCCTTGCGCGCCTATGAAGACGAGGTTTTTGAACTTGAGAAAGAAGTACAAACTCTGAAAACCAACAGCCATCAAGGAGCCGATATTGAAGAAGATTTCCAACGATTTAGTGAGTTATTTGATAAGGTGGATTCGGTCTTGATGGATCACACTCAAATTGCCAACAACACAGGTTACTTTTACAACTTTGCACGAAGTCATCCAGTTGAAATATCAGATGTATCTCAGCGTCCAGTGATCGGCGAATCAGCCAGTCCGCCTCAAGGCGACCTGTGGAGTAAAAAGCACTTCTCAATCATTCCTTTCAGTATGGAAGTGAATGGATTGTTAAACGATATCGTGGAAATGTTTTATCATTTGGATACGTCTTCACAATTGATCGAAGTCAGGAAATTCGAAATCGAGACGACATCACAACCTGAAGTTGGATATATGATAATGCATCTGGAGGTTAATGTGATGGGGAAAACTTTAAAAACTGTTGAAGAAGGAGGAAATAGTTGAAGACTTCAAAATTGATACTTGCCGTGTTCATTGCACTGGCTCTTTCATCTTCCCTCATTGGTAAGACCTCAAGGATTATGGTGGATCGAATGAGAGAAGACTATATTACAAGTCTCGATTCCATCATCAATTACAAGGATGGAGAGCTCGAACAAAGCATCCCTTATACAATAAACCCCTTCTTCTTTGACCAACCCTTACTCCTGAAACTAAAAGCTCCAGGGGGAATTTCTGACGAGGATGTTTTGGGATCTTTTAGAGATGTGATCATCTCTGAAGTATCGGGGGCCTTTGTGAGAGGGAATAAACGTTACCTGCTCATGAAAAGCGGGGATCTTTTAAAAGAGGAAGATCGCGTTGTGAGGAAATTACCTGATTTGGGAGATTTGGAAGCAACGGTTGTAATCGGTCCTATTCAAAAAGACATGTTTGTACTGATACTCAATGGATCCGAATTCAATGTAATTTTGTCTGAACGTTGATGGATAGGGACGGTTTGAACAACGGCTTGACGTTTTTCCCGTTCTTGTTGATTCAGTATTGAACTCCGAACACAATAATTTGATCAAAAACTTTAAACTATGCGTATTTTAGTCACTGGAGGTGCTGGTTTCCTAGGAAGTCATCTATGCGAACGTCTCCTTGGTGAAGGACACGATGTCGTGTGTCTCGACAATCTATTTACCGGGAACAAATCCAACATCCGCCATCTTCTCGACAACCACCTCTTTGAGTGGATGCGTCACGATGTAGTGGATCCTTTCAAATGCGAAGTGGATCAAATATACAACCTCGCTTGTCCGGCATCACCCGTCCATTACCAGTATAACGCGATCAAAACTGTCAAAACCTCTGTGATGGGAGCGATAAATTGTTTGGGGCTTGCGAAGCGAACCAATGCCCGGATTTTTCAAGCATCTACTTCGGAGGTGTATGGAGATCCCGATGTTCATCCACAGGTAGAAGATTATCACGGGAACGTTAACCCCATCGGACTCCGTGCTTGTTATGACGAAGGAAAACGTTGTGCGGAAACTCTGTTCTTTGATTATCACAGACAAAACAACGTCGACATTCGGGTGATTCGAATCTTCAACACCTATGGCCCTCGCATGATGGTCAATGATGGACGGGTAGTATCCAATTTTATCGTACAAGCAATTAAAGGGGAACCCATCACTATTTATGGAGATGGGCAGCAAACCCGGTCTTTTTGTTACGTTAGCGATTTGATCGAAGGATTTGTCCGGTTGATGAATCAAGATAAGATTGTGGGGCCAATGAACTTGGGCAACCCCAACGAATTTACGATGTTGGAGCTTGCGGAGTTGGTCTTGAAATTGACTGGTGGAAAGTCCAAGTTGGTTTTTAACCCCCTTCCGGTGGATGACCCAAAACAGCGACGCCCCGATATATCAAAAGCCAAAGAATTTCTCGATTGGAAACCGAAAGTGGAATTAGAGGAAGGACTAAGCCGTACTATTGAGTATTTCAAAACCGTAGTTTAAGTCGATCAGTTGGACCTAAACAGGTCCAATATTGAGCCCTTCCCATTTTCGAGAAGGATTTCATGGTATTCCATCAGCCATTGGTTTTGACTTGGTGGTGATGCTCTATCATCATCTGCACTTTATTTTTTAGGCTATGTTGTCATTTATATTTAAACGCTTCTCAGGCAGTCACTACCGACGCTTTCTCAAAAAGGCACGTCCAGTAGTAGAAAAAATCAATGCGATTGAAGCCGAATATCAGTCTTTGACCGAGGAACAGCTTCGCGGCAAGACGGATGAGTTTAGGAATCGAATCGAAAAAGGTGAAACCCTTGACGATCTTCTACCCGAAGCTTTTGCGGCAGTGAAAAACGCCGCCCGCCGACTTTGTGGAACAAAGATTATTGTTTGTGATCATGAACTGGAGTGGAACATGATCCATTATGATGTGCAGATGATCGGAGGAATGGCACTGCATGAACGGTTTATTTCAGAAATGGCGACAGGGGAAGGAAAAACTCTGGTTGCAACGGCTCCTCTATATCTTAACGCCCTTGCGGGGAAAAATTGCCAGTTGGTAACAGTGAACGATTATCTGGCTCGTCGTGACTCTGAATGGATGGGGCATATTTATGAGAAACTAGGAATCACTTTTGGTAGCATCCAAAATGGGCAGCGACCGGCCGAACGACGTGAGATCTATACTCGTGATATCACTTACGGTACTGCGTCTGAGTTTGGATTTGACTATCTCCGTGACAATGGAATGGCCACCCGTAAGGAAGATCAGGTCCAAAGGGATCATTTCTTCTGCATCATTGATGAGGCTGACTCCATTTTAATCGACGAAGCACGGACACCATTGATCATTTCCGGTCCGATGGAAGATGATCATCCTCTTCCTTTTGGTGATTTCAAACCCGGAATTTCGGGATTGGTTAGAAATCAGAGCCGACTCTGCAACGAATTGGCAAATCGCGCGAAAGAATTACTCGACACTCCTACTGCGGAACGTGAAAAAGCCTATGAAGCTCAGGTAAAAGAGATTGAAAAGGGGAACAAAGAAAAGAGTAAGAAAGGGGAGCCTCTCGATCCCATCCCCGAGTTCGAAGATCCGTATCAATTGTTGGTGCTGGTGAAGTGGGGGATGCCGAAAAACAAGCAGTTTCTTCGCATGATGGAAGTGCCTGAAATCCGCAAGAACTACGAATCAGTGGAATTGGCCTTGAATGGAGATGTTCAAAAAGAGCTCCGTTATCGACTCAAAGAACGGCTTTATTACAACATCGATGAACGCAACCATCAGGCGGATTTGACGGAAATGGGTCGGAACGAACTGAAGCCAAATGATCCCGATGCATTTGTACTTCCCGACCTCCCGAGTCAATTCATGGAAATTGACTCCAGAGAAGATCTCGAACAGGCGGAAAAAGAAAAAGAGCGAGCCAAAGCCCAAGAGGATTTCTCACTAAGAAGTGAAGAAATGCACACCATTAGTCAGCTATTGAGAGCCTATAGCCTCTATGAGCGCGACATCGAATATGTTGTGCAAGAGGGAAAGGTGATGATCGTCGATGAAAACACGGGACGTATCATGGCTGGTCGCCGTTGGAGTGATGGCCTTCACCAGGCAGTAGAAGCCAAAGAAGGAGTCACAATCGAGAAGGAGACCAAAACCTTTGCGACTATTACGATTCAAAATTATTTCCGCTTGTATGAGAGACTGGCGGGCATGACGGGCACGGCTGAAACCGAAGCTTCTGAGTTTTTCGAAATCTACAAACTCAATGTCATGGTGATACCGACACACAAGGAGTGTGTTCGTAACGACGAAAATGATGTCGTCTACAAAAGTCGACGGGCGAAATATAATGCTGTCGTAAAGGATATCGAAGCGGCTCATGAAAAAGGACAACCTGTGTTAGTGGGTACCGCTTCAGTTGAATCTTCTGAATTGCTTTCACGGATGCTCAAGCGGTCCAAGGTCAAACACAATGTTCTCAATGCGAAATACCATGAGCATGAGGCAGAAATTGTGTCGATGGCTGGAGCGAAAGGAGCAGTGACCATTGCCACAAACATGGCGGGTCGAGGAACTGATATTAAGCTAGGTGAGGGTGTCCCAGAGATTGGTGGACTTTTGGTCTTAGGTACTGAACGCCATGAATCCCGACGCATTGACCGTCAGCTAAGAGGTCGTTGCGCCCGTCAGGGCGATCCGGGGCGCACTAAGTTTTTTGTGTCTTTTGAAGATCCATTGATGCGATTGTTTGCAAACCAAGGCCAGCTTTCAAAAGTCTTGGACAAAACCATGGCTGAGGATGAGGAGATGAATCATCCGATCCTTGATTGGTCGATTGAAAATGCGCAAAAGAAGTTTGAACAGCACAACTTCTCGATTCGTAAAAAACTACTTCAGTATGACGATGTGCTGAACAATCAGCGAGAAGTGGTTTATGGTATTCGCAATGATGCCATTCACAGTGACGACCCTGCGGAAATTCTGTTTGAGTTGGTTGAAGAAGAGCTACAGGAACGAGCAAACGAAGCCCTCTCTTCTATTCGGAAATCCGAGAGCGATGACGCTGCTATCGATAGTTTTATCGGTTGGGTAAACCAACATTTCCCGATTGGTCTTAAGAAGGAGCAGATTGAAGATCATTCGATTGATGGACTTGCTACTGTTGCACTCGAACGGATTAAGAACGCATACAACGATCGTCGCTCATTTGAAGAAGAGCACGATCTTAAGATGTTAACCCGTTACGTGATCATTCGCGCGACAGACAAGCTTTGGCAGGATCATCTGACGGACATGACTGATTTACGGCAGAGTGTGTCACTCCGCGGTTATGCGCAAAAAGATCCGTTGAATGAATACAAGACAGAGGGATTTGTTTATTTCGAGGAGATGATGACCAATGTTCGAACTGAGGTATGCTCTAATATTTTCCGAACTGCGACCAACTTGCAAGCCTTCCAGACGATGCTTTCCCGTCTCTCTGGAAAAGTTCAGGCTCAGGGCCCTGCTGACGCACCAACAGGTACCGCTGCACTCCAACAGACACAACAAAAGCCTGGAAGTGCTCCGAAAACCTCTACTAATCGTCCGCAAGCTCCCGTGAAACCGGTCACTGTTACTCGCAATGCTCCTAAGGTAGGGCGTAATGACCCGTGTCCCTGTGGATGTGGGAAAAAACTGAAAAAATGCCAATCTATGTAGGGAATTACTGAAGAGTCCGTTGTTACTAACCGGACTCATCGTATCGAAAGGAACCCCTGTTGAACACTGATTGAATATTTCTGATTCATGGCAGATGTCCATATATTAACTCACGAGTTTCGACCCAAAAGGGGAGGGGCTGGTGTGGTGTGCGAAAAGATTGCGGAAACCCTTACCCGAACGGGAAAAGAAGTAACGGTTTGGGTTCCTGGATATGTATCGGAAGATACTGTTTTCAATCCCAGCTATGATGTGCGGATTCTTCGTCGTCTCAAAGGCACCCGGAACTTTCCCTGCTTGTTTGTAACAGCAAGAGAAGTCGCAGCGTCGCGAAAAACTCTGCGAACTGCGGACATTTATTTAGGGGAACCGGGTCCGATTGCCGTGTTTATGTTCCTCACTCTGTTTTTGCCCAAATTTTGGAAACGGCTAGTGATTACACTTCATGGAAGTGAAATACTCCGTTATCAAAAATCGAGGTGGTGGGGAAGGCCCCTGTTTAAACGCTTAGCTGCCAAAGCGGACAAGATCCACGTTCTGTCTTCTCATAATGAAAAACTCCTGCTGGATTGGTTACCTAAGCTTCGATCAAAATTAGTTAGGGGATACGGTATGTCTTTGCCCGGTGAAAAACTTCCGCAAATTGAAAAAGGGAATGTTCCGAACCAAAAAAAGGTGAAACTTTTGTGTGTGGCTCGTATTCATCCTAGAAAAGGACAGAAAGAACTTCTTAAGGCGGTTGCCAGTTTGGCTCCAGAAATACAAAAACAATTGGATGTTCTCTTTGTTGGACAGTTTGTAAAAGACCGCTACTACAAAGAATTATTGGAACAAGCCAAGAACTGCCTGGCAAAAATCGAATTCACAGGCGGCTTATCGGATGAATTGCTGGAAAACAGTTATCAGGCTGCCGATATCTTTGCGCTCACCAGTGTGCCTTACGGAACCAGCGTGGAGGGATTAGGGCTTGTTTACCTCGAAGCGGCAAAACATGGACTTCCGCTATTGGCCAATCGAATTGGAGGTGTGGGTGATGTTGTTATCCACGGAAAGAATGGTTACCTCTCGGATCCGGATGACTTGGAAACGCTGTCGCGCAATTTGGATATTCTGATTCGAAACCCACTCATTCGGGGGCAGTTGGGAGACGAGGGACGGAAGATGGTTGGTAATACGACGTGGGAATCAGTCACATCTAAGCTTTTCCCTCGTGACTAACCATTAATCCGGCAAACGGGGCGGGAACATACGATACGTTCTCAAGAGCCGACGGCTTATTTCCGTTCGGGTTCGATCATATTTTCAATAAGATCTTTATCGGTATTGAATCTCATTGAAATGAGTTTAGAGACACCTTTTTCTTCCATCGTTACTCCAAAAAGACTATCGGATGCAGCAATGGTGCGTTTGTTGTGAGAAACAATAAGAAACTGAGAGAATCGAGTGAAGTCTTTGAGCATTTCCACAAAGCGACCAATGTTAGCATCGTCGAGCGGAGCATCCAATTCGTCGAGCACACAAAACGGACTTGGTTTGACTGCATAGATCGCAAACAAAAGTGCAACGGCAGTCATTGTTTTTTGTCCACCACTGAGTAGCGTAAGATTGCGAAGACGGGTTCCCGGAGGGCGTGCGATAATATCAATTCCGGAGTCTAGAACATCATCAGCTTGCTGTAGTATAAGATCCGATTCGCCTCCACCCGTCAAACGACTGTAGGTATCCTTAAAATTTACCCTCACTTGTTCGAAGGTCTCGTTAAAAAGCGCTTCGGAAGTCTTGTTAATTTCGTTGATGGCTTCAACCAACTGGTTTTTTGAATTCCAGAGGTCATCACTCTGCGATTTCAGAAACTCAAACCGCTCCTTCAGATCGGTGTATTCTTCAATTGCGAGCGTATTAACTGGGCCCATGGAGTTTAGTTTGGACCTGAGATTTTGGATTTCTTCCTGCAGTTCATCCCATTCGACATCATTGCAGACTTCGTCGATGTCGTCCTCAGTTGGATCTGTATTTTCGCTTGCCTGTTTTGCGATATCTTCGACATCACTTTCGTCTTCCAGATCATCAATGGAAACCTTTTTCAATATCCGTTGACTTGCTTTCCATAATTCGAGCTTCCAGTCAGCAGCTTCGAGGGTGATATCGTATTCTTCGCGAATTTTTTCAGTAAGGGACTTTGTGTAAATATCTTTTTCAGAAAGGGAGAGACTGATCTTTTGAATAACGTCTTTTTGGGATCTTTCTTTTTCAAGATTTTCATGAAGACCCGTTTCGAGCGTGGCGATTATTTGCTCGAATTCACGAAAACTGATCTCTTCTTTGTTGAGCTGAACGGTCGTTTCTTCGATCTCGAACTCTAGTTCTTTTACCCGATTTCGATCCGTTTCGATTTGCCCTTGTAGTTGGGTGATCGATTCTTTTGCGCCCTTTTGCTCCCGCTCATATTGATCGAGCCTTCGTTGCAGTTCTTCCTGGCGGCGACGGTTTTCTACGATGGTTTGTTGGTAATTGTTGAGTTTTTGTTTTTCTTCAGAGAGTACCACTTTGGCATTGGATAGTCCGTCATAGACCGATTCCTTTTGCTCTCGTAGTTCGCCTGCGTTTTGTTCGCTGCGATTGATAAGTGTTTTGAGCTCTTCTAGCTCGTTTTCAGATCCTTCCAGTTGTTCTCTAACTTGTGCTAATTCACTCTCCTGACGTTCTTTATCCAGATCGAGAGTTTCCAGTTGCTTTCTGTAAGCTCCTACACGGTCGGCATTGGAAGTGATGTTGCGTTGAAGACCGGCTTTTTCGGTGTGAAGATTGGAGATTTCACGGTCGACGGTTTGCAGGATATCCCGGCACTCTTCTCGCTCCTTTCTTTTCTCATCGATACTGGCAATTAATGCGTCCAGTTCATCGTTCTTTGAGCGCAGTTCTTTCTCCTTTTCTTCGATTTGCACCTTAAGCTTTCGAAGCTCATTCTGGCGCTGAAGAAAGCTTCCAGACTTCCCACTTGTTTTACCAATATTCACGCAACCGTGGCGAGTGATGAGCTCTCCGGTTTTGGTTGCTATTTGTTCAAAATCGAAATCGGAATTCTTTTTAAGAAAGCCGATTGCGGCATCCAGGGATTCGCAATAATAGCTGCCCGACAGGATATCTCCAAGAGCCACATTAAGGCCCGCATCGGTGGTACTAATTAATTCTGAAGCGGGCTTGAGAGGGGAATTCTTCGGGGTTTGTTTGGAGCGGGTTGCTTGATTACGTAGTTCAGGCACCACAAAACTTGCCCGGCCGATAGATTCATCGATGAGGTGAGTGCTGATACTACTCAATCTGTTGGTGTTTGAATACACCATAGACTCTAGCAGGGAACCCAATACGGTTTCACAAAACTGCTGGTAGTCCGCATCAACCTGAATGTGTTTGGAAAATATGACGACCTCATCAGGCTTGATGAGTGCCTCAAGGCTTCCTTGGAGGACCGCCTTTGTTCCCGCACCAAAACCTTCCAACTTCCGTTGTAGGTTTTCGAGAATCGAGGATTCCGCAGAAACTTGCGTATGCTGTTTCTCTATTTCAGAAAATTCTGCCTGTTTGGAGGAAAGCCTGGTTTCAGTTTCCTTTAAAGTGGCGGTAAGAATATCGAGTGATTCGCTGGTATTCCTTTTTTCTTCTTCTTTTGCTGCTAACCTATTTGAAATGGATTCAACCTGCTTGGATTGCTCCTCAAAATCGGTTTGATAGCGATGGAAGGACTCCATCAGTTCTTCGTGTTTGCTATGGTAGGATTCGAGTCCTACCTCAAGGCGGGTCGATTGGGAACGGAAATGGGTGATTCGTTTTTCTGCAGAAACAAGCTCAATTTTTTGCTCCTGAAGCTGTTGTCCGAGTTCCCGTAGTTCTGCATCCACAGATGCCAGTTTCTTTTCCCACTCCTTGTAGGCTTCTCCGGCATTTCCCACTGCAGAGTGCTGGGTGGACATCTGCTCGTTAATATTGGAGTCTTCGCTTACGATGCTTGACGCGTTGGTGCGAAGTGACTCCAACTCAGATGCAATTTGCTCGATGCGCTCCGAAAGATGTTCGATACGGTTTGATTTTATCTGCTCCTGATTGACCGTGTTTTCACGGGTTGATCTCAAGGTATAGATTTTCGCACGCAACTCTTCTACGGACTGAAAAATATCTCCTTTGACAGCCTTTCGCTGAGCCAACTCCTTATTCAGTTTTTCAATGGATTCTTGAGTCGATTGTAATTTGAGTTCGGCATCTCCAAACTGCTTTTTTATCCCGGAAGATTCACTATTGAGGTTGTGATACTGATAAGCATTCCAAGCGATGTCCAAATGAGTAAGGCGATGGCGGAGGCGCTGGTAGCGAACTGCCTTACTGGCCTGTCGCTTGAGCGTTCCCATGCGCTTGCCGACTTCTTCGATAATATCGGTGACTCGGGTTAAGTTTTGTTCGACCAGGTTAAGTTT
Source organism: Opitutales bacterium (assembly GCA_963676215.2). Classification (GTDB taxonomy): domain Bacteria; phylum Verrucomicrobiota; class Verrucomicrobiia; order Opitutales; family JAFGAQ01; genus JAKSBQ01. The sequence goes on along the minus strand of CAXXVT010000001.1, from coordinate 32,481 downwards.
ATTGAGAGCCTCTTTTCGTTGGGCTTTGTAGCGAGTAATTCCTGCTGCTTCTTCAAATATGGATCTACGTTCTAACGGATTCGAAGACAGAATCTGATCAATTTGCCCCTGCATCAAAAAGGAGTAGGACGCTTGGCCAACTCCGGTATCCATAAACAAGGATTGAATATCCTTCAATCTGCAAACTTTCCCATTGAGGAGATAGTCGCTTCCCCCTTCCAATGTCACTTTTCTTGAGATCTCGACCTCGTGGTATTGGGTCCCCAATTCCGCCTCGCATTCTGAGAAGACAAGGGTCACCTGGCAGAAGGGCACACTTTTACGACCTTCACTGCCTTGGAAGATAACATCGTGCATTTTGGTGCCACGGAGGGCTTTGGCACTTTGTTCTCCCAGCACCCATCGAATTGCGTCCGAGATATTACTTTTGCCACAACCATTGGGTCCCACGATACAAGTTACTCCAGGTTCCAAATCAAGACGCGTTAGATCCGCAAAACTCTTGAATCCGTGTAGCGTTATCGTCTTTAGGAACATGAAATTTGTTAGTAGAAGTGTGTGGAATAAGTTGGATAGGGGGGAACCGTAAAATAGGTGACGGAACCACAAAGTAAACGGTCTTCAATAGTCTCCGACAAGATAAAAAAAAGAGCGACTCTACTGGGCAATCTCAACACGTATAGAAACAGGTATTATCGCCTTTTGGGGAAAACATACTAGTGCGCGTAAACCCGGCGCATGAGCAGTAATCCAATGATAACCATAGCGAGATTTGGCAGCCAGACGAGTAATTCTGGGGCAAACTGCGGAGGGATATCCAAGGAAGCTATCATACTCACAAAAAAATAGTAAACCAGCCCTAATCCGAGGGCCAGCATGGCGTTGGCGTAGGTCTCCTTACGTCCTGTGCGGATCGCAAGGGGAATCGCAACCATGGAAAGGGCCAATAACGAAGCTGCGAGCGAGAAGTTGTTACTGATCTGAATTTTAATTCGTTGAAAAAATGCTTCTGGGTCGAGGGAAGCTTTTTCCGGAAGTGTTTCTTTCCCCCTGAGCATTTGCAAGAGTTCAGTCAATGAGTATTCTGAAAGATCCCGTTCCACTTTTGCCGCCCCCAGGCTGTAACTGAGAGGAAGTTCGATGGGAAACTCTTCAAAAAATACGGTCGCGGAGGCGAGCGGATCCGTTGCGGCTTCGGCTTTCGGCCACTGCTCGGCTAGTCCATTTTTGAGGGTCAGGATTAGGGCGTCTTGATCCCGTTGATACTTAATATTGCCTTCATCTGCCCGAATGAAAAATGAAGGTCGTTCTTCTTCATCTAATTCCCAGAGCCAAAATCCCTTCAAGTCAGATCCTTGTTTATCTTGGATGAAAAAGACATAGCCTGGGAATTCACGACTCAAAACTCCGGTTTTGAAAAACCGCAACGGATCTTCCCTGAGGGCTTCAACCATGAGCGTTTTATATTGAGTTCGGGATATTGGAGCGACGTAGTTATTTGTCCAAGCGGCAAGTAATGAACCTAGTAGGGCTAGGAATAAAACGGGTTGACTGATGTCCCAAAGGCTATTCCCAGTCGCCTTCATTGCCACAATTTCTCGATTGGAAGACAGGCGACCCAGCCCGATCAATACACCTGTAAGAAATCCAAGTGGGAGAGAAAATGAAAACACGAAAGGGATGAGTAATGCAAAAAGCTGAAAAAAAACACTCAGCGACAACCTTCCGTCTGCCAGACGAGTGGCGAGTTCCCGCAAAACATTTCCTGCCACTAAAATAAGACAGAACAGTAACATTGCACCAATCGTGGCAATGATCACTTCAAGAAAAATGTATCGTCGCAGGATTCTCACTTTTGGAGATGACTAAAATCAACAGGAGTTTTGCAGCATTCGATCCCTATCCAATGCTATTGGAATTCCTTCGTATTTAAAGTCTGCTAGCAACTCGATGGTGACAAGTTTTTTAACGTTTTTCCTGTTTGTCTAACTCTCTAAATACTAAAACACCGCCCTTTTTAAAGGACGGTGTTTTAACAACTTAACAAACTACAAACTAGACTAAAAACTATAACTATAAATTCTTTGTATAGGGATAGACGCACGTTGGTGCAGTTCGTTCAAAAAATCTGCGAATTAATTGATATTTATAATTATCGCTGTACTCGTCCTAATTCTTCGTGGCAGTCGATCACTAGGTTTCGCACGAGTTGTTCTTGCTCGTTTGGGTGATCGATGAGGCGAGAGAACGTTCCCACAAACATCAATTGAAAATTGATCAGCGTTCGGAGAGGAATGGCTTTTGCGATATGGGATAACCGGCTCAGATACCAAGGATTTTGTCCGAACGGATGAAATTCAGACTTTTGATCCGCTGCACCAAAATGATCGCGGTAGGCTTGTTGAGCGCTCTTAAGGGAGGCAGCGCTGATTTGGCGAGCACCGAGATCAATCCATTTTCCGTCGTGCAGTGAACGGAGTTGGATCAGTAATCGATTTCTGTTTTGAAGATTAGACAGTACCGGCCGTGCATCTTTATGAGTGAAAAAATGCTTTCGCACCGAACGTAGTGCCTTTTCTAGGTTGAAATGATAGAAGGCGTCAGCGAGTTCAAAAAATTCAGTTTCACCAAATTGAGAAACCATTTCATTGACGAGATTGTAGGTAATCGTTTTGTCGTCGCTGGAAACGAGATAGGTTCCAAGTTTTTCAATCTCATTCATCATCATCCGAGTGTTTCCACTCACTCTTTGAGTTAATGCAACGGCAGCATCTTCTTCGATTCGAATCCCAAGATTTTGACATTCGAGGGTTGCCAGTTGCACCAACTGATCGGCATTTTTACTTGCGGAGATAAAGAGGGCCTTTTTTTGCTTATCAAAAAACTTAGGAAACGCCTTCCGCTTATCGATTGGAGACCCGGAAATTAGAAGATAGGTATTCTCATCGCTAAATCCCTTGAGCCAATCCGTTAGCGAGACCAGTGCTTTTTTGGTACCCTCAGCCCTCCCAGTCTGGTTGTCGCCAAGAAAGTTTGCTTGTCGAAGCCAAATGATTTTTTGATCCCCAAACAATGACATGTTCTGACCTGCCTGCATAAACTGTGCTAGGCATTGTTCCACATCGGAAACGGTCGATACCCGGCCATCGACAACTTCGACTTCTACGCTGTCGCCATAGTTCGACTTTAGCGCCTTAAACCATTCATCGGCCTGGCGATCGACCATATATTCGTCGTCTCCACCTACCAGTGCATATCCATCGGGAATTTTCATTCAGCTAAATAAAAACTTAGAGTCGTCGCTGTTTTTACCCCCGAAATTCATCATCTTGTTGTCGGTATTTCCGGAGTTTACGTCGCATAACATCCAATGCATAAACGGTTGCTCGCTGACGCACAAGCTCACGATCGCCTTTGATGAAAATTCGTTTACTCCAAGCGCCTACAGGTGAGTAGTACCCGATATAAACTGTGCCGACCGGATCTTTTTCATTTCCTCCCGTGGGTCCGGCATAACCCGTTGTACTCAGTCCGTATTCACATGAAAGAGATTCAGCTGCTGCTGTTGCCATTGCAACTGCGGTCTCCGCACTGACTTCGTCGTGTTGGAGTAAAATATCCTCTGGGACTCCTAACAATTGGATCTTTGCTTCTTTGGTGTATGCCACAACGCCACCGGAAACCACCTTTGATGCGCCGGAAACATCGGTAAAAGCGGCAGCGATGAGGCCTCCGGTGCAGGATTCTGCAAGCGCCAAACGTTGACCGTGGGCAGTGAGGTTTGAAATGATCGATTTAGCTGTATCAAAATCTCCATAACCGACAAAATCATCCCCCAGTAACTCTCTAGCTGCTTCGGCACATCCTTTAGCTATTGAAATGGGAGCCCCACTGATCTGAGTGGAAAATCTGACATCTACCACCCCTGAATGGAGACAAAAGGCCACATCTACTTCATGGGCGGCGCTCACAATGGGTTTCAACTTTTCCTCCAATGCGGACTCACCGATGCCGCATGTTCGGATTTGCACGTACGAATGACTCTCTTCTATTAGTCCTCTCTCGATCAATCGGGGAATTAATTGGTTTTCGACCATCGGTTTCAATTCCCGAGGGGGTCCTGGGAGCATGGCAAGATACTTGCCATCTTTTTCGAAAAAGAGCCCGGGAGCAGTTCCGTTTGGGTTTTCCATTACTTCAGATCCCTTCAACTGGAAACATTGCCGTTTGTTATTCTCTTTCATTTCTCTACCTATGCTGGAGAAACGGTTCTGAATCGCCTTCATGATATCGTCGCTGAACACCAATTCAACCCCCATGAAATCAGCAACAGCTTGGCGGGTGATATCGTCGACAGTTGGACCAAGCCCACCCGTTGTGATGAGAAGATCGGTATTTTTCCAAACGGAATTTAAGCTCGCTACGATTTCTTCATGGTTATCCCTTATTACCAGATCACTCGATAGCGTTAGTCCGTATTGTGAAAACTTTTGCCCCAAGTATTTGAGATGGGTGTTCGAACGAAGTCCGAGCAGAAGTTCATCTCCGAGATGAATGACGTCGATTTTTTGGAGCTTTTGAGTTGGGTCCATAGACTATATAGAAGTGAGTTAAGGATCTAGAGTGCTTGCATTGAGACCCCATAATTTGGTTTCTTACAGCATCTTTGATCGTTTTTAAAATATGGCTCGTGAAGTTTCCAGTCAGTTAAAGCAAAAAGTAAGGAATTTACCCCACAGTTCTGGTGTGTACCTCATGAAGGATCGTTTTGGTAACGTTATCTATGTAGGTAAGGCAAAAGATCTAAAAAAGCGAGTTTCTACCTATTTTCAACCCTCTCGGAAAAAGATGGTAGCCCAACCAAAAGTGCGATCGATGCTTCCGTTGATCGAAGACCTCGAAACCCTCGACGTGAAATCTGAGGCGGAGGCGCTGTTGCTTGAAGGAAAATTACTGAAAGAATACAAACCCCGCTACAACACGGAGTTTGTCGATGATAAACGATTTCTATTGGTGAAGGTAGACGTGCATAATCCCTTGCCTGTATTTCGTCTCACCCGCAATCGCAACGACAACAGTTCTCAGTATTACGGGCCATTTGTGCATGCCTCTATGCTCCGAAAAACTTTGAGTGAAATGCGATTGAAATTTGGCATTCTTCTCGCGGATGCAAGACCTGAGGAAGTGGAACCTGGAGTCTTTCGAATGTACGATGATGTCCGCCGCGAAATCTATGGACATGAGAACAAGGTGACAGCGGAGTCTTATCGTACACGAGTGGACCAGGCCTGCGAATTCCTCGAAGGCAAATCAAAGGAATGGATCGTTGAACTGGAACTTGAGATGCAGGAGTGTGCCAAAGAGCATCACTTTGAAAAAGCAGCCGAATTGCGGGATTTGGTCCTTTCGATGCGAAGGACCTTAGAAAAGACCAAAAAATTTGTCAGTACTGCCAACCTTCGAGTGTCCCCCGATGGAGTGATGAATCGGCTTAAGGAAGTGCTCGACCTTCCGACTGTTCCCCATCATATCGAGTGTTTTGATATTTCCCACACCTCGGGCTCATTTGTGGTCGCCTCGATGGTGTGTTTTAAGAACGGCAAACCCAGCCGCAATGATTATCGTCGGTTCCGGATTAAACGTTACGTGGGTAATGACGATTACCGCTCAATGGAGGAGGTGGTAGGGCGTCGATATCAACGACTCCACAATGAAAACCGTGCGATGCCAGATCTCATTGTGATTGATGGAGGGAAAGGACAAGTGACCTCGGCGATGCGGTCCTTTTTACTTCTCGAAATTCCTCCTCCACCCTTGATTGGATTGGCGAAGAAAATGGAAACGATTATATTTGCTGATAATCGGGCACCATTGAATCTTCCTCATGATGATCCAGCTCTCTTTTTACTTCAACGGGCTCGGGATGAAGCGCATCGATTCGCAAATACCTTTAACGCGGATCTTCGAAGTAAAAAAATCAAAGAATCGGTATTGGATGAGTTTTCTGGTCTTGGGAAGGTAAGGAAAAAAGACTTGATGGATCATTTTCGTAACTTGGAACGGTTACGCAAGGCATCGATTGAGGATATACAACAGGTAAAAGGATTTGGTGGGAAGATGGCGAAAGAACTGCACGCTTTTTTGCATCCCAAAGAAGCTACACCGATATCGCCCCCAGCTTTTGACCCTTATGCGGATGATCCTATTGGAAAATAATGGAATGAACTGGGTTGCTTCATTCATCTGAAAACGTTTTCTTCATTGATTATGCAAAGCATGACAGGATACGGACGAGGAGTCGTCCAGGATGAGACTTATTCGATTGTGGCCGAAGTCGCCGCCGTGAACCGCAAGAACTTGGAAGTGGCCCTTTCCGGCCCCAAGGAATGGTTCAATCTTGATCGAATTGCCGTCGGCCTTGCCAAAAAACGATTCGAACGGGGTCGTCTTCAATTGCAGATCAAAGTGGAACGGTTGGGAAGTGCCGGCACTGACCAGGCTTGGGATGATAGCCTTGTTTTGGAACGGTTGCAGTCGTTTCGAGCGCTTTGTGAAAAAGCTGAGATTCAGTGCGAAGTGAGCGAATCACTATTGTTTGATTTATTGCGGTTGAATGCTTCTGATAGCAGAGTTCCAGCATGGGAAATCTATCAGTCCAAAGTTTCAGAAGCCGTTACGGTTGCCTTCGAAGAATTGGAACGAATGCGTGGGCAGGAAGGACAGGCTTTGTTTGAAGATCTTCGTCAGAGACTCGATGTCTTGCAATCAACAGCGAAAAAGATTGAGGAGATAGCTCCTGAGGTAGGGCCAGCTCATCGCAAGGCTCTACTGGAGCGATTGGAGCAGGCTCAATTGGAAATCTCAACTGAGGACGAGCGAGTTTTAAAAGAAATTGCTCTATTTGTCGATCGGTCTGACATTTCCGAAGAGATCACGCGGCTAAACAGTCACTTTGTGCAACTGGGAGTGACATTGGAACAGAAAGGAGCGATCGGACGGAAGCTCGATTTTATTTTGCAGGAAATCTTCCGTGAATTTAATACGATCGGAAGCAAGGCCAACCATGTTGAGATCAGCCAGCTCGTAATCGAAGGAAAGAATGAGCTCGAACGTTTTCGAGAACAGGCTCAGAACGTGGAATAGGATTTTTAAAGTTCCAATTCCTGCCAGTTTTTCACAAGAAACACATTCCCCTACATTTTTTTCAAAAATTCCTTTTGCGTCTCGAATGTTTATTGATTCTTCACGAGCTCTTCCAGGCTAAATCCTATGAAGCTTAGCTCGGAATTACCGGAGTGCGCCTGGATTGTTTCAAACGCAGTTCCTTGATACGGGATGACTTCGACATCGGCAGAGATTCGAACCTCTTGGTGAACCTGCTCCAAGTTCCCGCAATCCTATCAGGCATCTTGTCGTTTCCTTTCCAGGAAGAGTTTGAAAAACCTCAAACCAATAGAATGGAAATTTAATCGGGAACCTTCTTAGCTTGTGCCCTGGCGTTGCGGTTTGCGAAATACAAACCACTCAAACTGAGCGACTGCGATGCATTTTCCAGATTCATTCATGATGTGAATGGGGAACTTGATCAATGCACGGCCATTTTTAATGAGTGCCCGTTGAAATCGTTTCCACTCACGTTCGGAATGCTTACCAATACTGTAAATTCGACCATTGCTGGCGGAACGAAACTTTATGTCGGCGCTGCGAAGGTTGAAAATGTATTCGTCTTGGTCCAAATTTTCCAAGTTTTGCGTCAAAAAAACATTGCTACTGACCTCTGCCAATGTGAATACAGCCGAAGCATCAATGGATCGCAGATGATTGAGGTGGGAAGAGGATTCAGAGAGTTGGTAAATACCCTGCGAGGGATTATTACAAACTTCGATTTCTATTTGATTGTGATACGGAACGGAGGTGGCTTCCATTATTTTGGATACGGTTTGAGTATTGAACCTTGAGGTATGGTAAATGAAAAAAACGATCTTAAAGCCAATTGTAAACTGAACTCAACGCTTTTTACGGTTGAAATAAGGGGAGTTCTTCGATCACGGGCAGAATCACAAAAGCAGTCACACCTTAAGGCATTCTTGCCATTGATTTTTCGGGGTTATCATGAAGGAAGTCCTTCTCAACTTCAGTCGTTGATAGGTTCGATATTCACATCTCAATTAGTAGACTGATCCCTTTTACCATCCTTTGAAAGAGGGAATCGTTTTTCGACTCCCCAAATCTACCGGACCTCATTTACCATTCAAAGAGTTAAGAAACTGCAACGCTGTATTAAAGACTTTGATAGTTTACAGTGTCCGTTGACGGGTTCGCGAATGAGGTTAGAATGCCTGTATACTTTAGAAAAAAATTCAACACACATTAAAACTTATGGCATATACATTACCTGAACTTGGATACAGCTATGATTCTCTCGAGCCGCACATTGATGGGCGCACGATGGAGATTCATCATTCAAAGCACCACAACGCATACATTACCAATGTAAACAATGCTTTGGGCGGAGAGACCCCCAAAAGCGTTGAAGATTTGATCAGTGATCTTGCTTCTGTGCCTGAAGCTATCCGCACCGCTGTTCGCAACAATGGCGGCGGACATGCGAATCATTCCTTTTTTTGGTCTCTTCTTAATGGTAAAGGTGGGGAACCAGTTGGAAAACTCGCTGAAGCTATTGATTCAACCTTCGGAAGTTTTGATGCATTCAAAGAAGCTTTTTCAAAGGCAGCTGCGACCCGTTTTGGAAGTGGTTGGGCATGGTTGATTGTAAAGGCTGATGGCAGCCTAGCAGTTACTTCTACACCCAACCAGGATAGTCCTTTGATGCAAGGTGTCGTTGCCGAAACAGGAACTCCAGTTCTTGCTCTGGATGTTTGGGAACATGCCTATTATCTTAATTACCAAAATCGTCGTCCTGACTATGTAGGAGCATTTTGGAATGTGATCGATTGGGCTAAAGCCGATGCTTATTATCAGTCAGCATAGAACTAATGAATGCTAGGCTACTCTAAATTGACTTTTTCGTATTAGAAACACAATCAGTAGCAACCAAAAGCACGCTTCTTTTCCGGGGCGTGCTTTTTTGTGGAATTTTTGCCCCTTTCGGAATTCAAAGTTAAAGCTCTACACCCGTAACTCGGGCAACTTCCTGAACATCTTTGTCACCCCGACCACTGAGATTGACTGCAATGATGCTGTCGGAACTCAGTAGTTTCGCGCGGCGAAGGGCATAAGCCAATCCATGTGAGGATTCCAGAGCAGGAATAATCCCCTCATACTTCGACAGCGTTTGAAAAGCCTCTAGGGCGTCATCATCGGTAGCGTATGCATAGTCGATACGGCCGATACCTTGGTAATAGGCGTGCTCCGGACCGATAGCGGCGTAGTCAAGGCCCGCTGAAACCGAATGCGTGGGTTCAATTTGGCCATTTTCGTCCTGCAGGATGAAGGTTTTACAACCTTGAAGAATGCCAACTCGTCCTCCGGAAAAACGCGCGGCGTGTTCTCCCTTTCGGATGCCATGTCCCCCGGCTTCGACTCCTGTTAGTTTAACAGATGTTTCTTCCAGAAAATCATAAAAAAATCCTATTGCGTTACTTCCTCCCCCGACACAAGCGATCATCTCGTCCGGTAGTCGTCCGATTTGTTCCATGAATTGGGAACGGGTTTCCTCTCCAATGATTTTATGAAAGTCCCTCACCATCATCGGAAATGGATGGGTGCCTAGTGCTGAACCCAGAATATAGTGAGAATCCCTTGAAGTGGCTACCCAATCCCGAAAAGCTTCATTCACTGCGTCTTTGAGCGTTCTTTGACCTGATGTAACCGGGATTACTTCAGCTCCACACAGACGCATTCGGTAGACATTGGGAGACTGACGACGCATGTCTTCTTCTCCCATATAGATCACACAATCCAATCCAACTTTGGCGCAAACAGTTGCGGTTGCCACCCCATGTTGTCCGGCGCCAGTTTCGGCAATTACCCGAGTTTTACCTAATCTTTTTGCAAGGATTGCCTGTCCAAGCACGTTATTTATTTTGTGGGCACCGGTATGTAGCAAGTCTTCCCGCTTGAGAAAGATCTGGGCGCCTCCAATGTGCTTCGTCAAGGCCTTCGCATGATAAAGGAGCGTTGGTCGTCCCGCATATTCTCGGAGTTCCTTTTTTAACTCGGCTTGAAATGCTTCATCCTCTTTGGCCTTCAAATAGGCAGTCGTCAGTTCATCCAGTGCCGTGATGAGAGTTTCGGGCGCAAAACGACCTCCAAACTCACCAAAATATCCTCTTGAATCGGGATGTGCTGACTTATCCAATTTCATGCTTGAGTTGATCTTTCTCTATTTGTCCGAAAACGACAAACCATTTGATACAGCTGAGGCATCAAATGGTTTGAGAAAAATGGTTGTGGTCTCGGTACTAACCGAGGTTTATTTCTTATGACGATTAGCGCGCAAACGTTTGCGACGCTTATGCTGATTCATTTTCAGTCGTCTCTTCTTCTTTAGGTTGCCCATAACTTGTTTGTTGTTCTTTTGAAATGAAATTCTTTGTGCGAAAAGAGCTGATGAAATCGGAAACTACTCGATTGGTAAAGTAATATTTTCGATAATTTCATCGCTTTTTCCAAGTATCTCGTCGATTTCGAGTCCAGTTTTCCGCAAATTCCGCTTCCAGTATTTGGGTGGAGCGGCTTTGACACGTGGTTTTAATAAATCCAATTCCTTGGCTGCGTCTATACAATAGCAGTGTGCCCAATCGAGTTTGTATGGGTTTTTCTTTAAAAGATCTTCCGGGTAATCGGGATCGTAAAGAGGATCTCTTAGTAGCGGTATTCCAGATTCTCTGGCATGGACTCGAAACTGGTGGAGTCGGGGGTATCGTGAAGATGCGAGCCAAGCGTCGGCATCGCGGCCGCTACACAATAAGGTAAACTGTGTGTAGGCTTTTTTGCCTAAGTTATGACTTACCATCATCCGTTCATTCTTGAAATGGCGCATGAGTGGAAGGTCGCACTTTATGGGGTTAACCTTATCTGTTTTTCGAGTGACTAAGAGGGTGTGAAATTGAAACTGGAAGGACCCGTATGCATTCCTCCAATGCTCTATCGATTCTTGAGTGACACTGGTTAATACCGCCCCAGTTGTTTCGGACTCGAGAGGATTACAAACCCTCATATCAGTGATCCCGTGATGCTGTAGTTCAGGTTTTCCGGATGGAATCTGAGCGTTGAAAGCGGATTCAAGATCGGGCTTTTTTGCAAACCAAGGGTCTGCTTTACTGGCGAGGGTGCAGGGCTTATTCAAGACAATAAGGCCTTCTCCCCAGTGTTCGAATGGAATTCGTTCACCCTTTTGGCCCTTCATTAATTGCGGCGGGATACCGATGCGATTCTCTTCCATGTGTTTTCTGTGCTTTCTTTATAAAAAAAAGTCTCCAACCCCAGTGGACTGGAGTGGAGACTTTGAATTACGAAAATTTTAGCCGTAAATCAACTCACACGTAAGGTGCGCAGTTGGCCTTGTGGCGGCGCGCGAGATTCGGATGAACGATGTGACGCTTCGCTGCTTTATCCAAAGCAGATACCAACTCTCGGGCTGCTTTTGTTTTAGCTTCGGCGTCTTCACCTTCACGTGCTTCTCGGAAATTCTTAGTTAAAGTCTTGATTTCAGAACGGACTGAACGGTTGCGAGCCGTACGGGTGCGTGTTTTCCGAATATCTTTTATGGATGATTTAATGTTGGCCATGATAGAAAAACGTATGAAGATGAAGTCCTTGCGTGGTATTGTCAATTGGAAATGAACACCCACTTCCACTATTTAGAGGGGTTAAAATGCAGCCTCTCTAACAGGTGTTTGATTGAGGAATCATAAAGCGATGCAAGTTCTCGAAAGTCAATTCTTTGGCCGTCCGCATGATCTGATATTACTTTGTAGCATTCCATTCTGAATAAGGCAGTTGGCTCGTGGCGGGATAAACTGGTTGCCCAGTGGTAGGCCTCCATATCCAATAATGTAGGTGCCCCTTCCGAATTCCCTCCTTGATTACTTAATTCCGTAGAATCGGGTTGGTCGACTGTAGTCAGATCTGCCTGAGGGAAATTAGTCGTGATGGGTTGCGACAAGGGAATCGTCTTTTCGTGATTTTCGCCCGCTGAGTTTCGTATGATTTGGGATATGTTATAAATTGAACCGATCGCGATTCTGGAGTCCGAAACTCCTGCAATTCCGATGTTTATCCAACGACCATTGGAGATATCGAACTCGGATCTCGAGAAGAGATTCTTCATGGATTTGTGAGTTGCTGCTCGTCCTATGCCACCAATCCACAAAAGTACACCCTGACCTTGGTTTTGGTAACAATGACTGAGTCCGGGCAACCGAGTTCGCTCCAGGTTCAGAAATGAAATGATGGGGGAAGCTTCGAATTGAGTTGCCACGTGTACAAATACCTTCATGCGTCATTTACCCTCTCATTAGAAACTTTGGTTTGCACGATCAAAAAGGGCAATTGACCTCGTGAATATGGAAGGGTAGTAATTTATTTTGTAAATAATTTGTAATAATATGTTGATCGACAGCCATTGCCACCTCGAAACTTTTGTAAACCGTGGAGAGCTTGAAATCGTTCTGAACGAAGCGAGTCTGGCCGGTGTAAACCGAATGATTACGGTCGGAACTTCCTCGCAGGATTGGGATTTATATCATAAACTGGCCCAGAATTATCCTGGAAAGATTTACCACACTGTGGGTTTGCATCCCTGTCACGTCGATGACAACTGGGAGGCTGAAATCGAAAACCTTCAAAATCGTTTGAGCAGAGGCGACACGGCTGCGCCTATTGCCCTGGGTGAAATCGGTTTGGACTATTTCCACCTTCCCAAGAAGGATGAGGCTCAACGAGCTCATTTGATCGAAATCCAACAAAAGGCATTTGAAGCTCAGTTGGAAATAGCAAAATCAACTAAACTTCCGATCATTATCCATTCTCGTAATGCTTTTTCTGAATGCGTGAAAACGATAGACAAGGTTGGCGCGAACTGGGATTCCATTGTTTTCCACTGTTTTAGTGAAGGCCGGGATGAAATTGACCGGATTAACCTTCGAGGTGGACGTGGATCTTTTACGGGTATCATCACTTATCGCAATGCGAGTGTTTCGAACGTGAAAGAGGCCATGTTTGAGCAAGGGGTCGAGCGTTTAATGATCGAAACGGACTGCCCCTACCTAACTCCAGAACCCTATCGGGGAAAGGAAAATCGACCCGCTTATCTTCGGCAGACTTTCCAGGCGGTTGCGTCTGTTTTGCAGATTCCTGTGGATGAACTGGAAGAACAGCTCACCCGAAACACATTTGAGTTTTTTGGAATACAGGAATAGGAAAAATAGGAACGAGATTGATTCATTCAGGTAATGTTTCCATCAATTCAAATGACTCCCCTTTTTTTAATCTGCGGAGCGCAGAATAGGTATGCATGAAGTTCGGGTTTTCGGAAAATGCTGACCATTGGTACCCTTCCATTAATAGCAAGAATCCCTGCTGGGTGGGTTCCAGTTTTTCTGTGTGGAGTTGTTGGTAAGTAGCATCGGAATCGTAGTTTGATTGCAGCCAGAGTGTGCGGGCGGTAGTCCAGCCATAGTATTCGAGGCTTTTTTTATCACTTTCGACAATGCTATGGAGCACGGCCCCGTCATGCCATACTTCTGAATACTCATACCTGATCTCACCAGTCGAAAGCTTGATAGCTGTTGCTCCAAGTAGATGACCTTCCATCCAGTAGTAGGAATGCTCCATAGGGTAAGAGACTACTGCATTCCCTCGCAAATCGGCGACAGTGTATTCCCCCTTCCATTGTCCTACAAATCGTCGTAATTGAAGGATGTTTTGATCCCAAGCGTGGAGAGGAATCGCCAAAGCGCTAATTAGGAGGATGGGAAGGGCTCGACACAGAGCCAATTGAGTTAGATGGAATGAATACTGCATCATGTTCGGAGATGTCTAGGTCTTAAAGACAGTCCTTAGTGTAATACAAAAGAAAGCCCCTGCCTTTTACAAGACAGGGGTTACATCATCACAACAGTAGTCAAAAAATTTTTCGAACGATGAGACAGATGATTATCTTATTCTATATCTAGTCAAGATAAGAATTTCTAATTTAAAAAATTTCTAATGCTCGAAATTCGTTATTTGGAGGTTACATGGAACCGACTAAAGGAAACTCAACAGCCATTTCGCCGATTTTTGAGGATCATCGCCTGCGAGCTTGTGACGGAGTTCGACTGAGAGAATACGGGTCTTTTCAATAGCAGTTGGATCTTCCAGTTGTCGTAAGACTTCTGAGGCCATGGGTTGGGGAAGCATTGTTGATTGCAGATACTCCTGATGAATTGATTTTCCTAGAATGATATTTGCGATTCCTATCGTTCGGATCTTAACAAGAACCATCGCCATCCAATAGGTTAGTTCATTGGTGCGGTACATCAGAATCCCCGGTATTGCTGCAAGTGCACAAACAAGAGAGATCGTCCCCGAACTTGTCAAAACAGCTCGTGCTTCAAAAGATTCGGAATTCGGAATGAGTTCAAAATCATCGCAATCGCCATGTTGCTCGATAATGGTCTCTAACTGCTTTTTTATCTTCGCGGTTGGATACATGACCTGTGCCTGGACATCTGGTAGCTTCTTTTTTACCAGATAAAAGGTTTTCAGCATCACTGGAAAAATTCTGGAGATGGGAGTTTTTCGACTCCCAGGTAGCAACAATAATTTGCCACTGACGTTATGAGAAACGGGGAGCTGGTAGTCGGGATCGACAAAAGGGTGTCCTACAAATTCTGCAGGCAATTGCGTGTCTTTGTAGGAATCAAGTTCGAATGGAAAAATAACCCCCAAGCCGTCGAGATGTTTTTCCATGGTAAACCGGCGCTTTGCTTTCCATGCCCAAATTTGAGGGCTGATGTAGTAGGCTAGTTTGACATTCCCTCCAGCCTTGTGGCTAATTCCATTTTGAAATAGACGTTTCGCTATGCGCAAGTTGAAGCCCGGGTAGTCCACAAAACAAACGACCGCGGGTCGGTGCTCTTCAATCCAGCGAAAGGTCTGGTTCATTAGCGCCTTTAAATAGTCGAAATGCTTGATCACCTCAACAAATCCAACCACGGCTGATTCAAGTGGATTATAGAGTAGTTGAGCGCCGGCTTTTTCGAGATTTTCTCCTCCGATCGCAACGGCTTTGAGGTCAGGGCGCTCCCTGAGTGATTTTTTCAACAGTCGTGCGGCATGTTCATCCCCGGAATGTTCACCAGCAATAAACAAGACATCCGCTTTGTAGCCTTGGGGCAGATCCTGAAAAACTGGAAGATTGTTTGCTGCCATTAGAGGAATCTTTGGATTTTCTTACACCCTATGCTCCATCTGTTTCGTCTGCACTCAGGTCGGGAAACATGATTTCCTGCTTCATTTGTTCCTGTATTTGCTCAGTGATATCCAGGGCGAGTTCAAGTGTGGATTTTCCAAATCCTACATCGACTTTTGGAGTAGCTTTATCCCGGATACACTGCAGAAAATACTGAAGCTCTAGAAAGAGAGGTTCTGCTTTTTCGATGGGAATTTCGTGGCGTTGGATATTGTTCCCTAGCTTCGTGAGCAAGTGACCATTTTGCTCCATAAAGTTAAGGGAAAGGTAGGCGTTCGGTTGGAAAACACGAATTTCCCTCTTTTTATTCATGGATACCCGAGAAGTATTGATATTGGCCACACAACCGTTCTCAAAGGTGATTCTAGCGTTTGCGATGTCTTCGGTTTTGGACAATACATTGACCCCCAGAGCATCTATTTTTTTCACCGGTGATTTAACTAGCTGACGAATGATACCCAGGTCGTGGATCATGAGATCAAGCACCACTCCTACCTCGGTTCCCCGAGGTTGGAAGGGTGCAAATCGATCTGCCACAATATACCGGGGGAAGTAAATGTGATCCTCGAGGAAATTCATAACCGGGTTGAAATGCTCGATATGACCGACTTGAGTTACGACCCCATTTCTTTTCGCTGCTTCGAGAATTTCTTCCGCTTCTTTTCGATTGAAGCAAAGGGGTTTTTCGATGATCAGGTTACATTTTTGGTTGAGAAGCGGAATCGCAACACCGTGATGGTAATCCGTTGGAACCACCACACTGACGGCTTCACACTCATCTCCGAGGGCTTCGATAGAATCGAAACGTTTGCACCCGTGACGCTCGCAAATTTCTGCTGCACGACGATCGTCCAATTCAAAAATCCCTGCGAGTTCACAGTTCTCCATAGCACTGTAAATCCGAGCATGATGCTGACCAAGGGATCCGACTCCAGCAACACCACATTTTATAATTCGGGGCGGTGCAGGTTCCTGAATTTCCTGCTCGTCGTGTTCAAGTTTTTGTTCTTCTTCCATCAATCAACTTTTTTGATACATTCCAGCTCAGCTAAGAATACCATCATGCAATATGTATTGTTTATCCGTCAATTTCGCAAATTCGGGGTTGTGGGTCACCAAGAGCAAGGAATTTTGATTGGCTTTGCATACGTCAAATATCAACTGCATCACCTCCGAAGCGGTTGATTCATCAAGATTCCCAGTGGGTTCGTCGGCCAAAATCACATCGGGATTGTTCATGAGGGCACGGGCGATGGCGACGCGTTGACGTTCTCCTCCTGAAAGTTTTTGCACATTGTGCTTCAATCGATCTTTTAGCCCAACAACCTCCAACAGGTGCTCAGCTCGTTCTCGGCTAGCGCGGTCTACTTTGTGGATCAATCGTGCGGCAATGAGGACATTTTCAAACGAATTGAGCTCGGAAATCAGGTAATAAGACTGAAAAATGAATCCAAAAAACTCTCCTCTAAGCCGAGCCAACTTTTTTTCTCCTAACTCTTTAATTGAGACACCGTTCCATTCGATGTTGCCCTCATCAAAAGACTCCAAGGAGCAAATCGTGTTGAGAAACGTGGACTTTCCAGAGCCTGATTGACCCGTAATCGCGATATTTTTCCCCCTTGTTAAGGGTGAGCGATGCTCCTTTGAGTACATGAATGGGTGCTACCGGAATCTACGAAAGTTTTGCGGAGTTCTTTCACCTTCAATAAGGCCTGCTCTGAGGAGCTATGGTTGGTTTCATTCATCCTGAGTCTTTATTCGCTTCGGAGGGCATCGGCTGGTTTGAGCCGAAGCGCTCGCATAGCGGGTATCAGTCCTGCCAACAGGCAGATGAAGATCGTGATTCCAGATACAATTTGAAAGTCGATTAACTCGTATTTTGCTGGGATATCGTTGAACTGATAAAACCGAAGCAGTGCGGAAGAGCTGTTGGTGAGCTCTGCGAATGTCCACACGATTTGATTCCGATAATGCAGAATAATTCCTTGCAACAAAATGCCAAAAATGACCCCAGTTATGCCAATGATGAGCCCTTGAAAACAATAGCTCAACGCAATATCGCGGGATCGAGCCCCCATCGCAACGAGCAGCCCTATTTCCCGAGTTTTTCGTATCACCGAAATCATGAGCGAACTCGCGATCGAAAAGGAAGCGACGAGAATGATAAAGAACATGATGATTGTCATCATTGTTTTCTCAAACTGGAGGACGAACATATACTCTCGATTACTTTCGAGCCAGGTGGTGGCGCGAAGGGGTGCTTGGAGGGCATCATTAATTCGGTCTGCAACTGATTCCACAGAGGCTCCCTCTGTGGTACGAACAGCCATTCCGTGAATGCCGTCATCGAGTCCATAGAGGTCCTGCATCAACCGCATCGAGGAGATCACGGTATTGGAGTCTACGTCGTTTCGACCTGTTTGGAAAATACCTGCCACACGAACTTCCCTCGGTAGCAAAACTTCATCCCGTTTGAGTCGTTCGAGCATGAGAGGGGTGAATAGCTCCACATCGCTACCCTTTGTCGCTGCGATGCGTTGAGCCAGAGAAGAACCTAATAAAATGGAATCATCGTTGAGGTCATCAAAGTCCCCAGCACCATAAATCGCGAATCGGGATAAAGGGATTTTCTTCACTGAGATCGATGCCCATCACAGCAGGAAGACGGCAGATTGCGGTGCTGTAGCATCACGACCCCGTGGGCGTAGGGGCTGACCTGTTCCACTCCATCCATAGACTCCACAAATTCTTCGACTTTCATCCAGTTCCAGTCGGGTATGACACGGTTGGACTCGATACGGATGTCCCCATTGACTTTCAATAAGCTTTCACGAATTTGATATCCAAACCCGTTCATGATGGTTTGTACCCCAAGGAGTACGGCAACTCCAAGTGACACACCGAGGATTGATATGAGCGCAAAAAAGAAAAACCTCTCCCTGAGGGGAAGAGCTGTTTAAGTGCAATGTAAATAAACCAGGGCATTTGGACAGGAGACCAACGAAATTTTGTGATCCAGCATGAGATGAATTCCCTCTTCCATTCGCAACGCTTTTCTTAGGAAAGTGTGGGTTTGCCCTCTGTCTTTTCTTAGAGTAGATTCTTCGATTCGAAATAAAACAACGTCATGAAACCATTGAGCATCCTATTCTTTCTCAGTTTTTCGCTGTCCACTGCTCTCGTTTCGGAGCTGCAATATCCGGAAACTCCCAAGCGCCCTGTGCAGAACAATTACCATGGGATTGAGGTCGTAGACGATTATCGATGGCTCGAAGATGCCAGTGCACCTGAAGTGAATCACTGGAGTTTGGCGCAAAATGAGACCACGCAGCATTACCTCGAATCTCTTGTGGGGACAGACAAAAATTCGAGACGAAGTGACATCGATCATGGCAAGTGAAGAGGTGAGCTATTTTGATGTGATGGCGTCGAACGGAGTCTATTTTGCATTGAAACATCAACCGCCGCTCCAACAGGCTTTCTGGTTGCGTTTTCAGACCCCAATCATCCTGAAGATTGCAGAGTCCTCGTCCGACCCGAATCACGAGTCTGATAGTGGTTCAATCGCCATCGACTGGTTTGAGCCGAGCGTTGAACGGATCCTTTGTTGCGGTATCGCTTTCGAGCGGGGGCAGTGAAGCTGGAGATGTGCACGTGTTTGATGCTTTTTACTGGAGAGCGAGTTTACGAGGTGATTCCTCGAGTGAATACAGGTACCGCCGGTGGAGACTTGGCATGGACGCCAGATAATAGCGGATTCTACTACACTCGGCATCCCCGAGAGAGGAGAACGAAGAGCAAGCGGATCTCAATTTTTACCAGCAAGTGTATTTTCATCAACTGGGATCGGACCCATCGGAAGATCGTTATGAAATGGGTAAAGGCTTTCCTCGAATTGCGGAAAACGAGGTCGAAGTGGAGCCTGAGTCTGGTCAGGTTCTTCTTACGGTGCAAGATGGCGATGGTGGAGAATTTTCCCCACTATTTACGGTCTTTAGATGGGAAATGGCGCCAAGTTTAGTACCTTTGGGGATAAAGTGATCCAGGCGACGTTTGGGGGTCCCGACACCCTTTTTGTGCTTTCTCGCGAATCAGCCCCCAAGGGCAAAATCCTCAAAGTGGATATCGATTCCCTCGATGTTGAGAATGCTCCTGTAATTATTCCTGAAGGGAATGATACCATCATTAATAGTTTCTATCGGGATCCACCAAGCATACTGGCAACCCGCACGTTGCTTTATGTTCTGTATCAAAAAGGAGGGCCCTCGGAAATCAGAGTTTTTGAGCACACCGGAAAAGCAATGCAGAGCCCTGACCAGGAGACAGTAGCTGACGTCGATGGCATGAACGCGATTGGCACCGATGATGTTCTTTTTCGAACGATCTCATATACGCATCCCCGTTATTTCTACCGGTTTCATGCTGCGGATCAAAAAACTGAAAAGCTGGCGATTTCCACAGCGTCGGTTGTGTCATTCGACGATATTGATGTGAAGCGTGAATTTGCGATGTCAAAAGATGGAACATCGATCCCAGTTAACATAATGCTTCCGAAGGTTCGCAACAGAGAAGAACCGATGCCCTTTATCGTCTATGGCTACGGGGGGTATGGAGTGAATATGACACCTCGGTTTCGAAAAACTCTCCGCTTGCTTTTTGACCGTGGATTTGGATATGCTGTGGCCAATATACGGGGTGGGGGCGAATTTGGAGAATCGTGGCACCACGAAGGCATGCTAACTCAGAAGCAAAATGTTTTCGATGACTTTGCCGCTGCATGTGAGTATGTCATCGATAACGGTTATACTGATAACGAACATCTCGCGATCATGGGAGGCAGCAATGGTGGTTTGTTGATGGGGGCCCTTCTCACCCAACATCCCGGCTTGATGCGGGCGGTGGTAAGTTACGTTGGGATTTACGACATGTTGAGGGTCGAACTCTCTCCTAATGGCAGTTTTAATATCCCCGAGTTTGGCACGGTAAAAGATTCAGAGCAGTTTGAGGCGCTCTATGCTTATTCACCTTATCATCGTGTCGAAGAAGGGGTCGAATTTCCTTCCGTTCTGTTTTTGACGGGTGCGAACGACCCGAGGGTGGACCCAATGCAATCCCGGAAAATGACCGCTCGTTTGCAGGCAGCGACAGCATCTTCTCATCCCGTTTTGCTTCGCACCAGTTTCAATGCGGGTCACGGGCAGGGTACTCCGCTTTCGGAGCAAATTGAGCAGACGGTGGCTGTTTATCAATTTCTTATTCATGAATTGTCAGTGGATGAATAACTGAAACCAAGACTTGTGGTGTAGGTGGCGGATTTTGCGCGAATCCATCTTGGGGCCCGATAATTGGGATTGATCCGAGAGGGAGCTTAAACTAATGGTGTGCTATGAAAATCACAGCTAGCGAAATTGCTGAGAAACAAGTGCAGTGGACATCGGACTGGCACCAAGAGGATAAGGACCCAACAGACCTCGAAGGTGTTTGGGCATTTGTGCATGGGAACCATCGCCGCAATTACAATTTGTGGCATCAGGAAGATTGTGCTCGTCGCGAAGACATGGGCTTTGAGTATGTTTACCATGCGAAGCGAGCGATTGATGCTTACAACCAGCAACGTAACGACTTCATCGAACGTATCGATCAATTTCTCTTTGAGGAACTGAAGCCAGACGTGGAAAACGCTCCAATCAATTCGGAGACTCCGGGCATGATCATGGATCGACTATCGATAATGGCACTGAAGTTGTATCATATGATCGAGCAAGCGGAGCGAGCCGATGCTACGGAGGAGCATGTGAAGAAGTGTGAGGAGAAGGTGACGGTACTGCGTCAGCAACGGGGAGATTTGCAGGCAATTTTAGCACAGTTCTTGGATGAAATTCGTGAGGGGAAGCGGGCTTACCGGGTGTATTTTCAGTTTAAGATGTATAACGATCCGAGTCTGAACCCGCAGCTTTACGGGAAGAAATAGACCGAGTTTTTACGCGAACAAGTTTTTTATGTTTCGTATCCTCATCGCTATTGGTTGGATTCTTTCAAAAACACCTGAACCTTTGGTGAAGGTGTTTTGTGGTTTTCTAGCCGTCTTGTTTTATTCGGTTCCTTCGAAGCGCCTACAGATAATTTATTCGAATCTTCATCATGCGTTCCCTGAACGATCACCCGAATGGTTGCGTCGAACCGTCAAGCGGGTGTGCTTCAGGACGGTTGAGATGGGATTGTTTACACTGGCAAGTCCGCATTTTTCGCACAAACGAATGCAGGGTATATTGGAGGTCCCGCCTGAGGTGAATGCGCTCTTTCAGGAGTTGATTGCAAGAAAGGAACCCATTGTCGGATTTGCTGCCCATTTTTCTATGATCGAGGCCTACAATGAGTGGCCCAATATGGTGGATTTTGAATTTCCCAAGACTGCCGTCATGTATCGTCCTCATAAAAGCAGTCTGATCAATGATCTGATTGTGAAGCATCGTTCTCGAACCGGATTTGAGTTGGTTTCTAGAAAAAAGGGCATTAAGCGTATGGGCGAGGTGCTTCGAAAGAAGGGCATGAGCATTCTTTTGTTCGATCAAAATACTCGGGATTCCGGGAGTCTGATTCCTTTCTTTGGGCGAGTTACATCTGCGACCGAGTTGCCTGGTCTGTTGGCTCAGAAATACAAAGCAATCCCTGTTGCGATTGGTTGTCATCGTACTGATTTTTGGCGAGCTGCTGTTATTATGGATGAGTTGCGGGTTGCAGAACTCGATGCTGCTTCGCTGACACTTGCTTCGAATCAATGGCTGGAAGACACAATAAAATCATCGGATGATCTTTTGGTTGATTGGTTGTGGAGTCATAATCGTTGGAAGATTTTGTTCCGGCCGTTTGAACGTCTAGGGATGAATCATAGAAAGAAAATTACTAATTTTTCTGTCTTCCCTCTAAGGAAGACTCGGATCGCATTATTGCATCAGAATATCGAGTCGGAGAAGGGTAAAGCGCTTGAATTCCTTGCAGCCCTTCGCAAGAGCCGACCCGATGCAGAGATTACCCTGATATCCGACGAGGCTGAGTCTTTCCAGCAGCGACATCCGAAGTGTGTGGATGTGGCCCATGATCTCTTTGGAGAAAAGAAAAGTGACGGTCAATTAGCCAAAGCGATGCGCGATCATTATCTCGATGTGCTGATGGTGATGGATGACAGTGCCGACAGTTTACGGTTTGCGAAGACAACGCAGGTTCCGCAACGTTTTGGCATCCAGCTAGAGGGCAAGAAGCATAGCAGTTTGACTGATGCGTGGACTCCAGAAGATCCTTATGCATGGAAAATGAACCCAGATTGGATTCCATTTGGGGAGTATTTCGGACTCGAAGTCGCGAAGGAAGATGCGAATTGACCAGCGCTTTCCATGGATACAATGTGCTAGGAAGTCAACTGCCCTAAGTAGCGACAATTACCATCCAAAATGAAAAGATTCTGGCCTTATATTAAAGGACTCAAATACGGAAAGCATTTTTACGTATGGGGGATATTTTTTGGTATTATTTTTGGTGTGTCAAGTGGCGCTGGGATTCCCGGCATGGTGAAATATGTATTTCCCCGCATATTCTCAGATGAGAGCTCAATGGAGGTCGGACAGTTGGTTTTGGTCGCATTGGCTATCCCCATTGTTTTTGCGCTTCGTGGACTCTCGGGTTATCTGAGTGTGTATTTTATCAACAAAGGTGGCATCCTGATTCTGGAAGAACTTCGGAGTCGGTACTATCGAAAGTTACTGGATATCGAGGTAGGGTATTTCAACAAAAACGGATTGGGGGATTTGGTTTCCCGGATGACGGCCGATTTTACGATTATACAGCAAGCGTTTACGGAAAGCGCAGTGGATGTCATCAAGCAGCCACTTCAGCTTGTCGGGGGATTGGGTTTTATGGTCATTCTGTCCATTTTGAATCCGCATTTTTCGATGATGTTGGCGGCGTTGTTGGTGATCCCTATTTGTGTAGTTCCCGTTCAGGCATTTGGAAAGAAGTTGTTCAAAAAAGTCAAAACTCAGCAGGAAGAGTTGGGGGATATCTCTCAAATGGTATCAGATGCCGTTTTAGGGGGACGGGAGATCCGCATATTTAATGCAGAGGATCGGTTTTTCGGGAACTTTGCATCGCATCTAAAAAAGTTTGTGCATACGCAAATCCGCGTCGTGGCTTATTATCATGCGCTTTCTCCAACCATTGAGATCATTACTGTATTTGGTGTCAGCATTGCGTTGATCGTCGCCTATTTTTTGAAGTTATCTCTGAGTGATCTTTTGTCCATTATGGCGGCTCTGTACTTGTGTTACGAACCCGTCAAGAAACTGGGTGTATTGAATAGCAGATTTGAGCGAGGTAAGGGTGCGCTTGAACGGATTGAGGAAGTGACAGAGATGCCTGTTGCGATTAAGAATCCTGAAAATCCAGTTTCATTGCACGATGTGAAAGGGGAAATTCGGTTTGATGATGTGAGTTTCGCCTATGGGGATGAGCCTACCCTTGATCAGATCAGCTTCATGGTAAAGCCGGGTGAAAAGGTTGCGGTAGTGGGGCCTAGTGGCGCTGGAAAATCCACATTGATTCAATTGATTCCTCGATTTTACGATGTAGAAAAAGGCAAGATTACTATCGATTCGAAAGCCGTTCAGGACGTGAGTTTAACTGACTTGCGGGACAATATTGCCGTTGTGCTTCAAGAACCTGTTTTGTTTTCTGGAACCTTTTTGGAAAATCTGAAATTGGGGAAACCTGATGCGTCAACGGAAGAGATCATTGAAGCTACAAAAAAGGCCTTTATTCATGATTTCATTCTTAGTTTACCCAATGGATACGATACTCAAGCAGGAGAGCGTGGACTCAATCTTTCGGGCGGGCAGAAGCAACGCATTGCCCTTGCCCGTGCCTTTCTGAGGAAAGCCCCGATTCTTATTATGGACGAGGCGACATCAGCATTGGACAGTGAAAGTGAAGAGAAAATCCAATTGGCCCTTGGCGAATTGTTTAAGGATGTGACTGCTCTCATTATTGCCCATCGATTTAGTAGTATTCGGTTTGTGGATCGCATTATTGTATTGGAAGACGGCAAGCTTGTTGGCAACGGCACCCATAATGAGTTGATGCAGAGCAATACTCTCTATCAAAAACTCTACAATAATCAGATCCAGGCATAAGCGCATTTGGTAAATTGTGGAAACGGTTTGCCCGGAGTTTGGGGGCATGTATGTTTCCCTACTCCGAAACCAAGAAAACTCATGAGCGCTGCTACTAATAAAATCGTAAAGAAAAACTTTTCCACTCACGAGAAGGCCCAGCAGATCAATCTGGATAATAGCTTCTATGGTACCTTTGCCGAGATTGGGGCTGGGCAGGAGGTAGCGCGTTGGTTTTTCCGAGTCGGAGGGGCCTCCGGGACGGTAGCGAAAAGTATGTCTGCTTATGACATGACCTTTAGTGATGCGATTTATGGCCCGGCTGAGCGCTATGTGAGTCAGGAACGTTTGGTCGAAATGCTCGACCACGAATATTATTTATTGGAGGAGCGACTTTCCATGAAGCGGGGTTCGCAAACCCGGTTTTTCGTATTCGCTAACACAGTGGTCGCCAAAGGATACCACACGCCTCGGAATGTCATGCATGGACAGGAGTGAGATTACAGATGACGCCGGGCGGGCCTGTGAACCAGATCATCCTGCACTATCGATTGCTAGATACTGAGACTTTGGCTCAGCAGGAAGCCATCGGCATTATGGGGGTGAACCTTATTTATGCGGCTTATATGTATTGGGACAACATTGATCTCATGCTGGAGTCTCTTGTGGATGGCATCGCGTCTCATCGCATCGAAATCGATATGTTTAAGATGTCGGGTGACGATCTCGAATGTCATGACAATAGGATCGCTTCATTGAAAATGGTGGAGAAGGGGATTTGCCAGGCTGCCTTATTTAGTCCCGACGGCGAGATTCTTCAACCCAGTGATTCCTTTTATAAGAAGTCGGTTCTGTTAGAGCGTGGTTTTTTCAGGCCTGTGACCAAGGTTAACATCGACATGATGGAGAAGGGCCGGGCTCGATTTCTTCAGGAGAAAGGAATTGAAGGGTCTCGACCCATCGAGATTATGGAAATAACGATGCGCAACCTGCTGTCGTCGGGAGAAATCGATTACAATGATTTCCTTGCTCGAGTAGACTGTATCGGTGCAATGCGGAAGTATGTGCTCATATCCGACATGGGTGAGTTTTACCGGCTACAGCAGTATTTGGCAGAATACACCCAGCATATGGTGGGCATTGTGATTGGCCAGCCATTGATGAGAGAGATTTTTAGAGAAAAATACTATGAAGATTTGCCAGGTGGTATTCTGGAATCTTTCGGGCGATTGTTTAAAAACAGACTTAAGGTTTATGTGTATCCTTCCGTGGAAGAGTCTTCAGGGAAACCTTTGACCTCAAAAGAGTTAGATTTGCCCAAGCATCTGTATCATCTTCATCTTTATTTGATGGATAATGGATACATTGTGGATTTGCCTACACCTGCCAAACCACTTCCCTATCATCCATCGAAAGTTATCAGTGAAAAGATAAAATCGGGGGATTCGAGTTGGGAGGAATTTGTGCCAGCTAAGGTAGTCAATCTCATCAAAGAAAGAGAATTCTTTAAATACGATACCGCGGACAATGGATGAAGTGTAAACGCCTACCGTCGTCCAAATAGACGCCGATAGTTGCTCTCGATTTGGCGGGCAAACTCATCAACTTTTGAAAAGCCAAACCATTCGGATGCCCAGCTGTAGATGGATTCGATATTGGCAGGATGATTGAGGGGGTGATGCTCCTTATCCGCAATTGGGCGCATCTGAAGCTCTGGTGGTGGCAACATATCCGGCGCGTCCGTTTCTATGAGGATGCGATCAAGGGGTATTCGTTTCCAGGCTTCCAGTTTGTTCTTTTTTTCAGGTTTAGCAAAATAGCCAGAAATCGAAAAGTAGGCACCCAATTCGAGGAAGTTCTCAACCATTTCTATCGGTCCGGAATAAGAGTGCAGTAAAAAGCCGGGGAGGAGTGTATGGTATTTTTCCAATATGGATAGCATGTGACCCCACGCTTTGAGACAATGGATTGTGGGAGGAAGGTCCAGTGCCGACGCCAGTTTTAGTTGCTGTCTGAAGATCTCAATTTGTCGCTCAAATTGGGGATCTCGGATCCACTTATCCAACCCGATTTCACCGATGACTGCTCCGCGATGAGATTGAAGTTTTGACTGTAGATTCTCAAACCAGTCATCACTCATTTCGTCCAATTTCCATGGATGCAAACCGAAGGCTGGCCGAATTTTTTTGTGTTTTGAAACTTCAGAAACTTGATTCCAATCGTTTGGCGATGTGCCATTGACAATGCATTCAACTAAACCGGATCCATCGAGCTCGGTTATCCACTGTTTTTGATGGGCATCAAATCGTGGGTCTTGCACGTGAAGATGGGTGTCGTAAAGTGGTATGTCTCTCATTTCCAAGATAAAGAGGTTACGAGTTTTTCTGAATTTCTGAATTCTGAGTAAAAAGATGGTAGAGGTAGATGGCCAGAGCGATCCAGATTAGAGCAAAAGTGATGAGTTTAGAGGACGAAAATGCTTCGTGGTAAAGGAATACTCCCAGGAAAAACTTCAGTGTAGGAGCAATAAACTGGAATACTCCGATAGTGGTGAGTTGAATTCTCTTTGCTCCAAATGCAAATAGAATGAGGGGAACGATGGTGATGATGCCTGTTGCCATCATCCAAAGCCAGTCCTGGGAGGATGTTGGATCCATGACGGTCATGCCTTTTACGTGGAGCAGAACCAATGCAACTAGGGCAAATGGGAGAATCAAGGTGATCTCCATTGTGAGACTGGTGAGTGGCCCCAACTCACTCTTGGTTTTGTTCATGCCGTAAAATGCGAAAGTGAATGCCATGATAAGGGCAAGCCAGGGGAGTCGACCAAACTGGATGATTTCATTTGCAACCCCAAGTGTGGCCAAACTGATGGCAATCCATTGAAGTGGCCTCAATCGCTCCTTGAGGATAAGAAACCCCATGGCCGTGTTCAGAATTGGCACCATGAAATACGCGAGACTGCCCTCCAGAATATGATTATGGGTGATGGCATATACATAACTTAACCAATTGATCGTGATTAACGTTCCATTGATGAAATGAATGCGAATCTGACGCCTATCTTTTAGCGCGTTTAATAAAACGGAGAGATTCCCTCGTAAAAAGACCGTGAGCGAGGCGAAAACGAAACCCCAAATCAACCTATGGATGATGAGTTCAATAGATCCAAACGCTCCCAATTGTTTCCAGAAAATGACGACAATGCCCCAAACCGCAAATGCAAGTGCGACCGAAAAGAGTCCTTTTTGCTGTTGGGATCGATTGTTCATGAAAGTAGAGCTCCATCATGACCTTTCGGTGTAAATAGGGAAGTTCGAATTTGAACCAACGAAAAAAGCCACCCCGAAGGGTGGCTTTGAATGTTGATGGTTGAGAATTTTAAAGCTTCCGATATTAGTCGACGCTAATTTGACGTGGCTTGGCTTCTTCCGCGATCGGGAGATGGATTTTTAAGATACCCTCTTCAGTTTTGGCAGAGATGCTATCGGCTGCGATGTTGACGTTTAGATTCAACTTGAGCTGAAAGTCGGCATCGCGGAATTCGCGATGTAGGAGTTTCCAATCTCCGTTTGTTACATTTTCGCGGGTAGCTTGTATGGTAAGCGTGTCTTTTTCCTGGTGAATATCGATACCGTTTTTGTTGCATCCTGGTACGTGGACATGCACCTCGTAAGCGCCTTCCAAGTTGTGTACTTGATATGCCGGGCGACGGTAGTTCGCATTGCTGGTTGTTTCCGTTGTGCCGGATTCTGGTTTTGAAAGTGTTGAGTTCATGATAATTTCTTTTTGATGATTGATGTTATTTAGATTTTTTATGGGAGCCGGGGAGGCACCCCTGCCTCCCCGTTTTATCCTTATTCAGTTTCTATTCTGTTCCCCTTATGAAACGGTGATACTTCGCGGTTTTCTTTCTTCCTGTCTCGGAAGAGTTACCGTTAGCACCCCATTTTGCATGTTAGCTTTTACTTTCGGTCCATTCACGTCGTCTCCAACAGTGATGGATCGACTGAAGCTAAAAACGGTCTCATTTTCGCCCTTTTTAATTTTCCGCTCCCCTGAGATCGAGAGCACTGCGTTTTCGAGTTCGATCTTCACGTCCTTTTTGCTCAGACCGGGAAGTTCCGCAGTGACGTAGTAGTTATCCTTGTCCTCATAGAGATTAACGGGCAATTGATTCGATGAACCTTCCTTTGTCAGGAATCGATTGTAAAATGGATTACGATCGAGACTGAAGAAGGCATCGTCTAACCACCGGTCAAGGTTGGTGAATGGATCCAGGCTACTGTTATCGTATTTAATGAGTTTCATATGTTTTTCTCCTTTGTTGATGTTGAAATAGGTTTGTTGTTGATGGTTCTTTTCGAACAACTCCTACTATGCAACTATTCTGCCAAAATCTGAAAAATCATAAGTGCTTGCTTATCAACAACAAAAGGTTTAGTCGGAAATTCTTTAAAGGGACAATATGGCTCAGTGCTGTGGTCGAGGTTTGTTGAGAGACGAAATGACTCAGTTTGATTTTTCTGCTCTGCGAACGATTTCTTTAATCATGTCGTTAAAGATCCATCCATGAATGGGATAGAGTAGGATCCAATAGAGCCGACCGGATACGCCGCTGGGATTGAAAAACGCGGTTTGTTTAATTTCGGAACCACTGCCATTGATGGGTTCAACGCTCCACTCGAGCCATGCGTTGCCAGGAACTTTCATTTCTGCGCGAAGGCGAAGGAGTTTATTTTTGCTGACTTCTTCGACCCTCCAAAAGTCAATTGCTTCACCGGGGAAAACCTCAACGGGATGTCGTCTCCCTCGGCGGATCCCCGGGCCTCCGATAATGCGGTCGATTAGGCCTCGGATTTTCCAGGCCCAGTTCCAGGCGAACCAACCCGTTTCACCTCCGGCGGAGCAGAATACCCGAAATACCGATTCTGGGTTGGCGGAAGTATGCATGCTGCGAGTCTCGTGAATGATCCCTTCTTTTTCCTCCAAGATGAAAGAGCGCTGATTTCCAAGAGCTCCGCTCCAGCGAGTTTCGATGAAATTCTGTTCGATGCGGTTTTTAGCAAGTTGAACCGCGTCAAGATAGGGCATGGGTCGGATAGTTGGGAATTGATTTTTGGCTTCATTCGTGTTTCCAAGTATCGAAGTCTGCATCCCTTTTACGAGTGGTACTGCAATGCGATTTGGAATGGGTGTCACTAAACCGACCCAGCGTGCGGCAAGCCACGGTGCCAATAAGGGTATGGGAATGATCCAGCGTTTGAGTTTACGAACTTTAGCCCACTGGAGCATCATGTCGATGAATCTCAATGGATCGGCTCCAATGTCATAAATGCCGCAAGGTCGGGATGCCGCTGCCTGTAGGAGGTATTCGAGCATATCCCGTATGGCGATGGGTCTTACCTCGTTGTTGACCCACCGTGGTGCAATCATGATCGGTAAGCGTTCTGTCAGATTTCGAACCATTTCAAATGAGGCAGAGCCAGATCCAATGATGGGGCCAGCTCGAAACTCAGTGGTGAGGGAGTGGGAGCGAAGGATTTGTCCTACTTCCAATCTGCTTGCCAAGTGTTTGGAGGGGTTTGCGGCCTCTGGTGCTATCCCTCCCAGATATATGACATGAGAATTGTCCGAAATCGCATTGAGGAAATTCTGTGCAGCCTTTGCGTCTTGGGTTGCGAAATCTTCTGACCCAGCCATGGAATGAATGAGGTAATAGGCTACTTCAGTATCCTCCGGTAATTTGAGGTTTTCGTCGAGCAATAGGTCTCCATGGATGACTCGGACATCGTCACTCCAGGGACGTCCTTTTATATTGGAAGGATTGCGAACTAAAACAGTGACCTCGTGATTTTGGTCAAGAAGTCTAGGAATTAGACGTCCTCCAACGTAGCCTGTTGCGCCAGTGACAAGAATTTTCATGCGAAGAATGGGTTGGGGTGAGTTATGTCGTTCACCTGTTGTTGGTTCCTTTTTAGGGCGCTGTTGTGATCGGTGATAGTTCGAGACTGGGGTTTTCGATTTCAATAAAATCCGAAATTTCGGAAATGAGCTCTTCTGAGATGAGGTCAAAGGATTCGCCAAGCACCTGGCTGCCTTCACGAATTTTCGCATGATAATATGCGATCATTGAAACCATGGCGTTGAGGTCATCTGTGGTGATTTGATAGTTGTTCATGATGTTTCTGTTTTTGAGTTATTGATGAATGAGTGTGGTTTGATTATGGAAAAATGGTTTTAATCACTTTAGTGCGGTAGTCGAAAATAGATGCGATATCTTTTTTGATGATAAAGTGTACCAATTTCCCGGCGAAGATTGAGTATTGCACGTGATCAGTCATTTGAGTGGCCGCGCCGTCTTCGATGGATTCAAAAGAGTGCTTGTGAATCCACTGTCGGTAAGGTCCTTTTAGCTGTTCGTCTACAAACCGATAGGGAGGTTCCCAAGTGCTAATGAGTGTGCGCCATCGGATGGGGAGACCGTGGATTTTCAATCGATAGTCGATAATTGTGCCCTCCTGGATCTCGATAGGAGTGGGTGTGGTAATCCTAAATCCAACGATAGGTGGTGTGATTCGCTCAAGATTTTCGGCATTCGAGAAGAAATCGAATACCGATTGGATGGGGTAGTTTAGGGTGGTCGTTTGTTTAAATTCGTACATGGAAAGAGATGGGTTGTGTTATGAATGCGATGCTTGCATTGATTCATATGCTTCTAGTGCGCGATTTCTTGATTCAATAAGGCTGATGCGTTTTTCGGGGTAGTGGGTCGATTTTAATATTTCAGGAGATCGCCAGGGTGTATGTATGAGTTTTGAGTTCACTGAGCTGAGTTCGGGGACCCAGGTGCGGATGTAGTTCCCGTTTGGGTCGAATTTTTGTGACTGCAGAATCGGGTTAAAAATGCGAAAGTAGGGGGCTGCGTCTGCTCCGCTACCGGCGACCCACTGCCATCCAAGGGTGTTACTGGCTAGATCCGCATCGACAAGGGTATCCCAGAACCATTTTGCCCCTTCCTGCCACGGGACGAGTAAGTTTTTTACCAAGTAGGACCCGACTATCATGCGTACCCGATTGTGCATCCATCCTGTTTGCCAAAGTTCACGCATTCCTGCGTCAATGATGGGGATCCCAGTTGTGCCTCTTTTCCAGTTTTCTAGGTGCCGGGAGTCGGGTTCCCATGGGAAATTTCAAATTTTGCCTTGAGCGAATTTTCGGTTGTGTGAGGGAAATGATAAATAAGGTGGTAGGCAAATTCCCTCCACCCGATTTCGCTAAGGAATACTGTAGCTCCTCTGGTATCGTTGATCCCTGTGCATTGGATTTCTGAAACTATTTGCCTCGGAGATATTTCACCAAAGTGGAGGTGCGCGGAGAGCCGTGAGGTATACGGCAAGTCTGGCCGATTGCGACTTTCTTCATATTGGCTGATGATGCCGTCTTTGAGAAATTGTTGGAGAGCGTGCGTTGCGCCGGTTTCACCGGGAGTGAAGCGATCCCAAAACCCACTTTCCCACTGGCGACTCGGTAGAAGATTGAGCGATTTCAGGGCAATGCTGTGGAGTTTGGTATTTTTAGTGAATGAGTTTTTTGGAGGGGTTGGTAACGGATTGGTGAACGGAATGTTATTTCGGTGATGTTTCCAGAAAGGTGTGAAAACCTGAAAAGGTTTGCCGGACTTGTTTTGGATCTCCCATGGTTCCGCCAACAGTGATGAGTTGAAGCTCTGGGCTCGAGTGCCCTTGTTTTTAAGGCTCTGCTTGATGTGGGCGTCTTGGGCAATGACAGAGGGTTCGTAGCGTCGATTCCAAAAGACCGCCTTTGCGTTGGTTTCTGAGATCAAGCTTTCGAGGCACTCAAGGCTATTTCCGTTGCGGATGATGAGCTGGCTACCAA